>CAWJEH010000028.1:0-162931 GCA_963841675.1 Terriglobia bacterium
TTTGCGGTGCTGTCGGTGAATAGGCGCTTGGGCTGAGACAACCAGTGGAGAGGACTAAGACTCTCGTTCGATGATAATTGCTTTCGTTTGATGCGGCAATGATTTTATCTGGGGCGTGCCGGTGAAGCAAGGGCTCTGCTGGCGAGCATCCCGATCAAGGAATAACCGGCCGGAACTCATCGCGACCGATGGGGAGGACATGATCTATCCGGCATGTCCTATAACCTGGCCCCCGGCCCGGCCGGAAAGCCGGACCCGGCGCCGGGTTGAGCAGAAGGAAGGACAGATCGGAGCGAAAGATTCCGCGATGCCTTGCAAAACGCCTTACGACGGCATCCTCAGAGAGTGGGAAAAATTGTTTGGCAAGCGATTTTGGCGTTTTCTCGTCAGGCCCAATGTATCCCCCATGCCCGGCGATCGCTTATAGCGCGTTCTAAGCGCAAATTTTTTGGGCTGAGCTCGACATCGCGGGATGGCTGATTCATTCACACGTTTCTCAGTTTTCATACAGCCAACCGTTGGGCAAAGTGAAGCCGATGGAAGAGAACCCTCAAACTCAGCCGGCGCACGATAACCCAGCGCCGAGTGCAGACGCTTGTGGTTATAGATTCGATTCAGGAACTCACCAATGGAGGCGTGCGCTTCGGCCAAGCGCGATATTCCTGGCGAAACGTCTGCGTATTTGAGAGTTTTCATAAATGATTCGCAAGCGGCGTTGTCATAGGGATTTCCCTTCCGGCTCATGCTGATGGTGATGCCGTGCTCTTCGAGGATCGCGGTGTAGTCGGCGCACGCATATTGCACGCCGCGGTCGGAATGATGCACCAAACCCGGCAGCGGTTGACGCTCGCTCAGTGCGCGGCGTAACGCGGTGATGACCAGAATGGCTTGCAAGGTCCGATCCAGCGCCCATCCCACAACGCGCCGCGAGAAGGCATCCAAAATCACCGCCAGATACACAAACTCTGTTTCCAGACGAATGTAGGTAATGTCGGCCACCCAGAGTTGATTGATGCCGGTGAACTCCATTTTCGCGGCTACATTCGGATAGACCGGATGCGGATGATTCGAATTGGTGGCGACCACGAACCGGCGCCCCCGCAGGCAGAGCAAATTGTCTTCCCGCATCAGTCGCTTGACGCGTTTGTGGTTCACGCGGAAACCGCGTTCCCGCAGCTCGGCCCTGACCCGCCGCCAGCCATAGCACGGCCACTGGAGTGCGATCTTCTGGATCTCATCCCGCAAATCTATGTCCCGCTCCACCGCCTCCGGCGTGTGGCCCCAGCGGTAGAACCCAGCCCGGCTGACGCTGTTTAATCTGCACATGCGAGTCAACGTGAGCGGCTTCGCCAGGCTCATTTCTTTTTCGATCCGTTCGTAGACCAGCGCGGCGAAGTCAATGCCTGCAGCTTCCGCTGTTCCTCGACATGCTGCAAGCATCGCCGCAAAAAATCGATCTCCAAAGCTTGCTGGCCGACTTTCCGCTCCAGCTGCGCCATGCGCTCTTCCTCGGCGCGCTTCATCCCCATGCCGGGAAAGGCTTTCACCCCAAATTCACGAATCTCTTTGCGCCAGCGGTGCAGCAGGTTCGGACTGACCTCGCAGGCTCGCGCCACCTCCGCTACCGAAGCCCCCAAATCCAGCCGCCGAATCGCGGCTTCCTTAAACTCTCGCGTGAACTTCCGTCGAGACAATCCCATGAGTCGATTCTCCATTCGCTGAATTTCGACTCTTGACCCGTTGTCTCATTTTGGGGGCCCACTCCACAGAATCTCCTGGATACCCAGCGACTTGATTCGCGGTCGAACCTCAGCGCTGTACCTGCTGTCGCGATCGCGGATGAGATACTGAGCAGCGTCTCGGTCTGCGAACGCCTCTACGATCTGTTGTGCCGTCCAAGCGCCGGTCGGATGCTCGGTCACACTGAAGTGCAGCACCTTGCGCCGATCGTGTTCCAGCACGATCAAAACGAACAGCACTCTCATGGTAATTGTCGGCACGGTAAAGAAGTCGATCGATACGATTTGGCCGACATGGTTGTGCAGGAAGGTTTTCCACGTCTGGTTGGGCGGACGCCGGAGCCTGCGCAGGATGCGCGAGACAGTGCGTTCGGAGATGTCGATGCCTAGCATTTTTAGTTCGCCATGAATCCTGGGTGCGCGCCACAACGGATTTGCGGCGGCTATTTGCTCGATCAATCGGCGCAGTTCTGCGGCGGTACCGGGACGACCCCGCCGGCGCTGCGGGTTGGAGAGCCTGGCCCAGAATTTGCGGAACCGTTCGCGCTGCCAACGAACGACGGTGTCTGGCTGGACATACAGCAAAGGACGTCGCCAGTCGGACCACACGCTGCGGAGAGAGACCCAAAATAACCGATCCAAGGTGGTCAGCAGCGGGCGCTTCCGTTTTCCTTGAAACGCTGCTATCTGCATTCGTAGCGCTGCGTTCTCGATGGCAATCGCCTGATGTCCGCTGAAGAGCAAGCGGACGAATCGAAACGCGAACAGAAAGAGCACTGGCATCCCTCCGATTCTGTCCATCCATCCCGCTGCCAGTCAATGCCTTAACAGAGGACGGAATTTTGGCGAACCACAGCTCGCTAGCAGCTTCCATTGCGCCCGGAGCCAATCGAAGTTGTGGGCAACGCCCAATTTCTCTATGATGTCTGCACTGTTAATGCGACGGATACGATGACCGCAGAGCATCGCCTCAGCTCGTGCGCGCGTCAGGTTGTGACCTTGTTGCGGCGTCGGTACTAATTCCAACAAATCCCAGATCCATGGGTCATCGACAACCGAACCGAGATGCAGCATTTGTGGGTAATA
This sequence comes from Terriglobia bacterium, assembly GCA_963841675.1. Taxonomy (GTDB): domain Bacteria; phylum Acidobacteriota; class Terriglobia; order Bryobacterales; family Bryobacteraceae; genus Bog-105. The sequence continues at coordinate 2,826 of CAWJEH010000028.1, forward strand.
GCGAATGAGCTGTTCCCGTAATTGATTTGTCAACCGAGTCATCTCTCGATCCAGATCATCGTCGAAGCGTGACAATTCGCGAAGTCGAATAATTCGTGGATCGTCAATGCAGACCCGGTGAAAGCAAGAACGGTCTGTTCGCAGAGAGGCAGCGAGTACAAATGCGTCGCGACTATCATCCTTCGCGCCACTGAGGGAGTACCGATCTCGAAATCGATCAAGCTGTTTTAGGATTGATAGAGAAAACTGCAAACTCTTTCTCGCTAAGGCTCTCCAGAATTGCCCCATGCGGGATCTCAATGCCCACAGCCACACTTTCCGATCACCACCGCAAATTTGCTCAAGCCAGTCAATCAGCTGAGCAATGCCACTGCCACTGTGCTCGATCGTTTTCTGTTTGATTGTCTTCCCATCTGCGTCGATCAGGCAGATCTCATGATTCTGAGTCGCCCAATCAATCCCAACGTAAAAACAAAACTGGCTTTCCATTTATGAACTCCCTTCTTGGACTGCTCGGCTACCGTGACGTCTGGATCGCCCCTGTACAGGCGTTCGTATCGCATTCAAGCTGACGACATCACGCTGACTTCCCACTGGACCTACCTCATGGACCAACCCACAGGTGCACGAGTCCATAGCAGGCGCTTCACGCGCAGGATTTCAATAGGTACTCCCGGTGGATTGCCGAGCGCCTCCTCTTTACGAGTTGGCTACCTGGAAGGGTGCAGGGATTTCAATTGACTTTTGTCGTTTGGATCGGTTGGGGAGCCGGAAGCGGTCGTTGTTGAATGACGTAAAGCTCGACACGGCGACCCTCATTATCGCTCAAATGCGCGACCGCCGATTGGTTCCGCGCAGTTGATCCGCACCCACGCGTAGCGTCCTTCGCGTCAGCGAGTTCGTTCAAACGGCCAAGGGTGGAGTATGTGGGCATTCTGACTGAAGGCGGCGCAGGAGGCCGCCCAGAATGCCCAAGCACCGGAGAAAGAGGAGACCACCGAAGCGATCTCTTGCCCTACCCGATCTCGAACAGACGAAGTCTGCCGTACTGAACAGCCTGACTTCGAAGAGCGGTAAGCGAACGTACGATCATGCGATAAACGAATTCGTCGACTGGTACTGCTGGGAACCACGACTCGCGTTCAATCGCACCGGTATTCTTCGATACCGAATCCATTTGGAACAGCGGCGCCTCGCTCCTACAACGATCAATCTTCGCTTGGCCGCCGTCAGGCGCGTGGCGTACGAGGCAGCTGATTCCGGCTTGCTCAGTCCAGAGCTTGCCGCTGGCATCCGCCGCGTGAAAGGCGTACGCCGGATCGGCGTGCGACTGGGCAACTGGCTCACCGTCGATCAGGGCCGCTCGCTGCTGCTGAAGTCCCAGGGCGATAGTCTCAGGAGCAAACGCAACTATGCCATCCTTGCTCCTCTGATTGGTTGTGGATTGAGGCGCGGTGAACTCCTCGCCCTTACGGCCGGATCCATTCAACTTCGAGAAGAGCACTGGGTAATTGCCGACCTCCATGGAAAGGCCGGGCACATTCGGACGGTACCCATTCCATTCTGGGTCAAGGAGGCGCTCGATCGGTGGACCAAAGCAAGTGAAATCAAGGATGGCTGCCTGTTTAGAGCAATCAACAAGTCAGGAAAGATCTGGGGCCGGGGTATGACGCCGAAGGTGCTTTGGGAGATCGTCAAGAGAGCGGCCCAGGTTGCCGGAATTGACAAGCTGGCGCCCCATGATCTTCGACGGACATTTGCCCGCCTTTGTCATCTGGCCGGCGGGAACTCGACCAAACTCAATTCCTTCTCGGCCACGTGTCGATCCAGACAACGGAGCATTACCTCGGCTGTAAACAGAAGCTAAGATTCGCTGTGAACGACGAAATCGGCATCGAACCGTGACGCCAAGGACGGATTACCCGTCGCTTCGCGACCACAGTGGATCTATCGACCTTAAGGTATTCTGTCCGGATCGCCGACAGACGAGACACAATCGGTACCGATTTCAAACCGCTGCTGCCGATATGAGATGTCAAGCGACACTGGGAGATAGGAAGGCATGAAGATGGCACAAAGAGTGGCGATCATTGCAGTGGCAATTTCAGCTGTCAGTTCACTTGCTCTGATGCTCCATGCAGGTCGTCATCAGAGATCCATAATTTTAGTCCTACTCTTCGCGGCATGGGTGCTTTCGCCGTTCGTCGGGCTCGTTTGCGCTCATCTGAGTTCGAAGCAATGGTTACCATTTGCTCGGGTAATATTGTACGGGCTCACGCTCGCAGTCGTGTTCACCTGTCCGGCCATCTATGCAGATGTTGCGTTTGGGCGCACGCCTCTGAAGATGGGTTTCGTCTTCCTGGTGGTTCCGTTTGTGTGCTTGCTATTCATTGGACTTCTTGTCTGCATAGGGTTGCTTTCGTCCCGCAAAGCGTCGCAAATAGTTGACGGAAGCCGATAGAAAATTAGGCTTTCCACACCCATGCTCCACGCGCCTGCTCGGTTACGAACAACATGAATATATTTTCCCGTTTGCCGACCACTCAGGAGCAACTCGGAAATAAGCGTGCGGCCGTCGTGGCGAGATTTATCCCGAGGCTGTCACCTTGTGGATAAGTCACGGACGCATGCGGACCGGAACGAGCGGAGGCTATTCCGCAGAGCCGGCATCTGCGGGCTGCGCTCTACTTCCTGTTGCGCGATACCACGATGAGGCCTGCTAATTGCCCGAGCTGCGAGTGCGCGAGGTACACCGTGCCATTCTTCGTGACGACCCCGTTGCGAGCCCCCTGGTGGGTCGGCACCTCTGCCACCAGGCTCAGCTTGCCGCCCACGTCAACTCGGGCTACCGTGAGCCGCGCGTCCTTGGCGGCGCCCACATACAACATGTGACTAAATGGCGAGTAATTGAGATCATCGACGCCGTCGCCGGTGTTTATAGAGGACAGCTTCTCCCCGTTATGACCTGCATCCAAGACCTCCGCCCGTGTACTGCAAGCAACCAAAAGGTATCCTGCGTCTGGATCGACCGAGAGACCGTGCGGACCGTCCTCCCCACACGAGGATTGCCACTTCGCGAGAGTTTGGTGTGTTTTAAGGTCAATGGCCGTCGTGAGGTCTTTGTCCTCGTAGTTCATATACAGCCGGCCGCGCCTTGCGTCGACTGCATAGCCTTCCGGCCGGCCTTCGAATGTCAGTTTTTCTTTCTGGCTCAAGGTCTGGCTGTCCAGAATACGGACCGAGTTGTCGCGGGGCGCAGTCACCCAGACTTCTTTTGTGGGTGCCACATAGACAACGCCGTCCGGTGTGGAATCGATGTGGCCACAGGTCTTGCGCGCGAGGGTCCCTTCATCAATCGCACATACACTGGAATCGGCCCGGTCGCCGATGTACACCAAGCCGTCACCAATCGATACGCCACTGGGCCCCTGAGCGCGTTTGCGGCCTCTGGCTTCCACTTCGTTGGTTGCAAAGCCCGAGATCTCACGGACCCTGTCGTTGCTGGTGTCCACCACATCGACTGAGCCAATGTTTATGGCTGGGACCCAAACATATCCCGTCTTCGGATCATAGGCGATGTAATCCATTGTGATGTTTCCCTTCCCGTGATCGGGAAGAGCCAGAGTGTGAACCGTATACGTTGCGTTTTCATCGCCGGCAGCATGCATTCCAACAGCTATTGCGCCAAGGTCCAGTGCGAAAGCTGAGAGCAGGTATTTTCGCCATCTCATGCAGGGAATCGTAGCACCGGTCGTGAGAGCGCAACACAGATCCATCGCACTGCCGTGCGATGAAGCACAATGACTATACCGTCGAACGGTTCAAGAAACTTTGATACAAGGAACAAGAGCGCATTTCTGCCGGTCATCCCCTCGGTGTAAAGTGAAATTTACCCGCGATAGTGGCGCACCGTTCTGGACGGGAGCTGGCCATCAGTACCTACGAGTCGGGTGGGCGATAACCGCTCTGCTTTCCTTTTCGCTTTGTGCACACGAGTTGCCCGCAGGTACGACCTTGGAAGTGCGCTTGTCAATGCCCACGGGTTCTCACATTTCCCACCTTGGAGATCAAGTCGAAGGCAGGACCATTGCGCCTGTCGGTTTTCGTGGCCAGATCCTCGTTCCGCAAGCGTCCCAAGTGTTCGGAACCATAGAAAACGTGAAACGGTTCGGCTTAGGCCTCAAACACGTGACGGCCAGCATTCATTACCAATTCCATACGATTCGATTAACCAACGGGGATACGATCCCCATCCAGACTGAAGTTCTCGAAGTAGAAACCGCGAAAGAGCGCGTCGATGTTGATAATACGGTACGTGGCATTCACCCGGTAGCAAGCCTGTCCTCGAGTTTGGCCCTGTTTACGACTCCCCTGTTGTTTGTAGTGCCGGCAGTGGGGGTGCCGGTCTGGGGCGTCAAATCCGTCATCGCGCCATCCCCAAATCCGGAGATCTACTTTCCTGCGGGTACTGAGCTGCTTCTTCGATTAACTGCCCCTGTTGAGGTTCGCTCGAGTGCAGAAATGCCAGTGGGAATGAAGTCATTTTCGCCGGAGGAACTAAACGAAATTGGGCACCTGCTGACCGGTTCCGCGCAACGGGCGCGAATGGGGAGTCGTCCGTCTGACCTCGTGAACGTTCTATTTTTTGGCAGCCGTGAGGAGATGGATCGCGCGTTTCATGCCGCCGGTTGGGTTCAGGCGGAACGAAAATCGCCGATGTCGCTGTATCGGATGTATCACGCCCTTACTCGGCGGATTGGTTACAAGCGGGCGCCGATGAATGCGCTAACGCTAAACGGAGTACCTTCCGATTTCGTTTATCAGAAGAGCCTCGACACTGTTCAAAAGCGTCATCACGTACGGTTGTGGAAGGTACACCACACAACAGACGTTTGGTTGGGAGCTGCCGCGGAAGATATCGGCTTCCGGTTTAAGCGGGCGCACTGGACGCATTCGACTGCTCCGAAAATTGACAACGAACGCGGGAAGGTAGTGAATGATCTCGCTTTCACCGGTTGCCTAGACGCTGTCGAGCTGGTGTCGCGCCATTCCCCGGACCTACTGCAAGATCCCAAGAGTAAGCAATTGATTCTGACGGACACTGATATTGCGGTGGTCCGATTGAACCTTTGCAACAACCCGAGGAGGGTGCAGGGCGTCGACCGCCCGTCCAGTGGTGATCAGCGCGGTCGACTCTCGCGCGCTTTGGGACCATTGTGCAATGAGTTGCGCCAAAACATCCTTTTCACGACATACAACACCCTAAAGCTTGTAGCGCAACGTCGAGCATTGAAACGCTAAGAGAGTCCCCAAGCATCGACTCGAATCCGCCTGGATTGGATTGGCTAAGCTCGCTGCCGACGGGAAAGGCAACTTCCTCCTCAGCACGTCCTCCGGATGTTCCTAGCACTACGATCCAATGAACATCGAACCGTAAACGCAACCCGCGCACGAATATCTCAAGGAAAGAGAAGGCTTCGTCGCGCGTGCGCAGCGGACAACTATGGCCATATACGCCCACGGCAAGAGGACCACAATTATAGATCGGCTAAAGCGTTGTAAGCTGGTAACCTCTGGACGCGTTTGTGCCCACCGACCTCCTCGACAGAACCGAACGCCAGAAAATAATCTGGACCAACAGCATTGCTTTCACGCTTCTCCACGGCGGAGCTCTAGCTGCGTTATTCATCTTCAGCTGGCGCGCTTGTGCGGTGGCCGTTTTTCTCCACTGGATGACTGCCGGTCTTGGCATCAGCATGGGCTACCATCGGTTACACACTCACCGGTCATATCAAGTGCCTTTGGCCCTCGAGTATTTCTTTGCTGTTTGTGGCACGTTGACGCTCCAAGGTGGACCGATCTTCTGGGTTGCGACACATCGAATCCACCACCAGAAATCCGATCAGCCCGGTGATCCGCACTCACCGCGCGACGGGCGCTGGTGGGCTCACATCGGCTGGCTTCTCACTGGAGAGTGCAAATACACCGATACTCAATGGATCTCCAAATACGCGCCAGATCTGGCGAAAGATCGCTTTTACGTGTGGCTGAACAATTATCATTGGGTTCCCGTGGTCATGCTTGCACTGCTCCTTCTCGTTACTGGCGGTCTTCCATTCCTGCTTTGGGGCATCTGCCTCCGGGTAGTCGTCGGCCTCCACTGTACTTGGCTGGTCAATTCGGCTACGCACATGTGGGGTACCCGCCGATTTGCTACCAGAGATGATTCCCGAAATAACTGGTGGGTTGCGCTCATGACCTCCGGCGAGGGCTGGCACAACAACCATCACGCGCATCCTACATCCGCGCGGCATGGACTAGTGTGGTACGAGTTCGATATGTCCTGGATTCAAATCTTAATCCTGAAGTTCCTCGGCTTGGCGAAATCCGTTCACGTGGCGACGGTCACCAGCGCGCGAGCCAAGCGGGACGCGGCCTAGTGAAAAGCAGTGCGCGCGGTCATCAACTCGGAGCCATTGTTCGGCGTGTGTCAGCGGCTGGAAGTAGGCTCGCTTTGGCCGATCAGCCGTGAGTAACGCTAGAACCTTATGAGCCGGCAGACGGACAGAACTGACCGCTGGCTCACTTTCGATAAGGCCGTTTGACGGAACTCGCTGATTTTTTGGCGAGGGATGCGGCCAATTATGGCAACGTACCGCTATGGGATTTCAATTGATTTTCGCCGTTTGGTCGGCCAGGGAGCCGGAAGGAGTTGCTGTAGAACGGTGAAAAGCTCAGCACGGCGATCCTCATTATCGCTCGACTGCGCGACCCCTCATGAAGTCCGAACAGCCGATCCGCAGCCCACGCGTAGCGTCCCTCGCGTCAGCGAGTTCGTTCTAACGGCCAAGGGTGGACTCTGTGGGCATTCTGACTGAAGGCGGCGCAGGAGGCCGCCCAGAATGCCCAAGCATCGCAGAAAGAGGAGACCACCGAAGCGATCTCTTGTCTTACCCGATCTTGAACAGACGAAGTCTGCCGTCCTGAACAGCCTGACTTCGAAAAGCGGCCAGCGAACGTATGATCATGCGATAAACGAGTTCGTCGATTGGTACTGCTCGGAACCACGACTTGCTTTCAATCGCCCCGTTGTTCTTCGATACCGAATCCACTTGGAGCACAACGGCACCTCGCTCCAACAACGATCAACCTCCGCTTGGCCGCGGTCAGGCGTGTGGCGTACGAGGCAGCTGATTCCGGCTTGCTCAGTCCAGAACTCGCCGCAGGCATCCGCCGAGTCAAGGGCGTACGCCGGATCGGCGTGCGACTGAGCAACTGGCTCACTGCCGACCAGGGCCGTTCGCTGCTGCTGAACTCCCAGGGCGACACTCTGAGGAGCAAACGCAACTATGCCATCCTTGCTCTTCTAATTGGTTGTGGGTTGAGGCGCGGTGAACTCCTCGCCCTTACGGCCGTGCCCATTCAACTCCGAGAAGAGCACTGGGTGATTGCCGACCTTCGTGGAAAGGCCGGGCGCATCCGGACGGTACCGATTCCACTCTGGGTCAAGGAGGCGCTCGACCGCTGGACTGAAGCAAGTGGAATAGAGGACGGCTGTCTCTTTAGAGCGATTAACAAGTCAGGGAAGATCTGGGGCCAGGGCCTGACGCCAAAGGTGCTTTGGGAGTTCGTCAAGAGAGCGGGCGAGGCTGCCGGAATCGATAAGCTGGCGCCCCACGATCTGCGGCGTACATGTGCGCGTCTCTGTTATCTAGCCGGGGGCGAGCTCGACCAGATCCAATTCCTACTCGGCCACGTGTCGATCCAGACGACGCAATGGTACCTCGGCTGTAAGCAGAAGCTTCGGTTCGCTGTGAATGACAAGATCGGAATCGAACTGTGACGCCAAGGGACGGATTACCCGTCGCTTCCAGACTACAGGTGATTCAGGAAGGCCATCATCGTGAACCACTTCAGAGAACATGCCAGGGCACATCTCGCAAGTCAATCCGCAACGAAATCTACCAGCGAGTCTGTGCCGATGTGATCTCGGCGGATGGCCCATGATCTTCTTGAAAGCGGCACTGAACCCGCGATATCGTCCAGGGAATTTCAAACGCCTGCCCTCCGTACGAGGAGCGAGGATTCTCCCGACAATCCAGCAGCCTGTCGTCTATCTCGGGCGGTCACCCTATTCCCAGAGGACACAGTCCTCTTGTCGAAACCAACATGATGAATGACCAGGCGCGGCTCCGTCATAAGAGAAACACGCCTCCTTTTTCGTTAGAAGGGTGTTTGGCCGCCCGTCGCTCCGTAGACCTCGCCTGTGATGTAATTGGCTTCGTTGGAAGCCAAGAAGACAAAGACGGGTGCGATTTCGATTGGCTGTGCGGGTCGTTGGAAGGACGTGTCTTTGCCGAAGCTTTTAACCTTTTCCGCCGGCATCGTCGCGGGAATCAGCGGCGTCCACACAGGCCCGGGTGCCACTGCATTAACGCGCACACCCTGTTTCATGCCAAGTTGCGACAGCGTCTTGGTCAGGCTAACGATAGCTGCTTTCGTCGCGGCGTAAGGAAGCAGATTAGGACTCGGATCATAAGCTTGTATCGAAGTGGTATTGAGGATCGCGCTACCTGGCTGCATCCGTGGTAGCGCGGCGCGTGCCAGCCAGAATAAGGCGTAAATGTTGGTTTTGAACGTGCGGTCAAACTCCTCCGTCGTGAACTCCTCGATCTTCTCGTGAGTCATTTGAAAAGCGGCATTATTTACGAGCAGATCCAGTTTTCCAAACTCCTGGAAGGCACGGTCGATCACTGTCTGACAATGCTGCTCTTGCCGCAGATCACCGGGAATTTTGACCGCCTTGCGCCCCGCTTTTTCAATCCACCGGGTGGTCTCGTTGGCGTCTTCCTCCTCCTCAGGGAGATACGTGAAAAGGATGTCGGCGCCCTCCCGCGCAAACGCGAGCGCAATCGCGCGTCCAATGCCGCTATCCGCGCCCGTAATAATCGCTGCTCGATCCGTAAGCCGGCCCAATCCTTGATAGGACTCTTCGCCGTGATCGGGCTTGGTGCGCATGTCTTCCGTCAAGCCGGGATGCGCGATGTTTTCCTGCTGAGGGTCTGGCTTTGGTCCTACCGACTTCGGGTCAGTTGTGGCTGATTGCTGTAAGGTGTTACTTTCTGGCATTTACTTTCCTCTCGGGGCAGAAGAAATTAGATGTGCTGCGCCGGAGAACTCGTTGCTACCGCAAAACCCCGAGGCTCTCATCAGCTGAAGCGCGCAGCAATTTTCGGGGTGCGACGGCCGTTCCTGTACGGCCCGCTCATCTAGAGGTTCCCTAGTACGAAAATTCGGGACTAATTCGTTCGATGCGCCAGATTGGGCCGCCCTCGTAGAGCTGAGTTCTTCCCGTATAAACGCAGGTGAGGCGCCGCCGAGGATCCATATGTGGTAGTCGGGTCGCTGCTTACCAATCATCGGGCAATGATCCCGGTGAGACCGCCCAGTTCAACGTGCAGAACAAAATCGATGGCCTCCGCCTGATCCCGCCGACCGTGAAAGGAACCTCTGCGGCCGGTTTGATCGAGACATGTATGAGCCGCGGCTTCGCGGTTGGAGCAACAAACGAAAGCTTCGTCTCAGGGGTCGACGGAAGACCATCCGAGACGTCATGTGGCAGGTCCAGGTAATCGTGCCTGATTTTCCCGTCCTTCGTATGAGACGTAATCCGCCCGGTCAAGGCATTGATGAATATATCGGAAGATCTAGGAAAGCCGGCCCGCGTTGGATATGGTGGTCCGTAACGAGACGGAATACGTCCCGCTGTGTGAACACTGTAGTGTCCTCGTCGACTGAACCGTCGCGGAAGTGGAAGACAAGACGCGACGTTACGCGATCGCCATCAACGGCCTGCGGTCAGTCTCCAACCTCTATGAATGTGCCTTCAACAGTTTTTAGCGCGACAAACCATGCGCCGAGCCCTAAAGATGGCGGACGGGAACGCGGTCGGCAGCAGGTTCGCACTCAGCAAGAGCGTTGTTACCCCTGTTTGGAACAGAAACTATTGAGTCGGCGTCGAACATTTATGAACGACGAGGGTTACGCGGGTCAGCAATCAGGATTCCAGACAGGCGACAACGTTTCACATCAAGAATGTGCGGTCGGTATTACCCAGTACGAGTGATCGTCGACCGGCTCCAAGATATGTCAAAATTCCTGCTTGGCTATACGCTTGCGCTAGCGCGCACAGGACTTTTCATTGCACTCTCACTCGGCGGGCTGACAACATGCCTGAGAGGGCAGTGGGTTGCGACCCCATACTCGCCCAACGTCCTGTCGCAATCTGTTCCGGCTACCCGCGATGGTATGCAGCGTCCCGACGCTACGGCAACTCAGGCCCAACTATTCGCAACGCTGGTGGGAAAAGTACTAGACGTTGCCGGCAATGCGCTCCCCGGAGTTGATGTAACCCTCGTGGGAGTGAGCAACGGAAAGCATTCCATTTTGAAGTCAGATCCGCAGGGCGTTTTCATGTTTGCTGACTTAGCGCCCGGCATATACCAGCTCAAGGTGGATGCCCCCGGCTTGGGTTTGTCGGGTGCGGCTCAGGTCGTACTTGGTCGAAGGCAGCGCCGTCAGCTAAACGTTTTTGCCATGCAAGCCGCTACCCAGAAAACGACCGTAAACGTCACCGCTACTCTGCAGCAGATAGCCCAGGCGCAAGTGAAGAAACAAGAGCAGCAGCGCGTCTTGGGTTTTTTCCCGAACTACTACACCAGCTATCTGTGGGACGCAGCGCCCATGACCAAGAAGCTGAAGTTTACTCTGGCCCTGCGAACGCTCACCGACCCGGTAACGTTCTTTGTGACGGGCGCTATTGCCGGAGTTGAGCAGGCGCATAACACGTTTCCGGATATGGACAAGGCTCTGAAGGGTATGCGAAGCGGTATGGGGGGACCTACGCTGACACGTTAACTTCGAGACTGCTCGGAAGCGCAATCTTTCCGACGATGCTGCATCAAGATCCTCGCTATTTCTATCAGGGTTCAGGCACAGTTCGGTCTCGAGTACTCCACGCGCTCCTATCAACAGTCGTTTGCAGGGGAGACAACGGACGGCTGGCACCGAATTACTCTCGGATGGCCGGGAGTTTCGGGGCAGCAGGTCTCTCGAACCTGTATCGAGCCCAGCAAGACCGGCAATTCGGTCTGACTGTCCGGAACGGTCTCATTATCCTGGGGGGCAACGCGGTGACGAATGTGTTGCGCGAGTTCCTTTCAAGAAAACTCACGACCAATGTTCCAGCGTTTGCAAACGGCAAGCCATAAGCATCAGTTAACGCTCTCGGTTTGTAAACCGCCTTCATCTCACGCATTCCAAGCGGGCGCTGGCACTGTCGTGGGGAAGCGCAGTTCACTGCGGCGCCGAAAGATCCGCTTGATTGGGAGCGCCACGACTGGTGCGAGTTTTTGCGGCTGCCGGTTTTGCTTTTCAGACCTGCTTCAACCGTCGGCATACCAATCTGGATCGTAGGACGAGGCGTAAAGCCCCGTCCTGCGGAGTGCCTAGACCGTCGCTTTAGCGAATTCGGTCGATCCCCGCTTGACGGGCGCCTCCAGTGGAGGCAGACCCATCTGAGTTCGGCCCAGCGGCGTGAGATCCGCCTCTGTCGCACGGCCCCGAAAGTCCACTTCAAAATTGTCGGGCGCGAAATCGGGCGGCGTCTTGCCTGATAGGAATGCGGGCGCTTGCTTTGCCAGATAAGCGCTATTCTTCTCGCAGCCAACGGTGGAGGCAATGTACATGACGTTGCTGTAGCCAGTGCCCTTGTGGTCGTTCTCGACGGCATGGACTACGTCGGAGTGCCAGAACACAGTGTCACCTGATTGCATAAGCGGAATGGACGTCAACGCTTCCAGCAGGAGACTGTGCCATTCCGGCTCCACGGAGAGAGCACGCCCGGGTTTTGCGCCGCACAACTCTGTCTCGGGAACATCGTCTTGAAGGGCCCGGAGCAGCACGTAAATCATGCTATTTGCAATCGGGATCAATTGCAGCGTTCCGTCTCCTTGACCTTGCCGGGTCAGCGCAGTCCAGCCTTGAAAGGTTCGGAACATGGAACAGACCGCTGGCGACGGAAATTCTTGCGCGTCGGGTCGCCAAGCCGCGTCAAAGGGGCTATATTCACGCCAATTCCCTGAGAAAACGTGGCGGTATACGTTCCGAAAATTCGGCTCAAGCCAGCGCTCAACCGAACCGCCGTCCACATGGGGGGAAAGTCCCAGAGAACTAGATCCGGGCGGCCGCCTGCGAATGCGGTCAGCGTATACCGGCACTTGATCAGGATCGAAATGACGCCGGCCCTCGCTCTTAGCCAGCCACAACCGATTGAGAAAGGTGCGCACTCGAGTCAGAGACTCCGATTGTCTTGCCTCCACTTGCGGACGCGACCAATAGATGCCGTAGATCTGAGGTTTCGCCGCCGCCAACGTGCCGAAGTACTTATCTTCAGCAGCATTCGCCAACTTTTCATTGAGACCGTTTTCTTCGACGTACCTGGCGATCTCGCTATCCCAAGCTTGGGCTTGCTCCGGCGCAAAGGTCTTGCGAATTACGCACGCGCCTCGATCTTTAATCTTCGAAATCATCTCGGGAGAGACTGAGTCCGCCGCAATATCCGAGTATTGGAGAACGGGAATGACTGCTTCACCGGACTCCCGCTCCTTGAGGATCTGGGCAACCTTGCGGCGAATCTCACTCTCGACTTCTTGGAACACAGTTGAATAGGCGGGAAGTTCCCGCCGTAGCTTTTTCTTGACCTCCCGAATCGCTTCGGACAAATTCTCAACCTGGAACGCCATAGTTCTTGTACTCCTTGTGTGGGTTTGGAAGCCTCGAAGTCACCTGAGTCTTCTTAGAGGCCTCACTTTCGACTCATGCTTGCCGGATGTGCAGGGCTCGCTGTCCACCGCATGATTCGATCTTAGGAATTGGGAGGCTGTCAGAGTACGCCAGATCGGCCAACAAGTGATATTCTTCGGACAATTCGGCCTTATAGGGTGTCCGAATTGAGAGCAGGTTGGGAGGATGAAACCTCAATACGAATACGTCGCGATTCCGAAGGGGTGCTCGATTCGTGTGTTCAATCGCAAGATTCCGGGGATTCCATTTGAGTGGCATCATCACCCGGAATGCGAATTGACTCTCACACTAAACAGTCGCGGGCTGCGCTTTATCGCGGATCACGTAGGCGAGTACGATTCCCACGATCTGGTGCTGGTGCCGTCGGACATGCCGCACACTTGGGCATCTACTAAGGCCATCGATGAGTCTGGCCCGCACGTAGCCGTCGTGCTGTGGTTTACGGAGCGTTGGGCGTTGCAGCTTGCGGATGTGTGCCCGGAGTATTCCGGCCTGCGCAAGTTGCTCAACCGGGCCGCCGGAGCTTTGAGCTTTCCATCTTCAGCTGGAAAGATGGTGGAATCGCGTTTGCCGGGCTTAGTTTCGAATTCAGCGCGCGACCGCCTTTGGACGGCGCTCAATTGCCTCACTGAATTAGCTGAAATGGATGCGGTTCCGCTCGCGACTCCGCAGAAGGCAGCCCCGATCACCGCCGATGAATCCGCTCAATTAAACAGGATCTTAGATCTGCTTCACAAGCGATTTGCAGAGCCGATTCGGGTGCAGGATGTGTGCGCCGTCGGAAGTCTGTCGGAGCGATCGCTTCACCGGCTGTTTCTGCGTCATCTTGGTGAAAACCTGACCGACTACCTGAGCCGGTTGCGGATGGGACGGGCTTGTATGTGGCTGGTCGAGACAGACCGGCCGATCAGTATCATCGCAGCCGACGCGGGATTCACTAATTTGTCCAACTTCAATCGCCGCTTCCGAAGTGCTCGGCGTATGTCTCCAAAGGAGTTCCGCAATTGCTATCTGGAACATGGTCGTATGCCCGGTCTCCGTGAGGATGACATCACGAAGCGTTCTCCTTCTTTAGAGAAGGCAAAGCAGCGCACGGGCAGGCCGAGACTCATGGATGAGAGAAAGGAACCTCTTAAATAGCTTTTGGTTCAAGAGCATCGCGGAATTTGGGAACTCGTATCGGATAGATCCGCCCTAAGGGGGCCATGTGCCGGGTAATCCAGTTTGTGACGAGATCCGAAGGATTAGTCGATACTTTCTGACTAGGGCGGATCTAATATCGATTACAATACGAGTGCTATGCCTAGCCATCGGAGTATACCGGTTGATTAAGTCGAATTCTGCGCAGACGGCACTCGATTTGCTCGTACTGACGACTCTCGACCGCCGCGGACCGTTGCACGGTTATGGAATCACCACGTTCATAGAGGATTTGTCTCAGGAGGCGCTTCGTGTTGAGGAAGGCTCGCTGTATCCTGCCTTGCATCGCATGGAAGAACTCGGATGGATTCTCGCGGAGTGGAAAGTGAGCGAAAGGAATCGCCGTGCTCGTTTTTATCGAATCAGCAAGGCCGGCAAGGCGCAGCTGAAGTCCGAATCGGAGCGATGGGAAAGCTTCTTCGCTGCTGTCTCACGCATATTGCTCAATGCATAGCAATGCTTTTGAGGAGCTCTGCTTGTGTCCTGGCTTTCGAGACTGAAGAACGCACTGCATCCGCGCCGTGTGGATGAAGAACTGGAACAGGAATTGAGAGACCACCTGGAACGGCGTGCTGCTGCATTACGCGCAAAGGGATTCACCACGGAAGAGGCCCAGCGAGAGGCTCGTGTACGTTTCGGAAACATCACCTATCTTAAGGAACAGAGTCGTTCCTTTCGTCTTCTGGCCTGGCTCGATGGAACCATGCAAGACGTGCGCTACGGCTGGCGCGGCCTATGGAAGTCCCCCACTTTTGCAAGTACGGCTGTGCTGTCGCTGGCCTTAGCTATTGGCGCAAACACAGCCATTTACGCCATCGCGGATGCAGCTATCCTACGGCCATTGCCTGTTTACTCGCCCGATCAGTTGTTTACTCTCTCCTGGCCGGAACCGACGAACCCCGGGACTGCGCCTGGCGCCGAACGAGACATTTTCAGCTATCCCGAATTCCTTCGCTTCGCCGATGTGACC
The DNA here is from genome assembly GCA_963841675.1 of Terriglobia bacterium. Taxonomy (GTDB): domain Bacteria; phylum Acidobacteriota; class Terriglobia; order Bryobacterales; family Bryobacteraceae; genus Bog-105. The sequence goes on from CAWJEH010000028.1 coordinate 17,860, forward strand.
AAATCCCTTGTGCGTCTGGGGCTTTTCAGCGGACCGTTCCGTGCGGAAATGAGGTCATTCAACCCAGAGGCGCCAATCGAAAGGATTAATCGCGCATACGTTTCGGGAGAGGCCTTCGACATCTTGGGCATTCGTCCCGTCATTGGCGCTCTCTTTTCCAAAGAGCAGGACCGTGTTCCGCAAACCAGCGCCCTGGCTGTCATCAGTTACGCCTTTTGGGATCGTCGCTTTCAGCGAGATCCGAAAAGTTGTGGGACGAAAGATCCCGATCGATGACAAAGAAGTGCAGATTATCGGAGTGGCGCGCAAGGGATTCTGGGGTGTAGAGCCCGGAAAGTTCGTAGATGTGTGGCTACCCGGGGCTTTACAAATGCCGTTCGTGCTTCAGAGTCCTGGAGTATTCTGGCTGCAAATGATCGGCCGCTTCGCGCCAGGCAGTTCGCCAGAGCAGGTACAAGCGCATCTTCAACCGTCATTTCACGATTTCCAAGCCCAACTCGTGAAACTCTTTCCGGTTATGCCGGAAATCATTAAGAAGCAAATTCTGGAAGGTAAGATTCGCGTGCGGTCTGCAGCGACGGGGATATCCGATTTGCGGATGACCTTCGTACGTCCGCTCTGGATTCTGTTCGGAGTGGCGGTAGGTATATTGCTGATGGCCTGCGCGAATGTCGCAAGTCTGCTGCTCGCGCGCTCGACAGCTCGCGTAAATGAAATGGCGATGCGAGTGGCGCTTGGCCGGGCGAATGCGACTCATTCGTCAAATGCTAACCGAGAGCCTAATTATTTCGCTCATGGGTGGAGTCTTCGGTTGGCTGCTCGCGCGAAGCTTGGGCCCCTCCTGGTCCGCTTGCTTTCCACAGACCGCAAGCCCGTGCAGCTTGTGTTAGCCATCGATACTCGAGTGCTGCTTCTGCATCGCTGTTTCAGCGGTATCGCTGTACTCTTCGGATTGGCCCCGGCGTGGCAAACCTCGGGTGTGCAGCCGGTAGGATCGCTTAAGACCTCAGCCGGGCAGATTGGGAAGCTCAGACTCGGAAAACTGTTTGTCACTATCCAAGTGGCATGCGCTTTCTGTTTGATCGCAATCGGTGCGTCGTCCTGTTCAGTCTCGGTAACCTGCTCCGCGTCAATCCTGGATTCGATCCACAGAATGTGACCGTACTGAGCCTTAGCACCAAATCTCCGAATAATGCTGTGATGTGGCTGGCCAGCGGCCAACCCGGCCAAGCCAAGTTGCGCAATGACATGCTTGATGACGGACAATTAAAAATTCGGCGTATTGCCTCAGTGACAGATGTTACCGCAGAGTAAATGTCCCAGCAGAACGTCGCTGTATCCTGTTTGAAGCCAAGCGGAGGTTAAGGCAATCCTGGGGCGGATGGTCGAGTGATCTACAACTTCGGTGCTGGCCTCCCGACAGGTATCTGTGCGGTTCTGCGTCTGCATGATCGAGCTGCAATCTGGCGAAAAGCTCGAAGGCGAACCGCAGATCGGTGACTCGGTGCGGTGGAATATCTCACCAGCGCTTTATGGCAACGGCGATCAGGCTACTCCGATCATCGTTCTCAAGCCGCAGATGGCAGGGCTCGATACGAACCTTCTCATCACGACGGATCGGCGTGCGTACTACTTACGGCTGATCTCAAAAGCTCAGGACTATATCGCTCGAATCGCGTTTCAGTACCCGCCGGATCAGGGCAATCAGAAGTGGCAACAGCAAGAGGCGCAGCTGCGTGAGCGGCCGCGCTCCGCAAAGCGCAGTGTTGACGAGAGGCCGGCCATGATGGCTGTCGAGAAGCTCAACTTCGATTACAAAGTAACTGGGGCAGCTGAACATCTTCGTCCTACCAGGGTGTTCGACGATGGCTCGAAAACCTACGTACAAATGCCGCAAGAGATGCAGAACCGCGAAGCTCCCATCCTGCTGATTATCGGTCCGGATAGTAAGGGGGAGATGAGCAACTATCTTGTTCGCCAGCAGACGTACATCATAGATCGGCTGTTTGATCGGGCGGAGCTTGTACTCGGCTCGGGCAAGAAAACACAGAAAGTGGAGATTGCACGTGTTGCACCCAGAGGATAAAGAACCCGAGTCAGCGAAGCCCTCCTTTGAGTCACCTACGGATCTCGATCTCCATCCCGAACCCGAAACCTCTGCTCGAATAAGCAAGAGGGTGGGCCTGATTATTGGCGCGGTCGCAGTGTTAGTGTTGATCGGATTTGCTTACGGCGGATACCGCAGGTCGGCCAAGGCGCAAGCAACCGCTGAGGGCCGAGGGCGGCCAAGAATGTTAGCTCCAGCGGCGGACGCGGACATAGTCAAGAGTATTCCCAGCGGTAATGCGGCAGTGACCCGCGTGCCTGCCGTTCAGCCCACAGCTGCAGTCTCCCAGCGATACGAGCCTGTTGCTACCTCAAATCCTTGCTTCATAGCCGGCAAGCCTAATCCCGCGTACCGATTCAATCCCGAGACCGGCCAACCGTGTTCCGCGCCTCTGGAAAGGGTAGTTGTTAGGAGAGCGCCGGCGCCAGTTACCAACAACCTCGTGCCGGTGCACGAGATGTCACCAGAAAGAGCGTGCTCTGGCAGATTTGACGCAACAGGAGCATGCCGCGTGATAGCTCCGACTTCTATCCGATCTTCTGACCGCGGAGATTACTTGGCTAGCCAGTACAACTCACCGTCAGCACTTCCCGCCGCTGCGGCGAACGTTTCGTTTCTGGTGACCGCTCCAACACCTGCCCTGGCCAGGACTGATAACATCGGGAACGCGACACACGGTCTCCTATCAACGAACGAACTCGACGACTACAACGCTCAGAACGAGCAGTCGCGTAAAAGAAACCTTCTTGGATAGCGCCACCACACATAGGACCGACGACTATCTGCGCTCAATTCGCGAACCGCCACTGTCGAGCTGACATAAAGAATATTGTCAGAATAAAGAACAGTGGTTTAAAAATAGCCTATTTTCAGCCCGTCCGGGAAACTTTGCGAGACTGTCCGTCCTTTTCTCTTCTCGTAGGACCTGATGAACTATTAGCCGAGGCAGTTTTGTTCGGCGCACAGGGCGGTATGTGCGCCGGATCGAATGTCTGGCCTCGATTGTATGTGGAGCTTCACAATGCCGCGGTGCGCAGGGACCTTACCACCGCAAGCGCTTTGCAGCGCCGCGTCATAGAATTGGAACCGCTGTATATCGAGCTCGCCAGCAGGGCGAAAGCCCCATCAAGGGTCTAAAATGCAGCTTGGCTCTGATGGGTATATGTTCTGACGTGATGGCCGAGCCATTTGGGCCTTACTCTGGAGATGAGCGAGAATCTGTACGCCGAGGACTGGAAACCATGGAGCTATCCGGGAGTTTTCGAAATCTGCAAGATTTGAATAATGCGTTTGCTGACAACAATCTCTGAACCAAGATCAAGACGGTAGCCCGATGGCCAGCATGCCTGTGATTGATACCGTCTCGGGGCAAGAGGTCGTTGACAGCCGAGGACGGCCAACAGTACTCGCCAGATGCACCCTAAGGGGCGGCGTAACGGCCTCGGCCTCAGTTCCCGCAGGCGCGTCTACAGGGTCTGCAGAGGCAAAAGAGTTACGCGATGGCGACCGGCGACGTTATAGCGGACTCGGATGTCGATTAGCTGTTGCGAAGATCGATACGGAGATCGCTGCAGCCGTTTCAGGTAAGCCATTCGAAAACCAGCAGCAGTTGGATCGAAGGCTGATCGAACTCGACGGCACACCGGACAAATCGCGGCTGGGGGCCAACGCTATTCTTGCTGTGTCACTCGCCTTCGCAAAGGCGAATGCGCTTTCGTCCGGCAAGCCACTGTATCAAGCCTTTGGGGAGCTTCTTAACCTCGAGCCGCAGTCGCTTCCTCGTCTGACCATAAATCTCTTCAGCGGTGGGAAGCACGCCGGAGCGCAGGTCGCTATTCAGGACGTCCTGATCGTTCCCCTACGCGCTGAGAGCATCGATGAAACATTGGCGTCAACCCACTCGATTTATGAAGCTGCCGCGGAATTGATCTTTCGACGCTATGGAATGCGACGGCTGCGTGCCGATGAAGGAGGCCTGGCGCCGCCTGCGACCTGTTCGCAAGAAATGATCGACTTGGCGCTCGAATCGATTCATGCAGCAGGTTACACGCCCGGAACTGACGTCGCCCTCGCGGTGGATGTTGCCTCGACCCAGTTTCACCGAGCAGGACGGTACTACTTGGATGGAGAAGTTCTGGACGGTCCGGCTATGGTTGAGCGGTTGGCTGGGTGGGTTGAGAAGTATGCATTGTGCAGCGTGGAAGACGGGCTCGCTGAAGAAGATTGGACACATTGGCGAATGCTACTCCAACATCTTGCGGGTAAGAGCCTGAGTGTCGGAGATGATCTACTTTGCACGAATTTGTCCCGCATCTCACAGGCTATTGAGAGACAAGCGTGCGACGCGCTATTGCTGAAAGTGAATCAAGCCGGCACTCTTACCGAGGCTGCCGATGCGTATCGTCTTGCACGTTCAGCAGGGTGGTCCGTCATTGTAAGCGTTCGAAGCGGTGAGACCGAGGATACCTGGGCCGCCGACCTGGCGGTAGGCTGGTGCGCGGACTACTTTAAGAATGGTTCGGTCACGCAGTCTGAACGGACAGCCAAATATAATCGCTTACTCAGCATTGAGAGAGAGACCAGGTGGCACGTGCGAGATGCCTTTAGGAGCGCTGCTCGATCCGTGCCAGGAAAGCCTGGATGAGAGTCGGAATGCTCGCCGGAACACTGCGCAAAATCGAGAGAACGGCTGCTTTCTGAGCATTGCGCTCGGATTCCGAAAAGTACTCCAGCTGAGAGCGCCCGGCAACACGGGCGAGCAAGCAACCGAGTGTATGGCGCACCGCGCGAGGTTCCAACTGCCACCGGCCGCACTGTGCACCCAACTCCGAATGGTATGCCTCCCAAAACAGCTGTGCGCCACGTATGAGGGCATCGCGGCTTCTATCCAAATGGTGAGCTTTGCTGAGAATGTGCGCCAGAAAAAAGCCAATGTCAAATGCCGGATCGCCAATGTGTACGACTTCGTGGTCCAGAAGCACGAGCCTTTGCTCGTGAACGAGAATATTCTTCGGACTGAAATCTCCGTGCACTATGGTGATGGAGGCGGTGTCCATCTCGTCCACTATCGCCTGATAAAAGGCGGCCGTTTCGGATAAAACGGAAGCGGTGTATAGGTAATATGGCTCAACCCGAAGATCATGAAAGAAACGGGTATCGGCGAACTCATGGGGAATCGGGAACCAGCCTTCGGAACCGCAGCGGTGGATCGTACCGAGAAGATACCCGCAGCTTCGAGTGCGCTGGAGCTATGACACCGCTTAGCAAGAGTTCCTTCCAGTTAGCACGAGGCTCAGGTACAGCTCTCATTGCAAGAAGGTGATTGCCGCGATCCGCAACGATCAGGCTGGTGATGCTTCCCGGGGGCGCCAGTTGTGCGAGCAACGACAGCGCCAGAGCCTCCCTTTCACTTCGTTCCGGTGCACAACGCCAGTCCAGTTGGACGCGCAGCTTTTCGAGAGCTTGTTTGATCACCCACGTTTCGCCTGTCGAAAGCTCCACCAGAACCACACGGTTTGAAACACCACCGGAGAGAATCCGGAATCTCGCATGGGTTTCGTCCGCGATCCGGCCCGTCTGATGCAAATACTCGTCCAGTGCCGCGAAATCTTCGATGTCGGGCAGGTTACGGCGGCCGTCTTTCTGTGGTGCTTTGTCCATATCCGGCCTCCGGATTCGTGTCATACGACAACTGCTAATCTCGGAACGTCTTCCGAAATCTGACTGGTCGTACGAGTCGTGATCCGGCGAGGTATTTTGGAGCTGCGTACGCACAATCTGAACAATTTGCAGGGCGTGATTCCACCCATGGTTACTACTTTCGCCGAGGATGACACAGTCAACCATGCGGGAGTTGGTCAAGAAGCGCAATTTGTGAAAACCTGTGACGTTGATGGCGTGGTGGAGGAGGGAGCACCGGCGAGGGCGCCGGAATATCGGAGACTGAACTGGAAGCGGCGATCCGAACGGTGATCGAAGTTGTGAACGGCTCTATTCCGGTTATCGGTGGCGTGATCGCCGACAATTCCGAACAGGTAGTGCGCCTCGGGATGGCAGCGAAAAAGCTGGTGCTGCAGGTCTTCATGTGCCTCCACCACACTTTCATTTCTCGAAAGAGCGGCAAATACTGGCGACTTGCTATCGTCCGCAGTGGAGATTTCGAAATCGCACGGCGGCTGCACGAATGCATCCTGCCGGTGTGGCGTTCGTGGACCGACCAGACTTTCCCAGCCGTATCAAATGCGTGATGACACTTATGGGACGACACACAGCAAGACCTCCGCGTCCCCTTGATTGGCCGGATGCCGTCGAAGTTGGCTCTGATCTCCATGGACCATACAAGGACGGCGTAGAGGAACGGTATCCCACACAGACGCCGGCTCATCGCATTTGTGCGTGCTTTGGAGTACGTGCTAACTATTTCGACCGAGTAAACTTGTCCGTTGCGAAACAGGCGCTCGAGAGGGCTTCGGATTTAACAAATGTCGTATTCGGTGTCTTACTGGACCGCTTTGGAGTGCAACCATGGGTCGAATCAGCGCTCTCCTGTGGAGTCTTGCATGCTTCGGCGCAGCACTCGCCCCAGGAGTAAGGAGGCTCGTCGCTTCGCCGCTTCTCTTGGGGCCTAGGGCAAGCGCCCACAAGTGGGTGGAACTATGAATTTTCGGGAACCTGGTCGCCGCCATCGGAGCACCCATTATGACCGGATACTTGATCGGTTCCACAGATGATTTTGCCCGGGTATTCGTTGCGGCAGCGGTTGCCATTCTTGTTGGCATCGCGGGATACGCATTCCCTGCCCGGAAAGCCAGAGCGCGTTCCGGAGCCGGAGGAAAAGCAAACTGGCGTCGGCACAATAATGCGGGATGACATATCTAGTTCCAGGAGATGGCATTCTTGCTGGCTCTCTATGGCGAGGTGCCGCGCCGCTCCAAAGCTTGGCGTAACCAACCTTCCGCACGCCATCGGCCAAGCACACAGTCCGTGCGGTCGTTTTTATCCATTCAGGGTCCATCTTGTGCCGCGAACTTTGCAAATGCGAGTCACAGGTTCAAAAAAGGCGCTAACGTATTTGGAATCAGGCGTTTTTCGAGTATTTGTTCGCCAGGGCGAACGGTGATCGCGCCATTCTCAGCACGGCAACGAATGTTGCCGAATCGAGGAGGCCCGACTCTTGAGTGTAGTCCTTGCTTACAAAAATTTCGCCGCCAGCCGCAACATCAGCCATATCGGTCTCGGTGTTGCCGCGATCAACACCGCAAAAGTTCTTCGCCGCGAGAATGTGAAGGCCGATGTTTGGCCGATTCTTAATGCAGTCGATCTGCACCAGAGGCTTAGCTCTGCTCCGGCGCAGCACGTGATCATCTCTGCGCCATGGATACCAACCGCTGAGCTACAAGCGCTGGCTACCCATTTCCCCGACACGCATTTCGCGGTGAATTGCCACTCCAACGTTGGATTTCTGCAAGCTGATCGCAACGGGGTGAAGCTCATGCGGGAAGTCATGGAACTCGAAATGGGCACAGCGAACGTTCACATGGCGGGCAACAGCCGCCGCTTCTGTGATTGGGTGAAGTCGGCATTCGGCGTTCCTTGCGCCTACCTTCCTAATCTCTACTATCTGGACGGCTGCCCAGTACGGCAATTGCCGTGGCGAGGTGGCACGCTTCGCATTGGAGTCTTTGGCGCAACCCGTCCGTTGAAGAACCTGATGAGCGCGGCCGGCGCGGCGCTGGAGATGGCGCGTCGTTTACGTTCTCCGCTGGAGCTTTGGCTTTCCGGCGGCCGTACCGAGGGTGGCGGCGACACGATCCTGGCAGCAGTCAGAGAAATGCTGGGCGCACTCCCGGGCATCAGTCTGCATTCCAACGGCTGGCAATCGTGGCCGAATTTCCGCAAGACGGTTAGTCATATGCACTTACTTCTGCAGCCTAGTTACACTGAATCCTTCAACATGGTCACCGCCGACGGAGTAGCAGAGGGAGTTCCTTCAGTTGTTTCGAGCGCAATCGACTGGCCTCCGGATGACTGGAAAGCCAACGTGGACGATGTACTCGAGATTGCTCGCACAGGACGAAGGTTGCTGTACGATGAACACGCCGCCGATGAGGGCCGCACCGCACTGGCGGAATACGTAGCTGATGGATTGAACGCCTACCGGCGGTACCTCTCTACGTAAAATCGTGCATCCTAGCTACTCAATAATCATGCAGTCGCCGTACGAGAAAAATCGATAGCGGGAGCGTACTGCATGTTCGTAGGCCGCCAGCACAAGCTCGCGGCCTGCGAATGCGGCAACAAGCATTAACAAACTGGATTTCGGCAGATGGAAATTGGTGAGCATCGCACCGACCGCACGAAACCTGAACCCTGGATAGATGAAGAGATCGGTCTCCCCATGCTGGGCAGAGAGTCCGCCGCGCAGCAGCGCAGTCTCGACGGCGCGCACCGTGGTGGTTCCCACGCAGACCAATCTCTTGGCACGGCGCATTCTTTCACAGTCGTCCTCACTTAATTCGAAAGTCTCCTGATGCAGGCGGATCTGCGATAACTCCTCCCCGCGAATGGGAGCGAACGTGCCCAGTCCGACGTGGAGGGTGACATATGCAATCTCCGCACCTGCAGCACGACAATCGTTGAGTATGCGGGGCGTGAAGTGCAATCCGGCAGTTGGCGCGGCTGCGGAGCCAGACGTTTGTGCAAAGACGGTTTGATAGCGTTCACGATCACGCGGATCGGGCCTGCGATGAATGTACGGCGGCAACGGCGTCTCACCGAGCGTTTCCAGAAGCTCGCGCAGCGGCCTTTCCGCGGTAAAACGGATCGTTCGTTCCCCGAACTCTTCTTGTGAAAGGATTTCGGCCGAAAGTTTTGGGCTGAAAACGATGCGGTCTCCTTGGCGTGCGCGCTTCCCTGGCCTGACAAGCGCTTTCCAACAATTCTCGTCTTTGTCGAGAGCCCGAAGCAGAAGCACCTCGATGATCCCTCCCGTTTCGCTGTTACGCCCACCATGCAGTCGCGCCGGGAACACGCGAGTGTCATTTAGAACCAGGCAGTCACCGGGGCGAAGATAATTGCTGAAATTCCGGAACTCGTCGTCGCAGAAGGAATTCTTCTCGCGCGATACGACCAGCAGGCGGGAAGCGCCTCTTTCGCTCGGCGGCTCCTGCGCGATCAGTTCTTCAGGCAGATCATAATAAAAGTCAGAAACTTGCAAACTCTTATTTTAGGAATTGAGAGTTCCTGCGATGAAACTGCCGCAGCAGTGGTAGAAAACGGCGCACGTATTTGTTCGAGCGTTGTAGGATCACAACTTGAGACACATGCGAAATACGGCGGCGTTGTTCCGGAACTTGCTTCTCGGGAGCATTTGCGCGCGATCGTTCCGATTGTTCGGCAAGCACTGGAAGGCGCCGGCGTGACACTAGACGAGTTAACCGCGATTGCAGTGACTGCGGGGCCAGGGCTCGTTGGCTCATTGCTCGTGGGCGTCACATATGCCAAAGCATTGTGTTTCGCGCGCAATGTTCCTTTGATCGCCGTCAACCATATCGAAGGACACATCCACTCCGTGTTGCTAGAGCACGCAAACGTTCGGTTCCCGGCGCTCGCCTTGGTTGTCAGCGGCGGTCATACTCATCTGTTCGAAGTACGCGAGTTGGGCGAATACCGCCTCTTGGGTAAAACGAGGGACGATGCGGCGGGCGAAGCTTACGATAAAGTGGCGAAGCTGCTCGGTTACGGGTATCCGGGCGGCCCGGTGATCGATCAGTTGGCCCGATTCGGCGATCCGAAAGCAGTGAAATTTACTCTCGCCAAGATGAAGGGCAATGAGCTCGACTTCAGTTTCAGCGGACTGAAGACGGCCGTTCTTCGCTGGACCGAACAGAACGATACTGAGACCGAAATTGCCCATCGTAAAAGGATGAGGATCGCGACTGTCGAAAAGTGGCGCGCAGCGACCCCACAACGCACACTCGACCTGCTCGCAAGCTTTCAATACACCGTGATCCAGGAACTGCTCCGGCACGCAACAGCCTCAGCGGAACAGATCAGTGCCGAATCCATCCTGGTTGCAGGCGGAGTCGCGTCAAACGCCGGCTTACGACAAGCGGCGGCACAATTGCGGGAGTTCAAGTTCTACTTTCCGAGCGCAGGATTGTCGACCGATAATGCCGCCATGGTCGCGGCGGCCGCTTTCCCAAAATTGCAGCGCAGGGATTTCGCCGGTTTTGATTTGAAGGCTCAAGCGGGCTTGATGTTAGCTTGAGCATATGGGTCCTAACGCTCCGAACGAGCAACCGAAGCTACCAATCCCCGGAGTGCAAAACATCATCGCTGTTGGATCCGGGAAAGGAGGCGTTGGGAAAAGCACGATAGCGGTCAACCTCGCGATCAGCCTTGCCAAGCTCGGTCACCGAGTCGGTCTGCTCGACGCGGATGTCTACGGCCCGAATGTGCCTTTGATGATGGGAATCGCGGAAACACCCCATGCGATCGGACAACGAATCCAACCGCTGGCAGCTCACGGTGTGCGGCTGATGTCGATGGCGTTCTTGAATCCGGGAGACAAGCCGCTCGTCTGGCGCGGGCCGATGCTCAACAGCGTGATCCAGCAATTCCTACGGAATGTCGACTGGGGAGAACTGGATTACCTGGTAATCGATCTGCCGCCGGGCACAGGCGACGTGCAATTGACACTTATTCAAACCACGCCGCTGACGGGTGCCGTGATCGTTACAACTCCTTCGGATGTGGCGCTCGAAGATGCGCGCAAAGCCGTTAATATGTTCGAGCAGGTAAGAGAGCAGGTACTCGGTATTGTCGAGAACATGAGCTTTCTGGAGCACAACGGCGAAAGGCTTTATGTTTTCGGCAAAGGCGGTGGTGCAAAGACCGCCGAACGGATGAAAGTGCCTCTGTTGGCCGAAATTCCGCTGGATCCGAAGACGCGTGAAATGGGTGACAACGGGCGACCGATCGCGACCCTTGAGGAGCCAAACGCGCAGACTGCCTTGTTTGAGAAACTCGCGCAGACCGTTATCGCGAAGGCGGAAGCGGCGAAAGAGCGTGCGCGCCCGACGATTACGATCTCCGATTAATCGGCGCTCTGGTCGATCTGTAATTTCGAGCCCGTACTCCACTCCGTAAACGGTCGGATAGAGGTCACGACATTATCGCGCTCGCGCCAACTGCCGAGCAGGTAATCGCGATTCATCGCGGCGATCACTTCCAGCGGAATTTCTTTCGGGCAAACCCCTGTGCATTCTCCGATGTTAGTGCAGCCGCCAAAGCCTTCGGTATTCATCTGTGTCACCATGCGAACGGCACGGATATCCTGTTCCGGCTTACCTTGCGGCAATATCCCGAGATGAGCTATTTTTGCCCCGGTGAAGAGGGCGGCCGATGCATTGGGACAAGCAGCAACGCAGGCTCCGCAGGCGATGCAGGCCGCCGCATCCATGGAGCGATCCGCCGCTTCTTTCGACACAGGAATGGCGTTTCCGTCGGGAGCGCTGCCCGTCGAAACGGAGATGTACCCGCCTGACGCGATGATCCGGTCAAAAGAGCGACGATCGACAACCAAGTCTTTGATCAGCGGAAAGGCACGTGCGCGCCACGGCTCCAAGGTCAATTCTTCGCCGTCTTTGAAATGCCGCATCGTCAGTTGGCAGACGGTGGTGGCGCGAACCGGACCGTGAGCGACGCCATTGATCATAAATCCACAGGATCCGCAGATTCCTTCACGGCAATCGTGTTCAAAGGCGACCGGTTCTTCACCGCGTTCCAGCAACTGCTCATTGAGCACATCCAGGCATTCGAGCATGGACATATCCGGATCGACGTTGTCGACGGGATAGCTGACAAACTTACCCGCCGTTTTCCGGCTGGATTGACGCCAGATTTTCAACGTGACCCGCATCTACTTGTAGCTCCTCTGGCTCGGATGAACGTACTCAAATTCGAGCGGTTCCTTTGAAAGCTCTGGATAGTTCCCGTAGCCGCGATAGCTCCATGCGGCGACATACGAGTAATGCTCGTCATCGCGCTGCGCTTCACCTTCCTCGGTCTGATACTCTTCGCGGAAGTGACCACCTGCCGATTCGTTGCGCTCGCGGGCGTCGATGCACATGAGCTCGGCGAGTTCAAAGAAGTCAGCAACACGGCCTGCTTTTTCGAGGCTTTGATTCAAGTCGTCGGCGCTGCCGGCGACTCTGACGTCCTGCCAGTATTCTTCCCGCAGTTCGCGAATCTGCTCGATGGCGCTTTCAAGCCCTGCTGCAGTACGCGACATCCCGCAGTAATCCCAGACAATCTTGCCGAGCTGCCGATGGAAAGAATCGACAGTTCGCTTGCCATTGATCGTCAACAGTTTCTGAATAGTTTGCCGCACGCAAGCCACGGCATTGCGGACCTCCGGATTGCTGGTATTGACTTTTGGCAGCTTACTGGTAGCGAGATAGTCGCCAACTGTGTAAGGCACGATGAAATAGCCATCGGAGAGGCCCTGCATCAAAGCACTGGCCCCGAGCCGGTTCGCTCCGTGATCAGAAAAGTTCGCTTCACCGATTACGAAGAGGCCCGGAATCGTGCTCATCAGATTGTAGTCAACCCAGAGCCCTCCCATGGTGTAGTGAATAGCCGGGTAGATCCGCATAGGTACCTTGTACGGATCTTCATCGGTGATGCGCTGATACATGTCGAAGAGATTGCCGTAGCGATCCTCAACGGTCTTCCTGCCCAGCCGTTTGATAGATTCCGCAAAATCAAGATAGACGCCAAGGCCCGTCTTGCCGACCCCGCGCCCTTCGTCGCACACGTATTTCGCATTGCGAGAGGCGACGTCACGCGGAACGAGGTTGCCGAAGCTCGGGTAGCGGCGTTCGAGATAGTAGTCGCGCTCCGATTCCGGAATCTGATCAGGCGGGCGCTTGTCACCTTTTTTTAAAGGCACCCAGATACGCCCGTCGTTACGGAGCGATTCGCTCATGAGGGTGAGCTTGGATTGATAGTCACCTGAAACGGGAATGCAGGTGGGGTGAATCTGTGTGAAACAAGGATTGGCAAAGAGAGCCCCGCGTTTGTGAGCACGCCAACAAGCGGTCGCGTTGGAGCCTTTGGCATTGGTCGAAAGAAAGAAAACATTGCCGTAGCCACCGGTCCCGAGGATGACGGCGTCAGCCAAGTGGACGTCGAGTTCGCCGGTAACAAGGTTACGGGTGACGATGCCCCGCGCCCTGCCATCGATAACGATGAGATCAAGCATTTCAGTGCGCGGATACATCGTGACGCTACCCGCGTGCACCTGGCGTTCCAGTGCCTGATAAGCTCCGAGCAGAAGTTGCTGCCCGGTCTGCCCACGAGCGTAGAAGGTCCGCGATACTTGGGCTCCCCCGAAGGAGCGATTCGTAAGAGTACCGCCGTACTCACGGGCAAAAGGAACGCCCTGAGCGACGCATTGATCGATGATGTGGACGCTAATTTCCGCCAACCGGTACACATTCGCTTCGCGGGAGCGGAAGTCGCCGCCTTTAACCGTGTCGTAGAAGAGGCGATAGACGCTGTCGCCATCATTCTGGTAATTCTTGGCCGCGTTGATGCCACCCTGCGCAGCGATAGAATGGGCACGGCGAGGGGAATCCTGAAAGCAAAAGCATTTCACTTGATAACCCAATTCGCCAAGCGTGGCGGCCGCCGATCCGCCAGCAAGCCCTGAGCCGACCACGATAAGGGAATGCCGGCGTTTGTTGGCTGGATTGACCAGCTTCATGTCGAAACGCGCCTTGTCCCACTTCTCTTGAATGGGACCGGAGGGTATTCTAGCGTCGAGTTCCATTTATTTGATCAGGCCTAGCATGATGCTGAGCGGTATTGAGATATATCCGAGAGCAATGATTATGGCGACGGCTGCGGCACCCTTCTTCAGCAGGGGCGTATGGCGAGGGTGATTCACGCCAAGCGACTGAAACATGCTCCAGGCGCCGTGCCGGATGTGAAAACCAAGAAGAACCATCGAGAAGATATACCAGGCTGACACGTACCAGACCCGAAAGCCGGCTACTAAGTTGTGATAAACGTCGCCTTCTATGAAAGCTCCGCCCGGGTGGATGTAGCCGGCGGTCAGGTGCAACAGGTGGTAGATGATGAACGCCAACAGAATGGGGCCGCTCCAATACATCGTTCGCGAAGCGTAGGAAGAGTTCGTATTGCGCCGCTTGGAGTAACTGACTGGACGGGCTCGATTTTTGCGTAACGCCAATTGGACGGAAGACCAGATGTGCAAAACGACTGCGACGAGAAGAACGGCGCGGGCTGCCCAAAGAGCTTCCGGGAACCGGCGCAGCGCGGCACCATAGAAATTGAGTTGCTCGGGGCCCTCAAACACCTGAAGGTTGCCGATCATATGAAAGACTACAAAAAGAAATAGGATCGCACCGGTAACCGCCATAATGGCTTTCTGTCCGTTGGTCGACTCCCAAAAGTGGACAGGGCGAGTCTCGCGCGTGCCGATCACAGTTGTGGCCATATTGATTCCTACTCAGTAGCCTCGCTTGGGTGAGATCGTTTTAGAAACGAATTCTGTTAGCCGGCCTAGAGAGTATATTCAGTGCTAGTTTCAGGGTATCGCAGCAGGTATTCTGGGCATGGCTGCAGAGGTGCTCGGGAGCCTCGTAACCTGACCGGCTGTCTCATCGCGCGTTCGCCGAAATCCAAGACGCTCGCCGTCTGCTGCTTCGCCCTTCATGCAGATTCCTAGATTCTGCGGGCTGCCTCCGGTTCAAAGTTTACGATTGGATAATGCGAACGGGTCAAGTCCTTGCGGTAGCCGCTTTGAGCCTCTTGGCGTTTGAAGTACCAACAAGCGCTCAAATATCGGAACGTGCGCCCGGCTCGGAACAGTTTGCGCGCGACCCGAAGCAAGCGATCGATCAAACCTATACGGAGCACATTCGGAAGTACACGACCGGTCCCTCTCTCAACTCACCCTTGACTGACTATCTTCCCGCTTCAAAGCTCGTTCCGACGCCGGCAAAGGTTCTGGGCGATGTGGCTGGCGCTCCCGACATGCTCCCTTATGCGGAAGATGTCTATCATTACTTCAGGCTTTTGGAGCGGAGCACACCGCGGGTGAAAGTCTTAACAATCGGACACACCGAAGAAGGCCGGGAGATGATTGCGGCGGCGGTGGGAGATGAAGCGCTGCTTTCCCAAGCGCAGCAGAACGGTGAGCGCCTGGCAAAGCTGGCCGATCCGCGTTCGATTGCATTGGATGATGAGGCCGCGGCGGAGCTGGCGTCGAAAGCATTCCCGGTTTACTACATAACTGGAACCATTCATTCTCCAGAGACGGGAGCGCCGACTGCGCTAATGGAACTCGCTTACCGGCTGGCGGTGGACGATGCCCCATACATCCAGTACATCCGAAAGCACATGATTGTGTTGATTACGCCAGTGGTGGAGGTAGATGGCCGGGACCGCATGGTCGACATCTACCGGTGGCACAAGGCTCATCCCGGGGACAATTGGCCGCACCTCCTCTATTGGGGGCACTACGTCGCCCACGACAACAATCGCGATGCCATGGGCATGACACTTGCTCTTACCAACAATATTCTGAATACGTATTTGGCCTGGCACGCCCAGGTGTTGCACGACCTGCACGAATCCGTGCCATTCATATACGACAACACGGTGGGGGATGGGCCGTACAACGCATGGGTTGATCCGATGCTCACGGACGAATGGGCAGCGCTCGGATGGAACAACGTACAGCAATTACAGAATTTCGGAATGCCCGGAGCCTTCACACACGGAGATTTCGACACCTGGAGTCCGGGATACCTGATGTTCCTTGCTGCGATGCATAACGGCATTAGCAGGCTCTACGAAACATTCGGAAACGGCGGTGCGGATACGGAGAAGCGAATTCTTTCGCCCGATGAGTATTCTCGGACCTGGTATCGGCCCAATCCTCCTTATCCGACAGTGATCTGGTCACAGCGAGACAACAACAACTATGAAGAAACAGCGCTGCTTACGACCCTTTCGTATTTCGCGCACAATAGCGAACATTTTCTGAATGATTTTTACCTGAAGAGCAAACGATCTGTTGAGAAGCCGAAGAACTCCGGGCCAGCGGCGTACGTGCTACCAGCGGATGAAAGCTTGCTGAACCGGCAATTGCAATTGGTGAAAGTGCTAAAGGCTCAGCACGTAGAAATCTTTCGGTTGACCGAAGCCGCAACTGTGAATGTGCCGCCACAGCGCGACCAGAAATCGGACAACTCAGGCGAGAAGCCGGCTTCGCCTAAGCCGGAGAAATTTGCGGCAGGCAGTTGGGTCATCCGCATGGACCAGCCTTACTCCCGTGCGGCGGACGCCTTGTTGGATCGGCAATACTGGTCGCCTGACGACCCGCAGAAGCACCCGTATGACGATACTGGCTGGTCCTTCGGAGATTTATTTGATGTGCGAACGGTACGGGTAGTAGATCAATCGATCTTGAACTCGAAGATGGAGCGCGTGACCAATTTGAGCGATACTGGGCCACAACAAGCCTCACACACGCAAACCGCATTGTACGCAGTGAACAACACGGGCCAGATTGGCCTGCTCGCGCTGGTTTTTGCGATGCGACCCGCGGAGGTCTCTATCACCGAGGCGGCTTTCGAAAGTGGAGGACAGCATTTTAATGCAGGTTCCTTACTGTTTAAGAGTGCAGACGGAGACAGGCTCAGCGCCGCGTTGGCTGAGCTGGATCTGCATGTTCATGCTCTGGCGGACCGGCCCCAGGTACGTGTCCATCCCGCGGCGGCACCGCGCATTGCCCTGATGCATACCTGGTTGTATACGCAGACAGAAGGTTGGTGGCGACAGGCTTTCGACAAGCTGAAGGTGCCGTACACGTATCTCAGCACGCAGACAGCCGCGCGGGAAGCGGATCTGCGGAGCAAGTACGACGTGATTGTTTTCGCTCCGGTAGCACATGTTTCAAGCGAGCAGATTGTAAATGGAATGCCGATGTGGGGTAATTCCCTTCCCTGGCAAAAGACGCCGCTGACGCCAAACCTGGGCGGACTCGATGAGACTGCAGATATGCGCCCAGGTTTGGGATTCGATGGCGTCTCGCATTTGAAGGAGTTCGTCGAGAACGGCGGCCTTCTGATTACGGCAGAAGATACTGCACAGTTTGCGATTGATGAGGGCTTGGCTCCGGGCGTCTTTGTAGCCCCTCTAAAGGGGACAAAGGTGGATGGCAGTGTGTTAAGAGCGGTCGTGCTAGACGGCACGTCCCCGGTCGCGTACGGGTACCGCGGAGAACTTGGCGTTTACAGTCAGGGCGGCATGGCGTTCACCATTAGCAATCTGGTGATCAACCGCAACATTCTTACTGACAAAGAATACAAGCGCCCCACGGGGCGTGGCGGTCCAGAGGACCAAGATGTACCGGAGGGACGCCCGTATCAAGAAGCACCTCCGCTGCCTTCGCCCAAGCCATGGGAAGCAACTCCACTCAATGAGGAACAAACCCGGGATAATCTCTTTGTAATCCCCAACGCCTACCGGCCGCAAGTGATACTCCGGTTTTCTGAGAAGAAGCGCTTGTTGGCGGCAGGCCTCCTGGACGGCGGCGATTCAATTGCGGAACGGCCGATCGTGGTAGATGCTCATCTTGGCAAAGGAAACGTACTGTTGTTTGCCAATAATCCAATCTACCGAGGCGAGACGCTCGGAACTTACGGAATGGTGTTTAACGCGATTTTGAATTTCGAAAATCTGAGCGGCCCTAATCAGTCAGGCGGCTCCTAAAGCTTCACGCGGCGCACGAACTTCACGGCTTTATTTTCGAAAAGTTGCGCGATGAGAGAATCCGAGACAGGCTCGTCCGTCTCGACAATCGACAGCGCAGTAAGCGGCGCGGAACTTGCATGGTTCACTTCCTGCCGGCCCAAGGCAAAATTGGCGATATTCACGCCGTTCGTGCCGAGAACCGTGCCTAAGTAACCGATTACGCCAGGCACATCTTCGTTCTTCGAATACAGCAAATTGCCGTTCAGCGTTGCTTCGCAGGAAATATCGTCGACCTGTAAGAGGCGCGGCTTACCCAGAACGACGGCGCCCACGGCGGAGAAGCGGCCCGCCTCGGACTCTACCTCCATACGAATGGAGTCCATGAACGCTTCCCCAGGTTCGAGCTGTTCTATTACGCGAAAACCGCGCTGAGTCGCAATCTGCATCGCATTGACTACGTTCGCCCGGTATTCCATGGAGCGGCTGAGAACGCCAGACAAGCCGGCATTTCGCAGCAGCTGCGTGTTGTTTTCGGCGAGTCGTCCGAAATAGACGATGCGAATCGTGTGGGCATTCCCGGAAGCGATATGACTGAGGAACAAGCCCAGACGCTCGGCCAAATCGACATAGGGTCCCAAGACGCGATACAGTTCAGGCGTCAAGGCAGGCATATTCACGGCATTCAGAGCGACGCCGCCTTTGAGATATTCGATGAGCTGCTCGACAATGCGAATGCCGACAATCTCCTGCGCTTCTTCAGTTGACCCGGCAATATGCGGCGTGGCGACGACCGGTTCGAGTCTCAATAACGAACTGTCGCCGGGAGGAGGTTCGATCTCAAAAACATCAAGCGCAGCCCCTCCGACGGTGCCGTTCGAAATAGCGAGTTCGAGCGCGGCCGTGTCTACCAGTTCACCGCGAGCGCAGTTCACAATCCGAACGCCATCCTTCATTTGAGCGAACGCATCGGTATTCAACATATGATCGGTCTCAGGCGTGAGCGCAACGTGAAGAGTAATATAATCGCTCTGCCGGTAGAGCTCGGGGAGCGAAACTAGTTCGATACCGAGATCGCGGGCGCTTTGGGAACTAATGTAGGGATCATGGCCGATAATGCGCATTTCGAACGGGCGGGCGCGCTTGACAACTTCACGGCCGATACTGCCGAGACCGACAATGCCCAGAGTCTTGCCGCGCAATTCATTGCCGAGAAACTTCTTCTTCTCCCATTTGCCGCTCTTGGTAGAGGAACTGGCCTGCGGAACAGAGCGCGCCATGGAAAGCATTAGCGCCAAAGTATGTTCGGCAACGGAGACCGCATTGCCGCCAGGAGTGTTCATGACGAGAACACCGGCGCTGGTAGCCGCCGCAATATCTACGTTGTCGACGCCCACGCCAGCGCGCCCAATGACACGCAGCTTGGGAGCGGCGGCAAGAACCTCTTTGGTCACCTTGACAGCACTACGCACCACGAGGGCGTCAGAATCGGAGAGGTGAGCCGAGTAAGCCTTGGGGTCGGAGACGACCACGTTCCAATCGGATTGCGCACGCAGAAGTTCTATGGCGGCTGGCGCCAGCGGCTCAGCAATGAGAATTTTCATGGCGAGAGTCTTAGGTTAGCGTTAGAGCTTCCTTTGGAAGCGCGGCTTCGGCATAGACATTCTGAACAGCGGCAACGCCGGAGCCAAATCGAACAGAGTGTCCCTGAGCTGCAAGTATGATTTCCAATTCGGCGATCACGGCGAACAGGTCGTGGAAATCGAAAAAGCCCAGATGAGCGAAGCGGAAGATCTGGCCTTTCATCGAACCCTGCCCGTTGGTAATGATGGCATTGAAGCGGTTGCGAAACTCTTTGATAATGACGCCAGAATCCATGCCAGAGGGAGGTCGCACAGCAGTAACCGAAGAACCGGGAGATGAAGAGAACAGCTCAAGGCCGAGCGCCTGCATAGCTTCGCGGGTCGCTCGAGCCAAGAGCTGCGCGTTCTCTACCACTTTCTCCATGCCCAGCGATTTTATATATTTCAATGCTTCGCCGAGCGCGAGAAGCAATGCAATGTTCGGAGTCCAGGCGGACTCGCCATTGAGCGCGTTCTTTCGCTCCTTCTTGAGATCAAAGTAAAAGCGCGGAGCTTTGGCGGAATCAGCCAGTGCCCATGCCTTAGGGCTAATGGACACGAAAGCCAATCCAGGCGGAATCATGAACGCTTTTTGAGACCCGCCAATGACGACGTCGAGTCCCCAGCCGTCGATATCCAGGGGCATCGTCCCGATACCGGTAATTGCGTCGACGACGAAGATCGCAGCGGTCTTTTTCACAGCAAGGCCCATCGCCTTGACATCGTGCTGAGCGCCCGTGGAAGTTTCTGACGCCTGCACGAACACACCCTTGATCTTGGAATTCTCCGCGAGGGCTTTCTCAACGGCAGCCTGTTCAACTACATCGCCATAGGGGGCACTGAGGACCGTTGCATTCATCCCCCACGCCTTCATGATTTCGACCCATCGCTCGCCGAATTTGCCGGCTGAGCAAACAAGCACATCGTCACCCGGCGAAAAGAAGTTCTGTGTAGCTGCTTCCAAGCCTCCGGAACCCGAGGCGACAAGAACGAGAACGTCATTGCTGGTCCCGAGCACCAGCTTCAAATCAGATAGCACCTGTTTGTACAGGTTGCGGAAGTCCTCCGTCCGATGATGGATATCGGAGCCCATCATGGCGTGAAGGGCAGAGGGCAAAAGAGGCGTCGGGCCGGGAGTGAGAAGTCGCTGCTTTTTGATGTGCATTCGAGGGAACCAATGTTTGCTCGGCGCGGCGCTCATCACGCGCTATGCAATCAATGGAACCCTCAGGATAGCAAAATCGCCCAGGCGACCGGCGCCGCTTGCGATCAGTTTCCGACGGTAAAGCCGGAAGATGAAGTGAAGCTTTGACCGTCGCTGGTCACCGCAGTAATAGCCAAGGTATGAGTACCGTTGGCGAGGAAGGTGGTATCAACCGGCAGGTTCCAGCCCACATCCGGGCAGCCAGGGCTATTTGGATATTTGCTGCACACGTCTGCGCGAGCCCCACCGTACGAAACAGCACCAAACGAGACACCGTCAATTGTTGCAGTGATGCTGGCGATTGGAGCGTTAGGGTTGATGGCCCAACCGCCAAAGGCGGCAATCCCCTTGAATATAGGACTAGAGGGGTTTGGGGTGTCGATGCTGATGCGGGTCGGACTTGGAGAGGTCCAGTTTGCGACTTGGAAGGTTGACGACGCTACGGAGGAAGTTCCGTCGGCGGCGGTGGCCGCGACACCGAGCGTATGCGATCCATCGGCGAGCTGCGCGGTATTCAGCGAGAAGGTCCAATTGATAGGGGTGTTGATTCCAGCCGCCGTGTAGCTTGCTGAGCCGTAGGGATAGCCGTCGATCGAGACCGCGATGCTCGCAATGTTCGAGCTACTGCTCTGAGCGGTTCCCGAGAAGAATGCCATTCCCTGGTACGGGCTGCTTTGCGCGTTCGGTTGGGAGATAGAAGCGTTTGTCGGACCCGTCCCGGCGGAGTTCGTAACGGTGAATGCAGAGCCCGCCGAAGCACGCTTGCCGTTCTGGCTCGTGACCGTAACTTGGAGAAAATGCGTGCCGTTAGTAAGGGAAAGCGTGTCGAGCATGTAGCTCCATCCGACGTTTGGACAGTTAGGTGACGGGTGTTTGGCGCAAACGTCGTTGCGTGCGCCGCCGTAGACAGCATAGCCGTTGAGAACTCCATCTACCATCATTTCGATCGTCGATACCGGCGAGGAGCTGTTTGAAGCCCAGCCCGCAAAGGGAGCGAAGCCGCTGAAGGGGGTGCTGGATCCATTGGGTTTATCGATAGAAATGAGAGTCGAGCTGGGGCCCATGGCCTGATTGGCAACCGTAAACGGAGTGGTCTGCGTAAAGCCCTGCCCGCTCACAGGTAAGTAAGTCACTTGAAGAACGTGGTTTCCATCCGCGAGAAGAGTGGTATCTAAAACGAAATTCCAGCCGACGTTCGGGCACCCCGGGCTGTTCGCATGTGTAGCACAGACGTCCCCACGGTTTCCGCCATACGTTGCGTTGCCCATCGGGATGTCGTCCACGGCTACTGAGACGGAAGCAATGCGAGAGTAGGGATCGATCGCCCATCCGGCGATGTGTGTCACGTTGTTCAACGGACCGGTCTGAGAATTTGGTTTATCGATGCTGGCGATGATTGGATTGGCAGTAGTCCAATTGGAAACAGTGAAGGGATGAGCCTGGATGAGGCGATCACCATTAGCTGCGACGGCATCAACGGAAAAAACGTGGCCGCCGTTGGTCAGATTGGCGGTATTGACCTCATAAGACCAACCCACGTTTGCGCGGCCGTTCTGACAACTCGGCGAACTAGGATAGACATTGCAAACGTCGGGGCGACTCGCTCCGAAGCTGGCGGCACCTTGCCTGATACCATCAATCGCCGCTGTGACAGAGTCAATAACAGCACTGTTGTTGAGTGCCCAGCCGGAAAAAGTCGTAACGCCCTGAAAGTTCCCGCCTTGGCCACCCGGGTTGTCTATGCCGATAGCAGTTGAATTCGAGCCCTGGTAATTGGATGAGGTGAAAGCCTGGGCACGCGTCAATCTGGAGCCATTGCTGTCGGAGGCAGTGATCTGGAGAGTGTGGGGACCGTCGGCGAATTGAGTGGTATCCAGAACGAAGCCGTATCCGACGATGGTGTTGCCGCTAGCGCAGCTGGCGCTGGTCTGATGCGCAGCACAGACATCGGGCCGGCTTACGTCATAATTCGCGGCGCCGATCACCACACCGTCAACCGAAACATTGACGGAAGTTATTGGCGTTATGTTGTCAATCGCCCATCCTCCTACGGGTGTGGAGCCGCGGAGCGCTGGACTCCGATCATTCGGCGAATCGATATCGATCGTGATAACGCTGCTTCCGGTCGGCGGGACACTCGGATTTGAATTCGCTGGGCCGACCGGGATAGTAACCGTATTGCTGATAAAGGCATTCTGAGCAATGTAAAGAGGCGTTGCAGTGTTCGTGGCCTGTCCCGGAGGAACAATCAATTGGATCTGGTAAACGCCATAGGATCCCTCGGGCAGTCCGGCGCTGACCACTTGAGCTGTTGTGGTGCCCATGATGGCGCTCACCGACGCGGTAGCGCTGTTGATGGGGTCAAGAGTGTAAGGATACCCGACGGGGATGTCGCCGAGAGTATTGCCTGTCAAATTGTTCACGGTACCGAGACCCGCACCCGAGATAATGATAGTTTCTCCAGGAGCGGCGGGATTGGTGGGGGTGATAGGAGAAGCGTTCACCACGTTGCAACAAGTGGCGGCGGTATAGGCGGTCAGAGTGATGTCAGCCCCGCTACTGCTGCTTGCTGAGACAGCTATCCCGTTGCCTGGGGCACCGCTCTGGTGGGCAACGAGAACGACACGATTGAAGGCTCCGCCTTGCACCGCTGTCACGTAGGGATCAGGCGCACTGTTAATTACCTTACAAAGATTCGAAGTGATGCTGGTGAGAGTATCACTACTCGTCTCGGTGTACGTATAGGCCTTGCCTGCAACATTGATGGTTAGAGTGTCTCCGCTTTTCACAGTTCCGGTGAAGTCGATTACAGCCTGGGGATTTCCAAGTTGATGATAGGCGCCGCTGGCCGGCCAGGGACGTGATTGACCGGCCGCCGTGGGGGAGCTGAAGATGCCCGGATTCGCAGCAGCAATGTAAACCGGCGTAGCGTTGGTTATGGTCACCGAGCCGTCCCTGTGAGTGGTACGCACATAGACGCTCGTGCTGTTGCGCGCGTTGAAAGAGAACGGTACCTGCGAGACGACCTGGTTCGAAGCAGCGCTGTACACCGGTCCCGCCACGCCGTCGAAAAACACCTGCGCACCACCCAGCGAGGTCGGAATTGTGCCCGTAAGACTAGCTACGGCGGGATGATCAGGAGACAGATCGGAGAGGTTTGTTCCATTGATCTCGACGAGCATGCCGGGGGCAGCAGTCGCG
This sequence comes from Terriglobia bacterium, assembly GCA_963841675.1. Lineage (GTDB taxonomy): Bacteria > Acidobacteriota > Terriglobia > Bryobacterales > Bryobacteraceae > Bog-105. Next base: position 41,783 of record CAWJEH010000028.1, read on the forward strand.
GCAGTGCCGGCCGTCAAATAGCCGTTGCCGGATGCCGTCGCAGTGATGTCTGTCGTATTTGACGCAGCTACCGAAAAGGCGATGGTGTCGAATCCAAGATTGATACCTCTCGAGCTCAAATACAGCGCACCTGTACCCGTACCGGCGAATATCGCGACCGCGTTTGGATCGCCGTTTCCAGCATTGATTAGGCTGACCAGGCCCTGGGCGATCGTGTCGTTCGTATCGGTGCTCTTGACTGTGTATTTGTACGTATTACTGCCCAGAGTGACGGTAACTGTATCACCAGAGGTAATCGTCGTAGCTGAGATCGTGACGATGCCTTCCTGACGAATTATTTCGCTCGCCCAATTCACGACTGAGCTGTCAGGCAGCGGCGTGTTGCCGGGAGTAAAAACTAGCACGCGATTGTCTAGCGGGTCGCTCACATAAAGGTTCAGGCCATCAAACGCCAGCGATGTCGGGCTCGGCGTAACGTCAACCGCGCTGGTGCTATCGACAGCGGTGCTGGCGATGCTTATAGCGGTACTCGAAACGTTATCGACGCCGAAGCTGGGCTGTCCTAGAACCTCGTCAGCGGCGACACCATTAGAAGTAGGAATGCTGTTATAGATAAGGACCCGATCATTTCCGCCGTCGGCAATAAACAGGCGCCTGCCATCCGAAAGCGCATAGCGCGGAAAATTCATGTTGTATGCGCACTGCACTTCGGTCCCGGTGCCGTTCGCGCAGACAGCCGGGTTATTCGGTACCGCGCTAACCATGTCGGGTTGACCCACCACAACATCAGCGTTCTCTCCATTGCTGGTTGGGATGTGATTCCAAATGAGGACGCGATTGAACCCTAAGTCGGCTACGAACACGTGAGCTCCGTCGGAAGTTACCGAGACGGGATTGCACAGTTGGTTCGCAGCGCTGACGTAGTTGGTTTTTGTGGGATCACAGGCTGATTGGGTACCAACATTGAAGCTGGACTGCCCAAGAACCAGATCGGCTGGTTGATTATTTGAAGTGGGAATGCTGTTCCAGATGAGTACGCGGTAGGCCTGAGTATCCGCAACGAAGAGCTTGCCATTCTGAATCCATACTCCTTGCGGACCGCGGAGCGAACTGGCGGTTGGCGGATCTGAAACGACGGAGTGCGTGAAGTCAGCCTGGCCGAGAACGATGTCCGCTGGCTGGTTCATGGTGGTCGGAATCGAGTTCCAGATCAAAACGCGGTTGTTGTCGGTATCTGCAACAGCAAGGACCGTCCCATCTGTCGCCACGGCGGTGGGCGTCTGCATGTTCGACGTGGTAGCCGTGTTGTTCAAGCCGGCAGGAAAGGCGTTCGGACTAGTACTGGTTCCCTGAGTGGCGGCGCCGAAACCTGATTGCCCAACCTGGAGATATGCGGGGAAAGCACACAAATTGCATTGAAACGTAGAATACGAGTGAGCGTTCGTCAGATCCGCGGTAGGGGCGGGGATCATGTTCGTGTTGAACATGATGACGCGATTGTCCTGCGGAACTGCGCCTACACGATTGGAGTCGGCAACAAAAAGCGTACCGTTGGCCCATGCCAGCCCGCTGGCGCCCCCAAGAATCTGCTGATTCGGAATGGTCTGCACTGTTCCCGGGGTAGCGCCGCCAAAAGTAAACGTGTACTGGCCGAACTCGGCCCGAGCGGCTTGGCCATTGACAAAATTCTGCGCCCGAAGGCTAAACACAGATACCAGGAAAACAGAAATCGCTGTATACTTTCTCAAACTTAGAGCCCCAAAAAGCAATGAGTAGCCAGGCACCGCGTGTGAAGCGCTATCGCGTGGCAAACGTTGAAACGAAGTTCGCCAGTTGCAAGAAGATCGCCAAGCTAGCTCAGTATAACAGCGGGTTTGACGTGGGGGGCTCGGCCAAGGTTGCGGGTAACCGCCATTTTCTCCACGAGCCCAAAGGCGCGGATACCTACCGCCAAACAAACGATGAGACCCCGCGCTTCTCAGCGAGTCGTGGATTCAACCCGCATGGCTCAGGAGCCAAGCGCGTACAATGTTTGTCGATGTCGCTTATCGAACGAGTACAGAAGGACATGGTCGATGCTATGAAGACCAAGGCAGAAGGCCGTCTGAGCGCATTGCGCATGATGAAGGCGGCACTCAAAAAGCAAGAGATCGATTCGATGAAGCCCCTGAACGAAGCGGCCGAAATGCAGGTGATGAACACGCTCCTGAAGCAGAGACGGGAAGCCGCAGATCTTTTCCGGAAAGGCGGCCGCGAAGAGTTAGCAACGAAAGAGGAAGAAGAAGCCGCAATTCTCGAAAGCTATCTTCCGTCCGCGCCCTCCATAGCCGAACTGGACAAAGCAGTCACGCTGGCCATATCTGAAACTGGGGCGAGTTCGGCAAAGCAGATGGGCGCCGTCATGAAAGCAGCTCAAGCAAGACTGGCAGGAAAGCGAATTGATGGTAAAGCGCTCAGTGAGCTGGTAAAGCAGCGATTGGGATAGGCGAAGACCTGGTATTGGACCACGCGATCCGTTCATTCCTGGCATTTTGGCACCTTCCGATACTCGACACGAAATCGAGGAAGCTTTGCCTGCTAGGCGCGATTCTTGGCTTGTGCATCACGCGTGCCTATATAGGACTCATAGGGGCCCGCCTGTTCGCGCATGATGCGTTCATGTTCTTCGATGGCGCTTGGCGCATGATGAATGGCCAGCGCCCTCACATTGATTTCTATAGTCATCTAGGATTCCTGACATACGTCCCCACGATTGCCGGGCTGTGGATTTCTCACGGTACGGCTTGGGGATTTGGTTATGGACAAGCACTGGTAGGTTTAGCGGCTGGAACCTGGGCGTACCTTTTGGCCCGAAAACGTCTTCTCGACGTACCGCTGGCCTTGTTTTGCGTGGCCGTGACGCTTATGACCGTGGCTCCGTTTGCACTCGGTTTTCCACCGGAGATGGGGCCATCCACAACGTACAACCGTTTGGGTTACAGCTTGATTGCGCTCGCCTTGGTGGAAGCCGTTGCAAGACCTGGCGAGACATTTAGCAAACAGGCATTGCGGAAAGGAACTCCAGGAAGCGAGTTTTGGGGTGGATTTTCTACTGGTTTGCTAACTGCAATTTTGTGTTTCCTAAAAATCACTTATTTCGCGGCGGCGATATTCTTGTTGGTCGCGCTTATCTCGTGCCGGCTACAAACGAGGCAACGATGGGCAGGCCTAGCTGCGGGTTTTATGTCCGCTGCGCTTCCGTGCTGCGCTTACTTCAGTTTCAATATGAAGCCTTTAGTGGACGATTTGATTATGATCGGCGGCGGAAAGCAGATCCATGCTGGCGCTTACATATGGGACGAGATTCTGCTGCAGACCGCTATTGTTTTCGTTTTCGTGATTTGCGCGGGACTGCTCATTTTGAAGAGTAGCGAAGAAAAGCGGGCTCGCCCGGTGATCGTGGCGGGAATCGCCGTTTCCTTTGCCGGGTGTTGGTTTGATCCTCGGAAATTCGGAGGAAAGTGGTTTTCCTCTGGCGGCATTTGTTGCCATCGTGCTTTTGAACGAGGTGATTTTGTCTGCACCCGGATCAATTGCAGGGCAGGATCTTCGTTTACCTGTATTTCTCTTGGGAGCTGTGCTGATCGGAGGATCGTTGGTTCCCGGACTGCTGGTAACAATGGTTGGCGTTGCAGGACGAGTACACATCGCGCATCGGCTTCCTCCGCTTAAGTCGCCGGTGCTGAGTGGCTTCATTCCGGCAGGAGACGATTACTGGTACGGAGATTTTGTGAACGATGGATTGTCACTGGTGACCAAGTTTCGACGCCCTGCCGACACCGTCATGAGTTTAGATTTCAGCAATCCGTTTTCGTACAGCCTCGGCATGAAACCGGCACACGGAGGCACGACGGTTCTTCAATACAACACAACGTTCAATGACCGCTCCAGGCCTTCAGCGGAGTTTTTGTTCGGCTTCGCCAAACTGGTGGCGCTGCCGAAAAGATTTTCCGATGGCAGCCTGGACGTGAACATATGCAAGCTATACGGCCCATATCTGCTTAGCCATTATCACGAGGTCGGAGAATCACGCGACTGGATTCTTTATCGCCAGGGTGTGGAATAGGGAAATTCGATCAATGAAAATCGTGCGATGGAACAATTTGCGCTCCTAAAGATAAACCTTTCATATCCGCTGCCTTCACCGAAACAACATCCCACGTGTTTTGAACGATTCCTTTGATGAGCACATAGGGCTCACTGACGCAAATGAGCCTTTTCCGTTCAAAAAGATATGGGTTGACGATAACGTTCACGATTCCGGTTTCGTCTTCAAGGCTCAAAAATACGAAGCCTTTCGCCGTTCCGGGGCGTTGCCTGGTGATAACGCAGCCTGCGATTCTGACCACAGTGCCATCCCGCTGCGCCTTTACGCTTTCGTTGTCCAGGACGCCTACCGCCCGGAGCCGGTCCCGGTGAAAGCTCATCGGGTGCTTCCCGATAGTGAGACCACTCGTAGAAAAATCCGCAGAGATACGTTGCAATGGTGTCATAACGGTCAAAGGTGACCGATTGTTTTCATCGACCGCCGGTTCCAATAGCGGTCCAACCGGCTTGGCAGCGGCACTTGCTTGCCACATCGCTCCGCGCCGGTGGCGATCCGCTTCATTTTCCGGCAACGCATTTAACGCACCGAGTTCCGCCAGAGCCGCGATTTCTTTTTTATTCAGATCCGGAACCCGCAGCATTAAATCGCGCATTGCGGTGAAGGGCTTTTCCTGCCTGGCAGCAACTATGCTCTTAGCGACATCGCTGCGCAACCCGCGTACATAATTGAAACCGAGGCGGACATACATTGTGCCGCCTTCTTTCTCAATTGTGCATTTGTATTGCGAGCGCAAGATATCGACAGGCCGGAAGCGTTGTCCGTGACGTTGCGCATCTTTCACCAGCGTTGCAGGCGAATAGAAACCCATCGGCTGGTTATTCAAAATGCAGATCGTGAATGCCGCCAGATAATGGCACTTGAGATAGGCACTGGCATAAGCAATCAAGGCAAAACTGGCAGCATGAGACTCTGGAAATCCATAGAGCGCGAATGAGGTAATGGCTTGGACGATTCGTTCCTGCATATCGAGCGGAATCGCATTTTGAGTCATACCGCGGCGCAGTTTCGCTTCCACATCCCGCATGCGCTTCTCCGATCGTTTAAACCCCATCGCACGCCGCAGATCCTCCGCCTCGCCGCCGGTAAAGTTCGCTACGATCATTGCCATTCTTAGTAATTGCTCTTGAAAGAGGGGCACTCCCAGCGTTCGTTTGAGAACCTCATCGAGAGAAGGATGCAGCGAGACCGGCTTTTCCAGCCCCTGGCGGCGTCTCAAAAAGGGATGCAGCATGTCGCCAACGATGGGACCGGGTCTGATGATCGCAACCTGAATCACGACATCGTAGAAACACTTTGGTTTCATACGCGGCAAAATAGCTTGTTGCGCCCGGCTTTCAACTTGAAAGAGCCCCAAGGTATCCGCTCGCTGCAGTGCATTGTAGACAGCCTCGTCTTCTTGGGGTAAATGGGCAAGATCTATTTCGGTTCCGTAATCTTCGCGGATCACTTCCAAGCAGTCTTGCAGCACCGCCATCATGCCTAAGCCAAGAAGATCTACCTTGACGATCTTCATATCTGCGCAATCGTCTTTGTCCCACTGCACAACCGTGCGACCGGGCATGGAAGCGGGCTCCAGCGGCACAATCGAATCGAGTTGACCCTGGCAAATCACCATGCCGCCTGAGTGCTGGCCCAAATGCCGCGGCAGATCGAGAATCTCACTGGTTAAGGAGAAGAACTTTGCTATGCGCCCGTCTTGCAGAGAAAAACCGGCGTCGCAAAAGCGGCGTTCCAGTGTGTCGCTCGGGTCTTTCCACTCAAAATAGGGCATTAAATCGGCCAATCGCTTAAGCTCCGCCTCTGGAAAACCGAGAGCTTTTCCCACATCGCGAACAGCAGACCGGCCGCGGTACGTGATCACGTTTGCCGTCATGGCCGCGCCAAGTTGACCGTAGCGTTTATAGACATATTGAATGGCCTCTTCGCGCCGGTCGCCGCTTGGCAGATCGATGTCGATATCCGGCCATTCGCCACGTTCTTCTGAAAGAAAGCGCTCAAAGAGCAGATCCATGTGGACTGGATCGACCGCTGTGATGCCGAGCGAATAGCAAACAGCACTGTTGGCCGCCGAGCCCCGCCCTTGCACCAAAATGCCCTTACCGCGGCAAAACTCGACAACGTCCCAAACTATGAGAAAGTAGCCCGCGAGCTTCAGCTTTTCGATGAGAGCCAACTCGGATTCAATCTGTTTTATTGCCTTGTCGCTGTACGGCCGGTACTTCCGGCGAGCGCCTTCCTCAGTTCGTTTGCGTAAAAAAGACATCTCCGTTTCGCCATCTGTCACCGGATATCGCGGAAACTCATAACCCAAATCTTCGAGAGTAAAAGAAAGACGCGAGGCCAGTTCTCCTGCCTGGACAAAAGCTTCAGGCAAATCGGCGAAGAGCCGCTTCATCTCCGAAGACGATTTAAGATGGCATTCCGCGTTATAACTCAGTAGGCGGCCCGCTTCGAATACGGTGGTTTTGTTCTTTACGCAGGTCAGTACATCCAATAGTTCACGGTTTTCCTGGGTGGCATGCGAGACCCCGTTGGTGGCCAACAGCGGTAGCCGGAGACTGCGGGCCATTTCGACGAGTACCTGATTTCGTACTTCTTCCTTACGGCGATTGTGCCGTTGCAATTCAACAAAAACGTTCCCGTTTCCGAAAATATGCGTGAGCTTTGCTAATTGCCGACAAATTGCTTCTTTTGTAGCAGGTCCATGGTGTTCAACAAAAGTTCTTGCAAGAGGGCCTTCTTCGCCGCCCGTCAAACAAACTAATCCACCCGCGAACTCGGCAAAATCGTCCGTCGTAGCTATCGGGTTCTCCGGTTTTCCCGGCTTTCCGTCACGAAGCTTCGTGCGCGTGATCAATCGGCAGAGGTTCTGATACCCTCGCCGGTTCTCGGCCAGTAAAGTGTACCGGCTACCATCTCCCGTGGCTACTTCGGCGCCAATGAGCGCGCGGATGCCGAGTTTTTGGGCAGCCAGGTGAAATTGCGGCGATCCATAGACCCCGTGCGCATCTGTAATCGCCATCGCTGGTTGTCGCAATTCCGCGCATCGAGAGGCGAGTTCTTCCGGAAGAGATGCGCCTTCGAGGAATGAGAAGGCTGAGCGTGCGTGTAGCTCGACATATTCTGAGCTGCCGGTCGAACGAGGCGCTACAAGAACACCAGAGGCGTCATGGTCAGTCATAAACACCATGCACATACCAGTTGTATTTAGGCAGCTCACAATAAATGCGGTAGAGCACCCCGTCATCGAGTTCTACATCCCATTCCTCGCGCGTCCAGGCGCAGGAAGACCACCATTCGCCCGACGTTTTCCATGGGCCAGAAGATTCGAGAACGCGCCCTTTCATTCCAGCCGCAACAATTCGCTTAGGCACGGAATCCACCACCTGCACCCGCGCCTCAATCGCCGGGCGGAAAATGCGCATCGACAGACGAAGTATTTGCCGCCTGGGATCTTCCTCTTGCCGCTGAAAGAGAGAGTCATTGATTGTCGTCAGACGAAATGCATCCGGTCGAAAAGTGTCCATAAGCTGCGGTGTACCCACTTTGTCCTCTCCGACGAGGCCCGCAATCCGCGCTAAAGTCACTTGCAATTTGTCAGGCTGCGGAACAGGCGGCAGAAATAACCCGCCTTGCGCACGACGTGGTTCGACTGGATCGATACGCAACGTAAAGCCCAATACCAGCGCTCCAGGAGAATGACGTTCCAGATGAAGTTGCAGCAGCTTCAGCATCGTACGGCTTTCGATGAGCGGAACAGGAAATTCGAGACTGCATTTGTATTCTTCTTTGCGATCCAGCAGAAGCCGGGCTTCAAGAATTCTTGCCGCTTGCGATTGGGAGCGCAGACGACCGCAGAGGTCACTCAACACTCGGCCGAAGAGAAAGAGTAATGGTTCCAATCGATCCAATGGATGGTCCAACTCCATTCGTTCTTCGTAGTTGGTTTCTTGTGCAGCTACACGCAAAGGCCTGTTCAGGCGTCCCGCAGCCAGATTGCGAAGATAGATGCCGGTCATACCCAGGCGTTCGACAATGCCGGTTTCAGGTAGGGCGGCCAGATCTTCGCAGGTCTTCAGTCCCCACTGCCGTAGTGCGCCCAAGAAGGATGGATCTACGTGGTGATCATGTGTAAATAAATCTTCTAGCGGGAGGCTTGCTAACGCTGAAGACTCCTCGCCAGGCGTAACCAACGTTACTCCAGGGACATGTCGCGCTAGTAGAATCGCCGTGTCTGGATTGGCTGCTACGGCAAGATGGGCCTGTAGTTTCCATTCATGCCCGCGCCGGCAGATTTCAGATGCAATCTGGTGGCATGAACCAAGGATCGTGCGCAGCGGGCTAATTGAAAAGACGACAGTATCAATCGACGTTTGCTCTACTTCGGGTGAAAATTCTTGGGCCAGATCAAGCAAGCTCTGTCCGGTATTAGAAATTTCCGATAAATAAAGACAGGCGTACATCAGACTTTCGTTTGCAGTAAGAGCCGGTCTCGTTGACGGTCTATGGGCTTGTGTAACTGGGCGATTACCTCTACGCCTTGCAATAAACGAAACGGCCAAACTCCCGTCCAACAGGCACGCTTGGCACTCAGTTCCAAGTGATTCGTCGATGCCTTGGCCTGGGAAGACTGAGCGCAAACCAGCAGGATGGTGGAGGTGTGCTCAATTGCCCGCCGAAACCGATACCAATAGGAAATCGGAATCCGATCGAGAACCCGCGTCTTCACTTCGCATAAATCCAGGACGACGACCCCAAAGCCGCCGGAATGAAGCAGCAGATCTGCGACCCGCAGAGCATTTTCGGCATTTGCACCGCAACGTACCCATACAATCCGCGCCAGTATTACTCCGGCCGCCTGCGCGGATGCGGGATGAAACCCATCATTTGTATCGACTACAGCGCAGATCTCGCCTTGTGACGTGGCCTGCGCCAGAATGTGAAGAGCCGCAGTCATTCGCCCTGAGGATCGCCGCCCTACGATTTCGGTAATAACCCCGCGCGGCAGGCCATTCCGGAACAACCGCATAGCCGGTATTAGAAGAGGTGGAAAACGAGGCGGAATTTGAGGCTGGGAGGAAAGCGAGCGTGCTGATTGTAAGGCAGCGATTTTCGCCATATGTTCGCCTATGAACATTATGCCTTATTCGCGTGGCCTTGGCTATCTTAAGTAATCAACAATGTCGTTAGCACAGTAAATGCTCCGAAAACACCTGCGGGGTTAGTTCAGAGTCTAAGTAGCGGGTGAGGGCTGTAGCGAATCGGAGGATATGGTGATGCCGAACTCACCGAGACGCTTGAGGTGGTAGCGGATCTGGCGATTTCTATGTCGCTCATCGAGATAATTGGGCCCGAGATCACGATAAGGAACGCGTCGGGAGAGGACATGATAGGCAGTGATGAGAAGGATGCGGGCAATGGCGATCACGGCGCGCTTGGCGCCTCTGCGGATTGCCAGACGAGCGTACCGCTCTTTGAAATAGGAGTTTCCTTTTCTGGTTGCGCCCCAGGCAGACTGGGTGAGGATGCCGCGGAGCCAGCGATTTCCTTTGCGGACATGCGCGCTTCTCCTCTTGCCAGCGCTTTCGTTGTTACCCGGGCAAACGCCAGCCCAGGCAGCCAAGTGATCGGGAGTAGGAAACTGGGTCATATCGGGACCAATTTCCGCAATTAGGATAGCGGCTGCATCTCTCCGAATTCCTGGGATCGTTTGCAGCAAGTCAAAGCCCTCTTGGTAAGGGAGCAGCAAATGCATAAGTTGCCGATCCAATTCAAGAATCTGCTCTTCGAGAAAACCGATATGGGCGATAGATTGACGCAGCAGAAAGCGATGATGATCACGCAGGCGATGCTGTTCGACGGCAGCCTTGATTTCGGGAATACGTCGCTTGAGTCGGCAACGTGCAAAGCTGGCGATCTGTTCCGGATCGGGATCGCCAGCCAGAAGAGCCTCTAGCATTTCTTGTCCCGAGGCTCCAAACAGATCACTCAAAACACTGGCCAGTTTGATGTTGGCGTCTTCTAGCACCTTCTGTACCCGGTTCCGTTCCGAAGTGGCCGCCGAGAGCAGTTGTCGCCTTCGCCGTGTGAGATCTCTTAATTCGCGGATCGGCCGCGGGGGTATAAAACTACTTCGTACCAGACCGTGGCGCAGCAGATGCGCCAGCCATTGGCAGTCTTTCACGTCTGTTTTGCGGCCGGGAATGTTCTTGATGTGAACAGGATTCGCCAGCACTACCGTCATCCGCTCTTCGAGAATGTTAAAGATCGGCTTCCAATAGTCACCGGTACTCTCCATCACCACGTGCCGGCAACCCAGTTCGTATAGCCATTTCTCCAGAGTCTGCAGCGCGTGGGTAGTTGTAGCGTAAGTGCGGATTTCGATCTGAGGCGCCTGGTCGCTAGGACCACACAAGCTGCAGACCAGGATAAATTTCTTTCCGATATCGATACCAGCACAGCGTTCGATAACAGCGTCGATCATGTGTGCACTCCTTCTAGGGAGAAGCCAACGCCACTAAGGATAGATTGCTCCACGGGCTCGCAGCACCACTCGGGGGTTCATTAGGCGTCGGCCGGGTCAGTTTGTCCGACGGGGTCTTGCCACCACTTTAACGACGACCTCCTCTCCCTTTCCGCAGTTTCTCTGAAAACCGATTTTTTCTCCACCGTTTTCATGCTCGGGGGTGGCCAGCCTCGGCCATGTATGTTTGTCCGGTTGAATTAGCACAGTATCTGTCCGCTTTTGAAAGAGCAGGTGGAGACGCTGGAGCTTGGAGACAAGCCGAGCGATTTCCGCCTCAGAACTGGAGCGGATGATGAAACTGCAAGACGTGATTTTGAAAGCCATGGCGAAGAAGATCACCTGGCTGGAAGCGGCCGAGATCATCGGGGTGTGCGACCGGACGATGCGGCGAATGCGCGAAAGGTATCAGGAGTTCGGTTACGACGGACTATTTGATCAGCGGCGGCAGAAACGGATGAAGCTGCGTGTGCCGATGGAAACGGCGGAGCGCGTCTTAGCACTTTACCGGGACACGTACTTCGATCTGAGTGTGCGGCACTTCCACGAGAAACTGCGGGAAGAACATGCCGTCGAGCTCAGCTACACGTGGGTGAAACAGGCGCTGCAGGGAGCGGGCCTGGTGGCACGACGCAAGAAGCGCGGCTCGCACCGGCGGCGCAGGCCCAGACGTCCCATGGCAGGGATGCTGCTGCACATCGACGGCAGCAAACATCGCTGGTTTTCCGATGATCGCTACTATGATCTGCTGGTGATCCTGGACGATGCCAGCAGTGAGATCTATTACGCGCAACTGGTGGAAGAAGAGTCCACCCGCACGGTGATGAGCGCTTTGCGTGAGGTGATTGAGACCAGGGGCTTGTTCTGTTCGCTGTACAGTGATCGGGGCAGTCACTTCTTTGTGACCCGCAAAGCCGGCGAAAAGGTGGATCCGCATCGCCTGACGCAGGTGGGGAGAGCGATGAAAGAACTTGGCGTGCAAATGATCCCCGCCTATTCCCCGCAAGCGCGGGGCCGGTGTGAGCGCAGCTTCGGCACTTGGCAGAACCGATTGCCGCAGGAGCTACGGCTCGCCGGGATCAGCACACTCGAGCAGGCAAACGGCTTTCTGCGCGAGCACTACATTGCCGAGTTCAACCGTAAGTTCGCCAAACCGGCGGCCGAGAAAGCGACGGCTTTTCGCAAATGCGGACGCAAGGATCTGGACTGGGTGTTCTCGATCCAGACCGAGCGCACGGTCGCGCATGACAACACGGTCGTTCTGCAGAACCGGTATCTGCAATTGGACAAGACACGCTTCCGGAATACACTGGCTGGTTGCACGGTCACGGTTTGCGAGCATCTCGATGGTTGCGTGTCGGTGCGCTGGGGCCCACACCTGCTGACAACGGTGAAGGCCGAAAGAGACGGTGGAAAAGGCGGCGCCGATGGCGCCTTGGAAATCTCGCCCAAATCGCGAGATTCCCACTTTGCCCACCGTCCGGCGGCGACGACGCGTACACTCAAATCCAAGGGCAAAACTAAAGCGGCCTGACCGGACAGATAACGTGTCAATAAAACCGGACAGATTCAAAAGCTAACGACATCTTAAGTAATCAACAATCATGATCAATGAACCCAGGATGGATTATCGGGAAGCCAGAAAGGCGCTTGATGCGATCTGCCTTGAAATTTCCAGGCGCGGCAAGGCTGGTGTGATTGCAGTCTGTGACGCGCATGGGGAACTGATTGCCTTTGCTCGCATGGACGGCGCTCCATTTTCCTCTATCGCGATTGCGATGAATAAGGCATATAGCGCAGCGCGAGAACGCAAACCAAGCAAGGAAATCGGCAACGCAGCTCGCAATCCCGAGAAAGGTTTCGACATCGGCTACTTTGGCGATCCGAGATTTACGGGATGGGGCGGCGGCGTGCCGGTGTGGAAAGACGGCAAGGTTATGGGCGCCGTCGCAGTCAGCGGTTTGCCGCAGGAGGAAGATATGGAACTGGCTGAGATGGGGGCGCGCTCGATTGGCGAGTCTTAAGGAATGCGCCCAAAACGGGCACGGTGTCAAGCGCACGGCTCGAAAGAAAAAGGCGTTCCTCTGTTGTTTGGCGGCGCGCGCCGCGCTTTTGCGCTCTTTATAAGGGGATCTCTTCTGAAACTTGGGTTTTTGCGGGCTCAGATTGCGAGATAGACGGATCTGACTCGGGAACCGGAGGTTGATTTTCAGGAACTATCGCTGACCGGCGTCGCCTTGCGCCAACCCAGCCTCCCAGGAATGCGCCGCAAAAACCGGCTAATTGAGAGGCAACTGGTCCAACATTCGCACGATCCACACCGATTGACACGGCACAAAAGCCTACTAAGCTCAGCCCGGCTACTTTAAGAATCTTTGAATTCTTGAGGGCCATTGCTTTGATTGTAAAGCGGAGGCGTGCAATAACTATTTTTCAGGCCGGCGTGCCACCCGCCCTGAGCGCCTGTTCCTTGGCGCGGCGCAATTCGGCAACTCCGTCGTGTATGGGTAGAAACTCCATTGCAACTGTTCGGTCGTATTTCAATTCCACCAGCTTGCGGTAAATGTTGTCGTAATTGATCTCTCCGATACCGGGAATGTGACGTCCAGGCACATCGGCAATATGAACCAGGCCCGTATAGTCGATATTCTTTTCGAGTTTCTCGATTAGATTGCCTTCCGAGATCTGTTCGTGGAAAAAATCGTAAAGCAGACGAACTTGCGGATGATCGACAGCGCGCACAATCTCAAAACCTTCGGCAACTGACGTCATGTAGTACTTCGGGTTTTCTTCCGGATCGATATTTTCCAGCAGCAGACGCACCGGTTGGCCCTTAATCTGCTTGCCTTCGACCAGAGCCGCAGCGCGCTTGAGGCCTTCGATACAACTTTCATGCTGTACTGCGCGCGGCATGCCCGGTACCACGTTGCCGGACATGATGATCAGCGCAGGACAATTGAGGCGCTCCATGCTGGAGAGTTCATAGCTCACGTCGGCCAGTAGGGCGTCACGTTCGTGCGGATTGGCGACGGCGTGGCGCAGGCCGGCTGTGACATCGAAAGTGATGTCGAGCTGCTTGCTCTTTTGAATGGCTTGCTTCCATTCCTGTTCGGACCACTTCTTGTACTCTCCGATCAGTTCTACGTTCGAATACCCTGCCTCGACGATCCTCTCCAGACGTTGTTCAAACGGCATTTTCGTAAAGACTGTCCAGAGCATCACAGACAGTTTGTACGGAGCGGAAGAAGAGGTGGCCGGTGAATCTCGGCGAGAGTAGTTGATATCGCGCCGGCCCCCGCCGCTGCGCCGGCAAGATGCCTGGAGAAAGATCGTCTATTCATGTAATTTTAGGTGGACTGTAGCATATTTGGAGATGCCATCAAAAGGCGTGGCAATATGGCTGACCGGCCTCAGCTCTGCAGGTAAGACCACAATAGCGCGCGCCGTCTATGATGAACTGCGCGCGCGCGATCTACAAATAGAGCTTCTTGACGGTGATGAAATCCGGCGCAATTTGTGTAAGGATTTGGGCTTCAGCAAACACGACCGGGACGAAAATATTCGGCGCATCGCCTTTGTCGCAGAGTTGCTGACCAGAAATGGGGTAATTGTTCTAATTTCCGCGATCTCTCCTTACCGCGATGCCAGAGAGCAGGCAAGACAGCACATCGGGCGGTTTGTTGAAGTGTATGTTAACGCCCCGCTGGAAGTCTGCGAAAAGCGAGACATCAAAGGGCTCTATCGAAAGGCGCGCGCGGGGGAGTTGCACGGAATGACGGGCGTGGACGATCCTTATGAGTTTCCTGTGAAGCCTGAGATTGAATGCCGGACGGATCTGGAATCGTTGAGTGAATCAGTCCGAAAAGTGATCGAAGGCATTCAGCCCTGGTTGGAATAGTTCGCCTGCAAATTCGCGCCAATGGTTCCCCAGACCAGAGCATGCAGCACAACCTCGTCTTCTGTACGGATCAATCCGAACAGGGAGGAAGGCCGGGGAAGATTGTAGTCACTCAGACGCAGGGTGGCATCCGCGTCGACCTGCACGCGGTCTTTCTTCGGCACGCCGAACCCAATATTAGCCTTGATGTTCCGGTCGACACCGTGGAATTGCAGCATTCCTTCAGCGATAAAGCCTCGAAGAGGTTTGGCGAGAAAGCGGTGCGACTGAATGAGCACCACCGGATGGTCCTGGGCCCGCAACGCTTCCGCCACGGCAAAGCGCGTGAGGCGCTGACGGACTTTTGGTTTGGCATCCGAATCACGACAGATCAGGCTGCTCGCTTCTATGCTGAGATTCAAGACTGAATCGAGAGGTTGATCGGGGTCATAGATCAACTCGCCGCTGTACTGTTCGAATACGAACAGGTGTTTTCGCTTGAATAAGCCGGTTTTCCTGATCTCGATTGCAAGTGTGGAGTCAGGAGAAGGTGATATCTTGTAGACCGTATGGCGTGCGGACATCGGGATGCCGAAACCCGTTAAGACGCACATATGGACTGAAAGGTTCAATCGAGCTGCATGTTGAGTTTGAAGTTTCTGGATCTGGGCAACTTGTTGCTGGGAGTAGCATTGCTTTTTGGCAGCCTCATCATCGTTTTTGAATGCATCGAGCGGCGACGAGAGAGCCGGCGAGAGCGAAGCCTATTGGATGCAATCGAAGCAGAGTACCGAGCGTACTATCGAATGGGCCGTTTGTAGGCCGACCGCCGCATTCACGCCTCACAAAAGCAATCAGTGGTCCAGTCACACCCGCGGTGATCTGTTTGCTGGACGACTATATGCACAGATTCCTGGCCACGGCAAAGGCTAGCCCCAGGATGGCGCTCGTCTCTTCTCGATGGTCTTATCGGTGGGCGGCCTCGGCTGAAGATGGATTCAGCCTTCGCTGGTTTCAGGACCGAGCACACGAGCGATAGCGCCAGCCAGTTTGCGCCACCGTCCGGTCTCATTGACGAGTTGTTTTCGGCCGCCCTTGGTCAACGAGTAGAAACGAGCTTTGCGATTGTTGGACGAAACACCCCATTTCGCTGAGATCCAACCTTGCGCTTCCAGACGTTGGAGAGCTGGGTAGAGCGCTCCGTGTTCCACGAGCAGCACGTCTTCCGACTGATCCTGAATTGCCCGCGCAATCCCCTGCCCGTGTTGCGGGCCGAATACGAGAGTGCGAAGGATCAATAAATCCAGGGTGCCCTGCAGGAGAGCCAAGCGTTCTTTTTCGTCACGGGTTGACACTTTACCTGAGGATAAGTGGTTCCAGGTAACTTGTCAACCTGAATACAGTCGCACGGCCTGTCCCTAGGCAGTCCGCAAAGACGCGGTAGGGAAATATGTGTTGAGAATATCTCGCCAGTAGTAACCTTTTTGAGACAGACCTATAGCGCCTTCCTGACAGAGTCCCCATCCATGCCCGCGGCGGCTGAGGTGAAGTCTGCGGCAGGTCTCACAAGAGACACGTTGGTAAAGATAGCCGTCACGTACGCCGCCTTCCGTAGATCCGCCGCATGCTGCTGAGTAGGAGGCGGCGAGCACTGCATCACGCGAAAATAGAACCAGACCGTTCGTTTCGGCCACCGCCGCCGCCACAGAACTGCGCGGAGGCGCCGGCGAGCGAAGGAACTGGCAATGCGTCGTGTCACAGAAGAAAGCTTTCGAATGTCGAGGCGTAAGCGTGGCCATGAGAAAAGACCGGGTAACCACAGCTTGTGCCATAAGAGCGTGATTCCCAGCGCGTGCGACCGGAAGCTCAGCGCTGATAATTGAGTTCACAGACGTCTCGCGATCCATCGTCAACACCGGGACCAGTACCCCGCTCTGCCATTCGATCGCAAGCGTGCCGAAATACGGCCGCCGAAGGACACCCGGAAGTTCCAGGTAGAAGTTCACGGGCGCACCTTCGGGACCGCTGCAACGTATTGGGACCGATTCCGAGGTCACAAGCAGTTTACGACCGGGCTCCAGGATGGATGCATCCTGGTTTGAAGTGTAGTGAAGCCGCGATTCGCCGACTGGAGAGATAAACAGCCGCTTCGGTTTTAGAAGGCCGAAAACCCAGAACGTGAACGTATCGCGAGACGAATAACCGTCAATTGAATTGCATAGAACGGAAGCCCCGAAGGCTCCGAGGATATCGCGGCGAGTGAGGTAGGACGGCACGATTCTAGACAGCGGCGGTCAACGGTCGGATATCTCGAGCAGCATTCGCGCCCGTCGTGTTGTGATGTTGCACCAGGACCAAACGTCGCGGCTGATCCAACGGATAGATCGCCACCGCGAAACCATCTCCTGATCCCCGAGGAAGATGGCTGCAGGGAGCAGTTCCTGTTTTCGCATAGCAACTCACGCCAACCGCCCGAGCGGTCCCTGTCTCCGCGCAGCGTGCCATGCCGGCAAGAACCGCGCGGGTGGCGTCTTGTCCGGCATTCGCCGCAAGGGTCGCGAATGCGCGCGCAACGTTCAAAGGCGCCTGCGGCCAGCCATGACCTAGTCCGATAAGATCGGCGGTAGCAAGAGAACGTGCTGGAGCCTGCAACCCGTAAGTAAGGCAGACCGCATCGAGGGCGGCACGGGCGATGGTGGCAGTCAGTGCTAGGAAATAAGTATTGCAGGAATTGGCGAGAGCCTCCACGAAGTGCTGCTCCCCGTGGCCACGCGCATACCAGCAACCCGAGGAGGAACCAGAACAATAAGTAACGGGATAGTCTGCGTGAGTGGCGCGGTAAGCGAGCGCCAGGAACGGCTTCAGCAATGAACCCATATTGATACTGGTCGTGGGCGAATCCCAGTTAGTAGATTCCTCGCCGCTCTGGAGGTTTTCGTCAATCCACTGCACAGGATTGCGATGCAGGGCCGCAAGCGACGTGAAGAGTATGGAGCGGCGCGTCACGGAGTGCTCATTTCGTAGTGAAGAGTCTCGCGTGTTTCGGTGATAGCGTCTTGAGCCGTTATCGAGACGCGTTGCAGACGAGACAGCGTGTCTCCCAGGCTGCGGATGTTACCGGAGAAAAACGTCGGCGCATTTGGCGCGGGTGATGCCTCCGGGTTCATTGGATTACGATCGATCACCCCGAAGAGCTGCTTATACCGCGGCCATTCGATTGAGTTGTCGAATACGGCAGTGTACGTGGTTCCGGGAGGAAACTGGGGAGCGGCATCAGATCGTACGATTTTCATTCGCGAAAGGATGATCGTGTTGCCTGAAACAGAAACATTGAGCGGATCAAGGCGGCCGGTTTGAAGAACAGTAGTTGAGGCCTTCATTGACGCTCCTAGCAGCTCGCGATCGGCGTGCTGGCACTGGATCACAGTGGCACTCGCCGGCATCACAAACACCTTATCTCCGAGGAGCGACGTGGCTTGAATATGCAACATGGCGGTAGGTTGCATTCCGATGACCGCATTTGCCAATTGAGAAATGGGCACGGCCTCTGCGCGGCGTAGCGGTTCTTCATCGATGCGAGTCTCGAAATCCGAGCCCGACCCCACATCAGAAGCTTCGGCTGAAACTTTCGGCGCCAGGCGATCCAGAGTTGGCCCACCTCCCGGAGCAGCAAAGACGACCTGCTGCAACACTTCAGTGACAAGCGAACGGTCAGGCGCGGACCATGCTCGATAGAGCGAACTCGCCGGCGGCACGTAGCGCAAAATTTCGGCGATCGAGGGTACTGAAGCTGCCCCCGCAGTGCCCTCCCGCCGCACCAGAATTCTCCGTTCTTCGAAACCATTCTGGGTTTCGAAAAGATCGGCCATACCGGAGGTGAACGCTTTCAGCTCGGAAGCGTTGCGCTGAATCCAGTAGGTCCGGAACTGAGGCGTCGGAAGTAGCGCGTCAAGGTTATAGACGAGCCGCAGGTCTCCCTGGGCAGTGCTTCGCTTGACGATGCTCGAAAACCACGGCTCGTTCTCTAATGAAGCCGCTCTTGTACCCGACAGCAGGGCGAGCGTCTGTGCCATCCGGTCTTCGGCGGTCGTAACAATGAACCAGCTCTGATAAGTAGCGAAGGCCACGATCCGGTGAGTTGCAGGGTCAGATTTGACATAGAACCGGATACCGGCTGCCTGACGGGGTTG
Organism: Terriglobia bacterium; assembly: GCA_963841675.1. Classification (GTDB taxonomy): domain Bacteria; phylum Acidobacteriota; class Terriglobia; order Bryobacterales; family Bryobacteraceae; genus Bog-105. The sequence goes on from CAWJEH010000028.1 coordinate 60,520, forward strand.
GTATTTCGCACGAGTGCGCCACAACTGATTGGCATTCAGGCGCGACGCATCAAGTTTGGCAATATACACAAACCGGAGGTTCGGCAAATCATAGCAGGCGAACGCAGCCCTGCCGCCCCCGATTTCCTCAAGCAGATTGAACTGAATCGGTAGCCCCGCAACGGATGCGAACTCATCCTGAGCCTGGCCCAATCTCTGCACCAGTCGCGAGCGCGAAAGCACTCCGAAGTTAGCGCTTGTGAGCCAACTCTTCTTTTCCGTCGATAGATTCCACTCCTTAAGCAGGCTTTGGAAATTCGCGGCTTCGAGATAGAGAAGCGCGCCAGCGGGAAGAAACGAAGCAAGGGCGTGCGTTTGCTCCTGCTGCGCCCGAAGCCAAAATCCACCGAAAGTGAGACCAATCGTTAGGGCGGTAGTGGCAAATACCGCGGCTGGTCGCATCATTGTTCGGCTCCTTCCGCTGGTAAAGTCGTCAGCCGGGGCTTCACCATCGATGGCTGGGTTAGCGCCTCCGTGATTAAAGGTTGACGGCTGCTATTGAGAGCAGCGAGAGAGTTTGCTGCCTGGGCTCCGTCGCGCAATTTCATAACGCGCATGCGCTCGGTCCCCGGCGGTAAGGCGGCGAGAACCTGATCGTAGAGTGGAATAGCGCGGCTGAATTCTTTCTGCGAAACAAGGGCGGCCGCGGCCTCTTCGCGAACTTGCCGGAGCAGCTCGGTGCGAGTACTGGAGTTGGCCGGCCCTGATGAATAGCTCTCGAGCGCAGCCAAAGCGAGGGGAATCAGTTGCTCCCCGAAAGCTGCTGCCGCCAGATCGAGCCTCTCACCCTGGATTGCGGGATCGAGGGCAATCGCCCGGCGCAGCAGTGCGATCCGATCACCGTTGCTTGCCGTCTGCGAAGCGTAGAGCCGGGCGAATACAAAGAACGATTGCGATGCTTCCTGCGGCGTGATCGCATTGTGCGTTAACAAGGCCAGTTCATCTCTACCATCGGCAGAGCGTTTCAGCAAACGCATTCCGATTGCCGCTTCAGCGCGCACTGCATAAGGCGCTGCAACGGACCGGCGAATGGCGTCGAGTCCCACTGCATCTTGCTTGAGCTGGGTGGATCGAAGCTGTGCTTCTGCGTTCCAGGGCTCTGCTTTACACCACTCGGCGGCATATCCACTTGCTTCAGAGATCATGCCGGCCTTTTCGAGAACATTGACCGCTTCCGGGAGGTTCTCAAACGGCGCGCCTACGCTCACTGTGACGGTTCTAATGAGTGACTTTGCGTCGTCGAATCTCTTCTGCGCTATACGAACCTGCGCCAGGCCGAAGTATGCGGGCGCTGGGGTGCTACCCGTATCCAATTCGCGTTGGTATTCGAACTCCTTCAGAGTTAAGGCGAGCTCGGGATGAACAGTGCCAAGCTCAGCTGCCACCACGAGAATCTGATCGCCGGTAGGCGCTGTCTCCGGCTGCGAGCGATAAACGGCTAACTGCTCGTCGAGGCGGCCGGTCAAAGCGGCGATTTTCAATTGGAGAGCCGGCGGCCGGCTGTCACGCGGCTGAATGTCCTGCAGAATCTGCCATGCCTCTTGAGGGCGATTCTGTTCGAGCAAGTAATTGACGTAGTTAATCTGCGATCTTTGCAGTTGTTCGGCGGCAGCGGTAGCTGCATCCCCGGACAATCCAGAGAGCTGGGATTTCGTATGCTCGATCAGAAAACGGTAAACAGAATCCTTCTGTGCCTCTGGGATCCACTTCGAATTAACAAGTTCCTCGATCGCGTTCGGAACGTTGAGTTCCCGTGCCAGTTCGAGAGTCCAACCTAAGGCGCGAGCCTGATCAGGCGCGTTCTCGAGAATGCCCTCGACAAATGGGCTGAAGTTGTAACCGGCATTGCGTTTCGTGTAGGCGCGCAGCATCGCATCGGCGCCCGGATGCAGTCTCTCGAGTACCCTGAATCGATTGGCGTGTATAAAGAGGTCCCGAGCCGTATGCCAGTAATCCGGCGGTAACGGGCCTTGCTCGACGCGGGCCGTGAGGATACGAAGCGAACTACGCCAGGTATCTATGGCATCCTCGATCTTGCCCGCACTGGCCTGGGCCACCGCCACGCGATCATAGACATCCGCGCGCTCAGGGCTCAGTTGAAGCGCCTCTTGGTAAAGCGAAAGAGAACGTGCCAGTTGTTTTGCTTCGAAGTACGTGTCACCTAGATCGACATAACTCTTTGAAGCCTCCGGAGCCGCCTCAAGATATGCGGGCAGCAGATCGTTGCCATCCTGCTCGCGATAGTTCAGATAGTCACCGTACCGGGCGGCGTAGTAGAACCACAGCTCGCCCCGAAGAACCGCTTTCTCCTGGGCTCCAAGCTGCGCAAGCTCCGCGCCAACTGTATGCGGACCCAAAATGGAATCGAAAGATGCGCCGACCCAAGGCTCAGACGACAAAAGGTAGAGACCGGCAAGCGCACTGTAACTCTGGGTCCAAGGGGCCGGCAGATTAGCCCCCGTTCCTGGAGCGCCGCCAGCACGCTCGTGTTCAGGCCCGTTGCTAAGCAGGTATTGGACGACAGCGTCAGCGTATGACGGATTCTGCTTAGCGAGTTCGCTGAACCTGGCGGCAAAATCACCTGGCATGTGCACAAATAGCTGAGCGTACCGTGCGGGGGCCATTACGCGATTATTTCCTCGCAGGAAAGACGCGATTCGGAGCTGCGCAGCATTGTCTCCCGCTTTACTGTAGGCTTCTACCGCGGCTTGAAGAAGCGGTTCCCGCCGCGTCTCCTCTCTGGCCGATCTGGCAAGAGTTTCGAGCTCTCGGCCCAGTGGTTCGTACTCGAGTCGCGAGGTTTGAAGCTGCTGGAGGGTGTTCCAGCTGTATCCGTTTGCGTCCGCCAGTCGCTTAACGAGCACGTCAGCGGCAACGTCTAACAATCCGGCCGAGTTTGCAAGCTCATATGTGTCGATCGGGGAAGAAGGTTGAATTGTGAGTTCTAGCTTTTTAGCCAATGCTGTTTTCTCTGCAGGTGTTAGGTACTCCTTTGCGGCCGATCCGATAGCATCTGAAAAGCGACTGGCGTCTCCCCCCGCACGTAAGCTTTTGACTCGTTGCCATGCCTCCCTGACAACTTGGATCGCAGCTTCCGGATGATGGATGGAGGCGAGCGCCTGCGCTTCGAGCGCTACCGCTTCTGCGCTGTAGTCGTTTCCACTCTGAATTAGCGGCCGCAGTTCCTTGTAGGCAGCGTCCACTTCCGCGAACAGATGCCAGGCGATGAACTGGTTGAGCATGGAGATGTAACCCGATGCGTCTTTCGGATTTGTGTCCACGTAGGCGGCCCGGAGCAGCCTTACAGCCTCGGACGTATTCTGCAAGCGTGCATAGAGTGACGCCTGCTCCGCTAAGTAGCGGGTGTCGTGATAACTCAGATCGTAGAGCTTCTGATTCGTTTTGATCGCGTCTTTAAATCGAAGCAGCCTTGTCTCTAGGTCAGCCTTCGCGATCAGGAAGTCACTCCGGTCCGGCCGTATATAGGCCGCCTTCTCGTAAGCCGCAATCGCGGCAGAATATTGTCCGAGAGCAGCGTCTACACGAGCGAGTAAAAGAGGCCAGCGGTAGTTGTGGGGGGAATCCGCCGTCGCCTTGTCGTAGTACGAGACGAGTCTACTGCCAAGCTGATGCCCGTTTGAGAAGCGAGCGGCTTCGCGAGCTAATGACTCGTCTTCAGGAAACTGGTTTAGCAATTGTTCGTATTGACCGAGTGCCCCGTCAAACTGCTTGGTTGCAACTAGCGCCGGGATGAAACCGCGGCGAAGAGCGGCGCTGCGATTCGCCCTCTCTTGGGCCGGCAAATTGGAGTTGTCTAACGCTTTTAGCTCGTCCGAGTAGAAGTGCGTAAGACCACTGTTGTCGCGCGCTCGGGCATACGTCGCCGCCTTTTGCGCAAGCAAGTCTCCGTTATACGGATCGGCCGCCAAAAGTTGATCAAGTAAATGGCGGGACGCCTCAAACTCCCCTGAATCGGCCGCTCTTTGAGCTGCTTCACGCCGCAGTTCCGCCTGGAAAGGTTGCACAGCCCGTGCTGCCGCCGAAGTCAAAACAGCGACCGCTTTACCGTAGTCTTTCTGACGCCATAGAAAATCCACATCGGCTCGGATCACCCCGAGCACGTCGGAATTCACATTCAGAAGCGCGGCTAGGTCCCGTTCCGCTCCGGCCGAATCGTGATGGCCTTCTTTATAGAGCGCCAGATCTACACGGGCTTTGATTTTTTCGACGGGATCCGTCGTGAAAGCGATAACACGCGCAAGCGCCTGTGACGCGGTATCGTCAAAACCGAAATGTTCGGCGCTCTGTCTGATTTCGTCCAAGTCACCGAGGCTAGTCGCTCGGGCCAGCTCATCACCGAGAAGCTTATGAATGTCATCTCTGCGGCCCTGGTTTTCAAGAATCGCGATTCTCAGTTGCAGAGCCGGTCCGTTGAAAACACCCGCACTGATCTCATCCGTCCGCTTCTCGACGATTAGAGCAGTATCTTTGCGCCGCGCCAGCGTGATCAGGCGATTCTCGGCTAGACCATTTTGACCGGTTGCAGGCTGCTCCAGCGCTGCCTTGACATACTCATCGATTGCACGAGCGAAATGGTTCTGGTTTTCGCATATGGCGCCCGCTTCATAGGCGAATAGGGCGGCCTGATGAAATGAAGTGCGGGCGGCGTCAATCAGTTCGAGAGCGTCGTTGTATTGGTAGTAATCCCAGAAAACGGTCGCGCCCTCGAGATAGCCGTTCGTGGAGCCTGGATGAATAGTAGAAACGCGATTCCACCACGGCGCCGCCCTTCCGTACAACTCACGGTCCGCATAAATTTCTCCAACACGAATGACGGCCGCGCTGTCTCCCGGAGCGGCTTTTACATCCTGTTCAGCCAACGCGACAGCCTGTTCGAAATCGCCCGCTGTCGATGAAGCAAGCGAGCGTTCCACCGAAATCGCCCGGGTATTCCAGACGCGATCGCCGGGCGCGATTTCTGCCAGCCTGATAAATGCGCCACTGCTCGATTCGAAATCCGTGAGCCACGCGGAACCTTCGGCTTTCATCTGAATTGCCGCAGGGTTTCCTTGCCGTGCGGCGGCTTCGATTGCCGGTAACGCGGCCAACTCCTTCTCCAACTCACCCGTCCGGCTCAAGTACTCGAAAAACGTCGTGCGAAGATTCGAATCGTAAAACCAGTTCTCGCGAAGCAGTTTTTCGTAGGCGGTCCGGTCAACTGTGGCGCCTGTCTGGTAGGCAGTTAATAAATTCCTTACAAATATCAAGTTGTGCGGAAAACGTCGATGGGCGTAGAGATTGACTTGCCGGTAGAGTTCAGGATTGAGTCTTGCGTTTGGCTCGATTCCGCCTATAGCTTTTGATAACTCCGAGCCTTCGAATCTGCCGATTACCTGGCGCGCGAGGGTTTCGTAGTCTGAGTATTGCTTTCGTCTTAAGTAGAGTCTCGCCAGCTTGCTGGCCCACGAATCGTCTTTGAAACGGTTAAATGCCGCTTGATAAGTCGTGGCCAATTGCGAATCGAGGTGGTTTTGTTCCACAAAAAGCGCCAGGTGCTGGTAGAGTCCGGGATCGTCAGGATTGCGGTTGATCTCCTTCTCGTAAAGAGCAATGGCATCAGGAATGCGATTGGCTTGTGTCAAACGAGAGATATAACGGTCGAGAACACGCGAATAATCTGCGGACCGAGCCTGAGGGCGGTTAACCTGCTGCCCCGAAATGACGAATTCCGGACCGAGGGGAACATGATCGCTCTTATCGGCTAGAACCGCGAGCAACTTGTCATAGAGTGCAAACTCTTCAGCACTCCGACGCGTGTGGGAATAGGCATCCCCCAGCAGCAGAGCCGAGTTCACGTAGGCGGGTGAGTCTGAATTGCGCGACAACCAGGACGGCACGAACCTGATAACAGCTTCGTCTTGACCGTAAGTCGCGTACGCGGCAAATAGTTTAGCTTCCAGAAGCGCTGTCTGATCGGAGTCCGGAAACTGATTTCTGAAGGTTTCGAGAAACTGCGAGGCCGCAGCGCGGTGAAAATATGTCAGTGCGCTCTGCGAGGCGTTCTGATATTCGTATTGCGGAAATGTCGTGTTCAACGCCAGAGACAAAATGCCGTTCAGGAACCCTGGATGGTGATCCAGCTCTGCAACGTTCCGGTAGAGACTGAGATCCCTTTCGCCGAGATGCAAAGGTTGCTCCGGAACATCGAGCAGTAGGTCGATCAAACTCCCGAGTGCCTGTTCTTTGTCGGGCTGCGTTCCTGAAGGGATCTCGTACAGCTCATAAGAAGCACGCGCCGCTTCATTGTAGTCTCCGGCGCGCTCGAATAACGCCGCGATGGTGCGGAGATCGTTCGCGTTAATAGACGTGTGCGAGCCGTCAACCCGCTGTCTCCAGGTCAACAGCTCCCCGTTCGCGGCTTCACGCTTCCCACTTTGTTCGTAGTAAAAGAACAGCCGGAGAACGGGTTCGAGAGCACTCGGCGATGCGATCGACGCCCCTCTCGCTTCGTTCAAAAAGCTTCGTAACTGATGTGCCTTGCTGAGTAGATCGTAGTAGTAGCTGCGAAGCTGGGGCGGCCAAAGCACTGAGAACTGTTTTGAGTAGACGCCGAGTTCTGCATCCACGCCGCCGCCGATACTCGCCAGCTTAGCTTCTGCTTGCAGGCGAAACTGTGATTCATTCGCGAACCGAGCTGCGATCTGATTTACAAGCTCCTGCGCTCTGTCCTTGTTTTTGGACTGGAGCAGCGCATCTAAGTACAGCGACATCGGTTCGCGGGCCTTCGGATAGCGCGCAATCCAGGCTTCAAAGATCTCGTCCTGAATCGCCGGCGCTAAACGCTCGCTGTTGTACACACTAACGGCGCGTTCAAATGCGCTCCACGGTGCTTGCAGGGAGTCCGCGCGGTACCGATCCATGCCGCTCGAGACGAGCTTCCCGGCATCGACCAAGGCGCTCACTTCCTTTATCGATTCCAGGCGTCTTTGATAAAAGTCGGCCAAGTCGATGAGACCGGCGGCACGATCCACTGACAGTTCGGCAGCCCTGCGCCAATCGCTTTCCGCTGCATCGATCTGCAGGTTTCGCTCTTCTTCTTCTGCGCGGATGGCATATAAATCGCCGCTGGACGGTGTTTGTTTGATCAGCTCCCCGACCTGCGCGGTTGCTTCGACGGGCGGACGCCGGGCCAGCACCGCGCCGCCAGGAAGATCCATGACTTTGAAGAGCGCTCTTTCGACTTTGCTGCCGGCAACGGAATCGTCCGACCAATAACGCAGCGTTACGCCGGCCAGCGAGCCGACCAGAATGACTGAAGCAAGAGCGGTCATGGTATTACGGAAGCACCTCAATTGGCACCTCCTGATGGCTGATGTTATGGGCAATATCTTCGGCCGTGATGTGGAGCGAATATCTGCCGCCCGGCAAATTGGCCGGTACGTATAGAAGTCCGGTATTGGACTTCGCCGCCTCATTCCACTGCAGGAAGAGCGGATCGGCGCCATACAGTCGAACGGCTATGGTTCGAGTGGTTTCCGAAGCCTGCACTCGCAGCCCAAGTGCGCCGCCTGCCCGTACCCGGTTCGAATCCAGATGGACGCGCACCACGGGCGCTTGGCTTGAGATCACAAAATTCTTCTGTTCACGAAATACATGGCCGTCCTGGTCACGCATGACCAGCCGCACAATGTGAGTGCCGTCGGGCATATCTGCCGGTGCGAGAAAACGCGTTTGCCAGATGTCTTCGTCCTTCAGATAGCGCAGTGGTTTCACCAGGCCGAACGGAAAGAGCGCGATGACAGACCGGATAGACGCATCCGTGCGCACGCGAAGCAGTGGGTCACCTGGCCGAATGAGCCGCGGGCGTAGCAATGCGCGGGGAGCGGCGAGAAACGACGTATACGGTGTGACGAAATGGTAACGGCGCGATAGCCGGATGATCTCCTCGATACTGGCCTTATCTTCTCCCTCGCGGTCCATTTTTTCGAGCAGCGCATCCACGCGAGCCTGCGCCCAGACAGCCGGCAAGCACACGTGTTCGGTGTCGTTCGCGGGTAAGACGGCCCGGATCGATTCTCGCTTTGCTTTACCCCCGGTTGTCGCGCTTACAACAAACTCGGCCTTGCCTGGCTTCGCGTACTCGCCAACCCATGAAGCGTGCGACCCTGGGAAATTTTCATCGTTGAGGCGGTAGACCAACTGCGGACCAGCAGAGGGCGACACGCTTAGCGAGACAGAATCGAGCGGAAGCAGCCCCATCTTGCGCACAAACCCGTTTAGCTTGAACTCGACCGGCTCACTGGACCCGACCGCCTCGAACACCCCGGCATGAGCCGCCAAATTTTGTAGAAAACGTCGATCCGCGTCGTCGCCGATTGCGAATGTATAAATACGGGGTCGCCGGTCCTTTGAAAGGCTATTCCAGCTTTGGTCGAACCAGGCCGATAGGCGCGCGGGTGCGATTGCCCCCTCTGTTGCTGCGCCATCGCTGAATAAAACAAGGTAGCTATTCTGCCGTGCCTCAATGAAGGCACTCTCAAACGCTTTCTGCAGATTTGTGCCCCCGCGCAGACGGCTTGCCCTGACGAAATCGAGTGCTTTCGCGATAGACTCCGTTGTCGCCGGTACCGGTTGCGTGTTCGCACTCGTCACGTCAGAGTTGAACACCAGCACATTGAACAAGTCGTTTCGGTTCAGCGACCGTAACGTGGTCTCGAGGGCCTGGAAGCTGCGCTCCAGCTTGTCCCATTGCATGGAAAGGGACGAATCGAAGAGCACAATCACTATTCGCTGCCCGGATGAGCCCGCTCCAGAACCGCTCTGCAGAATCGAAGAAGCCTCGAAGAAGCCCGGATCTGAGCTTTGCGCATCGCGATAAGCCTGAACGGTGGGTTTTTTCTGGTCTTCGAGCCGGTAGGCTATCCCGAGGTCGTCGTTCAGGGAGACATTCTTCCCCTCGTACGACGCTCTGAGCAAATTGGAAGCCTGCGAGTCGATCTTCAGCGGGTAACTTTGATTGCGCTCCTCAAACGACGCCCTAGCTTGCGGGGTGCGCAGTTCGAGATCGATCGAGAGATGAGCAACTCCTGCGCTGTTTGCGTCAGACGATTTGAGCGGAATGATCAATTCACTGGCGAGTTGGTTCATCGGAACCGATTGCCTGTATTCAGCCTCGATTCGTTTATAGCCGTAGGCGGGAATGGGAACGATTTTGACTGAGAACTGGCTCGAATGCCTTGCCTCACCGGGAGCCGTGCTCTCAGCCACTTCTCCCGATTCGAGCAATCCAGGATCGATCGTCTCGTTGCGGATTTGCGTGTACAATTCACCTGCGCGCTTGCGCTCCAGGATCACGCCGGGAATGCGCGTGACATCGTCCCACACGGCAAAATTGGAGACCGCTGCGTTACCTGGCAAAGTAAGCAGGTAGGTACCTTCCAACACGCGCTCGGTCTTATTTCGAAAGACTTCGTCCAGGTGAACGATAGCGTGGCCGTTGTCGATTAAGATCCGGACCCTCAAAGATTCGATCGATAGTTCCGCCGGATCGGGCGCCTGACGATCTGAAGGAATGATGACGCCGCTATCTGCAAAACCACTTGAAACCGCACATATCAGCGCGATTGCTAGAGTGCAAGGAACAGATACCGTCAATCGATCTCCCTCTCGATCGCGCTGACCAACCCGTTGTCAGTGCCGACGTACAAGGTGCCGCTTCGAAACGCGACAGCCGTGACATTGAGGGATGGCAAGCCGGTGCGGACAAAACGCCAGCGCTCGTCCCCAGCCCGCAATATCGCGAGCCCCTGCCCAGCCGTTCCAGCGTAAATGGCTCGATCGGTCGAGAGCATCGCGTTGGGATTGATCTCGATCCGCTCTTGCGCAAACTGTTTGAATGAGGTGAGAGTAGAATCGTGTCCGACCCGGATCACTCCCGACCCGTAGGTGCCAAGGTAGATGTCGCTTCCGGCTACCGCGGATGCGGTGATCCAGTTCTGGCGCAGTGTCGAATTGGCAGTCGTGAAATTGGCAGCGACGCCGCCGTTTTGCAAGAGAGAAAAACCGCCGAGCGTGCCCGCCAGCAGGGTTCGGTCCCGAGTCGCCAGGGTGTAGACATGATTGTTCACCAAACCCTGAAAAGCGGAGATACTCGACACTGAGCCGTGCTCGACGAAACTGACGCCCGCAGAAGTGGCGATCGCGAGAGAGTTCCCGCTTTCGCGATCATCTGCTCGAAAGAGAAGATCGCTTACGTAACCGGAACCCAGACCATTCTTGCTCGTGAACGTTTCGCGGAGTTGCGCCGCCGCATCGAAAATCGCAATGCCGTTCGCGGTCGCAACGGCTGTCGTGTCCCCTCTGGGGTCCTCCTTAATGCGGTTGACACAGAAAACCAGATCGTCTTCTATGTGACGCAAGTCCGGGGCTGCTTCCCTGCTCGAAGAGATCCAGCCCTCGATCGAAATATCCGACCCAAAGCCGGCCGCGGCTATCCACCTGCAACGCGGAAATATGCCCGTCGCTCAGCATCGCTTCAGAAGGCGAAATCACCGGCGTGGCTGCCGGCAAGCGCAGCACAGCGGCCGGTGAGACAGCCAGAACATCATTTCCGGCCTCTGCCAAGTGCGCAATGTTTTCACCGCTGAGTATCGAACGCGCTGCGCCGCCTAAAAAGTTGGCGTGCACCGTATGCGCAGTCAGCGGCAGCGTGACTACGCCTTCGTCGAGGGTCCCAATGAAGAGCGAGCCCGCGCGCGCCAGCAAGCTCTGCGCGAAAACGCCTTCCGCCAGAGGTCTGCGAAATCTGCCATTTGCAAACTCCGCTACGCCCAGCGGCGTGCCGGCCCAGGTCTCCCCTCCTTCTGAATACAACGAAAGCACCTGCGCATCGGGAAGCTCAGCCTTGAACTGCGCGGCTTCGCCCGAGTGGCACATCCAGACCCCCTCGCGGCGAGTTCCCACCCAGACCTCGTCTTCATCACCTGACAGGGCAGTCACTTCTGTGTGGGCGAACCGCGGATGTAACAACTCCAGATGCTTTCCGTCCGTTGTGTATAACCCGTTCTTCTGAGTCCCTAATAAAACGTGGCCGTTACTCAACGGCAAGATGGCCGAAATCTTTCTTTGGCCGGTCTCCGCAGGTAAAATCCGGTGAAGCTGTTGGCCGTCATATATGAGCACGCCTCCACCATCTGTCCCGACCCACAGTTCAGGCGTCCCAATTCCGTGCCGCACGGCAAGCGTGGTCAACGGGAAAGGCGGAAGTTCATCACCCACGTACCAGGTTCGCTGCGGCGATCCGTCCGGTCCGTAGCGCGTTAACGACGAACGCCCGCACACGAAGAGGCTGCCGGAAAAAGGGAGCACCGAGCGAAACTCCCCGCTACGTAAAACGCGGTGAAAATGCCCGTCGCGGTGTCCACCCAGTTGTTCAACGGCAAAAGCAAATTCGCTCGCCGAGGAAACCTGTTTTGCGCTACTCGTAAGCGCGTGTTCCGCTCGCCAGAAAGCTTTTCCCACGAAGCCGAGAGCTGCAAACGCAACCAGCCCGGCCGCAAATGCAGTCAGAATTCTTTTATGAGACAGAGCAGGAGCCCATCGCAGCACACTGAGTCACATCTTAAACGAAATCTTACGTCGTTGAATAATGTTTCTCGGAAACACCGCGCAAGCGCTCGGCAGCCGACTCGGCTGTGATGTCCCGCTGCGGCATGGCCAGCATCTCGTAGCCCACCATGAATTTCTTAACGGTAGCCGAGCGCAGCAGCGGCGGATAGTAGTGCGCGTGCAAATGCCACTCCGGATGCGCTTGATCGTCGGTTGGCTGCTGGTGGAATCCCATAGTATACGGAAATGAAACCTGGAACAGGTTGTCATAGCGCGTAGTGATTCGTTTCAGAATGTCCGCCAACGCTGTACGCGATGACTGGTCCAGGCCGCTCATCGACGGCATATGTTTCTTTGAGATGACGATCGTTTCAAATGGCCAGATTGCCCAGAACGGAACGATAGCGGCGAAACCTTCGTTTTCACAAATCACTCGCTCGGCTGCCCGCAACTCGAGCTTCAGATAGTCGCACAACAGGCAGCTTCTCCGCGCCTCAAGGTATGCTTTCTGATTCGTCTGCTCTTTGGCCATCTCGTTCGGCAAAGACTCGTTGGCCCAAATCTGGCAGTGAGGATGCGGGTTGCTGGCGCCCATCATCTCACCGCGATTTTCGAAGATCTGCACTGACGTCACAAAAGGTAGCTTGCCGAGATCTTCGTATTGCTCAATCCATACGTCAACCACTTTTTCGAGATCCGGGATCTCCATGCGCGCCACCGTCAGACTGTGATCCGGCGAAAAGCAAATCACCCGGCAGACACCCTTCTCGGTGCGTGCGATCAGCAGCCCGGCTTCATCCATTGAAGCGTCCGGCACGTCGGGCTGTAAAGCGGCATAGTCATTGTCGAAAACGAAAGTCGAAGAATACTGCGGATTGCGCGCTCCTCCCGCTCGAGGATTTCCGGGGCATAAATAACAGGTGGGATCGTAGCGAAGCTGCGTAGGAGCCGTCGCCGCCTCCACCTGGCCCTGCCAAGGCCTTTGCGTTCGGTGTGGCGAAACCTGGATCCATTCGCCCGCAAGCGGATTGAAACGCCGGTGAGGTTGCTGCTTCAAATTGATCATGGTGATGGCTGTGAGGTTGTTTCAGGCAGCGCGAATGCAACATAGCTTCCGCCGCTGGGAGCGCCCCATTTTCCGCCGCCTGCCGCAATCACGACATATTCTCGTCCGTTTAGCGCATAGACCGCAGGGGTCGCGTTACCCGACGAGGGCAGCGTTGTTTCCCAGAGCAATTCGCCCGTCTTCTTGTCGAACGCCCGAAACTTACTATCCTGTGTTGTCGCTCCGATGAAGAGGAGTCCTCCGGCGGTCACCACGCCCCCGCCGTAGTTCTCGGACCCAGTGTCGTGCATGCCTTGCGCCGCCAGCTTCGGAGTTTCTCCGAACGGCTTCTTCCAAACGTATTGCAAAGTATCCAGGTTGATCGCGTTCAGGGTTCCCCATGGTGGTTTGACCGCCGGATATCCATCTGGATCGAGCCAGCGATTATAGCCGTCCATCCCATACTTGAGGGGCGATAGATTGATGACATTCTGATGCTCCGCGCCATCGAGACGAACGTCTTTTCCGGTCATCAAGAATTCGGCAATTACATTCACAGACCCGGCGCCTAAACGAGCAAAGCCGGGCATTCGTCCCCCGCCTTCTCGGATCCTGGTGACGACTTGTTCATGTGTCAGCCTTGAACCGATGTCAATCAGCGATGGAAACTCAGGCGGGCTGCCGCGCAGGTCGGGACGGTGGCACCCTGAACAGTTCTGCCGGTACAGCGTCGATCCACTGATTACGCCAGTGCCCAGGCTCCGCGGAATGAGCCGCAATATCCAGGCCATCTCGTTCGAATTCACATAGAGAACTCCGGTTTTGGGATCCCAAGCCGCTCCTCCCCATTCTCCGCCACCATCGAATCCGGGAAAGATCACGGTGCCCTGAAAGCTAGGCGGCGTAAATTGCGGGCCGCTGCGCAACTTTTCGTATTGAGCCAACACAGCCGCGTGCGCCCGCGGAGTGCGGTCCGTCAATATCTCCGGAGTTACCTGCTGGCGGGCATACGGGGCTGGTTCGGCAGGAACGACCTGTTCGGGCGCGGTAACTTCGCCATCCACATCGCTCTTCTGCGCCTCGATAGTTCGTAAAGGAACCAGCGGCTTTCCGGTCATCTCATCGAACAGCCACACATAGCCGTACTTAGTGATCTGCGCGACAGCGTCTACGGTTTTTCCGTGCCGCTTCAACTTCACGAGCGTCGGCGCGGAAGGCAAATCCCGATCCCAAAGGTCGTGATGAACGAGTTGATAATGCCAGACCAACTTACCGGTTTCCGCATCGAGCGCGAGCAGGCAATTTGCATAAAGATCGTTTCCCAGCCGATTCGCCCCATAGAAGTCGAAGGAAGCGGATCCCGTAGGCGCGAACACCAGGCCGCGTTCTCGATCGAGTGTCAATCCCGCCCAGGAATTGGCTCCTCCGATTCGTTTGTAGGCATCTTTCGGCCAAGTGTCATAACCCGGTTCGCCAGGCAGCGGAATGGTGTGAAAGATCCAGCGCACCTTGCCTGTCCTGACATCGAACGCCCGAATGTAGCCTGGCGCCGCCGGCAGATCTTCAGCCACCAGGCTTCCTTGAATCAGCAGGTCCTTATAAATAGCGCCCGGGCTCGTCGCCTGAATGGTTAAATCCTTGAAGTCGTCCCCTAATCCTTCGTGCAGATCCACGCGTCCGTTCTCGCCGAAGCCAGCCACCGGTTGCCCTGTCTTCGCGCTCAACGCATACAAATACTGGTCGATTCCCACGAAAACCCGGCGTTCGTCGCCGTCTCCCCACATCGTGAGTCCTCGGTTGCGCTGCTTTTCCGTTACGTGCTGCCCGCGATGAGCATCGAAGTCCCAAAGCATCTTGCCCGTGGCCGCGTCGAGAGCGATCACTCGCACGCGCGGAGTTGTCGCATACATGACACCATCCACGACTATTGGATTGCACTCGAGTTCCGAGCCTTGGAACTGATCGTTCGAATCGAATTGCCACGCGCGTTGAAGGTTTTTCACGTTCTTGCGATTGATTTGGTCAAGCGGCGAATAGTGCATTCCACGCGCCCCTCCAACCACGTCCCAGTTCTGCACCTCCCGCTGGCTTTTCTTGCCAGCTGACAGCAATAGACTAGCTGCCAGCAGCAGCAACGTTGCTGCGCATCGAACGAATCGGCTTGGTCGCATCTTCCTATTCAGGCTAAATCAAAGGATTTGTGGATCTTCGTCCAGCTCGGTCCAGTGACTTGAGTCAGGCGGCGTGATGCCCGAAACGGGCCCTATTCCCGATGCGTCATGATTAGAGTTATTCCGAAACTCACCATGATCCGGCTGCTGGTTTCCGTGTTTATGGCGTTCGCAGCTTGCCTCCCGGCCATGGCGGACGACGTTGTTTTCAAGAGCGATGTCGCGCTGACCCGCGTCGACGCCCAGGTTGTCGATCAGAACGGACGTGCTATCACCGGACTGCAAATCAACGATTTCGTCCTCCGCTTGAATGGCAAAACGGTTCCCATTCGTAACTTTTCGAGCGAGAACACGCCCCTGGACGTCCTCCTCTTACTTGATGTCAGCGGCAGCATGCGGCCGCATGTGCAGCGGATCGCCGATGCAGCCGAACAGGCCCTCAGGATCTTAACACCGAAAGACCGGATCGCGATCATGATTTTCGATACCTCGGCGCGTGTTCGTTTACCTTTCAGCAGCGACCATGATCAGGTAACTAGCGAGTTGAACCACCTTCTTCGGTCAGAAAGATTCAACGGCGGCACTCGAATCACCAACTCACTGCTGAGCGCCGCCAGCTATATAGGACGTCAGGCGCGCCCCGAAGCTCGCCGCGCCATCGTCATCCTGACGGACGACGAGACTCAGGACGAAGAAGACGAGCCCGCTGTCGAGAGCGCGCTCGCGCGCTCAAATACCATTCTCAGCTTTCTCCAGGCCCCTTACGAGGTACCGACCATGGCCGGCGGCGGGCGCCGTCGCGGAACTTGGGGCGGCGGCGGTGGTGGCGGATTACCCAGGACCGGCTGGCCCGGCGGCGGAATCGGTTTTCCAGGCGGCGGTCCAGTCGTTCTCGGGCGCGGTCGTGGCGGATATGGCGCTGATCCGTCTCACTCGGCCGGCACCGCTACCATCGCGCAGGATTCCGGAGGCGACACCATCCAGGTAGACCAAGCCTCCGCCCTGCAGGACACTCTCGCAAGATTGCGCCAGCGCTATGCATTGAACTTCTATTTGCCCGAGGGAATGAAGGCCGGTGACGCCACGTCCGTGCGCGTCGATCTGTCGCAGGAAGCGAAATTGCGTTACTTCGACGCCGAGATCCACTACCGGCGAGTCTTCCTGTCGGGTGGCTCCGAAGAGCGGGCCGGGACGACCGTAGTCAGCCGCGTCGGAACGGCTGTTGACGCCGCTCCTGACTCCGGAGCATCCAGCGCTCAAACGTCGGATACAAGCGGTCACCGCAAAGTCGCCGTAAACGAAGACTCCGAGCCTGCCGTGAATACGCTCGATACTGATTCCGGTGATTCGAATTCCAATCAGCCATCGTCTCCTTCTAAAGCGCCCGCGCAAGCCCCTCCAGCCGGCGGTTGGCCGCGCGCTAGCGGTCAGACTTCGAAGCCGAACTGACGCGCTTGCGTCCGCTCCAATGGTTTTAATCCTCTCTCCCGTGAATTGGGGATGGCTCTCTCCCGCTATCTCGTAGAAAATACGCGATCTAATTACTCGTCCTTGCGACCTCGCGCTCTCTCCGGCGTCCAATACGTAGGAGAAAGAAAATGAAAGGGCAAATGAAAACCGGTCGGAGGTTGATTACGGTTGTGCTCGCGTCGGCAGCTCTCGCGTTTGCCCAAGCCGGCGCACTATCCGATCCTGCAGAGCCAACCCAGGTTCCTTATCAAGGAAATCAATACGCGAATTCCACGCCTCAGCCGCCATCTGCGGCCGTCGGGCCTGGAACTGTTAACTATGTCGAGGGTCAGGTCTCGCTGGGTGACGAAGCGCTCTCTCAGAGCTCCATCGGCGCGATAACCTTGGCGCCCGGCCAATCGCTCACTACAGCTAATGGCTACGTCGAACTGCTTTTGACTCCCGGTGCATTCCTCCGGGTCGGCCACGAGAGCGAGGTCCGGATGGTTTCCGCTGGCCTGGCTAATACGACCGTTGGCCTGGCGCACGGTTCGGCGATGCTCGAAGTCGACCAGCTGATTAAAGGTACGCATCTAGCCGTTGAAATGAACGGGGCCGCCACTCAAATCGAAAACAAAGGTTTGTACAGCTTTGATGCGACGCGCCAGGCTGTGAGTGTGCTCGATGGCAAAGCGAGAGTCGCTCAGGGCTCGCATACCCAAAACCTTGGCAAACGCAATCAGGTATTACTCGCCAGCGATCGTCCGCTGAAGAAGAGAAGCTTCGATGAGAAAGCAATCGAGAACGAACCGCTCTATGTATGGAGCAAAGCGCGCAGCGAGGACGAATCCCGAGCCAACGAGGTTGCAGCCACCGATCCCACTTACTATGCTGCGGCAAATACAGGTTGGTATTGGGATCCCTACGCCGGCTACTACGGTTTCTGGCCGGCCGGCGGATTCCTCGACAGCCCGTTCGGTTGGGGCTTTTACTCACCGCTTTACTTCGGCTACTACGGCGGAGGCTACGGCTGGTATGGTCACCCTGGTCGCTCGTGGCATGGCCACTCTGGATGGCGCGCCGGCAGAGTAACCGGTAGAACGGGTGCTTTCCACGGCAGCGGCGGCTTCCATGGCTTTGGCGGTTTCCACGGCGGTGGTGGGTTCCACGCCGCTGGAGGCTTCCACGGTGGTGGAGGCCATCGATGAGGGTTAAGCACCCATCGAACCCGATCTCGCGGCAGGGCCGTTTTTCGGCCCTGCTTTTTTGTGCATTGTTCTGGTAGATTGCCTATGGTAGATTGTCTGCTACACTGTTTCACAGGCGCTAAGTATCTTGTCAACGCCGGAGTTCACCACTCGCCGCATCGATCTTCTTAGAACACGGCTCCCTATACCGGCGCTCCACAGGCTGGAACGAAAGGAGTAGCTCATGTTTCGAAGATTTTTTCCCCGCCGGCCTGCCGCGGAGGAGCTGGATGAGGAACTGCAATCTCACTTTGATATGGAGGTGCGGCTTCTGCAGGACCGCGGTTTCAGCCGCGAGGAAGCCGAAGCACGCGCCCGGCAATCCTTTGGAAACAGAACCTTGACCGCGGAGCAGACGCGCGCAGCCTGGCGATGGCAATGGTTCGATCGTCTCTCGCAAGATTTGCATTTCGCAGCCAGAACGCTTCTGCGCAGCCCCGCGTACAGCATTGCCGCCATCCTGTCCCTCGCTCTCGGCATCGGAGCCGGCACCGCCGTTTTCAGCATCGCCGATACGGTTTTCCTCCGTCCACTGCCTTACGTGCATCCGGAAGAACTACTTTGGGTCGCCACCAGGTTTCCCGGCATGAATGTCGAGTTCCTGGCGTCACCGGATTACGTTACCTGGCGGCGTGACAATCACGTCTTCCGGCAACTCTCCGCGATTCAGGCCCAGGGCGGCCAAACCATGCTTCTGAACGGCTCGCAATCCATGCAAGTTCACGGTGTGCGTGTCTCTGCCAACTTTCTCTCCACCTTCGGCGCGCATCCCATACTCGGGCGCGACTTCACGCAAAGCGAAGAGCTGCCAAACAGCCCGAAAGCGGTTCTTATTTCTTATCGTCTGTGGCACGATCGTTTCCGTGGAGCAACGAATATCTCGGGGCAAACTATACGTCTGGATGGCGAGCCATACACCGTAGCCGGGGTGCTGCCAGATTCATTCGCATTCCCCATGGACGTAAAAGTAGACGTCATCACCACTCTCCCTGTCTCTCCCACAGCCAGCCATCACGACCGCATGATGGCCACCTGGGCTGTTTACGGGAGATTGAAGCCCGGTATCACCATCGCCCAGGCTCGCGCAGATCTCGAAAAGCTGTTCGCTGCAAGCAAAGCCGATATTCCGTTGATGTTTCGCTCCGATACCAGGCTGGTCGTCGAACCTCTGCAGCAGCATCGTGTCGGCAGCGCACGGCTTCTACTTTGGATTCTGGTCGGAGCTGTCGGCTGTCTTCTGCTGATAGCATGTGCCAACGTATCGAATCTTCTGCTGGGACGCTGGTCTTCGCGTGCCGGCGAATTCGCCATCCGAGCAGCCATCGGCGCGGGCCGGTCCAGATTAACGCGTCAGTTGTTTACCGAGGCCGCGTTTCTAACCGTCATTGGCTGTACGTTGGGTGCGTTCCTTGTAGTTGCGCTACTCCGGGGCTTCGTGCATTATGCGGCCGGCGAGCTGCCCCGTTTGAGCGAGGTCTCACTGGACGCGCGCGTGTTTATCATCGGTCTGCTGCTTGCTACTTTCACGACTCTGCTTTTCGGCACCCTGCCCGCCTTGCGCTCTGGACGGCTGGACATTCAATCCGTACTTCAGGAGTCCGGACGGCTTGGTCTCGCGGCCGGGTACCGGTTCGCGAAACGCGCTCTGGTGATTGCTGAAGTGGCGCTGTCGCTCATCTTGCTCTCTGGGGCCGCCCTTCTTCTCCAGACTCTTTGGCATCTTCAGAAGGATCGCCTCGGTTTTCAACCTGAGCATGCCTTCACTATGTCGATACCGCTCAAGAGCACAAAGCTCGAAGCGGTCAGTCGTGACACGCTGGCCGAAGATCTCGTGGAATTTGCCCGTCATCTCCCTGGAACGGTGGATGCCGCTCAAGCCGAATGTACGCCGCTCGACGGCGGTGTTCAGTACTGGACCTTCTCGCGCTCCGATCGGCCGCTTCCCGAAGCCTTCCATCGCGGCGACGGCATTCATATCTGTGGTGCGGGACCTGGCTATCCCGGGGCTTCCGGACTCCATCTCATCCGCGGAAGATTCTTCACCGAATCAGATACATCGCATCGGGGCATGCTCGCGGTCATCAATGAAGCCGCTGCTCACGCCTTCTTCCCCGGCGAAGATCCACTCGGAAAACGCATTCTCCGCAGCCCGCAGGGGGAGTGGAAAACAGTGGTCGGTGTCATCTCCAACTCCAAGAACACTGGCCTTGATGCCCTGCCCGCACCACAGGCGTACATCAATGAGGTGACTTGGCCGTCTGCAACCGAGCTGCAACTGATCGTCCGCAGCATCGCGGATCAACACATGGTACAAGCTGCGCTGATCGGGAAACTCCGCTCGTTTGACCCAGGCGCTATCGCGAAGTTTGAAACGCTCGATCAAACAATCGGCGAGATGACCGCCGGCCCGCGCTTCAATGGCATCCTCGTGGCGAGCTTCGCCTTGATAGCTTTCTTGATGGCCGTCATCGGCGTCTACGGCGTACTCGCTTTCGCCGTTGCTCGGCGTACCCAGGAAATCGGCATACGTATGGCGCTCGGCGCTGAACCGCGCCGCATGCTGGCGCTCATCCTGCGGGAAGGAATGCTGCTCGTTTTCGCGGGAGTTTGCGCGGCATCGATTGGTGTAATGGGCCTTACCCGCTACTTAAAATCGATGCTCTACGGCGTCAGTCCTACCGATCCCGTCACCTTCCTGGCGGTTGCCTTAGCCCTGATTATCGCCGCCGCCATCGCTATGGCCCTGCCGGCACGCCGCGCTGCTTCCGTTGATCCCGTCGTCGCTCTGCGCCGGAACTGACACTCCCTTCGGATACCATCTCAACCATGAGAGTCTTGCTCCTGCTTTCGTTGCTGACTTCCATGTTGCTCGGAGCCGGTACCCTTTCCGTGTTCGGTCGTCGATGGGACGTAGTCAACCCGTCCGACTGGAAGATCGAGTCGCAAGATGACTCCCCGGTGCTCGAACTGCTTACTCCGCGCGGTCCGCTCCCGGGAGCGCGCAGGCCGATCCAGTTCGCGCTCGCTCAGACCCAAGATCTCAATCGCGTGAAGGTCGAGCTGGACATGCGGCCTCGAGCTCTCTCGCTCATCATCGTTTTCGCTTATCGCGACGAGGCTCATTTCGACTACGCCCATCTCTCAACCGACACTGCCACCAAAGAGTCTCACCACAACGGCATCTTTCATGTCTTCGGTGGCGAACGAGTCAGAATCAGCTCGGTGGCCGGGCGCGCGGCCTTTCCTCAGACCAACCACTGGTACCACGTTGTGCTCGATTACGATGGCGAAACAGGAACCGTCAACGTGTCAGTGGATGGTGTGCAGATCCCCGCCCTGCACGCAGTTGATTTGAGCCTTTCCGGTGGAAGAGTTGGCTTGGGCTCTTTCGACGAGGTAGGCGATTTCAAGAACGTGAAGATCTCGCAGCCATCCTGACCTCCGCGCCTCCGCCCCGCGCGCAAGCTGTTCGATACTGAGGAGAAGGAGTAACGAGATGACCGAACGAGCGATCCTTGCCGGCGGATGCTTCTGGGGTATGCAGGATTTGCTGCGCCGCTACCCCGGAGTAGTTTCTACCCGCGTCGGCTATACGGGCGGGGACGTGCCTAACGCAACCTATCGTAACCACGGAACCCATGCCGAAGCCATTGAGATCGTCTTTGATCCTCAGAAAATCAGTTACCGCAAACTTCTGGAATTCTTTTTCCAGATCCACGATCCGACGACCCTGAATCGTCAAGGTAACGATAGAGGAACTAGCTATCGTTCGGCCATCTTCTACACGAGCGAAGAACAGAAGCAGATCGCGAACGAAACCATCGCCGATGTGAATGCTTCAAGGCTTTGGCCCGGGAAGGCGGTAACCGAAGTAGCTCCCGCCGGACCTTTCTGGGAGGCGGAACCGGAGCATCAGGACTACCTCGAACGCTACCCCAACGGCTACACTTGTCATTTCATCCGGCCTGATTGGAAGCTTCCCATGCGAGCAGAAGCGCGCCGGGCCGGTTAAGTCGAGGCGACGAACACAAGCTGTCATTTGCGTTGACAAGTCTCGACAGGTTGATGTAATTTGGGAAACTTGCATAGCGCAAGAAAGTAAGCTCAGAGAACGCGTATCAGGAGCCACGCAGTCTCCAGTTTTCGTTTCTGACAAGGAGGAATCCATCCCATGCAATTCTTTACCTCGGGCATTTTTGGTGGCTTCCGCTCAGCCCGAAGATCGTCGGCTCTTGCTGCCTGCCTGATGTTGGCTGCGGCGTCTTGCGTTTTCGTCCGTTTTGCTCAAGCCCAGGCGACCGGCAATATCTCAGGATATGTACGGGATGCCACTGGAGCGAGCGTTCCGGGCGTTTCTGTCACCGCCGTCATGAGCGAACAGCAAGTCACCCGCACCGCGCAGGCCGATGACCAGGGCTTCTATAGCTTCATCGGCTTACTTCCCGGTCACTATCAGATCTCATTCCAGGCGAAAGGATTCCAGGAGCAGGTGCGATCCGGACTCGAGCTTACTGTCGGGCAGGATCTTCGCGTCGATGCGTCACTTGTGATCGGCTCCGTTCAGACGAAAGTGGATGTCGGCACGACTGCACCCTTGGTCAATACGGTCTCCTCAACCCTCTCGGGTCTCATCGACGATCGTCGGGTGGTGGATCTGCCGTTGAACGGGCGAAACGTAATTGGCTTGGCTGGGATCCTGCCCGGTGTTACCAACGTCAGCGCTCCGCAATCCATGGGAGACGCTCGCGGCGGACCCACAATGGACGTGAACGGTGGGCGGCCGAACATGAACCTGTTCACCCTGGATGGAGGCTACTTCAACAACCCGTCGCGCAATACCGGTATCAATTACCCGCCGCCCGACGCCGTCCAGGAAGTTCGAATCCTGACACAAAATTTCAACGCCGAATACGGTCACAGCCCTGGCTCGCAGGTGGAGGTTCTATCGAAGGCCGGAACGAATTCCTTCCATGGTGCAGCTTGGGAATTCCTCCGCAACAACGACCTCAACGCGCGCGACTTCTTTGCGCCGAGCGTGCCCGCGGAGCGGCAAAATCAGTTTGGAGGCGCCGCCGGTGGTCCCATCCTGAAAGACAAGCTCTTCATCTTCGGCTCTTATCAGGGTTTGACAAATCATCAACAGGCTGAAAGCCGCGTTGCCACTGTTCCCACCGCCGCCGAACGAGCCGGCGATTTCACGGCTCTGAGCAACGTATTGGTCGATCCGACGAATCCCTTAACCGGCAAACCTTTGACCGATGCCACGGGAAGGCCGTGCGTTGCAGGGAACGTCGTTGCGCCTGGCTGCATCAGTCCCGTTGCCACCAAGCTCTTGCAATACATTCCGCAATCGGCTAGCGGTCAGGTCGTCTCCCTGGCATCGAGCCCGCTCACTGAGAACCTTGGCGAGATTCGTGTCGATTGGAGCCAGAGCGATAAGCATCATCTCTTCGGTCATTACTACCAGGATCAAAACAATAACTCCGACCCGTTCGCTGGCGGAAATCTTCCGGGATACATCAGCGCAAGCTTCGCTGTCGTGACGAAGCAGGCAACGCTGAACGACACTTACTCCTTCTCGCCCAACCTCATCAACCAGGCCGTCTTTTCCGTACTGGACAGCAATTCGAATGAGGTAAATAATCAAACCATCAATCCCAGCTCTCTCGGTGTCAACCTCCCGCAATACCTGCCAAACGGCGGAATGATCTTCAATATCGGCGGCGGTGGCAGCGATGTTTCTTTAAGCACGGACATTCCCACTGCGTTCACCGGCATCAGCTATCAAATCCGGGATGACCTTACCTGGATCAAAGGTCGCCACAGCTTTAAGTTCGGGTTTGAAGTATTGCCGTTGAGCTTTCGTCAGATATTTATCGAGGCGCCGTCCATGACCTTCGATGGCAGCCGGAGCGGCGATCCCGTTGCCGATTTTATGCTCGGCGCCTTCGATACAACGAACGTCGCATTCGGCGTGCGCGATACCAACGCATTCACCACGTTTAATTCCTTCTATGCGCAGGACGAATTCAAAGTGAATCCACGTTTCACACTGACGCTCGGGCTCCGCTACGAACCGTTTCTGCCGTGGGTCGAAAAGAACAACGCAATTGATACGGTTCGGCCCTACCAACAGTCTGTGAAGGTTCCGGATGCTCCGCCCGGAATCGTCTTCCCCGGGGATCCTGGCATCACAAGAGGGCTCGATCCCGCCGATGTGAACAATTTCGCGCCCCGGATCGGTCTGGCCTGGGACGTCTTCGGCACCGGCAAAACCAGCGTCAGGGCCGGCTACGGATGGTTCTACGAGTCCATTAATGCCGATTCTATTGCCCAGGAGAATCCGCCATTCGCAGGCTTCCTGGCAGCAGCTGGCGGCAATGCCGCCGACCCGTTCGGCTCAATCGGACAAACCGCTCCTCCTGCGACCGTAACCGGCAAATTCGGCTGCGTGAAGATCTCGACCTACCCCGGCTACAGTTGCCCTCTGTTCCCTCTGCCGATCTCCGGCGTTTTTACGGCTGCCAACCTGGTCTCGCCTTACATACAGGAATGGACCTTCTCCATTCAGCACCAACTCACGCCCAATGTCCTGATCGAGGCCGCTTACG
This sequence comes from Terriglobia bacterium, assembly GCA_963841675.1. Taxonomy (GTDB): domain Bacteria; phylum Acidobacteriota; class Terriglobia; order Bryobacterales; family Bryobacteraceae; genus Bog-105. The sequence continues at coordinate 84,689 of CAWJEH010000028.1, forward strand.
CCGGGAAAATCGGCACCAAGATCGAGGCTCTGCGCACGTACAATCCCGCGAAATTTGAAAATGATCCGGTCACGGGCGCCCCGCCGTCCGAATCCAACGTGAACGATCGCACGATCTATGAGCCCGGCATCCTCGGTCCGCAAGAATATCTGCTCGGTAACGATTTTCGGAGCTGGTATCACAGTCTCCAGGTTCAGGTCACGAAACGATTCAGCCAGGGAGTCTCTGTTGTCGGCTCCTACACTCTTGCCAAATCGATTGATAGCAGCTCGACGGACAACCTCGGAGCTCAAGTGGCCAATCCCTTCAACCTGCGCCAGGAAATAGGCCGTTCTGATTGGGATCGCCGAAACTCGTTCGTCGTCTCCTGGCTCTACTCGCCGTCGGTGCACTTCTCCAATCGGCTTGCCAATGCCGCGCTCAGTGGCTGGACCTTCACGGCGATTCAGAGTGTCGCGAGCGGGTTGCCGATCACGTTCTGGCAAGGACAGGACGTCGCATTAGACGGAACGCAAAACAGCCAGCAACACGCCGAGCTCGCTCCGGGTGCCACCGACTCGACAATCACACTGAGTCATCCGAACCGCACCGCTTTTGTAAACGACTTTTTCAATGCAGCGGCATTCATCAATCCCAACCTCGTGCCTCCCGGAACTTACGGCAACTCCGGCCGTGGTCTCATTAGCGGTCCGGGCTTTGCCAACACAGACTTCAGCATCCTGCGTGATTTCTCGTTGCGCGAACGCCTGAAGCTGCAATTTCGAACCGAAATGTTCAACGCCTTCAATCAAGTCAACTTCGCGCTTCCGAATTCCTACGCGAATTCGGCTCTCGTCACCTCCACCGGTGCTCTTGCCAACGGCGGGACTTTCGGTCAGATCCAATCCACGGTCACCGGCACCGGACGCCAGATTCAGTTCGCGCTCAAACTTCTCTGGTGAAATCTTGATCCGCGCGATAGTGCTTCTGTTCCTGTTCCTGTGCCTTACGTTCATCGGACAGGGGCAGCAAAAGGATTCTTCGCTTGCGGAACTGCTCGATCGTTATAAAGCCGACCCGGCGAATGCGCGTCTATGCCAGCAAATCGGCCTTGCTTATACGCGCGCTAACGATTTCGATCAAGCTGCTGACTTTTTTCGCAAGGCTCTTGCCCTCGATCCGCAAAGCATTCCATCGGCGAAGAATCTCGCAACAGTCCTCTGGTTCGCAGGTCAAAAAGAGGAATCGGCCGAGCTATTTCATTCTCTCGAAAAAAGAATTCCAGGCGATCCCGTCCCTCAACTTTACCTGGGTCTTCATGCCTATGATGTGAAAGACATGGAAGCCGCAGCAGCGCACTTCGAACGCGCGGGTGCTCTCGCTTCTGAGAATCCGGATGTCCTCCCGTTCGTCGTTTCTACCTTCCTCGTCACGGGCCGCAATCAGAAAGCAATCGACATTCTCCAAAACCGTGCCGGTAATGACCCGCAAATCTACCGCTGGCTCGGCGACGCTTATGATCGCCAGAATTTGCCGCAGAAAGCGTGGGACGCCTACTCGCAGGCAATCGCGATCGCACCCCGCGTCGAAGATAATTATCTCGCGCTTTCTGCCTTCTCCATCGAGCACAAAAACGCTTCCGTAGCGCGCGATGTCTTGGATCGCGGCTTGGTTCAATTGCCCGGCTCGGCAAAACTAACTCTCGAGACCGGCCTGGTCTGGGCGCTCCAGGGCAATTTCGATGAAGCCACGAAAGCCTTCCGTCAGGCAAGCTCACTAGATCCGAATTGGTCGCTGCCTCTCCTTGCGCTCGGTATTACCGACTTGCAGACCGGCAATGCGGATCATGCTGCAGAAGTCTTTCGCCGCGCTAAGCAAGTTGCGCCAGGCGATTACCGCTGCTACTATTTCCACGCGCTGGCGCTGAATCGGTCCCAAACCAGCCAGAGTGCTCCGCTGCGCTCCCAGGCGATTGAAGAACTTCACCACGCGGTAGCTCTTGACCCGAACCATGCGCCAGCACGAGTGGCTCTGGCGCAGAATCAGATATCGGCAGGTCAAACCGCGGAAGCCGAAGCTCAGCTTCGCGAAGCTATACGCCTCGATCCAACCGAACCAGCCGCGCTCTACAAGCTCGCCTTACTTTGTAAACGTGAAGGAAAGGAACAGGAGGCCGATCGGCTGCTCACCGCCTTCGCATCCCTGAAGAAGAAAGCCGACACTGACGAGAACGAATTCGTCCTGCTGTCTCAGAACATTAGATAGGAGATCGTTCCCTGAAAGCGCACAAGCCGTCCGGCGCGGCACCAAACGAAAGAGGAACGTCGGCGGACTTGGCCGTGCCGGCCGAGTCTGTTGTGCGCGGTTCTTCAATAGACGAAATATCCTCGTACGTCGACCGTAGAACACCGCGCCTGATAGAAATCATTTCTGATCTGGTTAGAATACCTTCCGAGAACACGCCGCCTGTCGGCGCGGAACTAGCATGCCAGCAATATATAGCCGCCAGCTTGCGCAATCTCGGACTCGAGCCGGACCTCTATCTACTTGCTGAGGTGCGCGGGCTCCTCGAGCATCCTTTGTATTTTCCCGGCCGCGATTATGCGAACAGGCCGAACTTAGCCGCGCGCAAAGCGGGCGCGGGCGGCGGCCGCTCTTTAGTTCTCTCCGGTCACATCGACACCGTGCCTCGAGGCGCTCAAGCCTGGGACCACAACGCTTTCGGAGCACAGCTAGAAGGCGACCGGCTCTTCGGCCGCGGTGCGAACGATATGAAGGGCGGCATCGGAACAAATCTGTTCGTCCTCGAAGCTCTCCGCGAAATGAACCTCTCCCTTCGAGGCGATCTGATCTTCGAGTCCGTTGTCGACGAAGAATTCGGCGGCTCAAACGGCACGCTCGCAGGCCGCCTGCGTGGGTTTACCGCTGACGCGGCCATCATCTCGGAGCCCTCCTTTCTGCGCATCTGTCCTGCCCAGCGAGGCGGCAGAACTGCCCACATTCTCTTGCAGGCTTCGGGCGGCGTGTTGCGTGAAGGCAAACTGGGAACTGGTGTCATCGAACAGCTGAGTTTCTTCTTGACGAAACTGAAGGACTTTGCCGAGCAGCGCCGTTCACGCGTCCGGTTACATGAACTCTATCGTCATCACGTCGATCCTGTACCCGTGAACGTGACTAAGATCGTCACCAGCGTTTGGGGAACCACTGAACCGATCACGATTCCCGAGCGCTGTCAGATCGAACTCTATTGGCAGACTATGCCTGGCGAGACCCAGGCCGAAATCGAAGCTGAGTTCTTTGCCTGGCTGGATTCGCTTGTCGACGAGCCCGGCAGCCCCTTCCTGCAGCGCCCGCAGGTCAGTTTCCCGATCCGCTGGCTCCCCGGCTCGGGCATCTCAAAAGACGAGCCGGTAGTCCAGGAGTTGGCTCGTTGCGCAACTAGCGTATTGGGAGAGACTCCTCCCATAGTCGGTATCGAAGGGCCTTGCGATCTGTATGTCTTCCAACAGGAGTTCGGAATTCCAGCAGTACTTTGGGGAGCGAAAGGAGCCAATACGCATGGATCGGATGAATATCTCGAAATCGATTCCGCGGTGCAAGCCGCCAAAACTCTGCTGCTGTTTATCTGCCAATGGTGCGGCCTCGCTGAAAACTAGTCACCGCCTCGGGTGGGGCAGGCTCTCAGCGTGCGCGCGGCCGCCGGCGCCGCTCTTTTTGGCACTGGTCCTTTTGGCACTCTGCGGAACGCTACATGCCGCCACTTCATCCCCGTTGTTCGCTCGTGGTTACACCGTCCTTCCCGCCCCGCAAACTGTCAAACTCGGCGCAAACGATTTCTCTTTTGACCGCTCCTGGCGTCTCGATCTTGGGCCGGGAGTCAAACCGGGGGATGTAGCCGTCGAGAGCTTGAAGGAAGGATTGTCGGAGCGGTTCCATCTAACCCTGGATGAATCCTCCAAACCGGCAAAGTCTTTGTCTTTGGCCATCGCCGCAAATTCGGTATCAGTCGGATCCACCACTGACCGCAACACGTCTGCTCTCGCCGACCAAGCCTACAACATCGATCTGTCCAACAACCGCATCGCGATCGCTGGTAACACCGCAACCGGCCTTTTCTACGGAGTTCAAACACTCTTACAGTTGCTTAAAAATGAAAATGGAAGCCTGACCCTCCCCGAGGGTGAGATCAAAGATTGGCCTGACCTGGAGCTCCGCATCATTTATTGGGACGATGCTCATCATCTGGAGCACCTCGATGTCCTGAAGGCCGCGCTCCGCCAGGCTGCTTTCTACAAGATCAACGGATTTTCAATTAAGCTCGAAGGTCACTTCGAATACCAGCACGCGCCCGCTATCGTCGACCCTTATGCATTAAGCCCCGCCCAACTGCAGGAGCTGACCGATTACGCTTTGAAGTATCACGTCCAACTCATTCCCTATCTGGACGGTCCCGCGCATGACGCGTTCATTTTGAAGCATCCGGAATATGCGCAGCTGCGCGAATACCCAAATAGCAACTACGAGTTCTGCGCGGTCAATCCCGAGACCTACAAGCTTTTTGACAGCATGTTCGACGACCTTCTGTCGGCTAACAAGGGCGTCAAGTACTTCGTGTTGTCTACGGACGAGCCCTATTATGTGGGACTGGCAGACAACGACCAGTGCCGCGAAGCAGAACGCGCCAGGCAACTCGGCAGTGTAGGCAAGATGTTAGCCGAGTTCGTCAACAAAACGGCCGATTACCTTCATCAACGCGGAAGGCAGGTCATCTTCTGGGGAGAGTTCCCTCTCAAACCCTCCGATATAGACGCCCTTCCGAACTACCTCATCAACGGCGAGCTCTATGGACCTAAGTTCGATCCCGTTTTTCGCGCCCATGGTATCCGCCAGATGATTTACACCTCCACTGAGGGCGAAGAGCAGCTGTTTCCCCAGTACTACATCTTGCCTTCTTCCAAGCGTTTGCACCCGCAGAGTTCTCAACTCGGGCGCGTTCAGGAGATATTCGAACAGAACTCCTTTACTTCGCTCGAGAGTCTATCCTCGACTAGGCCGGATTTCGCGGAAGCGAATCAGGCGGACGTGATGGGAGTCTTCGTCGCCGGATGGGCGGATCCCGGGCTTCATCCCGAGACTTTCTGGTTGGGTTATGCGACCGGTCCAGCATCGGCTTGGCATCGAGCCGCTCCTCACCCTGAGGAGATGGAAAGCAGCTTCTATCAGTTGTTTTATGGGCCGCGCGCAACGGGCCTTGGACGCCTTTACCAGTTGATGAGTGAGCAGGCCCAATTCTGGGAGGATAGCTGGGAGACGGGCGCCTCTTCGGCGCGCACACCCATCTGGGGCGAGTCATACGGCATATTCAATCCTCCCAGGCCGGCTCACGATCAGTATTTGCCATTCCTGCCACTTCCCTCATCGCCTCTTCTGCACCTGGATTACGATTGGCTCCCGGGAAATACAAAACGGATCGAGCTGGCCGGCGATTTCCTGGCGCAGAATGACGAATTGCAGGATCTGATCCGAATGAATATGAATCGCGTCGGATTCAATCGATACAACTTGGAGGTGTTTCTCTCGATAGCGAATTTGTATCGCCAAAACCTGGTAATGCTGCAGGACCTCGCGCGGATATCGGCCTCGCTCGAGGCTGCCCAGACCGCCGCGGGTAAATCGGAAATAGAGAAAACCGGTTCATCGCAGTCGGAAACATCGGGCGCATCTGAAGCCGATAAAGCCGTCGCCGCACTCGATCGAGCTCTGAACATCGCCGAGAACATACGTCAATATCGCAATCAGGTTCTCGAAGACGCGACCAGCACCTGGTACAAGAGTTGGTTTCCGCGCGTGCCGGAGGCGAACGGCAGACGCTATCTCGACGTGGTGGATGACGTCAAGGATCATCAACCTGTCCGTACCGTCGATATGAGTTATCTCGTCTACCGGGAGTTGCTCTATCCGCTCGATAACTGGGCGAAGCGTGTCATCGAGGCTAGAAATCAATACGCCGAGGCGCACCATATTCCCTCCCGCTCTTTCTCTCTCGAGTGGAAAGATACTCACTCAACCACAGTCTCGTCACGGACTCCTGACGAGTCTAACTAGTGGGCGTTCCGTTAGGCTTGACGTAACGAGTAACTCGGCGCTATTGTTGCAAATGATCCTCGGCTATCGAGACAAGCGCACGAGAGAATGCGCCGCGGGCCGAAGAGTTAAGGCCTTTTCCGGAATTGAGCGAGCGGTTCGGTTGAAGCTGGATCGATTAGCGGCGGCTACCTCGGCAAGAGATCTCGCCGCTTTGCCCGGAAATCGCTTTGAGGCTCCGGCCGGTGATCGGAAGGGGCAATTTAGTATCCGCATCAACAATCCGTGGCGGATTTGCTTTGAGTGGCCGAACGGCGAGCCGGGACCGTCAAATGTTGAGATTGTGGACTCAGGAGGCAACATGGCAGCAATGCAGATTCACCCTGGGGAACATCTGGCTGAAGAACTTCGGGAACTGGGCATGAGCGCAGCCGATCTCGCACGGAAACTGGACGTGCCGACGAACCGCATTACCGGTATTTTGAACGGACAGCGAGCCATTACAGGCGACACGGCCTTACGTCTAGGCCATTTCTTCGGAATGAGCCCTCAGTTTTGGCTCAACCTGCAGAGTATTTATGAACTGCGCATAGCGCAGAAGAAAGCCGGGAGATCCATAAACGCGCTCCCGCGGTTAAAGCAATCGGAGCGCGTCCCCGCCTAAGCGAACGTCTTTTCCCCTATCCCCTCCATCGAGAGTCACAACAACCCGGCCTTCATATCTTCTTTTTGATCAGCTGCTTACAGCCCAAAAATTTCTGCATGGTTCGTTTTCGGCTTTCCGTGTGCTATGTTCCGGCAGGCTCGTAAATGGTCATCCCAGCCATTTACGAGCCATTTCCATTTAGGAGCACCGCCCGCCATGAAATCCGAATCGCCTGTTTCCGAACCCCGCTTGGCCGCTAATCGCGCGAATGCGCAACTCTCTACCGGCCCTCGTACCACCGAAGGGAAGGCCGTCTCTTCTATGAACGCGGTGAAAACAGGTCTCACCGGCCGCACCGTCCTGCTGCCATCGGACGATGTCGAAGCCTACCGCCAGCATCTCGCCGCGTACGAGAACGAACACAAACCGGTCGGCGTGCGCGAGAGCGAACTGGTCCAATCTCTGGCCGATATCCAATGGCGTCTGCAGCGCATTCCCGGCCTCGAAATGGCGATCTACGCACGCGGTCGCGACGAATTCGCCGCTCAATTCGAAGATCTCGATCCGGCTGTCCGTCCCGCCCGTATTGATCTGGAAACTTTCATTCAATATGAGAAACCGCTGCGTAATCTGCAGCTTCAGGAAGGACGGCTGCGCCGTCACCGGGAAAAGGACCTGGCCGAGCTGCGCGAGTTGCAGCAACAGCGACGGCATGCCGACGAATCTTTGGCTTCGTTTTTCAAAGAGTACAATGCTCTTTCCCGCGCTCGCAAAAAGGCGGCCGTTCCTGATGAAACCGTGGCTCCCTTAACCGCTCTGCAGAACCGCGACTGCGAAGGAGCAGACCGAAAACAGCACCGCGAGTCGTGAGCGATGGGTGGGGCTCCGTCTTACCCCGCAACCTCCGCTTCTTTGTCCGCGTCCGTTGACAGAAGATGTGGCCCGTGTCGTCGTCAACCCTCGCCGCTGGTTGCCATAATGGAAGAAATCATATGAAAGCTGTCGTTCTAGCCGGCTTGGCTTTTGCTTCCCTCGTCCCTGCTGCGGATACGCCCAAGGTGATTGACCAGATCGTTGCCAAGGTTAACGGGGATATTGTCAGTCAGGACGAGCTCGCGCGCTCCGCCAAAGAGTTGAATGCCCAGCTTAAGGCTCAAGGTGTCACTGGAGTCCAGTATCGGCAGGAACTGGACAGCCGCGAAAAGGATATTCTGCGGGATCGCATCGATGAACTGCTGCTCACCCAGCAAGGCAAGCAACTCAACATCAATGTCGATTCCGAAGTCAGCAAATACATGGCACAACTGCAGCGCCAGTCGGGTATTGTCGACACCGACAAGTTCCACGAGTATATTCGCCAGCAGTCCGGCATGAGCTACGAAGACTTCCTTAGCCAGGCCAAAGACTCCATGCTCACTCGCGAAGTCATCGGTCAGGAAGTTGGCCGGCACATGAATATCACTGACAAGGAAATACAGGATTACTACAACGCTCACAAGTCCGACTTCATTCGTGAGGAGAAAGTCTTCTTGAGCGAGATCCTCATCTCCACGGAAGGCAAGGATGCCGCCGCAGTGGCTGCCGCCCAGAAGAAGGCCCAACAGATCTCTACGGACGCCGCCAAAGGAGAGAAGTTCACAGACCTCGCGCGCGATAATTCCGATGCTGCTACCTCAAAGGATGGGGGGTTTCTTGGAAGCTATAAAAAAGGTGAGCTCGAAGCTTCGCTTGAAGCCGCCGTCTGGGACAAACCGAAAGGCTATGTGACACCGCCCATCAAACTTGCCACCGGCTTCGACGTCTTCCGCGTCGATGATCACACAAAAAAGGGGCTCGCTCCCCTCGCCGACGTGAAGGCCGAAATCGAGAACCAGCTCTATGGCCCCAAGATGCAGCCCAAAATACGGGAATACTTGACGGATTTACGCAAGCAGGCCTTTCTGCAGATTAAGCCTGGGTTTGTCGACACAGGAGCCGCGCCTGGTCAGAACACCAAGTGGCAGGAAGTCGCAACGCTCAAGCCGGAAACAGTCACCAAAGCTGAAGTCGAGCAGAAGACTCGCCACAAGCGCCTTTTCGGAGTCGTACCGATCCCTGGCACGGAGACTACTGTCACTGGTAAGAGCAGCTCCCGTTAGCGTCCTTCCATGAAGTCGCCGTTCGTGAATACGCTCGTGCCTAACGAGCCCGTGACCGCTCAGTTTCTGGTTCTTTCAAAGGAAATCCGGCAGAAGAGGACCGGTGAGCCCTATCTGTCCCTGCATCTCGCTGATCGCACCGGAGAGATTGAAGCAAAGATGTGGGACAACGTCATCGAAGTGATGCACACCTTCGAACGCGATCAATTCGTCAAGGTAAAAGGGCTGCCTCAGCTCTATAACAATCGTTCACAATTCGTTATTCATCGACTGCGCCGCCTCGAAGATCACGAAGTTGAATTCTCTGACTACTTTCCCTGCTCGGAGCGGGATCCCGGCGAGATGTTTGATGAACTTCGCGGCATCATCGCCGGAATCGACAACGTTCATCTCCGTTCGTTGCTTGAGCTCATCTTTGAGGACCCTAAACTCTGCGATCTCTACAAAATTGCTCCTGCCGCCAAGACCATCCATCATGCCTGCCGCGGCGGACTCCTCGAGCATGTGCTTTCGCTTTGCGCTCTCGGCAAACTGGTCAGCCGCCATTACTCGAAGGTCGATACAGGCCTCCTCATCACCGGCATCGTTCTTCATGACATCGGCAAAATTGAAGAACTGGCTTATGACCGCAGCTTCAGTTACAGCAGTGATGGCCAGCTCCTCGGTCACATCGTGCTCGGTCTGCGCTTGATAGCAAGCAAGCTCGAAAGCTTACCCGGCTTTCCACCTAAGTTGCGTGTCCTCGTTGAGCACATGCTCATCAGTCACCATGGCGAGCTGGAGTTTGGGTCGCCTAAAGTTCCGCTGTTCCCCGAAGCGCTCCTGCTGCACCATCTCGACAATCTCGATTCCAAGATGAATGCCATGCGCACCGTGCTCGACCACGACCGCCACACTGAGGGAGACTTTACCAACTGGGTTCCGTCTCTCGAACGTGTCCTTTTACACACGGATCGCTACCTCAAGGCCGATACGGCACCGCGGCCCGAACCGTCTTCGGAAGCTGTTCCTGTTGAAGCTGCGCCGGAACCCCAGGGAGCCGTTGCTCGGGATGTTTCCTCAGCTCCGGAACGGCACGCTGTCCCCGCAGAACCCCTTTCGCCTGCACCACCTTCGCACCCGGCTCCCCATACCGCGCCTGAGCGCAAACCCGACCTGCCGAGACCTCCGGCCAACACTCTGTTCGGAGAAAAACTCCAGGCTGTACTCGGAGGGCGAAAATAAAATTTGGATGCTACCATGATGAGTTGTCAGGCTCCGGGCTTCGTGCAATGGGCGGTCGCAAACCCCGCCAGGTCCGGAAGGGAGCAACGGTAGCGGTTTAGCTCGTGTGCCGCGGATCACCCGGGGTCTGACAAACTCTCCCGTCAGCACAGTTCGACCCATTCCATGTATCAGGTCATCGCTAGGAAGTATCGTCCGCAAAGCTTTTCCGAGCTGATCGGTCAGGAACACGTTCAGAAAACGTTAACGAATGCGATCGAGAATAAGCGAATCGCGCACGGCTATATTTTTTCTGGCCAGCGAGGCACCGGAAAGACTACCGTCGCCCGTATTTTGGCTCGCTGCCTCAACTGTATCCAGGGGCCTACCGCGCAACCTTGCGGGGTTTGCTCGAGCTGCACGGAGATCGGTCTCGGAAATTCGGTTGACGTAATTGAAATCGATGCCGCTTCTAATCGTGGCATCAACGAAATGCGCGAAATCCGGGAGAACGTTCGCTATCGCCCCGCGCGCGACCGCTATAAAGTATTCATCGTGGATGAAGCGCACCAGATCACGAAGGAAGCTTTTAACGCGCTGCTGAAAACTCTGGAAGAACCGCCTGAGTGGGTTGTTTTCATCCTTTGCACTACCGAAGCTCACGAGATTCCAACTACTATCGCGTCGCGGTGTCAGCACTTCACGTTTCGTTCTGTTGATTTCGCTGAAATCATTGGGCGCATGAAATACATCGCCGGCCAGGAAGGAATCGAGGCCAGCGAAGAAGTGCTTTCGATCGTGGCGCAGGCCGGCGAAGGAAGTGTTCGTGACTCTCTTTCCGCTCTCGATCAGGCGATTGCTTGCTGCGGCAAGACCCTCGAGGTCGATCAGATCCGATCGCTGCTCGGCATGTTTGGAATAGAGTCGCTTCAGGCCGTGGCGGACGCGGTCAGAAATCAGGATGGGGCGCAGATGCTTGAGCTCGTCCAGGAACTGGAGCGCAACGGTCATAGCCTGCAACACTTCTCGCGCGAACTTTCGCGCTACTGGCGCAATTTACTGGTCGCCCGGATCTCGGGGAAACCAACCCGCCTTATTCCCGCCACAGACCAGGAACAGCTGCAATTAGTCGCCACAGCACAGTCATTTAGCGAAGAGGATTTAACTCGCTACTTAAACTTATCGCTGGATCTTTACCAAAACTTGCAAGAATCCACGCAACCGCGGCTGCACCTGGAGTTAGGTCTCATTAAGCTCGTTCAAGCCGGCAAGCTCCAGTCGATAGAAGACGCCATCGCGGCGCTTGACAACCCCGCCGCATCACCTGCCGCCCCGCCTAAGGCCGTACGTACCGCGGAACTGCGTTCTCCGGCTTTGCAAGCCCCGAAGATAGTCCTGTCCAAACCGGCGGCGACCCAGCCTGTTGCTGGTTTCAGAGAACAGCTTCACGATGCATTGGTCAAAGCTGGACTGAATTTCACCGCTGACGCCATCCAGCAAGCCGAGATAACGCTTCAGAACTCCGAACTTCTGATTCGTGCTCCCAAAATGCGGCTGCTAGCCCTGAAGGAGCCCAAGCTTCAGGCGATCGCCGCAGAGATCGCGGGGAAGCGCCTTGTCATCCGCACAGAGGCAAGCGCCGATGTACCCGTTACGCCTCCTGTTGAGGCTTCCGGAACGGCGCCCGCCGGTAGCTCCGCCGTCCGTGATCGCGCCCTTTCGCATCCGGGCGTCAAGCGTTTCCAGGAACTCTTCCCGGACGCGCAGATTCGAACCGTGCGAAATTTGAATGAGTAGGCGTCAGCCGAATCGAGAACAGGACAAACATTATGAAAATGCCCGGCAACATGCAGGCAATGATGAAGCAGGCCCAGCAAATGCAGGAGAAACTGCAGGAGCAGATTGCCGCTATTCGTGTCGAGGGTTCCGCCGGGGGCGGAATGGTCAACGTCAAGATGGACGGCCAAAAGAATGTTCTGAGTGTCAAGATCGATCCCGAAGTAGCCGGCGATGTGGAAATGCTGCAAGATATGGTGTTGGCCGCTTTCAACGATGCCTGCAAGAAGGTCGATGGGGAAACCCAATCCAAAATGGGCGGGATGTTAGGCGGTCTCGGCCTCCCACCCGGCCTTCTTTAGTCCATGTCCGACTTCGCCGAACCGCTCGCTAGGCTCATTCAGGAATGTAAGCGCCTGCCCGGTATCGGCCAGAAATCGGCTCAGCGCATCGCGTTTCATCTCCTGCGCGCTCCGCGCGAAGATGCCGCCAATCTCGCTCAAGCCGTGCTCGATATCAAAGACAAGCTCAGCATCTGTGAGCAGTGCAATAACATTAGCGACGCCGAACTCTGCTCCTACTGCCGTGATCCTCACCGCGAGCATTCTCAAATTTGCGTGGTCGAAGAGCCGCACAATATCCTCCCCATCGAAACCACGCGCAATTTCCGTGGTCTCTATCACGTGCTGCATGGCACGATCTCTCCCTTGCGCGGAATAGGCCCGGAACAACTTCGCATCAAGGGCCTCGTCGATCGGCTCCGCGAGGCGGAAGTGAACGAAGTCATTCTCGCTACCAATCCCACCGTAGAAGGCGAAGCAACCGCCGTCTATCTGTCACGCCTGCTGAAGCCCCTCGGTCCGCGAGTGACCCGCATCGCGATGGGTATCCCGGTAGGAAGTGATCTGGAGTTTGCTGACGAGGTAACTATGTCTCGCTCGCTGGAAAACCGGCGGGAAATGTAGCCATGCATCCTGAGTTGGAGGACTTCCTTGAGAGTGCGTTTGATTCTGTCCAGCCAACTTCCAGCATGATTGGCCGCGTTGTCGTCGAGCCCGATTATGATGTCAAGCCCGATCCATCCTGCGCCAGTCACATCGCTCAACAATTGTCCGAGTGCATTCGCAATCAGCAGCTTGTGAACGATCGGCTTGCTACTCTCGGTGGCCTCGAAGTGACCATCGGTCCTGAATACAATCTTCTGCGCAAATATCTCAGGCGCATTACGCTACATGCCGATTCAGTGGAAGGTGCCTGGGTCGAGCTGGCTCCGCCTGGCAATTGGATCTGAGAAACGTGTTTCGAACATGTTCGCGGATCGTCTGTATATGTACGTTCCTGGCGCTTGCTGGCTTCGCCGCCGAACCCACGACGGCTTGGCGCGATGGCCGGTTCCAGGTGAACGTGCCCGCGCTCGTCGGGCGTTCGGACATTATCTTGCAGCGCCCGAATATCCGGCCAGAAGAGGCCATGCCGTTGGGCAACGGTCGCCTGGGAATTGCAATCTGGGCTGCCGGCGGTCTGACCATCCAATTGAATCGTGCCGATACCCTTCCTGGCCGGTTATCGCCAGGGCAGATCACTATTCCTGGACTAAGCCGCTTGACTTCGGCGCGCGATTACGCCGGCAGAGTCGATCTGTACAACGGTGAGTTCACAGAACGTGGCAACGGTATGACGGCCACCGTCTATATCGAGCCGGATGATGACGTGGTCGTCGTCGATGTGAAAGGCGTGAATGCGCGAGACACGCAAACGGTTGAGGCGCGTCTCTGGCCGCCAAGACATCCGCGAGCGCAGCAGCAGGACACCTTCGGAGTTCTTTCCGAGACTTGGGTCGATTCAAAGGTGCCGGGTGCTACCGGTGAGACATTCGGGTCACTGGCAGCAATAACCGCTCAAGCCCTAAAGGCGCGTGCTCACGCAGACAGCCCATTAGTAGAAAAACTGTCATTTCTGCCAAACCCCGACGGTTCCTTTCGCGTGCTGATTGCCTCCCCCGCGTGGCGCGGAGGCGACGCGCTGAAGACGGCCGCCAGTGTCCTCTCCCCTGCCGTTCGCCTCCCGGCGAGCAGTCACCGCAGTTGGTGGAATCATTTCTGGAATCGGGCTGGGCTGATGAAAATAAGCTCTGCCGATCACTCCGCGGAGTACCTGGAGAATTTACGCCTGATCGATTTGTTCACCACTGCGGGTGAGAGCCGTGGACCGATGCCAGGTTCACAAGCCGGCGTCGGCGATCTCTATTCTTCCGCCCGTGATTTTCATCAGTGGGATCCGGCCGCCTACTGGCATTGGAATCTACGCATGCAGGTAGCAGCGAATCTCAGCGCGGGTTTATTTGAGCTGAACGAGCCTTACTTTCGCCTCTACGCCGGCAATCTCGCAAATATCGAAGCGTGGACGAAGAGCCGCATGCAGAATCGTCCTGGTGTCTGCGTACCCGAAACCATGCGCTTCAACGGACAAGGCTTCGAAAACGAAGGTTGGACGAAATCTCCTGGGCGTGATTGTGATGCCGGCTCTCCGCCGTATTACAATGCGCGCACCATCTCGACCGGAGCCGAGGTTTCTTTCTGGATCTGGCGTCAATATCTGGCCACTGGTGACGAGAAATTCCTCGCCGGGAATTATCCCCTCATGGGGGCGGCAGCGCGCTTCTTGTTAGCTTACAGCCGCACTGGAAATGACGGACTGCGTCACACATCGCCTTCAAATGCACATGAAAACCAGTGGGACGTTCACGATCCGATAACCGATCTGTGCGCGATGAAAACTTTATTCCCGGCCGTCATAGAAGCAGCCCGAACCTTGCATAAAGATTCGGACCTGATCGAAGAAGCTCGCGCTGCTCTCCGTCAGATTCCTGAGTTGCCCCGCACTGATGCGGCCACGCTGAAGAGGAAGCTTAGTCTTGCCGATGATGCAAAGGGCACTGATGTGATCGCGCAATCTTACGATCAAGGGGCGCCCATCCACAACTCTGAGAATTTGGGACTGGAGCCTGTTTGGCCCTATTCGTTGATTGGTGACAACGGCACATTGCACGAACTTGCCGTCCGAACCTACTGGCATCGGCCGAACAAGATCGCCAACGATTGGAGCTACGATCCCTTGCAGGCAGCGAGGCTCGGATTATCGGACGAGGTCAAAACGTCTCTGCTTCAGTTGACCGCGAAGTATCAGGCCTACCCTTCCGGCTTTGCCAACTTCGTCAAACAGGAGTTCTACATAGAGCAGATCGGCGTAGTAGCTGCGGCCCTCGATGAGGCTCTCGTACAGGATTACGATGGCCTGCTTCGTATCGCACCGGCGTGGCCTCGTGAGTGGGATGCAGACGCAACCGTGTATGTCGAGCGTAACAGCAAGGTTCATGTGCAGGTGCGGCAAGGTCGCATATCGGCCGTGGTTTTCGAATCGGGTTTTTCAGGTCAGATGCGGGTACATAGTCCTTGGCCCGGCGTCGGCGTCATCGTCACATCCGGTACTCAAACGATCCCCAGCACGATCAAGGACTCGGTCGTGGAGTTCGCCGTTGAGCACGGGAAGTCGTATGCGATTCAAGAAACAACTGCCAAACTGAGCACAATCAGATTCGAACCGATAGACGGCGCGGTCGCGGCTTCACCCAAGTCACTTGGCGGCAGGTCAATCGGACTGTGGCGTTAAGCGGCTGTGCTGGAGATTTTGGCGTCCGCCAGGTACGCGTCGAGCAACTTCGTATATTGCGCCAGAAACGCAGGATGCGCCGGCCACGCGGGTCCACTCACCAGATTGCCGTCCGTAATTGCCTCGTCCATTTTCAACTCGGCGTAAATTGCGCCCGCACCCCTAACTTCTGGAGCGCACGCCGGATAGGCGCTGACGCGCTTCCCTTCAATGACCCGCGCCGCCGCCAGGAGTTGTGCCCCGTGACAGAGAGCCGCGATCGGCTTGGCCGCCTTTTGGAAATGCTGAACTGTCTCGAGGACCTTTGCATTCAGCCGAAGATACTCGGGAGCGCGGCCTCCCGGAAGGACAAGGCCGTCATACTCCGAGGGATTTACATCGGCGAACGTCGCATTCAAAGTGAAGTTATGGCCTCGCTTCTCGGAGTAGGTCTGATCGCCTTCGAAGTCATGAATTGCGGTTCGCACAAAGTCTCCCGCCTCCTTTTGTGGACAGACCGCATGCACCGTGTGCCCCATCGCCTGCAAGGCTTGAAAGGGCACCATCACCTCGTAGTCTTCGACGTAATCACCCACAATCATCAGCAGCTTAGCAACAGGCATGAAGAACTCCCCTCCTATTCTCCTTCATGCCTGCCTGCGAAACCGTCAGCGTGCGGAACTGGTGAGCGTCGACGAGGACGCCGGACAACTACTTGGCGGAACGGATCTGGGCGTGAAGTCCGGAGAAGCATCTTTTCTCAGCCGGTCGTGAGCGAATATCTCAGCCACATTCGCCTCCTGCATATTCTTGCCCAGGAACGACCTCATATGAGTGATGAATTCGTTAGCAATAATTCCGTAACCCGTATCAGTCGGATGGATCCCGTCGAGCGAAAACAGTCCTCCGAGAAAATCGGCCGTCAATCTACGCCCCGCTACTTCATAACCTTCGGAGTAGATACGATCCACAAGCGCGTGTATGTCGACGACCAGGCCCCCATGTTGTCTCGTGTCATCGACAATGATCTGGTTATAGCAAGCTACCGTGTTCCGAATGGTCTGGGCGTCTGCTGCCGTAAGCACGCATGGAACTGTTTGAACACCCAGATCCGGCAGTGGGGCGGGGCACGGTTGTTGAAGAGAACCGTGGCCAGTCGTCAGAATTTGATCCACAACAGCCGCCGCGCTCGGCCGTACGTAGTCGTTGGGCCCGATGCCAAGCTCTTGGGTAACCTCACTGACCGACAGTTTGTATTGCTTTGCAATCGTTTGCGGCGAAGTGAAGAGCGCTATTTCGGTAACGTCCGGTATCGTCGCCGTGATCAGCTTCGCACCGGTCTGCGAAAGTGCAGCGAGAATTTGTTCATAATACATGGAAAAATCATTGACCGGTGTAAGGGGGAGGTTGGTCAATCCCACGATGGCTGGTACCAGCGCATCGTCGTTACCGAGCCACTCGATCACAGTGTTCGGCTTAAGCGATTGTGCAAGCTCAATTTCCGTGGGTGCCTTGCCCCGATAGAGACTAGGAAACCCGAGCACAACGGTTGCCCACACCTGCTCGGGGTTTGCCGAAGAAACATCCGGGCGGAGAGTCAAGGCAGACCCAACCGTAGCTCCCGGAACGGAGATATTAGTAGGTTGGATAAATGGAAAGATACGAGGAAACGGTACTTGTCCGGGAGCGGGCTCAATAACAACGGGCGGCCCGAGGCTTATGAGCCGAAGAAGGTTGGGAATTCCGGGATACGGTACGAAAGGCAAGCTCAGATTCCAGCCGCCTTGTTCCGCAATAATACTGGCATAGCCATTCGGCTGCTGTGAATACAGTAGAGAGAAGTTCTGAACGCCAGCAGAGAGCGAATCTCCCACAACTACTAACCGATTCGTTTGCTGTCGAGCATTCCGATCGGCGGATTGGGCAAATCCAAGCGAAGCTGCGGAGAAGAAAGTTAGACAAAATAATATACCTGATAAACGCATGTAATCCTTCGAGTGCTGTAAGTGCTGCTTATTTTGAGTTTCTAACCAGTCAGCGAGAGCTATGTATCCGATATTATGCGCAGAGATCGAGATTTACAAGCGAAGAAACACCAGAAGCGACACTCTATCTGAACTGCTCCAATTGCAGCCAGTCCGCTAAACGGTCTGGCCAGCTGCGTAATACTGGATTCTTCTGAGCTAACCCGACGCCATGCCTTCCCTGCAGATAGAGATGCATCTCGGCAGGAACACCGGCGCGGCGTAAGGCAAGATAGAAAAACACGCTGTTCTGTACAGGCACAACTTGATCTTCGGTCGTGTGGAAGAGAAACGTTGGCGGCGTCCGCGGAGTTACCTGCGTCTCGTTAGATAGAGATTGCACGAGCGCGGGATCGGGCTTCTCGCCGAGCAAAGCATGCAGCGATCCAAGATGCGCATACGGTTCCTCAAAGGTGATAACCGGATACGCAAGAATCATGAAGTCAGGCCGCGAGCTTTGCTTGTCGATCGCATCAGAGCCATTTGGATCTCCTTCGTCGAAATGTGTTCCCGCGGTTGAAGCCAAGTGCCCGCCAGCGGAAAATCCCCAAACACCGATGTGATCCGCGCGGACCTGAAGTTGTTCAGCATGTGCTCGTACATAACGGATGGCGCGCTGCGCGTCCCAAAGCTCTACGGGGTAGCGGTATTTGGGACCCAGGCGGTACCGCAGAACGAAAGCCGAAACGCCGAGTTTATTCAGCCATTCAGCGACTTCGGTCCCTTCATAGTCGAACGCCAGATTGACGTAGCCGCCTCCTGGCAAGACAATGACAGCGGTCGGAACTTTATTGGTTCCGCCCGCCTGGTATACCGTCAGCGAAGGCCGGTCTTCGGTTGCATCGCCCTTCGCTCCCGGCGCTCCGTTCGGCCACAACGGAACTACCTGATGTTGCGGAATCTGCGCGGCCAACAATCCGGGGAGGACAGCGCTCGCGAAAACGATCGATCCGATCCTCACGCGCTTCAAATCCCGAGTTCTTGTTTGCAAATAGCGAACTGCTTCGCCGCAAACTCCAGCTCTTCCGTCGTGTGGGCGGCAGAAACCTGTACACGGATACGTGCCTTCCCTTGCGGTACAACCGGAAAAGAAAAGCCGATCACGTAGATGCCCTTCTTCAGGAGAGAATCTGCCATACGACTCGCAAGTGCCGCGTCGCCCAGCATGACAGGAACAATCGGATGTTCGCCGGGGAGCAAATCGAACCCCGCACTCGACAAACGCTCCCGGAAGAGTCGCGTGTTCGAGAACAGCCGCTCCCGCAATTCGTTCGTCTCGCTCAGCAGCTCTAAGACTTTAAGCGATGCAGCTACGATCGGTGGCGCCAGAGAGTTCGAGAACAGGTACGGCCGCGATCGCTGCCGTAACAGTTCAACGATTCCCTTCCGGGCGCTGGTGTAACCGCCGCTCGCGCCGCCGAGCGCTTTGCCCAGCGTACCGGTAAGAATATCTACACGGTCCATCACGTTGTGGTGCTCATGGGTGCCGCGTCCGCCTTTGCCCATGAATCCCACCGCGTGCGAGTCGTCGACCATCACCATAGCTTGGTACTTATCCGCCAGGTCGCAGATCTCGGGCAGCTTGGCGATGAAGCCGTCCATCGAGAAGACGCCGTCGGTCGCGATTAAGCGATGTCTCGCGCCGCTCGCCTCCTTCAGCTTGGCCTCCAGATCAGCCATGTCGCCGTTCTTATAACGAAATCTCGCGGCCTTTGAGAGACGTATCCCGTCGATGATGCTGGCGTGGTTCAGTTCATCCGAAATGATGGCGTCTTCAGCTTCCATCAACGTCTCGAATAGCCCACCGTTCGCATCGAAGCAGGAACTGTAGAGAATTGTGTCCTCAGTCCCAAGGAATCTGCTTAACGCCTGCTCCAGTTGCTTGTGAACTGTTTGCGTACCGCAAATGAACCGCACACTCGCCAGCCCGTAACCCCAACGATCTAGCGCATCGCGCGCTGCGGCCACCACCGCAGGATGGTTCGCCAGACCCAGATAGTTATTCGCGCAAAGAACCAAGACCGGCTCGCCGCTTACCTTGACTTCCGATTCCTGCGGCGATTCAAGAGTTCTCTCGCGCTTAAACAGGCCCGCCTGTTCGATGCCGCTTAACTTTTCGCGGAGATACGATCCTACACTTCCATACATAAAGTTTTCGTCAACAATCTTTCACGTTCACAGCAAGGCCGGCAAGAGCAGTCTCTTTGTAACGCGATTGCATATCCAACCCCGTCTGATACATGGTTCGAATGACCTGGTCAAGCGACACCTTGTGCTCTCCCGATTCTTGCATTGCCATGCGACAGGCGTTAATAGCTTTAACCGCGCCGAACGCATTGCGCTCTATACACGGTATCTGCACAAGGCCGCCGATCGGATCGCATGTCATTCCCAGGTGATGCTCCATGCCGATCTCCGCGGCGTGCTCTACTTCTTGATTCGTACCATTCAAGGCGCCCACAAGACCCGCGGCAGCCATCGAGCAAGCCACGCCGACTTCACCTTGACAGCCCACCTCAGCTCCCGAAATCGACGCGTTCTCTTTATAGAGAATGCCGATCGCGCCCGCTGTGAGCAGGTAGCGAAGCAATCCCTCGTCCGAAGCATCCGCCACGAACTCACGATAGTAGCGGCCCACGGCAGGCACAAGTCCCGCCGCCCCGTTTGTGGGCGCGGTCACGACGCGTCCGCCGGCTGCATTTTCCTCATTCACTGCCATCGCGAAGCTGTTCACCAGGTCCATGGCGCGAAAGAGGTCGCTTGCCACTCGTTCTCGCAGCTTCTGATACAACTGTGGTGCGCGGCGGCGTACGTTCAGACCCCCGGGAAGAATGCCTTCCGTGCTTAGGCCACGTTCGATGCTCGAGTTCATGACAGCCCAAATCCGGAAAATGCGCTCGCGGACTTCGGCCTCACTTCGCAAAGCGTTTTCATTATGGAGGATCAACTGCCAAATCGGCATGCCGTTGCCCTCTGCCTGTTCGAGTAGTTCCGTGCCATTCGAGAACGGATACGGCACCGGGAGCTGCGGGTTCGCATCGCTCGCCGCCTCACCTTCCTTAACGATGAACCCGCCCCCAATCGAATAGAAAGTGTCGCTCTGAATCAGCCTTCCGCCCGCATCGTACGCCGAGAACCGCATTCCGTTGGGATGCCCGGACAAAATCAGATCGCGATGGAACAGCAGGTCTTTTGTTTCGTCGAACGGAACAGGTTGTATGCCGAGCAGCTGAAGCGAGTGTAGCGACCGAATCTGGTCCAGGAGCTTATCCACCTGGGCAGGTTCGACACTCTCGGGTGATTGGCCGGACAAGCCCAGCAGCACCGCCCTATCTGTTCCGTGGCCGATCCCGGTGAGAGCGAGCGACCCATACAGTTCGCTTTGGACGCGGCCGATGCCGCTCAGTACGCCCCGCTGCTGGAGGTCCGTAACGAATCGCAGGGCGGCGCGCATCGGACCCACAGTATGAGAGCTGGAAGGACCGATGCCGATTTTGAAGAGGTCGAAGACGCTGGTCTTCATGGACTTATGTTTACGGTTCGATCATCCTCAGACAGTTCCCGTCCAATGAAGAATGACCTTTCCCGATCTACCCGAACGCATGACCTCAAACCCTTTCTCGAATTCCCGATAGTCAAAGCGGTGAGTAATCACTGGCAGTTATATCCAAACCGGATTGCAACATGACGGTCATCTTGTACCAGGTCTCGTACATCTCTCGGCCATAGATGCCTTTGATCGTGAGCATGTTGAAGATCACGTCTCGCCAGTTGATGGCCATCTCTTCAGCCGGAATGCCTAGCATCGCGATTTTGCCGCCGTGGCTCAGGTTGAGAATCATTTTCCGGAAGGCGGAGGGATTGCCTGACATCTCCAGACCGACATCGAACCCCTCGAACATACCGAGCTGCTTCTGGACGTCTCCAAGCGAGCTCTTTGTGGGATCAACCGCGAGAGTGGCTCCCAACTTTCTCGCCAGCTCGAGCCGGTACGGGTTCAGGTCTGTAACAACGACGTAGCGAGCTCCGGCGTGTCGCACAACGGGAATCGCCATCAGGCCGATTGGGCCTGCGCCAGTAATCAAAACATCCTCGCCAAGAACCGGGAATGAAAGCGCAGTATGCACAGCATTACCGAACGGATCGAAGATGGAAGCGACTTCGCGATCGACGCCATCGGAATGCTTCCATATGTTGGTCATTGGCAGCGCGATGAATTCAGCAAACGCACCCGGACGATTGACTCCAACACCCCGTGTGTGAGCGCAGAGGTGCCTGCGCCCGGCCAAACAGTTGCGGCAGCGCCCACAAACCACGTGTCCTTCTCCGCTGACCACTTCGCCAGGATGGAAATCGCTCACATTCGATCCAACCGCAACAATCTCGCCGACAAACTCGTGCCCAATTGCCATGGGAACGGGAATCGTGCTCTGCGCCCATTCGTCCCACTGGTAGATATGAAGGTCGGTGCCGCAGATGCCGGTGTGTGTTACTCGTATAAGAACATCGTTGATGCCGATTGTCGGCTCAGGGATGTTTTCCAGCCAAAGGCCTGGTTCGCTCCGGCTCTTCACCAGTGCTTTCATCCCGGGATGCTCCAATTGAGGTGTGCTTCCATCCACTTGTATGGTAAATCGAGCGAGCTGCTGTCACTAAAAGGCTCCCCTTCTCATCTAGGAGCTAAAACGAATCATGAAAGCCATCACAATAGTCCCAGAAAAAGCAAACTCTGCCTCCATTCGGGATCTACCGGACCCACCGCTAAGTGACGGCTCGATTTTGGTCCGCGCGCTGGAACTCGGAATCTGTGGAACCGATTTTGAGCTGATCTCAGCCGAGTACGGCTTCGCCGCGCCTGGCGAAGACTACCTGATTCTCGGTCACGAGTCGCTGGGTCGGGTGGAAGAAGCGCCTGCCGATAGCGGCTTCAGGAAAGATGACCTAGTAGTGGGCATCGTGAGACGTCCTGATCCAGAGCCCTGCATCGCGTGCGCTGTCGGGCAATGGGACATGTGCCGCAATGGAAAATACACCGAGCGCGGTATCAAGGAGAGAAACGGGTTCGGCTCCGAGCGGTGGCGCATCGAGCCTGAATTTGCCCTACGGCTGGACCCGAGTCTGCGAGATATAGGCGTTTTGATGGAGCCGACGACGATTCTCGCCAAGGCCTGGGATCACATCTCGTGCATAGGCGAGCGCGCCAAATGGGCTCCGAAGACACTTCTGGTGACGGGCGCCGGCCCGATTGGACTTCTAGCCGCGATGATGGGCAGGCAACGCGGACTCGAGGTTCACGTACTCGACAGAGTGCAGGAAGGATTAAAGCCGGATCTGGTGAAAGGGCTCGGTGGCACTTACCACACTGGTCCCGTGAGCAAGCTTGGCTTCAATCCGGATGTCGCAATTGAATGCACGGGCGTGGCATCGCTCATTGCAGAGTTAATGGCGCAACTGGGTAACGACGGGATCCTTTGCTTAGCCGGCGTTTCCTCGCAAGATCAAAAGGAAACTATCGATCTCGGCGCAATCAATCGCACGATGGTGCTCGAGAACTGCGCCATCTTTGGTTCCGTCAACGCCAATCGCAGACACTACGAACTCGCCGAGCAGGCGCTTCTCAAAGCCGACCGAAAATGGCTTTCGCGCTTGATCTCCCGGCACGTATCTTTGGACCACTTCGAAGATGCGCTGCAGCGCCATCCTGATGACATCAAAGTAGTGATCGACTTCGCGGCTGATTAGGCGTCAACTGATCAAACGATATGGCTCAGCTTATCGAAGATTACGCCCTGATTGGCAACAATTCGACAACGGCGTTGGTGGGCCGGAATGGATCGATCGACTGGCTCAGTTTCCCGCGGTTTGACTCGGCCGCCTGTTTCGCTTCTCTCCTCGGATCGAGATACAACGGGCGCTGGATTATTTCTCCGCAGGCGGAACATCCTGAAATCACACGCCGCTATCGCCCGGGGACGCTTGTTCTCGAAACCGAGTTCTCCACCCCGGAAGGATCCGCTGTAGTCATCGACTGTATGGATCGCCGAGGAGAACACCAGGATGTGATCCGGCTGGTGCGGGGTGTACGCGGATCCGTTGCGATGTACATGGAGCTCGTTCTGCGCTTCGATTATGGCACCGTCACGCCCTGGGTTCGCCGGCTGGGCGATGGCCGCATCCAGGGTATCGCCGGACCTCACAGAGCAACCCTATCCACCTCGGCTCAGTTGCGCGGTGAAGATATGACGACTCGTTCCGAGTTCGAGGTCAAGGCAGGCGAGGAGATTCCGTTCGTCCTTACCTGGTCCAACTCTTACACGAAAGAGCCGCAGCAACCAGACGCGGCGACGGCGGTCGATCACGTCACACATTCGTGGCAGAAGTGGTCCGGCAAGCACACCCCCAAAGGTCCCTATGCGGACGCAGTGCTACGGTCGATCATCACTTTGAAAGCGCTGGCCCACCACGACACCGGAGGGATTATTGCCGCCCCGACGACATCGCTGCCTGAAGAAATCGGCGGTGTGCGCAACTGGGACTACCGCTTCTGCTGGCTTAGAGACTCTACGTTCACGCTACTGGCGTTTTTGGAAGCGGGTTTCACCGAAGAGGCCAAAGCTTGGCGCGATTGGCTGATGCGAGCAGTGGCCGGCAATCCAGAGCACATGCAGATCATGTATGGAGTAGGTGGGGAACGCAGGCTGACGGAGTTTGAGCTCCCTGAGCTTCTGGGTTACGAAGGTTCGGCTCCTGTGCGAATCGGCAACGCCGCCTCCGAACAGCTTCAACTCGATGTTTATGGCGAAGTGATGGACTCTCTGTTCCTGGCCCGCACCAAAGGGCTGTCTGCCTCCGACGAAGGGTGGGATCTGCAGAAAGCTCTTGTTCAGCATCTGGAGCAGATCTGGTCACACCCGGATGACGGCATCTGGGAAGTGCGAGGGCCACGCCGGCATTTTGTCTTTTCGAAAGTAATGGCTTGGGTTGCTTTTGACCGGGCGGTTCGCACCGTGGAAATGTTCGGAGAGAAGGGCCCGGTAGAGCGTTGGAGGAAGATTCGCGCGGATATCCATGGCGAAGTTTGCAAGCTGGGGTACAGCAATTACCTGCAATCGTTCGTCCAGTACTATGGGAGCAACGAACTCGATGCCAGCGTGCTCATGATGCCGCTGGTCGGCTTTCTACCGCCGGAAGATCAGCGTATCAAGAACACAGTCGCGGCGATCGAAAAACACCTTTTAAGAGACGGGCTGGTTGCCCGCTATAATACCGATTCCGCAGTCGACGGAGTAAGAGGGCGTGAAGGTGCCTTCCTGGCGTGTAGTTTCTGGCTTGCTGACAACTATATTTTCCAGGGCCGAATGGACGAAGGTCGTGCTCTTTTTGAGAGTCTGTTAGCATTGCGCAACGATGTCGGTCTTCTTTCAGAAGAGTACGATCCCAGAGAGCGACGCCAGCTGGGGAATTTCCCACAGGCCTTTTCTCATCTCGCGCTGGTCAGCACGGCACACAATTTGGCATCTCACGAAAAATATACGCCGCCGAGATCACACGCACGGCGCGGAAATTCGGGCTAGGGCTGAAGATTTTGATAAAAACGTTTCTATGCCGCACCGGAAAAGCAGCATCTTCACCTGTTTCATAAGCACATAGCATGCGAGACGGCAGGTCACAAGGGAGCTTTACCCAACCCCTAGTGCAACTCCCCAACAAAGCTCTCTTGTGGCCCTCGCTAGGTAAACTGGCGCGATGCTATCTCGAGCCAGTCGTGCCGGATAGCGATATGTAGAAGGCAGAATGGCCAGCACTGGCGCGTATTCATGAGTTCGGCGGAAGCTTTTGAGTTTCGATCGGCGGGTTGGGATGCGGATCAAGTGGAGCAAACGGCTAATTCGAGGCTCGTACTCGAACTGTATGACCGGGAGCAGGTCTCACTCCGGCGTTATCTCGTTTGTCTAGGATTGGATCACGCCACCGCGGAAGAGACTGTCCAGGAGAGTTTTCTTCGGCTGCATCAGCACCTGCTGGCAAACGGCGATCGAGCCCATCTACGTGGCTGGCTCTATCGCGTAGCTCACAACGCGGCGCGCAACATTCAATTGTCCTACGGCACAAGCAGAACGAGCACCCTAGCGGACTTGAACCGGCATTCAGAGCCCTCGGCATCGACTGCGTCAGCTGAAGACGCTTTGCTGGAGCGCGAAAGAGAAAACCGGCTCCAACGCGCAATGAATCAGCTCAGCGAGGCACAAAGAAATTGCCTCGTGCTCCGGTCGCAAGGCCTTAAATACCGCGAAATTGCGGAGACTCTGAACCTCTCGATTTCAACGGTAGCCGAAAATGTACAACGCGGACTCGAGAGATTGAAGGAGACCGTATGAAGATAGTAGATCATCCAGAGGACGGGTTATTAATTCAATATTCAGACGGCGAATTATCTGAAAGCCAGTTCGTTAGGGTGAGACTTCACCTTGCTTCCTGCGGCGAATGCAGAAACAGACGAGACGAATTTGTCCGGCTATCAAATACAGTGGAGTCTCTGGTGGCAGCCTCCATTGGAGAGGGACCGCCTGACTCTCGATTGAATCTGGCGCGAGCGTTGGTTGGGGCTGGCGATTCAATATCGGTGGCAGAGAGCCCGATGCGGGTGATGCGCCGTTTCGGCTGGGCAATGGCCATTGCCGCTGCTCTTGCAGCGGGGATTGTGCTGATTCCGCGAACGAACAACACAAATGAATCAGCTCCGGTTAAGAAATCATTAGCCGCTTCCTCGACCTCTATCTATGTGAATGGCGAGAACTTTATTGCGCTCCCCTATTCCAACCCCGATTTACCAGTAAATGCTCCGCGCATTGTGGAGATGCAGATTCCGGCTTCTTCGCTTGCTTCCGCGGGACTTATCCTTGAACCTGTTGCAAATAGCATTGGCGACCGCACGGTCGTGGCGAACGTTTTGTTGGGTTTGGATGGGCAGCCGATCGGAGTTCACGTTTTGAGTGCCGAGTAGCACGTATTGAAAGGAGATAGAAATGAAGCGAGTCAGTCTCACCGGGGTGGCGGTTCTCTCGGGGTGTATTAGCATGTTTGCCCAAGTTCCCGGAACGGCTGGCGGCCCTCCGCCGCGTGGATTTGGAGCTCATGGTCCAGGACCGATCGGGATGGAGATGCACGCGGGCAAAATAGTGATCGGGCGTTCCCTATTCGGCTGATGTGAAGACTACGATCATACAGACCCTGGCCGACGGCAATACCATCAACCGGGTAACGACAGGGCACGTGGCGCGCGATAGCCAAGGACGTACTTATTTGCAGCAGAACATTTCCGGCGGTCCATGGGCCCAGAACGGAACGACGACCGTAACGTTTATTTCCGATCCGGTCACAGAATATACGTACGTACTCAACCCGAATACCAAAGTCGCAATGCGTCGAGAGTTCAAGTCGCGTACAGGCGAGAATCGGTCTCACACTGCAAATGGAGCGGCTCCTGAGTCAAAAAGCAGTGTGGAAGGCGATCTGGGCCAGCAATCGATCAATGGGCTAACGGCGACTGGTAAGAGCTTCACACGCACTATACCGGCGGGTGCTATCGGAAACGCACAGCCGATTGTAGAGAAGAGCGAGGTGTGGACGTCGCCCGATCTTCAGGTGGTGATTCTCTCTAAACGGAGCGATCCTCGCTTTGGACAATCGATATACAGCCTAAGCAACATCCAGCGGAACGAACCGAATGCGGCTTTGTTCCAGGTACCTTCCGGGTACACCGTGCAGGATGCTCCGTCGCCGGGCCGCTGGCGCGGGAATTGATTCGCGCAGATTACAGAATCCAGCTCATCCGGCTGACCCACCGGAGATATTGCCACAGGGAACTGCGTTCGGTCCAGAGGAACTGGAAGAAGGAATCGCGCGTAATCGATTCCGCGGGTATTCCTGAATATGTCTCTATGCGCCAGCGAAGATAAGGTGATTGCCAGGGCCGGAGGCGATAACCGCGGGTTGCCACCCACAAGAACCGCAGCATCAGGGGTGCCGGGCTGCGGAGGCGCTATCCACTGGCGCAGAGCTGGCTGATTTTGAATTCTGCGAATCGGGGGTGGCGTAGTAGCCGGAACGAGTGCGCACAAGGGGTTTGCCAGGTGCGTCTACCGTAACCTTGATCTGACGATAGCTCCCATCCAAGCTCTGTATAGTCGGAGTGTAGGCAATCGTGTATTGGCTGCGGATGTCGTGGGCCACTTCGAGCGCCATTTCTTGCACTTCGCTCACTTCCTTGGGATAAAACACCAGTCCGCCGGTAGCGGCTGTCAGCTCACGCAGAGCGCGGCGCGCCTTGGTAGCCTCGTGCTTCTCTTCTTCGGTAAACAGTCCGATAGCGTAGATCAGAGTGTCGCTCTGGTTGGCGCGCGCTACCACTTTCTCCAAGGAGATACTGCTCGCATTATCATTTCCGTCCGTAATCACCAGCAACGCCTTCTTATCCTTTTTGGCATTCTTGGTCGCATAATCGAGAGAGCTGCTGATGGCGTCACGCATAGCGGTACCACCGCGTGAATCTATTCGCGCCAAACCCTGCTCCAGCTTGTGTATGTCGTTCGTGAAGGGAACGTCGAGATAAGGATCGTCATTGAAGTTGACAATAAAGACCTCGTCCTGAGAATTGGAATTGCGGACCATGTCCAGAGCGGCGGCTTCTACCCGGCTCCGCTTGGTACTCATGCTCCCGCTATCGTCGATAACGATTCCCAAAGAAACGGGCACATCTTCGCGACGGAAAATCTTCACCTGCTGCGGTTGCCCGTTTTCAAACACCTTGAATGCCTGTTGGCCCAGATTCGTCACGAGCTTGCCCTTCTTATCAGTGACGCTGGCATGAAGGACCACGAGGCGAGTATCAGAACGGAATTGGGCATTCAGACCGGCGACGAGTAGACCGCCGAGTATCGCTATCAAAGTAACTTTCACAGCCAGTTTGTTCGGCCTACTGAGTGGGCGCATAGTATCCCAGCCGGAAATAAGCTTTCAAAGGCGGCAAACCTCTCGGTTGGTTTAATTTCACTTGAACCCGCCGGTACTTCCCGTCGCGCTCACGGTTCTTAGGCGTGTAGCCCAGGATGTATTCGTTGCGTAGTTCTACTCCGATTTTAGCGGCAATATCCGGCAGTTCTGCTACATTTTCAACGGCGTATTCGCGACCACCAGTCTGATCTGCCAATTCGTTCAGCAGTCCCGGTCCCGCAGCTTCTTCCGGCGTTCTGCCCCGGGTAGCCATACCTTCGAAGATGCCGATCGCGAAGATTTGAACATCTGCTTCGCGGACGGCGCTCTTAATTTCCGTCTCCGTGTAACGGCTCGAGTTGTCGCCCCCGTCCGAAATGATCAAGAGGGCTTTCCGCGGATTGCGGGCTTTCTTCATTTCGTGCATGGCAAGGTAGACGCTATCGAGCAAGGCCGTCCTGCCCTTTGACTGGGTGAACGTCAAGGCGTTCTGAATTTGTCCGGTATCTGCAGTAAACGGCACGCTCAACTCGGGCCGATCATTGAATTGAACTAGGAAAAATTCGTCGGCTGGATTTGCGGTTTTGAAAAACTCAGTTGCCGCCTGCCGTGATTTCTGCAGCTTCTGGCCCATACTTCCGCTCGTATCGAAGACAAGCCCGATCGAAATGGGCGCATCCTCCGCAGAAAAATCAGTTATCTGCTGCTCAACCTTGTCCTCGTATAGCCGAAAGTGTCCTTTCTCGAGGCCGGTAACGAAGCGATTAAGCGGGTCAGTAACCGTAACGTTTATCAAGACCAGCGTGCGATTGACACGTATGTCGACCGATCGAGATGCAGCGCTCGCGGCCGCGGCTTTGGGAGTCGCGACCGCAACAGATTCACCGGAAGGCAGTGCATTACCCGAATTTGTGTCGTTTGAAGCGGTCTTGCTCTGGGCGAAAAGGCACGTGGAGCACAGCATCCAGATCAAGCCGATGGCTGTTACTGACCGACAGAAATGAGGGCCGCGTCGTGATCGGACGCATTGGGAAGACTCGCTAGGAAAGAGACGCGTCCGCATGCTAGACAACGCTTTCTGACCTAAATCATAGCATCCAAAAACGGAGCTCCACCGGTAGGTGCCGAATAGATCGTGTAGCGAGGCGCGCCTCGTAGCCCTGTTGTTGCTACCGTTGAATTCGAGCTGATCCGCCCTTGGCCAAATTCTTAACCTGGTCAACGCTGGCCATGGTTGTATCGCCGGGGAATGTCGTTATAAGCGCTCCGTGCGCCCAGCCAAGCTTGACCGATTCCTCGTCGGGCTCGCCGCATAAAAGCCCATAGAATAGGCCGGCTGCAAACCCGTCCCCTCCCCCGACGCGGTCGTAAACATCCAGCTCTGCGGTTGGCGCCGTGTAGGTCTTTCCGTTGATCCATGCCACGGCGCTCCAACTGTGCCGGTTAGTTGAATGGACCTCTCGCAGGGTGGTCGCGACGATCTTCACTTGCGGATGCTTTTTGCGGACATTCTCAATCATGCTGATAAACGCGCTCGGGTCAAGCTTGGATTTCGCCGCAACCTCCGGACCCGGGATACCGAGGCCCTTCTGCAGATCCTCCTCGTTACCTACCAGAACATCGACATTTTTCACGATGCGGTCAATTACCTGGACGGCCTTCTTCGCGCCGCCGATTACGTTCCACAGCTTCTCGCGATAATTCAGATCAAAAGAAATCACCGCGCCCGCTTCTTTCGCCGCCTGCATTCCCTCGATAATTACTTCCGAAGTTGTGGGAGAGAGTGCTGCAAAGATTCCACCACTGTGGAACCAGCGAAGACCTCCGTCGAAGATCGCCCGCCAGTTGAAGTCGCCGGGCTTCAATTGCGCTGCGGCCTCATTAGCGCGGTTATAAAACACGACGGGCGGACGGACTCCTTGTCCCCGATCGCTGTACACGGTCGCAATATTCGGTCCCGAAACTCCGTCATGCTTGAAATGCTTGTAAAAGGGAACCACTCCCATTCCGAGAACACGCTCCGCAACAAGGTCGCCGATCGGATAGTCGACCATCGCAGTAGCCAAACCGCTCCTCAAGCGGAAACAGTTGGAGAGGTTAGCGGCCACGTTAAATTCGCCTCCACTCACGTGGATTTTGCATTCCGTCGCTTTGCGAAAGGGAATGATCCCGGGATCCAGGCGATGAACCAAACCGCCGATTGAAACGAAATCGAGCGCGCCGTCTTGCCGGATATTCAATCCTTCACTCATGTTTCTTCTCCCTTAATACTCTATTCGAGCATCTGCTCTAGGCGTTGTAACTGCCTGAGGAAACGCGGCCGCCGCGCCCGGTCCAGTTGGTATGAAAAAACTGGCCGCGCGGCTTGTCAACGCGCTCGTACGTGTGCGCGCCGAAAAAGTCCCGCTGCGCTTGCAATAGATTCGCCGGAAGACGTTCCGTCCGGTATCCGTCATAGAAGGCGAGCGCTGTCGAAAATGCCGGGGTGGGTACTCCGAAACCGATCGCATGAATGACGGCATGCCGCCAAGCCCCCTGATAGTTGTTCAATACACTGCTAAAAAACTCGTCCAGGAGCAAATTTGTCAGGTTTGGATTCTTTTCGTAAGCGTCTTTGATCTTGGCCAGGAAGCGGCTTCTGATGATGCACCCGCCACGCCACATCAGGGCAATGCCTCCCATGTTGAGGTTCCAGCCCTCCTGCTTGGCGGCTTCGCGCAACAGCATGTAACCTTGCGCATACGAGATCACCTTCGAGCAGTAGAGAGCGCGCCGCACATCTTCGATGAAAATTTTCTTATCCTGAGAATCAATTTTGTGTTTCGGCCCATGCAAGACTTTGGACGCGGCCACTCGCTCGTCCTTCAGAGCCGACAGACATCTTCCAAAAACAGCCTCTCCGATTAACGTCAATGGCATTCCTAGATCCAGAGCGCTAGTGACAGTCCACTTGCCGGTACCCTTTTGTCCGGCAGTATCGAGGATTTTATCGATGATCGGCTGCCCATCTTCATCGCTCTTCTTGGCCAAAATCTCGGCGGTAATCTCGATGAGATAACTGTCCAGTTCGCCCTTGTTCCAATCCGCGAAGACTTCGTGTAATTCGTCGGCGCTCATACCCAATCCGTCCTTCAGCAGTTGATACGCCTCGCAGATCAGTTGCATATCGCCGTATTCGATGCCGTTGTGAACCATCTTTACGTAGTGCCCGGCGCCGTTTTCGCCGACCCAATCGCAACATGGCGTGCCATCCTCCACCTTGGCCGCAATAGATTGAAAGATCTGCTTTACATGGGGCCACGCCTCTAAATTGCCACCCGGCATGATAGAAGGACCTTTGCGCGCTCCCTCTTCGCCGCCCGAAACACCAGTTCCGATAAACAGGATGCCCTTTTCGTTGAGGCCCTTGGTCCGGCGGTTGCTGTCGGGATAATGCGAGTTGCCCCCGTCGATAACGATGTCCCCTTTTTCGAGATGCGGCGTCAAGTGGTCGATCATCTCATCGACGGTCTCACCAGCCTTCACCATCAACATCACCCGGCGAGGCCTTTTCAGCGTTTTAGTGAGCTCCTCAATCGAGTGCGTTCCGACGACTTGTGTACCTTTAGCCTCGTTATTGATGAAGTCGTCCACTTTGGATATCGTCCGATTGAACACAGCCACGCGAAATCCATGGTCGTTCATGTTCAGCACCAGATTCTGGCCCATCACGGCAAGGCCTATCAACGCTATGTCACAACTCTCGTTTTGCATGTATCTCCTGGATGCTATCTGCGCAAAAAGAATGATATCGCCACGCGCAGGGTACTTCAGACCTGCATCAACTCTTTAAGGCGTAAATACCCGCTACGGCTCACAGGAATCTTACTGCCGTCAGCCAGAACGGCAATCCGGCTATCTTTCGTGTAGGGCTCGACCCGGGCAATGCGCTCCAGATTAACCAGAAAAGATCGATGGGTTCTGATAAAACGGTTTGGATCCAACGAGCTTTCCAAATTTGAGATGGTTTGCTGTTTCAAGTGCGTTTTGCCGCGGGTGTGCAAAGCGACATAATCGTCCTGCGCTTCGGCATAGTCGAGTTGATTTACCAGGATGACGTGGAGACTGGTCCCATCTCGCACGACGATTCTTTGTGCATATTGGCCTGGCGGCGCGGCGGCCTTCCGGAGTTCGCTTACGTTGAGATGAAGCGCGCGGACCTTCGCGCTCAGACGTCCTCGAACCCGCTGCATGGCAGTCTTAAACCGTTCCAGATCGAAGGGCTTCAGCAAGTAATCTACCGCCGAAGCGTCGAAAGCCTTGGTGGCGTACTGATCGTATGCCGTGACGAACACCACGGCGACCTCCCTGTCAATTAACTCCAGTACCTCAAAACCATCCAATTTCGGCATCTGAACGTCCAGGAAGAGAAGGTCCGGCTGGCATTCGGAGATGCACTTAACGGCATCGAACCCGTTAGCGCATTCGGCGACAATCTCGACATCATCTTCGGTCGCCAGGTATTCGCGCAAGATATGACGTGCTAATTCCTCGTCATCTACGATGATCGTTCGAATACTCATTCCTTCACCGGTTGTCATCACAGAACCACGGCAGCAGAAGCACCGCCCTGTAGAGGCCTGGTTGTATTTCAATTTCCAGCCGGGCGGCGCTTCCGTAACGCGCGCGAATTCGATTACGAACGCCTGTCAAGCCAAAGCCCGTCTTTAAAGCCGGGGGCGCGTCCGGATCAAACGGATTCTCGACGGTCACCCGAAGCTGATCGTCCCAGCGTTCACCCGTGAGCGCGATTTCCCCGCCCTCCGATAACGTAGCGATTCCGTGTTTGATCGCATTTTCAACAAGAGGCTGGACCAGCAAAGGCGGCACATCGCATGCTGCGCAAGCTTCCTCAATCGTCTGCCGAATGCGCAACCTTGAGCCGAAGCGAACTCGCTCGACATCGAGATAGCTCTTTGTAAGAGCCAATTCCTCAGAAAGTGGGATACTGGGCCGTTCTCCGAGGCGGAGTGAACTACGCAAGAAATCGGAAAGCGCAATGCACATCTGACGCGCTTTGGGGGGATCGATGCTCGTGAGCGCACTGATGGAGTTCAGGCTGTTGAATAGGAAATGCGGATTTACCTGTGCCTTCAAGGCCTTGAGCTCGGCCTCCCGGGAAAGGATTTCAGCTTTCTGAGAAGACTCGATGGCAACTAACAGGTAGTGGAGAATGATCGCCAGCAGGTAAACCAGCGAACACATCGCGGCGAGAACGGGAGTCGCCGGACGGAATCGCTCCCTTATTCCAACGATCAGATGGTTCAAGATCCAAACCCAAAGATGCCCGAAACCCATGACGATTGTGCTGGCGCACATAGCAGCCAAAAGAAAGGTGAGAGCCAGCTTCCAGTCGGAAGTTGTTTTCAGATCGTACGACCGTGAGACATACCATGCCGAGAGGCAGACCAGCGCCAGCACCAGGGTTAGCGGGAGGGTCAGTGCAAGGACTTCTGTCCAACGCAGATGCGCGGAAACGCCCACCGCAAAAGCGATCATCAAACCGATGACGAGAAAACCGCTCAAATAACCGGAGAGAAATTCCCGCTGCCTGAGAAGAGGATGCATCGAGCGGAAACTAATCCTCGATTTCGACTGAACCGAAGATCGAAAAACCGGTGATGACCAGGGTCGGAGCGTCAGGCCCGGTATTCGGTGGAATCGTCTTGTCTTCGAAGTTGCCCAGGATGCCTGCCCCACTCACCGCTACGCGCCAACTTTGAGGTACGCGG
The DNA here is from genome assembly GCA_963841675.1 of Terriglobia bacterium. Classification (GTDB taxonomy): domain Bacteria; phylum Acidobacteriota; class Terriglobia; order Bryobacterales; family Bryobacteraceae; genus Bog-105. The sequence continues at coordinate 118,950 of CAWJEH010000028.1, forward strand.
ACCTTGGTCGCACCGAATACGGCCACCACGTTGATTACAGCCGATCTGACGACCGGCGTGATCAGCGCGCGTCGCAGATCCATTTCTATATTTCCGAAAATTGCAATCAAGTCCCCACCGCGGAAATCGTTACTCTCGAGCTTACGCTTCAAGGCACCAAAAACAACAAAGTCATTGACCGCACTTTCGAAATCCGGCCTAACTCTTGGGCGGGGAAAGCGCGGTCCGCCAATCCAGCGCCGGTGCGGCGGGCCGGAGACACCGGACAGCGCTGCGAAGCCGACTGCGATCAGAACTACGGAAACGAACAGGCTTCCATCGTGTGTGTGCAGGCGAATGAATCCGAGGTTCAGCAGCAGAAAAACCGCGCCGAATCCCATCAGCAGGAAGCCCCACAACCGGTCGGCAGTGTTCTGCGCGCTCACCAGAGACCCAAGGCCGATAGCGATCGGAATTACAGGCCAAAAGTTCCATATGTTCCGGATCGGGATAATACCGAGATTGCTCAGAAATAACAGAACCCCGATGGCGATCAGAATGCCCGAAAACGCAACGCGACAACGCCCCCCGCGCCGCAGCTTCATTTGACGCTGCTCCTCGGTCAGCTGTGTGTAGCGCAGCCAGTCCTTCGGATCACCCGGGTGTTCAGACACGCCGTACGTCCTCTCGTGAAGCGTGAGATGGCGCGGCGGCGACATTGCGGCCGGACTCGTCGCTGCTCCCATTCACCAGATCTGCTAATCCCACCAAGATGACCGCCACGGGCCAAAGATTCTGAATACGGTCCAAAGATAGTATCCCCACGCGATCGCCTCCAACCAGTATCAGACCGGTTAGCAGCAAAATCACTGGCAAGATCAGGCTTTCCAACTCTCGTCGTTTCATCATCATCCTCAACTCGATGCTAGAAGGGATTCCGCGCCGCTTCACTTGGTAATCGGCCAGTGGCAGATTTGTGCCGACGAATGCCGCTTCCGGTCGACAAACAACCTTGAGGCGCAAACTGAAATCGGTGCGGTTACGGTCGACTGCTGTTGCTAGTGTAAGAACTTGACCGCCTCTAAAACGCTTCTTTGCCTTTATTTCGGAGCCGTGGCCAGCTCTGCCGCGCACCTAGACAGCACGACCCAGAAGCTCTCGAGAGATATCTTCCAGCAACTCGTTGAAATCGACACGACGGATTCTGCCGGCAGCACCACGACGGCAGCTCTCGCTATGAAGAGGCGCTTCCTCGATGCAGGTTTTCCGGACGAAGACTTGAAAGTGCTCGGCCCGAACGATCGCCGCGGAAACCTGGTTGTACGACTCCATGGTTCTGGTGCTTCGACCCTGAATCCAGTGCTGATCATCTGCCATCTCGATGTGGTCGAAGCACGTCGCGAAGACTGGACAACTGATCCTTTTCGATTCATAGAGAAGGACGGGTACTTCTACGGCCGCGGGACCCAGGACATGAAGGATAGTGATGCCATCCTCGTGACCACATTAATCCGCTTCAAAAGGGAGGGTTATAAGCCTGATCGCGATATCATTCTGGCTCTCACGGCGGACGAGGAAGGCGGCAGTTCCAATGGTGTCGATTGGCTCCTCAAGAATCACCGCGATCTCATCGACGCCGATTTCGTGCTCAACCCGGATGCCGGAGGCGTAGTGACCGAACAAGGCAAGCCGATTGATATGGATGTAGAGGCAACGGAGAAGCTCTACGCAGACTACCAGCTGACAGCACGTAATCCAGGCGGTCACAGTTCGCTGCCGGTACCGGACAACGCCATTTATCACATCGCCGATGCACTCGGCAAACTTCAGCAGTTCCGTTTTCCGGTCGAGCTCAACGCAGTAACACGCGAATATTTCCGTCGCATGGCTTCGATCGAAAACCGCGTCACGGCCGCCGACATGCGAGCTCTAATGCAAGACCCGCCGGACCGCGCAGCAGTGGCGCGCCTCTCAGCTGATGCACGTTTCAACTCCACCATGCGCACAACTTGCGTGGCTACCCGCTTGAACGGGGGTCACGCCAACAATGCTCTCCCGCAAAGTGCGCAAGCAATTGTGAACTGCCGCATTCTTCCTGGCCATTCTCAGGAAGAGGTGCGCCAGAGTCTGATCAAGATTTTTGCCGATCCTAACATCCAGGTGGATTTCATCGAGGCCTCCACAGGCAAGGCTCTGGACCACGCACCCGACAAAAAGGCGCTGCAGCCGGTTGCTCCGCGACCGGATGTCTTCAAACCTCTCGAGCGGGTGGCAGATGAGATGTGGCCGGGCACTCCGGTAATTCCCGAGATGGAAACAGGTGCCTCGGACAGCATCTATACCATGGCTGCAGGACTGCCGAGTTACGGGATCTGCGGGGTCGCGATTGATCGCAACGACATTCGGGCGCACGGCAAAGACGAGCGTCTGCGAGTGAGTTCCTATTACGACGGGGTGGACTTCTATTACCGCTATTTAAAAGCGCTGACGGCGACTCAGTTTTAGCCAGTCGCCGCCCGCTTGTTAGACTTGGACAGACACGGTCCGCGAGTCCATTCATGCCTCACTCCGACTTGCCAACGACGCTTGGAAGCCTCCGCGCCAGCTCCTTTTTCGATCAGCTTCATTCTCGCCGAAGCTTGAAAGAAGAGCTCAGGATAAATCTGTTATGTAAACTGGCGCGCGGCGAGACGCTGTTTCCCGGCGTAGTGGGATACGAGGACACGGTCGTACCGCAGATTGTCAACGCCATCCTCTCGCGCCATAATTTCATCCTGCTAGGCCTGCGAGGTCAGGCCAAGACGCGTATTGCGAGAATGCTGACCGGCTTGCTTGATCCGCAGATGCCCTATGTGGCGGGCTGCGAAATCCGTGACAATCCAGTTCATCCCGTCTGCAAGCAATGCCGTGAGACGGTAGCATCTTTAGGCGATGAGACACCGATCGCCTGGATGGCGTCCGCCGATCGGTATGTAGAAAAGCTTGCTACTCCGGACGTGACCATCGCCGATATGATCGGCGACATCGACCCTATCAAGGCTGCTCGTACAGGTCACGCTATCGGTGACGAGCTAAACATTCACTACGGTTTGGTGCCGCGGGCAAACCGGTGCATTTTTGTCATCAACGAACTTCCGGATCTCGCCGGCAAAGTACAAGTGGGCTTGTTCAACATCATGCAGGAGGGTGACATCCAGATCAAGGGATACCCGGTTCGATTGCCTCTCGATGTGGCACTGGTTTTCACTGCCAATCCGGAAGACTACACAGCCAGAGGCAAGATAATCACTCCGCTCAAAGATCGCATCGGTAGCGAAATCCGCACGCACTATCCCATGACAATCGAGCAAGGCATTGCTATCACCAGGCAGGAAGCGTGGACCAATCGCCGTTCTCCAGTCGCGATCGAAATTCCTCCGTACATTCATGAAGTCGTGGAACAGGTGGCGTTTCTGGCCCGCGAAGACAAGCGCATCGACAAGCGCTCCGGCGTGTCTCAGCGGTTGCCTATCACAGTTCTTGAGAATGTTGTATCGAACGCGGAGCGACGCGCTTTGAAAGCCGGAGAGAACGAGGCTGTCCCCCGCATAGTTGATCTGTATGCGGCTCTTACTTCCATCACCGGAAAGCTAGAGCTCGAATACGAGGGCGAGCTGAAGGGCGGCGATGCGGTGGCGCGTGAGTTAATCCGCAACGCGGTGGGTAAAGTCTATAGCTCTTATTTCGATGGAGCCCACCTCCGGCCGGTGACGCAGTGGTTTGAGCTCGGGGGCTCTCTGCGGCTCGACGAAGACATGGCCGCGGCACAGATGGTCAGTGAACTCGGCCGCATCCAAGACCTGCTATCGTCAACCAGAAAACTGGGACTCTCGGAAAACGAGAGCGAGGCTCTTCGCGCTTCTGCGGGAGAATTTATTCTGGAGGGTCTCTACGCGCACAAGCGCATCAGCCGCAACGAAGAACTCGCTTTTGTCGCAGGAGAGCGCATTCGCGAAGAACGGCCGCGTGAAGAACGTGACGAACGGCGCGGCGGAGGGTTCGATCCGCGGGACCCAAGACGCGGCGGGGGCCGCCGCAACCTGAACTAGGCAATTCAGGCAAAGAGCCATGAGGCGGATCTCCTATACCAAATTCTCGGAAGAGGATCTCGGCATCGAGATGGACGATCTGCTGCGCGCCCTATCCGACTTCCTCCTGCAGAGCGGATACCAGAATCCGTATATGCAGTTCACCGAGTTCGATGAACATACGCTCGAGAATCTCAAGGAAGCGATCGAGCGTGCGTTGACAAGCGGTGAACTTTTTGACCCCGAGCAACTTCAGGAAATGCGCCAGCGCCTGGAACAGATGACGAGGCAGCAACGCGAGCAACTGATAGAGCGGCTGGTCCAAAAACTGGAGCAGGGGGGCTTCATCAATTCCGAGGGTGACCCTCCGGAATCGCCTTCTGCTCCGGGTTCGCAAGGCGGCCCGGAAGGGCAGGTGCAATTCGAAGTTACAGACAAAGCAATTGACTTTCTAGGCTTCAAGACGCTAAAGGATCTGTTGGGATCACTGGGTAAATCGAGCTTCGGGGCGCATGATACTCGCGACCTGGCCACCGGAGTCGACGTTAGCGGGGGTGCCAAATCCTACGAATTCGGAGACACGATTAACCTCGACATCAGCGCGACGCTGTTCTCGGCAATAGCCCGTGAAGGATTGCGTCTTCCTCTGAATCTCGAGTATTCTGACCTATACGTCCACCAATCCGAGTATCAGAGTTCGTGTGCCACGGTGTTGATGCTCGATTGCAGCCACAGCATGATTCTGTACGGCGAGGATCGTTTCACGCCAGCAAAAAAAGTGGCTCTCGCGCTTTCGCATTTAATTCGGACTCAGTATCCGGGTGATTCTCTTCGCTGCGTTTTGTTCCACGACACGGCGGAGGAGATGCGCCTTTCCGATCTGGCCAGGGTGCAGGTCGGGCCATACTACACCAACACACGGGACGGCTTGATTCTCGCCCAACGTCTTCTTGCGCAAGAAAAGAAGGACATGAAGCAGATAGTGATGATCACCGATGGGAAGCCGTCCGCTTTGACCCTGGAAGACGGGCGGATCTACAAGAATGCCTTCGGTCTGGACCCGTTGGTGATTAGCCGAACGCTCGAAGAAGTGGCGCGTTGCCGGAAACGCGGCATTCTTATAAATACATTCATGCTGGCGAGCGACTTTGGTCTAGTCCAATTTGTGCAGAAAGTTACCCAGATGTGCCGCGGCAAGGCCTATTTCACCACACCGTACACACTCGGGAATTATCTTTTAATGGACTACATGAACCGAAAAACCCGCACAATTCATTAAGAAAATTGCAGCGTCACGGCAGATACTAGGTATCATTGGGTTTGATCGGTCGCCACGAGAAACCTGGAACTCAGATCGCGCGCGATCGATCTAACTAGTTTTATGGACGAAGGATCGGGCGAAAAGCCAACACAGCCATTCGCATCTGAGTCTGTCGCGGTTCAGCGAGCCGGTAATCTTGCCCGCGGATCGCGCTTCCGTTACTACATTCATGACGCAATATCTGCTTGCCGTCTCCAGCTTATCGGCGAATTGACGGAGGCCGACATTAGTGATCTCAATGGGTGCTGGCGCACTGCCCGGACCACGCTCGGGACCAGACCTATAATCCTCGACCTGCACGGGCTCAAGAGCGTAGATGAGGCCGGCAAACAATGGCTCGCCGGCATGGCGCAAGAGGGTGCGATCTGCTCGCCGGAAGGCTATCTGCGGGACTTTGTTGCGGGGAAGCATACCGCTGGAGTTGACGCCGCCGCTCCGGCTGCGAAACCCGGGCTGTTGGCTCGTCTTCTGGGCCTGCTGCGAGGTGTCGGGGTCGAGGCCGCGAAGTAGTTCAAACCAACACAGTGAAGGCAGATTCAAGGCGCTCTACGGGCCGATACGCTGTGTCGCGTTCCACCGGCCTCCTTCCTGCTTCGCGGATAAGGCGCAGCAGGTCCTGGCGTCGCAGGTGCTGAGCGGTCGTCGCTCCGGCATCATGGTAGATCTTCTCCTCAACCACCGTTCCATCGATATCGTTGGCGCCGAAACGCTGGGCAATTTGGGCGACTCCCGGAGTCATCATGATCCAGTACGCCTTGATGTGGGGTATGTTGTCGAGCATCAGACGCGAGACGGCAATCTGCTTGACATCGTCGAAGCCGGAAGTTGCCGGTAGATGAGCGAGCGAGGTGTTCGCCGGGTGAAAAGCCAGAGGAATAAAGGTGACGAAGCCATGGGTTTCGTCCTGCAAACTGCGGAGCTTGACGAGATGGTCGGCTCGGTCTTCCGCGGTCTCCAGGTGCCCGTATAGCATTGTGCAATTGCTCTTCAAGCCGATCTGATGAGCGATTCTGGCCGTCTCCAGCCATTCATTTCCGTCGATCTTGTGATCACAGATAATTCGCCGGACGCGCTCGGAGAAGATCTCCGCTCCGCCACCCGGCATCGAATCGATTCCAGCGGCTTGTAAACGTTCGAGTGTGTCACGAATGGAGATCCTGGCCCGCTTGGCCAGGTAGGCAATCTCGACCATGGTAAAGGCCTTGAGATGCACTCCTGGGTAGCGCTCTTTGAGGCCTGCAATCATCGTGCAGAACCAATCGAGACTCAATTCGGGGTGCAGGCCGCCTACTATGTGGAACTCAGTGACCGCTTCAGCGTATCCCTTGCCCGCAACGTCCCAGACCTGCTCGAGCGACATAGTGTAAGCGGTCGGATCCTTCGCCTTCTTACCAAAGGCGCACAGCCGGCAGCTCGCTACACAGACATCGGTCGGGTTGATATGCCGGTTGACGTTGAAATACGTAACATCGCCGTGCAGGCGTTCACGGACAAGATTGGCCATGTGCCCTAAGCTCAGAATATCGGGGCTCCGGAACATGGCGACTCCGTCTTCATAACTGAGCCGCTCACACCCCTGCACTTTGTCGAAAATCGATCTCAAACGGCGGTCTTCGATTGCCGGTGGACTCGAAACATCAGAGGAAATTGTCATTCAGTACGATCTCAAAAGGCCTGCCAAACGATTATGCAGGATATCGGCCGCCCAGAAAAGAAAGAACAGCACGCTCACATAGCCGTTCACGGTGAAGAACGCTGCATTTACGCGCGACAGATCATGCGGCTTCACCAGGCCGTGTTCATATATCAGCAGAGCCACCACAGCCGCAATGCCGGCAATACTGAGCGCGCCCAAATGGAACGAGAGCACCAGGGCAAGAAGTGAGCCGATCATCGCCAGGTGCAGCAGTCTCGCAATGACAAGCGCTCCTGCAATCCCGAACCGGCGCGGAATGCTGCATAAGCCTTCAGCACAATCAAAGTCGAAATCCTGGCACGCGTAGATCACGTCAAAACCGGCCGTCCAACACATGACGGCCGCTGTAAGCCAAAGAATCCTTACATCGAGGGTTCCGCGGATCGCAATCCAGGCGGCCGCCGGCGCCATTCCGAGACAAAATCCGAGAATCAAGTGAGAAAACAACGTGACGCGTTTGGAAAACGAATAAAAAAATAGGATCGCGAGAGCTAATGGCGACAAGATGAAGCATAAGAATCCAAGCTGCCGCGCAGCCCAGATGAAGATCAGGGAGCAGATTGTGGTGAAGCCCCAAGCGAAGCGCGGGGATAGAACGCCTGCGGGCAGATGCCGCTGTGCCGTGCGCTTGTTTCGAGCATCGATCTCGGCATCCAGGAGACGATTGAAGGCCATCGCGGCGGATCGCGCCGCTACCATCGCGATCGCTATCCATAGGAAACGCCAGCCAAGCCCGGTCACCTGAAATCCGCTATCCCGCCAAGCCAGAAGGGCACCGGTAAGAGCAAAGGGCAACGCAAAAACCGAGTGCTCGAACTTTATCATTTCGAGAGTCAGTCGCAAACGCTTCCAAAAGCGGCTCATCGGGCTTGCAGCTACTATTTTAGGGGATACCGTCGCCACAACGCGCCGGCTCAACGAAATGGACCTCCAGCAACTACAACAACTTCTTGAAAGCGTCCGTGAGGGCGAGACACCAGTCAGCGCAGCCTTAAGCTCTTTGCGTGATCTTCCTTTCGAAGATCTCGGCTTCGCGAAAGTCGACCATCATCGAGCCATTCGTCACGGGATGCCCGAAGTCATTCTCGGCAAAGGCAAGACGACCCAACAGGTCGAAGGCATCGCCTCCGCTGTGTTGGCGAAGTCCTCGAACCTCCTGGTCACTCGGGGTACCCCGGAAATGGCCGCGGCGATGGCCGGTTTGACTCCGGATAGCGAATATTTTGCCGCATCGGGAGTCATTCGCGTCTGGCGCGATCGCGCGATTATCGGGAAGGGCAAAATCGCCGTGGTTTGTGCCGGGACGAGCGACATCCCGATACTCGAAGAGGCGCAGCTGACAGCCGAGGTCATGGGCAATGAGGTGAGTTCCATCTGCGACGTGGGCGTGGCCGGCATTCACCGCCTGCTACACCAGCGCGAGCGCCTGGCCGAAGCGCGCGTAGTCATAGTTTGCGCCGGCATGGAAGGCGCACTGCCAAGCGTGGTCGGCGGCTTGGTGGGATGCCCAGTGATTGCCGTTCCGACCAGCGTGGGATACGGTGCCAGCTTCGGCGGCCTGGCGGCCCTGCTCGGCATGCTGAATAGCTGTGCGAGCAACGTGACCGTCGTCAACATCGATAACGGCTTCGGCGCGGGCTACGTGGCGAGCCTCATCAACCGGCTGTAGTTATCTTATGGCTGATTGGCCACAAAGAAGGTGACGCTCTGGGTGTAGAGCTTGCCGTCTGCCGAGAGCGCTCGGGCTTCGAGCGTGTGACTACCGTTGGCATAGGGCGCGGTATCGAGCTGGTAATTCCAACCGACGTCTGGACAGCCACCCGCAGTCGAATAGTGAGCGCAAACGTCACCACGCGCGCCTCCGTAGACCGCCGTACCATTGACTCTTCCGTCCACCAGAATCGTGACGCTCACAATCTGCGGACCGCTGGTGTCTACCGCCCAGCCCCCGATTGGCGCTAGACCAGTCAGAGTTTGCGAACCACCTGGAGTATCGATACTTACGCGCAACGGACTGCTTGCGCTGTTGGCCACCTGAAAGCTCTGCGTGAACGTGGAGCTTTGCCCGCCCGTGGTCGTCCCCGTGACAGCCAGCGTATGCGCCCCATCGCTCAACTCGGTTGTATCCAGATAGTAGTTCCAACCGACATTGGGGCAGCCGACTGCATCCGGGAAAATCTTACAAACGTCGGCGCGAGCGCCTCCGTAATGGGCATTCCCCAGCGGCAGATTGTCGATCGCCACTGCGACATTACTGATTCCGGCAAGCTGATCAATCGCCCAGCCTCCAAGGCCGAGCTGACCGCTGAGCGGCCCCGATTGCGAATTCGGAGTGTCGATGGAGAGCTTCATCGGATTCCCGGTGGTCCAGTTTGCAACCGTGAACTGAGACGAGAGTGTGTTTTGATGTGTACCGATAGCTTTCACGGTCATGGTGTGAGTGCCGTTCGCCAGGCGCGTCGTATCCACCGAAAAACTCCAGCCGACGCTCGGGCAGCTCGGTTCATCGGGATACGTGGCACACACGTCCGGCCTGCTCGAACCGTAAATTGCCGTACCAGCCGCTACGCCGTCTATCGCGATCGTCACGCTATTGACGGTGCTGTTTACGTCCACAGCCCATCCCGAGAAAGTGGTCTGTCCCAGAACGATCGCGTTCTGTGCATTCGGTGAGTCGATACCGATGACCACCGGACTGGCACTCGGAGTATTGGATACCGAGAAAGTTCGAGTCGCAGTGGTGAATTGTCCAGTACCGGCATAGGCCGTGATGCCAAGAACATGCATTCCGTTGATCAGTTGCGTCGTGTCCAGACCAAAATTCCAGCCCACGTCCGGACAGCCGGGCCGATTGGGATGAGTGCTGCAGACGTCCGAACGGCTTCCACCATAGACGGCCGAACCGTAGGAGATGCCGTCGATCGTAACTGCAACCTTACTGATTGGTACCGCAGTCGTAATGGCCCATCCACCGAAACCGGCATATCCGCTGAATTCGCCACTTTGCCCGTTTGGTTGATCGATCGACATAGTAATTACATTGGCCGAATTATTGGCCACCGTGAAGCTGGCGCTGAAGGTCGAGGCCTGCCCTCCCGTCGTGACCGGGGTTATCGCGAGCGTATGAATTCCGTCGGCTATCGTGGTGGTATTCAGCACGAAATTCCATCCCACATAGGGGCAGGCAGCTTCGCCCGGATGCACGGAACAGACATCCGGACGATCTCCGCCGTACTGCGCTACGCCATAGGGCGCTCCATCGATCGCGACGGATATTTGCTCAATGGCAGATAGACTGTCGACAGCCCAGCCGCCGAAATTCGCAGTCCCGCTGAAGGGTGGACTATTCGTGTTCGGAGTATCGATGCTCGCCTTCATCGGATTAGCCGACGTCCAATTGGCGACAGTGAAGTTGGAAGACGAGGCGTAGACCTGACCCGTGCTCGTGGTCACGGTCGCGGCCAGGACGTGAACGCCTGTCGAGATGGTAGTGGTGTCAAACAGAACTGACCAGCCGACATTAGGGCAATTAGAGCTTGAATAAAGCGCACAAACGTCGGTTCGTCGAATTCCGTAACTTGCATTCCCATACGGTACGGAATCGATCGAGATAGCTACGGATGCTACTCTGCCGGAAGTCGCCAGAGCCCAGCCGCTAAATGTAGTCAGGCCTAGCACGGATGAGTTCAGGGCAGAGGGCGAGTCGATTCCTATATTGATCTCGGGCGTAGTCAGCGGAGTTGAGTTCCAGGCAGAAAGAAGATTATAGACGTTGATCGAACCGAGACCGGTCGCCAGATCATAACCAACTCCCGCCTGATACACGGCGGCCCCAGTACCGTAGCCCGTTTGGCCAGGCACGGCATTATTGCCGATCGTGACATCGTTAAATATGCAGGTGGTTGTGGGAAGCGCGCCGAGATAAGAGGCATTGCAGGAAGAAAGCGCCTCAGCGGCTGCCAAAGCATACAGCTTGGGATTAGCTTGACCTTGCCTCCTGCCCGTAGACTGAACGAGTAGCGCCATGATCCCGGCGAAAGACGGAGTCGCCGCTGACGTTCCGCTAACCCCAGAGAAGAAGCTGCGGCCGCGCCGCTCGGTACAGGAACCATCGAGGCAGATCAGGTAGGAATCCTGGCTGGCGGAGATGAAAGATATGTCGGGCACATCGCGCGCTCCGTCGTTTGGTATCCCGGATGCTCCGGTCTGCCAGGACGGTTTCGTAAAGAAAATACTTGCTCCGCCCGCCCCGGCCCAGATACCCGCGTTCGCGCTTCCACACGCCGCGGCAGTACAGCTTTCGTTCCAAACATCCTCAGGTATGTAGGAGAGAGCAGAAGCGTTACTGGCGTTGTTGGTCGAGCCCCAGTAGGCTGCCGGATTGCCATTCACGTTGAACTGCGTTCCGCCCACTGCGATGTTGTATGGAGTAGCCGCCAGAATGTTGACCGACACGGGTCCGGTGGCGATCGTTTCAGAACTGGGATCATCACATCCTTCCGCTCCCGAATCGCCTGAAGCTACGGTGAACGTGATTCCTTCAGATGCGGCCTGCTCCGCCAGCGAAGAATAGAATTGCGCTTCCGCCTCTGTGTAATCGGCTTCGCAATCACCATAACTTTCGGTCATGACATCGGCCAGGTTGTTATCGACGATGTACTGCTCTGATAAATCGACGCCATCGGTAGTATTTGTTGAGGCGGAAACAACGAGCTTGACCGTTGCGGAAGGAGCGAGAGCCCCAGACCAGGATGTATCGAGCACCGCTTCGGCCTCGTCACCATCACCCAGATCGCCGGGATCAGTACCATTTAGGACAATCTGCGGTGGGTTATTGGAGAGCGCGAACGAATTCCGAAAATCGGTGATATCCGATACGGAAATGTTTGTGCGTGCCACGACGGCGATGGTTGTTCCGGCGCCGGTAACGCCGGCAGCATAGACGGGATTCACGTTGTAGATAGTTGCGAAGTCACCCGGGGCGAGAGCGTAAGTACCATCAGAGCCGGTAAACTGCGGATGAACGCCGACCGCGCCTGCAGTAGCGACTTGCGTCTTCAATTTGGCGATCTGGGGAGCCTTACGGAAGTTGTGCAGCGTGGACACCCCGGCAACCACGGTGGCCAGTGCCGTCGGGATTTCCGGATCGCTTGCATTGGCCCAGTGCGTTTTGCCATCAACTACGTATTTGTGGATCTCTGTGTGGAACGCTTGCCGAACCTGCCCGGCATCACCCGAGAATTCGATTACATTTCTCCCATTCGAAATGCCGCTGACTTGAAAGCCGTGCGAACTAAGCCAAGCCGTAATTTTATTGATATCTGCGTCGGCTGCGCCAAAACGCTGCCCAAACTGTCGAGGTGTTAGCCACTTGTGATATTCGGAAGAATTTTTGTCCTGCTGCGCTCTTAGAAGCAGGTCCAAATTCTCTTGGCTATCAACTCCGCGAGTTAAGACGAGCAACATCCTACTGAGCGGCAACGCGTCCGGGGCTGCACCGCGATCGAATTCGCTTCGCGCGAGGGGATGGGTGTTTTTCGAGAGACGTGTCAACCGGCTTTCGTCTATCGGATTGACAATGCGGGCTCTTCCGGTTTGCGCAAAGGCCGGGAAACTCATGCTCACCAGCAGAATAGGGGCCAGCAGAGAGGAACGGAGATTTCGAAGCATCAGAACAAAATCATCAGAGAAGATGCGCAAAAAGACGGCTGTTCTGTTTGCGACGTTACGTCTTTCTAAGAAGAAGCCCTCTGGCCTCGTTTTAGTATCAACCCGTGAGGCCGTCGAGGCGCTCAGCGGCCGCTTCCAGAGTTTCCAGTTTCTTGGCGAAGCAAAAACGAATCAACTGCGCGCCATCGACCGGATTCGAGAAAAAGCTCGATCCTGGAACCGCAGCAACTCCCGCCACCTCCACTAGATGTTTGCAGAACTCGATGTCGCTTCGGAACGGGAACAAGGAGGCGTCACAAAGAATGTAATAAGCTCCCTGAGGAACGAAACAGCGGAAGCCAGCCTTTTGCAGGATCCCGACCAGCAGATTTCGCTTGACCGTGTAACTTTGGCCAAGGCGCGCAAAGTATTCATCGGGCATCCGGAGGGCCGTAATGCCCGCATGCTGAAGCGGCGCGGCTGCTCCCACCGTGAGGAAGTCGTGCACCTTGCGTATGGAGGCGGTTAGATCAGGCGGAGCGATTACCCAGCCCACGCGCCAGCCGGTGACCGAAAACGTCTTGCTCAGGCTGTTCACCAGCACGCATCGGTCGCGCACGCCGGCGAAGGTGATGGGAGCGAGATGTCGCCGTTCATCAAAAACAATGTGCTCGTAGATTTCATCTGTAATGAGCAAGCAATCGAACTCCTCGCACAATGCGGCAATCGTTGTGAGCTCTTCACGTGAGAAGACTCGACCGGTCGGATTGTTCGGGGTGTTGATGATGACCGCGCGAGTTCTTTCGTTGAAAGCGGCGCGCAGCTCGGCCTCATCGAAGTTCCAATCAGGCGGTCGCAGCGCAACGTAACGGCAAACGGCGCCGCTCAGAAGAGAATCTGGCCAGTAGTTTTCGTAGAACGGTTCGAACAGCACGACTTCGTCGCCCGGGTTAAGCAGCGCCAGCATGCTCGCGATCATGCCTTCCGTAGCCCCGCAACAAACGGTGATCTCTCGCTCGGGGTCCAACTCGAGATTGTAGAAACGGCGATAATAATCGCGAATGGCCTGACGGAATGGTTTGGCGCCCCAGGTCACGGTGTACTGATTGAAATCGTCGGAGATGGCCTGCTGGGCGGCAGCTTTGACTTCGTCTGGTGCTGGAAAATCCGGGAAACCTTGAGCCAGGTTGACTGCGCCGTGCTCCAAGGCAAGACGAGTCATCTCACGGATGACCGATTCTTTGAAATGACTGATTCTTTGACTCCCCGCTCGCCGGGGTGTTGCCACTGCCATGCAGCGATTGTAAACGGACACTAAACGGACGAGGGCCGCCTGCGCTTGCTCTTCGTCTTGGGCGCGGGCTTAGGGCGGTAGGCGGGGATGTTCGGTATAGTGCCCGCGTAGAGCCTCTGATACACATCGGCGTTGCGCAAAACAATCTGGATGTAGCCGCGCGTCTCGTGAAAAGGAACCGCTTCGATGAATTCAGCCTGTTCGCGGAACGGTCCCCAGGTTCGCCACAGGTTCGCGCGACTCGGCCCCGCATTATAGGAAGCCAGAGCGAGCTCGACCTGGCCGCCGTAGGAGTTCAACATGTTACGAAAGTAATACGTCCCGAGCTGAAGGTTTCTATCCACCGTGAGCAGCTGGCTGGCATTCAGCCGGCGCACTCCAAAGTGCCGCGCTAGTTGCCGGCCATTCGCCGGAAGTACTTGCATCAAGCCGTAGGCATTTGAGTGTGAGATTACGCGCGCGTTGAACTCCGATTCCTGCCGAATCAAGGCGGCCATCAAGAATGGGTCGAGACTCTGATTCCGACTATAGCGGTCGATAGAGCTGCGGAAAGGCAGCGGGAACGCCAGCTTCCAAAAGGCGGTGGGCGCCTGATCAAGCGGCATGTAGAGGTAATCAGGCGAATAAGCCTTTATGAATCGGAGCGCCTGGTCAGGATCATTTTGGCGCGCGGCGAGCTTCGCCAGGTAATAAGCATAGACGTTTTCCTGCTCGCCGTCATTGCGGGCGCCGAATTTCAATTCGCCCTGCGCGAAATCGTTCAAGCCAGCCAGGTTGAGCAGATCGGAGCGATCAATCCGCTTCTGCGCCGTTGGTCCGGGCGTAAAACTCGGAAATTCGGGGCGGGGCGGCCATCCTAGCGACTGCAAGAACTCGAGCATAGATGGGTCTGAGGCCGCCGCTTGCATTCCCGGATCTTTTAAACGGGTACGTGCCACCATCGCGAAATACGTATTCGGGAAGCGGGAGATCAACTCTTGGTAACAAGCACGCGCAACGGCGAGCTGATTTTTTCTTTCCTCGAAACGTCCCAGGAAATACAGCGCGTTATTGACGTCGGTCGAAGAGGGATACAGCTCGATGTGTTTACGGAGCAAGTCATACGTATCGGCGGCATCGGTGCGGTAGCTTTCATACGCAACCCGCCAGTGGCACCAGGCTGAACGCGGGTCCTTCGGGAAAGTAACAGCGCAGGCCCTATAGAGCGGCTGATACGTATTCGCGTCGTTATCCACGCGAGCCTGATCGGCTACAAAAATCAGGGCATCGAGACGCCATAGCGATGTCGCGTGCTGCTGTTCCAAATGATTCAGATACTCCTTCACATCGGAGTGCCGGTCGAGTTTGCGAGCGCAGCGAATGAGATAACTGAGCCGCTCAGCGTCGACGTCGCTCTCGTCCACTTTGAGCGCATTCAGATATTCAAAAGCGGCTTCCGTGTTGCCGCTTAGGTAATCAACCTCGCCGAGCCGTACGCGCGCTCGATCGCGTCCGATGCCGGCCAGCTGCGGTATCGCCGCCGTGTACTCGATACGGGCCGCCTCTGGCTTCTTCTCATTTATGAGCTTTTCAGCGCGTGTCAGCATCGCCTCTGGCATCGGTGGAGGATATACTTCGGCAAGCCGCTGCTGCAATCCAACCAGAGCATTGGCAGCATCCGTCGCTTCTTGCGCCGAAGGGAAGTTGTAGTACACGCGCTGATAGTACTCGGCAGCCTGCAAAAGATCACCGGTGGCCTCGAAGCTACGCGCCAGCAGCAAGTCGGCCGGAGGCTGAGGGATGCGATCGTAATACTTTTTAACCAAGACAAGCGCCTGCTTAGGATGGTCGCCGTCCAGTTGCGCGCGAACAGCGATAGCCGCAGTCGTTCCAACGAGAGGAGAAAGTGGCACTTGGTTGAACACGCGAGTAGCAGCCTTGGCAACTTCGTCATAGTTTTTCAGGGCGTATTCCGCCTGAGCCCGAATATACTGCGCGTAGTCGTCTAGAATGGGGGCCTTCGCCGAGGCCGCTGTCGCATACTCAGCGGCACCCTGGAAATCGTTCTTTTCCAGCTCGCGTTGCGCAACAGCAATAAGCGCGGCAGCACCTGCCGCCTTGGCAGGCTGAGGCTTGGATGATGAATGCGTCTTCCCAGACGCGACGATCTTCGCCGCTGGAGACGGGGCCGAAGAATAATAAGACGCTGAGGTGACAGCCAGCGCAAGGGCGGCACTCAGCAGGGCGGAACAGGCGAACCGCCCGCTAAAGCAATTGGCCCGGATAATCCGCTCCCAACTTGCTCTCGTCACCCTCAGCAGCAGTATCTATAAGCTCGAAATGAAGATAGTCGACCATCGATGGAAGCGTCATGAATTGTTTCCGGTAATTCTCACGAGCCTTATCGATCTCTGGCTGCAAAAACATGTAGAGATTATTTTGTTCTCGGCCGGCGCGACAAGATTCCGGACGACTCAATTCCATGCCGGCGACGGCGGCGCGTGAAAACCGCTTCGCTCTCACGTGAGTGAGCCGTTGATCTTCACTCAAATTACCCCACGCAGGCAGAGACGGTCTCTTCAATTTTGTTCCTTCGGAATTCTTACCGGCTTCAGGAACCGAACGCACCGAGGCCGGCTCAATCTGCGAGTGAATGGCCTGATTGGACCGGCGCTCAAGGACTGCTGAAGCCATCACTGCAACTAGCTCCAGAGCGTTCACATCAAGCGCACCATTGTCTACCACAAAAAGAAGGGCTACCACACGATCGCTATTCGTCATGGGAAACAGATGAGCACGCGAGGAGGGAGGTTCTTGGCTCAGCGATACTCCGACTTCGCTCGAAGACCGCAAAGCGACGACGGAATCGCGAGACTCAGAAGCCGCGGCGAATGCATGGGCGGAAGCCGCCGCGATTTCCAAGCCGTCAGGAACACCCAGGCTCTGCTCCGCACGGAGGACAAAAAGACCATCTTTTTGAATGAAGATGCCGAACTCACCGGCAAATTTTGAGATACCATCTCGAACCGCGCCGATCCATTGATCTTCGTTCTCATAGTGGCGAAGACGTCGGAAGACTTGATTCAAATCGGCGGTCAGCCGAAGCCGCATGCTGTCACCGGCTCGCAGACACGCTGAATCGAAATCGCGCTTGAGCGCCTCCCACGCGCTTTCAAGAGCATGCATCGTGGTGTATATCAGAATTCTAACTTGCCGATCAACGACTTCGCCTGGGGCGGCAAGCCAGACAACGGATTTGGGATCTCGTCACCGGCCAGTGACCTGACGAAATGCATCTGCCGGCCTTCATGCACAAGGTTCACCAGGAGTCTTCCGTCATTCTGGGTGGCTCCATCACCGCTCCATTCTTCTCCTGCCTGTGTAGCGTGCACGTCCGAGAGGCGAAGATCAGGCCAGCCATCGGCAAAGGAAAAGGCAAAGAGTCCTGATGCATCCTCGAAGACATCGTCCCTGGATAGTGCGAGATCCTCGCCGCTGAAAGAGCCCTTCGCAGTGAGATTGCGTAGCAGGTCTTTGCCCGCGCCCGTGCTTGAAAATTCTCCTTCGGCATTGAGCATTCCACCGCTCCAGGGGAATCCGGAAGCGTTCGCCGAGAATTGCCAGCGCGGGGAATAAGAGCCCAGATCGACCGTTCCGCTTGCCGAAACCGCTCCTTTGTTCAGGCGGAGCGCCACATCGCTCAATTCGAGACGCGTGCCCTGCCACAAGAAGTGCGAGCTGAACGACCCGAGGGGCTTCTCTTGGGCAAACAGACGGTTGACCCGCAACTCTCCTTCCAAATTGCGATTGCTCAACCATGGTGGAAATGATCGGCGGAAGAAACGGAGCCGCGTCCAAAAACTCTCAGCCCGATCACCGGGCCCGAGCGCAGCTTCCAGATCAGAGATATCGGCCGACGGGAATTCTATCCGTACCTGTTCGGTGTGCTTAGCGAGTAAACTATATCGATAGCTTGCACGTACGGCGCGATTCGCCAGGGTAGCGCTCATGTGATCGAACTCGAATGTAGAATTGCGGAAAGACACTCTGCCTTTGGTATCCAGGAGAGGATAGGCCAAACCGGGCACGACAATGACGCCTTCGCGTAAGCTGAACTGCCCGGACCAAAGAGCGGGTACGGGATTGCCGGCTGAGTTGAGATCTTCCGTGGTCTGGGAGTAGCCAAATTGACCAGTCACGTTACCCGCGCTTATGGCAGCAAGCGCCGCAGGCCCTCCAAACCAGGCTGCCATTAGCGGTTTAAGAACTTTCAGCGGCACATCGGTAGCGTTGAGTGATGCGTTGGTCTGCTGATCGGCGAAGGAGTAACTGCCGCTCATCCGCAGAGTGCCTCCGCCCCCGGTCTCGACAATGGCCGGGTTGAAACGCAACTCCTCGCCGGCAACCGCCACATTCGCCGCGGCAGTTCGGAGAGCCGGCGCACCCTGCAGAATCGCCTCGGCGTTACTGATGGTAAGACCACCCGCCCAGCCGTTATCTTTCGAATAGCCGACGGTCCCATTTAGCGCGCCTCGAAGATCGGCATCGTTAGGTAACGGAACACCCATCCGCCTT
Source organism: Terriglobia bacterium (assembly GCA_963841675.1). GTDB lineage: Bacteria > Acidobacteriota > Terriglobia > Bryobacterales > Bryobacteraceae > Bog-105. The sequence continues at coordinate 137,510 of CAWJEH010000028.1, forward strand.
GCCAGCGGCAGCAGATCGCGGAGCGGTGCATCCTTCAACTCAGCCATTACCGAAGCGGCAGGCTGCGTGAGGAAATTGGCAACTCGCAGATCAATTCCTACGGGCGTGGACTGTCCCGATTGCGAAGGCAGTGTTTTGAGATCGAATTGTTGAGTGAGCAAATCGAGACCACCGCCAAAATGCACCGCCCAATCCTCGCCGCTTGAGGGGAGGAGATCCCATCTATGCACGTCTTTCAGGTGGAGTTCGCCAACGACTTTGAGCTTGTTCGCCAGACCTTCAACACGAAGTTGAGAGCTGATGGTGCCGTGGATCCCAATATCGTGGCCTTGTATCAGCGTCGCGAGTTCGCTCAGGTTGCTGGGGTCGAGCGCGACGTCCGCCTGGACCTGGTTCATACCGGCTGGCGAGTTCATGAACCAGTCAATCCTTCCGCGAAAATGACCAAACCCCATTCCGGCCCGATCGGTGCGAGCTGGCGATCCGGAGAAACGAATGTAAACCTTGCCTGAGCGTTCCGGATAAATTGATAGATCTGATTCGGAGATGTACAACGTGGTCTTCCGAGTCCCGAATTTGAAGTCGACGCGCCCGTCCGATACCTCGAGCGTGGGAAACAAATTCAGGGGCAATTTCTGGGGCGCGCTTAGACGCTTCATGAGTTCGACCACGTTCCAATTGCCGTCAGCGCGCTTGACCAGATTGAGCGATGGGTCAATCAGCCGAAGACTCGCGAATTGAATTCGGCCCATCAGGAGTTTGTCGAGACGCAGACGAGCCTGCAAGGTCGGTACAAAAGCAAATGGCTCGATTCCATACCGCGAATCCTCGCCGATACTCACGTTTTCCAGGGAGAAGCCCGGACCGGAGAAGATGCTGAAGTGTGCATGCTCAAACTCCACCTTGCGGCCCAGCGAGGATTGGAGAGCGTTCTGGATCCTTCCACTGAAGCGGGCAGCATTGATAAGCGGAGCAACGAATCCGCAGATTAACAACGCCGCGGCGATCGTGAAGACGACCCGTGTAACCCGTCGAAATCTCGTCCTCGCTTGTGCTTCCGTTGTTTGCGGAATGAATCTACCTTCGAGGTCCGAACTGCCGGCCGCGCGCTCCGGCAAGGCTTCCATTAGCCCTGATTATAACGTCGCAGTGACAACAGGGCGACCAGTGATGAGGAGCAACTGCAGGCAGATCTCAGCTTTGCCCGCCAGTTTTCGCAAGGTGATAACCGGCTTTGATAGCGTCTTGCTCGCTCATGAACTTGCCGGATTTTGTTGCTCCGTACCACTTATCGTTCTTGTGATAAACCTTGGTTTCCGTGTTAACCCACACCTGGCCGCTAGCCTTTGCCGCCGCAATGTCACTCGCTGAAACGGTCTTGGAAGGAGCTGCCGAGCCGGATTTTGTTGTTTTCCGCACCGGGCTGGACGTGTTGGTGGCACCTGCCGAAGAAGCCCCTTCGGCAGCCTTAGTTGTTTGAGCGACCCCGGCCGGTGCGTATTCGCCGGAGGACGCGGCCGCCTGGGCGCCTGTAGCCGCTGTAGTATCGGTGGTGCTCTTCGAGCGGCGGGAGTGCTTGGCAACCGTCCCCGCCGTGTCGGTCGAAGCTGCAGCCCCAGTGGTGGCACTCGAATCACTGGATTTCCGGTGGCGATGGTGCGTGGATGTGGAACTCGAAGTCGAATTCGTGGCCGTCGCAGTCGACTGCGATTGCGCCTGCGGCGCACCCGCAGCTTGGGCTACCAAACCCACAGAGCAGGAAAACAGAATCAACAATTTGATCGAGAATGATGTGCTGGATTTTTTCATCGCAACTCTCCTGTTGGGTGATTGATTTTATCAAGATTCACACGAAAAAAAGCACAACCGGTACTTTCCCGTGCCGTTGGAACTGACCGTGCATCGTAGTTGGGCATGTTATTCTCACCGCGTGAACCAGGGTCACGCGCAGGTTGCCTTCATCTTCGACCTGGACGGCGTATTGGTGAACTCTATGCCCCTTCATGTTCTTGCCTGGGAAAGATATTTGGCAGGATTGAATATACAGATCGACGACCTGGAGCGGAGGATGCATGGGAAGCGAAATGCAGAACTGGTGAACGATCTGATTGGCAGCGGATTGCCGGAAAACGTCGTATTCCAGCACGGCGCAGCCAAGGAGCAGTTATGGCGGGATATCATTCTGGGCGAGGGTATCGACCGATATCGAATCCGCGGATTACCTGAGTTTCTCGAGAGGCACCAAGATGTTCCGAAGGCCGTTGCCTCCAATGCCGAGCCGCAGAACATTGACTTTGTTCTCGATCATTATCAGTTGCGGCATTTCTTTCGGGTCGCCGTGAATGGACTCGAAGTGAACCGTCCGAAGCCGTTCCCGGATGTCTACTTGGAAGCCGCCAGACGGTTGGGGATGCAGCCGCGAAACTGCATTGTGTTTGAAGACTCTCCCACTGGACTCCGTGCGGGCCTGGAGGCTGGGATGCAGGTAGTCGGGGTGGAAACCACTTCTAGCGATCTCGAAGGTGCCGCTCTGCAGGTCAAGGATTTTGCTGATCCGAAACTGGAAGGTTGGCTGGCCAGCCAGCCCAAGGCTTAGACTGGCTGGTACAATCCCGGATGGATGTTTACGGGTATTGAGCATTTTGCGATCGCCTCGCCGAATCCGAAACGACTAGCGGAGTGGTATGTAGCAGCCCTCGATTTCGAGATTACGTACGAATATGCGGGTAACTACTTTGTCGAAGCGCAGAACGGAGCCCTGATCGAGATTATCCCGGCTGAAGGAGAGCGCGCCGAGAGCACGGTTCGCTCGCCCGGGATGAGACACATAGCGATTTCGGTCCACGACTTTGATGGGGCCCGCGACGTGCTTACTTCCCGCGGAGTGCGCTTTGACGCCGAGCCGTATCTCAATCAGGGCAATCGTCTCCAATTCTTCAAAGATCCGGACGGTAATCTTCTTCATCTTATTCACCGCGAGAACTCGCTGCCTTCGTCTAGAACTTCCTAGGCGGAATAGACGACGAAAACAGCTTCGCTTGACCATTCAGCTCAAGTGATCAGGAACACAGGAAAGTAGCGCTTGCTAAACCGAGTCTTTCGAGCATTCCGCTATCCCGATTTCCGACTAATGTGGCTCGGAGCTTGTACCTCGAGCATCGGCACATGGATGCAGATCCTGGCCCAGAGCTGGCTGGTTTATCAGCTATCGAACTCTTCACTGTATCTGGGCCTGGACACCTTTTTTGCGCAGATTCCAATATTTCTGCTATCGCTTTTCGGCGGTGTGTTCGCAGACCGCAAGAGCCGGCGCACTCTGCTGCTAATTTCTCAAATCATTCAGCTCGTCTCGGCCTTCATTCTTGCCTTGCTGGATGCTACGCACGTGGTCCGCGTCTGGGAAATCTGGTGCCTATCTTTCACGGTGGGGGTGGCGCAAGCGTTCGGCGGCCCCGCATACTCCGCCCTAATTCCCACCCTGGTGGCGAAAGAGGATTTGCAAAATGCAATCGCTTTGAACTCGATCCAGTTCAATCTCGCCAGAGTAGTCGGACCCGCACTCGGCGGAATAGCGTTGGTGAAGCTCGGCGCCGCCTGGTGCTTCTCTCTGAACGGGCTGTCATTCCTGGCTGTCATCGCGTCCTTGATGATGATTCGACCGACGTTCGTACCTACCAAAACGAATCAGTCCGTTATCAAGAGTATGCGGGAAGGCATCGAGTTTCTCTTGAGAAAGGAAGGAATGGGCAGCCTGGTGTTGTTGGCTTTCCTGGCGACCTTGCTCTCTTTTCCGTTGATCACCTTTTTGCCGGTGATGGCACGGGATGTCTTTCATGGGGGCCCGAACATCTTCACCTTGTTCCTCTGTCTCTCAGGACTGGGATCTGTGACGGGAGCGTTAGTGGTAGCCGGAAGCAGCGCTCACACTGGTCAGGCAAAACGATCGCTGCTGGTGATGGTGCTGTTGGGAGTTCTAATCGCCGCGTTCGGCGTTTCGAGGAATCTGGCGATCAGTTCGGCCCTCGTATTGGCGGCCGGTGTAGCCCTGATGGTCGTCTTCGCTTTGAACTCCTCACTCGTGCAGCTTTACGTCAGCGACGAAATGCGCGGCCGTGTCATGAGTGTCTACAATGTTGCCTTCCGAGGCGGAATGCCTGTGGGAAGTCTGTTTTCCGGTTTACTCATCAAACAGGCTTCCGCTCCGGCGGTAATGACGGCAAATGGTCTGCTCTTAGCGGTGATGGCCGCCTATTTCTTAGTCGCGCAACCGAAACTAAGAAGGCTCTAGGAAGCCGCCGAATTCCAGTACTCTGGAAATTGACGCGACTCACCCGGTCCTTATCGGTGTTCGACGAAACCCGCCGGTTCTGTTGAGGTAGATCTTGAGCTACAAATATCCACGAATTCGCAATTTCTGTTGGAGCGGCGCCACAGCAGTGTTGGTTTACTCGATCATCGTAAGCGCAACCCTTGCTTCAGGCAGATCTTCCGAGCAGTCGGACACGCACATCCAGAAGACAAGAACACCTGAGATTGACACAGCACACATGTCTGGCCACATGTATATGACCTCTCTCCGTTCACTGCAAGCCGGGGATCAACGCCGAGCGGAGGCTATAGTTGCGGCAGCAAAGAGCGCCATGGCTCCATACCGGGATTACCATAAAGCCTTGGCTGCAGGTTATGAGATCTTTCTGCCTAACGTACCGCAGCCTCAGTATCACTTCACGAAATACGACTTCGGATTAGAGGCGCGATCGCATTTCGATCCACTCAAGCCTACGTCGCTGTTGTACAAGAAAACGCCGGATGGCGGATATCGGCTGGTGGGAGCGATGTACACAGACCGGGTTGACGCCAGCGAACAGGAGTTAAACGAACGTATTCCGTTAAGCATTGCGCGCTGGCATCAGCACATTAACTTCTGCAAGGCGCCTTTCGGAGAGAAGGCGGAATACTTCGGTCCCGGCGCTAGGTTTGGTCTGCAAGGCTCGATCACGACTAGGGAGGCTTGTGAAGCGGCGGGCGGAAAGTTCTATCCACATCTGTTTGGATGGATGGTACACGTTTACCCCTACGAGACCGATCCGGGGAAGATTTGGTCGACGGACGATGATGATAAGGGTCACGACAATATGGATCACTCCGCTATGCCCGGAATGAATTGAGCAATAGCCAATAGGCGGTATTAGCTCTCGGCAGGCCCAAGATGCCCAGTTAGAATCGTGGTTTGAGAATATATCGCCTGAAGTCCCTCCGCCGCTTCGTCGGCTGGATCGCGCTCAGTTTCTTTGTGCTCGAGGGCGCGGCTGCAGATCGGGAGCTACTGAAGGCTCGCGATCAGCAGAACCTTCAAGCACTTGACAATCTGATTTCGCGCTATAAAAAAGCTGCCGAATCGGCCAGTAACTCTGCCGACGCACAATACAACTTTGCGCTCGCGTACTCCTATGCGGCGGAAGTAGCCATGCAACTGCGCGACAAACGGAAAGCCGAGTCTTATGCACTTGCCGGCCTGGACCCTGCGAAAAAGGCCGTCGCGGAGAAGGGTGCGAATGCCGAATATCATCGTCTGCTGGGCGCGCTCTGCGGCCAGGTCATCCCCGCCAACCCGATCATGGGCGCGTTGAGTTACGGCAGTTGCGCGCGCGATGAAATCAATAAGGCGATTAGCCTTGACAGTCATCTAGCTTTGGCCTACGTCACACGTGGTATCGGTAACTTCTACTTGCCAGCCCAAATGGGCGGGGGTCTCGACGTTGGCGCTCAAAGATATCGACGCAGCTATCTCGCTGGACCCGAAATCCTCAGACGCCTATATGTGGAAAGGTATCGTTCTCCGCAAAGCGAACAAGAACGGTGAGGCTCGCGACGCGTTTTCAGAGGCTCTGAAGCTCGATCCTGATCTGCTTTGGGCGAAGCAACAGTTGGATAAAACGCCGCCCCGATAATGTGGCGCACTCTGGGGCTCTTGCTAGGATTCCTGGCCGTCGCCTGGTTTGAGTTCGAGGTTTTTCCAGGGCACACCTACCTTGCATCGTCCAGCCAGCTCTACGTGCCGATGATGCGCCACCTTGACACGCCAGGCTATCTGTCGCGTGACCTGGTAGCTACGCACCCCGACCTGACATATACCGCGTATGACGAAGTGACCCTTTTCTTGCACCATGCTGGTAGAACAGATTTCCGGACAGCGCTGGTGCTGCAACAGGCCATTTGCCGAGTAGCTGCTTTGCTTGGGATGTTTCTGTTGGCGCGCGCGACCGGGTTGCAACTGTTCTCTGCGCTGGGCGTATCGGCCTTGATCAACCTAGGAGCATTTCTTCCCGGACCGGATATTTGGCTCATTGACAGAGACCCTGTACCTCGTGCTTTCGCTTTTGGATTAGTTTTGCTTGCGATGGGAAATCTGGCAAGAGCAAAGCCGCTTTTGGGAGCATTGTTTGGCGGCTTGGCCCTTTTATACGATCCGGCCATTACGGCGTCCTTCTGGGTCACGGTTCTGATTGCCTTCATAGTCGACAAACGGATGAGAATCCTGATCAAGCCTATGCTGCCGATTCTTCTCGTCTTCATCCTGATGCTCGCGAACTTGGCACAGTTGCAGCAAGGCACACCAGATTCGCAGGCATTTTTCAGTCAATTCTCACCCGTAGTGGATAAGCTTGAGAAGCTTCGAACACCCGAACTCTGGGTCGCACTCTGGCCGAGAGGAGCTATCCAAATGTACCTGGGAATTTTCGTAATCGGCGTTTGGGCTACCGTCAGAATCTGGCCTAGCCTCAACCGCCAACTGCGATGGATGCTTGTGCTCATGCCGCTCATCGCGTTGGGCACTCTTCCCTTCTCTTCCGTTCTGTTACAACACTATCGGTGGTCTGCCATTCTCCGCGTCCAGCCGGCGCAGACGCTCCTTTATCTGTTTGGTCTGGCCTGGCTCGTTTGTGCAGCCGCCGCGGTGCAGGCTATCAAAAGACGTTCAACGAGCGAGGCACTGATCTGGTGTTTGCTTTGTGTTTCAGCGCTGGGATTCAATGTCGGGAGGCTGCAAAGGCAAAAGGCAGATCCGGCGGTTCAGGAACTCGCAGCTTGGGCAGAAGACAACACCTGGGGAAGCTCCATGTTCGTGTTTCCAGACGCAGGCCGCGACCGGTACCCAGGCGTGTTTCGAGCTGAATCGCGCCGTTCCTTGTGGGTCGACTGGGAGAGCGGGCGGATGATCAATTGCTACACCGATATTGCTGGCGAGTGGTGGTCGCGTTGGACAAACACGGCGCAAACTCCGCCTTCAGGCCATCACCTGGAGCAGATGCTGGCGTTGCCGATCGATTACTACGTCCTTAAACGCGACAACGTTGTTGGAGCCAGTACCGTAAGCGGCTGGCTGGACGTGAAACCGGTTTTCAGCAATAACAAATTCGCAGTATATGAGGCAAGCGCGTTACGGATTTTGCCGGGCCGGCTCACCCTCACCTCGCGCAAGCCGATCAACCATGTAAATTGATCCCCAGTTTCTTGAGTTCCTCCGCGTAGTAGCGCTTATGGAGAATGTCGTATTCTTCGCCACCTTCTGCGATTTCACGTTTTTGGGTGCGAATCTTGGCGCGCGCTGCCTTGTCCACACGGTCCTCCATTTGGAGCACGTCGGTCATCTCCTTGAGAACTGCGAGCCGCATTTCATTCTGATCTTTGCGCACCCGGAAATCTCGTGACTTGCGCAACGCGGAAACAATTTTGTGAGAGAGGTCGTTCACCTTATCTCGCGAGAGTTTCATGGGATCGCCGGTATCGCGACCAGAGGCTCGAATTACTTTCCGTTGGGCGAGTAACTGATTTTTTATTTTGCGGAACATCTCCTGATAAGAGACGTTTTCCCGCCGCATGTACTCGCTGTAGTCGTCGAGCAAGTCACGAACTTCGTCATTCAATTGGTCTTCGACGGAAAGATCCTGCTCGATAATCTCGCTGATAAAGGCCGCACCGACTGCCGGATTCGAGGTTTCGAAATACACAGGACTGAGTCGATCGACGAGCTGCCGAGACAAGTAACCGATAAATTCCCGGGCCAATAGCATCCGAGCGTTAGTTTAACAATTTCACGAATGATGGCTGGAGTCGCTTGCTTCGCGGACTATGAATCACCGCGATGCTGAGCGAGAAATTCATTGTCAATAGCTTGGCGGCCAGGAAATCCGGCTTCGATATGGTGCCAGTAAGCGATATTTGCTTCGCCTAATTTCCAGCACAGGTAGACTTCCTTTCCACGATAAAGAGTCGGAAAATCTACAAGGCCTGTATCGATGTCTTTCAAGAGGCAGCCGATCTGTTCAAATTTTTCTAGTGATTTTTGGAGTCCTCTAGTAGCGGCGTCTTTCCGACTTCGAAGCTGGCCGATTTTCTCGCGCGGCGGGATCATCCCGCCCATCACCGCGATGCGTTGGAGGAATCGGTTGAGTTCAGTCTCGGTCCGCTGATAGTCTTCTTTTAGTTGAAGCAAGCTGCGGAGCAGGCCTTGCACCTCCGGAAGGAGACGTTCGGCTTCGGGCAAGCTGAAAAAACGGGCCATCTGACACTCGATTGCTTCAGGCGCGAGTATAGCAATGGAATAAGCCGCCACTCGCATATGCTGGTGACTTGCGCATCGGCATTCACACGTCTACCGCGGGCGCACTCGAGCGTTCGGCGATCAAAGCGGCCGAATTGGGAGCGAATACCTTCCAGATTTTCACGTCGAGTCCACGCATGTGGCGGACCAGAAGACCGGATCCTGAGCACATCCGGCTTCTGAACCAGGAGCGTGAAAAAGGAGACCTGGCGCCGTTAGTCATCCACGACAGTTACCTCATCAATCTTGCCGCCCCTGCCTCCGAGATTCGCGAGAAGTCGATCGAGGGCTTTCGAGACGAGATTGAACGCGCGCTTCTGATCGGTGCCGAGTACCTGGTGGCGCATCCGGGGAACTACAAAGGGCTGACGATCGAGCGAGGCATACTGAACGTCGCAGAGGCGCTGGCGCTTGCATGGAAGTCCGTGGATGCTGGGCTCAAAACACAACCAAAATTGAAGATTCTGCTTGAAAATACGGCCGGCGCCGGAGCACAGCTTGGAGGAAAACTGGAAGAACTCGCGCTCATTCGGTCTTTGGCAGAACCCTATTTAGATGTTCCGCTCGGATTTTGCATCGACACCTGTCATTGCTACGTCAGCGGGTTCGACATTTCACAGGAGAAAGGCTTGGCTGACTTGTTGCTGGTCGCTTCAGAGACGCTGGGCCTTGAAAACGTACCCGTGATTCATGCGAATGACACGAAAATGGTTCTCGGTTCGCACTGCGATAGACATGCCCATATCGGAAAAGGCAATATCGGAGTGGAAGGCTTTCGCCGCATTTTGAATCATCCGAGCCTACTCGAGAAAGCTTTCATTCTCGAAACTCCTGTGGACAAACCGGGTGACGATCTTCGTAACGTTCGCGCCTTACAGAGATTAGCGGCTTCCAAGCTGCTGGCAAACGGGAGAAGGGCAAAACGCGCTCGATCGTCGCTGGGCTGCTAAACCTTTTTCAAGACCTTTACGAGGCCGTCCATCGATTCGACGCTCGAGGTGTACGGATCGTGTTGCGCGTTCTTGTAGTGTGTCTCCAAAGAGAGCGTTCCGGAGTATTTCATGCGCTTGAGCGCTTCAAACTGACCAACGAAATCGATCTCACCGCCGCCGATCGGCTTCCATGACTTGCCGGCGGCGTCCTTTAGATGAATATGTGTGACCCGGCTGTGATCGAGTTGATCCCAAGCCTTGGGAAAAGGCTGCTCTCCTACCTCGTAACAATTGCCAGGATCCCAGTTGTGCATGAGGTGCCTGTCGGGGATCGTCTTGAATAGCTTTGCGGTCTCCGCACCGGTCGCGACATTGCAATCGAATTCGTTCTCTACTACAAGCGTGATGTCGTGCTGTTTCGCAACATCTATCGCTTTGTGCAAATTCTCCACGACGCGATCGAAGACTGAGGCAGGATCTGCCACTCGCTTGAAGGTGAAGATGCGTATTCGATTCGTACCGAGAACGTGAGCGGCATCGGCTGCGCGTTTGACATCTTCCATTTGGCGGCTGTACTCGCCTTGTGACGGATTGAGGTCGGCCGCATTTTCTCCGACCGGCTGAGTGCCGGGTAGAGCGATCTTGTAGATTCCCGTATCCAAAACAGAGAGCTTGACCTGAGCGTCATCTAGCTGCTGTTTGATTTGCTTCAATTGATCGGGGGTAGCGGAGTTGTATACGTAGCGGTTCGCTCCATTCAACTCGACGTTGCGAATTTCCGCCCAACGCAACTGGTACTTCGGATAGAAGCTGCTCAGCACGCGCGACAGATCGAGGGCAACCTCGTCAGTGATAACACCAAGCTTCCATGGATAATCAAACTCTTCGCCAGAACCTTGCTGAGTCACAAAGCCGAGCGCAGCCAGGGCGGATAACCTGTTGAAGTCTCTTCTGTTCAATTTATGGCTCCTCGACCAGAGTAGCGGGACGGAAACTTGTCCCGCAGCCATGATATTCCTGTTTAGGCATTTGTCTATGGTCAATTATCTGGATCTAAGCGGCAGGGTCGCGCTCATCACCGGCGGGTCTTCAGGCATCGGAGCAGAAACGGCGAGACTCTTCGCGGAGCTCGGTGCCACTGTGGCGATCGGATTTCATAAGAATCGCGAAGGCGCATCTCAGGTTCGGGACAGCGTCTCCAACGCCGGAGGTAAGATCGTCGCGCTCGAAGCGAATCTGGAGGAACCCGAAAGGGGGCGCGCGCTCGTGCAAGAAACCGAGAATCTCCTCGGCCCCATACAGATCCTTGTGAACAATGCGGGCTCGTTGATCGAACGAAAGCCGATCCTTGGAATGAGTCACGAAACGTGGAGCACTGTGCTGCGACTCAACCTGGACAGCGCATTCGTATGTTCTCAGGCTGTGGCGTCCTCGATGCTCGCACGCCAGACTGGATCGATCATCAACGTCGTGTCGATCGCCGGCCGCAATGGTGGCGGCCATGGCGCGGGGGCTTATTCCACAGCAAAGGGCGGATTGATCACTTTCACAAAGGCACTTGCTAAAGAACTGGCACCCCACAGCATCCGGGTGAACGGTGTCTCTCCAGGGGTGATCGACACGCCTTTTCACGAGGTGTTCTCTACTCCCGAAATGATTGCAAACTTCGTGAAATCTATTCCGCTGGGTCGCCTAGGGAGCTCGGCCGAGGTTGCGAAGGTCATCGCATTTCTGGCATCGGATGCGGCCAGCTACATCACCGGGGAGACCATCGAGGTAAACGGCGGACAGCTGATGCTTTAGCCAACTTCATTAGAATAGCCGCATGGCAACGCAGAAACTGAATGATCACGATCTGAAAGTCGCGGTTGAAAAGCTCTCGGGCTGGACAGTGAAGAACGAGAAACTGCATCGTGAATACATGTTCCCGGACTTCGCGCACGCATTTGGATTCATGGCCATGGCGGCCGTAGCCATCGAAAAGATCAATCATCATCCGGAATGGTTCAACGTTTACAACCGGATCTCGGTAGACTTAACGACACACGACAGTGGCGGCATCACGGAAAAAGATGTGAAACTGGCGGGCGTGCTCGAGGGAATCGCGCAGAAACTAAGCTAATGCGCCGCGGGAATGGTTAGGACATCTCCCGCGATTCGTACCACCGCATTGAACCAGTTAGCAGTGGCGCGCCGCGCCGTGTGATCCGATAGGCGGATGCGGGGGGAACATTAGCTATTGCGCTGCCCATTCGTACAGCCCGCAACCCGAGCCGGTCGAGGATCTCGCGCGGCACAGGACACCTTGGAATGTAAGTGAACTGGTAGAGTGCACCGCCAGGGCGCAAATAGCGAAACGCCCCGGTGACAATCGCCATTATCTTTCTCGGCGACATCGAAAGGAGTGGCAACCCGCTGACAACTGCGCCCACCGGCGCTCCAGAGAAAAGGCCCGCTTGGTAGAGACGAGCAGCATCAGAACGTAGAACCCGTGCTTCCGGGAAACGACGATCGAGGATGCTTGCGAAGTCTGACCCACACTCGACTAACGTCAGATCTCGTTCTCTTACACCGCGCGCGAGCAACGCGCGCGTAAAGACGCCCGTGCCCGGCCCGAGTTCAATAACCGGGCCGGTCTCAGAAGAGATTTCGGATGTCATTAAATCCGCCAGCGCCGCACTCGAGGGCCTGATTGAACCGACGCGCAGGGGGTTCGCAAGCCAAGCTCGCAGAAATGGAGCAACATCACAGCTCCTCAATTTAGGTCCTTTGGCGTGCAGCACATTGGTGCACAAATCAGACAGAGACATTGCAGAGACAGCACCCTTCGACATGGTAACGCGCCAGTTGTTCGGCTCCATCGATCGCCGATGAAACTGACCTGCCTCAAACCAGCCCGACTCCAACAATGCAGGCGGTCATATGCAGCTGTGAACTGTGCGCCAGTAGTTCGAATACTCGCGCTGAGACTTACCTTATACAGTTTGCACTCTCTCATAGATCCAAGTATTTCCATATGCATTTCCGTCAACTGAGGCATTTATCCCTAGTTAGTGCACTGCTGCTCGAGAGCATCTTCTGCGCAACACAAAGTCCAGTCATCACGCCGGGAGCCGGTGCCGTCTACCAGGGACAATCCCAAACATTCACATCAAATCAGCCCGTAACGTGGGCCCTGATGCCCGGGAGCGCCGGCACATTGCAAGTAAACTCTAATACTTCCGCTACCTACACGGCACCGGCTTGGGTACCTCCCGCCCACACGCGGGGTGGTTGCCCAGTTACTCCTGCCGATTCAGTATTCAACACACGTATCGATAATCTTCCAGTGCTCACTAATGTGAACGGAAATACGGCAAGAAATTCCGCTACCTGGATAGCTAACATGGACCCGGGCGCACTTGTGATAGCCGCCGATTTCGGGTTGAACCTCATGGATTCTTCGGCGCCGGTTGTGAACGAGGTGTTCGACTATACTCCGTCCCACAACGGACCGTTTCAGATGCCGAGTCAGGCGACTCAAGAGCGACAGGGTGGCGCCTATCAAACAGACCTCAACAATGGCGGAGATCACCACCTGATCTCGGTAAACACGACCACCTGCCAGTTTTACGAGGTGTACAAAAACTATTTCAGTCCGCGCAGTTGCTTGAACGGATCAGCCGGATGCACTGCCAGAAGCGGCGCGTCCTACAGTTGGAGCTCGTACACCTTGCCTGGCGCAACCACCCAAGCTTCGAACCTGTTGTACGCTCCGACGCTCCTGCACCTATCTGAGATTAAGTCCGGAGCAGTTCGGCATGCCTTGTCATTCACGTTGAGTCCATACAGCGTTCAACAGCTCGCTTATTGGCCGGCGAACAGCACGACCACGGCATACAACAATCCCAATGGTCCGCCCTATGGCGCGCGTCTGCGACTAAAGGCCAACTTCGATATCAGCAAATTCAGTCCGGCAGCTCAAACCATTCTTACAGCCCTGCGGCAATACGGAATGTTCCTCTCCGATGCCGGCGGGCACGGTCCTACCATCTACGCGGATACGGACGTCACACAGGATGCGCCGACAATGGGGGCAATCCAGCAAATTAATGCGGCCAATCTCTCCGCGTTAGATTTCGACGTGGTCGATGAATCGAGTTTCATGGTCAACGGTCAGTCGATGGAAGTAAACCCGGCGAACGGATACCAGACGCCAAACACATTTGCAGTACTTACTGCGACACCATCATCGGGCACCCCATTGAAAGTACCTATCGCACTCGGGCCTAACACTCCGGCCGTACCCGCGCCGACCCTGTCCGTTGTCGCCGGCGGCACCTACTACCTGAACACTCTGACTCGAATTACTTCTCCCTATCAGCCTTTGCGTTGGACTCTCGTCAGCGGAGTAGGCTCAGTGACGTCGAACGGGTACTACATTGCGCCAAAATCCGTCAGCGCGCCGGCCATCGCCGTCCTAAAAGTGGCGATGTTGAACAATGCATCCTTCTCCGATAATCTTTACGTGACGGTGCTGCCAGCAGGTGCGAACCCCGCCGGCAGCATCAGAATCGACGTCGGCAGCAACGTCAGCACGACGGACCAATTGGGAAATGTTTGGCTGGCTGACACGGCTTACGAGTCCGCGTTTACATTCGGGTACACGGATTATCCTAGCTGGACAAGCCCCGGGAATCCGCAGATGAACATTTACAGCACGTTCAGGTATACCGAAGCTGACGACCTGACTTACACTCTCGGTATCCCGAACGGAAACTACAAGGTTCGGTTGCTGATGGGCGCACCATATAACGGCCATCACTGCTCGCAGCCCTGTAGCTACAACGTACTTACATTTCCGACCGATTGGGGACCTTATAATTTAATTGCCAACGGCCAGGTCGCGGCACATAACTTTGACTTCGGTCTTCCCATCTCCCATACGGTCGCAACGCCGTCGGACGCATACCTTCCCGCGCAGGTGACGAATAATTTGATGTCGATATCCGTGCGAGGCAATCGCCCGGACTCGATGGCAGCTTACCCGCCCGTGCTGCCAGTTCTAGAGGGAATCGAAATCCTGCCTGATACTACAGCTCCACACCTTGCGATAGACACACAGCAACAGACCAGCGTAGCTCCCGGCAATCAGCTTCAGCTTTATGCTGTGGGATGGTATATGAGCAATGCCGTTAGCTGGTCGGTGGTATCCGGACCGGGAAGCATCGATCAAACCGGATTGTACAGTGCACCCTCGATTGCGCCGTCGAGTGCTGAAACTGTGACTATCTGCGCTAAGAGTACGGCGAACACCGCGGTCTCAAGTACCGTAACACTAAACATCCCCTAACCTCTAGGATTTAGGTATTCGGCTCCCGCTATATTGAATGAGTAGGCCTTCGCGACGCCGCGAAGGCTCATCGTTTTCAAGATTCCCGTCGACAAACCGGATCAATGGACTCCGTGATGTTACGGCATCTAAGGAGCTGCTATTCCCGAAAAGGCGTTCGACCCCAAAGAGATTGAGCCGAAATGGCACGAGAAGTGGACCGTAGACTCGACGCTTTACGCCGCCAATTCTCCAGACCGGCCAAAATATTACGTGCTCGAAATGCTGCCCTATCCAAGCGGCAAGCTGCACATGGGGCACGTGCGCAATTACTCGATTGGAGACGCTTTGGCGCGCTACATGTGGATGCGAGGCTACAACGTATTGCATCCCATGGGTTGGGATGCATTCGGGTTGCCCGCAGAAAATGCAGCGCTAAAGGAAAACCGCGATCCCCGTGAATGGACGATTGGCAATACCATCCATATGAAGGCGCAGATGCAGCGGCTGGGCTTCGGTTTCGATTGGAACCGCGAGATCGCTACCTGCGAGCCCGAATACTACCGCTGGAATCAATGGTTCTTTCTACAGATGTTCGAGCGCGGTCTCGCGTACCGCAAAGAAGCACTGCTGAACTGGTGCCCGGAGTGCTGTACCGTTCTTGCAAACGAACAGGTAGTGGACGGCTGTTGCTGGCGTCACGAGACCACCCCGGTTGAGCAGCGTGCCATGCAGCAATGGTTCCTGAAAACTACCGCCTACGCGGCAGATCTGCTGGACGACATGAAACAGCTGGAGGGTGGCTGGCCGGAGCGAGTTCTGGCGATGCAGCGCAATTGGATCGGGCGTTCAGAGGGAGCGGAAGTCGACTTCTGCCTCGAGACTTCACGACAGAGAATACGCGTATTTACGACCCGCATCGACACCATCTACGGAGCGACGTGTCTGATTCTGGCGCCGGAACATCCTTTGGTGGAAACCCTTGTCACACAGGAGACGCAGCGTCTCAAAGTCAAGGAAATGATCGACTCCACCGGGCGGCAAGAAGCGGGCAAGGAAGAGAAACTGGGGTTGTTCACGGGCGGATACGCGATTCATCCTTTCAGCGGTGCGCGGATTCCGGTGTGGATCGGCAATTTCGTCCTGATGGGTTATGGCACGGGCGCAATTATGGCCGTTCCGGCACACGATGAGAGAGATTTCGAGTTTTGCCGGACGTACGGCATTCCGATTGTGCCAGTCATTCGAGCGGAAGACGGAGTTCTGGCCGACGTTTCCACAATGGATAAACCGTTCACGGCATACGGCGTGCTCGAAAGGTCCGGTGATTGGTCTGGTCTGACGAGCGAGCAGGCGCGTAGAGAAATGACCGCCTTTGCCGCCGAGAATGGCTTTGGCGCTTCCTCCATTACGTATCGGCTCAAGGATTGGGGAATCTCACGGCAGCGCTATTGGGGTACGCCCATCCCGATCATCTATTGCCCGCGCTGCGGCGCAGTTCCCGTACCGGAGAAAGATCTGCCGGTGCGATTGCCGGAAAAGGTGAAGATCACAGGCGAAGGGCGCTCGCCGTTGGAGCGCGTCGGTTCCTTCATAAACGTCGCCTGTCCCAAGTGCGGCGAACCAGCCAAGCGGGAGAGCGACACGATGGATACATTCATCGATTCTTCGTGGTACTTCTACCGTTATTGCGATGCGCGAAACGAGCATGCGCCGTTCAGTTCTCAGGCCATCGCGCAGTGGTTTCCTATCGATCAATACATCGGCGGCGTAGAACACGCCATTCTGCATCTTATCTATTCCCGGTTCTGGACGAAGATGATGCGCGACATAGGCCTTATCCGCAATGATGAGCCCGTCAAGCGCCTGTTCACCCAGGGCATGGTGATAAAAGACGGCGCAAAAATGTCAAAGAGCTTGGGCAATGTTGTTTCGCCTGACGACATGGTGGAGCGCTACGGCGCAGACTCGGCGCGGATGTATTCGCTGTTTGCCGCTCCGCCCGAGCGCGATCTCGAGTGGCAAGAGGACGGCGTTTCTGGCATCAGCAAATTCTTGAGCCGTATCTATCGGTTCGTTACGCGCAATGCAGATCGCCAGGGCGAGGACAAACCCGGTGAAGCGGACCGCCCGGCGCTTCGAGCTCTGCATCAGACTATACACAAGATTACGAGCGACTTCGACAGCCGCTGGCACTTCAATACTTCCATTGCTTCTCTGATGGAGCTTACGAATATGTTGGTGGAGTCGGAAAGCCGGCTGTCGATGGAAACGGCGAAGACGATCTGCCGGGACGTCACGCTTCTGCTAGCGCCATTCGCGCCGTTTACTGCCCAGGACCTATGGGATCTCCAAGGCAATAACAGCCCGGTTTTCAGAGAACGATGGCCTTCTTACGATCCTGAACTAGCCAAAGAAGACGAAGTTGAAATCCCGGTGCAGGTGAACGGCAAGTTGCGCGGCCACATTCGAGTGGCACATGGAACAGCAACGAGTGACTTGGAGCGACTGGCGCTCGCCAACGAAAAAGTGGCGGCGTTCACGACTGACAAACAGATTGTCAAACTGATCGTGGTGCCCGATCGGCTGATAAACGTTGTCGTCAGATAAGCTCGCGCGTTAGAAGGTGACGGCGGCTACTTCAAAGCCTTTGAGCTGCACCGTGGCGCTGTTTACAGTTTGTTTCTTCGGCGGATCTCCTTTCGTGTCTTGATTGACGAATTCGATTTGCTTCGCTGGTTGCGGAAGCTTGAGATCGAAATCCCGATTGCGCTTGTTGATCAGCAGTAATTTGTGCCCGACATTGCGGCCAGTGAAAGCGAGTGCGTAAACGTACGGGGAGCTGCTCTTTGTCTCGACGATCTTGTCGCCTGGGCCAAAGTTATTCTTCAGCAGTTCGACGATACGGAATCGGGCGTTCGGCAGACCCGTATTCCAATCGACCATAGAGACGCTCGGGAACTGTGTCGGATAGCCGACCAACTGCGACTCGCCTGCGACATCCACTCCCATCGAGGCGAGATTTCCGAAAACGTAAGCATATGTCGCGCCGCACAAATTCCAGTAAGAATTCGGAATCGGTTTGGTCACGTGATGCGGATCGTTCTGCCCGGAGTCGTCGGCCGAGATGCATCCGAGCTCATCGACGGTCGTTCTGGTCTGCGGTGACAGGCGCTTCCGAATCGCTTCGATGTACCGAACGCTGTTTAGAAAGCCGTCCGCCTGGGCGAAGAACGTGTGCTGCTGGATATCAGGAGTCTCATCTGCCGCCGGACTCGCGTAGAAATGATAGGAGATCATGTCGAGCGGAATTCCCGATTTGTGATTTTTGTGGTCCAGAAAGAAGTGGAACATCTGGGGATTCAGGGACGGCATGGCCAAGGCGAGCCCGACAAATTTCATGTCCGGGGCGACTTTGCGAATTCCCGAAACGATCGCGTCATATCGAGCTGTGTACTGCTCGGGCAACATTTTGTGCTCGAAATCCACTTCGTTGAGAACCTCCCAATAGGGAATCTTGAAGTGGTGCCCGGATTCGTGTCTCTTGCCATACTCGTCCGTGAATCCTCCGTTCACATACCAACTGACAAGTCGGCCATAGTAGTCGCCTAATTCCTTGCCACTGGGATCGCGTAGCTCTGTGCCTTGTGTGTAGTCCCATGTGACCGTGTTCGGATCCTGCGGGTATTGAACTGGCTTGGGCGTTTTGAAAAGCCACGCTGGAATCGTGCTGAAGTTCAGAATCACAGAGTGGCCTTGGGTGGCATTCAGAAAATCTATCGTTATCGGATCGATGAGCGAGAAGTCCCAAGAGGTATGCCCGTTTGCAGGGGGGGCCAGTTCCGCTACGCCCAGCTTCGGATAGGGCAGCCACGGCACGTACCGGACGTAGTCGGCACCCAGATTCTTCAAGGATGAGAAGACATTGTCGTGAATGGGCGAACCGCGCCGCAATGGAGGGTTCACTACGACCTGCAGCGTCGCGGTTGTCTTAGAGACAAGCTCGATTTTATTCCAGGAGACCTTAACTTCTTGAGCATCGCCGAAAACCGTGCATCCGCCTAACAAGAGACACACTAGGCCAAACTTCAAAACTGACAAAATACCTCCTTGTTTCCTGTTAACAAATGCGCTTGACTTCCAACCCGAGCAAATTCCCGAGTTTTTCGATCGTTGAGCTGATATGCCCGACGCCTACAGCGCAGTGATGCGCGGGGCCTTCCGCATTCCAACTCTCAATGAACCCGCGCGCCCCTAATGAAAATTGGTAGCGGCTGTTGGTATTCCCTATTTCGAGAATCGGTCCCGGAACCGATTCACCCTCTGCGGTCAGCAGCTTGACGGATCCCGTAGCCTCCTCGACAACCGAGAGCAGCGTCACAGGGCCGTTGCGAACTGACATCTCGACCGAAAGCCCCAAGCCCACCTTGCCGTGATAGACGCCCAATGGCCGGACTTTTGTTTTGCCTTCGGCGATTGCGATGTGACCCGGGCCATCGTGCCCCATCAGTACGACGTCTTCCTTGAAATCGGTAGCGTAGTATTCCGTGAAAGAACCGCCCACGCCAAACGAATCCATGATCTTCATTGCCTGGACGTTCTTCACCTCATACTCCCCGGCAACGGGAATGCCGCGCGCGGTAAGTAGACTCGTTCCTAGAATGATAGAGCTGATCACGTCTTGATTTTCTTCGTTGCCGACGCCGCGGTAGTAATAAGCAAGTGACCCGAGCCCGTGCCGGGCCACCAAGAGATCCAACGCTACCGAGGTGCGCGCAGCTCTTTGCAATTCGTGGTGAGGGCAGTCGTTCTGGACATCGAAGCGCTTATAGAAGTCGGCAACTCTGTTTTCTATTTCTAGCGCCGAGACCTCACGCCGCAGCGCCGCGAGTTCGTCTACTTCGACGATTTCGATGTGGCCTCCGAACGAGGCGCATTGCCGCGTCAGATCCGAGTAGATATCGAGCATGCCGCTGTAGTAGTGGCCCATCAATCCGAGCCGGTTATGCTCCATGATCTGTGCCGTCCTGGCTGCCGCTACCCACTCAGCGACTTCTCTCCAAACCGGCGGGTCGTCATGGATGATGCCAGTCACCTGAAAGAACGGAATCCCGCAGCGGCTGAAGACGTTCGCGATCTCGGGAACGGGACAGGTCTGGCACCAGCCGAGCCACTCGCCTGTCATGCTTCCGCGATCCTTCGACCGGTTGAAGGCGGCGTAATCGATAGCCGCTTCCGGAGCGAGGTTCAAAACCAATACCGGGACCTTAGCGCGGCGGATAACGGGCAGCACGCTGGATGAAAGTGCGTAGGTTGCCACGTGGAGAAAGATAAAGTCGACATCCTCTGTGCGGAAGCGGTGCCCCGCAGCAAATGCCTTCTCCGGAGTGTCGATCATGCCGAGATTGACCACGTCGACGTTTTCGCCCGTCAGATGACGGTTGATTTCCTGGTTATATGCGAGCAACCTGTCTTTCAGCCCCGCAAATTGAACCCAATACGCCTCCAGCCCTATGCTGAAGAGACCGAGACGCAACTTGTAGGGAGCCATCGACCGCTAGAAGGTCACTCGTAATCCGAGCTGCAGACGACGGGCATCCACTAAGGTAGAAGTGATTGTGCCGAAGGTGGGCGTTCCCCAGGTCATGTTCGGTACTCCGAACTGGGTGTGATTGAAAATGTTGAATGCTTCCACTCTCAGCTGGGCTGCCAGGCGTTCGGTGATGTTGGTGTTCTTGAAGAGACTCATGTCCCAGTTCGCGATTCCTGGCACTTGAAACTGATTTCTGCCTGCGTCGCCTTCAACGTGGTTGGGAGGATATGCGAACGCTGCGGAATTGAAATAAAGTCCCTTCGGATTTTGGTTTGCGGTGGGATCTCCGACCACATTCGGAACTGAGGTATTGAAGGTAGGGCTGATATTCGGCCAGAACTGAGAAGTAGTAATGGTGTGGTACTGCCCAGCGGAAAACGTTGCGATGCCGTTGACCTGCCAGCCGCCGACTAGAGGTATTCAGCAGCCGCGATGAGCCGGAGAGGAGCGCCTTGCCCCGGCCTACTGGCAACTCGTAATTGAAGCTCAAAACAAAACGCTGGGGCACATCGTAATCGGAGTGGCCGCGGTCATATGTCTTGAACTCGGCGCTGATCATTGAGAAATCGTCGGTGTTCCCAATGTCCAACGCCTTCTGATAGGTATACGCTCCGAGTAAGTACAAACCCGAGTGGAAGCGATGTTCATAGCGCGCGGTGAACGCCTGATAGCTCGCCCAGCCATCATTGTCTGAAAAGAGAATGAAACCTTTGTACTGCGGGATACGGCTCGCGCTGGGAGAGCGGAATCGTATCGGTCGGATCTATGTATCCTGAATCGGGATTGTATCGTCTGCGGAAGCTTCTGCGCAGTACTTCCCGCGTAGCCGAGCTCGATGAAGTTATTCCCAGCAAACGTATGCTGGACGTCGAAGGTCCATTGCGAAACGTACGGCGTCCGATTACGCGGGTTAAGCGTAAATGGATTGAAAGACGCTCCCACTCCGGCGGCTGGAAACAGGTTGGTCAAAGATATGGTCGGTGTGGTGGCACTGAGCGTCTGAGACGAGTAGAATGGCGCACCGACTATCTCGAACTGTAACTCGTTCGCATTGTCTGTCGAGTAGTAGATGCCCCCGCCCGCCCGGATAACTGTGCTTTTGTTCACCTGGTAAGCCAAACCGACTCGCGGGGCGAAATTATTGTAGTCAGGGATCGACGATCTCCGGCCGCACGCCGTGGCCGGCGATCACTTCAGTGCCGGTAGAAAAGTCAAAGAACTCCGCGCGGCCATGGATTTCGCGGGGATAAGGTTGAAATTCATACCGAAGTCCAAGATTCAGTGTGAGATTAGGGAGAATATGCCAGTTATCGGTCAGATAACCTCCGTAGTAATTGGAGACCATGTTCTGCGACGAATCACCCACCGAGGTAGTCGCTTGTAGGGTGCTCCGAGGAGGAAATCCGCCAGTCCATTACTCATGCCAGTAAACTGCCCGCTGAACTGGAACTGGGAACACCGCCGAAGTCGGTGATCTCGAAAGTATTTCTCATGCATGATCTGGAAACCCACTTTGAAATTGTGGTTGCCGCGGGTGATGCTCAGGTTGTCGACGTATTGATAGTTCTCCTCATCGGCTCCGATTGCTTCTGAAAAGGAACCAATGCCGCCGAAACCGGTGATTCCGAAACCTGGGAACGCCGAAGTCGAAGGGATTCGTCGAAGTGTTTTTCAATCCGAAGGTAGTTGCGGCATAATTCGGGCCGTCGGCTCCTTCTTCGAGCTTGTAGGTCGAGGTGTCGTTATGTCCGAAACGCGCCTCGTTGACGATGCTCGGAGTGAAAGTCCTCACCCAGGTGCCCGTCCACAACTGATCCTTCAGGGGATTGTTCGTGCCCCCGAGTACCTGAAGAGCCGGCACGTAGAGAGGTTCGTTGGAATTCGAGTAACTCCCGTAAATCGTATCCTTACTGCTCAGCTGATAATCGATTCGCGTATTGTACTGATCGAAATCGTTGATCTCTTTCGGCGAGGCGAAGGTATTGAAGGTAGGGAAGCTTGCCGAGTTACCGTTGGCGGCGACGTTCGGAACGGGCGTAAACGGGATCGCCTTCTGAGATACGGGGCTGAGGCGAGACGCGGGAATCTGATTTCCTTGAAACGGCAACCCAGTTGTC
Source organism: Terriglobia bacterium (assembly GCA_963841675.1). GTDB lineage: Bacteria > Acidobacteriota > Terriglobia > Bryobacterales > Bryobacteraceae > Bog-105. The sequence goes on from CAWJEH010000028.1 coordinate 160,068, forward strand.
GGATCAAGCACGTTCACGCAGTGCTGTGAACCTCGATTGGCGGCGCAGAAGGCAGAATTCGTAGGGAACAAACCAGTACCCGCGCTGTTGTCGGCGAGATTGCCGGCCAAGCTGCGCAGCGGAAGGATAGAGGCCAGTGAGGTTGAGGCCTTCCCGCTGCCGGAATCCCTCATAGTTGAACATGAAAAAGAGCTTGTTGCGGCCATTGAAGAGTTTGGGGATAACGACAGGTCCGGCGGCCGTAGCTCCGAACTGATTCTGCGTAAAGGGCGGCGGCGCGCTCTGCCCGGCTGCATTGGCGAAGTAGTTATTGGCGTCGAAGTCTTTGTTGCGGATCAGCTCGAAAGCCACCAGATGCAGGTCGTTCGTACCGGATCGAACGGCTGTATTCACAACGCTGGCGCTGCCGCCGAAATCGGGGGTGAAGAACCCGCGCTGGACGTTGAACTCCTGGATAGCATCAGGGTCGGGCCGAATGCCGGCATTTCCGAAGCGAGCATTGCGAGTCTCTATCCCGTTGACCAGATAGCTGGTGTTGCTTTCGCGCAGACCCTCGATGGAAACTGTTTGGTCGGTTCTGCCCGTCCAGGTGCTGGCTGGAGACGTACCTGTTCCTACGGGTGTTACTCCAGCTGAAAGTTGCGCCAGCTGGATGAAGTTCCGGCCATTCAGGGGCAGATTCTCAATGGTCTGCTGCTGCATGACTTGTCCTTCCGTCGCGCTTTCGGCATTCAGAAGTGTCTGCGCCGCGGCCGAGACATCGACGGTCTCGGTCACCGTTCCGAGCGTCATTTTCACGCCAACGGCGGCGCGCTGCGCGAGCTGAATGGTGATATCGTTCAGACGCTGCGGCTGAAATCCTTCGGCTTTGATGTCAAGCGCGTAAGATCCAGGCTTTAGCTGGCCGAAGACGTAATTACCAGAACCGTCGGTGCGTCCGGCGCTGGTTGTATTCTCCTGGACGTTCTTGAGGGTAAGCGTCGCATTAGGAACTGCGGCGCCGTTTGGATCGGCGACATTAACCGCCAGGTCACCGGTGACGCCCTGGGCATAGATGCTCCCGGCGAACGCCAACGTCACCAGGCAGACAAAAAGAAAACGGCACTTGGTTTTCATGTGAGACCCCTATTCAGCTCAAAGACTGCTTTGCCCGATATCTTAATCGCTATTCGGACGACTACTCAATACACAAGGAACAAATTCAGCAAGTTCCATACAATGAAACAGCCGCGGTTTAACTGCATCGTCTGTAAGTTATTGAAAACCTTTGCGGGACCGATTTCAGCCGCTCTACTGGTAAGATAGCGGCCATCTCGCACCCGGGAACGGCAGTTTCACTGTATGAAAAACTCCACCTCCTCTTATGTCGTAGAATCGATCTCGCGCGCCTGCGACGTGCTGGAGGCATTCCGCAGCGATGGCGAGTGCCTGCGCTTATCTGATGTCGCAGCACGCACCGGACTGAGCAAAGCCACCGCTTTCCGTATCCTCTTCACCCTGGAGCGGCGCGGACTTCTGGAACAAGATAGCGACCGCAAATACCGGCTGCGAATTCGTCCTTTGAAACGCCACAAATATCGTCTCGGCTATGGGGCACAAAGCACCGAGTTCCCTTTCTCGCGCGCGGTGTGCGAGAGCGTAAAACGAGTAGCAATCGAAGAAGGTGTCGAACTTCTGGTACTAGACAACAAATACTGTGCTCAAGCGGCGATTCGCAACGCCGATTTATTCGTCCGGGAGCGGGTCGATTTGGTGATCGAATTTCAAACCGACGAGCACTGCGCGTCCATCATCTCCTCGAAACTACACGACGCCGGTATTCCTTTCATTGCAGTCGATATCCCACATCCGGGCGCGACCTACTACGGCGCAAACAACTATCGGGCCGGCCTGATCGGCGGGCGATATCTCGGCAAGTGGGCCCTCCAGCATTGGAGTGGAAAAGTTGATGACATTCTGCTCCTCACCTTGCCCATAGCGGGCGCTCTCCCGCATTCGAGATTGACCGGAGCACTCGCCGGATTGCGGGAACTCATCCCGCATCTGAACGATTCACAGGCCGTCTTCCTCAATGGAAACGGTCAATATGAGCGCAGCCTAGAGGTAGTACGAAAGTATCTTCGAAGTTCAAAAACACGCCGCGTGCTAGTCTCCGCAGTCAACGATCCGAGCGCCATGGGGGCTCTGCACGCCTTTGAGGAGGCGGGCCGGACTGACGATTGCGCCATCATGGGCCAGAACGCAAGCTCTGAGGCTCGCAGCGAGATCGCTCAGGCTCACTCGCGACTGGTCGGCTCTGTCGCGTACTTCCCGGAACGCTACGGAGAGGCTCTTATCCCACTGGCCATCAATATAATTCAGGGTAAGGCGACTCCCCCGGCAGTTTTCGTGAAGCATCAGCTGGTCGCGCGAGAGAATCTGAAACGCATTTACCCGGACGACTCGGCCGACATTGCCGTCAAAGCTGGCGACCGGCTCGCGAAGGAGTTAGCCGGCTAAGAGAAAGCTCACAGGTCAGAATGATGCTGCGACTGCTTCTTTACAGTCGTGGTTCTGAGAGGCGCGGTTCTGAAGCGCGGAGCGAAGTTGAAAAATCGAAGCCACCGCGTCGGGATCGTCCCAGTTTATGTTCTGGAGCATGCGGTTGACTTGGTCCGGATTGAAGGTTTTAGAAGGACGCGTATTCACTTCGGTTTCCGGTTGCTCGGTTTGACGACGTTCCTCTTGCAGCTCGCTCAGTTCTGCCATGTCTTTCTCGCGCTGGCGTTGGAGACGGCCTTCCTGGATCTGCAGATTGCGCAGCGGCTTCTGGTATTGAATTAAGGTTTCGAGATCAATGCGGGCAGCGCGGACGGCGAAGCTAC
>CAWJEH010000029.1:0-12135 GCA_963841675.1 Terriglobia bacterium
ATTTGGTAAAGCGTACGCCGTTAGAACGAAGCCGACCGCGCGGCGGACGCTGCGCGTGGGCGGTGACCGATAGATAAAGGTCGATAGAGTAGCGGGTCACAAGGAGAAACTTGTGACCCATTTACGCAAACTGATGCTGGAGGAACTCCAGCGCCGTAATTATTCACAGACTACCGTAACCAGCTACATCAATATCGTCGCGGATTTCGCAAAGCATTTTCAGCGGCCGCCCGATCAACCCGGATCGGACGAGATCCGGACCTATCAGCTGCATTTACTCAACGACCGGAAGCAGGGCGTGCGAACGGTAGGCACGCAGACGGCAGCCTTGCGGTTCTTCTTCTGCAAGACGCTGAAGAGAAACTATCCAGTCGAGGAAGTGCCGTATCCGCGAGCGCCTCGCAGACTGCCGATTATCTTGACACAGGAAGAAGTGGTCCGGCTCATCGATTCAGCTAGCAATCTATTCCATCGCGCCATGCTGATGTCGCTGTACTCGACCGGCATGCGCCGGGCCGAACTGTGTCATCTCACGGTGGAGGACATCGATAGCGTGCGCATGCTCATCCACATCCGGCACGGCAAACGGAATCGTGATCGCGATGTACCGCTTAGTCCGAAGCTGCTCGATACTCTTCGTGAGTACTGGCGCTGGATGCACCCGAAAACGTATCTGTTTCCGGGAACGAAAGACGGCTGGCGAGCCGATAAACCAATCACACCCAAGGTGCTTTGGGAGGCTTGCCGTGAAGCAGCGCAATCTGCTGGCATCACGAAACACGTTCGCCCCCATTTACTACGCCATAGTTACGCTACTCACTTGCTGGAAAACGGCGCGGACTTGCCGACCGTCCAGTTGCTGCTCGGACATTCCGATCTGAAAGCGACCTCCATTTACCTGCATCTTTCGGAGCGCCATTTGAAAGCAGCGGGCACACCCATCGACAAGGCCCAGTTCTCTGAAGCGAAGCACGTCAAGCGCTCCCGCAGGCTGCATAAGAGATGAACGCGCCACCTTTCGAGGTGGCCGACATCATTCGCGCAGCAGGCAAAAGCTTCATTGAGAAGAATCGATCCCGACTAAGCTGGCAGCATCTCCGTGTGCTGCGCGCTATCGAGCGCTGCCGTACGGCCGCGCTCGGTGGCCATCTGGACCAGTGTTCTCGCTGCGGTCATCAGGCCATCTCCTACAACTCATGCCGCAACCGCCATTGCGGAAAGTGTCAGACCAACGCTCGTGACCAGTGGCTCACAGCGCGCCAAGCGGAACTTCTGGATGTGCCGTATGTACACGTGGTTTTCACGCTGCCGCATCAGCTTTCACAACTCGCTCTAGCAAACAAGAAGGTCGTCTATGACCTTCTGTTTCGCGCGAGCGCAGCAACACTGCTGGAGATCGCTCGCGATCCCAAGCGCCTTGGTGCTGACATCGGTTTTATGAGCGTGCTGCATACCTGGGATCAAAACGTCCTGCACCATCCCCATGTCCATTGCGTGATTCCGGCTGGTGGTCTTTCACGTGATCACCAGCGCTGGATTCGTCCACGCCACGCATTCTTTCTACCCGTGAAGGTGCTCAGTCGTGTTTTCCGGGGAAAGTTCACGGCAGGTCTGAAGCGAGCTTTTCGGAAGAGACAGTTAGCCTTCCCAGGCAGCCTTCAGCCACTTGCGCAAGAACGCGCCTTCCGCTCTTTCCTTCCTTCGCTCTTTCGCCAAGATTGGGTCGTGTACGCCAAGCCTCCTTTCGGCGGCCCGCAGCACGTCCTCCATTACTTGGCCCGCTATACACATCGTGTGGCCATCTCCAATCATCGGCTCGTTGCCTTCGCCGATGACCAAGTCACTTTTCGCTGGAAGGATTACGCGCGCGACGGCAAACAGAAGCTCATGACAGTAACGGCGGAAGAGTTTCTGCGGCGCTTTCTTCTGCATGTGCTTCCGCATAGCTTCGTCCGCATTCGATTCTTCGGCTTCCTGGCCAACCGCCGGCGCAAAGCCTTATTGCCGGTTTGCCAACAGCTGCTGCGAATGCCCCTGCCCCGCTGTCCGGATGCTGCTCGGCCTCAAGCTGGTTCTACAGCGCTGTGGCAATGTCCACGTTGTGGCGGCTCGATGCTTCTTCTTCAGAGGCTTACTGCTACCGAACTCAACTCGCCATCGGTGAAACGGAGGATTCGCCTTGACAGCTCTTAATTGTTCACCAGTCCCGGCGAGATCATCGAATGCTTCTGCGTGCCCACCATACGTGTGTTCTGCTTGTACCTTCCGCAGTGATTCCGCCACTTGGCATCACGCATTTTCTACTGATTTCCGGCATAACCGGAAAGAGTTTCACGAGTTGGGCTTGGAAATCGTGAAATGACGGTTGAAGATGCGCTTGTACCTGCTCTGGCGAACTGCCTGGCGCGAAGCGGCCGATCATTTGCAGCCAGAATACTCCAGGACTCTGAAGCACGAACGGCATTTGTAACGCCCCGGGTAGCCACACATCTACGAACTTTCCGGGCTCTACACCCCAGAATCCCTTGCGCGCCACTCCGATAATCTGCACTTCTTTGTCATCGATCGGGATCTTTCGTCCCACAACTTTCGGATCTCGCTGAAAGCGACGATCCCAAAAGGCGTAACTGATGACAGCCAGGGCGCTGGTTTGCGGAACACGGTCCTGCTCTCTTTGGAAAAGAGAGCGCCAATGACGGGACGAATGCCCAAGATGTCGAAGGCCTCTCCCGAACGTATGCGCGATTAATCCTTTCGATTGGCGCCTCTGGGTTGAATGACCTCATTTCCGCACGGAACGGTCCGCTGAAAAGCCCCAGACGCACAAGGGATTTGGTCACATCGGCGAAGCGAAGGAATTCGGGATAGCTGAAAATGTCTCGTTCGGCGCTAGGCGCAGTCCCGGGGTTCGTCGGTCCGGCCAGGAGAGAGTAAACAACTGATCGGGCGAGTAAACAGGCAATGGCGGTAGGATAGCTGCATCCGCGATGGCGTAAATGGCTGTGTTTGCGCCAATAGCTAAGGCCAGCGACAGCACGGCCGTACTTGCAAAAGTGGGGGACTTCCATAGGCCGCGCCAGCCGTAGCGCACGTCTTGCATGGTTCCATCGAGCCAGGCCAGAAGACGAAAGGAACGACTCTGTTCCTTAAGATAGGTGATGTTTCCGAAACGTACGGAGCCTCTCGCTGGGCCTCTTCCGTGGTGAATCCCTTTGCGCGTAATGCAGCAGCACGCCGTTCCAGGTGGTCTCTCAATTCCTGTTCCAGTTCTTCATCCACACGGCGCGGATGCAGTGCGTTCTTCAGTCTCGAAAGCCACGACACAAGCAGAGCTCCTCAGAAGCATTGCTATGCATTGAGCAATATGCGTGAGACAGCAGCGAAGAAGCTTTCCCATCGCTCCGATTCGGACTTCAGCTGCGCCTTGCCGGCCTTGCTGATTCGATAAAACGAGCACGGCGATTCGTTTCGCTCACTTTCCACTCCGCGAGAATCCATCCGAGTTCTTCCATGCGATACACGGCAGGATACAGCGAGCCTTCCTCAACACGAAGCGCCTCCTGAGACAAATCCTCTATGAGCGTGGCGATTCCATAACCGTGCAACGGTCCGCGGCGGTCGAGAGTCGTCAGTACGAGCAAATCGAGTGCCGTCTGCGCAGAATTCGACTTAATCAACCGGTATACTCCGGTGGCTAGGCATAGCACTCGTATTGTAATCGATATTAGATCCACCCTAGTCAGAAAGTATCGACTAATCCTTCGGATCTCGTCACAAACTGGATTACCCGGCACATGGCCCTTAGGGCGGATCTATCCGATACGAGTTCCCAAATTCCGCGATGCTCTTGAACCAAAAGCTATTTAAGAGGTTCTTTTCTCTCATCCATGAGTCTCGGCCTGCCCGTGCGCTGCTTTGCCTTCTCTAAAGAGGGAGAACGCTTCGTGATGTCATCCTCACTCAGACCGGGCATACGACCATGTTCCAGATAGCAATTGCGGAACTCCTTTGGAGACATACGCCGAGCACTTCGGAAGCGGCGATTGAAGTTGGACAAATTAGTGAATCCCGCGTCGGCTGCGATGATACTGATCGGCCGGTCTGTCTCGACCAGCCACATACAAGCCCGTCCCATCCGCAACCGGCTCAGGTAGTCGGTCAGGTTTTCACCGAGATGACGCAGAAACAGCCGGTGAAGCGATCGCTCCGACAGACTTCCGACGGCGCACACATCCTGCACCCGAATCGGCTCTGCAAATCGCTTGTGAAGCAGATCTAAGATCCTGTTTAATTGAGCGGATTCATCGGCGGTGATCGGGGCTGCCTTCTGCGGAGTCGCGAGCGGAACCGCATCCATTTCAGCTAATTCAGTGAGGCAATTGAGCGCCGTCCAAAGGCGGTCGCGCGCTGAATTCGAAACTAAACCCGGCAAACGCGATTCCACCATCTTTCCAGCTGAAGATGGAAAGCTCAAAGCTCCGGCGGCCCGGTTGAGCAACTTGCGCAGGCCGGAATACTCCGGGCACACATCCGCAAGCTGCAACGCCCAACGCTCCGTAAACCACAGCACGACGGCTACGTGCGGGCCAGACTCATCGATGGCCTTAGTAGATGCCCAAGTGTGCGGCATGTCCGACGGCACCAGCACCAGATCGTGGGAATCGTACTCGCCTACGTGATCCGCGATAAAGCGCAGCCCGCGACTGTTTAGTGTGAGAGTCAATTCGCATTCCGGGTGATGATGCCACTCAAATGGAATCTCCGGAATCTTGCGATTGAACACACGAATCGAGCACCCCTTCGGAATCGCGACGTATTCGTATTGAGGTTTCATCCTCCCAACCTGCTCTCAATTCGGACACCCTATAAGGCCGAATTGTCCGAAGAATATCACTTGTTGGCCGATCTGGCGTACTCTGACAGCCTCCCAATTCCTAAGATCGAATCATGCGGTGGACAGCGAGCCCTGCACATCCGGCAAGCATGAGTCGAAAGTAAGGCCTCTAAGAAGACTCAGGTGACTTCGAGGCTTCCAAACCCACACAAGGAGTACAAGAACTATGGCGTTCCAGGTTGAGAATTTGTCCGAAGCGATTCGGGAGGTCAAGAAAAAGCTACGGCGGGAACTTCCCGCCTATTCAACTGTGTTCCAAGAAGTCGAGAGCGAGATTCGCCGCAAGGTTGCCCAGATCCTCGAGGAGCGGGAGTCCGGTGAAGCAGTTATTCCCGTTCTTCAATACTCGGATATTGCGGCGGACTCAGTCTCTCCCGAGATGATTTCGAAGATTAAAGATCGAGGCGCGTGCGTAATTCGCAAGACCTTTGCGCCGGAGCAAGCCCAAGCTTGGGATAGCGAGATCGCCAGGTACGTCGAAGAAAACGGTCTCAATGAAAAGTTGGCGAATGCTGCTGAAGACAAGTACTTCGGCACGTTGGCGGCGGCTAAACCTCAGATCTACGGAATCTATTGGTCGCGTCCGCAAGTGGAGGCAAGACAATCGGAGTCTCTGACTCGAGTGCGCACCTTTCTCAATCGGTTGTGGCTGGCTGAGAGCGAGGGCCGGGGTCATTTCGATCCCGATCAAGTGCCGGTATACGCTGACCGCATTCGCAGGCGGCCGCCCGGATCTAGTTCTCTGGGACTTTCCCCCCATGTGGACGGCGGTTCGGTTGAGCGCTGGCTTGAGCCGAATTTTCGGAAGGTATACCGCCACGTTTTCTCAGGCAAGTGGCGTGAATATAGCCCCTTTGACGCGGCTTGGCGACCCGACGCGCAAGAATTTCCGTCGCCGGCGGTCTGTTCCATGTTCCGAACGTTTCAAGGCTGGACTGCGCTGACCCGGCAAGGTCAAGGAGACGGAACGCTGCAATTGATCCCGATTGCAAATAGCATGACTTACGTGCTGCTCCGGGCCCTTCAAGACGATGTTCCCGAGACAGAGCTGTGCGGCGCAAAACCCGGGCGTGCTCTCGCCGTGGAGCCGGAATGGCACAGTCTCCTGCTGGAAGCGTTGACGTCCATTCCGCTTATGCAATCAGGTGACACTGTGTTCTGGCACTCCGACGTAGTCCATGCCGTCGAGAACGACCACAAGGGCACTGGCTACAGCAACGTCATGTACATTGCCTCCACCGTTGGCTGCGAGAAGAATAGCGCTTATCTGGCAAAGCAAGCGCCCGCATTCCTATCAGGCAAGACGCCGCCCGATTTCGCGCCCGACGATTTTGAAGTGGACTTTCGGGGCCGTGCGACAGAGGCGGATCTCACGCCACTGGGCCGAAGTCAGATGGGTCTGCCTCCCCTGGAGGCGCCCGTCAAGCGGGGATCGACCGAGTTCGTTAAAGCGACGGTCTAGGCACTCCGTAGGACGGGGCTTTACGCCTCGTCCTACGATCCAGATTGGTATGCCGACGGTTGAAGCAGGTCTGAAAAGGCAACACCGGCAGCCGCAAAAACTCGCATCAGTCGTGGCGCTCCCAATCAAGCGGATCTTTCGGCGCCGCAGTGAACTGCGCTTCCCCACGACAGTGCCAGCGCCCGCTTGGAATGCGTGAGATGAAGGCGGTTTACAAACCGAGAGCGTTAACTGATGCTTATGGCTTGCCGTTTGCAAACGCTGGAACATTGGTCGTGAGTTTTCTTGAAAGGAACTCGCGCAACACATTCGTCACCGCGTTGCCCGCCAGGATAATGAGACCGTTCCGGACAGTCAGACCGAATTGCCGGTCTTGCTGGGCTCGATACAGGTTCGAGAGACCTGCTGCCCCGAAACTCCCGGCTATCCGAGAGTAATTCGGTGCCAGCCGTCCGTTGTCTCCCCTGCAAACGACTGTTGATAGGAGCGCGACCGAACTGTGCCTGAACCCTGATAGAAATAGCGAGGATCTTGATGCAGCATCGTCGGAAAGATTGCGCTTCCGAGCATTCTCGAAGTTAACGTGTCAGCGTAGGTCCCCCCATACCGCTTCGCATACCCTTCAGAGCCTTGTCCATATCCCGGAAACGTGTTATGCGCCTGCTCAACGCCGGCAATAGCGCCCGTCACAAAGAACGTTACCGGATCGGTGAGCGTTCGCAGGGCCAGAGTAAACTTCAGCTTCTTGGTCATGGGCGCTGCGTCCCACAGATAGCTGGTGTAGTAGTTCGGGAAAAAACCTAAGACGCGCTGCTCCTCTTGTCCCTTCACTTGCGCCTGGGCTATTTGCTGCAGAGTAGCGGTGACGTTTACGGTCGTTTTCTGGGTAGCGGCTTGCATGGCAAAAACGTTTAGCTGACGGCGCTGCCTTCGACCGAGTACGACCTGAGCCGCACCCGACAGACCCAAGCCGGGGACATCCACCTTGAGTTGGTATATGCCGGGCGCTAAGTCAGCAAACATGAAAACGCCCTGCGGATCTGACTTCAGAATGGAATGCTTTCCGTTGCTCACTCCCACGAGGGTTACATCAACGCCGGGGAGCGCATTGCCGGCAACGTCTAGTACTTTTCCCACCAGCGTTGCGAATGGTTGGGCCTGAGTTGCCGTAGCGTCGGGACGCTGCATACCGCGGGTATCCGGAACAGATTGCGACAGGACGTTGGGCGAGTATGGGGTCGCAACCCACTGCCCTCTCACGCATGTTGTCAGCCCGCCGAGTGAGAGTACAATGAAAAGTCCTGTGCGCGCTAGCGCAAGCGTATAGCCAAGCAGGAATTTTGACATATCTTGGAGCCGGTCGACGATCACTCGTACTGGGTAATACCGACCGCACATTCTTGATGTGAAACGTTGTCACCTGTCTGGAATCCTGATTGCTGACCCGCGTAACCCTCGTCATTCATAAATGTTCGACGCCGACTCAATAGTTTCTGTTCCAAAACAGGGGTAACAACGCTCTTGCTGAGTGCGAACCTGCTGGCCGACCGCGTTCCCGTCCGCCATCTTTAGGGCTCGGCACATGGTTTGTCGCACTAAAAACTGTTGAAGGCACATTCATAGCGGTTGCAGACGTGACCGCAGGCCGTTGATGGCGATCGCGTAACGTCGCGTCTTGTCTTCCACTTCCGCGACGGTTCAGTCGACGACGACACTACAGTGTTCACACAGCGGGACGTATTCCGTCTCGTTACGGACCACCATATCCAACGCGGGCCGGCTTTCCCTAGATCTTCCGATATATTCATCAATGCCTTGACCGGGCGGATTACGTCTCATACGAAGGACGGGAAATCAGGCACGATTACCTGGACCTGCCACATGACGTCTCGGATGGTCTTCCGTCGACCCCTGAGACGAAGCTTTCGTTTGTTGCGCCACCGCGAAGCCGCGGCTCATACACGTCTCGATCAAACCGGCCGGAGAGGTTCCTTTCACGGTCGGCGGGATCAGGCGGAAGGCCATCGATTTTGTTCTGCACGTTGAACTGGGCGGTCTCACCGGGATCATTGCCCGATGATCGGTAAGCAGCGACCCGATTACCACATATGGATCCTCGGCGGCGCCTCACCTGCGTTTATACGGGAAGAACGTCAGCTCTACGAGGGCGGCCCAATCTGGCGCATCGAACAAATTAGTCCCGAATTTTCGTACTAGGGAACCTATAGATGAGCGGGCCGTACAGGAACGGCCGTCGCACCCCGAAAATTGCTGCGCGCTTCAGCTGATGAGAGCCTCGGGGTTTTGCGGTAGCACGAGTTCTCCGGCGCAGCACATCTAATTTCTTCTGCCCCGAGAGGAAAGTAAATGCCAGAAAGTAACACTTTACAGCAATCAGCCACAACTGACCCGAAGTCGGTAGGACCAAAGCCAGACCCGCAGCAGGAAAACATCGCGCATCCCGGCTTGACGGAAGACATGCGCACCAAGCCCGATCACGGCGAAGAGTCCTATCAAGGATTGGGCCGGCTTACGGATCGAGCAGCGATTATTACGGGCGCGGATAGCGGCATTGGACGCGCGATTGCGCTCGCGTTTGCTCGGGAGGGCGCCGACATCCTTTTCACGTATCTCCCTGAGGAGGAGGAAGACGCCAACGAAACCACCCGGTGGATTGAAAAAGCGGGGCGCAAGGCGGTCAAAATTCCCGGTGATCTGCGGCAAGAGCAGCATTGTCAGACAGTGATCGACCGTGCCTTCCAGGAGTTTGGAAAACTGGATCTGCTCGTAAATAATGCCGCTTTTCAAATGACTCACGAGAAGATCGAGGAGTTCACGACGGAGGAGTTTGACCGCACGTTTAAAACCAACATTTACGCCTTATTCTGACTGGCACGCGCCGCGCTACCACGGATGCAGCCAGGTAGCGCGATCCTCAATACCACTTCGATACAAGCTTATGATCCGAGTCCTAATCTGCTTCCTTACGCCGCGACGAAAGCAGCTATCGTTAGCCTGACCAAGACGCTGTCGCAACTTGGCATGAAACAGGGTGTGCGCGTTAATGCAGTGGCACCCGGGCCTGTGTGGACGCCGCTGATTCCCGCGACGATGCCGGCGGAAAAGGTTAAAACTTCGGCAAAGACACGTCCTTCGAACGACCCGCACAGCCAATCGAAATCGCACCCGTCTTTGTCTTCTTGGGTTCCAACGAAGCCAGTTACATCACAGGCGAGGTCTACGGAGCGACGGGCGGCCAAACACCCTTCTAACGAAAAAGGAGGCGTGTTTCTCTTATGACGAAGCCGCGCCTCGTCATTCATCATGTTGGTTTCGACAAGAGGACTGTGTCCTCTGGGAATAGGGTGACCGCCCGAGATAGAACGACAGGCTGCTGGACGGGAGAATCCTCGCTCCTCGTACGGAGGGCAGGGGTTTGAAATTCCCTGGACGATATGGCGGGTTCAGTGCCGCTTTCAAGAAGATCATGGACCATCCGGCGAGATCATATCGGCACAGACTCGCTACTCGACTTCGTGCGGATTGACTTGCCAGATGTGCCCTGGCATGTTCTCTGAGGTGGTTCACGATGATGGCCTTCCTGAATCAACTGTAGTCTGAAAGCGACGGGTAATCCGTCCCTTGGCGTCACGGTTCGATGCCGATCTTATCATTCACAGCGACCGAAGCTTCTGCTTACAGCCGAGGTAACATTCCGTCGTCTGGATCGACACGTGGCCGAGTAGGAGTTGGATCTGGTCGAGCTCGCCCCGGCTAGATAACAGAGACGCACCTGTACGCCGCAGATCGTGGGGCGCCAGCTTATCGATTCCGGCAGCCTCGGCCGCTCTCTTGACGATCTCCCAAAGCACCTTTGGCGGCAGGCCCGGGCCCCAGATCTTCCCTGACTTGTTAATCGCTCTAAAGAGACAGCCGTCCTTGATTCCACTTGCTTCGGTCCAGCGATCGAGCGCCTCCTTCACCCAAAGTGGAATCGGAACCGTCCGAATGTGCCCGGTCTTTCCATGGAGGTCGGCAATTACCCAGTGCTCTTCTCGAAGTTGAATGGATCCGGCCGTAAGGGCGAGGAGTTCACCGCGCCTCAATCCACAACCAATCAGAAGAGCAAGGATGGATAGTTGCGTTTGCTCCTGAGACTATCGCCCTGGGACTTCAGCAGCAGCGAGCGGCCCTGATCGACGGTGAGCCAGTTGCCCAGTCGCACGCCGATCCGGCGTACGCCTTTCACGCGGCGGATGCCAGCGGCAAGCTCTGGACTGAGCAAGCCGGAATCAGCTGCCTCGTACGCCACACGCCTGACCGCGGCCAAGCGGAGGTTGATCGTAGTTGGAGCGAGTCGTCGTTGCTCCAAGTGGATTCGGTATCGAAGAACAACGGGGCGATTGAAAGCAAGTCGAGGTTCCGAGCAGTACCAGTCGACGAACTCGTTTATCGCATGATCATACGTTCGCTGGCCGCTTTTCGAAGTCAGGCTGTTCAGTACGGCAGACTTCGTCTGTTCGAGATCGGGTAGGGCAAGAGATCGCTTCGGTGGTCTCCTCTTTCTCCGGTGCTTGGGCATTCTGGGCGGCCTCCTGCGCCGCCTTCAGTCAGAATGCCCACATACTCCACCCTTGGCCGTTTTGAACGAACTCGCTGACGCGAAGGACGCTACGCGTGGGCGCGGATCAACTGCGCGGAACCAATCGGCGGTCGCGCATTTGAGCGATAATGAGGGTCGCCGTGTCGAGCTTTACGTCATTCAACAACGACCGCTTCAGGCTCCCCAACCGATCCAAACGACAAAAGTCAATTGAAATCCCTGCACCCTTCCAGGTAGCCAACTCGTAAACAGGAGGCGCTCGGCAATCCACCGGGAGTACCTATTGAAATCGCGCGTGAAGCGCGTGCTATAGACTCGTGCACCGGTGGGTTGGTCCATGAGGTAGGTCCAGTGGGAAGTCAGCGTGATGTCGTCAGCTTGAATGCGATACCAACGCCTGTACAGGGGCGATCCAGACGTCACGGTAGCCGAGCAGTCCAAGAAGGGAGTTCATAAATGGAAAGCCAGTTTTGCTTTAACGTTGGGATTGATTGGGCGACTCAGAATCATGAGATCTGCCTGATCGACGCAGATGGGAAGACAATCAAACAGAAAACGATCGAGCACAGTGGCAGTGGCATTGCTCAGCTGATTGACTGGCTTGAGCAAATTTGCGGTGGTGATCGGAAAGTGTGGCTGTGGGCATTGAGATCCCGCATGGGGCAATTGTGGAGAGCCTTAGCGAGAAAGAGTTTGCAGTTTTCTCTATCAATCCTAAACAGCTTGATCGATTTCGAGATCGGTACTCCCTCAGTGGCGCGAAGGATGATAGTCGCGACGCATTTGTACTCGCTGCCTCTCTGCGAACAGACCGTTCTTGCTTTCACCGGGTCTGCATTGACGATCCACGAATTATTCGACTTCGCGAATTGTCACGCTTCGACGATGATCTGGATCGAGAGATGACTCGGTTGACAAATCAATTACGGGAACAGCTCATTCGCTATTACCCACAAATGCTGCATCTCGGTTCGGTTGTCGATGACCCATGGATCTGGGATTTGTTGGAATTAGTACCGACGCCGCAACAAGGTCACGACCTGACGCGCGCACGAGCTGAGGCGATGCTCTGCGGTCATCGTATCCGTCGCATTAACAGTGCAGACATCATAGAGAAATTGGGCGTTGCCCACAACTTCGATTGGCTCCGGGCGCAATGGAAGCTGCTAGCGAGCT
>CAWJEH010000030.1:0-114621 GCA_963841675.1 Terriglobia bacterium
ACATCGACAGCGGTTCGGAACCACGCTGACGAGAACATTTGTAAACGCTACGCCATCAGGATGGATCTACCCAGCCGTAGCTCGGATTCGGATGTCTACAACGCCAGCGTGCGTTGTTGCTTTGCGCACCGTCTCAGGAGTGCTTGCGGCTAAAAACCCATGCCGCCCGACACTTCAATCCGCTGCGCATTGACCCAGCGATTGTCCTCAGAAAGCAGGGCGGCGATCATGGGGCCGATGTCATCGGGAACGCCAGCCCGGCCGAGAGCCGTCATATCCGCAACACGTTTGTTGATCTCCGGGTTGTCGCGGACCATTCCGCCGCTGAAATCGGTGGCGATCGCTCCCGGAGCAACTGTGTTGACGACGATCCCGCGGGCGCCGAGTTCCTTTGCCAAATAGCGCGTCAGCACCTCCACCGCTCCCTTCATCGACCCATAGGCGGAGCTTCCCGGGAACGTCATACGGGTCAGTCCGGAAGAGATGTTGACGATCCGACCACCATCGTTGATCAGTGGAAGGAGCTTCTGGGTCAGGAAGAATACGCCCTTGAAGTGGACGTTGTAGAGGCTATCCAACTCGTCCGCAGTCACCTTTTCAAATGGAGCATGATGCGAGGTGCCGGCGTTGTTGACGAGATAGTCGAAATGCTGTGCGCCCAGCTCCGCGAGTGCCTCGCGCAAGGTCCGCACGAACAGGTCGAACTCGCTGACCTTCCCGGTGTCGAGTTGCAATGCGATGGCCTTAGCCCCGGTCTCATTCACCGCGGCTACGACCTTGTCAGCGTCTGCACGATTGGAGTTGTAAGTAAAGATGGAGTGGACCCCTCGCTTGGCAAGGCTGAGTACCGTGTTGCGGCCGAGTCCCCGGCTTCCGCCTGTGACAATTGCGATTTTGTTGCTCGAATTGAGCGATTTCTCTGTGGACATTATCTGCTCCTTGTTGTTCCTGTGATTCAAGGATAGGTTTACCTGGTTCGAAAGTGAATGGCGGAACCTTCCCATTTCTTGCCTATTCCTGTTGGGGGGTCTTATACTTGGACCAGAGTCCTGAGACCGGAGCAAGCACCGCATATGCAGATGGGGTTATTGGAAGCAGTCAGGCGATTCACGGATGCACAGGTTGGGGAAAGCCCATTTGCAACATCTATTGAAGGGCTTACTATTCTTCGATCGGATCGCGAAAAGCGTCCGAACCACCTGATCTTTAAGCCGGCTCTCTGCATCACGATCCAAGGTGCAAAGTGGGCGATTTTTGGTGACCAACGATTCGATTACGGGGCGGGAAAAGCGCTGCTGGTGAGTGTCGAGATGCCCGCCCTCGGCACGGTCGCTGAGGCAAGCCCGAGCAAGCCTTACCTTGGCGTCATCATCGAGTTCGATGTCGCAGTAATGCGCGAAGTCCTGGGTGAACTGGACACTCCGCCGGAGGCGAGCAAAAAAGTGGGAAGCGGTGTTTTCGTCACTGACTTCAACGGCCCACTGGAGGACTGCGCGTTACGTCTGGTGCGCCTGCTCGATACTCCCAAGGCCATTGCTGTGCTTTACCCCGCGATCATGCGAGAGATTTGCTACTGGCTTTTGACTGGTCCCCACGGCGGTGACGTTGTGAAAATGACCCTGGCAAATTGCCATGCACACGGAGTCATCAGCGCTATTCACCTCTTACGTGATCGTTTTGCGGAGTCGATCCGAATCGAGGAGTTAGCCGCAGTAGCGCAGATGAGCCCGTCGGCATTTCATCGTCAATTCAAGGGGATTACTTCCATGACGCCGCTTCAATATCAGAAGCAACTCCGCTTGCTCGAAGCACGTCGACTGATGGTTTCCGATGCGATTAACGTGGAGACAGCCGCGTTTCAGGTCGGCTACGAGAGCCCGTCGCAGTTCAGCCGCGAGTATTCACGGATGTTCGCGCTGCCTCCCCGGCGTGATGTTGCCTCATTGAGACGAACTGCGGCGTAATTTCTCACTCTTCGCTTGCTCCAAACCTGTACAGCAGTTGAGACACTCAGTCGGTGTTCCTCCGGATCCGGGCTGTGTGGTCCGCCACCCGAACAGAACTCGTCTTTCCGCTGATCGACCCGGACTGGTCGGAAGGGTTGGGTTCAAAGCCGCCATCCTGGAATGCTGGCGTCAAGGGGTATCTACACTCAGCCGACGCTTGGTTTAGAGCTCAATCGAGTTCACGGTTTCAAAAACCTTCTCGTACTTTCCATCCTTCTCTGCATTACGCAGCGCTTTCACACCTTCGACCAGAATTTCGCCGGACGCCGGCGGACTCTTGAGGATCTTCATCACCTCCGCAATGAAGTCAGTCATCTTCATCGCATGCGGATCAGTCGCTCCCTTCTCGTTCAAGAGAGTGCTTTGAACGTAAGGCGGCGCAAGTTCGAGAACCTCTATATCGGTATCTCGAAGCTGATACCGCAGAGACTGCGTCCAAGAATGAATCGCGGCCTTGGTAGCGCAGTACGTCGGAGTGACTGACATCGGCACGAAAGCGACTCCCCCAGAAACAGTCATCACGGTGGCCTTCGGCTGGGCCGATAGTGTAGGCATGAGAGCAGCCGTAACGCGTATAGGGCCGACGAAATTGGTCTCGACGGTCTTCTCGGCGGTGGGGAGGATTTTTGTGCCGGACTTGAGCTCCTCGAACTTCATGATGCCCGCATCGTTAATCAACACATTGAGATTGGGGTAGTCGTCCTGGACTCTGGCAGCCAGATTCATGACGCTTCCTAAGTCGGTCATGTCGAGAGTTGTGGCATGCATACCTGGATTATTTCGAACGATTTCGTCGAGAGGTTCCTGTTGGCGGCCAGCAATGATGACTTGATTTCCGTGTTTGTGGAAGACTTCGGCTAGACCGCGTCCAATACCGGAGCCACCTCCAGTGATGAGGATCGTATTGCCCGTTAGATTCATGTACTCTCCTTTTCGGTTGTTTCGTGCGCAAGGGATTCGGGTTAGGTGCAAACGCCAAGATCGATAGTTTAGAAAGGGTCAGGGCAGAAGCACGATTTTCCCCCGCGCCTGGTGGCCTTCGCTGATTGAGAGTGCCGTATTCCACTCGTCAAGAGCAAACGTGCGGGCAATCGGAATGGAAAACCTGCCCTGTACAGTAAGGTCCGAAAACTCCTTGAGAACGTCATACCGTATGCGCATACCGGGTTCCTCAAGATTTGAGCGCACACCCAATGTTTTTGCAGCCTCAAAGTCGCTGATGGTCATCACCCGCCTTGGGTCGCCGGCAATCTGAACGAGCGCGGGCAGCGCTCCACTTACGGGCGCGGTGTCAAGGATCAGGTCCGGCGATTTGTTCAGCAGTGCTGAAACTCTCTCGGGTAAGCCGTCCCCGTAGGCAGTTACGACAGCGCCGAGAGCACGCAGTTGATCCGCGAAGGTGGCACCGGCAGTTGCAATCACGCGTGCTCCGCGCAGCAACGAGATCTGAACCGCTGCGAACCCAACCGTAGTACCCGCTCCGTTGATCAACACCGCCTTTCCCGCTCCGACTCCAAGGCAATCCAGGCTGCCGTAGGCAACCGCGACTGCCATCGGCAGAGCCGCAGCATGGATTGCGTCCAGCCCATTCGGAACAGGAGTCCAGTGCTGCAGAATGGCGTAATCGGAAGCCCCCGCGCTGGCGGTGTCCATGAAATCCACTGGACCGAACACAAGCTGACCGATCTCGACGTCCGTTACATCCTCGCCGACCGCATCAACGGTTCCAGCGGCCTCCAACCCGATTCCACGTGGAAGACTTCCGGCGAACAAACCTCGGCACAAGGCCCAGTCGGCTGGATTCAGACCACAGGCCTGCATCTTCACGCGAATACGCTGACTTGCAGGCGGGGGCAGAGTTGTCTCTTCTAGACGCAACACCTCGCCCGGTTCACCGTAACTGTGAAAACGAATAGTTCTTGTTGCAACGCTTGTAGTTATTGACATTGTGAGATCCTTTTGCGGGACATGAACAGCCCTGCCTTGAAGTTAATCTGTATATCCGGTACGATCAATGCTTAACAGTGCGGAATAATGTTGTGAGCGTACAGATCGCATGGACCCTCTTTCGGATGTACTCTCTTTACTGAAACCGCGGGCCTATGTGACCGGCGCGCTCTCCGCAGGCGGTCCATGGTCTCTGCAACTGCCTGCCTATCAAGGAATCAAGTGCTACACGGTTGTGGAGGGGACCTGCTGGCTGGCGACCGAGGGTGAGCCTCCAGTTCGGCTTCACCAGGGAGACTGCCTGTTGCTGCCCCATGGAAAACCTTTCGTCATCGCGAGCGATTTAGACCTTCCGCCACTCGATGCACGCAAGATCGTCTTGGGAATCGCGCGGTACCAGGGCGTGCTCTCAGTAACGCCGGGGGAGGAATTTCTTCTGCTTGGAACCCACTTCGATCTCGAGGGTGGTGCGGGCTTTCTCTTGGATGCGTTGCCCCCAGTCGTCCTCCTTAGCGGGGATCAGCAATGCGCCTCGATGCGGTGGGGAGTGCAGCGGCTTCTGAGCGAGATGCGCCAACCGCAAGCGGGCGGAACGCTGGTCGCGCAGCAGGTAGCGTACACGTTGCTCATCGACGCGCTACGTCTACACCAGGAACAGAGGGCTCATGGTTCGGGGTGGTTCGCCGCTCTTGCCGAACCACAGATCAGAACAGCGCTCGCGTGTATGCACGAACGGCCCGCTCACGCCTGGACGCTCGAAGAGTTGGCACGTACCGCAGGGCTGTCTCGGACTGCGTTCGCCCAAAACTTCAAGAGAGTTGTTGGAGAAACGCCCATTGCCTACCTCACTCGCTGGCGAATGACCCTTGCGACGCACAGGCTAAGCGAGAATGGGCAAACGTTGGGTGCAGTGGCGCTCCATGTAGGATATGAATCCCAGAGCGCCTTTTGTGCTGCTTTCAGAAGGTTCTCCGGCACATCTCCAAAGAAGTTTGTGGCGGCGAAACGGTTCACCTCGTCAGATAAGTATTGAGAAAACGCGCTTCACTTCCGGAATCCAATTTGACGTGAAGTTGTTAGCCGTGTCGGAGAAATGCTCGAGCGAGATGCTACGCCTCGTATAGTCCGGAAGTCTTAGGAACCGGTATACAGCCGGGAATGGGACTTCCAGTGCCCGTCCTGGCACCCACTGTCTGCTAGGGTGCGACTACACGCTGCCAGTGAATCTCTAGGCGGACGTCTCCGTCCTGAAAGATCTCCAGCATGTAGTCGCCGTCAACGATCTCTTTCAATTGATCGGCTGTCCGTTGGTGGCCGATCCGCTCGCAAGCACCTTTCAAGCTCACGACTGGGTGACGGCGGCCACTATGGGCGACGCCACGAGTGTTCGGAAAGAAGATCCAGAAAGAGGTCCACCGTTGATTTAGCTGCGAAACGGCGCCCCTGTTGACGGGTCAAAATCGAAATGCGCCACATCGGCAACTTCCTGTCCAAGCTTCTGAGCCGCAGAAGGTGCAGCTTTTTGGATCGAGCAAACGAAGAAGCTAACGCCGAAGGGACGATGGCGACGCCAAGGTCCTCCGATACAAATTGAAGCATGATATTGACGTCGCTAACTTGGTAGATACTATCGCGCTGAAGGTTCTGCTCGGCAAATAGACCGTCGATTAGCTCTCGCAGCGCACGCTCTGGCGACAGGTCGACAAACGGTTCGCCGGCAAGCAGATCTAAATTCACGCTGCGCCGGGTTCGCCCAAGCATGCCTTACAGAACAGATCGCAACCAGGGAATCTTCAGCATAAGAAGTCACTTGCAGCCCGCTGAGATCTTCCGTTCTCCTGGGCACGTAGAAGCTGAGATCGATTTGCCCGGATCGTACTTGCGCAGGCGTGATCGCCGTGCTGACCGTTCGAACAGCGAAATCCAGCAACGGATACCGAGCGCGAAACGTCCGTAAGAGCCGCGGCAAGTCGACATAGGGAGAGAGGCTCTGCAGAATTCCCAAGTGCAAACGGCCGCGCATGACGCCCGACTCGGTGCTTACTGCTTCCATGCCCTCATTCAGCGATCGAACGCTAGATCGTGCATACTCGAGGAACAAGTTTCCTGCCGCCGTCAGGTCTACATTCCTTGTTGTTCGCTCGACCAGCTGGACGCCAAGTTCTTCCTCCATTTCTTTAATGGTGACCGACAAGCCGGACTGGACGATGTGCAATTTCCTTGCGGCTGCGGTAAATTGGCGCTCTTCCGCTAACGCGATGAATGATCGAAGATGCCTAATGTCCATGCATAAGGGCCCTCTTTATTTATTAGCACTGGTGATAGGTCCTATGACAACCTTTCGTTGGACTGATAGCTGATACAGGCTTACGCTGGAACTACAGTGAGACAGCAACTGACATTCTATTGAAGGCGCGCGGCGGCCAATCATTCGGCTGCTCGGAGTTTCCGGAAGCTTGCGGTCCCGGTCCTTCAGCACTGCGATACTGCAATCGATCGCGCTCCGGCGCGGGCCGGATGAAGAGATGAGTGTGCTCACGCTTGAGAAGATTCCGTTTTACAACGAAGACGAGGATAATCATCCGGCGCTGGCTGCTGTAGAGGAACTGCGGTCCACGATCGCCGGGAGCGATGGTGTAATCATCGCGACGCCGGAATACAATCACGGGGTCCCCGGAGTATTGAAGAACGCACTGGATTGGGGGTCACGGCCAGCTTTTCAGTCTTGCTTTGTGAATAAGCCAGTGCTGATTCTGAGTTCTTCCCCCGCTTTTACAGGCGGCGTGCGGGCGCAGTATCAGCTTCGCGAAGCGCTGACGTCGATGCAGGCGAGAGTCGTCTCAGGGCGAGAGATCGTGATCGCGGGCGTAAGCGGAAAAATGAAAGACGGCCTCTTCGCGGATGAGGAAGTCTTGCGGTTCATAGAGGACGGAGTGAGACGATTACGGGGCGAGATTCACGCCGCCTGGGACTTGGCCGCGTGAGGTTCACCCGATGGACTCTCGTAGTGCTTGGCCTGGCAATTGTCGGTGCCGGCGATCTCCGGGCGCAGATGCACCCGGCCGAGCCCAGCGTCAACCTTGGCGATACGAGCTTTATCGATGCGGTGGGCGGACCAGGCTTGCTGATCGAAGAAATCGCGGACGGCTATCGCAGCGGCGTTGTCAATAATGGCGACGGCAGCAGCATGCCGGGATCTTCGGGCAGCAAAAGCATTAGCGGTCTAACTCACGTTGTTTGGGTCAGCAAGCATCATTTTTTAGGCGCATGGGCGGGCGCCGAATTAATTTTTATCCCAGCGCTGCTACGATGCGGGCACGCGGGGGAGCGCCTCTGGTTTTGGCGATCTAACAGTTTCACCGCTGGTCCTTCAATGGAAGGAATGGCACGCCGGACCAGTTCGATTGCAGCAAAGAGTTGTTTTCGATTCCGAGCTACCAACCGGGCAATACCAGCAGACATCGGCCGTGAATTTAAGCGGGCATGCGTTTACTGTTCATCCTTATTACGCCATTACTGTATTTCCCACAAAGCACATTGAGACAAGCTGGCGCGTTCATTATCTTTGGAATTCTGAGAACAGTTCCCCTCCGCTGGAAGCCGGGGTACGTTCGATGCAAGCAGGCCAGGCAATTCACTTCAACGCGACGCTCGGTTACAAGCTGCCGCATGGCTTTTGGGTAGGCGCGAATGGATACTACCTGAAGCAGGTCACCGATCCTCGAATCAATGGACAGAGCGTTACAAATTCTCCTGAACAAGTAGGTTCGATTGGTCCAGGCGCGGTCTGGGATCGGGGCCGCTATGTGTTCTTTGCGAACTACTACCACGAAGTGGGCGCCGTCAATCGACCCGAAGGAGACAAGCTGGTGCTTCGAATGCAGTGGATCCACAAATCGAGCTAAGCCGCTTTTCAGAAAGCAAGCTCAGCTAATGACGCGCCACCAACGGTCAGCCGCGGAACGGTTCACCGGAACAGGTGGTGCGGTCGGTCCAGGAGCGGTGTGGGGTACGGAGCACTTGCTCCTGTACGCCATGCGTATCACTAACTTGGCGCAGTCAACCGGGCCGGGAGGAAACAAGCTCGTTCTGCGGCTGCAATGGCTTCCCAATCGCAAGGAAAGCACCAAGGACGATCATTAATCTCGACTGAAGGACAAAGTTATGGATAACATCTCAGAACAGGTTCTTGCGCAGGGTATCCGTACGTTGCGTGGAGGAAGCGGACCGCTAGTCGTGCTACTTCCAGGTTGGCCGCAGACAGCGGAAGCCTACGACGATCTGTTCCCCAGGCTGACAGCGCAGCATCAAGTGCTCGCCTTGGATCCTCCGGGACTTGGCGAATCCGCGCCTTCCTCGGAGGGCTATGACACCGCGAGAATCAGCAGGACGCTAGCAGCCGCGGTGGAGGGCGTAGCCGACGGGCCGTACCACCTTGTTGGTCATGATGTCGGCGCGTGGATCGCGTATGCCTGGGCGGCGCAGTTTCCTGAGCGACTCAAGAGCCTCACTCTCCTTGATTCCGCTGTTCCCGGCTGCTCTGCGCCGCGAACGTTTCCGCTTCCGTTCGACCTCAATGTCAAGCTCTGGCAGTTCTCGTTCAACACGCTGCCGGAGCTACCGGAAATCCTGACCCACGGGCGGGAACGCGAGCTCTTCGATTGGTTGTTTCAGCATAAAGCGCGGCACCCGGAACGTATCTCCGCAACGCATCGGGATCGCTACGTCACGTGCTACTCCAAAGATGGAGCGATGAGTCATGGGTTCGCGTACTATCGCGCAGTCGCAGAAAGCGCAGCGCAGAACCTCGAATTTAGCAAGTCCAGACTAACCATGCCGACGTTAGCTCTTGGAGGCGAAGCTGGTGCCGGTGATTCGCTGCGGCAATCCATGGAGGCGCTTGTGGTCAGCGTTGAGGGTGGTGTCCTGCCGGACTGCGGACACTACATGATGGAAGAGCAACCGGAGGCCTTGGCCGAGGAGCTGTTGCGATTTTTTGCGCGCGTGGAGCGTGCATGAGAGCGTATCTTTTCTCCTTCCTCATCGGCTGCCTGGTGGGAGTGATCTACGCTGCTCTGCGTGTCCGGAGTCCGGCTCCGCCCGTGGTGGCCCTGGTTGGGCTGTTCGGGTATGTTGGCAGGCGAGCATGGTTTGCGATGGTTTACGGCGTTGTTTCGTTGAACGCAGGAGGAGACAGATGACACCGTCAGAGCAAATAGGACTTGCCTCTGCACGCTATGTGGATCACCTGGGAATGACCGTGCCTGACATGGATGCGGCCATACACTTTTTTGAGCAAGCGATCGGGGCGCACCTGCTTTGGCGCGTCGGCCCGTTCCATGAATCGCCAACGGCGGCTCACATCGACAGCGTCGAGATCGCCATGCTTCGCTTCGGTCCAAGTATGAACCTGGAGCTTCTGGCGTACACGGCCGACGCCCAACGCAAGACGATGCCGAGCAATATTGACCTTGGCGCCGGCCATATCGCCTTCTTCGTCGATGATCTCCAGGCAGCGGCTGAGTCGCTGCGGAAGCATGGCGCTGAGCTGCTGGCGGGACCATTGGAGGGCGCAGGCGACGCCGAAGAAGGGAGAACGCATCTGGTACTGGAAGACGCCCTGGGGAGCCTTTATGGAGATTCTTTCCAGGCCAGAGCATATGCCGTATGAGAGTACGACGGACTACCGGCTCTTCAACCCGAACGATGCGTGGCCTGAGGGGATTGCCTCCGCTCGGCACGTAGATCATCTCGGCATGGTTGTGCCGGATCTTGAGGAAGCGGTCCACTTCTTCCAAGTGGCTCTTGGTGCGCAGCACCTATGGACCCTTGGGCCGTTCTTCAAGACACCAACTGGGGTCGCGATCAATAGCGTTCGGCTCGCGATGCTGCGGTTCGGTCCGAATCTCAATCTCGAGCTGCAACAGATTGACGCCGCCCATCAGCGGAGAAGCATTCCGAGCAACATCGATTGGGGAGCTGTCCACGCGGGTGTATTCGTGGATGACCTGAATGCCGCCGCGGCGTCACTGCGCGTTCATGGGGCAACGTTGCTCGAGGGCCCCATCAACACTGCCGGAGATGCAAAGAGGGGTGAAAAGATCTGGTATTTCAAAACCCCGTGGGGAGCATTACTGGAATTACTCTGGCGGCCTAAACATCTTCCCTACGAAGCGTCCACAACGTTTCGCCTCTTCAAGACCGAAGAGCATTGGCCTATTGAACGTTGATCTAAGCCTCCTTGGGATCAACATGGCGTTGTGGCCTCGTTTCGGCGGTCCGCTTGGGGCGGTAAAGTGCGGAGTCGTTGAAGGCGCCACCTGAATCTTAAAGTTCGCTTGGTCTCTCCGCAGCGGGATTCCTCGACATTTGCATCTCCACTGAACAAGCTATTTTTTGATTGATACGAAATGTCCGAGCCGGGGGATCAGATCTGCTGCCCTGGTGTTGATTTGCTCGACCTGATCAGCAGTCAGGAGCATTGAATGATCGAGGTTCGCGTCGAAGGTCTTACTGACTTTCTCAGACGCATATGGATAGTCCGTGCCGAAGACGATTCGGCCCAGAGGAACAGTTCCAATCAGGCTCGGAATACCGCTCGGCGCGACGAGAGCCGTGTCGAAGTAGAAGCTTTTGATATCCGTCATAAAGTCGTCGGGAGACCGGTCCTTCGCCAGAGATGCCCCGAGCTCTGCGAACCGGGTGGCGGCGAACGGAAGATATCCGCCCCCATGAGACAGAATGACCTTGGTGGATGCGAAGCGCTTGCGATGTCCCTTGAGGACTAGGTCCAAAGCACAACGCGTCGTATCAGCTGGATAGTCTGCAAAAGGGCTTGGCGCGCCTGCCAATACAGGCATCTCAGGCGGCCGGGTTGGATGGACGAATACTGTCGCCGACCGTCGTTCAAGTTCTTGCTGTCATCGCCGGTGCAAAAATGCCCAAAGCGCCGGTTTTAAAATTCCCCACCCGTGACGTGAGTTAGAACGGCACCACAGGAGGTGCCGGCGACTGTTACGGGGTGCAGAGGTGAATCACATAGAAGAGTTGAGGCGGCAAGGATTATCGGTTAGCGCCATAGCCGTGGTAACGGGATTCGATCGCAAGACGGTGCGGAGGTATTTAGCCGAACCGGATCGGCAGCCGCGCTACGGTCCGAGGCTGAAGCGAGCCAGCGCATTGGACGCGTTCAAAGGTTACCTTGAGGAACGCCTGAGCGCAGGAGTGTGGAATGCAGCGGTGCTGTTACAGAGAGTTGCGGGAGCGCGGGTACGCAGGCGGTTATACCGTGCTCAAGGATTACCTGCAGCCGAAGCGGGAAGCGTCGCGGTTGACAGCGGTACGACGATTTGAAACACCGCCGGGCCGACAAGCGCAAGTTGATTGGGGACACCTGGGGACGCTGGAGATGGACGGCAAGGAGAGTAAGTTATCCGGCTTCACGTTCACCTTGGGATACAGCCGGATCCTGATGGCGGAAGTAGCTTTGGACCAAAAGCTCGGCACGGTGCTGCGGATGCATGAAGAGGCGTTTCGCCAGTTGGGCGGCGTGCCAGAAGAGATTCTGTATGACCGCATGAAGACCGTATGGATAGAACTGGATGCGCGGGGAGAGATCGTCTGGAACCCTGTGTTTCTGGATTTTGCTGGCTACTGGGGCTTCACGCCACGCCTCTGCCGGCCCTATCGGGCGCAAACCAAAGGCAAGGTGGATCCGGCGTGAAGTACGTGCGGCGTAACTTCCTGTGCGGATTGCTCGGTCAAGAACCAAGCAGTCTGGAAGAGTTGAATGCCCGGCTGCAGCAATGGGTCCAAACGACTGCGAATCGACGCATTCATGGCACCCACATGAAGAGCCGGTGACGCGTTGGGCGACAGAAAAAGAACGTCTGCACCCGATGAATGGAAGGCCGCCTTACCCGTACGTGGACGAAGAGTTGCGACGCGTGGCACGCGATGCCTACGTATCGTGGCAGGGCAGCCGGTATCAGGTGCCCTGGTCGTTTGTGGGCAAAGACGTGTGGATTCGCGAACGCGAAAGTACGCTGGAGATCCGCTACGGCGCCGAGCGCGTCGCCCTGCATGCGCGCCGGCCGACATCGGGTCATTACGCAGGCCGAGCATCATCGCGGCATTCCGCTTGGTAGCCAGCATCGCAGTGACAAAGTCCTGGTTCATTTGCGCGAGACCGCACCGGTGGTGGAAGTCCGCTCGCTCGTGGCCTATGAAAACGCCGTTACCGGAGGTCACCGATGACGACCATTGAGCGACTACAAAGTGCTTTGGCCGGTCTTGGGTTGAAGGCTGTCGAAGCTCGTCTGGAGGGATTGCTCAGCAGGCTGCCAAGACCGAACCAAGCTACGCTGACTTCCTCGATCAACTGCTGGGCTGTGAAGTGGACGCTCGCCGAACGCGCTACCTGCGGGCTCGTCTGCAGCTCGCACACCTGCCGTTTCTCAAGACCTTCGAGCAGTTTGACTTTGCGTTTCAGCCCTCCATTGATGAGCGCCAGGTGCGCGAGCTACGCACTTTGCGCTTTGTGCATGAGGCGAGCAATGTGATCCTTCTCGGGCCACCTGGCGTCGGAAAAACTCACTTGAGTGTGTCTTTGGCCGAAGCTGCCATCCAGGCCGGATTCGGCGCGTACTTCATGACGGCACACGATCTGGTCAACGATCTCGGCCGGGCGTATCGCGAAGGGCGCCTGGATCGTCGCATGCGAGTGTATCTGGCACCCAAGGTTCTCATCATCGACGAAATGGGATATCTGCCGCTCGATGACCTCGGCGCGACCATCTTCTTCCAACTGGTTAGCGCCCGTTATGAGCGCGGCAGCATCATTCTCACCAGCAATAAAAGCTATGGCGATTGGGGCTCCATCTTCGGGGATCAAATCATCGCGACAGCCATTCTGGACCGCTTGCTCCATCACTCCACAACCATCAACATTCGCGGCGAGAGTTACCGGCTCAAAGACCGTCGCCGGGCGGGGTTGCTGCCGCGGCCCGAAGACCAGCAGCCCCAGCCCTCTACTCCTGAGCAGCCCACTCTGGCGCTCCACACTCGTGGCAAACGGAGCCGTTCGGTATGAGTTTTTTAGGCATCAGCAGATCTATCGTCCGATGCATGCTCAAGCTTGCAAGCGGGACAGCTCCCTCGCTCTCCCGCCCCCATCGTCCGATGAGTCTGCGACCGGCTATTCCTCGGCGAGTTGCACTCCTGCATTGCTCGCTTCCGCTTCACCAGCTATTCATGATCGTGAAGCAACTAGCCGGAAACCGTCAACCACCACTCAGTCGGGGCTGGGGAATTTTCAACCGGCGAAACGGGGATTTTTCGTCCGGCGTTGACATTTGCCAAACGGTATTGAAACGCGGATCGGACAGATAGACTCCATCGTAGTTGCTGTGCAGAGTCACGCCATCCACGTGAAGAACATCAAACGATCTCTCAATTTCCGACAATGCGGCGTCAACATCCGGAAGCGACAGAGTACTAAAATATCCGAACCGGTCAGGACGTTGTTCCATCAACTGTGCACCGTAATCGTTTATACGGCGCGCGATATCGATTCGTTCAGCACCCTCCCAGCCTTCAACGCCAGGCGCCGTCAACGAGAGAACCGACACTGCTATCTCTTCGTCGTCCATGAACTTGAGAAGCTGCTCCGGACTCCAGTCGGGAGCGCCCCAGCCTGAAGGATCGCCTCCGTGGGACTTCAGCTCTTCCGCCCAGAAGGGCGGGATGAGGTGGGTATGAACATCGATACGCTGCTTTACCATGCTGTTCTCCTTAACGTTTGGAAGAATATGGGGTGTATTGCGGTTCGTCTCCAGACACCAGAGGCGCACACCTCTTGAGGAGAAGACAACTGCCCACCCTGCGGATTCGACGGGCTACTTCGAAGCACGAAGTCGGCGAAGTGGTTCGAATGTTTTCATCTCACGAGGAAGGTCGCAGCGATGCCGGGCAGACGTACCTCATAAGGAGTATTCAAACGGTGACGCGCGTTCATTCTGTGGCGACGAGCAGTTCGGTCACATAGCTTTGCCATAGCTCAGATCTGGAGAGGGTTTGATGACCCAGTGAATTCTGTCCTGCATCTACAATCACAGCGCGCCTTGGGAGACCATTGTAATTAAATTTTCTAGATTGGCGAAACCCGGTGCATTGATCTGGTCGTCCGCGAAATTGACTGTGAGCAGTGGCGCAAGTATCTGCCTCAGGTGCTCACCAGGATCGTAATCAGATGATGCCCGGAACTCCCACAGGACATCCAGAGGATCATTCCCTTCGCCTTTCTTCATCGTGTCCAAGATGTGACGGTCCGTCACCTCCGGATCGCTTAGCTCCCGTTCGAGTTTGGCTGGGCTGCTCACCATCATCTGAAATACGTTCCAGGCGAGGCCCACAGCTTCCGAAGCCGCATTGGGATGCCCATTCTGGCATCTCGTGCCAGCTTCGATGATGGCCAGCATCAAACGGCGAAACAGTAGGTTTCTTCCTGCAAGCTTTTGGGGAAGGCAAGCTATTGGCATGAGGGCTTTGGCGGTTCCCGGGTAGAGGTAACCCCACATCCAAGTGTTCATTCCGCCCATGCTCGTGCCGAGGATGAGACGGAGCCTCTGCACACCGAACATTTCTCTGACGAGCCTGTGCTGCGCGTTGACGACATCTGTATAGGAATACTGGGGAAAGCTCGCGCCGTTCGAGGTGCTTGGTTTGCTTGACTCTCCGTGACCGATTGCATCCGGCAGAATCAAGAAGTACTTCGCGCAATCCAGAGGCTTATGGCTGCCGAACAGCGCATCCGCCATGTCCGGCTGCAGGAATTGCAAGCCGCTCCCGGTAGTGCCATGCAGCAGCAACACTGCATTGTCCTTTCCTGGATTTAAGGTTCCCAGGGTGTGGCAGTGCAATGTGATGTCCTGCTTTTCGCCACCGCTGAAGGCAAACTGTTCTACCTGTAGAGTGTGTGATGAAGCTAGCGATTTCCAGTCAGCCATTCAGCCCCCTTTTTGCGGCTAGAAGAACGAGAGGGTCTCAACGCCGCGACCCGCTTCGAAAGTCTTGATGAGTTCAGCTGTATCGAGGTTCACTACCGCGATGGAGCCAGCGTCCTGATTTGCAATCAGGACAGTCTTGCCATCCGGGTGAAACGCCATGTCCATTGGACCTTTTTCAAGACGAATCTTGCGCTGGTCGCTGAAGTCGGCACTGAGGACGGTTCCGAGAGCCTCGTCGTGACTCGTCACTACAACAAAGCGGCCGTCAGGACTAAATCGGATGATTTGTGCCGCCTTACGGTGGTGTTTCAGTGGAACGGTCGCGTGCAGAACGTCCTCCGAAGTCTTCACAATGTAAAGCTGTGGTTCTTCAGCATCGACGGCCAGTACGAACGAACCGTCTGGCGAAATTCCTAACCCGTCTAATTCACTAGGCAAGGAAAGCTTCTTGATCAGTGTTCGAGAGTGCAGGTCCAGAATAGCGAGATACCCGTCCTCCTCCGTCTCGGCGTAAAGCTTTGATCCGTCCGGCGTGATCTCGATGCGATGCGCTTTGTTAGAGTCAACTCCCAGGACCTGCTGAATAACTCCTGTTTGGGCATCGAGTTCAAGAACCACACCGCTGTTCTCGCAAACGCAGTAGAGTCGCCCATCAGAACCCCACCGCATCCCATGCGGTGCCCGGTAGGGATCGACACTGAAATCACTCAAGTGACGTTGCTTCAAGAGATCCACAACCGCAATGAGATGTCCGGGGTTAGGGTTCTTACCATGGATTGCGTCGCCGTATATTGGAATATAAGCGCGCGTGTGGTCCTCCGAGACGAGTAATTCGTGTATGTTTGGGGCGAAGCCTTTGATGCTCTTGGTCACCTCGTATGTAACTGGGTCGAGGAATAGAACTTCGTTCCCAATTTTGTCGACCGCCACCAACCCCGCCGTTCCGGTCGTGAAATTGCGTTGCATAATGCGCCTCCTGTGCGTCCTCAGCCGAGAAGATGCTTCGGCTTGGCCGGAATACATGCTAGTTCTTCCGCTGAAAGGCCGGTGTGTGCCGCTGCAACTTGCGCAGGAAGCGACCGAAGCCAGTTGTTCAGAGACAGGTGCCAATGTGCCTCGCGGAAAGCTCATCCAACAAGGCGCATATTTACGCCCGCAACTGCTTTTGAGAGCGGCATTTCGCGCTCTGTGACCTGATGCGTCCAACCTCCCTTCTGCACGCGTCTATGCGTCAGTTCGAAGGAGTGCCAGAGCGTGCCGACAGAGCCGTGGTCAGTTGCTGGAGAACTATCGCTTTTAGGGGACAGCCGCATGACGCCAGCGTTCTTCGGACCCGGGTTGCTGTTCGAAATGCCGTCGTGCGCTTGTACGGTATTCCACGCGCCAGTTCCATACAGGCGCTCTTCATGCAGGTCAGCGTGCGCCTGGCCGGCTTGGCTTGCTTCATTGTCAGCAGACACTGTTTGATCTCCTTCGCGTAGACTGCCCATCTCCAAGGCCGTCCAGCAGGCGCTCCTGTGTAATCCGTTCACGCAATCGTTCGATGGCTGATCTGAGACGCATGCTACACGCTTATTGATGAAACGTCATCACGTCACATATCACCAATTGTGATGAATTCGGAATGGCGATCGTCGGAATGGCGATCGATTGATGCTCCTTTACCTGCACATAGCGTTTCAAACATCAGGTTCCGGACTGCTTCCCTAGCAAGTTTCTGATGTTGAGAGCGGGTCAGTATGACGAGCTTCGATTTGGGCATGTGGAAGCGTTGAACTCGGAACGGCAGGATGTGCAGCCAAGCAGGCTTTCATCGAACTCCAAAATGTTATCGGTCTCCGGATGATGAGGATCGAGTAGCCAACCGCAGTAGGTAATCTACAGCGCCCCGAGATTACCGTTCGCTGTGACTGGTCAAGCGAACGGAGATGCTCCAAGGATCGACGAGTGCTCCATCTGGTCCAGGCTGCCAACCCGACGCGCGCATCTGTTCTTGCAACGCCGAGAGCTGTCGGTCAGGCACGCACAACTCCCACCACCCGAGGCGAGCGTCTGCCTCGGAGGCGGAAGGCACGGAACCGGCCCAGGTATTAAGTCCGACATGGTGATGATAGTCGCCGGCCGCAAGGAACAACACACCCGGAAAGCCCTGTGTTCTCACATTCATCCCCAGACCCTGCCGATATATGCGTTCCGCTCTTTTCAGATCACCAATGTAGAAGTGCATGTGTCCTATGGACGTGCCGCGTGGGACTCCCTTCCAGGCCGTATGTGGCGTCGCAAACAGGTCGGCAAAGTTCATCGGCAGAGTCGCCAGTTCCAGCTGCTCGCCGCGCCACGGCCAAACGTTTCGCGCGCGGTCAGCGTACACCTCCAGTTCCAAACCGTCAGGATCTCTCAGGTAAAAGCTTCGCTGACCAGGTGATCGCTGCTTCCTGCATAGATCTCGAGCTGAGAAAGGTGATTCGCAAAGCTCGTGAGCGCCGCCCTCGATGGCAGCAGCAGCGCTGTATGGTAAAGCCCCAGCCGCTTGCCCCGCAAACGGTGGACGTCTGGCCGTTGCTCGAGTTCAAGCAGAACTCGATTCTCTTCTGCCAACCCAAGTTGAGCGAAGTGCGGCGTTTGCGACAGAACATGGAGGCCAATCACTCCCGCATAAAACTCCAGCGAGCGCTGAACATCGGACACAATCAATCCGACCCGTCCCACGTTTGCCGACTCCAATGAAAGACGTGATCCCGAGTACTCAGGCAATACCGCTGTGGCCAAATCATTCACCTTGACGATTTGCTCAAAGTCTCTGAGCAACCTCCGTTGACGCCGTTGCGGCAGCGCTCACAGCAGCCGCGAAGGTTGAGAGGAAGTCCTCGCGGCGCATCTCGCCAAGGTCCACGGCCTTGCTGCCACCGGCCGCAACGAACGTCACATCGTGAATGCCTAGAACCTTCAGAATCAGACGCAAGTATTGGGTGGCGATATCCCGGTCGCGGATCGGCGAGCCTTCGGTGTAAACGCCGCCCGATGCCATCAGTACCGTACACCTCTTGCCGTGCACAAGACCTTCGCCGCTCATTCCAAGCGTACGGCCCTTGCGCACAACGTGATCAATATACGATTTCAGATTGGCCGGAATGTTGAAGTTGTAGACCGGCGTACTGATGACGATGTGATCGGCAGCCAACAGTTCGTCGACCAATTTATCGGAGAGGATCAGCACATTCTTCATCTCGGGCGTGTGCTTCTCCAAGGGCGTCAGACTCGCTCCCAACCAGGGCAAGTTGACGTAGGGCAACTCCATCTTGGTCAGGTCGCGTTTCACGATCTCACCGTCCGGGTGAGCGCCCTCAGGAAGTCGCTTCACTCCAGATTCTTAAAGATCGGACAAATTTGCCGAGGGCCGTCACTTTTCTCGGGGACGCTTACATGGCGCAGAGACGCTACAAGCAGGGCGAGGAAGCGTACCGTAAGGCTGTGGCTCTCTATGGTTCGTCGCTTGTCCCGGCCAAAGACCTTCAGGCAGAGGCCAATCGAAAGCTTGGGAACGCACTGATGTTGCAGGGCAGCATTCATTGACTCAGAGCAGGATGTCCAAAGGCCGTCTATCGATCTGACAGGATGATGGCAAATTGTTCAATCGCGCGTAGAAGGAATCAGGAGGAAGTTCGATAGACCTTCCCCGGATTACTGAAACAAGGTGAATAATCATGGACTCTCAACGTGGCGTGCGCGCCAACAGTAGTGGACGCCGGCGCTCGGTTCAAGCCTGCCGCTTCTCAGCTACACATTCAGCCCACAGAGCTGTTTCTGGAAAGACCTTTCGGATAACCGGCTCCATTTTGCTCGCGACGCTGTCGTGCGCCTATACGCCCGTCCTGTGTGCTCAGACTACTGAAAGCCCTGAATACGCAGCGGCAAAGCAGGCCGCCATCTCGAACTGGACCAATCCGCCGCTTTCCGCGACGGCGGGAAAAGACGTTGTGGGTGTTCTGACCCGCGACGCTAACGAGCTGAATGCCGCCAAGGCTTTATACAAGAGCGCCTCTCCGGCGGTGCAGGGGGCAGTGGACGGTAGCCTACTTCAGGCGAGTGCAGTAGTTAAGATTTCTGCTTCCACCATCGCGAGTGGACATCATTGTGAACTTACGCCTCTGCCGGCAACGGCCGATCCTCTCACCCGGGCTGCGAGCGAGATCACGGACGCAAGCATCTGCCTGGGTGGGCAGCCGGCGGAAACTCTAGGGCACAAAATAGCCAACAACGGAAACATAAGAGCCCTAGAGCGCCAGTTTACTTTTGGGCTTGCGGGCCACGGCGATAAACAAGCTGCCCTCACGAAGGCGACTGATCCGAAGACTGCCGGCGCCGTTGATTTCGCCGTTCAGCAGGTGATCAACAACTTCTCGAAAAATGACATTGCTGCCGAGATAGCGCGTGAGCGAGAAGCCTCTCAGCAGGGGTCACAGGCAGTTTCTAAACCTCCCGGCGCTAACCGCTGATACAGGCGCCGTCTGACTGTAGCGTTGGCGTGCCGTTCCGCGCGGAGGAGCGCTCTATAGGCGTAATTACCCGTGTGTAGTCCGGAAGGGTAAAGGAATCTAGAAAAGCCGTGAGTAGTCTAGCGGCTTGAACGGCAACCTGGGCCCGCGTGGCAACGAAGCATGCGCAAAGAAAAATACAGACGGCCAGAATCTTTGCCACAGTCCGTCCCAATCGATGCGTGCGGATTCGCCTTAATGTATCAGCGCACTCTTCGGCAAAAACAGGACGTATTTTACTCGTGGGTTGCAATATGAACTCCTCAAGCGCCGCTGCTGAAATCACTTTTGATCGATAATGAAGGCGTGTTGGCGACTGTCCTCGCGGATCAAATATCGCGATTCTTGAGCGCTTCCGCTGGTCTCGCTGTAGTCGGGACCGCAATCGGCGCTGTAGCAACACTGATCGGCGTACTCAATACGCTCTGGAAGGATCGCAACGATGCTACGAAGCGCACGCAGCTGGTCGATGATGCAGGGAAGGAGGCTTCTTTTTGGAAAACTGCGCTCGAGGTATCATCTCTCGTTCTGCCGGATGACGAACTGCAGGCGTTCAAGAATCAAGCGGCTTCTGCGCTCTATAAGCTGCAAAAGGAAGTTTCCTCCAAACGCGACCAGGCTCCAAAAAGAAAGTGGCGAGGAATACCGATTACCCAGATTATTTCCCGTCTTTCTCTCATTGATAAGGCCGCCGTCTTTCGATGGCTTTTCCTCGTTGATCCGATCAAAAGAAGAGTCGTCTGGATTCCGCGGGTCTTCTTCTGGATCAGCACTGCCTGGGCAATTACGGTTATTGGGACGGTGACCGCGAACTGTAATCCCTTTACATCAGGATCCGTCGGGCCCATTCAGGCGTCCACGATTGTAATCAACTGTTTCGTCTCGGGCTACACATACCTCAGTTTTGCTCCTAATACGCAAGAGCATGCAGAAGGCTTGTTTGTAGCCGACCAACATAAGAACGAAGGCGCCCGGAGCTACACGCCGTCGCCGAGTTCATCTCCTTGGCAGATCCCGCCGAGTAGCGGGCACCCTGTAGCGGCGCCAAACAGCTACTATCCCCAGGTGCCAATAGTGAGTCCACTTCCTCCAGCATCGCCCTATAGCAACGCGCAAATCCCAGGATCCAATTATTCCTATGCGCAGACGTATGCCAACAGCTCTGTGTATTCGTATGAGCAGCCCGGACTTAAGATCTCGTTACCGGTGCTTACATTTGCCCCGATGTTCTTGTTCTGGCTTCTTAGCGTATGGTTGAATAACGATCGGTCGTCACAATACACTTCGCCGTCGAGCTAGTTGGCGCGCCTGTTGAGCGCGCCGGAAGATCGCCTTGCGTGCGTTGCGGACCGACGCTCCTCGTTCATTCGCGTTCATCGCCAAGTATGGATCGAGACGTGTTGCCCGGAAGGCTGGGGCCAGCCCTCACAGGAGCGCGGTGACGGCGGCCCGCACTGGTGAGCTACGTGCTAGCGCGCTGCGTAAGTCGAATTGAATCAATGATTGCATTTCGTTATGAATAGCGTCTTGGAGTAAGTCTCGGCTTCAGCCCTCATAGATCCGCGCTGGTCGGGAAGGGTAATCTATACATTGTCGTTAAGCTCGGCTTGCTAGCGGCTGGGGCTGTCGACATCCCGATTTGTTGGCCATTGTAAGGCAACCTGAAGATGAACGAACATTATCCAGATGCGGCCAATCCTGCCCACTAAGACAGGCAAGATATTCGCGGTATATTGTCGTACGAGTTAGTCTTAATCATGTCGATTCGCGCTTGGGGTCACTCCTCTATGGGGAAGACTGTCCCATTGCGTCTACGCCGGTCGCGAGTCCCTGACCAAAGCAACTTCGTATCCGCAAGACATCTGCGCACCCTTTACCGGGTTGACTGAGTTCTCTTAGCGCGCAGACAGGCAGCATGAACTGCGAAAGCTGGCTTCGCTCATCGGATACTCTCCGAACGACTCAATGCCCGCTCCAAAGCCTGGCGAAATGTCAGCAGCGGTTGAGGCAGGATGTGCCGTATTGGCATGGGATTTCCGCTCATATCGACACTGAGGCTATCCACCATGCCTTTCATCGCGCCTCCGGGGAGCTTCCCCAAGCGTCCAATAAGCGGAGCGAACGCACCCAAAAGCGCAAGAGGCATCTGGACCTTGATGGGCCGTCCATGACCCAGGGTTTCAGCGGTGATGTCGATCAACTGATTGATCGACAGGATTTCATCGTTACCGACTTCGTAACACTGGCCATAGGTGCGCGGGTCTTCGAGCACGCCGACCATGTAGTAAGCGAGGTCATCGACGGCGATAGTACGCATCTTCGGGGAGTCACCACCGAAAGTAACCGCGACCCGCCGCCCGGCGTTGCTCACAACCGTCTCGAATCCGCGCCCACCAACGCCGACGATGTATCCAGGCTGAATGACGGTTGCATCAAGCCCGCTGCCCAGCAGCAGTTGCTCGGCATTCCAGCGCTCGCGGAGCCACTCGCTCTTTTCAGTGGCCGAAACTCCTAGGGAAGTGAGGTAAACGACGCGCCGCGCGCCCGATGACCAGCAGGCCGTTATTACGTTTTGCACGCCGTTCTTTTCAATTTCCATGAATCTCGCCCGAGCAGCGCCGGTTTGCTGAGGTGACAATGTATGGATGGCGATGTAGACCGCCTCAGCCGACGCCGTGGCGCGCTGAACTGAGGACAGGTCGGCAATGTCCCCCTGGACAATCTCGCACCCGGCGGCGGCCAAGTCCGCGAGCTTGGCCGGATTTCTCGCCAGGCAGCGTATGGCATAGCCTTTCGCCACCAGGGCCTTCGTAAGATGTCTGCCGACGAATCCAGACGCACCGATAACCAGAACTGTTTTCATGATTCGTCTCTTCTGAACGATGCGAAATTATGCTGAAAGACCTGCTTCGTCTTAGCGGGTCCCGAAATAACTAGGCCCGTTGAGGTCGGCGAGCAACCCTGATCCCGTGGGCTCCCAGCCAAGCTGCTCACGAGTGCGCTTACTGGAAGAAGGATTGTCCGTTGCGACGACACCGGCGAGAAAACTGAGTTGCTTTGCCGCTTTCCTGGTCGATAGGGAGTTGGCCGGGATGTTCAGTTGGCGGCTAATCGCTTCGGCGATGGAACGAAACGCGATTCCTTCCTCCGCCACGCCGTGATAGCGTGCCCCGGCTATACCCTTTTCGAGTGCCAGCCTGAAGAGGCGTGCCGCATCGCGCCGATGCACGGCGGGCCAGCGATTCTGGCCATCACCGATATAGGCGGAGTTGCCTTTTTTGCGCGCGATTCTAATAAGCAACGGTACAAATCCGGTATCTCCGTCGCCATGAACCGTTGGGGCAAGCCGAAGCATCGTTGCGCGCACCCCCAAAGAAGCCCAGGCCTCGACCTTCTCCTCCGTCTTGGCGCGGGCGATGCCAGGCGAGAGGGGATCGGGCTCATCTTCTTCTGTCGCTGGTTTCCCGGCACGAACTCCAACATGCGAGAGGCCGATTGTGCCAAAGGTAGTAACCAGAGGTCGTGCTGATCCCTTCAAGGCGGCACCCATCGCGTCGATGGCGCGCCGGTCCGACTCGGCGGATACGGCGAGGAAGCGCGAGACGATGCCGGTCGGCAGTCCACCAAAGAAAATCCGCAGACGCTGCCTGAACGGGACCTGTGAAAGACCATGCATGAAAGCGAGGTGAATCACCCCGTCTGCTGCACCGGCCGCACTGTGCAGGTTCTCCATGTCATCCAGGCTGCCGGGATGGGGCTGGACCCCTATTGCCGACAACGCCTTTGCTGCCGCTTCCGACCGCGCAAGCGCAGTGACGGAATGTCCGGCCCTCATCAGCTCTTCAGTGACCGCCGATCCAATGAATCCCGTTGCCCCGGTTAGAAAAACTCGCATATGGCTTCTCGTTACTTCCTGCCCGACAGGCCGTGGTCCGTGGCCGATGGTGTTTCCGGTCCACTGAATCAAATGTAGCCGCAACAGGTGGGATTGTCTATAATTGGGAGTCTAGTTTTGTTTATCGGGAGTCCACAATGGACCCACTATCGCAAATGATCCGACTCTTGAAGCCGCAAGCGGTCGGCTGGCGCGTAGTCGAGGCGCATAACGCGTTCACCATTAGTTTCCGGCCCGTCAATATTGTGGTCTTCGGCCAAATGATTGAAGGAGCTTGTCACGTCGAAAGGGCAGACGGCATCAGTTTCGACGCCGAGGCCGGTGACTTCATGCTGATGGCCGCGCCGCCAAACTGGACGCTTTCGGCGCTCGGAGGAGGCGTCGCCGTTGATTTCTTAGCGGCCACCGAGGCCCCGGGACTACTCTTGTCCTCCGCCCCCCCGATGCATGTCACTCGGTTCATTGCTGGAAACTTTGAATTCGCTCCCGCCAATGCCGATCTCATCTCAACCCTCATGCTGCCCATCATTCATGTGCGCGGAAGTGAAATTGTGGCCGGCCGGTTAGCCACACTGCTGGCGACACTGGGTGAGGAGGCGCTGACCGATCGGCCTGGGCGTTCGCTGATCCTGGATCGTCTCTTGGAGGTCATGCTTGTCGAAGCGTTACGTCATCGTTCTCCCGACATTGGTGAGGGTGGCCGGGGCCTTTTTGCTGGCCTAGCGGACCCAAAAATCGGGCGCGCGCTTCGCATCATGCACGCCGACACCAAGCGGGCATGGACGCTCGCCGAACTCGCCCGCGAAGTGGGCATGTCGCGATCCGCTCTGGCTTCGCGCTTCGCACAAGTTGTCGGCGTTCCGCCGATCGAATACCTGGCCAACTGGCGGATGACGCTTGCGAAGAGCGCATTGGCCTCATCAGAAGTGCCCATGACAGATATTGCTGAGATGGCCGGCTATCAATCGGTAAGCGCATTTAGCACGGCATTCAAGCGAGAAACCGGTTACTCTCCGACGATCTATTTGCGGTCACTTCGGGAGTCAGTTTGAATCTATTCGGCTGGGCTGGATAACGCGTGCCGTTTAGAAGGAGAGAATCCGGCAATCGGTATTCTCATTTGCAAATCGAGAAGCAAAACATCCAGGCGGCGGCGAACAGTCAACCAAGGCGGAACTCAGGCGGACCGCCCAGATGGCGCTTCGCCTGCTGGGTTACTGAGGCTTGAACTTTCGTACCCCCTGCTAGGACGACGGCGATCGCGATTAGTGCTCTGAGTTGGCCGGTCATCTGACGCTTCCTCACCCCGATTGCCGGCGGGCCTCGCCCGACTCCTCGACAAGACGCAGCCGTTCAAGTTGGGGAACCAGGAGGTTTAATTCTCGCAGCAGTAAGCTGCCGCGTGCAGAGAGCTCGTAACTGTTTCCAGAGCGAATGAGCAGGTCGTCATGCAAAAGCTCACGGAGTCGCTCCAATGCCCGGCTCATTGCAGACTGACTGAGATGAATGCGCTTGCCAGCACGGGTGACATTGCGCTCCTCAAGCAGCGCCTGTGTGCAGGGAGCAGATTCAAATCCACGTTACCCAGATGCATGTCACACATAGCTTCGCATGCTAAGGATGCATGAGTCTCATCCCACTCTTGTTTCCTCTAACAACTAGTTCGGGACATAGCGCCCAAAAGTAGGAGGCCTGTTATGACGACGACGATGAGTTTGTCGAGTTCGGCGGTGTCACTGACCGCAAGCGAAGCTGCTGCCGCAATTCGCAGTCGATTGTGAATGTAGCCTCGGTCGTGAGCACCGTAGGTATGAAGACCACCACCGCCTACGCATCCTCGAAAGGCGCAATCGCGCAATTGACCAGGTGATCGCCCTCGAATGTGGCGAGCAAGGTATCCGCGCCAATGCTATCGGCGCTGGCGTGATCGAAACTGACATCCTTGCCGGCATTGTCGAGGATAGCCGGGCGACACTCGCTAGCTATGGACACATGCATGCGCTTGGCCGCGTAGGCCAGCCGGAAGAGATCGCGCAAACGGTCGCTTGGCTCGCTTCGCCGTGTTCCAGCTTTGTAACAGGTACGCTTCTGATGGCTGACGGCGGTTATACCGCCATGTGAGCAGGGCTGCCCTTGCCGATTAGCTAGCGCTCGCGATCTCCTTATTGGAGCGCGGTCCCTTCGGCAAAGTTGTCATCGAGTTCTAGACCGGCTGAATGAAAGAGGAGTTATGGAATACAAGCAATTGGGAAATACGGGCCTTTTAGTCTCGAAGTTGTGCCTCGGCACCATGACCTTCGGGGATGGACAAGGCGTTTACAAGGCAATCGGCGCGCTTGGACAAAACGAAGCCGACGAACTAGTGAAGAATGCGCTTGATGGTGGCATCAACTTCTTCGATACCGCCGACGTCTACTCGGAAGGACAGAGCGAGTCTACGCTGGGGCAGGCTTTCAGGAATCTTAGGATTGCCCGCAAAGATGTCGTGATTGCGACAAAAGTCTATTCGCGGGTAGGCGTGGGGCCAAATGATGTTGGCGCGTCCCGCGGACACATTATGGATGCCGTTGAGGCGAGCCTCCAGCGATTACAGACCGATCACCTCGATCTGTATCAAATTCATGGAAATGACTCGATCACTCCCATTGAAGAAACTCTTGTGGCTCTCGATGCGCTCGTCACGCAGGGGAAGGTTCGCTACCTTGGGATTTCGAATTGGCAGGCGTGGAAGATTGCCAAGGCTCTCGGCATCTCGGCAGGCAGGAACATTGCGCGATTCGATACCGTTCAGGCTTACTATTCAATTGCCGGGCGCGATCTGGAACGTGAGATCGGGCCGCTGTTAGAAAGCGAAAAGACCGGTCTGCTCGTGTGGAGTCCGTTGGCCGGCGGCTTGCTCTCTGGAAAATTCAGTCGTGAGAATCAAAAGCCGGAAGGTTCCCGTAGGTCCGAGTTCGACTTTCCGATCGTAGACAAGGAGCGCACCTGGAGGATCCTTGACGTGATGACTCCCATCGCCAAGGCCCATCGCTGCAGTCCGGCGCGAGTAGCTTTGGCGTGGCTTCTCACCAGACCGGTTGTGACCTCTATCATTCTGGGTGCGAAGCGACTGGATCAACTGCAAGATAATCTGGCAGCAGTCGAACTCAAGCTGAGCGATGACGAAATTGAACAATTGGATCGAGTAAGTGCGCTCCCACCGGAGTATCCAGCGTGGATGCTTTCCGTTCAGGAAGTCGGTCGCACCGGCAAAACAGAGCGTCCGGTTTGGGACAAGATGATTACGTCTTGACCATTCGAAGGGAACCCATTCTGCACTCTAGGCGAAGTGATATCTGAACACTTAGTGAGACGCGACGAATTGACCGGCCTGGATGAGGGTAACGCGCCGCCAAATGGGGGCTGCATCGGCATTCACTCGCGGAGGCCAGCTCGTGAGCTTTCGGGACGCGTGCGTACGAGGGATCCACACACGCGATTGCCGCCGTCTTTTCAACAACGCTTTTCATTGTGGGGGTGCTCGATTGCCAGGTTGATGGAGTCGAGCGCGGACTCAAGGAGTTCGGAGTCGTCTTTATCGGCCGCCTCGCTGAGGCGGCCGGGTAAGACTTTCGGGAACACTTCCGCGAATGGAACGATCTCTTTGACTTTCGCCAGTTCCTTACTAGCGAACTTGGGCGGCCTGACGTGGAGAAGACTAGCCGGAATCTCGCCGCTGGCGGTCAGTAGGAACGCAGGAACCAGCAGGCGTGCCTCTGCGGCGTCCCGAACGCGGTAGGCACATATAGGCCGGCATCCTCATGCTGCCGTCGGATTGCGCCACATTCGCGTCGGAGTTCGCGCAGAATGTCGACGTAGTTCGTGGGATGGGTGAGACGAAGGGAGCGAACGAGCGTCGCTGGACCCGATATCAGAGCCGCCGTTTGCTGAGTCCGTTCTTCCGTTGCAGGAGGGGCGAACAGGACAACAAGATCAAACGGGCGCTGTCGCGCGGCACTTAAAGCCCGGACTTAGATGTTGACGGGGAGTTGGTTCTGTTGCTGACCGCGGGAAAGGACAAACAATTCGACAGTGAGGATTGATTGTCTCGGCTAGACCATACGCTGCTAGAACGCGCTACCACATTTCACAGGGGCTCGCATGCGCTGCGCCGATTTTCCGTAGATCGTATGGTCGCTTTTTATCTTCTCTGTGAACTCGATCGCGCTAATGACCACGCGAGCATTTTCGAACGATTGG
The DNA here is from genome assembly GCA_963841675.1 of Terriglobia bacterium. Classification (GTDB taxonomy): domain Bacteria; phylum Acidobacteriota; class Terriglobia; order Bryobacterales; family Bryobacteraceae; genus Bog-105. The sequence goes on from CAWJEH010000030.1 coordinate 27,629, forward strand.
AATGCGGGCATCGGCTTCACTCTTTCTTCACACGCCGATGGTCCTGCTCCACGACGTTGTTTAAGTAGGCACACGACCGCACGCGCATCTTCTGGTAGAAGATCTCGCCGGAGTCTTTGAGTTCCTGAACGGTTCGATGCGAAGCGGCGTAAGCATCCGCCGTGATTGATAATGAATCACCGTGTTTTCGCAAAGCGAGGCGGATTAGCGTTTTGGCGGCCCGGACGTCTCGTTGCTTGCTGAGAAAGAAATCGACAGTACGTCCGTCGCATCGACAGCTTGATACAAGTAAGTCCATTCGCCAGCCACCTTGATATAGGTTTCATCGACACGCCAGCTGAGGCCGACCGCTTTCTCATAGCGTCGCCAGCGCTTCTCAAACTCCGGAGCGTAGCGCAGGACCCAGGGCACGATCGTGGTGGTGCAACTGAAGTGCCGCGGTCCTGCAACAGTTCGCAGACTTGTAGATAGCTAAGCGGATAAGTAAGATACCAACGAACCGCCAAGATGATCACCTTATCCTCAAACCAGCGGCCACGGAACAGGGGATCACGAATCGAGCGTGACATTGGCATCTCGAAGTTTACCTTTCTCCCCAGAGTCTGCAACAGAACCGGCAGGACTGCTAACACATGGCATATGGAAAGCTGGCTGGAGCTCTTTCAACAGTTCGGGACCTTTCCAGCCTCAACCAACAACAACTAATACCTGCGTGTGTCCATCATGCCGGACGGACCGGACGTATGGTCCTCGCCGAACCCGAAGACTGCTTATAGCAACTGAAAGGAAAACTGTTTATGCCTTCTACATCGCGCCTCCGCAGGAAACAGCCGGCTTTCTCCGCTTTCAGCGATCCAGCCGGTACGGCTTACGAGAGGCTTCTAAATTCATGACCAGGTCCCTGAACCACAGGTGCAAGGCTTCTCCATCCACTCGGGGATGCCAAGCCATTGAATAGCCGAAACCAGGCAGTTCGGGCGGAGCTTTTACTTCGCGAACGCGATAGCGCGATATCACGTCCCTTGCTAGGCGAGAAGGACAAGTAAGAACCAGTGCAGTTCCTTCGAGCGCGTGTACGGCTGGCATGAAAAACGGTAGCTGCAATGCGATCCTGCGCCTATAGCCTGCCTCGGCTAGAGGACGTTCTACAAGTGTCTGTTGCCCAGGCTGCGTCACAATCGCGATGTGCGATTCCGCAAGGTATTGCCGGAGAGAGAACATTTTTCCTTTGAAAGCGTGCTCCTTGGCAACCAGGCAAACGAAGGATTCGGCGAAGAGTCTCTCGACCCGAAGAGGTGCAGGCGCCGCGAGAGGGCTGAAAACCAAATCTGTTTTCCCGCCTAAAAGTTGGTCAAATGAGTCTTCCTGCCATGGCAGCAGTTCCAGGCGTAGCAAGGGAGCCATGTTACTCAGCTTTTGCACAAGACCGGGCAATAATGCCGCACTTGCAAAGTCCGTCATGGTGAGGCGAATGCGGCCGTCGGCTTGGGACGGGGAAAACGCGACTCCGTCCCACAGCCGTTCAAGTTGGGGAACCAGGAGGTTTAGTTCCCGCAGCAGTAAGCTGGCGCGTGCAGAGAGCTCGTAACTGTTTCCAGAGCGAATGAGCAGGTCGTCATGCAAAAGCTCTCGGAGTCGCTCCAATGCCCGGCTCATTGCAGACTGACTGAGATGAACGCGGTTGCCAGCACGGGTGACATTGCGCTCCTCAAGCAGCGCCTGTAGTGCAGGGAGCAGATTCAAATCCACGTTGCTCAGATGCATGTCACACATAGCTTCGCATGCTAAGGATGCATGAGTCGCATCCCACTCGTGTTTCCTCTAACAGCTAGTTCGGCACGTAGTGCCCAAAAGTAGGAGGCCTGTTATGACGACGATGAATTTGTTGACATCGGCGGTGTCACTGACCGCAAGCGAAGCTGCTGCCGCAATTCGGAGTGGCGCAATTACAGCAGAGAGTTACGTTTCGGCCCTCATCGAAGAGGCTAAGCGAGCTAGTGCCCTCAACATTTTGGTTTCGCAAAATGACTCGGCTCTTCTTGCGGCCGCACATCAGTTAGATCGTGAACGAAAAGCAGGGCGTGAACTGGGTGAATTTGCTGGCATACCGCTTCTCGTTAAGGACAACATCGAGACTCTTGCGCTGCCCACCACGGCCGGCACGCCCGGATTAGCCCGCAACAAACCGGAAGCGAATGCACCGCTGCTCGAGCGGATGTTTGAGGCGGACGCGCTCTTATTTGGCAAGACCAACATGCATGAGCTCTCGATGGGTGTGACCTCCGGCAATCTCCAATACGGATCTGTGCATAATCCTTACGACCACGATCGCATTCCGGGCGGCAGCAGTGGAGGGACGGCGGCCGGCCTCGCCGCAAGGGTTTCGCCTGCGGGGTTTGGCACGGACACGGTCGGGTCAAGCCGCATTCCTGCTTCGCTCTGCGGGGTGGTCGGATTCCGCCCGTCATCGGGTCGATACCCCTCGGGCGGAACGGTGCCGGCGAGCCACACACGCGACGAGATCGCTCCCATGGCGCGCAGTGTCCGGGACATTGAGCTAATAGACAGGATCATTACTAAGCGCTCAGCGACACAGATCGCTTCTTTGGCAGGTATCCGGCTAGGAGTTCCGAGGGCGTACTTCTGGAGCAATCTGGCGCCCGATGTCGAAGCCACACTGAAAGAAACGAGGAACCGACTCGAGGAGGCCGGCTGCATTCTCATTGAAGTTGAGCTGCCCGGGCTGCCCGAGATGTTGAATCAAGTAGGTCCCATTCTCGCCTTTGAGGCGGTCGACGACATGCGGGCTTACCTTGCCCTCAGTGGAACAGGACTGACGTTTGAAGCCTTGCTCGAGAGCGTCAAAGGACCTGATGTCGCTCGCTTCTATCAGAGGTTCCTCGACACGGGGCTGGAGCCTTGCACGTATCTTGAGGCACTACAAGTACACCGCCCCAGGCTGCGGGCGCTCTTCGCGGACATGTTTCGTGACAGCGCAGTAGCCGCACTATTCGTCCCGGCGACGCCGATTACAGCACCCGCAATCGGACAAGACCAACTGATGCTAAACGGTGTGCAAACCGAGGTCATCGTAGCGCTGGCCCAAAACGCACACCCAGCTTCGGCCGCCGGTCTGCCGGCCTTGGCACTTCCCGCCGGCCTGACATCCAGTGGATTGCCTGTCGGCCTGGAACTTCTTGGCCCCGCCGATCAGGACATTCGTTTGCTCTCGCTCGGCCTTGCTGTGGAAAGCGAGCTGCCTTTGCTGCCGCCGCCAGAGTTTAGGCCGGTTCCTAGGAGGAATGCATGAAAGCTTGGGAATTGGCCGGCTTTGGCCGCAAAAACCTTCGGCTGGTCGAGAAGGACTCACCGTCGCCAGCAGACACTGAAGTGCTTATGCGCGTGAGCGCCGTATCCTTGAACGCGCGGGACAGACTGCTTGTCGAGGGAGTCTACAACCCCGGCTTGGCCCTTCCAATCATCCAAGGGAGCGACGCCGTCGGAACGGTGATCCGGGTCGGACATAAAGTCACTCGGGTCAAACCCGGTGATCGGATCCTGACGAATTTCGCAACTCGTTGGCTCGAAGGTCCACCGCAATTAGAGGAATCGAAGTATACGCTCGGGAACCTGATCTCCGGCGCGCTCGCCGAGCAGATCGTCGTGGACGAACAGATCGCGGTGCACGCACCCGCCTACCTGACCGACGTTGAGGCGGCGACGCTTCCCTGTGCCGCAGTGACCGCATGGTACGCGATGACTGAACAGTTCAAGGTCGCCGCCGGGCAAACGGTGCTAGTGCAAGGAACGGGCGGTGTCTCCTTGTTCGTCTTGCAGATAGCAAAGGCTTTAGGAGCTGAGGTGATTGTGACTTCCTCGAGCGACAAGAAGATCGAGCGCGCCAAAGAGTTGGGCGCAAGCCACGGCATAAACTACCTGCGACATCCGAATTGGGAAAACGCAGTTCTAGCTATTACCTTCGGCAAAGGAGTCGACTTTATTGCGGACGTGGTCGGAGGGGAGAACCTTGCGCATTCCGTGGAGGCAGCCAAGATAGGAGGCCATATCGCGCTTCTTGGCTTTCTGGGAGGTGCCACATCGAACATCCCACTCTTTCCGTTCGCGGTCAAGCAACTCACGCTGAAGTCAAACTCCGTCGGCCCGAGAAGTGCCTTTGAAGCCATGAATAGGGCCTTCGAATCGTGGCGGCTTTGCCCAGTGGTCGATGCCGTATACCCGTTTGAAGAGACCCTCGCGGCGTATGACAACCTGTATCGCGGATCCTTTGGGAAAATCGTCATCAGCTTTGAGCGCTGAGCCCCCGGCGAATATCACCGATGTCAGCTCGATGACTTCAGGCTCCGGCGAAATTGGGAGGCTTATCTCCCCGTAGCGTCCGCAGCCAAACCTTCCGAATCACGCGAGCGCCCTGGTACTTAAGACATCTGAAGTCCTCGAATCGAGGTTCATACTACGACTAAGTATGACGTGCTCGGCGCGAACAGGCGTCAACGAGCGTACCTGAAGCAAGCGGAGTTTGCCCGCACGAACTCCGTTTCGTAAACCCGCACCATAGCAAGGAGGGGACCGGATGAATCTTTAGGAGAACTATGCTCGCATTTCCGCCGTGCGTGTTATGCCTTTTCTAGCAGTTCGGTTTTGTATTTGGGCGCAAGACTTGCGGTTTTAGCCTGGAGCGCCTCCTGCTCGGCGGGATCTGGTTTGGGAGGTGGTGTTGTCCGCGTCGGCACAGGAACCCCGATTTCCAAGAAGAATTCTTCTTGTCCCGCGGGTGAGCACAAACATAACAGTCGCGCCGCTTCCTTCGATTTATTGGCAAACTGATGCGGCGCGTTTGCCGGTATATTGATAGTTTCTCCCGCCCGAACCGTTGATGTCTTGCCCCGAAAGGTCGCTTCGATTTCTCCCGCAAGCACGCTGAACGACTCCTCGTAATCGTGCCGATGTGGAGGTGGCCCGCCACCCGGTGGAACGTGCATATCTATCAGGCAATAGCGCCCTGCCGTGTCCTTTCCCGCTAACAGAATCGTGTACGTGTCTCCCACCACGCCGACATGCGTCAGTTTCGGGCTGTCTGCCTGAGCGAGTGTCAGAATCCGCTCAGGATCATCCGCCGGGATAGTACTCATAGTGAAATGTCCTTTCATCTCTTGCTCCAGAAAATCTATGCCCAGCTGGCGGGCAACGTTCGTATTCGCTGAACGATCTCGCCCGGACACTCCTCCGGAAGAAAATGTCCGCTGCTCTCGATCACACCGCCTTCCACGTTTTTGGCCACCATTTCTACCATCTGCTTCACCTTGGCGCCAAGGCCTTTGGCTCCCCCGAGCGCGACGACCGGGACCTGAACCTTTTTGTCAGCCAGCGGCGCCGTTTGATCCATGGTTATGAATGCCGCACGATAGACGCCTATTGCGCCAAGCACTCCCTCTGTTCCTGAAAACGTACGGAGATACTCATCTATGGCGGTAGATTCGATAGCCGCTGGATTCGCTGCGGAGCGTTCATAAAACCAGGTGAGGAAAGCACGCTCATGTCCAACGATCAGCCGCTCTGGCACACCAGGCGCTAAGGGCAGAATCCACCACCACATCGAGCCCCGCTTCATCGCTTCTGGCGTGTACGCGATAATGGCTCCCAATACTTCTTGGAGCATCACAGGCCCCTCCAGATAAAACACCGTCGCGATCTCCTCCGGATGATCGGCGGCCCAAAGCAAAGCCGGTGGTGCGCCCATATCGTGGGCCACCAGTGTTAGCGGCCGGCCCGCGCCAAAGCCGATCTCACGAATCAGTGATCGAAACTCCTCTGCGAGTGCCCGGCCGTCATATCCGTCCGTTCCCGCTGGTTTGTCGGAATCCCCATAGCCCCGCATGTCGGGGGCCAGCACGGCGTAGCCGGCTTCCGCCAACCGAGTCATGACATAACGCCAGGAATAGGCCGTGCCTAGAAATCCATGCCACAGCAGCACCGGGCTACCATCTGCATTTCCACCCTGCCAGTAATGGATTCGAACATTCCCGATAAGGGTCGTGTTGCTTTCAAAGCCGGGTATGTTCATACGCTTCCGCTCTCGATTGGGCTGCGGGCTGCTTCTGCGCTTCCCACGAAGCCGAGGTCTCTCGGGCAAAGTCCTGATATCGGCGCGGCGGATGGCCCAACATTTTTGTCAATGCTTCCACATCGCCCGCCTCGGCAACGAAGCCGCGCTCGAGATAGCTTTGAAACATCATCCGAATGTCGAACGCTGACCACGAAGGCGCTCTTTGACGCATCTGCTGCTCGAACGCATCCATATCTTCGCCTGTATAGCGGACTTCTTTCCCCAGAAACTCAGTCCAGATCTGCGCGGCTAGAGGACCGCTCAACACGTCCGGCCCATTTAGGTTGTACGTCTTTCCTTCGTGCCGTTTGCCGGTCAGTGCGATTGCCGATGCCTCCGCGATGTCCCGCAAATCTACGGCCGAGATGCCGTTTGGCCCGAGAGGCATTGGATATACCCCGGCCTTCGTCAGCGGATCTTTGAGACTTTCGTCGTTTTGAAAAAAGTAGTTGGGCCGGATAATCGTGAACGGCAGATCGAATTCGCGCAGTGCACTCTCGATCGCTAACTTCGAAGCGAAATGAGGCACATCTTTGAAATGATCCGCACGGAACACCGAGTGGTACACGACATGTTGAAGCTTTCGCTTCTTCGCGAGATCATAAGCGATCAACCCTTGTGTCAGTTCATCAGGAACTACCGCATTCAGCAGATAGAGCTTGTCGACTCCGTCAAGTGCCTTATCTACCGAAACAGGGTCAAGCAAATCGCCTTCCGCCGTCTCAACGCCTGGCGGCATTTTAGACGTGCCGTCCTTCTTGCGCACAAGCACCCGAACGTCTGCGCCGCGCGCAACAAGTTCCTTCACAACTGCCGAGCCGACCTTTCCCGTACCGCCAATTGTTAAAACCTTCATTTGTTTCCTCCTGCTAATGCTTTGCGTTTCCACCATCTACGTTGAATTTGCCGCGCTTCCCCGGTTATCACGATGGTGCGCTTACTCTGCATCTGACCTGACTCTAGTCCCCTCGGTCATAAAGGACAATGGGGTTTGAGAAACTTATTGTTTCCCTAAGAAAACAATGAAAGATCTGAATGAAGTTGCGATCTTCGCGCTCGTCGTTCAAGAAATGAGCTTCACGCGAGCCGCTGATGCCCTGGAGATCTCAAAGGCTGCAGCGAGTAAGGCAATGGCCCGCCTGGAGCAACGTTTAGGAACGCGCCTGTTCGAGCGCACCACACGCCGCGTTCGCCTGACCGAAGCCGGAGAGACTTATCTAAACTATGCTCGCCGTGCCTTGGAAGAAGTTGAGGAGGGCGATGCAGCTGTCTCTAAACTAACCCAGCAGCCGAGGGGGACACTGCGCGTTGCGATGCCAGTGACGCTGGCACGGTCGTCCGTCGCTCCCAAACTGACTCGATTTCTAGCCCGGTATCCGGAACTTCGTCTCGATATCGCATTAAGGGGCGGCCAGATCGACCCGATCGCTGAACGTTTCGATGTCGTGTTTCAAACAATGCGGCCCGAAGCGGATTCTCAGTTCATTCAAAAAAGGATGGGCACCGTAGGCCTTGGCATATTTAGCAGCCCCGATTATCTGTCGACTGCGCCGCCGCTTCGCTCTCCGCAAGACTTGGCGCAGCATTCCTGCCTTACCCTAACGGCATCACGCGAAGGAACAAAGTGGACGCTCAACAAAGGCGGAAAAATCCAGGAAATTCGTATTCGCGGCAGGATCGCAATCGGCGATCCGCTTATACATCAACGATTGTGCCTCGACGGAGCCGGAATCGCGATCCTGCCTAACTGGCTCATACAGGATCAGGTCCGAAAAAAACAGCTGCTGCGAGTTCTCCCCGAGTGGGTCCCAAATCCGGTCGAACTCTTTGTCCTTTACCCCACGCGCCTCAGCATGACTCCCAAACTGAATGTGTTTCTAGCCTTCATCCAAGAGGTTGTTCCGAAGCCGTGAAGTGATTAGTTCTTATCGCCATCTCGAAGCGAGTCAGGGACCGCAAGCACCCTTCGCACCTACCTTTTGGAACAGAGCTTTTATCTGCTCAGGCGTCGCTGCGAGTCTCTATGAATGTGAGGGCGGGATCCGGGCCCGCGTTCGCCGAATTCCGTCTGGATTCGCGGATCCCAGGGTCGGGGCGGACGTGTGTTCAACCTTCGTCGCGGTCTTCTTCCGGGAAGCCAAGGTCTTACTCGTTTCCGCCGGCACATTGACCGCCATCTCTGGATGACCACTGGTGCTCATTCGCATGCTGTCGAAGGTGGCACGAGCCGTCTCTACCTCCTCAAGGTGTTCCTCCGCCCATAGCCAAACGCCGCAGAAAGCTGCACTGAGGCTCAGGCCTAAATTCGTGAGCCGGTACTCGACCTTGGGAGGAATTACTGGATGGACGGTTCGGGCTACGAGACCCTCGCGCTCCATCTGGCGCAGGGTCTGGGTGAGCATCTTGTAGCTGATGCCGGGAACCATCTCACTGAGCCGGGTGAAGCGAACCTCACCATGGTCGGTGAGCACCTCGATGATCATCATCGTCCATTTATCAGCAACGCGGCCGATTAGCTCCGTCACCAATGCTTGCACCCTGGGATCAGTCTGCTCCTGGGTTTCGCACTTTTGGGGAGATTGACGCGCAGCCTTCTGTTTATCCTTGAGTTTCAACGGCAGCCCCCGCACTCTCCTTCAGGTGCATATTGCACACTTAAGTGCCTTCTTCCCATTCGAGAGTAATGTCGTCATAATGCCATATAGGACGACTTCGCAGCAAGAAAGGGACAATCATGAAATTAACTGGAAGAACGATTCTCATTACCGGCGGCACAAGTGGGATCGGCTTTGAACTCGCGAAGCAGCTCATCGCGCGACGAAACACCGTCCTGATCACAGGCCGCGAGGCAGGGCGGTTAGCAGCGACGAAATCGAAACTGCCGGTCCACACCTACGTTTGCGACGCGGGGAATCCGGCCGACATTCAAAAGCTACAGAATACGATAGCTGCAGAATTTCCCAACCTCGACACGCTGATCAACAACGCCGGCATCATGCGCAACCTCGATCTCAATCAGTCGCACGAACTGACGGACATCACCCTGGAACTCGCGGTGAATCTGTGTGGTCCGGTCCAGATGGTGCAGGCGTTTCTACCGGGGCTCAAGGCACGCCCGGGCGCCTTGATCGTGAACGTGTCCTCTGGCCTGGCCTTTGTCCCGTTCCCGCTGTCGCCCATGTATAGCGCCGCCAAAGCCGGCGTCCACGCTTATACGCGCTGCCTTCGTGCGCAGTTGACACGAACCAACGTCCGGGTAGTGGAGCTGGCCCCTCCGGGTACGGAAACGCCGTTGTTCCGTGGCGAATTCGCGAAAGAGATGAAGGGCCAGAAAGGTATGAATGTGCAGGTTCTTGTTACCAAAGCGATATCAGGTATTGAATCCGGCAAAACAGAGGTTCGTCCTGGCCTGAGCAACGTCCTATACATCTTGAGCCGAATTGCTCCACGGATTCCATTTGGGCAGATGGTAAAGATGCTGCCGGCTGCGGCGTAAGGGCCAGCCATTCGAATGGAGACGAATCAAGCCATCACATGCGGCACTGGCGAGAGGCGTGCCGATGCTGGAGCAGAACTCGCAGCACGCCTCTCGCCAGTTCTAGCGGCTCGATCCCTCGCCCATAGTAGCCGGCGGCCGAATTTAGCGCACCATCGCCAGCTGCCGGCCTTGCGCGGCATTCGATACGTCCTTCCACGCTTCCCAAGTGGCTATGCGGTCGGCGTATACTGCACGCGCCGTCGGCAAAAGCGTCGAACCAAGCGCAAATCGCAGCGGCGGGTTTTCAGCGTCCACGATCTTGAGAATGGCATCCGGGGTTGCTTCGGGATCGCCGCGCTCCGCATTGACCAACTTTGCCATGATTTCCTTCCGGAAGCCTTCGTAAGGTTCCATTGCATCCGCTCTCTTGGCCGATTTACCGAAGTCCGTTGCATAAGCACCTGGCTCAATCAGTGTCACATGTATTCCAAAGGCCCTCACTTCCTGTGCCAAGGCCTCGTGAAGGGCTTCGACTGCCGATTTAGTGGCCGAGTAGAAACCGATGAGCGGCATAGGCACAATCCCAAGGCTGCTTGAGACGCCGAGGACGTGCCCACTGCCTTGCTGCCGCAGCAGGGGCAGAGCAGCTCTGAGGACCCGGACCATACCGAAGAAGTTGGCTTCAAACAGATCCCGGATCTGATCGTCATTTGCCTCCTCAACGGTCGCGATTAAGCTGCTGCCGGCATTGTTGACAAGAACATCCAGCTTGCCGAAATGCTCGTACGCTTGCTGAACAACTGGCTGCACCTGTCCGAGGTCAGTCACGTCCAGCGCTAACGGCAGGACGGCATCTCCGAAACGTTCCCTGAGGTCGACGACATCTGCCAACTTGCGAGCAGTTGCGGTGACCTTATCTCCGCGCTTCAAAGCGGCTTCGGCCCAGATACGTCCAAGACCACGGGAAGCACCCGTGATAAACCATGTCTTCATGTAAATATCTCCTTCATGGCGGTGCTTGAGTGCGGGCGCATTCAACAGGCGCCTCATCTAAACACTGTCTAGATCAGATCTTAACATTGTTTAGATGATAATGAGAACATGGCACGGAAAAGATCGACTTACCATCACGGAGATTTGCGCACCGCTCTTATCAAGGCGGCCGACAGCATCATCGCCGAGGGGGGTATCGAAACTTTCTCGCTGCGCGCAGCCGCACAGCGCGCAGGGGTCTCTCCTGCAGCACCAGCACACCACTTCGGGAGTGCACGAGGACTCCTCACGGAGGTTGCGCTGTTAGCGTTCGAACGGGTTGACCGGTACATTGAGGCCGCCGGTCACTCGAACGATGTGGTGGCTGACGTGCGGGCGGTGAGCCTGGCGTTCATCACCTTTGTTCTTCAGCACCCAGGGCACTTCCGACTGATGTTTCGGAACGATTTGGTGGACCGCGCTGATCCTCGCTTTGCCGCAGTCAGCAAAAAGCCAGGCACGCGGCTCAGCCGTGCGGTTCTCGCCTACCGCGGCAAATTCGATGTGGACCCAAACAGCTTCGAGGATGCCGCCGATATGTTGTGCGGCTTGGCGACCCTGCATGGACTCGCTCATTTAGTGCTGGAAGATAAAGCTGCACATTTCTTCCGAAACGCGAACTCCCGCAACTTTGTGAAAGAGTATCTGCCAAAGGTAATCGAGCGGTTATACCCCGATCCCGCGCCGACCGTCCTTCAGGACTGAACACCGGCAAGGTCACGCACAGCTTCAGTCAGCAGGCCACGAACAATCAGGCGCTTCCGGTTGCAGTGTGGACAGCGGGCGCGCTCCATGGAGCGCTTCCGTCGCCCGGCCTTTCACGAAGCTCCGGTTGCTCGGAGTCTCATAACTGGGACCCACCCCCGTCTACAGGAAGTTCTGCTCCGGTCGTATAGGTCGCCTCAAACGCCAGGAAGACAGTCGCTCTAGCCACCTCCTCCGCATTGCCTGCGCGCTTCATCGGATTCGCGTCCGCCATTTGCGCATAGGTCTTCTCGATTGCATCCTTTGGCATCACTCTTCCAAGAATCGAAGTCTCAATGGGACCCGGACTCACCGCGTTAACTCGAATGCCACGGGGCAGGAGCTCACGCGCGAGACTGCGCGTCATTGAGCGAAGCGCCGCCTTCGTCGCGGCGTAAGCGCTCACCATCGGATATCCCAACACGTTCACGACGGAGGTTGTGAACACCACACCGCCACCTTCCCGGATCACCGGAGCCAACTTTTGTACTGTGAAATACGGTCCTTTCGCATTGACGGCGAAGAGTTCGTCATATGCGCCTTCAGTCGTCTCTTCAAATGGTGCGAAGCGGGTTTGACCGGCGTTCACGAACAATGCGTCGATTGGTTCAAAATCGGACTTCACGAGTTTGGCGAGCGTCTCGATGTCCCCAAGTGAGGCCGCGTCGCTTTGCACCACAATCGCGTTTCCGTCGAACTCCTTACGAGCTGCATCCAGGGTGTCTTTGGTGCGTCCCGTCAGCAACACCCGCGCTCCCTCAGACACCAGGAGTCTTGCAGTGGCAAGCCCTATTCCGCTCGTTCCACCCGTGATAACTACTCTTCTTCCTGCGTATTTTGACATTTTTGCTCCTTATGACTACTGGCGATTTTCGTCACGTCTATATGATTCGCATCGCGATTAGACCGTCTAGTCTCGGAATCCAATTAGATAGCTTGATCGTCTAAAGATGGATGGACCCTCTGTCCCGGCTCCTCATCCTGTTGAATCCTCGCACCTACAATTGCGGCGGTCTGGATCTGGGCGCAGCTTCGGCAATTCACTTCCCGCGGCATGACGGTCTCAAGTGCTATGCGGTTATTTCCGGGGAGGCTTGGCTTTCGGTTGATGGTGTTCCCGATTTCGTGCATCTCAGGGCGGGTGAATGTTTTCTGCTGCCGCGCGGGAGGCCCTTTTGCCTCGCTGGAAGGCAGGACAGTGCCCTTGCTGCATGCTCCGAAGTTGAGGCAGTGCAATGCGGAACGATCGCAACGTACGGCGAAGGAGGACAGTGCCTGATCGTGGGAGCGCATTATGCGTTTACAACGATGCAAGCTGTTATGCTGCTCGATCTTCTGCCGCCGATCGTACACCTCCAGAACTCGGTCGAGAACGTAGCTCTTTGCTGGACGTTGCAACGTATGAGTGAAGAACTGCTTCATCCGCAGCCGGGCGGCGTGGTTGTCGCCCACTCACTGGCGCGGATGATGCTCGTTCAGGCACTTCGCGTACATATCGCCGACAACGCAATGAACGGTTCAGGAGGGCTCTCTGCCTTATCGGACGCGCAGATGAGCAGGGCAATTGCCAGCATGCAACAGGAACCCGCGCTCGATTGGACGGTTGAGAAATTGGCGAACCAGGCGGGCATGTCCCGCGCTGGGTTTGCGCTCAAATTCAAGGAGACCGTCCGTCAATCGCCTATCGAATACCTGACACGCTGGCGAATGCTGCTCGCAGAAGACAGGATGGCCGGCACTACTGATTCGATTGCCGAAATCGCGCGGTCGCTTGGGTATGAGTCCGCAAGTGCCTTCACCAAAGTCTTCAAGAAAGTAACCGGTCACAGCCCACGGCAGCATCGCCAAATGTTGGGAATTCCTGCGAACCGCGGGTAAGCTTTGGCGAACGCATGGGATCGGCGCTCACGCAGCTTCGCGTTCAAGGCACTCTACCAGGAGATCTCTCCCCCGGTTTCGAGGAACTTCCCGGTGACGGGCGGATCGAGAAGGGCGACACGGACGATCTCAGCGGCTCCTTCTTCTATGGTCTGCGGGCCGCTGTTCCCGTTCAAATCCGTGGCTGTGTAGCCCGGATTGACCGAGTTTACGGCGATGTTTCCGTCGCGGAACTCGTAAGCCAGTTGAACGCTCAACATATTCAGCGCCGCCTTTGAAGCGCAATAGCCTAGTACCTTGACCGGGGCATACTTCCAATCCGGGTTGGATCTGTTGACTGATAGAGCCGAGTTCGCTGGAGACGTTGATGATCTGGGCCTTCGCCGCAGCCATGCAGCAGCGGAAGCATCGCCTGCGTGACCGCCAAAGTGCCTACGAAGTTGGTCTGCATGGTTCTCTTCACGGCCTCAAGGTTGACCTTGCTGGGCGGCCCATCGCCCTGAGTCGCTATGCCGGCGTTGTTGATCAGGAGGTCGAGCTTGCTGAACTGCTTGCGAATGGTCTCGGCCGCAGTAATCGCGGTCTCTGGTGCGTCGAGGTCAATGTGAATGAACTGCACATCGAGACCTTCCGCCTGGAGTCTCGCAACCGCCTGCCTGCCCCGCTCTCCATTGCGCGCGGCCGCAAGTACCGTCCAGCCAGCCTTCGCGATCTGGCTGGCGACCTCGAAGCCGATGCCTTTGTTTGCTCCTGTAATCAGAGCCACTTTCTTTGCTGTTTGCATGTTTTCTCCTCTTTTTGTTTTGGCTCCGCCCCGCTTCCGTTTATCACCAAGAAAGTCTGACCAAAACGTCCCTCATAGACTATAGGAGAGCGGCCTAGCAGCCGCTCCAGAGTGGGGTCGATCACTGCGAACTCGCGCGCACGGCTTGCCTTATAGAGACCTCCCAGACCATCGGCCATTACTTCAGGGAGACCGTGCGATATGAGGCTGGTCCGATACTCCTCATCGCTGGTCGTTTCCCTTACGACAGTGCGGCCAAGAATCTCCGAGCCGATCTTCGCGATGTCGGCAAAGTCCAATGCCTGCGAGCTGGTGAATGGTGGCGAGATCCCATCGAAGAGTCCGGGGTCCGAGAGTGCCGTGGCAGCCGCTTCCGCGAGGTCAGTGCGGGCCGTCCAAGAGACCGGTCCGTCCTCAGGAAGGGCGATTTTCCCTGTGTGCTTTACGCCGCTCAATTGAAAGAGCGCCGATTCTGCGTAGAAGCCGTTGCGCAAAGACACATAGGGAACACCAGACGATTGGAGCAGCGCTTCCGTCGCGGCGTGATCTCTGCACGGGCGCAAAGGCAGACGACGGATTCGCTCCCTGGTGACTGGTGTAGAGAATGCGTTTTACACCGGCGTTTTTCGCTGCCCGGATCGCGTTGGCATGCTGCCGGACCGCCTCTTCCCCAAATTTGTTCACAGAAACAATCAGTACCTGTTCAGCCCCGTCGAAGGCCTCTAGCAAGCTCGCTGGTTCTGCGAAGTCACCCTTGCACACCCGAATGCCACGCTGCTTGAGGTCTTCGGCTTTCTGTGGATCGCGCACGCTGATTCCAATCTGAGCACTGCGAACCCTCTTCAGAAGACTCTCCACGTGTGCCGCCCGAACTCTCCGGTCGCGCCGGTAATGACGATCATGCTTTTCTCCTCCGTGACATTAAGTTGGTGTTATCAACGATAACATCAATGCGATATCTACGATAACAGATATTCTGGGAAAGGACGGTCAATGGCAGCCAAAACCTCAACGAGGAGCGGCGAGAAGGTTTAAGAGGACACACGGGGAGCGCATCCTTGCCGCTGCCCTGCAACTGCTCAACACAGGAGGGCGAGATGCCGTGACTACGCGGGCAGTGGCAGAAGCAGCCAAAGTGCAGCCGCCCGTGCTTTATCGTCAGTTTCGGGACAAGGAAGGCAATGCTCGAAGCGTTGGCGGAGCATGGTTTCTCGCGTTATCTGGCCCAGAAGCGTCACAGGCCTTCGCAAGCTCGATCCGATAGAGGCACTGCGGCAAGGCTGGGATCAGCACATCGAGTTTGGTCTGCAGCATCCAATGCTCTACCTTCTGATGTATGCAGAGCCACGGGTCGGTGAAACGTCTGCGGCGGCGGCTCTCGCCCTCTCGATGCTGCGAAAAAGTATGGCACTCGTCGCTGCAGCAGGGCGGCTTAGGGTCGCAGAGGAGCAGGCTGTCAGGCTTTACCATGCCGCCGCAATGGGGATTGTTCTCTTCCTGCTCAACTCTCCAGCGGATGCAAGGGACCTCACGATCTCCAGCATGATGCGGGAAGCTTCTCTCGCTGCAATCACCACATCGCGCCGACGGGCGATCGCCGGAGTTCGCCAAGGCTGAACGCCGCCGTTACGCTTCGCGCTGTGCTGGACGTTGGGGAGCTATTCTCAGATGCCGAATTGGCCCTGCTGAACGAATGGCTTAGCCGGATCATCGAGCAGGAAAGTCAGCTCGAGTAGTTCTCTCACTCTGTTCTTTTTTGCCAACGCAAGCGGCGGTACTCGCGGGGGGAACTGCCGAAGTATGCCCGAAAGGCCCGAGAGAAGTGGGTTACGTTTTCAAGTCCTACAGCAATGGCCACTTCGCCGACAGAAAGATCAGTCTCAAGCAGAAGTTCTTGTGCCTTCCGCAAACGCAATGTTCGTTGCAGACGGAAAGGGGCAGATCCCGTTCTAGCCGAAAAAGAGCGTGCGAAATGGAAGACGCTCGAGTTGCACAAGCGGGCAAGCTCAATCAGAGTGAAGTCTCTCTCCGGGCTTCCATGGATCGTATCGATGGCCGGCTGCAATCTCCTTAGACTGAGTAGGCCCGAAGCATCCTGTTTTGAGATCCGTTCATTGGCTCTGAGCAAGCGGCGAGAGATCAAACAAATCGCATGGTCGATCATTGTCGGAGCCAGGCCGCCCATCGTCTGAAACTCATCTAGCAGGAGCCTGCCTATCTCGTACACGGCACGGTCCAGGCGATCAGCGATCTCGAAGCCTGGAAGTGGAGTCCCGCACTCCTCCGCGAGTTCACCCAGGCTCTGGTCTGAGATGTAGAGATTCAACAACTCTCCTTCACTCCGCCAATTCAAGCGATGGGGCTGGCGCGGAGGAATATAAGTAAACGACTCAGGGGCGAGTCCCGGTTCGCATGCTTGTTCCGGTGTCGCTGTGTGTCAGAACGACTGGCCGATGCTCCTTTAAAAAGAATCGAGACCTGCGCTTCCGGATGTTCATGCTCTCCCGCGCTGTACTCTGGGCGGGCGAAGATGAGAGCGCCGTTCCCATCCTTAGACACCACCCGGTACTCGTCTATCGCCGCGATTGGCATAAACCTGAGATCGGCACGTAACCTCTCTCGTTCTTATTGTCCGCTGCTGGCCTTCGAGTCAAGGTTCGCAAGGATCGGCAACAAATCCGCAAAGATGGCCGTATGCGCGGTCCCAATTCCGCTCAAGAATAAAACGAGAATATGAACGAAGCAATTTCGCCTTACGTACTTACGAATGAGAATAGTCCAGCGTTCTGGCTGAACGACAATCTCTGGATGCCCTTGGCCGGTAGCTTTCTTACGAACGGAAACTTCTGCTTTATCGAGCAGGTGTGCGGAATCGGCATTGGTGGGCCGCCTACGCATAGCCACCCTTCTGACGAGGGACTTTACATCCTGGAAGGCCATTGCACTTTCAATGCCGGCGGCGAGACCGTCGAGGCTGGTCCGGGCACGCTGGTCTCAGTGCCTCGGTTGGTGGAACACAGCTTTACGGTCGACATTCCTAATTCTCGTCTCCTGAATTTTTATTCTCCCGGTGGCTTCGAGATGCTGCTGATGAGCGTCGCAACACCTGCAGCGGAGCGCAAACCGCCCGCTCCCGGGTCTATTCCCGTGCCTCCGCGCTGGATGGTCGAAGAGTGCTCGCGCGAGTTCGGCCAAATCCCCGGTAAGTCCCTTCCTTTCGCGGATCCCCCCACGAAAGAAAATATGGTCACGAAGCGCAGCACGGTTAATCCCATCAAGCCTTTCGGAATCAATGTGAACGAGGCTCCGGCTTACTGGTCGCAAGGGATTCTGTGGACCATTCTGGCGAGTGCCGAGCAGACTGGCGGCTCATATTCACTGATCGAGGAAGTATGCCCGAAGGATTCCGGTCCACCGCCTCACACGCATGAACAAGATGAGGTGATCTATTTGGTCGAGGGCGAGCTCACGATGATTCTTGGTGCCGAGAGGCTGAGCGTGAAGCCAGGAGCTCTGGCGTATATCCCGGCACATTGCGTTCACAGCTTTCGAATCGATTCGCGCGAAGCACGACTGCTCAACTTCTACCTGCCCGGAGGATTTGAACGAGTCATCACCGAGTTCGGCGAACCTGCGAAGTCTCGCGTCGTTCCGCCGCCGGACCTGACATCGCCGCGAAGCCCAGAGCAGATGCAGGCCCTCTTCCAAAGGGTAGGTATGAACACCGTTGCGCTTCCTGATTCGCTGCGTGACGGCGGTAAGAAGTGAGCCCAGCCCTCAGCGAAGTATCGCTACGCGATTCGGAACGACTTCTTGGATGAAGGCCAGGAACACGATCAGTTTTGAGGTCATGCTGAGGCGCGTCGGGTAAGGACGAAGAGTTCGACCGGGTTTGGGACCCACCCCGGGAGAACTCGCAACAACTGTTTTTTTCGAACCTGATCGTGTATGAGCCAGCTGGGCAGATCGCAATTCCGGCTCCGTCGAGACACAAGCGTTGATGGATGCGCGGATCGCCGATTGCGATCCTGCCACGCCGAAGTAACGCTCTGGAGCGATCAACCTCGGTCTAGACTGACGCCTAGCTCCACTTTGTTGCCTGGCGCACTGCCTGTCGCAACCAAAGATGGCGAACATCCAGATCCTGACGGGAATGCCAAATCATTAGATAACGGAAGTTCGTTAACTCCGCCGGGGCTGAAACGAGTCTTGTTTGCAGGGGATTGACGAGACTCTCTGCCAGCTTCCGCGGCAGTGTTGCGATGAGCGAGGTTCCAGCCACCATCTTCAGACCCACACTGAAATACGGAATGGTGAAGGCACATCGTCTTGCCGCCCCGATTTTGGTCAGAGCGATATCAGGTACAGTCTGCTGATTTTCCAGCACGCTAATGCAGACGTGATTGGCGGCAACATATTGAGCAAGCGAGAGCTTTTTCCTGTACGGGCTGTCCTTGTCAACTGCACAGACTAGCTCTTCTTCAAACAGCACTTCACTTTTCAGGGTCGCCGGCAGTGCCCTGAATTCCGCATCGAGCAGCAGGTCAAATCGATTCGCCTCCAGATCGCTGAATCGATCATCGGTAAAGGCTTGGAACGAAAAGTCGAGATTTCGACGCTCGGCGTAACGCTTCGCAAGCTCAGGCCCGTACAGGTGCGCCAAGCTGTCAGTTGCCGCCAGCCGAAAGGTAGCCTGCTCTGTAGAAGGATCAAACTCCTTGCCGGAGATCAGCCTTTCAACTTGCGGAAGGATGACTGTTAGTTCCTGCCACAGTGCCTGCCCTCGGGGCGTGGGCTCATATTGCCTCGTCCTTCGGACGACAAGGTCGTCGTTGAACAACTCTCGCAATCTCTGCAGCGACCGGCTGACGGCAGGCTGACTCAACCGCAGCCGCTTCGCAGCCCCAGAGATCGTTTTCTCTTCCACTAACGCAATGAAGTAGACGAGCAGGTTCAAGTCTGCTTGACGCAGTTGCGTTAGACGCATAGTCGCTCTGCATATTATGCATGATTCTTACCTGTGCCCAGCTCATCTCATGAGCGTAAGGCATTTGAAAAGGAGAAAAAACTATGACAGGAACAGCAATCGTAACCGGTGCATCCGGCGGCATCGGCAGGGGTGTTGCGGAACGTCTTGCTGCAGATGGGTTTTCGGTAGTCCTCACATACTCCGGGAATGCGGCGAAAGCGGAGGACTCTCTCAAGAGCATCAAAGCCGCTGGTGGAAAAGCAATCACCGTGGCGGCGGACATCTCAAGGGCAGATGATGTAAAGCGAATCTTCGACGCCGGCCTGTCAACCTTTGGAGAGATCACCGCCGTGGTCAATTGCGCGGGAATCATGCCGCTTGCACCGATTCAGAAGGGTGATCTTGACGCCTTCGACAAGGTGATTGCCACCAATCTGCGTGGCAGTTTTCTGGTGATGAGCGAGGCTGCGAACCAGGTTGCCGAGGGCGGCCGCATCGTCACCTTCTCAAGCAGCGTACTCGGAAGGAATTTTCCGGCATACGGCGCATACATCGCTTCCAAGGCAGGCGTTGAAGGCCTCACCCGCGTTCTGGCCAACGAACTTGGTCAGCGGAAGATTACCGTCAATGCAGTCGCCCCGGGTCCGGTTGCCACCGAGCTGTTTCTTAAGGGCAAAAGTGAGGAACAGATCGCAGCAATCGGCAAGTTGCCGCCGCTTGGCCGGATCGGAGAAGTGGCGGACATTGTCGGTATGGTCTCTTTTCTCGTTGGCCCGGAAGGCGGCTGGGTAAACGGACAGGTCCTGCGGGTTAATGGGGGATTTGCCTAAACCAAGGGTGTTGCCGCAAAGCCGTCACGTCCTTGGAGTCGCCGTCCGTAGGGCGGCGACTCCGAACATAACAGCCAACGTTTTTCAGAACATGCGATAGGAGAGGAATCATGTCCAAATATGTAGTCGTTATTACGGGTGCATCGTCCGGCTTTGGAGCTTTATCGGCTCGTGCCATTAGCAGGGCCGGTCACACAGTGTATGCCGGGATGCGGTGGACCGCAGGCAAAAACGCAAACGAGGTTGAAGCGGTACGCCAGTTTGCGCTCGCTGAAAAAGTCGATCTTCGGTCTGTCGAGATGGATGTTCAGTCGCAGGTATCGGTGGATAAGGCAATCGAGCAGATCAGGGCAGAAACCGGCCGCCTCGATGTACTGATCCACAACGCGGGGCACATGAGTTTCGGACCTTCGGAGGCGTTTACAGTAGAGCAGATTGCAGAGCTCTACGACGTCAATGTCCTCAGCACGCAGCGGGTAAACCGTGCGGCGCTTCCCATCATGCGCAAGCAAGGGAAAGGGCTCGTCGTTTGGGTTGGTAGCTCCAGCACGCGTGGCGGCACACCGCCCTATCTTGGTCCTTACTTCGCCGCGAAGGCGGCCATGGATTCCCTAGCGGTCACCTATGCGGGAGAACTGACGCGCTGGGGCATCGAGACCACGATCGTTGTTCCGGGTGTCTACACAACGGGCACAAACCACTTTCCGAACGCGGACCATCCAGACGATGAAGCGCGTGCCGTCGAGTATGCCGACGGACCCTATAAAGACATGCCGGAACTCGTTCAGAAAGGACACGATGTTATGGCCCCGGCAGGATCGGACGTTGGCGATGTTGCCCGTGCCATCGCGAAGGTCGTCGATACCCCCTTCGGCAAGCGTCCCTTCCGCGTCACGATCGACCCGGCGGACGCCGGCGCAGAGGTCATCAACATGATGGGCGACCGCGTCCGCACTGAGTTGTTCCGACGCATCGGTATGGAAGACCTGCTGAAGCCTCACGAAGCAGCTTAACTTTCATGTCGCAAATCCTGCCGGTCACTGGAAGCGGACGTCATTTTGCGGAACGTTATACCGCGCCAGGGCTCCAGAAACCAGCCAGGTGGGCGATAACGCTGAGTTCATTCAGACGCCCATAGCTGTGGGCCGTGACGAGTTCTCGGCCGTCTTCGGTCACCTGAGTCCATTCCGCAAGCATCTGTCCGTGTTGCTGCCGGAACCAGTTCACTCGGAAGCGGTGTCCTGGAAACCGCTCTTGGAACACGCTGATGTGCTTCAAAAGATTCTGCAGTCCTCGGCCTTCCACGCCGGGGTTCGTGTACACTACATCCTCCGCTACGCTGGAACGCAACAGCCTTTCCCGCTCAACCGGCGAGGTTGCGGCAAATGCATTGAGGTAAGCTTCGAAAATCCCTTGAAATTGCGTATCGGTCATGGGAGAGTCCTTTCCCGTGCGGACCTTTTGAATCATCCGCACAAATATCACGGTAGACGGCCGCCTGATGTCCGTCGATGACGGAGAGGCCAGAAGTCAGCAAACCACAAAATGCTTGGATGACCCCACTGACGCTTTCTTCACTACGTATGATCGCGGGTTCGGCGCAAGTTTCAGAGGGACTAGCATCTCGTTTAGAGTTGCTGCGTCGAGCAATTGAATACCTCGAAAACCAGTGAGAGTTCGGCTGCCGGACTGTCAGTCATTTAGACACAGTCGTCTTGCATCGACAGAGCCGCCATTTGTCGCGAGGCATGAAAAGCTGCCAGCTCTGCCAAATCTTTTTTTAGATCGCCACTTCGCTGTCAGAACGGATCCATCCGACTGCAAGTAGCAGAAACAGCTTTGCGTGCAATCGGGGTTGCACTGCAGAATGATTGAGGCTCCTCTTCGGTTAGAGATTCACGGGCAAAACTTGTGCGAGAAAAGACGTGATCGAAGTTGCTACGACACGCATCTCTAAAAAGGGAGGTCTCATGGCGAGCAGGGCGAAAAACGTTCTCGTGGGCGCAGCATCATCGCGTCCGGAGGATCACTCACGGGAGCATTCCTCAGGAATTCTCGTATGCGAAGCTCCGTCCAGCCGAGACATTACGGCGTCGATCATTCGACTGACGAATGCTTCACCCGAGTTGCATGAGCATCCAGCAGCACAGGTTTCTTTTTTGTTCAGTGGCGCTTCGGCCGTGCTTTTGGCGATTGACGCCACAGGGGCGGTCACCCACACTCCTTTTCACCCTGGTTCGATCGCCTACATAGCTCCCGAAAAAAGCCATCGCGTCCAATGGCATGGAACTGGAGAAATGCTTAATTTGTATTTCCCGGAAAGCTTTGGGCGGGAGCTGACTGAACAGACCGGATTCGAGTTGCCGTACACGTCCGGTCTTCAACCCGCCGACCCCGGACTACGGGGAATCAGTCAAGTCATTCGTGAGGAGTTTTCGTGGGCTGAAGGTATTTCAAATGCGATCATCGATCACGCGAGATTGTTAATGGCAACTCGATTGATTCGCTCACTTAATTACGAATCCACTCGCGCGGCCGTAGGGCTTCTAGACATCCAACGCTTGCAACCCGCAGTTGACGCGCTGAATGCATTTCCGGAAAAGCCCTTCAGTCTGGCCGAATTGGCGCGTTTGTGCAATTCCAGTGTGTTTCATTTCGCGCGCTCGTTCACGGCGCGTATCGGCACCCCACCCTATGCTTATCAACGCACGTTGCGACTTGAGAAGGCGCGGTCGCTATTGCAGACAAACGGATCTCTCGATCGAAGCTATCGCGTTTGAAATAGGCATCGAGACCGCGACGAATTTCTCGCGCATGTTCCGCCGTTACACGGGATATTCACCTAAGCAATTTCGGCGGTTCGCTGACTAGCTCTACCTCCACAGGTTCAGCCACCTACCAGACCGTGAAGTATCGCCTGGCTCCTTGCACTCCACTTAAGAACTTGGTGCTTCGGCCAACACCTGCTTGAGTGCCTGAAGGGCATTGATTGCAGTTGGGAAGCCAGCGAACGGCACCGTGTGAATGATCAGTTCTTCTAGTTCTTCGGCTGTGAGTCCCACATTCAGCGCTGCGCGCAAGTGAAACCGCACTTGCTGATCGCGGCCCATGGCAATGAGCATCGCAACCGCGGCGAACTCCCGATCCCGCAGACTCAAGCCGCTACGACTGTATATGTCGCCAAAACCGAACTCGACGAGATAGCGACCCAATTCACGCATCGAGGCGACTGTGTTCTCTCCATTCTTGCCGTCGAGTTCAGCGAGCCTGGCGAGTCCGCGTGTGTGCCGCGGCTCATCGGTTACTTGCGTCATTGTGTTCTCCCATCTTTTTCTCAGCGAACTTCCTTATTGCCAGCCAACTAGCCAGCCCTATTAGTGAAAGGAAACTGATCTCGAAGTACGCCTGAATCGGCAGACCTAAGCGAAAGCTGCCCTCTGTCACAAATTCAGGATCATAAAAGCCGGTGTTTGGATAGGCGATTGACGTCGCCTGTGTGACCCAATACGCAGCAGAAAACCCGGCTGTCGCGAGGACTGCCTGATGTGGATCTGATGTCTTACGCCACGCAAAGCAAATCGTTAGTAGCGGTAGCAAAAGCGACATGGAAAGCGTTTGGCCTGTGTGGAATTTCGCGTGCGGTGGCCAGCGCTCATTGAAGATATGGCTGGGGCTCAAATCGGCGACATGCGCGCCTACACCTTGCCCAATCGCAGACAACGTGAACAGCAAGCGGCTAATGATTGGTAATCGCAACTTATCCTTCTATCGGAGCTAGATTGCTCTTCATCTGTATGATGCGAGCGCAGCTAAATCGAAAGCGTTGAAGAAAGATCCTGGCTTGCGAACTTCTCGTCAATTCTTGCGGAGCACTGGCGAAAGCCGTATCGAAGTGCCCGCCCGGGCATCTTGAGTAACGAGAGGGGCACACGATTATGATTCTCATCACCACTGCCGGCAAGGTGGGCTCGGAGGCGGCACGACTCCTGGCACAACAAGGTGTTCCGGTACGCGTGCTGGTCCGCAACCCGGATAAGGCTGCGGCCATGGCGCGGGTAGGAGTGGACGTCTTTCACGGTGACCTGGAAGCTCCCGCGACCGTGGACGCAGCGATGGAGGGCGTGTCAACGGTGCTCCTGGTCAGCCCGGCAAAACCACCTCAGGAAATCAAGGTGATCGACAGCGCTGTTCGTGCGGACGTCCGGCACGTCGTCAAGATCACCAGCAAAGCCTCGGCGGACTCGCCGATCAGTCGGCGCCGTGACCAAGCCCAAATCGAAAGAACGCTCATGGCCTCCGGTCTGGCCTACACGCTCCTGCGAAACAACGCTTACATGCAGAACTTCCTGATGATGGCGCCCGCGATAGCCAGGACGAGCACCTTCGGAAGTTCAACGGGCGATGGGCGCATCGGCCACGTCGATGCGCGCGACGTCGCTGCGGTCGCCGCAAAGGTCGCCGCTTCACCTGCCACGTACGCGGGAAAGACCTACTGGCCAACCGGGCCGGAGGTGCTCTCGTCGCGAAACATTGTCGCAATCCTCTCCAAGGTGCTCGGCCGTCCCATCACTTGTCACCCGCTCAGCTTCGAAGAGCAAAGACAGGCAATGGTCGATGCCGGCCTCCCGGAAACCGTTGCCGATGACAATGCCAAAGCGCTCAGCCTGTTCGCCGAGGGCGACGCCGATTACATCACCGACGACGTGCCCTCGCTACTCGGCCGCCCGGCTAGGACCTTTGAACAATTTGCGATCGACTACGCTGCAGCGTTCTCGTGAGGCCTAAGTAAGCGCAAGTAACCAGGCCGGGCGAATGCCTTCTTCTCGTCGAGGCCGGACAGCTCCGCGAAATACCTCGTGAGTTGTTTGAATGTAAGTCGAGCGAAGAGCGCGTGGTGTACAACGGGCTGAACTCAGCGGCATGTTGATTCAGAGAACAACGACGGAGACTCCTCGAAAAGTATGCATATGCATTACATCGGACTCGACGTTCACAAGAAGACGATCAGCTATTGCGTACAGGATGTCACTGGTCACATCCAACAACAACGTACGATGGCCGCAAAGCGTTCTGAGCTGGATGACTGGATGAAGACTCTTCCCCAGCCATGGACGACTGCGATAGAGGCCAGCATCTTTAGCGGGTGGGTTTATGATTATCTGCTCCCGCGTGCAGCACAGGTGAGGGTGGCCCACCCATTGAGGCTGCGTGCCATCGTTTTGGCAAAGAAGAAGAATGACCGAATCGATGCCGGCAAGATTACCGATGGCTTGCGTTGTGACTTCCTGCCTGAATGCCGCATGGCTTCTGCAAAGACCCGCGATCGACGACACACGTTGCGTTGTCGACAGCTGCTGGTGCGGCAGATGGTGCAGATGAAGAATCGCGTTTCAGGCTTGCTGCTAGAAACCGGCGTGACACACGATACCTAGCGTTTACACCAGGTGAAGTATTTCCGTAGCTGCTGACACAAACTCGCCAGTATCTCAACTGGATTCATTCAGCTGAGTCTTGCTTCGCGGTTTGCCGATTCGGATTTCGCGGTGTCGAAAATGGAGACAATTCGATTCTATTCGGACTTGAAGGCGCAGCGGCGTTCCTGTTGACAGCTGAGAGCTTCTAATCCTTCTTGTCTTCCAGCTTTCCCTGGCACAGCTTCGGGCCAAACCCTGCGCCCGGCACCGGCCTTCGCTCTGCTTTCCTTGGAACCACCCAAACAATTTCCGTGTGACGTGCTCGCCGACTCGCGGGGAATCAGAGGAAGGAAATTCTTTTGGTCCCCCAAAGAAAGCTCTCAGTTGGCTTGGGAGCAGCTGCCTCTCGCTTCTGAGTGCCCAGGCAAAGCGGGCAAGAAAGAAGGAATAAATGAACCTCAATCAGCTCACAATTATCGGCTTCATCGGCAAGAACGCCGAGACCAAGCAGTTACCGAATGGCGTCGTGATCACGAAGTTTTCGGTTGCAACGACCAAGTCCTGGAAGGACGACAGCGGCGATTGGAAGAGCAAAACGCAATGGCACAATGTAATCGCCTTCGGACAGAGCTTCGCGCACATGGCCGTCCGGCTTGTGAAAGGCTCGCTGGTGTTCGTGCAGGGGGAACTGACTACCCGTGAATATGACCGCACGATTCAGGTGCCGACCGGAAAAGAGATTGTCGATCACGTGATTCAGCAACTCACCGTGGAGCTCAAAGCCGAGATGATCCGCCCTCTCGATCGCAGTGCGGTGAACACGATTGAACTCGCGCCGCCAACCGATGAAGACGAGGTCCCCTCCTAGGGGACCTCAAGGTCAGATTTGGTGTACGGCATGGTGCGTTTTGGTGTGCTTGAATCGGATAACCCCTGTGTTTCTAATCAGATAGGTGGTGGACGGCATGGGATGCGGATGCATGTCTAGCACCGAAGATCAATAGTTTAACCAACTTACGATTCGCCATAAACGATTAAAACCGTACAACCGGCACCGGTTTGGCACGATTTTGGCAACCCGGTTCGGTGGACCTTCCAAAAAGCTAAAGGCACCGTTGGAGCGGTGCCTTTAGCAAGAAAGGTTTGGTGAAGCCGTGCGCATGAACACGGTCACTGCCCCAAGTGTATCCGAAAGTTTTGGAAATCGCGAGCTAAGAAATCCTTTATCCGATCCGTTTGCTGGCACCTCGCGTCAGGAGCGCCGATCAAGTCTAGCGCTCAGGGTAGGTGAGGTTTTCAACCCCTTCAACCTTTTTGACGGGGCGATCGTTCCGTCCGAGATTCTGAGGAGCCCGAATCTGCTTCCTTCCGAAAAGCTGGTATTCGCTCGCCTCACGCAATTTGTCGGTGGAAAAGGCAGAGCCTGGCCTTCCATCGAGCGCATAGCGGAAGAGGTCGCACTCTCCGTTCCTCAGACGCGCCGCTGTGTCAGTGCGCTCGAGAGCAAAGGTCTAATTCGACGCGTTGCACGCTCTGGACGATCAAACGAATTCGAGTTCCTCTGGCATGAACTTTATGAGCAGCGGGTTGGCGGACCCCAATCATACGTGAGCGAGGTACCCCACTCACCGATGAGCGCCGTAGCGCAATCGTCGATGATCGGGGAGGGGCAATCACAGGCGATTGCCCGGGAGCAATCACGTTGTAGCTGGTTGTATTTTTCCGACCAGGGCGCAATCCGGTCCCAGCGAAGGCCGTAGTTCAAGGTGAGGTTGGAACGCATGCGCCAGCTGTCCTGGGCAAAGGCTCCCGCGTAGCGATTGCGGATGTAGAAACTCTGCGCGTCAGCCTGCGAGTAACTGCTGGCAATGCCGAGAAAAAAGTCAGCGAAGTCGCTGCCGGTTTCGGTGCCCTGGAAAAGAAAGGAACCGTTGTTCTGCGAATCCGGGCTGGTGTTGACTTGATCGGCGTGAAACTCGCCGCAGAACTTGAATGTATGTGTCCCGAGGACTTTCGAGAAGTTATCGAGGACCTGGTAGGTGTTGTTCACCTGCTTGAGACCCGTCGTATCTACGCCGATGGTGTAGTCGTTGAAGGCCACATTCTCGATGCCCTCGATAGAGGGAGCAAGCGGAACAATGTTGGTAAAACCTTGCAATGCGAGGGATGGACCGACACCACCGAAAGGTTGACCAACCTGGTTTGCGTTCCGGATGAAGCTGAGCTGGAGTTCGTTGACGGCGTTTGCCCCGAACGATTTCGTATCGCTGAGCGTGATCAATTGCGCGCGCCCAAGATTGAGCGCGTTAAAGCCGGGGACGTTCGCGCCCGCGTGCGCGGTGGGGTAGGGATTGTCGAGCGAGTAATCGTCGGCGAAATAGTACAGAGAGAGCATTCCCCAGCGGGTGTCTGCGTCGAGACGTAAGCCAGCGTTGTCATCGCGCAGGTCTTGGTTATACGCTGCGGTTGAAAACTGATTGAGACCTAGATTAGGCGTCGGGATGTAGCGCAAGAGATTCTTGGCCGGGGCAGACCAGGCCGACAAAGGAATTTGCGCGTTAGGAAAGACGCAGGCCGCGGTTGTAACGCAACCGGCTGTGTAGTAGCTTTCGCCGGCAGAAACGGTGTAGCCAAGCTTCTGGGAAAGCAGTTGGGCGAACGCAGGGCCGCTGACGGAACCGCTAAGCAGACTACTGCTGTCGCTGAAGTTGCCGGTACGATTGGCCAGGGAAGGAACGGTGACCAGCCCAGTGTCGATGCCTTGCACCATGTGAGTGAGTGCCTTGGTAGTCGACAAAGAGGAAAACCTTGTTTCGTCGGATGAGTGCACCGAAGTTCCGCCGAACTGGCTTTGCTGGAAGCGTGCACGTTGGGCGGAGAAAAAGTTTCGGGCGTCGAGCGATGTGTTGCGCAGGCAATCAAAGGCTCCCCCGTGCACATCGTTGGTGCCGGACTTGGTGACAACCAGCACTTGGCCGCCGCTGTAATTGCCGTATTCGGCATCGAAGTTGTTCGTGAGAATGCGGAAATCGGCAATTGAATCCAGATTCGGGACGATGGACGTGCCCATGTTGACGTTCTCTTCTACATCGCTGCCGTTCACCATAAATCCGTTGGTTGTTTCGCGCTGGCCGCTAATGGATAGGTTGCCTGCATTAAGATCGCCCGAGGGAGGCATCGAGGTCGTCACTCCGCCCATATTGACCGCGTTGGGCTGTTGGGAGGAAATCGGGACAACGCCGGGCTGGAGAGCCAGCAAGTCGGTCAAGCTTCTGCCATTCAGGGGAGTGGCATTGACGGTTCGGCCGGAGATGGTCTCGCCTCGTTCGGTTTCGGAATGTTCCACCTGCAGCGCCGTGTCGGTGACGGAGATGCTCTCCTGCCGAGTGCCAATTTCCAGACTGATGTCCGCCTGCGCGAAGGCGCTTGCGTTGATATGCAATCCGGTCCGGCAATAGGGCCGAAAGCCAGGCTGATGGACGGCAAGCTCATAGGAACCAATGTCGAGGACGGGAAACGCGTAGTAGCCACTCTGATTAGTGAAGGCTGTGCGTTGAGCGCCGGTGTTGACGTCTCGCACGCTGACTGACACATTCGCCATCGGGGCACCGGTTTGATCGCTGACGATGCCTGCGATTGTGCCGCCATTGCTGGCCGCCTGGACCAGACAATTTACTACAAAGCATAGGCCAAGAGCCAGCTTCCCCGCCACTCCAAGCGATCGTGAGTACATGTGAAGTCATTTGTACTCTGAGATCCATAGCAAGCCGTGGGTTGGCCATAAAATGATCAAAAAGCGAGCTTAAAAAGCTGCTTCGAAGGCTCTTACCGTGGCTAATTCTATGTCTCGAGAAAGACGCGGCGGCACGCTCCATTGGTATCGAGCAATCGAGTCAGCACGTGAGTACGCAATCCCACGGAAGCTGACCGTGTATCCAACATTGAAATCACACCGCATTTGCTGCTAGCGCAAACTAGCAGTGACCAGTGGTCACATCCAGGTCGGATCTAACAGCGTCGGATTGAGGGGCGAACCGCGAAGATCTGACATTCAACATCAACAGCGTCAACATACGATTCCAAACCTTCCGTTGCTCGGCAACCCAAAGTTTAGAGTTATTCGGTAGCGTTGGCCACTATACTTTCTGCTGCCCTGAGACTGTCGAGGAAGTGCTCGGGCACGCTGTGCCGCTCGCCCAAGTACTCAGCGCTATTACATGACGCCCAGACGTTTCCGCTCTTATCTTCGGAGATGAGGATCTTCAGCGGGAGATCAAGAGCTACCGTCGGAGCAGCTAACATTAGAGGAGTCCCCGCCTTGGGACTCCCGAAGATTAACAGCTTGGTAGGCGGCATCGTCATTCCGACCTTTTCTGCTTCTCCGCTGTGATCCACGACAGCGAACAAGGTGATCCCTTTCTCGGCTAGAATCGTTTTGATTCGTTCGACCGTTTTGTCGACGGAGTGACGGCTAAGCTTTTCAACAATTCCGCTATGTTTGATCACCTGCATAAGTCAGATCTGAGCCAAGCCGCCATCAACGAAGAGCTCGATTCCGTTCACGTAGCTGCTTTCTTCCGACCCCAAAAAGAGAACAGCCTTCGCGATTTCATCGGTACTGCCCGCGCGCCCAAGGGGTATGTTTCCGATTGAGGCTTGGACGAATTGATCAACTTGTTCACGTGTCATTCCTAAGGACGTGGTGTAGCCTGCGGTCGGGACAACCCCGGGGCTGATTGCGTTCACCCGTATTCCCCGTTCTTTTAAGTCCACGCACCAAGTTCGCGCAAACGAACGGACCGCCGCCTTGGTAGCACTATAGACACTAAAGGCCGGACTTCCGGTGATAGAAACGATCGAGGCGTTCAACACGATAGATCCGCCTGATACGAGCAATGGTAAAGCCTTCTGTACCGTGAACAAGAGCCCTTTGACGTTGACGTTAAATTGTTTGTCAAAGTGCTCTTCAGTGATTTCGCCCAACGCGGGCAAACTCTCCGATGCCGGCATTGGCGAACACAATGTCTAGCTTGCCCTTCTGTTCGCGCACGGCCCCGTAAAGCCGGTCGAGGTCTGAGGACTTGGATACATCGCCCTGTATCGGTGTTACGTTGCGGCCGATCTGGTCTACGGCCTCATCCAGTTCGCTTTGCCGACGCCCGGTTATGAATACGTAAGCACCTTCCGCGACAAACAGCTTGGCAGTCGCCAAACCGATCCCGCTACTGCCTCCGGTGATTACTGCGACCTTACCCTCGAGTTTCTGTCCCATCCGTTTCACACCATCCTCTGTCGTTTCTGTTTCAAGATATGGAATTAGGCGGCATGTTTCTTGCAGAAACGTGCGAGGGTTGCGAAATCCTGCTGAGACTTCCGCTATAGGCGTTTAGGGAGTGACGCGGTTGATTTTAAGGGCTGCCATCTTTGACGAAAGAGTTGTCGGGCGCATTCCCAACAACTCCGCGGCACCATCTGAGCCATAAATCTTGCCTTTGGTCTTCTGAAGCGCCTCCACGATTTGCAGTCGTTCGAGTTCAAGCAGCTGGGCTCGCGTTCCCCGAGGAGCAACGGTTGTGCCTGCTCCGCTGTGATCGGCGTCGAATCGCCAAAGTCGAATTGGAGACTGCGCCCTCCGGACAGTATCAACGCCCGTTCAAGAACATTCTGCAATTCGCGAACGTTTCCGGGCCAACTGTAACTGCAGAGCTTGGAAATGTTTTCCCCTGTTAAGCGCGGAACAGGAAAGTTCAACCGTTTGGCAGCCTGCTGCAGGAAGTCAGTAGCAAGACCAACCACATCCTCGATACGATCGCGCAAAGGAGGAGTTTGGATCGGAAAAACACTCAACCTGAAGTACAAGTCGGAACGAAATCGTCCGGCGGCCATCTCCTGTTTTAGGTTGCGATTCGTGGCAGCGATGACTCGTACGTTGATGGGCCTGGTACGCTCTTCGCCTACACGCTCGAATTCGCCCTCCTGCAATACTCGAAGCAGTTTGGACTGAAGCTCTAGTGGGATTTCTGCAATTTCATCCAAGAAGAGGGATCCGCCGTCAGCAAGCTCGAATCGCCCGATACGGTCCCGCAAAGCCCCCGTGAATGCTCCTTTGACGTGGCCGAAAAACTCACTTTCGAAAAGCTCGCGAGGAATGGACGCACAGTTTACCTTGACCAACACGCGATTGGCTCGGCGACTGTTCTCGTGGATCGCACGCGCAACCAACTCCTTACCCGTTCCGGATTCGCCCAGGATCAGCACGCTGGCGTCGGTTGGCGCCACTTGCTCAATTTGAACGAGCAGCGCTCTTAATGCAGGGCTCTGCCCCTTGAATCCGCCCAGACTTTCACGGACTTCAGATCTGAGATAGTCATTCTCCCGCTCGGCCAGCAACCGCCACGACTCGATCTCCTCGAATGCTCGAGCATTCGCGATCGAAACCGCGGCTTGATCCGCGAAAACTCTGAGCCATTTAAACTGATGTTCGTTGATATGTACCCGAGCGAAGACGCCAAGCACTCCCAGAACTTCTCCTCCGAAGACTAAAGGGTGGCCCGCGAAGCCGTGAATGTTCTCGCTGTAAACCCAATCCGGATGAAGCGTCCACTTGATATCGGAGACAGAGTCTTCAATCAACATCGATTGACTCGTCGAGCCGATCCAGCCGATCTTTCGGACACCGAGCGGGAATCTTTGGAAGGACCCGTTCAGGCGTGCCCAATCCGTCGAGTCCACCTGCGATCGGCCTGCACTTGCGGCCAAATGAAGGCAGCTGACACGGTTTGAGCATTCTGTGCTCATGCGGCAGGTCGAGCAAATATCACCGGGTCGAAGCAGCCATATCCGTGCTAAGGCGACGCCAGCGGTATCAACCAAGCCAGTAACGATCATCTTGAGGACTGTTTCCACTGTCCGCACCTGGCTCACGGCCAGCGAGATCGACTGCAGAAGTTCCAGGTCCACCTACACAGGTTATAAAGTCATGAACGGACCGGCAACGACATCTCGTCGTTGCCGGGCGATCTCGTTGTGGTCTTGAGCCGAATTGCTTGGCTTCTCAACAGTTTAGAGGCAATAACGATTTGGCAGGCGAACTGCATTGCATGAGGCTGGACCCGAAGGCGAATCGCAGACGCGATAAGTTAATCGGAACGAGACGGCAAGAAAATAGAACACGGTACCGCTCCGCGCCACGTCAGCGAAGGGTTTCGGCCCCGGGTCCATTACTACCTGAGGAGGGCGTAAGTGGGTCATACAGGCTGTTGGATATGGGACGTCGGTTCTGGTGCGCCAGTCTATTGGTCGGCAGAAATGTGCCGGATTCACGGACGCGATGCCGCCGAAGGACCGCCTTCCCTCGACGAATACCGCGCGCTGTTTCAACCGCAAGAGTGGTCTGGTTGGACGTCCGCAGTTCAGAGGTGCATACAAGAAAGGCTGCCCATGGACTACTACTCCAAGGTGGTTTTGCCTAATGGCTTAGTGAAGCACCTTAGGATTTCAGGCGATCCGGTCATTGGTACCGCTGACACAGTAACTGAGATTATCGGGTCTACTGCGGAATTAGATGGGGAAAGTCGGGGAGATCTCAAGAGCCAGGCTACAGAAGATCCTCTTCGCCCTGTAATTGATTTGATACCTGCCCTGGTTTGGACCGCCAGGCGAGACGGCTCGCTTGAATATTGCAATCAGGTTTGGTTGGATTACACGGGCCTCTCTGCGGCGGGCGCCTTGGATTGGGGGTGGACGGCAGCCATTCATCCTGACGATCTAGGCGGACTGGCGACATACTGGCGATCCATCCTTGCAGTCGGGCAGCCGGGCGAGGTTGAAGCTCGATTACGCAGGTTTGACGGCGAATATCGCTGGTTTCTGTTCCGAGCACGGCCACAGATCGATGATTCCGGAACTGTCATCAGGTGGTATGGAACCAACACGGATATTGAAGATCGGAAACGCGTCGAAGAAGCGCTTCGTGAAAGGGAGCGCGATCTTCGGCAGCTTGTTGACAGTGTTCCTGGTGTGATTGCTGTCGCGGACTCCATGGGCCAGCACGAGTATGCGAACAAACGTGCTCTGGACTACACGGGCACGACTGTTGAAGAGTCGAGGGGTCTCGGATTCATAAACACCATCCATCCCGAGGACCAAGAGTTTGTTAAGGAACAGTGGATTCGATCCAATCAACTCCGGCAGCCAATGGATCTCAATCATCGGTGGAGGCGCTTCGATGGCGAATACCGCTGGTTCCACGTTCGCGTAGATCCGCTTCTAGACGACGCAGGTCAGGTTCTCCGATGGTATGGTTTGCTGACGGACATCGAAGATCAAAGAAGAGCCGAAGAAGCGCTCCGGGAAAGTGAACTCCATCTCCGGCTGCTCGTCGAAACGATTCCAGCTTTGCTTTGGCGCGCCACGCGAGACGGCGAACTCGATTATGTCAACCGGCGTGTGTTGGACTACACCGGCCTAGCTCTTGAGGACTTACACGACTCGAAATGGGCTTCTCTGGTGCACCCAGAAGACGTCGATTACGCATTGGAGCGATGGCGGCTCAACTGCGCTGCCGGAAACTCTCATGAAGTCACCTATCGCCTGAGGCGCTCCGACGGCGAGTATCGTTGGTTTCAACTACGTGGTGAGCCTTTGCGAGACACTGAGGGCCGCATTGTGAATTGGTATGGCTTGATGCTTGACATTGATGACCGAAAGAAAGCGGAGGAGGCTTTGGAAAATCGCGAAACTTATCTTCGCGGAGTCCTTGAGACCATCCCCGCCTTAGTCTCAAGGTTTACGCCAGACGGTAGGATTGAATATGTCAATCAGCGCGTTTTGGACTACGTCGGTGAACCAGTAGAGCGGATTGGACTCGAGGTTATCCATCCTGAGGATCGGGATACTCAGCTAAACAAATGGCTGAAGTGCATGCAGACCGGAGAGCGTGACGAATGTACGTACCGGCTTCGCCGCGCGGATGGAAGCTATCGCTGGTTCTTCGCAAGCCTGGAACCGATTCGCAGCCAAGATGGACGTATTGTCCACTGGTACACCGTCAACATCGATATTCACGACAGCAAGGAGATGGAGGAGGCACTGCGAAGCACCAGAAAGAGACTTTCGGCCGCTACGCAAATGGCGACTGTAGCCCAATTGTCCGCAGCGATTGCGCATGAAATCAATCAGCCGCTGGCCGCCGTAGTTGCAAACGGGCACGCCTGCCTTACGTGGCTTTCAAGTGATCCACCGAATTTGGAACGGGCTCGTCTGACGAGCAATCGCATAATTCGGGACGGCAACGCGGCGGCTGAGGTCGTCGCGAGAATCAGAGCACTGTTCAAGAAGGCTCCCCCTGCTGCTGCGCCTTCGGATATCAACGAAATCATAAACGAAGTGCTCAGGTTGATGCTGGACGAAATGCGCGATAGCGGCATCCGTCTTGAAACAGATCTGGATGCCGGGTTGCCTGAGATTGTCGCGGATCGAGTGCAGATACAACAAACGCTGATCAATCTCCTCCACAATGGGATCGAGTCAATGGCCGGCATCACTGATCGACCTAAACTACTCTCGCTTGCTTCGCGGCTAGATGGGAACTGCGTGGTTGTTCACGTCCGAGACAATGGACATGGCATTCCCAACCCCGCGTCGATCTTCGACCCTTTCTTTACCACCAAAGAGAGTGGCATGGGAATGGGACTGTCGATTTGCCGATCGGTCATTGAGGGACACGGAGGACGCCTCTGGGCAACCCCAAACGAGACCGCGCGGAACAACGTTCAGCTTTCGTCTTCCTTTGCAATCAGGAGCTGCGACTGTGAGGCAGACTGGCGGGGTGGTCTATGTCGTAGACGACGACATGAGTGTTCGTCAGGCACTTTCAGAGCTTCTGGCGTCACTAGGTATCGACCACTTCACCTTCGGCTCGGCGGCGGAATACTTAGCATTCAAAAAGTTGGACGTTTGTTCCTGTTTGGTGCTGGATCTCGAGATGCCGGAGATCAGCGGACTGGACCTGCAACAGCAGCTTGCAGTGAATCGAGTCCCCCGATCATCTTCATCAGCGGACATGGCGACATTCCCTTGACGGTACGTGCAATGAAGGCAGGGGCTACGGAATTCCTGACAAAGCCGATTGACCCAAAAGCTCTGGTTGCGGCAATTGAGGCAGCTCTCATCAAAAATTGCGAGCAGCGCCAGGAAAGGGCGGACATGGCGAGCCTACGCCGGCGGTTGGCGCTTCTCACACCGCGCGAACGCGAAGTACTGCCGCTCGTGGTCAGCGGAATGCTGAACAAACAAGCTGCCGCGTTGCTTGCAATCACAGACGTAACGCTTCAAGTACACCGGGGCCAGATCATGCGAAAGATGGAAGCGAACTCATTCGCAGACCTGGTTAGAATGGCGGGAAAGCTAGGAATTCCGGAGCTACCTTAGGGCGCTATAGAAATCTGTAATGGTCAAAGGGTTACGAGGTGACCTAGTATGAGGGGGTGTCCCTGATCACGTAAATATGGCCTTCCGGCAGTTTCTCGTCGGGATCGTGGACGATGATCCTCGAGTTCTGGAATCGCTGGAAGAACTCCTTGCGGCCGGCGGTTACAAACCGCTCGCTTTCCTTTCAGCCGAGGCCTTTCTTGAGGCCAATGAACACCAATCAGTCGACTGCGTGATTTCCGATATTGGAATGCCTGGCATGAGCGGTTGGGAACTCCTGCGTGTGACGGGTAAACGATACCCTAATTTGCCGGTGGTTCTGATCACCGCACTAGACGAGGAGCATACACAGGACTCAATTGAGGCAAATGGAATGCGCTGTCTTTTCAGAAAGCCCTTTGACGGCAGAGAACTCCTGAACGCTCTCGACGGCATTCTGAATCCGGTACAACTACACCGGCCCATCTGAAGCGAAGGAGCGTCTCTTTGGCAGAATTCCCTGTGTCAGACGGTGGAATCGCTCTGCGAATCTACGTCGGTCTTCCCCGCGGTTCAGCTTACGCCGCAATGCCTTCGCTACGGCATTACGGCTGCTCTTTGTGAAAGAACATAAGCGACTCGCAAGCTGGCCTGGCTCTCGATGAGTGCTACTTCTTTCAGCGGCGAGCTTTCGTATCTCTGATATTTGTAGGAGCGCTGACCGTTCTGAGAAGTGCTAACGGTAACGAATTCCACAGACTTCGTTTCGGAAGGCATTTTGGCCCCAAACCAGCGGGTGTCATCCTGCTGCGACCATGTCACGAGGGAGAGGATCGAACCGTCTGGGTAGTTTCCTTCCGCGTGTCTTCTCGAATATTGAACAGCGATCTCATTTCCGAACACCGTTGACATGGTGGATTCGTTTGGGTCCGCCCCGCACGTGATCACGCCCCACGCTAGAGGGTTCGTTTTCAAGCTCACCCTTGAGCGCAGCCCTCTGATTTGATGCTGCTTCCTCCTTTGACCCTCGGTTGGCACAGCCGGCGAGGACCAGTGACAGCGTGGCAATTGAGAAATGGAAGCGAGTCATCGGGTGCTTCCGGCATATTGTATTGGCATCGTGAAAACATAGTCGTTCTTCCGCAACGGAGCATGGCAGGTAAGACATTCCTTCGGAAAATCCCGGGTTATCGCCATACGGCTGGAGTCGTGTTCCTTCCCATTCCGCCCAACCCCACCCTGCTGTTGATGCGTACTTGATCTTGTCCTTAATCATGAATCCAACCTTTAGGAACGCTCCAGCATGAACTGCACCGTGTGCATCTTTCTGCTGATGCCATCCCACTTTGGCGAATTTGGTTCCATCTGGCCAGGGGTTAGTCCTTTTTTCCGCGATTGCTTTTACCGCAACATCGTTACCGAGTATGATGCGCAAAGTATCGGCATCAAATCGACTGGTACTGTCGATCATCTTCCATTGTTTATAGCCGGGGATGAACTTAATGCCATTCAGCGAATCTTGAACCCTGACCGACTGGTCGCCCTCCGCAATCCACGTGCGGTATTCTCGATCGGCTGTCTGAACGACACTTTCGGAAGGCAAGGCTTGGGCCGGAGGCAGCAGGTACTGTTCCAGAGTGAATAGCTGGTCCTGAGTGACGACTGCATCAGGGTGAACACGCCTATACGAAGCAAGCGGCATCAGATCCTGTTTTATGAAGTTGACTGCTTGAAATAGAGCAGCCCTCTGATTTGCAGGCGGCTTGGCGCCCAGTTCTGAGAAATTCAGGTGCGAGCGGGCTTTCTGGACGTCGCTTGCGACGAGCCAATATACCGGGACTACTTCGTCAAACCACGATAATCGCGTCTGGTTGGAATGGCACGCGTAGCACGATCTTTTAAAAATCTGCTTTCACTGCTGGCTGGCGCCTGTAACTCTGCCGTTGTCGCCGGCTGCGAGGTCAATTCGGGACGCACTAATTGCAGCAACAATACAACTGCCAAGCCAGCTAAGATTCGTAGCAACATGATGAGGTCCTTTGGGCGTACAGGGATGAGTGCCTCTGCCAATTCGGCATGAAACAATCAGTTAGGTCTCGCGCATGGTTGCATGCGCCCTCTTTCGCTTACAGTTCGAGGGTGCTTAATCCGGGATGGTCATCTGGACGGCGGCCAAGCGACCAATGAAACAGCCGCTCCGACACGGCGATTGCCCTGTCATTGATGCTGGCGTGGCGGTGTACCATAAGACCTGCTTCATTGAATTCCCAGTTCTCATTGCCGTAGGATCGTCGCCACTGCCCCGAGGCGTCGCGTGACTCGTAAGCGAAACGCACCGCAATCTTGTTTTCGTGGAACGCCCACAGTTCCTTGATCAAACGATATTCCAACTCATTTGCCCATTTGCGACTCAGGAACGCGATGATCTCGTCCCTGCCCGTGATGAACTCAGAGCGATTTCGCCAGCGGCTATCGAGAGAATAAGCCAAGGCAACGAAATGCGGGTCGCGGGTATTCCAGCCATCTTCGGCCTTCCGAACTTTCAAGGTGGCTGTTTCGAGCGTATACGGCGGCGACAATTGTAGGTCAAGAGCTTCAGGCATGATTTGCTCCGAGTTCAGATAGAGTCGATACTGCGGCTGGCCGAAACGGATAAAAAGCTAATTGCGAGAAAGTATCAGGCAGAGGAAGAAGCACACCTGCAGCCTTGCTGGCGGAAGCCCATTCGAGCAGATCGACGTATCGTTCAAACTGGTTGATGTTACCGAGCCATACTTCGGTGGAAAACCCTGAGATTCTCACGACATTAGGGAGATCACACGGCCCGAGGCAGCAGCTCAGAGTTAGCTGGATATTCTTCAGCAGACCGCGGCTGCGCCACTCCTGTTTGAGCCAGTCTACGGGAACTTCTGGTTTTCCCCGGTTCACCGCTCCGCAGCAGCACCCCGAACAGATCGTAATCTGACCGATGACTATGCGCTTGGTCTTCAACGGATGGTCTGAAGCAATCATCATTTAGAGGCTCTCCTGTGATACGGGTTGTGCAGCTATCGACCACTGCGTCCGGCCACGGAGTAGGCGTAAACGCGGGAACGCAGCGTTGGTAAAGGATCATCCGATAACTCGATCCCGTCGACGAGCCGTGTTGGATCAAAGGCAAGCGTGCGTTCTGGCCATCGCGGAGTCGGGCACAATGGAGCTGACTGTAATGACTCCGAGCTCTACCTTCCTATGGTCGTCAGGCCAAACTATGGAACCGTCGTTGGTCTGGTCGCCCGGGTCGGCGAGTTGTAGCAGCAAATGGAACCTTGCTGGTCCCAGTGGTAAGGCGCTGCCGGAGCTCGTCAAATAGAAAGTCGCGTGGTGCGGCTTTTACGGAAGCATCGTCCAGGTTCTGCGAGCCGCTCACAGGAACAATTTGGTAGCGACCTACTTGCCTCTGTCCGTTCGTATTAACGAAAACGAGAGCATTGTTGCTGTAATAGGATTCAGCGACAAAGCTGGCCGGTACCGGCGTTAGGTCCTGAACAAATTTCAATGCTCTGGGATGGCGCACCAGAAAGACCTCTATCGGCCATGGATGCGGCTGTGAATGATCGGTAGCGAGTATCGCTCTCTGCAACTCCAGAAAGTCTTCACCAGTCCCAACGACAAACCCGTTGTGCGAGATTGCCATAATGTCGGTTCCGTGGCCCACCTGAAAACGGATCGCCATTCCCGCGCGGAGCGGCGTCCGGGAGAATTATCGGCAATAGTCAAATCCGAGGCACCATCGGAAAATCGGAGCGTAATAAGAACTGTGCCACCGGCGAAATGAGCGGCTCGGGAGATTTCGGCAGCGGCAGACGACGGCTGAAAGCTGCCTTGACATACGATGCCCTTAGCGTGTACGTAGCGCAAATGCGCTTTTCCGCTCGCGCCCTCGCTCATCACTGCCGCGATTTGCTGAGTGAGTTCCGGCGGGCTCTGAGCCAAAGTCCAGACTGGGATTGAAAGCAGCAGCACTCCCGTGACTGCATAACATTGCGTGTGCATTTTGGTAGCGATCATCGAAACAGTCCATCCTCTAAGTAATCGGACTCACCATCAGGTCGTCATCAGGACGACACCAATCCACAGGCTGTACATCGCGGTTGCAAGGCCGAGCACGCGGAATATCGCAGGCCTGAAACTTCGAGACAGCGAACAGGCTAGTCGCGGCGGTTGTTAGCGCCATATTCGAGAGAAACATCGCCGCTGCAAAGACCGTCAGCCCAAGCACCCCGTTTTGAATTCCGCCCAGATTTGATGCAATTACGAGCATCGACAGTTGAGTTGGCGTCTCTGCGCCGGCTCCATGTAAGACTCCAAGACTCAGGGACGACCTCCGCCCATAGCGCTGATCGATTCCGGCGGGCTGTTCTCTGTGCTTCCGATGTAACCGCTTGACGAGCGCCAAGATGACTTGGCCCCGACTCATAGGTTTGCTTCCTGAAAACAGAGCGCTGAAAACATAAGCGCCCAGCAGGACTAACGTGAACCCAACGAATCTCTGCATCCATGCGGAAAACGTTCCGGGTATCGAGTGCCGTAGCACGATGACGGCTACTCCCAACGACCCAACCGTCACAGCGTGGCCGAGCGCGTAAAGCAGGCCGCAACGCGTCGCCTCATGGGGACTGGATTGAATGCTCGTCACATCCGAAATGGCTGCGACGTGATCCCAGTCGACACCGTGCTGTAGGCCAAGCACAGTGCAAGACATTAGTGCGGTCGTCAGAGTCATCGATTTCCGACCTCAACCTTGTCTTTCGGCCACATGACGGCCGGAAACTTGCTCCATCTTCAGCGCCAACTCTTCAGGCGTCAGGACTTGCTTCTGAAACAGAATGTTGGCGAACGCCATTACCCAACGCTCATAGTAGGTAAGCTTTCCGATGAGTTCGGCGCCGAGGGCTTCAACTCCGCGGCGCTTTTCCTCTGCATTCAGAATCTTGTGGAAATCGAGCACGTCGGCTAGTGCATGACAACGTTTTTCCCACGGCTGCAATTCGTGGTCCGTGCAATCGATGCGATCTGCAGGAAGGCCGCCAATATCATTTGGCAAACGCTTGACGAACTCTTCAGATGAAGTCATTGCACTCTCCTCGTTTGTAAGTCGATTGTTGAAACTCCGATCATGGCGTCGCGAGTCACCAGTGACGCTAGTTCCTCTTCACTCCAGTTCTCGCTCCCGGCAGGGCGTTGCGGAAGCACGAGATAGCGAATAGTGGATGTCGAATCGCTCACGCGGATCTCCACATCCTCCGGAATGAAAGTCCCGAATTCTGCGAGCACAGACCTCGGTTCTCTAACCGCGCGAGCGCGGTACGGTTTTTGTTTGTACCAATCGGGAGGCAAACCGAGCACCGGTCTTGGATAGCAAGAGCAGAGTGTGCAAACGATAAGGTTGTGCACCGCAGGCGTATTCTCGAGCACGATGAGCTGCGTATCGTCGTAGAATGTGATCCCCAACTCCTCACAAGCAGTGCGCCCGTTCGCAAGCAGGCGATTACGGAATGCCGAGTCCAGCCATGCTCGCGCGACGACCTTTGCCCCGAGTTGTGGGTTCCTCGAATCGAGGACCTCAATTTGCCGGCGTATTTCAGCCGGCTGAATAATCCCTTTCTCGGTCAACAACTCTCGGATAGAGGTCTCCATCACCTCGTAATAGCCTGGAGCTGCTTCTGTGACTGTGATCGGTGTGTGATCGTGAGAATGCATCTTAAATCCTTTCTAACCAGGTTTCGTAAGACTTCGATTCGGAGCCCGTCCGTAGCGTGAACCCCCATAGCCGGGCCATAAGTCCGCAAGAGGAATGGAGACACGGTAATAATGCCGTTTCTGACCGACATTCCTGCCGAATCCCTCTGCTTCGTTGTCAACTGCCGGTGGCTCGATGATTGCCTCTATCACCGCGCTCTTCCCCCGGATATACCTTGGAACACGATAGTGCCCGACCGGAAAACGGATCGAAATAGCCACCTTGTCGCCGACCCTGAAAGCGGGTTGTTCGCCTTCGGCTTTCACCACGTCGAAGCCGAGGTTGGTGCTCCTGTTCACTGGAGTTTGTTGATTCATGACTTACCACTCCTTTGGTTCCTGCCTCATGTCACTGTATGGACCTATCCAGAGCGCCAGTTGTATTTGCATGGACTTGCACCAGGCCCGGTGCATCCCTTCTACCTCCTCGGCGGAGTTCCCCTTCGCTTTCAGATACGGTTTGATTGTTTCGTTCATCACGGTGATGAAGCTCATCACGTCTCCCAGGGGAACGTAAGGTGTCGAGCGGACACCGTCGACTGCATTCTTCTTAACGGTCGTGTGACGCAATGCAATCTCCTGCTGGTAATTAATCCAATCCTGGTCGTACGGACGCAAGCAGGTGTCGAGAATCCATTGGCCAAAGCGAGCATTGCTTTTCTCCAGATATTCTGGAATCGGCTCGCCGTCCAGTGTCCGGGAGTGTCTGGCGAGATGTGGCATCCCGGCGATAATGCCGTTGCGCCAATGGTGGACAATTGCTTCGGTCTGGTCTTCGAGAACCGTACCCGCCATTCGCAGGTAGTTATCGTCTTCCTTCGAAAAGCCGGCACTGAGTTTCAATCGAGTCAGATCTTGCACTGAAACAGGAGATCGCCCGAACGCCAGCCCCGCCGTAGGAATATCCGGAAAGCTCCTGTATATCGCTGCTCATAGCAGCTCCGATTACAATTTCGCGGAGAAACCAAGTTCGGCGTTCGGCCTGATCGATCCAGACTTCAATCAGACTGGCCGTTGCCACATCATGGTGCTGTTCACAGACATGGTGAGTTGTCCGCAAGAAACCCGTGAGCTGCAGGTTATCTGACCGAAGCTCATCGAGCATCTCCGCAGGAGTGACTTGCTCCCGGTTACTGTCTTGTAAGCGCTGGTGCCTGGCAATGTCCCCGATGGAACGAATGGTCGAGACGCCTAACTTTCGCGAGCGCTCCGCAATCTCGTCTGTGATATTGAAGATCTGGTCCGCTTGCTCATCGAGTAATAAATGATAATCGCGGAAATGGCGGCCCTTCATGTGCCAATGGAAGTTCTTGGTTTTGATGTAGAGCGCGAAAACGTCAGCAAGTAACTGTCGCAACTCTCCCTTGATCTCGTGAACGCCTTTGTTGTCGAGATCCGAATCCGTTCTCGCGTCATCTGCAGTTTGTTCTGTAAGGGCACTGCTCGTTTTCATCGTGTTCTTCTCCTTAGAACTTCTCGGTCTTACGGCACGATCAGTCGTGAGGTGGTTGACGCCGCTGTCATCCCGCTTGGCCCCCCGCAGAGGTGTTTCGTAGTCGCGATTTGCGCCTTCCTGGTCAATGAGCGATCGGTTACCGAATACCCAAGAGTCATTGCCACAACAAGAAGAGCACCCGGCAACACCGGCGGGCTCGGGACGGGAATGTCGAAATACCGGCAGCCAACACCGACCAGAAAAGCTACCGCTGCTCCGACCAAGATCTTCATGTCACGCCGCCGCCACTTTCCCCCGTGCGATGAAAGCCAGTAACTCTTCGTTCACCCTCTCCTTCAGAGTGGAAGGCATTCCGTGCGGAGCGCCGGGATAAATCTTCAACGTGGAGCCTTTCACGATCTTCGAGGAGAGGAGCGCTGAAGCGACGATCGGCACGATTTGATCGTCGTCTCCATGAAGGATTAGGGTGGGCATATTGAATCTCTTGAGATCCTCTGTTAGGTCAGTCTCGGAGAAAGCTTTAATGCAGTCGAACGCTGCCTTGTGACCCGCCATCATGCCTTGCAACCAAAATGATTCTCGTAGTCCCTCTGAGATCTTCGCGCCTGGACGATTGAAACCATAGAAGGGCAGACTGAGGTCTTTGAAGAACTGCGCACGATCGGTCAGAACGGCTGAGCGAAGCTGATCGAACGCTTCAATCGGTAGGCCAGCGGGATTCGCGTCCGTCTTCAACATGAGAGGCGGAACAGCGCTGATGAGGATAGCCTTCGCCACGCGTTCCGTCCCGTGCCTTCCGATGTAACGGGTGACCTCGCCCCCACCTGTGGAGTGACCGATGTGGATCGCATTGCGTAAATCGAGCGTCGACACCAGCGCCGCAAGGTCATCGGCATAGGTGTCCATGTCGTTTCCGTCCCAGGGTTGGTCGGAACGTCCA
The DNA here is from genome assembly GCA_963841675.1 of Terriglobia bacterium. Lineage (GTDB taxonomy): Bacteria > Acidobacteriota > Terriglobia > Bryobacterales > Bryobacteraceae > Bog-105. The sequence continues at coordinate 71,469 of CAWJEH010000030.1, forward strand.
TGTCCTCGCCGATCATGGGCAATACAGCGGTAGCCCCTGGCTGCAAGGAAGATCATCTGGTCCTCCCAAGCGTCCGCGCTAAGAGGCCATCCGTGGCTGAATACAATTGGTTGGCCTTTGCCCCAATCTTTGTAATAGAGCTGCGTTCCGTCGTTGGTTTTGATTACTGGCATGGATTCTCCTCTTCGAAATGGTTGGTTAAACTCCGGCGTACACCAGAGTCGTGAAATGGGCTGGCGTGATGAGGAATTGTCCCCATTTCGCGTCATAAGCGGCGCTTGGTTTAGCGGCGATCGTCTCTTGCAGTGACCTGCCCTGTTTCTTCAGGGACGCCACACTCTCACGGACTGCCACCAGCATGTCGCGAAACTCGACCAGGTCGGAACGGCTGCCAACGGGTCCGTGTCCTGGAATGAACATGACTTTGTTGGTGAATGCTGCGAGATTAGCTTCAGCCGCCTGAATCTGCCCGTCGATGCTGCCACCCGTGGAGTAGTCGATGAACGGGTAAACCCCGTTCCACCAGGTATCGCCAACATGAACAACGTCCGCGTCCGTGAAGTGAACGAAAACATCGCTGTCCGTGTGTGCGGGGCCGTAATACTTGAGCGCGATGAGTGTGGCATTCCTGCGCACTTCACAGGTCGAAGTGAAAACCGTTGTCGGTAGCCCACCGGCCGGCAAAGCCGCAAAAGTCCACTCCCAACCTTCGACCCGCGTGTCGACTGCCAGGCGCTTCTTCGTGTTCTCATGTGCCGTGATTTCGGCCCCTACGCCGTTCAACCACGCGTTGCCGTCCGTATGGTCTGCGTGCCAGTGCGTGTTGATCAAATGCTTTACCGGATCGGAATTTATCGACGCTAAAGCGTCGGCGATGCGCGTCCGCGAAACCGAAAAGCCGGCTTCGACTAAAAGCTTGCCGTCCTTTCCCGTTAAGACGGCAATATTGGCGCCCGAGCCTTCAAGAACCGAAATGTTGCGGCGCACGGGATGAATGACGATCTTGTCCTTCGCTGCGGCGCCGATCATAGTGGGCACGATATCCGCGCCCAGACCCTTCGCAAATAGAGGCTGAAAGTTGAATAGCCCGCCTCCGGCAACAAGACCGGCCATACCCAAAAGGCGCCGGCGTGAGATCCCGGTCGATTCTGACTGCAACATAATAAATGTCCTCTCTAAAGTCGCTACTGTTTGGAGCGGAGTGAATCGCGAAGCCTTGCGTTCTCTTTCTCGAGTTCCTCGAGCCGCCGCTCAAACGGTTCGAGTACCTCTTTGATCTGTTCCTCCGTGAACCGCGGTGTAATGTGCTGCGGACAGTTCCAGTCGAAAGCCTCGATCCGAATCACGTATGCACGTTCGATGACGTCTTTACTGTCAATCTCGCGAAGGCGATCAATCCACTCCCTCGCCGCGCTCCCCTCGAGGATCTCTGCGCGGCCGAGGATCTTCAATCGCGCCTGGCCCGGATAATCGACCATGATCAGCGCCACACGATCGTCGCTGGCCAGGTTTCCGGTGCTGATGTATTGCATGTTTCCGCGAAAGTCGCCAAACGCAATTGTCCTGTCATCAATTACCTTCAGAAAGCCTTTGGAACCTCCCCGGTGCTGGACGTATGGCCATCCGGTCGCGCCTACCGTAGCGATATAGAAGCTGTCCCTTTCGGCAATAAAAGCAGTTTCGAAAGGACCTAGACGATCACCATCCCCGGCGCCTGCGGCAATCCGTGCATACTGACGACGGCTGCCGTATTTCTCTTGGAGTGCCTTCACCAAAGGCGTGAAGACCAAGCTTCCGAAGTTGTGCGCCATTGTTCCCTCGAGTGCCGGCAGGGCCTTGTGCCGCGGTTAGTGCGGGATGTTGCTCAGCAGAAACCGTTCGATGCGGTCGGCGATTTCCGGGCCGTGGGTCTCTAGCGCGAAGTGACCCGTGTCGAGCATGTGTGTTTCCAGATTCTTGAGATCTCGCGCATAAGGGGGCGCGCCTGCGGCCGGAAAGATAAAGTCGTTCTTGCCCCAAACGATGAGTGTTGGAGGTTGATACTTCCGGAAGAATGCCTGGAAGTCGGGATAGAGCGGGACGTTGGTTCCATAGGAATGCATCAAGTCCATCTGAATGTCGAGGTTTCCGGGGCGGTCCAGCCCAACCTGATCTACAAGCCAAGTCGTCGGGTCTAGAAGCGAGGTGTCTGCCACACCCGTTTCGTATTGCCATCTCGTCGACTTCGGATCACTCAAGAAGTACAGTGCGGCACGATTTTCCGGGGTGGGATCGGCCCAGTACCGCTTAATCGGATCCCAGAACTCGAGGAGACCCTCTTCATACGCGTTGCCATTCTGCACGATCAGGCCCTGAATGCGTTCCGGATGCAACAGCGCCAAGCGATAACCGATCGGAGCGCCATAATCCATCACGTACATCGAATACTTTTTCAATCCGAGCGATTCTACGAAGCCATCGACGACCCGCGCGAGATTCTCAAATGAGTACTCAAAGCTCTTGTGATCAGGCATGCTGCTTTGGCCGTAACCCGGGTAGTCAGGCGCTATCACCCGAAAGTGTCCGGCAAGCCGAGGGATGAGATTCCGAAACATGTTGGAAGAGGTTGGGAAACCGTGCAACAGCAAGATGACGGGCGCTGTCGGCGACCCAGCTTCACGGTAGAAAATGTCTAAGTCATTCACCCGGACGGTTCGATAGTGACTCGGATGCGTTTGTACTTGAGTCTCAACTGCGGTCATTGGTCTTTTCTCCAGTGCGTGTTCGTGTTCTCTATTGAAAAGAGATCTGAAACCAACTTAGGCAAATCTCCGGACTAAAACTTTTCGAAAAGTGCGAATCTTCTGAAATCCTGCTGGGACCTCGAGACATGCTGCGCTTTGCCCCTGACGGTTTGTTTGTGTTTTGGTTCGCCGCACCGAATGGCTGCAGTGCTGCAGTCGGACGCATCAATTTGACAAATTCACAAGTTTTGGCAAGTTCCGATTTACAACGCGTGATTGGATAAGACGAACGGAGGTTCTCAAATGACTAATGAAGCTGAGCTAACAACCCTGATATCAGGGTTCTACTCGAGCGCCGCCCGACTGCAGACCTTCGGGATAGGGATGCTGCGTTGGGCACTCGTGATCGTCCTCCTTTGGATCGGTGGTATCAAGTTTGCGAATTACGAAGCGGACAGCATTGTGCCACTCGTATCCAACAGCCCGATGATGAGCTTCTTTTACCGTTACCCACCGCCAGAGTATCGGAAGCACACCAACAAAGAGGGCGAGCTGAATGTAGCGCATCGTCGCTGGCATGAATCAAATGGAACGTACACCTTTTCGCATGGCCTGGGCCTGACGATCATCACCATTGGCGTCCTGATCGCATTGAACTTCGTGCTCCCCGAGGTTGCCACTGTGGGTAGCCTGCTGCTCATTGCGATGGCGTTTACAACGCTATCGTTTCTGGTTACAACACCTGAGGCTTGGGTTCCCGCTCTCGGCGATTCAGCGCACGGCTTTCCCTATCTCTCGGGAACCGGGCGCCTGATCGTCAAAGACATAATTATGCTCGGCGCAGCGGTGGTGACGATGGCCGACTCGGCATCGACATATCTACATAAGCGAGAAGGCAGGAGGTGACCTATGAACGCGACCTCTGTGGAAGTGTCTGAAGTCAAAGACGTGACCGAATCCGAGCAACTACCCTTTGCGGAAAGGGTAGCCGCCAATCAGCGGTACCTCGCCGCCCACCTTCGAAAGGTCTACGATTTCATTGTTTGCGGATCTGGCTCTTCCGGATCTGTAGTGGTGCGCCGGCTAGCTGAGAACCCGGGGTGCAGCGTTCTGTTATTGGAGGCGGGTGGAAGCGATGAAATGCCAAGCGTCACCTCGGCAGGCGAGTGGCCGTCGAATCTAGGTAGCGAGCGAGATTGGGCTTTTCGGGCCCAACCCAATCCGCGCCTCAATGGACGCGCGCTTCCATTGAACATGGGCAAGGTCTTAGGTGGCGGATCGAGTATCAATGTGATGATCTGGTCCCGCGGACACAAGCACGATTGGGATTTCTTCGCGTAGGAAGCAAAAGACCTCTCCTGGAATTACGAGTCGGTTCTAGAGATCTATCGACGAATTGAGGATTGGCACGGCCGCTCAGATCCGACATATAGAGGTGTCGGAGGACCTGTGTTCGTCCAGCCGGCTCCAGATCCGAACCCAATTGGCCCGGCGCTGCTTGAGGCTGCGCGAGTGGCAGGAATTCCAACGTTCGACAGCCCGAACGGACGCATGATGGAGGGAAATGGTGGATGCGCATTAATCGACATGCGGGTTCAAGACGGCCGTCGACTTTCCGTCTTTCGGTCGTACGCCTATCCGTGCATGGCAAGCCCGAATTTGACGGTACTCACGGGCACGCTGGCTACCCGCATAATCTTTGAAGGCAAGCGCGCCGTCGGCATCGAAGTTGTTCATCATGACGTGGTCCATCGCTTTGGGGCAGCGGCGGAAATCTGCTGTCTGCAGGAGCGATCCAGACACCCAAACTACTAATGCAGTCCGGAATCGGAGATGCGGCTGACCTGAAGCGCGTGGGCATTGTCCCGATAGAGCACATTCCGGGTGTCGGAAAAAATTTACAAGATCACATCGGGCCTGCCAGTTGTATGTGGGAGTACGAGAAGGCCTTGGCGCCGCGCAACAACGGAGCTGAGGCGACGTTCTTTTGGAAAAGCGATTCTAAGCTCGACACTCCAGACATGCAGGTCATTCAAGGCGAGGTCCCGTTCGCAAGTGCAGAAGCTGTGGCTCAATTCCATCCACCAGCGGGTTCCTGGATACTTTGGCCTGGCTTGGTGAGGCCTCTGAGTCGAGGTTACCTCCAGTTAACCGGTCCCGACCCCACGCAAGACCTAGAGATACACGCGAATACGCTGAGCGCATCCAGACGATATGACAGCAATACTGAGATGTGTAGAGTTGTGCCGACAAATTGGAAGCTCTTCAGCGCTGAAGCCATTTGTGAAGAGGGAGGTAATGCCGGGCCGGCTCGGAGATGCCGACCTTAGAAACTTTGTGAGAAACGCAACGATCACGGTCTGGCATCAAGCCGGAACCGCAAAGATGGGACATGACTCGCTTTCGGTGGTGGACAGCCAACTCAAGGTCTACGGCGTAGAGAAGCTTCGGATTGCGGACGCATCCATAATGCCGAGAGTCACTACAGGGAATACTATGGCGCCCTGCGTCATCATTGGGGAAAAAGCCGGGGAAATGCTCAGATCAGATCATAATCTTTGAGGCCATCCAGCAGGATTAGAGTTACCGACTATAGGTCGAGTTGAACATCTCCGGTCGGTTGAGCGCAGCAGATGAGCACGTTACCCACGGCTGGTGCGTCAAGTGGCTCGGGCTCATACTTCAGTTCCCCACCGATCAGACCGCATTCGCAAGTATGGCAAACTCCTGTTCGGCACGACCACCTCACGGGAACATCACACGCCTCGGCGAGTTCCAGTAGGCTCTGGAATTTAGAACTCCAAGCCACCGTCAGTCCGCTTCGGGTGAATGAGATTTCGGGTCCAGTGCCCTCAATGCCCACTGGAGCGTGCACAGGCGTGCTGGCGGTAATCGCGACGCCGGGTTTCAACGATTCTCCCGGGCCGAACGTCTCGGTATAAACCTGATGTGGTGAAACACCCCAACTGATGAGGCCGCTGGTCAGGTCTTTGAGGAAGAGCGGGGGGCCGCACAGATAGAAGTCTGCGTCGCGCGGCACACTCTGCCCTTGAACTACAGGCATGTCGAGGTGTCCCGAGAAATCGTAGTCCTGTCCGAACCTGTCATCAATGCCGGGCCGACTATACGTCACATAACTGCGACCGCGGGGCAGCATCCGTAAAAGACTTTGTACCTCTTGCGCAAATGGGTGATTTTTGCCATCGCGAGCGCCGTACAGCCACCAAACATCTCTTGAGGTCCTCGTGTTTGCCAGTGAATACAGCATGGATACTAACGGTGTCGCGCCAACGCCGACGCTGAGAAGAACGACGGGCCGTTGCCCGGGCCTAAGTGTGAACGCCCCTCGGGGCGCACTGACGCTCACGAGGTCGCCGGGGCTGACATGATTGTGCAGAAAGGAACTCGCCGCGCCTTTCGCTTCCCGCTTGACACTGATCCGATAGTTCTCTGCACCGGGTTTTCCGGATAAAGAGTAATTACGCAACAGCGGCGGCGCTGCGGGTTCGGGTTGCATCTTCAAAACGATAAACTGACCTGGCAGGGCAGGCGGAAGTGATTTGCCGTTGGGATCTTCAAAGGAGAAGGAAAGTATGTCTAGACTTTCACGATCTAGTCGACTCACCCGAAGCGAACGGAAACCCTGCCATGCGGCCTTTTCACCCGCGACATTCGCGAGACCCGGGTTGCCCGTTCGCGAAGTAGCCGGGTCCGCTGAGCTCAGCGCTTCGAATGACTGTTTCCATCCCGGACTCAATGCCGGAATTTTGAGAGCACGGTCAAGTTGCTCGCGTGGATGTCCTGGAAGGTAGAGCAGTGCATCTGCCTCGGCGATGGTAAGAGTTTCAGGACCGTCAGCGACCTTCTCGATGACGTCACCGCTACCAACCTCTCCTTCTTCAAGCACGCGGAAGTAGAAGCCAGGCCTCTTGTGCGAGACGAGCAGCGATGCCATTCGAGGCTCATCCATCCTGATTCCGATTCGATAGCACGTTACTCGTGGCTGCGTTACTTCGAACAGCGCCGTCCCGATGCGATAGCGGTCACCAATGCAAACATCGTCATCCGCAAGACCGTCGACTGTGAAGTTTTCGCCAAATTGTCCGTAGCTGAGGTCCTTCCGGTCCAGAAATCGCTCCCAGTGCCGGTAAGACTCCAACTGGTATACCATCACTGCCCGATGCTCGCCTCCGTGCCCGACCAAGTCTCCTTGCCCGTCACCTTCAAGGTTGAGTCGGCGAACCACGCGCCTCCCCAGAACAGGCTGCTTCCAGATCCCGGTATGCACTGTTTGCGAGCGCCACTGGATATCGCGAGGGAGTCCTACATTTACTGAGATCAGGGTGGGCATTGTCACGAATTGCGTCTATATTCAGCGGGCGTGCGGGCGAGATGCTTTCGAAAGACACTCGTCATATGCGACTGACTAGCGAACCCGCAGATTGCGGCCACGTCGATAATATTTGTGTTCTTGCTTCGAAGACATTCTTTTGCGTGACGGAGACGGCATTCCAAGACGTACTGATGTGGGGTTAGACCCATGGCCCCACGGAACATTCGCAAGAAGTGCGCGCGGCTGTAACCACTTTCAAGCGCGAGCGCATCAAGACTCAAATCAGTATGGAGGTTCGCCTCGATTCTTTCGCAGACCCGGCGGAGTATCCGTTTCGGCAAAACACAGGCCGCCCCTTCACGCTGAACATCGGCCACTGGCCCGAGGAGAAGAAATCGAGTTGCAAGTGCGTGCGCGAGCGAGTCTACGTAGAGCTTGCCCAACCTTCCTTGGGTCTCGATTTCTTCGACCAACAAACCAAGTATTCTTTGAATGGATGCGTCGCGCAAGGCTGCTTGAAAGGTCCGCTGAAGTTTGGGCTCGCGATCCATCTGACCAGCGATATCACGAGTGAACGTCTCTTCGAGAGCACAATGGACGACTTCTACGGAGGTGCGTGTTCGAACAGCGGGCACGCGTCCGGCGGGCATCACGGTCATCATGCCAGGCCTAACCACTTGCCACGAAGAGTCGTCTCTGCTTGAATCGAACTCGAACGATGCGGAGTACGCAGAAAGTGAGCTGATTACATGCCACTCGATCGTGATCGGCCCTCGCTGTCCAGGAGAACTCAGGTGCTTCTCGACGAGAATCCCGTTCCAACCTAATGCAGCGCTTGAAAGGATCACCTGAGTAGGTCCGGGCAGAAGCGCGGAAAGAGGAGTCGCCGTGTTTCGGTCGGCCTGTATAGCTGGTTTGAAAGCCGGCGCGGCAAGCAGCTGATGACCCGAATGCGGCCGCACAATTCCCGACGCGGTGTTCACATACTCGGCATGCATCCGAAGCCCTCGCTTTGCTAAATCTCTGGACAGAAATTAACAAGGATTGTTGACGTCTGCCATTACGGGTTTCTATAGTGCGCCAAGCCAAATGCCAACAAACCAAGAGATTCTCACTCGAGGATGAGTGCAGGCCAAATGCATTATAGAAGTATCTAATTGATAAGCGGTTTGCTAGCTGTTACTTTCGATGAACGAAGGTGGCAGAAAACATGACAACCGAGCGACCCAAATCGGTGGCTACTCGGAGCCGGTTCAGGATCGTGCACCTCGAATCTTTACGTTCACTTGCCTCCGTTTGTTCGATCGTCGCTCGATGGTGGATGCGCCAGGTTGTGTTATGCCTCACTTTCGCCTTGCTTGCTTGCCATACAACGCGGACCCGGTCCTCAATGCCGGTGATCACATTTACGCAAGTTCCCGAGTCAAATCCGGGCGATCACGATCAACAGGATGTCATTGAGGGCAAGGTGACGGGCGCTCGATCCGGACAACGGATCGTTGTCTATGCTCGTGTAGGGAAGCTCTGGTGGGTACAGCCGCTGGTGAATTCGCCTTTCACTCCTATCCTCCCGGGGCAAGTCTGGCGGAATGAAACACACTTAGGCACAGAATACGCAGCGATGTTAGTCGCGGACGGGAATCGTCCCACTGCCAATATGAGCCAGCTTCCGCCCATTGGCGGATCTATTGCAGCTATTGCCGTCTCAAAGGGTCAACAGTCCTCTTCATCGGTATTCATCAATTTTAGCGGCTTTAAATGGCGGGTTCGCACTGCGCCAAGCGACCGCGGTGGTACCAGCAACCCGTACGATCCGCGGAACGTATACACCGACCAGAGCGGTGCACTCCATCTCGCCGTAGTGAATAGAAACGGACGATGGACCTGTTCTGAAATCAACTTGACGCGAAGTTTGGGTTATGGCACCTATTCCTTTGATGCGGACGATACCTCCACGTTGGAGCCGTCTGCCGTATTTGGCATGTTTACGTGGGACTATTCAAGCAAAGATCAGAACCATCGGGAGTTCGATATCGAAATCAGCAGGTGGGGTGATCCAAACAGAAAGAACGCGCAGTACGTTCTGCAGCCGTACTACATTCCATTTGATACGTGGCAGTTTATCGCGCCTGCTGGAAAGCTGACACACACTATCGTTTGGGAACCCGGCCGGATTGCGATGACAACGTCGATCACGACCACGTCCCGAATCGTTGCGAAGCATGTCTTTGCTCCGGACGTACCAACCCCCGGTGCCGAATCAGTTCGCATCAATTTGTACTCCTTCTTTGAGAGGCGCCGTGCATTCACTCCGCTTCGGCATGGGGCGGAAGTCATTGTACGGCGTTTCAGCTATTTGCCTTAGGATGTCCACATACACTTGGCAGGCCGCAAGAGTGGCGGTTGCGTTGTTTTTGTATATGATGTCGTCTTTTATCGTCTGTCTCGCAATGCCATATGGAGCAACGGTTAGCGACAAACACGATACTTGGATGTCGTCCACGGGCTTTGCAGGCGGACACGTATATTCCATAGCGCAGACGGGTGACGGATTTCTATGGATCGGCACCGTGAACGGACTAACTCGTTTTGATGGTTCGAGTTTTGCAGCCGTTAACATGCACACCTCTGAAAGCTTGGCGAATCCATCAATCATAGGACTAGCGACGGATGTGAACGGCCATCTGTGGAGCACAAATGGACTGCAGATCTTTCGACAAGCTGGTGACCAATGGACGGTCGGCTTGCCGGCTCGCGGCCCACAGCCCTATCAGGATTCTCTCGTTGCTAGTGCTCCGAACGGCTCGCTGCTATGTGCGGCTGGGTTTGAAGGAATAATGTCGTACGACTCAGCGGGAACACATCTGCTTAATCGGTCCGAGCGAAATGCCGGGTGCTGCGACCGCGCTTGCTTCGAGCGCAGACGGTACGCTCTGGGTCGGCACTCACATAGGCCTCTTCCATGTCGAAGTGACAAGCGGCATCCGATCCGCACGTCGAGTAGACGGTCTGGCTGACACAAAGGTGAATTGCCTGCTGCTTCTGGGACCTCATCGCCTGCTAATCGGCACGGATAAAGGTCTTTGGCTATTCGAAGCCGGAACAGTGACACAAGCGGGAATCAATGCACAATTGAAAACGGCGCAGATACTGGCTCTCGCGAAGGATCTTGACGATAGTGTCTGGATTGGGACCCAGTCCGGGCTGTTCAAGGCCGATCACAACCAGATCGCCTCAAACCTAAGTTTCCAAACTCCTACGCGAATGGGCGTTGGCTCTGTCGTGACTGCGCTATACGCAGACCGAGAAGGCGATATGTGGGTAGGCGGATTGGACAGAATCGAACGGTATAGCGCCAGTGCATTCACGACCTATTCGATTTCACGCGGTTTGACTTCCGAAAACGCGGGCCCTATTTATGTTGACGAGCAAGGGAGAATCTGGTTCGGCCCTTCGACAGGGGGATTGTTGCGATTTGACCAAAATCGAACGACTGAGATCGCGACCGCGGGCCTGAAAGCAGACGGCGTGTATTCGATTGCTGGTGGTGGTGGGGAGATTTGGGTTGGGCGGAAACACGGCGGATTGACGGTTCTCCAAACGAGTGGTGGTTCAATGCAGGCCAAAACATATACATCAAAGAGCGGCTTGGCGGAAGACGCTGTTTATTCGGTATACCGCAGCCCTGACGGCACGGTTTGGGCAGGGACTCTCCGGAAAGGATTGAGCCGATTCCGTCATGGCGAGTTCAGGACATTCACCACGAAGGATGGGCTGCTTTCAGACAGCATTTCCGCGATTAGCGGCGGCCCATCCTCAAGCTCTCTGTTTGTGGGTACTCCGAATGGCCTGAGCGAACTCCGCAATGACCACTGGGTCACTTACACGCCACGTGACGGGCTGCCGCCCGGTCCGGTTGATTGTCTGTTCTTAGAGAAGGGAGGAACGCTCTGGATTGGCACGACGAAGGGTATCGCCTATCTTCGTTCTGGCAGCATTCAGGTGCCGACGGGAGCTCCGGCGATTTTTTCAGAAGAGGTGCTGGGGATCGCGGAAAGCGAGGGCGGCTGGTTGTGGATCTTGACCCCCGGCCATGTGGTGCGAGTACAGAAAGACGCCTTACAACGGGGAAAGATTAGCGAGAGCGACTACCGGGAATACGGGGCAACTGACGGCTTGGATAGTGCGGAGGGTGTCAAACGGAGCCCGTCTGTCGTTGAAGATCAACGGGGTCAAGTGTGGTTTTCGCTCAATCGAGGCATCTCCGTCGTAAAGCCTGCAATCCTCCTCAGACAGTCAAGCACGGCATCTATCCACTTGGAGAACATTCTCGCCGATGAGAAAACAGTGGCGCTCGGGAGTAGAGTCCGCATTCCATCAGCGACGCATCGGGTCACGTTTCACTTCGCGAGCATCAGCCTTGCGAACCCAGATCTAGTCCGGTATCGATATCGCATGGATGGCTTCGATGCGGCCTGGAGCGCACCTGTGGCATTGCGCGAAGCAAACTACACGAACATACCCCCGGGGAACTTACGCTTTCGCGTAATAGCTCGGAACGCGGATGGGCCATGGAGCTCGCACGAGGCCAGTATAGATCTCGACGGTTGAACCTGCATACTGGCAGACTCGATGGTTTCAGCTTTCCTCCATGGCAGCGGCGTTGCTTTTTGGATTTGGACTCTACCGCCTCCGGGTTTTTCAATTGACTCGTCAGCTGAACTTCCGTTTCGAGGAGAGGCTAGCCGAGCGAACACGGATTAGCCGCGAATTGCACGATACGCTCCTCCAGAACCTGACCGGCTTAGCTCTGCAAATCAGCGGAACCGCAAAGCTCATCAAAGGTCCGGCGCTCGCCGCCGAACGAATGCAACAACTCAAACGACAAGCCGAAGACTGCGTGCGCGAGACTAGGCAATCTGTTTGGGACATCCGTTCGGGCGACGCGAAAAGTCAAGAGCTTGCGAGTTGCGCATCCAGGAGTCCGGCGAGCAGTTGACGGCTGGAAAGGCCGTACGCTTCGTTTTCGCTTCCGAAGGTGAATCCCGTGACTTGTCTGCTGAGTGCCAGTCAGCATTTGCTGCGGATTGCGCGTGAAGCAATCGGGAATGCCGTCCAACATGCGGCAGCAACTGAGATTCAGGTTAGGCTTAACTTTGCCCGGCGAGAGATCCAACTTGTCGTTTCCGACGATGGGAAAGGTTTCGATGTAGCCACGAAGAAGAATTTGAAAGGCCATTTTGGGCTCAACACCATGATGGAGAGAGCGGCCCAGATTGGCGCCAAAATCCAATTCTCAAGCGGAGTAGAGCAAGGGACCTCCGTTTCCGTGACTTTTCGAAGAAAAGGTCGTTGACATTATATGGATCAGAATCGCATTCGCGTTCTTATCGTTGATGATCACCCCGCGATTTGTAAAGGTCTCGTGGCGATCTTCGAACCGGAATTAGACATCGAAGTTGTAGGGATTGCTACAACTCGACAGGGTGCCGTTTCGGTTTATCAGGAGAAGCAGCCAGACATTGTAATCATGGACCTTGGCTTGGGTGGCGAAGTGTGCGGTATCGATGCGATCCGCGAAATTCGAGCTCAGTTTCCAACGGCGAAGATCATCGTCTTTTCAGCTCTGCGCGGCGATGAGGATGTCTATCAGGCTCTTCGCGCGGGCGCTGCTTACATTTCTCTCTAAGGAGACTCCCGATGAGGAGCTGATCAGAGTCATCCGCGATGTTCAAGCCGGTGACCGTCCTATTCCGCAAGAAGTAGCACGCAAGCTGGCCGACCGGCTGAATTTTCTAAGTTTGACCGAGCGCGAGACCCAGGTACTCAAACTGCTGGCAGACGGCTTGCGCAACAAGGAGATCGCCGGCGTTCTCCATATCAGCGAAGAGACGGTCCAGGGCCACGTAAAGAAGATTCTTGTGAAGCTCAATGTAAACGATAGAACAAAGGCGGCTATCGTAGCAGCGCAGCGCGGCATCATTCATATCACTCCTTCCTAGCAATCGCATACCCCCAAAAGCAGGTGGTTCAAACCATCTGAGATTGGGCATTTCGCGATCATGCTTGCAGCCTTATGCTTGGATGATGGCTGCCTGATGCTCATCACGATTACCACGTTAGTAGTCGTTGTCCACAACGCGATTCTGCTGGAAGGAATCATTTTGCTTATCGAGGCGGACCCAGGACTTCTCGTTGCTGGCGACTGCAACTACGGTAGAGACCGGCTTGACACTGTTCAGCGAGAACCAGCCCAATTGCGTGGTCCTTGACCTCGACATGCCCTCAGCTAGTTCGTTGCTCGCGGCGGAGACCATGCTCGCTGCCGACCCCCACGCCAAAATCATCGGCCTCGCCACATACGAATTAGACGGTTGTGTTTCGCGAGCACTTGAAATGGGTGTCCGCGCTGTTATTGGAAAAGATCAGATCTCCCAGGCCCTCACAGACACCATCCGACGAACGTCCGGTGCCAAGTAATTCAGCATCTGGGCCCGGACTCCTTGCGCCTACTTTCAGGCATTCAGACGACCCCGAAAGACAGGCATGCAGAAGCCCGCAGTTTGGGTGTTTCATCTTGGAACGGCGGCGCTTACCTTTGAGAAGGATTACAGCGAAGGACGGTTCAGTCGAGATGATTACTTCGGAGCATAAACATACGGCCAGTACGAGCGACACTGGGCTTGACCGCGCTTTCGTTCTCGCCTTCATACTTGCGCAAAATACCGGAGCGCGCCGAGCACATCGTCGCTACCGCGATTGACACCTTGCCCTGCAACGACTTCTCTGAAGCGAGACTACTAGCGGCAGTGGCGGCGGTTGCCTGGACGCTGCGAAAAGAAGGAGTTACTCGCCACGACCCGCGTCGATGTTGCTGTTCGGATGAGCATTCCAGTAGAACTTCAGCGGGTACTTGAGTTGCCGATGCAGCTTCGCTACGTCTTTTCGCTCCGGGCTCTTGCAGGAATGACAGTTTGGACATGTGCCCAACTGACGTCATTACAGCCTGAACAGATCGAGTATTTCTTTCAGCTCGCGGCCCGTATGTTGGCCATGGCTACTAAACCCAAATCTGCAACGAATAGCGATTATCCTGCGCCAGCCTTGCTGTTTGTCGACGGAGATCATGCTCAGGTGTGCGGCGATGTGCAGTAATCGCGTTACAGCGGATTTAGCCCCTTCGACAAATGAATTCGCCGGGAGGTGGGATGAGCGGTTCACGTCGCAACCGAACTCCTTCTTAACGTCTTCCTTGCTGGCCATCGCACCAGGACCGACACGAGTTGTCCGCACAAGCGTGCCTTTAGGGTGGCAAGGAGTTCCTGATCGAAAAGCACGTTACCTCCAGCGGGGAACGCCGGACGGCATCAATAGATAAACACGTCCTATCGCTACTCACCGGCCATTCCTCACGATTTGACTACCGCGCGCCGAGTGGTCGAGTGATGCCGTTTCTGCAAGCACGCGGAACTCTTACCGTGACCCCAAGCGGCCCCGTTCCGGACGTTCGGTTGCATGCCGAGGCAGAGTTTCTCCATTGTGCCTTTGAAGAGCAGTTCATCCAGAATGTCGATCGACGAGATGGATGATCGTCCGAATGCTCGTGCGTTTTGTCCCGCCCTGACCGACAGTCCAATGCGACACATCATTGGTCTGCTCCTGGGGGAGGTTGAAACGGACGCACCTAATGGAACAATGTACGTCGATTCGCTCGCACATGCGCTCGCAACGCGGTATCTATTACTTGATCGTGGGTCGAATGCTTGGAGCGATGCAGAGGCATCGCCATTGCCTCCCCGGATACTCAGCCGCGTTCAGGAGAAAATTCAGGCGAACCTTCACACGGAACTACGTCTTGAGACATTGGCCCAGGAGAGCGGTTACAGCCGCGCACATTTTCTTCGGATGTTCCGGGTAGCCGTTGGACTGACGCCGCACCAGTACATTCTCACTTTACGGTTGCGCCGAGCTCAAGAGTTCCTCAGGCAGAAAAGCTCAGAACTTGATAGATATTGCGGCGGTTTGCGGCTTCGCCAGCCAGTCGCACATGACGAGTGTATTCCGAAAGCACCTAGCCGTTACACCCGCAGAATACCGACGAAGTGCAGGAGCATAAGTCGGACCAGAGACGGTGCCAGCAAGCTTTGGCTATGCCGCACGGTTCGACGCAGCCCGCTACCGCTGCCTCTAATTGTCGTCCCCGCTTTGGAAGCCATACATGCCCGCGAGCGTCTTCGAGGAAGGGCAATTTTGCGGGAGGCCTCAAGCACGAACGTAGCGCATTCAACAGTTTAAAACGAAATAGGTGAACGTCACTGCCTTAAGGAATGCCTTCGGTTGCGAACTCACCCAGCGCGCAAAACCCGAATCCCAAGTGCGTCGACGGTTCACTTCCGGTCGTCTTTAAGGCTTCTGAGAACTTACGGCTTCAGCTGCATCGAACGAAGGCTAAGCAGTGTTTGTGCTCCCACGAGATCCAGACGTGTGCTGACAGGTTCCACCCATGCTTCGTCTGCGCCTGCTTTCTCGGCACCGTTGGGCAAAAACCGGCCCGGCACCGGCGTTCGCTCTGCTTTCTTCGGCTCTACTCTCACAATTTGTAATTTTTGAGTGCTCGACGCCTCGCTCCACAGAGAGGAGCAGCAAAATTCTTGAAGTTCCCCTAAAGAAAGCACTCTCTGGGTTTGGGAGCAGGTGCCACTCGCTTCTGAGTGCCCAGAGGAATCGGGCAAAGAAGAAAGTAGATGAACCTCAATCAGCTAACAATTATAGGATTCCTGGGCAAGAACGCCGAAACCAAGCAACTGCCAAATGGCTCCAGCATCACCAACTTCTCAGTTGCCACGAACAGGTCCTGGAAGGACGAGAAGGGCAAGTGGAAAACAAGACGCAGTGGCATGAGCATGATCGCATTCGGGCAACGTTACGCTCAAATGACACCGCGTCTGCTGAAGGGTACTCTAGTCTTCGTTCAAGGCGAACTTAGCAGCGTGAATACAAGCGCGCCAACGCTGTCACTGTGCGAAAGACAGCCGTCGAGCACCTAATCCATCAACTCGCCGTCGAACTCAAAGCCTAAATAATCCGTGTCCTCGATCCTTCCAGCAACACGGATCCCTCTGAGTTAACCGAACCAGCCGTCGAAGACGAGGTCTCCCCACAGGGGGCCGCAAAGCCCAATTGGTGTACGGCATGGCGCATATTGGTGTACGTAATTGATATAACCCTATTGCCGCGCGAGCCACTTCAATCTCAAACCCGGTCCATCGCTGGGTACCCCGAATTAGTAGGATCGGCCTGGGGCTTTGGGTATGAAACAGCAAGCCATCTATCCGGCTGATGCTGAGTGACGTCTTCGATGTCTATCCCAATCTGCAGGTCATCTTAGGACATCTTGGAGAGGGGCTGCCCTTCCTGCTGCCGCGCCTCCAACGTCGTCTCCACGAACAGCGGTATGGAATGAAGGGCGCCAGAGCAAAACACCGGCCCAGCGATTACTTCAGCAACAACTTTCGGATTACCACCAATGGCCACTTCCATCGCAAGGCACTGCTCAGTGCCATCGAGGAGATCGGCGTTGAACGTCTATTGTTCTCCATCGATTACCCATTTGAGCAGATGAGTGCCGGTGCTAACTGGTTCGACGATCTGAATTGGAGGGCGAAACGAAGGTTCGGATCGGACGAGATAACGCCGCCAAGCTGCTGAGGCTGAACTTGCCATCACCCTCCAGGCGTTTGGCTCCGAGATCGGCAGCTTGAATTAGAGAAAAGACACGATGGAGAAGGAACCATTTGTTTTGCTGACTACGATTCACGTCAAACCCGGTTGCGAAGAGGAGTTCCTTTCCATCGACGTCTTGAACCGACATCTATCAATACGGTACTGCATAGAAGCGATGAAGATCCTACCCTCTTTATGCTTCATGAGACATGGCTGGACCGGGAGGATTTCTTCTCGGTCCAGATGAAGCAACCGTACAGAGACGCTTATGAATCACGTCTGCCGGATTTGCTGAGATGTCCTCGTGAAATGAAAACATTCAAACCGCTTCGGGCCGACTTCGTTTTTCGAAGCGGCGCCTCAAACGCGTAGATAAGCCGCTGTCTCTTTTCAAAGTAGCTGGACAATCGTCCCGCGAGTCATTTCTGGAGAAGAGCGGCAAGTATCCCAACTTCATTCCGCAGAAAGGAGAACAGCATGGCAAAGCAGCGAATCGATGTCCATACCCACCTCATCCCGCCCTTCTGGGCGGAGAGCTGAAATCTTGCCTGACCCAAAATGTATGGTCCGCCGCTGATCTGCAAGTGCAATGGATGGGATAGCAGATTGGTCTGCGCTAATGTATCCGGCCTTTTTATGGAGTGAACTCCTGGCCCCGATGCCAATGCGCGCGTGCCCTTCCTTATGACCGCGGATGGAATCGTGATCCGGTTTTGGGTTCAGGTTTCAGACACGCCGTTTGACTGTTCTGTCATCTTGCCGTTGCTCAGCAGACTCGGTAGAATTTCTCCCCGTAGGTGCGGTTTTGGTTTCTTCTGTATGCTAACCGGCCGCGAATCGCGCCCTCCCGATAAGGTTCGCCGGTCGTGAGGACGGCCCAGGCGATCCGGGCTAACTAGTTGGCGAGAGCGACGACGAGCACATTCCGGTGCGTTCTGGCTTCGGGTTGTCGAATCCAACCGCCAAGGGCGTCGCGGTCGCGTTTAGCGTGTAGGACGACAGACCGGGCGCGTGGATGAAGAGCCGGCGTAAATAACTGTCCCCCCGGTTTACTTATCCCTAGAAGTTTCTTGTTTGCCGCCAGTTGAGTGTTGGCGCGGCACTAAACCAACCCATGCTGCAGAATCGCGCCCTTTTCGAAAGGCCGAAGTGTTCCCGATGGTGGCCACCATGGCTGTGGCAACAAGTGTTCCAACCCCAGGCACAGAAAGCAACCGTCGACACGCTCCTCATGTTGAAAACAAATCAGCGGCGGGAGTAACCTTAGTATTGCCGTTCGTGAGGGAACATGACCGCAAAGGATTCTGAGTTTTCCTTCAACGCTCGAATCGCTGTAAAGCCTGAGACTGCAGAGCGATTTAAGGCGCTTGGTAGTCTCACTAAAGCTATTCGCAACTTAAACGACTGCGAGCCGTTCCTCGACATGATTGCTCATGAGATGCAAGCTGTTGTGCATTTCGATGTCATTGCACAACTTCGTGACAGTGCCGAAGCCTTAGATTGGCGTTTTGCGAATGGTTTGAATCTTCAGGCCCCCAAAGACCAGGCCGCGATCCTGCCTGTCTTTAAAGAGGGCCGGACTCGGGTGATACCCAATCTCAACGGGAGCTCGCATTTTCCCGCAATGGCTATTCTGCTTCGCGATTGGGGGCTTCATTCGGCCTGCATGCTGCCGCTAGCCACGTCTCATCGCGGGTTCGGCAGTTGTTTGTTGGCAAGCACCCGTCCGGATCTCTATGACGAGAAAGAGGTCGAATTCCTTTCGTTCGTGGCGTCCGAGATCGCTCTTGCACTTGAGGACTGCCTAACTCTTCACTCCTCTCAGCGTCTGCAAAAGCGACTTGCCCTGCTATTGGATCTGACCAATCGCTTCGTTTCTAATCTCGATCTCCAGGAGGTGCTCAGAGAAGCAAGCGCGGGTGTGCGTCGCGTTTTGGAATGCGATGGAGTGGGAGTGAGTCTGCGTATCTCCGACGAAGGTCAAATGCGTCTCTATGCACTCGATTTTCCCAACCCCAAGGGTGCCCTGCATGAGGAACTCATCGTTCCCATCGACAGCAATCTGATGATCAGCGAAGTCCTAGCGACTGGCAGACCGATTTACGCGAGCGGCGATGAGTTCTCGGCTAAGGCGCCTCTGGGAGTCGCAGAGGGCCTTCAATGCGCTCTTCTCCTTCCGATCATCACTCGGGGTTCTGTGCTCGGCGTTTTGATTCTCGCCAGAAGACAAGAACGCGCTTTCTCGAGCGAGGACATTGAGTTCCTTAGCAATGTTGCCGGCCAGATGGCAATCGCAATCGAAAATGCAAACGCATACCGCCGCATTTCCGACCTCAACGCGCAGCTCGCCCAGGAGAAGCTGTACCTCGAAGACGAGATCCGTTCGGAACGGAACTTCGACGAGATCGTGGGAAGAAGCGCTCCGTTGCGGGATATTCTGCATCAGGTAGAAATCGTAGCGCCAACCGATTCCACTGTCCTGATCTATGGGGAAACTGGCACCGGGAAAGAGCTGATCGCTCGCGCGGTGCACAATCTCAGCAGCAGGAATGCGAAAACATTCGTAAAGCTCAATTGCGCCGCCATTCCGACGGGCCTGCTCGAAAGCGAACTGTTTGGACACGAGAAAGGAGCTTTCACCGGAGCAATTGCGCAGCGGCTCGGCCGATTTGAGCTGGCGCACGGCGGGAGCGTGTTCCTGGATGAAATCGGAGAGATCCCGCTGGAGCTTCAGCCTAAGCTTTTGCGTGTTGTTCAGGAAGGCGAGTTTGAGCGGCTCGGCGGCGGAAAAACGCTCCGCAGCAACGCGCGTCTGATCGCAGCAACGAATCGCGACCTCGAAGCGATGGTGCTCGATCAGAAATTTCGGTCCGATCTGTTTTATCGGTTGAATGTATTCCCCATTCGAGTGCCGGCGCTCCGCGAGCGCTCCGATGACATACCGTTGCTGGTTCGCCATTTCGTTCACCAGTTCAGCCGCCGGATGGGAAAACCCATCGATACCATTCCTTCCGACACCATGACCTTGCTGACCAGCTACCACTGGCCGGGAAATATCCGGGAACTCCAAAACGTAGTAGAGCGCGCCGTTATCCTGTCGGCGGGCTCGGTGCTTAACGTGCCGCTTACTGACTTAAAGGTGCGAAGTTCGACAGCTTTGGCGCCGGCAACCGACAGCAAGCTGACACGGAGTAGCCGTAATGCGGCTGAACGAGAGGAAATTCTAGCTGCACTTGAACGCTCTAATTGGATCGTCGCAGGCCCGAGCGGCGCTGCTAAGCTGCTCGGCATGAAACGATCAACGCTACAAGCCAGAATGCAAAAGCTCGGCATCCAGGTGTCTCGTAGCGCTAAAGTCCCTCAGTAGACGAGCTGGAGCGACTACGCTTTGGGCACGAACCGGAGCGGCTTTACCGGATAAGTTCTTTCGCTCCGACGTCGGGCTTTTGAAGGGATGATTGCAACAACCTTGTAGGGATTCGCTGAGTTATACCGAGATTGTGGCGACATCGTGGCAATCTGAAATTGATTACTGCGGGCTTGAGTTGACTTCTACGGTGAAGTCACGCCCTTCCCATCTTTCGGATTCTCGCCAATAGAAAGTGAATACCACCGGACTTCCCTGTCCGTCGGGTATTGCTATGTCGGTGAAATGAATGCCGACGCTCATATCGGCAGCACCCATACTTTGAACTCGAGCCCAGTTATCCAACGAGTAAGTCAATTCAAAATCCGCCTTGACCATGATGCGGAGCACTTGACCGCGAGATACGGAAGTAACGGGGTAAGCAAAGGTCCAGAACTGGATCAGAGGAGGTGTAGAGAGCTTGTGCGAGTAACGCTCGGCCACCGCGGGTATCTCATCGAAAACGCGGCCATCAAGTGAGGAACGGAGCAGTTGAATGTATTCCGCGTGAGCCCACAAAAGCGGCGTGGCGGAACCGGTTGGCCTTCCAAATCGCAGGCCCGATTCGGGGCGATCTGCCTCGTCCCAGGACTGCTCCGGAATCAGCAAGGTGGATGTTGCGAACCCTTCCATCGAGCGGATATGTTCGCTCGCACTGGCGCCCGCGGCAATCTCATAATGCCCGCGCTCGCCGGCCAGCAGCGGCCAGGCTCTGCCTTGGCCCCAACCTTCATAGGGACCGCCATCCGGGCGCTGGCCATAACCATCGTGGTTATAGCGGCGCCATGTGGTACCACTCGGAGTTTCTACCTTGAGTAGTGCATCCACTACCTTTAAAGAATCAAGAACGATGGGATCGTCTGGTGGTCGAATACCGTAGCGGACCAGTTCCAGGAAACCGGCGTCAATGATCATTTTTGCGGGGTAGTCGGACGGCATCCCGGGTGGTTGGTTAGTTAGAAACAGACGAGCCGCTTCCATCGCGTCGCTGGCCGCTTCTTCTCCTGGCCGGTCTGGCAGAAGTCGAACGTAGTGGGTCATGATTCCCGGAACCAGTTCGCCAGAGTGCGTAACGGTCCATTTTTCGAGATTCCATTCCAGCCAGTCGGCGTATTCTTCCAGAAACACCGCAACATCTTCGCGATCGCCATCGCGCGCGAACTCGGCGGAACAGATCAGCGCCGCAATTACGGAGGCAAGCGTAGAAGGAGAGTATCCACTCGCCTCTTCCCAGCGCTCCTGTTTCGTAGCCGGACCCTCACGGATGAGATAGCCGGCAGCTCTCTTTACTATCGGGAGAGGATCGAAACCGGCAAGGCCGCCCTCTTTCCAAAGTCGATGCGCAAGCAGGATCGGGAATGCTACTTCATCCATCTGGCTACCCGACCAGAAGGACTCGCCATCGACCCAGAAATTCTGGGCAAAGCCGCCATCCTCGCGCTGTGTGCAGGCCAGGTAGATGAGGGACCGCAGAGGCGTTTCCGTATTTCCTGCCGCCAGTAACGCCATGGCCGCGTGCACCATGTCACGCGTCCAAATCAGGTGATATCCGCCCCTGCCTGCCTGATCGTCCTTCACTTCACCCCACGGGATCGCAAGTGAGGCCACCATAGCACCCGTGAAGAGCTTGTCTTCATGGGCCAGCAATAGCCTATGACTGTTGCGGTACAGCTTCCCTCCGTCGCCCGAGTGCTTCTCCAGCGGTTTCCGTCCACTGTCGGCACGCTTCCATTGTTCGATGAACCGCTTGCGCTTTTCGGAATACGGAAGTACGAGACTGTACCCAAGGGTGGTGATTGCGCTATGGCGGCTTTCGCCAAAGGCAATGACGAGCGTAAACTCGCGTGTTTTGGACAAGTCCAACTCACCGATAAGAGCGATGTTTCCCTCGACAGCCTGGTCGAACTGCCAGTCCAGTTTGAGATGCGCGGCCAAGTCCGTCCAGCCATCACTCACGCCCACATAACCCGCCGAGGCTTTGGCGAATGGCACTGTTGCTGCGACAGAGAGCCACACATCGCCGTTGTGGGCAACCAGCACATCCCGTTCGTAAACTCGGAGCACTTCACCTGTGTTGCCCTGGCCGCCGCCGATATGCGGTGAACACAGCGCATACACCTTCAAGTTTTCCAGGACGGCTGCATTCCCGGAGAGCTTAATCCGTTGCAGCACACAAGGAGCATGAGGGTCTGAAATGATTTCTTTTTCAAAACTGTACCCGCCATCTAGGTCACGGCCCCGGACCTCATGGCCCAGCGTGTCACGAAGATGCTCAACGCTGATGTCCAGGTTGGTTTCGTCGCGGCAAAAACTCTTGCCATCTGAAAACAGCAACCGGAGATCGCGCGTTTGCGGCCGATCCACAGTCGGGTAATAGACCTCGCTTATGCTTCCTTTCCAGAGCGTGTACCAGAGCCGGCTTCCGGCTGAGTACGCCGTGCCTATGCCATCTTTATCGCCCGGCGACCATCTGGGAGGAAATCCAGGTTGCCCAAATGCTTGCTGAGTGCCGCGAAGTTCGGCCATTTTTATACCACCTTTCGATTCATTTGCTTTGCAGTGCGTCTTCTATTCGATATGGAACCTGCATTGCGCGCGTTCAACGCAAGCGGCCGAAAATAGTCTAGTTTTGCTGATCCGAGCTTCCAGGGGATTTAGGCGAAACTTTCTTGTTGTGCTGTGGCGGCGCCGTCCATGAAGCGCTTGCGCCACTCGTAGGTGCCCATCCCTGTTCAACAGCAATATTCCACGTCAATTCTGTGAACGCAATTTCCTCTGCCTTCTTGACCAGTTCTTTGTCAGCGTTCAGCAGAGTGGAAACATCGTCGAGCGATAGCTTCTCGAAAACCAGTAGGAGAAGGGCACACCTTGGAAAGAGATCAATAGCGAGCAATGCTTTGTCGATATATGCTCTAGTCACCTCATGTCGAGCAGTCCAGGCCGGGGGCGGAAGGCTGTCCCACTCGGGCGGTACCCCAGCAGAGCGGATCCTGGTCCGGTGGATTGAGGCCGCCAACTGAGAATGGACGGCCCCCAGCGCTTTCGCGATTACCAGCTTTCGCGCCCATACTGTCATCGATGCCTGAAAGAAGTCATCGGCAGCGTCATGCCCGTCCAAGGCTTCTGCAACCGCGTCAATCGTCGCGACAGGATCGCCGGTGAGCCAGAACGCGAGCCGGAGCGTTTGGTGTCCTTGCTCCATGAAAGCGGTAGGCACCTTGGAGCTGTGCAGTTTGGGTGGTGTGCGTCATCGCCGTTGCTCATGCACGTGCCCTTCCCATTTGTCGACAGAAACAAGTGTTGAAAAACAAAGGGTGCCAGGAGAACTAGAAGCAGATCACAACGGAATCCGCTGCCGAGATGTTGGCATGTGCCGGGCATTTGGACATGCTCACGCGCCTGCCGCGCTCCACTACGATTTTCTCCCTTACAGTCGCGCTGGAAACGGTACTTCGGTCAAAGCTCGCCTGAATGCCCAAACCCGGTAAGTGCCAAGGCTTTGGGCACGAACCGGGGCGGCTTCAGCGCGTAAGTTGTTTCGCTCCAACGCCGGATCTTTGGAGCGATGATTGCCCTTTATCCGGCAGAGGATGACAGGGTGATGCGCGTTCAACAGCACGAGACAGACGGCCGTTTGATCTTCGAGGTAGCAGGAGCATTGTGCGGGTCGGCAGTGGCTGAACTCGAGCGATGCTGGCGGGACACGCCAACAAGGGAAACTCGCACGGCGATCGTCGATCTAAGCGGTCTTATTCATGTAGACGACCTCGGTCGCGCTCTCTTGCGCAGAATGCACTTACAAGGAGCCACCTTCTTAGGCGCGAAGCTGAGGATCAAAGACATCTTGGATGAATTGATCGCGGAGGCGGCGACTCAGCAGAGTTCGATCAGCGCTAGCCCAATCCGCGACGTCGAGCACCTAGACACGGAACGTTGAATACGGATAAAGGCCAAACGGATTCATCTACAACGCAATGAAACAAAACTGGAAACCAAAGTTTAATCCTTGGCTTATTGCTGTGGTCGTTGCTCTTGCAGCTTTCATGGAGGTTCTCGATACCAGCATCGCGAATGTCGCGTTGCCGTATATCTCAGGCGGTTTGGCCGCCAGCCAGGACCAGGGAACTTGGGTATTAACGACGTATTTAGTCGCCAACGCCATCGTTTTACCGATTAGCGGTTGGATGACAATGATCATCGGCCGCAAACGATTCTTTCTCATTTGCATCGGGCTTTTTACGGCAAGTTCCGTGGCATGTGGCATCGCGCCGAGCCTCCCGATTCTGCTCATGGCGCGAGCGTTTCAGGGTATGGGAGGCGGGGGGCTACAGCCAATGGCGCAGGCCATCATGGCTGACGTATTTCCGCCGGAGCAGCGAGGGCTGGCGTTTTCCATATACGGCCTCACCGCCGTAGTAGCTCCTGCTCTCGGACCTACTCTGGGAGGTTGGATAACAGACAACTATAGCTGGCATTGGATCTTTCTCATCAACCTGCCCGTTGGTTTGTTGGCGTTTGTTCTGGTAACGCAACTCGTCGAAGACCCACCGTTCTTGACACGCAAGAAACTCAGTGAGAGCCGCTTCGACTATCTCGGCTTTTCCGCTCTCGCACTCGGGATTGCCGCGCTTCAAATCGTGCTCGACAAAGGGCAAGAGGACGATTGGCTCGGCTCGCACTTCATTACAACGCTTTCGATCGTGGCGGTGGTGTGTTTAAGCTTCCTTGTCCTCTGGGAATGGTTCGAGAAAGATCCCATCGTCGACGTAAGGGTTTTCAAATATACGAACTTCATGACCTCGTTCGTGATGATGCTGATGATCGGCGTCGTTTACTTCTCCTCGACAATCTTGATGCCTCAATTTCTGCAGGTGCTGATGGGCTATACGGCGGAGAAAGCAGGGATGGTCGTTTCAACCGGCGCGTTACTTTTACTGGTTGAATTGCCCATCGTCGGCCTGCTGGCTAATAAATTTCCCGCCAAGTATCTGATGGCTTTCGGATGGCTCGTCCTGTCCGTGGGGCTTTATTACTCTGTGAAGCTAGTCAGCCTGCAAATCAGTTTCAGAACGGCTGCGTTCATCATGGTCATGCAAGATGTGCCGCTTGCGTTTCTTTTTATTCCGACCAACACAGCCTCTTACATCGGGGTGCCGGAAAACAAAAGTAACTCGATCGCCGGGTTGATCAATTTTGCGCGCAACATAGGCAGCAGCATCGGTACGTCCGTGGCACAGGCGGTTCTAGTGCGAAAAGCGCAGTTCCATCAAGAGCGCCTTTCGGCGCATACAGCCCTTGGCGACGACAATTTTAGAAGTCTGCTGCATCGCCTGAGTCAATCACAGCAGTTACAAAGCGGCGTGGGGAAAGCCGATGCGCAAAACAATGCGTTAGCCCAGTTCTATCGAACTCTGCAGTCGCAGTCTTCGGTGCTCTCGTACATGGATACTTACTTCCTGCTTGCGTTGGGTGCGGCCGTGATGTTCCTGCTTGCGTTTGCCTTACGAAAAAACGATCCAAGCAAAACGGAGCAACGCGCCGCTCATTAGCGCGAACAGTCTTCAAGGGAAGTGCACGATGAGTAACGATACTACTTCCAGTGTTTCAATTCTAGAAGGTCCAACAAGGCTATTACGGCGACTGCGGCGAGCGGGCTGGTGGCTACGGATTGCTTTGTCGATTGCGTGGCGAACTTGGCTCTTCAATCTGATTCTAACGGCTCTATTGCTCGGGCAGCAGCAGCCAGGAACGCTCGCGTCCCAGAGTCGAGCCTCGCAGCTGCCAGTCTCGGGACGCACGGCGCAATCTTCCGGCAGTGTCGACACCCAACAAACGACCGCTCAAGGACAAGGCGCTAGTGTCGTTCAGCCGTCCATTCAAGTAAGTGGGGCGCTTTCCGGGAGCATACAGGGACCTGAACTCCCGCCAGGGCAAGTCAAGATTTCGCTCTCCGAAGCGGTGAAGCGCGGCTTACAGGTGAACCTAGGCAGCATTACCGCGGATTCTTACTCAAAGACGGCACGTGCACAACGCGCGCAGGCTCTGAGTCAGATCCTGCCGCAAATCTCAGCGGATCTCGGGGCGACAGAAACCCAGGTGAGCCTTGCAACCTTCGGTCTGACTGATGTTAAAGGCCTCTCAGGCATCCCAACGGTGGTGGGTCCATTTCATTACGTCCAGGCGGAAGGAGTCCTGAACTGGAACGCGCTGGATCTAACTCAGATTCGCAACTACCAATCAAGCAAAGAGCTTGAGCGGGCCGCGAGATTTGACCTGGGCAATGCCCGCGATCTCATCGTGCTGGCTGTCGGAGGAACGTACCTTCAAGTCATAGCGGATTTAGCAGGGTTGATTCACAGCGGACTCAGGTGAAATATGCACAGGCGGTATTCGATCAGTCCGAAGCGCAGCTTACGGCCGGAACCAATACGCGCATCGATGTGACGCGAAGCCGCGTTCAATTACAAACCGAACAGGAGCGGTTGCTCTCGCTTGAAGCCGATCTAAAACAGCACCGGATTGCCCTCGCGCGCCTCATCGGCGTCCCGCTCGACCGCGAATTGGTGCTCACCGAGCCATTCGGCTATCACGAACTGCAGCCCGTGGACGAAATGGGGGCTCTACGCGACGCCTTTGCTCATCGCTCCGATTTACATCTGCGGAAAGTCAAGTGAATGCGGCGGAGAGGGCTCTGGCGGCCGCAAGGGCTGAAAGATATCCTTCCATCAGTTTTAGCGGCAGCTATGGTGCGGCCGGGGTTTCACCCGAAAACTCTCACGGCGTTTTTGCCGCCGCCGGCTAGCGTCAACATACCTATCTACACTGGCGGACGCACGCGGGCTGATATTCAAGCGGCCGAAGCCGCTCTTAAACAACGCCAGTCCGAGTATGAGGATACGCGCGGCCAAGTCGAGCAGGATGTACGAAACGCGCTTATCCAATTACAAACTGCCATCGGCCAGACGCAGCTTGCCGAGAGTAATCGCAAGTATGCGCTCGACACCCTAAACCAGTCTCGCGACCGATTTGAAGCGGGAGTTACCAACACCGTGGAAGTGGTCCAGGCGCAACAGCAGGAATCTTCCGCTGAGTCGGATTATGTCTCCAGCCTTTATGCCTTCAACCTTGCCCGCCTGACGCTCGCCCGCGCAACGGGCGAAGCCGAAGCAACGGTGGGCACTCTGTTCACCGGTGCTCACCAATAGCTAAATGTCAGATTCCCAGAGGAGATCAGATGAGTAACACGACCGAAGTACAAGAACCGCACACAGATGAAGGACAAAAACAGCAGACGGGGCCGGAGAAACCGGCGGAGGGCCGCGAACAGCCTTCCGAACAACAGAAGCCCGCGAGCGGAAAAGAGGACAACAAGGAAAAATCGCCCGAGGAGAAATCGAAGCGTAGACGTGCCCTGCTCATCTTCGGCGCCGTTTTACTCGTAGCAGCTGTCGCAGGCTTCTTATATTGGCTGCACGCCAGAAATTTTGAGGATACCGATGATGCGCAGATCGATGGAAATCTAAGCCCAATCGGAACGCGCGTTGACGGAACAATCATTCGGGTCTATGTGCAGAACAATCAGACGGTCAAGGTTGGCGACCCGCTTGTGGACTTGGACCCCCGTGACTACCAGGTATCGCTCGATCAGGCAGAAGCACAGGTCAAACAGGCGCAAAGCATGGTCTCCTCCCAGCGGCCGAATGTACCGATCACGGAGGTACAAAACTCGACCAACATACTGTCGGCGCGCGCAGATGTGGTTAGCTCGCAGGCGGCGATCGCAACCGCCGAACGGGACCGTGATCAGTCAGCCGCGCTGGTCGTTCAACAAGAGGCTGCAAATGCGAAGGCGCAGAACGATCTCATGCGCTACAAAATCTTGGTGGATAAGCAAGAGATTTCGAAAGCGGAGTTTGATCAATATGAATCGACCGCCAAGCAGGCAGCGGCGAACTTGGTTGCGATGCAGTCCGCTCTACTCGCCGCCGAACGAACCGTGGATCAGAGGCGCGCACAACTGGACCAGTCGAGTAGCAGACTAGTACAGAATGTGCAGACGGCGGTACCTCAACTGTTGATGCGGCGCGCGACAGTGGAACAAGAAATTGCAAACCTGAAGTCTGCGGAAGCACAGCGGGAGCAGGCTACATTGTACCTCGATTACACCAGGATCAGAGCTCCTGTGGCGGGCATCGTAATGAAGCGTTCGGCGCAGGTGGGCGCTCGTGTCCAAGCCGGCCAACAGTTGCTTACCATCTCGGAAATTGGCGATCTTTGGGTCACCGCCAACTTCAAAGAGACGCAGTTGTTGAACATGCGTCGCGGGCAGCATGCCACTATCCACGTCGATTCTCTGGCCCAGGATTTTAGGGGCTTCGTGGAAACCGTCGGAGGCTCGACCGGATCGGTTGCCAGCACCTTGCC
This sequence comes from Terriglobia bacterium, assembly GCA_963841675.1. GTDB lineage: Bacteria > Acidobacteriota > Terriglobia > Bryobacterales > Bryobacteraceae > Bog-105. Next base: position 100,078 of record CAWJEH010000030.1, read on the forward strand.
TCCGGAGAACGCCACAGGCAATTATGTCAAGGTAGTGCAACGCATTCCGGTCCGGATCGAGTTAGATCCCAATCAAGAAGGGTTAGATCGCCTGCGGCCCGGCATGTCTGTCGAGCCCAAGGTTCGAGTCAGGAACTGAGTTCCTTGCCTAAAGAGCCTCAAAGAGAACTTTCTAGTTCCGAAAAGCTGAGTCGTGAAAGGGGCAGGTTTTTGCTTAGCGATCCCGACGGTGGTCGCTCGTTTGCTGCGGACGTCATTGTCAAGATCATTGGGCATTCTTTACTCAGGAACGCCAGCCTGCCCCTTAAAGGGATCGTACAAGCACGTGATTGAGCGCGTGAACGTAGACGGCAGAGCTACTTTGCGGACCTGTTGGAAGCAAGTCAGCGAAAGGAAATGTACGCGAGCACAACACAAAGAAATCAGAAATGCCGGCCATTGGTGCAGCAGGTCGCTCTGGGGGTCCCATTGTTCCCTGAGGTCGCTAACTATGGCGCGAACGTTTGATTTGCAATACCAAAAAGCGTTTGGAAGTGCTTCTCAGAACTCTAAGACTTTGTGCACCTTTCTCGGCGCGAAGGCTGTAAGCGTATTTCGAGGAATTTAAGGATGCGGGTGCTGATGCGTACGTTCTCAGTCCCGTCGAATGCCAGATCCGCTGAATCAGTGTCTCTTCGAGGAGGTTAGACGATTATGAAATTCAAGACGGCGGTGGTTGCGCCACCTTACCATGTGCAATTAACTGCGAGTGCCATCCGGGATGGTTTTCCCTACTTTTCGTTTCACAACTCTGTGTCCGAACTCTGGAATCAGAAGTGGCGAAAATCGTGCGCGCACGGCATTTACCCCTTTACGGATGCCAACGTCGAGGACTTTGATCCCATCTTCAAAAAACTTACCGAGGTGTCGAATCGCTCCGAGATTCTCTACCAACCGGATGAGTACGCAAAGCCGTTTTTCCCGGTGGCAGAAGGCCTCCTCACACGCGCCGCGGAGGCCGAGATGCAAGGAGATATCGAAAAGGCCCGGGACTACTATCTCCGCGCTGCAGCCGTCTTCCGCATAGCGCGATTCCCAATTAATAGCTCCACGCTTAGTCAGGATGCCTGGGAACGAGGCAAGGCGGCTTACATCAGAGGGGGGCAGTATCTAAACCCGCCAAACGTGCCCGTAGAGATACCCTTCTCCACGGCCGATGAAGCTGCCGGCGACAGAACCACGCCGATTCAGGCGTATTTGCGCATGCCCAACGGCGAGAAGCCCAAAGATGGCTGGCCGGTTCTTCTGTTCATCTGCGGTCTGGATGCTTATAAAACGGACCATACTCCACGCACCCAGGCCCACGTCAATCATGGGTTTGCGACGCTGAGCTTTGAGATTCCCGGAACAGGTGATTGTCCAGCGGCTCCCAACGACCCAGCTTCTCCAGATCGCCTGATGAGCAGCGTCTTCGAGTGGGTCGCCGCCAACAGCAACCGCTACGGCTTCGATCTGACGAAGGTCGTAGCTCGCGGTATAAGCACGGGTGGCTACTACGCTATGCGGGTGGCGCACACTCACGCCGATCGCCTGTTCGCGGCTGTGGCTCAGGGCGGTGGCTGCCATTACATGTTTGATCCTGAATGGATCCGCGCCCAGGATCAGATGGAGTATCCGTTCGCCTTGGCAGAGGCGCTGGCGTATAAGTTTGGCTATCGCGGCGACGACGCAGTTGCAGCGTACGCGGCTGACGGGAGTAAATTCAGCCTGCTCGCTTCGGGGGTGCTGGATCAGCAGAGTTGCAAGCTTCTCATCATCAACGGAATGGAAGACTCAATCTTTCCGATCGAAGACAGCTTGATCGTTGGTCTCGGAGGGGACAAGAAGGATATTGTGGCTAGGGGCAATCGGGGCCACATGGGGAACCCGGGGGCTGAGGACCTTCTCTACAGCTGGATTGACAATGCAATCACAGAAGGGCCGTAAGGTGCGTTCGTAGGGACTTCTTTCGAACAGTTCCAGGACGTGTCTACGGTGCAATCATCATCGGCGGCGCTTTGGCCGAATGGCCTGCTAGAGCCGATTAACCGTGAGTAACGGCGTAGCTGCGTTTCGCGAAATCCTTAGCTCGACTCCTCCAGCAGAGCAGAGTCGCGATCTGGCATGAGCGGTGATCTGGCTATTTCAGTCCAAGACCTACGGGGCCCGCGGAGTCGTGGTTAATTGCTCTTCGGCCCTGCTCCAGTTCTGTCCGCCAAACGCCGCCACCGCGCATGCACACTCTTCTGCGCGTGAGCGTTTCTCCTCCGGGCTGACCGTCGCCCCGTAGTTCCGGGAGACACCTGACTAATAGTTCGCGAGTACATCCGGTGCTACTGCTGCCGAGGTACGATCCACGTGATTTGCGAAGGCTATCGTGCTGCGGCCGGCATCGATTTGGAGATGGACCGCGCCGACGATGCTGCAGGCCACAATCGTTTCCGGCAAGGCGCTCCCGTGCGGACGCTGGCCGCGATCGGTAAGGTTTCCTACCCGGAAGTCGAAGCTTGCTCAGCGCAGAACGGTTTCGGTTCGGGACTTACCCGGTCGCCCGCTCGGCGATATTCTCCCGGCGTTAGGCCCATAACCCGCTTAAACGTTTTGTTGAATGAACCATCCGAATCGTATCCAACCGCGTTCGCTATGTCCTTGAGCTTCCGATCGCTATCCTGCAGCAACACGGCGGCGCTGTAAACCCGCCAACGAGTCAGATAATCAAGCGGCGTCTCACCCACAACTTCCTTGAATCGCAATGCGAAAGCGGATCGAGACATCCCTGCCTGAGAGGCCAGTTCGCCCACCGTCCAGGGCTGCTCAATCCTCTCGTGCATCGACCGCAGCACTCCCCCGATTCGTGGGTCCGACAGCGCGCGAAGCCAGCCGGTCTCGCGGCAAGTGCTGGACGAAACATACTCACGGATCAGTTGAAGCAGCAGAATATCGGCCAGCCGCTTCAGAACCAGGTACGAGCCGAGATGTGATTGCGCAGCCTCAGCCGCAAACAATTGCAGACTCTGCTGGAGTGGCAGGGCTTGCACGCGGTCATTTGGCACGTGAATGAACGGCGGAAGTAAATCCACCAGCGGCCTGCTATTGGCTTTATCAAAGGTGAACTTGCCGCCCAGGATAGTTGTTAATGTGCCCCCGCCACCATGACGAATAACGCCAGCGGACTTCGTCCGCGCCACGTCTTCCATATTGGCGGCAACTGCCTGCGGTTCATACCCCACTGTGTACTCGTGAGATTGGGCGAACAAGCAAAAGCAGTCGCCGCCAGCTAAAGCGATGGATTCTGTCTGGTCTCCCAATTTTAGCCAAGCGTTGCCGCGCGCGACGGTGCCAAAACACGCGTAATCACCCCTGTTGAACCGAAGCCCCCAGGGTGCCGTTAGTTCAATCCGGCCATAGACGACGCTATCGACTCGCATGGCTGTGAAAACGTCAGTAATGGGATCCACAGTGCTCCCTAAATTGGACGATCGAACAATACTATTGGACGATCATCGGCGTCTCGTCCTTACTACGGAACATCTGGAGGTTAGCAGATGAGGTCGAGATGACATTTAACACCAGGCAGCGAACGTTAGTTGCGCCTATCTTGTCGAGGGCGGAGCGCAGGCGCTTTGTGGGGGCTTTTCTCGTAGCAGCACTCCTCATCCTCGCCGGATCCTTAACATCGAAGGGAGCCGAACTGAGTCCTGAGACTCTAGCGGCCTGGGACGCTTATGTGGAGACCCAAAACGCTCGCGTCGCCGACTACTCCAGGGCGACGCCGTTTTTGTGGAGTGATGAATCAGCCGACCGGCTTCGGCTTCTGCACAACGGTGAGACGGTGGTCGCGCCCTTCAGAGAGAACCCGCACAAAGTTCCGCATGGCCTGATTCATCATTGGATCGGTGCCGTTTTCCTGCCCGGAGCTCGTTTAGCTGAGGTTCTCTCTGTCGTGCGCGATTACGGCGAATACAAGGACTTCTATGCCCCGAATGTCGTTGAATCACGCGCACTGCAGCAGACCGACACGGAAGACACATTCTCACTTCGCATGCTGAACAAAGCTGTGGTCGCGAGATTTGCGCTCGACGCCGACTTCCGCAGCCGCTTTAAGCGACTGGATCAAAACAAATGCTATAGCGTTTCTTACACTACTCGCGTTCGCGAGGTCGACGATTATGGTACGCCCGATGAACATGAAGGCCCTGGCAACACAGGCCGCGGCTTGATCTGGCGCCTGTACAGCATCTCCCGGTTTGAACAGCGGGACGGTGGAGTCTATATAGAGTTGGAAGCGGTTGCTCTTAGCCGGAACGTCCCAGGCGGGCTTGGCTGGCTCGTCGATTCGATCGTACGCCGCACATCCCGAGCCTCAATGCATGTGTCGCTTGAGGAGACGGAACAAGCAGTGCTCGCATTAAGTCGCGCTGCAAGGGACAAGAAAGACAACGCGCCAGTGACATCGGCGCCTTCGAACGATTTGTCGGCGGCTCGAGTTCGAAGCGGATTCATGCGTTGACTCGGGGAATAGAAGCCAGCCGGACCTTGCGGTCGTTCTTGTCCATCTCCCTAAGTGCCATTCCTAGAGCCTTGGTGGCGCCAGGCAACAACGCTACACGTTCGGTCGTGAATACACAAAGGCTCTGCTTGGCTGAAAATCGTACTTTGAGGGATGGGGCTCATCAACATTTCATATAGGTTGCAATGCTCTCGCGCGAAACTGACATCACTCGAGGAGATGCACCGGATCGCCCCTGTTGCATCGGTACCGAGTCGAAACGCGCACGAGGTCAATAAACATCGTTGCGCAAACGAGGCGCTTGCGCAACGCGGGGCGGGCTGCCTCCCTGCTCGTCACCTTCATACAGACACGATGGAACCGTAATTAGATCTGAACCATCCCGCCGTCGACGAAGAGTTCAGCGCCGTTCACGTAACTCGCATCGTTTGAAGCGAGGAATAAGACGGCTTTTGCAATCTCGTCCGGCTCTCCAGCGCGACCTAGAGGGATGTCTTTAGCCAATTCCGACAAGAGCCGCTCGGCATTTTCCCGGCCACCTGTAGCACTCTCAATCGAAGGAGTATGGATGGGGCCCGGGCTGACGACGTTTACGCGGATGCGCCGCGCCCTGAGTTCGTTTGCCCAGGTTCGCGCGAAGCTCCGCACCGCAGCTTTGCTCGCGCTCAAGACACCGAATCCGGGTATCCCCTTGATCGTCCACATGGATGCATTCAGGACAACGGCTGCTCCGTCGGGCATCAATGGTAATGCCTTCTGCATGCAGAAGAAAACGCCCTTGACGTTCGTTGAGAACCCGGCTTCAAACTGACTTTCGGTGATCTGCTCTAGAGTGGCGTGCTCAGCCGTGCCAGCGTTCGCAAATAGGATATCCAGTCGGCCTGCTTGCTCTCGCACACGGGTGAACAGTCGTTCAAGATCCTCCAGCTTGGATACGTCCCCTTGCACGCCAACGGCGCCCTGACCGACCTGCTCGATAGCCGATGCGAGTTCCTGACTCCTCCGCCCTGTTATAAAAACCTTGGCCCCCTCCGTTGCAAGCAGTTTGGCCGTCGCCAATCCAATTCCACTTGTTCCACCTGTAACCACTGCAATCTTGTCTTCCACTCTTCCTGGCACGTTCACTCTCCTAGAAGCCAACCAACATTCAGCTCAACTCCAACGATTTGGTTGGACATCTGGTGAGATTCCAACTGAATCGTTGGAGATGCAAATATGATGAGGGCATGGCTTGGGATACGCAGGAAACACGCCGCCGCCTGCAGCAAGCGGCATGTGCAGAGTTCACGGCGCATGGTCCGGACGGCACGACGATGGCGCGGATCGCAGCTCTCGCGGGGATCAACAAGGAGCGGCTCTACAACTATTTCGGGGACAAACGACAACTGTTCGAGACTGTGCTCATAGCGGAGCTGGAAAAGCTCGCAGCTTCCTTGGGGATGAACGCTCCCGGTCTGGACGATATCGGTGAATACACGGGGTGCATCTTCGACTATCACGCGGAGAACCCGCATCTCGTCCGGCTCTTGCTCTGGGAAGGCCTGTCTGATGGTCCAGCCGTAAACGAGGCGGCCCGTACGGCTCACTACCGGCGCACGGTGGCAATGTTCGCCGAAGCACAACGGAACGGCATACTGAATGACGATCTCGATCCAGCGAAGCTCGTCTTTCTACTGATTGGTCTGGCCGCATGGTGGTTTGCCGTACCGCAACTGTCGCGCATGGTCACAGGCTCAAACGGCAACGCTCCAATGGAGCGAAACCGTCGTCGTGCTGCTGTCGTGAGAGCTGCCCAGCAACTGGCGTCGCCCCGGCCATAAGAAGCGGCTGCCCGGAATGGCCGGAAGATGTCGCGACCGGCGCGAGCGTACGATTTCGACGTTTGGTGTGGTGGACCCTATGCAGCGGAAGACTAATTCGCCGAGTTAGAACTGGAAATCGAATCGCGACGGGACAACGAGCCTACATTCAATCTTGGCTCAATGTATTACGAAAGGATCGGCGCACGATGTTTACCGCCGCTACGGACGCGCAGCAAGCGGTCGATTGGCTGTTCGAACGAAATCACAATTTGCAAGAGGCTGCCACGTAAGCGGCACCTCTTCTTGGGCGAAAGAATGACCGATATTGTTTGCTGCGTTCGGGGGAGCTATCGGTCTAGAGTATCCTCTCCGTGAAGTATATTCCGATGCCCGCTATGATCCGGCGCCCAAAGCGTGGCCGTTCTATAGATGCCTTCCGTCGTTGTCGCCAGATGCCTTCCGCGCTCGCCAACCTTGTGAGATAAGTCGCGACAGCCTGATGCGGCTCTGATCGGCTTGCTGGAACGGATCGGTTCGTATAGCGTCACCCTATGCGGGGTTGCCAAGATCTCGGTTCGGCTTAGCCGAGGACCGGAATCTTAGCTCGTGCTCGATGTCATCGTGCGCTCGGGATGTCTATGGAACGCTTGTGGCGGTCGCAACGAAGGTTTCCGCTGTTAAAGACGGCCTCGATAGAATGAACGTTAGAAACAGACCAGAAGATCGGTGCTGCTTTCCTTCCGATTATTGAATCCCGCGAATCGTCGAAGGTGTCTCCATTCCGCCGCTTGTCTTGCGCAAGGGCAACGCCATCAAGATACTCCTTCAACGGAATGCCGCCATGTTTCAGCCACCCGCCCAAGTGAAGTAGCAGTCGCACTCGTTCAAGAACTCGAAAGGGCCAAGCTAGGCACCGCTGAATGCCAGCCTGCACGGCTGGCATTCATTTCTTCGAGTGCCCGGCAGATCTGACGTTGATCGACGTTCGCTTAATGCTTTAATGCGTTAGGCAGGGTGGCCAAACTGGGCAAGTAGCTGCAAGTTACTGAAAACATGGAGCGGGAGACGGGGATCGAACCCGCGACGTCCAGCTTGGGAATACGAGAATCGTTTGTAAATAAACGACAACGGCGTCCATGGAGATCAACCCTGTGCATAGAGATTCCTGGAGTTTCCTCATTTTTCTGCGAACACCGGCTTAACGCATTAAACGCATTCCTGAAGCCGGCGATGTTTTAAGCTCCCAAAGCCACAACGAATCGCTTCCAAAACACTCGCCCAACGCGCGCTGAACTAGGGTTCGGCGCTGACGCGAGGTGAGGGTTGCAAAAGACAAACGCCCGAAGTGTGTTCGGGCATGGCACCGGTCGCCACGGCGGCATGGAGTCCGCGGGCGCCGGCCTGAAACGACTGCTGCCGGAGCTGGTGGTCTCGAAGCAGAAGCTCCGGCAAGCCGAAGGCAGTTGTATCGTGCGGCTGAAGCGCGAGGAGGGAAAACAGAACGTGGGGTTCAGTTCGCGACCATTTGTCCTGTGCGGTTTGCCGGTCCGGCAGCCGCCGAAGGACCAGATGCTCTATGAGCGCCGCAACGGCAACTTCGTGCTGCAGGTTACCGGTCATCCCAACTATGGCCTTCCGTACGGGCAAGACCGTGTGGTCCCGATTTACTTAGCGACGCTTGCTGTTCGCCAGCAGAGTCAGACTATTCGCTTTCGAACGGCGGCCGAGATGCTGGAGACGTTCGGGATGCACAAAGGCGGTAAGGAATACCGGCGCCTGGTGGCCGCCTTCGAGCGGATTTTCGGGGCTACCATCTTCTTTGGCACCGACACGCTCAGCGGGACGGCCAGGGTCGTTCAGCGATCACGCTTCAGCTTTTTCAACGAAGCCCAGATCTGGTACAGCCGCGATCCGGAACAGTACCCGGTTTCCGACCAGTTCGAGAACGTGATCGTCCTCAGCGATGAATTCTATCGGGAGATTGTCGCGCACCCGATCCCAGCAGACATGGAGGCCGTGAAGGTGCTGGCATCCGCACCGGCCGTGTTGGACTTATTTATGTGGCTCTCTTACCGCTGCTTCATGGCAAAGGGCAAAGAGACGATCCCGTTGTTTGGGCCACACGGCCTGGCCAGCCAGATTGGATCGATCGAATACGCACGGCCACGCAAATTCCGGGAAAAGCTGGATCAATGGCTGGAGTCGATTCGCGTCCTCTGGCCGGAATGTCCGGCGAAGGTCAGCCCAGATGGCACAGGTTTAGAGGTCAGTCGAGCGACTGCCGTGCTCGTTGAACAGAAGGCCGGATAAAGGGAGATCTACTGTGACACCCACTGACAACCACTCAACCCAAATCGAGAACACGACATGGTTGCCACAGAGCTACCCGGCGTTTCTGCAGGAACTGAAACAGCGCATCCGGGAATCGCAGGTGCGGGCGGCTTTCTCCGTCAACCGCGAGCTGGTTCTGCTCTATTGGCGGATCGGGCGAGACATTCTGGTTCGGCAAGAACGGGAGAACTGGGGCGCCAAGATCATCGATCGATTGGCCGCGGACCTAAAGAAAGCCTTCCCGGAGATGAAGGGCTTTTCGCCCAGAAACCTCAAATACATGCGGGCTTTTGCTGAGGCTTGGCCGGAAGAGGACTTTGTGCAACAGGCTGTTGCACAAATCCCCTGGGGCCATAACGTGCGCATCCTCGACCACGTGAAGGACCGCAGTGCCCGGGAGTGGTACGTCAAGGCCACCTTCGAACATGGCTGGAGCCGCAACGTCTTACTTCACCAAATCGGAAGCGGTGCGCACAAGCGCACTGGTGCCGCCGTCACGAACTTCAAACAAACGCTTCCACCGCCGCAATCCGATCTCGCTCAGCAGATCACAAAGGACCCTTACACGTTCGACTTCCTCATGATCGGTGAGGACGTGCGTGAGCGGGAGCTCGAGCGAGGCCTACTCGGACACCTGAGAGATTTTCTGCTCGAACTCGGGGTTGGCTTCGCATTCGTTGCCAGTCAGTGTCGGCTCGATGTGGGCGGAAACGACTTCTTCGTCGATCTGCTCTTTTATCATCTGAAACTCCGTTGTTACGTGGTTGTTGATTTGAAGGTGAAGGCATTCGAGCCAGAGTTCGTCGGCAAGATGAACTTCTATCTTTCTGCGGTCGACGACCTGATGCGGCATCCCGATGACAAGCCGAGTGTCGGCCTCATCATCTGCAAGACAAAGGACCGGATCGTAGCGGAATATGCTCTGAGGAACACAAACACTCCGATCGGCATTTCCGAATACAAGCTGGCGGAATCGCTGCCAGACGATCTGAAGGGTAGCCTACCGACGATCGAGGAACTCGAGAGCGAGTTGGGGAGTACTGGCGATGAGGAGTGATCAGGCTGTTCTCAAGACATCGCCGAAACGTGATCTGGGCGTGGATGATCCGCGACGGCCCGTCTGGTTAGAGGCTACCGATTCTTTCTACAAAAAGTTGAACCGGATTGCCCGCGAGTGCCGGATTTCCCGTTACGAAGCACTCAGCCGAGGTCTGGACGCACTGCTTCGTGAAGACGAAGTGCGTAACTCTGCCCTGAACCGAAATATCAGGAGCCCCGCCCAGTCGGAAGTCTTCCGCCGAACGATGGGACAGGTCTCCCGCAACTACTGGGCAACGGTCAGCTCAGAGGAGAAGCGTGAGCGCGCTAGGAAGTGCGCTCAGGCACGCTGGGATGACAGGGCGGGATAAGGGCCGACAGGCCACGAAACCGTTAGCCGAGGCCTAGCGTTCAATGAAGGAAGCCCCCTTTACAGGGGGACGTCCTCATCTGCCGCCGGCTGAATCGCCTCGCCAGCTTCGGAACTAGCGGTGCGATCCAGAATTCGGATCGTATCGGCCTTGAGCTCGACAGCAAGTTGCTGGATGACGTGCTCGATCGATTTCTTTCCGTTGGGAATCGTGATGGTGCGATCGTACTCGCGCGTGCTCAGTTCGCCTTGCACGAAAACGTGCGTACCCTTCAACAAGCGCGGAGCAATTTGGGCGAAGCCCTGTCCGAATGCCAGGACATTGTGCCATTGCGTTTTCGCTTTCCACTCGCCGTTGTCGTCCTTCCAGGATCGCGTGGTCGCGACCGAGAATTTCGTGACGGCCGCGCCGTTCGGTAGTTGCTTGGTCTCGGCGTTCCGGCCGATGAATCCGATGATTGTAAGCTGATTGAGGTTCATGTGGTTTCTCGCTTTCTGCCCGTTTGCCTGGGCACTCTGGAGCGAGTGGCGGCTGCTCCCAAACCCAGTGAGTGCTTTGTCTGGGGGACCGCAAGAATTTCACCGGTCAGATTGTGCGAGCTAAAAGAACTAAATTCTTGGGGTGGTTCCAGAGAAAGCAGAAGGAACGCTGGTGCCGGGCGCAGGGTTTTCGCCCGAAGCTGTGCCAGGCAATGAGGTGGAAAGAAGAGAACAACAGAATCGGTCAGCTACTCGACTCAGGATGTTGCCCTCGCCTACGTGTGACCAGTAAGGCAGGAACGGGAAAAGTCCGTGAACACCGCCGTAATGTGCGAGTTGCGTGAAAGTCGACAATGGAATAGTACACAGGTTCTTGACGAAGGCGAAAGCACTTGTATGCATGGTGGGAGATCTGAATGGTCGTGCGGCAAATTCCCGACCGACATCCAGAACGGATTCGGCCCTAGTCTCGGATTAAGCACGTCCAAGAAGCTAACTCGTTTCGACTCCATCGTGGATTAATATCGCTGCACTGAGAGATCCTGCGATTGACAGTGTGACCGCGACCCCTAACAGTGTGCGAAATCCCGCGAGAAAGGACTGGGCAATCGCTTCGCGCGCGCCTGCGTCTGTAGTTTGAATGCCCGCGAGTTTGGGACGTTGTGAATCGATTTGTTCCAGCACATGTGGCGGCACAGAGGAACTGTGCAGGCGGACATCTAGATTTCGGTTGAATACGGCAATCAGCACGAACCCGAGCCCGGCAATGGCGAGCAGACCAGCGATCCTGGAAATCGCATTATTGATTCCGGACGCAGCGCCTGCATAATTTGGGGAGACGGAGTTCATGACTGCAGTCGTGAGTGGCGCTACACTCACCGCGGTGCCGAGGCCGAGGACGACCACTGCTGGGAAATATGTGGCCCAGTAACTTCCGCCGATGCCGGGCAAGGCAAAAAGCGCAAATCCAAAGGCCATAATGAGTGGGCCCACTACCAGGGGCAGCTTCGCGCCATAACGGGAAACAAGCCCACCAGACCAGCGTGAGAGGAGGAAGAGGAGCAAAATCAAGGGCAGTAGCGCCCCGCCAGCCTTAGTGGCCGAATATCCCTCGACTTCAATCAGATCCATAGGAAAGAAAAAGAGCAGTGCCGAGAAAGCGGCATAAAGAAATAGGGTGAGCAGATTTGCAGCGGTGAAGTTCCGTGACTGGAAAAGTGTTAAGGGGATCATTGGCGCATTCGAGCGACGCTCGACAAGGGTAAATGCTACGCAAGCAGCAAGGCCGCTGAGGCCCGCGATCAGGCCGTGAGCAGGTTGGATCAGAGCGAACACTATCCCCCCTAACCCAATTACCGCGAGTAGAGCACCGGCCCAATCGAGATGATCCTGACTATGTTTGGGATTGCGACTTTCAGGAATGCGCAGAGTGATTGCGAGAACCGCGACAGCGATGGGTAGGTTTATGAAAAACACCCAACGCCACGATGCGTGCTGGATGAGCCATCCTCCGAGAACGGGACCTATGGCCGTGGTGATCGCTGTGAAGCCGGACCAGGTTCCGATTGCGCGGCCGCGCTCCTGAACCGGGAAAGAAGCGCTGATCAAGGAAAGACTGCCCGGCACTAGAAGGGCTCCTCCGGCACCCTGCAACGTGCGAGCAACTATCAAAATGAAGACGTTTGGGGCCAGTCCACACCAGGCAGATGCCAGGCCAAAAACTAGTACTCCCGTTGCGAAGACCTTCCGGCGACCATAGATGTCCCCAAGTGAACCGCCGGGTAACAGCAGCGCGGCTAGCAGCAGCGAGTAGCTTTCGACGATCCATTGAACGTCTGAGACAGTTGCCCCGAGACCCGATTGAAGTGCGGGAAGAGCAACATTCACAACGGTCCCGTCGATGAACGCCATGCTTGAACCCAGAATCGTAGCGGCCAGTACCCAGCGACCACAGCGGAAAGCTTGCTTGCCAGGTGGAGCGGCCATTATCGCCGCTTGGTCGCAGCGAGATCTCCCGATACTAGCCATTGAATAAACTCCTTCGTTGACGCGAAGAGACCTTGCAACAGCCGGTCGAGTCACGATTGACCGATCAGATATGAAGCGCCCCACGTTACCGGGAATTTTCGCGGTATTCCCGTCCCAGCCTGCCCATAGTCGCCGTTCGGGGCTGATGCGAGTGCGTGCACCACATCTCGCCATGTGGCCGAGGACAGGCTACTCCTTTACGGACTCCGAGGAGACGGCGAGAACAGTGCGACCAGACCTTCTAGTAGCGTCGGATGTGTCAGGACGCAGTCTCGGAGAGCAGTGTACGGGAGTCCCGCGAGCATGGCAAGTACGGCACCCATGATCTCACCAGCACTAACGCAAAACGCAGAGAACCCGAGGATTCGATCACTGTCGCAGGCGATCAACGCCTTCAGAAAGCCCCGGGTCTCGGAAAGCGTGCGAGTTCTCAAGACAGTAGCGATAGGAATCTTGGCCAGCCGGTAAGCGATGCCTTTCGCCTTTGCCTGCGTTTCGCTTAGACCCACTCGCGCAAACTCAGGATCGGTGAAAAGGCAAAATGGCACTTGACGACCAGTTGTTTCGCGATGATTGCCGACCAGATTATCCCGAATCACGCGGAAGTCATCGAATGCGATATGGGTGAACTGGGGACTGCCGGCGCACTCACCTATGGCCCAGACATTCGGAGCTGTTGTCTCAAGCCTGTCGTTGACTTTGATGAATCCGTGGTCCGTAAGTGCAATTCCGGCTTTCTCGAGGCCGATTCCCTCCGTGTTTGGAGTTCGGCCAGTTGCGACCAGGACATCCGTACCTTTCAGGGTCCGCTCCTTCCCGTACTGGACCACATGGACCTCGACGCCCTTGCCGGAGAGTCCGCTGACGCAAACGGGATCCGCATCTAGGAGGACTTCGATGCCATCGTCGTCGAAGAGTGCCTGCAGGGCATCGGAGATGTCTAAATCCTCTCGGTGAACGAGCCGGCTGTTGCGATCGATAACGGTCACCTTGCTCCCAAAGCGCCGCATTGCTTGTGCTAGTTCCAGGCCGACGTATCCTGCGCCGAGGACGATCAGGTGCTCAGGAACGCGGTCCAATTCCAGAGCTTCAACGTGAGTGAGTGGTACGGCGTCTGAAAGGCCGCGAATGGCGGGTATAGTCGCACGAGTACCGACCCCAATAATGATTTTGCGTCCGTGAACGAGGCGATTTCCGCCGCCGGAGAGTGCGACAGCGAGTGTTCGGGGTTCCACGAATTTTGCGGCGCCCATGATTAGCTCCGCTCCGCTCGCCTCGAAGTTATTGAGATGCATCTCCACGAGGCCTTCGACCATTTTATGTTTGCGAGCGCGGACGCTGGACAGTCAACTCTGAAGCTTTCTTTGAGCATTCCAAACTCTGCGCTTCGCCGGAAGTAAGATGCGACCTTGGCGCTGTGAATGATGTTCTTACTTGGAAGACAGGAAACGTTAGGGCACGATCCCCCAACATATTCGCGATCGATGGCGGCGGCGCGTTCGCCTTGTGAGGCTAAGTTCCACGCCAAGTATTTAGCTCCCTCGCCGGTGCCAAGCACTACAACGTCGTATTCCTGCTGGCGTCCAATTCTGAGATTTGACGTCAGTGCTTGTTTCGGATTCTCCGACAGCATAGAGCGATTTCATGACCTTCTTTGCCGAGGTTGCGTTCTAAGGGATCACAGCTATTTCTGGATGAGCGTTCCGAGGGGCGTCAAGGGTCCCATGGCAATCAGTTCAAAGCGCGGTACGCCGCTTGTCCGAGCGGCAGAGCTTTCAACAGAGCATCCGCTTCCTCGGCGGATTGGGTGGTCATGATGAACACTACACCCTTTCCGTCCTCACGAAGCCAGAACTGATCCATTTTGCCGTCTACGTACAGTTGAAGTGTCGCTAACTCTTCTTTGGGCATATACGGCTTCCATTGCTGTGGGGTTACTGATTCTGGAAAGGTGCCAATAGCGAGAT
>CAWJEH010000031.1:0-67500 GCA_963841675.1 Terriglobia bacterium
ACATCCGATTCCTCAAATCGGATCTTGAGCCTATCCGCGCAAATTTCAAATACGAGGTGGGAAATGGCAAGAAAACGTAAGCGCGACGGGGGTGTCTACAAGCGCCCCGATGGAAAGATACTTTGGATTTGGTATCGGGATCGAAATGGCAAACGCCAGCAAGAATCAAGTGAGACCGATGATTGGGAAGAAGCGCACCGGCGGTTGCGCCAGCGCCTCGAAGAAAGAGATTCCAACACGCTGGAGGCTTTGCGGAAAGGAGAGCAACTCGGATTTCGGGAATGGGGTGAGTTCTTCCTTGAGAACTACTCACGTCCGCCGATACGAGCGGACAAGACGCATGAGGCAAACATGAGAGCGCTAAAGCATCTGAATGCAGCGTTCGGTGACAAGAAGCTAATGGAGTGGGCACCCGACGAGATCGAGATTTACTTGCGATCACGGCTTCGCCAACGAACAAAAATCCAAACTCTGAAAGGAAGTGTGGAGAAGGGACAACTGGAGCCGTCGACGGTACATCAGGAATTCAGAGTTCTACGACGGGTGCCGACGTGGCCGTCAAAAAGAAGCGGCTTCGCAGTAATCCGTGCGATGGAGTTGAATTTCCCGTTAAGGTAACGGTCTTTTTCGGCCTCACTACGTAACCTGGTCGGAGCAGCAATCAATTGAAGACGCGTTCCCCTTTACCTTCGCAATATCATTCGGATTATCACAGAGACCGGGCTTCGTATCCGCAAAGAACTGCTGTGTGCGCGGAAGGACCAGGTTGATTTTCATGACCTGATCTTTTGGATTCCCGATTCGAAGACGCCGAGCGGGAGGGCAGAACTTCCTTTGACGAACTCGCGTCGGAGGCTTTTCGCGTTCAGATCGAGTTGGCTGGCGGGCGATTGGCTGTTCTCCAGCACCGACAGCAAGAGCGGTCATCTCGAAACGGTTAAAAAGGGTGGAGAACAACGCTTGAAAAGGCCGAGTGACTTACTTCCGAATCTACGATCTTCGCTCCACATTCGGAACCAGACTGAGTGCTGGCGGCGCTTCCGATGAATGGGTAACGCAGATGCTCCGGCAAGGAGATGCCAAGGTGTTCAAGAAATATTCTCGGATGAAGTTGCAGATGCGGCGCCAAGCGCTTAGCAAGCTCGATCGCTTGGCGAGTGAGCCAATTCTGTTACGGTGCTGCCCACCCGAACGGATTCTCTACGGTTCTGTTACGGTCGGAGGCAAAACGAGGCCTTGCGCGCGAAGAGACGACGCGTAAGCGTAGTAAAATCAAGGAGTCCGCGTAATGGGCGGTTAGCTCAGCCGGTTAGAGCGCCTGCCTTACAAGCAGGAGGTCGATGGTTCGATCCCGTCACCGCCCACCAGGATTCCAAACGAGTTCCCGCTTCCGCTTCCATTTCTTCCGGGTGGCGTACGGGTGTCATAAGCGTTCCCTCTTCATTTTTTTCTTTGGAACGTAGAGCTCGGTCCACCTTTTCGACCACCTCGCGCACACTCGCCGCGACCGGCTGCACATAGATGTTTGCTGTCGTGGTAACGCTCGCGTGACGCAGCTGATGCTGGATATCCTTAAGGGACCCGCCTTCGGCATCCGCGATGGTGGCGAAACCGCGCCGGAACGTGCGCAGGTCGACAGGAATGCCCAACTCTGTGCAGACCGGCTTTAGCACGCGCTTGAGCCAGTTGGCGGATGATAGCGGGTTCAGGATTCCGTTTTGTCGCCGGCTGGCTGGAAAGAGCCACGGCATCTCGCCGGCCACTGCCCAATCGCGCACGCATTTCAACTCTTTATATAAGGACTGCGGCAGCGCAAGCTTCTTCGCGCTCCCTTCGGTCTTCGTGGGGCCGAGGCGCCCGCGGGAAAACGTCTGGCAGATGAACAGGGTGCGGTCTTCGCCGAGGTCTTGGGGCTGAAGCGCGAACACCTCGCCCGGACGCATTCCGCAGCGCGTGAACAGCCGTAGAATGATCTGGTCCCGCCGGGCGAGTTTGCGCTCGATCGCCTGGATCTGATCCGGCGTTAGATAGGGGCGGCTCGGCTTCCGTGTTTGCGGCAGGACGAGTTTGCGGGCGGGATCCCTCTCGAGTATTCCCTCCTCGCGCGCCTCGCGGAAAATGGCCCGCAAGTAGTTGCGCACGCCCTTAACCGTGTCCTCGCATTCCTGTTTCGCGAGCCGCACCAGTAAAGTCTGCATCTGGGCGGTGGTGATTTCCCTTAGCGGCTGTGACGCGAACGCCGGTGCCATTTTGGACATCAGGAAATCGAATTTCTCGCGCGTCGACGGGCGCCACGACCGCAGCGCGCTACGCTCCGGAACATAGCGCTTGCACACGAAGTCGGCAAAAGCCCATTCCTCCGGTCCGCTCTCCCGCGGACGCATAATGTCCTCGCGCAAGGTGTCCCATTTGGTTGAGCAGCTGCTTTCGTGTGTAGGTCAGCCTTCGTTTTGTACCCAAGTACAATGCTGCGCTGCTTCGGGCGCGCTCGACCGCGGCTGTCGACGCGCGCCTCGGCCCAGTCGGCCCAACGCGCCTTCCAGGTCTGGGGCGAGGTTGTTTTATCCAGTTCCACCCAACCCCAACGCCGCCGCTTTCGTTTTGGTCGAATCGTTGGCATTATGCTTCGTGGACAACCGCCTGTCGCCGCACAAATTCCTCGACTTGCTGAGGTGTGAAGCGAATCAGCTTTCCGGCCCGGATGTGATCGATCCGCGGCTCTTTTCGGGTCGCGTGGACCTGCACCTAATCTACTGAAACACCGAGCAGATCGGCCACCTGCTTGGGTATCAACAGCTTTTCACGGAACCGCATCCGCATCCGCATCGAACTTCTATCATCGAACAGAGCTTCCTCCGGGTATGCGCTCGTCCCGGCCGAATCGGCCAATATCGGCGTTTTTCTTATCACAAGTGCTTGCCTCTTGTCCGGATCCCCGCAATTGCTACCAGAAGATTCCAGTGCTTTCACCAGCCACGATCCCTTGACGCGTCTCGCGTTAGTTCAATTCGAAACACGAAACTTCATTCATTGAGTCATGCGCTAACTGCTGAATTCGCGACCAAGCAAGTGCCGTTTTTTCTTTCGATTTTGTCCGCAGTTACTCACTGCCGGCGATTCGCCATATTCACAGAAATGACTGATTTCGACTCGTTCAACTGCGGACAGAATTTCGCCAAAAATCGTGCCCGAGCAGTCCGCGAACTTCACCAGCCTAGAGCGTCTAAAGAGCATGTTCGAATACGAATCAAGCGTCGGCTTCAATCGCCGACTAAGAGATTTTTCGCGCCCCGTCTCTGCGCGGATAGGCTCAGTTTGCGCAGCATCTGAAGCCTCGAATGCCCGACGCGCCTTCCTGCCGGGCGCAGAAAGGAGATGTGCATAATGGGTAAGCCTCACAAAGCTCAAACGGAAAAATCGAAGCAGAGAAGTAATGCTAGCCAATCTCCAGAACAGCAGCTAAAGCTAAAACGCGGCGAACAAGCACCAACTCCCGAGCCGGATCTAAATCTCCGTCTAGGTGTCCGGGTCTACATCGGAACTGCGACACTTGAAGACATGGGCAGTTATGGATTGGTTGTCCTGCCACCGAACTCGTGTCCAATCATTGGATTTGGCTGCCAAAGGCACATCCAGCCGGGCCTACCAGCGGAACTCGCTGCGAAAGCAGCATTGAGCTGCGTTCCTACCGATTCCCGAGCATCCGTTCACTTTGTCCTACGCGAGGAGCCAAACGAGGGAAACGCATCACTGTCCGTGGAGTCCGTACGGACATATCTCGAGAGCCGTGGTGCCATCGGCATGACATTGTCTATCGATCACATTCCGTATTTATCGAGCGACTACAGCCCTGCGGAATATGCGCTTTTTCTGGCGGAGAATGCCTTTTCTTTACTCCTTGATGAGCGTCGCGGATACGAAGCCGAGTAGGCTTCAGATGCCACCGATACCTAGGGATGTGCTCCGTGACAGCATGCCGCTCCTGCAAGATTTCATGTCCATCTCGCTGATGGGCTTGGGCAATGCCCTCAAGGAATTCGGCTTCGCCTGGCGCATAGTTATAAAAAAGGCGAGATCTTTGACGAACGATCCGGAAGACTTTGCGATACAACCGCGAATACAGCCACTCTTGCATCGATGGTGCAGCCGCTTGCACAAATTCCCAGCGGAGAATCCGTCGCCGTGCACACATCAGCGACTTATGTCTCTCGTTCGGGCCGCAAGGCAGGGGATTCAACACCCTACATCTCTTCACTGCCGATCGCGAGTCGACCCCGTAGTGTCGACTCGCACGGGACTGTTATACTACTGCGGATGAAACTGAAGCGGCTTCTCGTCAACGCTTTTATCGACCTTATCGCCAACGAGAATTCCCTTCCAGTTCGTAACATGGCGCTACGGCCACACGCTAATCGAGACATTCCTCCGGGTAATTTAGGTACGTTCCATATGCACTCTCAATGTGCGTACCCGTAGTGTGTTCCCATCCGTGCTTTCGTGCCAGCGGTACTCGATTGTCAAGTCTCTCGACCGGAAAGACCTGCCTAGAGCCGCACCAGACTGCCGCCCGGCCGCCCCCTGAACCCTCCTACAGTTTCCCGAAGCGTGGGCTGTCCGACCAAAGCCCTGACAAATACGATGTTGCCTCGGACACTCCTAACTACAAAATATTGCGGCTTGCTGCCCGGCTATCTACAGGGAAATGCTTCGTACGTCGCTATTGTATCTCTTGGCCCTTGCTCGCAGGCAAAATAATCGCCTTATACAGGGCTGTTTTTGTCCGCCGAATAATACGAGTGCATTCTGTTAAATAACTCTCCACGATCATCGACGCCGGACGAAAATCGTAAGAGAGTTCTATCTCCTATGTTAGTGTTTTTCGATCCGTTGTGTGCAGAACAACGGTGTCGCATGTTGAAAGCTCGAATCGCGCGTCAGAAATCAATTCTCAGGCGGAGCAAATCTTTGGCCGAAGACCCGGAACAAGAAGTCATTAATTTCGGTGATCTGTCGGAACCGCGTGACCACAAAGAGAGGTTGACTCAAGAACAGTTCTACGAGAAGACCGTCGAATACTACACCGAGAGAAGACTTAAATACCTCCGCGAGCAACTCAGATGGATGGACAAACAGGCTATCGACGTTCGTCATTTGCTGCGGTTCGCACTGTTAGTAGCATCGCTTAGTAAAAAGCATTCTTATCGATATGTTACTCTCCTGATCGCTGCCGGTCGAATTGCAGCCGGACATAGGACTGCACTCTCCCAGTCGACGCTCCAGAAACGAATACGACGACATATATTGCGCTATGCAGAAGCGTACGAGGCTACGGTACTTGAACTGTTGGAAGACGTCAGAGGGTTTCCGTTCATCGATCTATGTGGCGGCCGCGTAATGTTCCCCTGGGATCGGCAGGCTGAATCACGTGAGCGATTCGAACGTGATGTCCAGAGCGGATATTACGACGATCGGAAACTGGATGTTTTCGAGGTCCCCTAGATGCTAGGCAGAAGCTGTTCTCGATTCGCCGTGATGTAAGTCTTGATTCACCACATCGTAACCCAACATAGGCTTGCAGACTTGAGTGGAACCAATCAAAGGTCAATACGCCGCAATTCTTTGAAGATGTCCCTATAGAGCATCCCAGCAATAAATGATGTTTGAATCCTGAACGGTTGCGTTTCGAAGCTTATATGGTCGTCAAAGAACTGGAGCGACTTCGTGCAATGTGTGCATGCTCTTGTGAGACATCTCTCAACGCGTAGTGGGTTATGTGAATTCTGGGCAGTTTGCTGGACGAAGCTTAGGACGCAAATTAAGCGAGACAGCCGTCGTCCGCCTGGGACAGCGGATGGCCGACGCGTTCAGCAAAAGCGCGGACAGAATCGCTCCAAAAACGCACTCTAAGACGACCGTGATTTGCTCCGCGCAATGCCGACAAGTGATTTATGAAATGGTCTTACTTAAGAATAGCTGGGCGATGTTATATCGCCCAGCGCCGGCGTGTCGCCGTACACGTTCCACAGTCCTGCTAGGCGATTGTGTGCCCACTCACATGCTGAAGAAGAGTGACGCAGGCGATGTGAGTGCCTTGGCCGTTAGCTATGGGGGGTGAAGCATGAGTTACCCGATCCCCAAAAACGACAAGCATGAGTTTGAGGCTCTTTCGAACACGCGCCTGAGGGTGGCGGAGTGGCGCAGATTGCAGCCTTCTTCGGCAGCAGCGCGCAAGAAGACGGAGATCCCGTGTTGCAGAATATGATCGGTACTTCAAAACCGTCGAGTTTGATCTCGGGCAGGGCAGCGGAGAATGACAACCATTCTCCGGGTACGGACCCTTCGCGGCGGCAAGAAGGCACCTTCGCCGATCCTCAATACCGCAGCGGTCTGCCCTTAGCCGAGATAAGAGCCGAAGCAAGGGCTGGCGAATCTGTTGCGGCTATTCCAATACGCGCCACACTGGCATGGAGGTTTCCGATATGACACGTTTGCGGACCGCGTGGTCGTCGCACGGCCCGTAATGAATCTGGAGAGCGGGCAACCTCTTGCCGATACGGAAGCTGCTCTGATCACCAGCGCAGTCATCGACGATGGTTTCAACTTCAGTTCCAAACTGGTGCTCGAGGCTACCGCAACAGTAGCACGAGAGTTTCCCTTCCATCCAGTCCGAGACTATCTTGAGAGTCTGTCCACGACGGTGTGAGCAGAATTGATCACTGGCAGGCGGTGTACTGCGGCACTGACGAATCGTCTTACACCAGAGCGGTTGGTGAACGATGGCTCGCGCGGTGTTTGCAGGCTGCGGGCTGGATGAAGTTCCGCGGGTATGGTCAGACGGTACCCGGCCGCACCTCTATCGCCGAAAGATGTCCTAATCCTCCCCTGAGCAACCGGGCCGAACGGCTGGTCTCGGGACGTTCAATGTAGGTCCGGAGTCTCTACCAGAGACCCGGACACTGCAAGTAGCTACTCTGCACATACTTACGTTGTTAGTCCTATCAGTCCTACTTCACTCATCACAAAGGTTGATTATGAAGCTATAATGGCGATAAAAGAGTTTTGTTGATATTCGGTGTAACTAGGACAGGGGACTTACCAGCCGGTTGTTCGCATGGAAACGAACCCGGCTGCCTATCCACTAAGCTGATCCGAGCGGAACGATCTCAGGGCCGAATGGGCGAACCTTGAGGGACCGTTCCCAACCGTATCAGCATGCTTGACGTCAGCGTGACCGCCATGTACACGCGCGCGGCAGTTCGTGGCCGTTCTAGACTGCTGCGAAGCTTCCTGCAGTCGCGATACACACCAGAGCATGGAAAACGTTGATCACGAGAGGGGAGCGTTTCTCGTCGGGGAGAAAGTCCTTGCATCACAGAAGGTATGGGACCGGCATTTTGGACTCGCATGGCAGGCAGAGAGGGAGTGATGAGCTGAACGGATCACTCCCTTACCGATCACCGAGGACTTCCTCGATCGCCGCGCAGGTACGCGTACAGGAGATGTCCGATGATAAATAACTCACAATATGGTTGCCCTCGCGTCGCAGCGAGGCGTTGAGATCGCTGCACGCCTGATGATGCCGCTCATTTCGCCGTCGCCGTAGGTCAGTAACCGGAGTACCGACCGGCAAATCATTGTAAACCAGAATGCCCATGCCGCCGAGTGAGAGGTCTTCCACATTGCCGAGTTGGCTGAGCCTGCCGATTCCGTCGTGCCAACCGACCATCACTAGATCGCAAGCGGTGATTCCAGGTCGCGTCCTGCGTTCGATCATGGATTGTACTCCGCATAAGAGGTTGCGCCGATTGACAGCGCCTCTTATCCGATAAAACGATCACCGGCTCTTACGGGTGATAAGCGGGCGTCTCATCCGAACCAGCCGCGATGTTTGTCTCCCGCCCATACCGTGCGTCCTGAAAATATTACGAGGTACATAAAGCAGTTCAGGGAACCTCCAATGTTTGGAGGGCGGCTTGCAGAAATCGATCCTCAGCGCGGAAGATGATGATGGTGCTCAGCATCTACTCGAACTTGCGCTCCGGGAAGTCGCGCCCGAATTCCGGCTATACAAGGTCAAACACGGTACGGAAGCCTTGCAGTTTCTCAATCAGGCTGAACCCTTCACGGATGTTCCCAAACCTGACCTCGTCCTATTGGACCTGAATATGCCTCGAATGGGCGGCCTGGACCTTCTGCGCGAAATCCAAAAGGATGATGTCCTGCGAAGAATTCCTGTGGTTGTCATTACCTCATCGCGACTAGCCTCGGACAGTGCGCTGTGCCTGGCCCTCGGGGCGAAGCACTTTATTAGCAAATCCGCCAGTTACGCCGACTTCGTTTGTGACGTTAAGGCAGCGTGCGGCTACATGGACGGCGACGCACTCGCGGCTACTACGCTTTGAATTCGGATTCGCCTTCAGAATTGTTCCACGAGATCCTGCCTGAAAACGAAGAATGTTTCGGCACGCCACTTGACCTTGACGGTGATCTCGTTGTAACCGTCGCCACAGATTTCCAGTGGAGTTCCAGGCTCCAGTTGGGCTAACGGTCCAAGTCTGACACCACCACCAGCGTTGGGTATTTGGCGCAGCGCGGATATCCTATACCGACAAGTCACTATCTGTCTTGAGGGCGCGTCTTTCATCCCCTGACTGGATGCTCCCTCCGAGCGAGTCGCGTCAAAAAATCTAAACGAGGCGCACGAAGTTTTGGCAAGGGTCAGCTTGCCTGCTAGTAGTTGAAATGATCCGTCCCGACCACTTTAGGGGGCGGATAGCTCAGCTTGAAATTGCAGCGCCGCATTATTGCCTGTTGAAGCGAACTCGATATCGACGCGGGAGGAGTCCGAGTGCCGCGATAGGTGATTAACGATACCCCGTGAGGCAAAGTCTAAGAAGGATAGACGGGAAACCGTCACGGCAGTGCCGACCTGGATGGCGTGATCGGTTGATACGCTGAGATCACCCGATTTGCGGTCGGTGACTTTACCAAGTTGTCTGCGGGTTACGGAATGTTGTTGCCAGGACAGCAGAATGGTTTGAGAATCGGCAACGCGGCTAAACGACCGCCGTTCCATAGTGAGAACCTCGTAGAGGGAGTCGCCGGTGCGTCTTGCTTTTTCTCATCGGACAAGCCCGGATATCACCGGAACAGCGATTAGGCGCAACAACCCGCTCATGCCGCAGCAGAGGGTAATTGTGACACGGCAGCACTCGCGAACTCGATACCAACGCGGTAGCAGTCCGAGTCTCGCGAAACGTGCTTAACCCTACCACCTACAGCAAAGTCCGAAAAGGAAGGGCACGAGATCGTCACGGCAGTACCGACCGGGATGGAATGATCAACTAGCACACCAATCCCGCGCGACGATGCGTCAGCCACATTCCCGAGCTGCTTGAGGGTTGCTGAATGCTCTTGCCAGCACAGCATGATGAGCTGCGAATCGGCGAGCCGAGCACACGAGCGACGTTCCATTCCGTGACTTCATTACGGAAGTTCTCTATGTGCTCAGCGTTTCTCACCCGGATAAGGCTGTTGCCATGAGGAGGGAGCCAGGGAGACTCGTCGTGATTCTTGGAGGGCTGCCCACGCCGGGCGTAGGTGTTCAGACCGGCTAGCGGCGCGTGTAGAGTCTACACGCGACCGGGAAGCGTGCCGAGCGTAGGATGGCTCAGGCGGCCATCGGCGGGTGGAACTCGATGGCGTCGGTGTAGGCAATGCCGATGAACGGGCTGTCTGCATAGTGCGAGGAGTGTTTCACATTTCCGCTCGATTCGAAGCCGCGAACCGTCACGGGGTGCCCGGAGAGCCGGAGAGCATCATGAAGCAGAACCTCCCTGCCCTCCAGCAATAGGTCGTGTACGCTCCCGCACGTTACACAGATCTCATCAGATAATCTCCTGACAGGGCGTTGTTCAAGGTCGAGCGAAATTGCTGGGGGCAGCTCGCTCAGGCGGAGGAGACCGGAAGGATTGTGCTGAGATGAGGGCTGATGCGTATTCCCCGAGTGCTTCAAAGGTTCTGGCGTGAACCCGAAGCAAGATACGAAGGCAACATCGTTGAAGTCAAGACCCCGGCAGACTGCCGCTCCCTATTTGCTAAGGAGTTCGCAATAGTCGTCAAGTACAGCACCGGCTGTTCTTTCAGTCTGGAGAAGTTTGAGGAGGTTGTTCGCTTCTATCGTCATCACCCGGAGGTAACGATCCATGCGCTTTCAGTTACGAATGCGCGTGCGGCAGCGATTCTAATTGAAGACCACACGGGCGTTCGTCACCAGACTCCTCAAGTGCTTGCTATGCGAAAGGGCGTAGTTGTTGATCACGCCTCTCATACTCGGATTACTGAGGAGTTCCTCGCCATGCTTCCCAGCGACTGATGAACACACTTAACAACCGTTGGGCACGTCGATATTCGAACCATCCCAAGAAGATGTGTCGGTCTTCGCCGACAGAATCTACTGGCAGAGCGAGCAACTAACAACACCGTTCGCGACCACCGTTTTGCACGTCCTACAGTAACTAGTGAGATGTCCCGGCGATACAAACAGCGGGATGGATGAGTCTATTTGTATGTGAATGGGAAAGGCGACTGGTTCGAGGTGAGTGCAGAGCAGCGGGAAGAGCTGGAAAGGTGGGCGCAATCGAGGACGTTGCCAGCGGGAGATGTTTATCGGGCACGATTGATCCTAGCGCTGGCTGAGAGAAGGAGCTATCGGGAGATCGAACAGCAGTTGGGTGCCAGCGCACCCACGATATCGAAATGGAAGAAGCGGTTCCAAGAGGCGGGGATGGAGGGTTTGCAAGGGCGGCATAAAGGGAGTCAGCCACGAACAGTAACACCGGCCGTGCAGGCGCGAGTGATTCGGCGTGTGCAGCAGAAGCCAAAGGATGGCAGTACGCATTGGTCTTGCCGCAAGCTGGCGAAAGAACTGGATTTGAGCAAGTCGACGATTCAGAGGGTTCTTTCGCAGGCCAATCTGAAGCCCCATCGGCTGGAACGGTACCTGGCGAGTAACGATCCTCAGTTTGAGCAGAAAGCAGCAGCCATTATCGGACTGTACATGAATCCACCGCAGCACGCGGCAGTGTTTTGCGTCGATGAGAAATCAGCGATTCAAGCATTGGATCGGCTCGACCCGGTTCTGCCGCTTTCGCCGGGTCGCGCCGAGCGGCACGGCTTTGAATATTACCGGCACGGGACTCTGTCGCTGTATGCGGCCCTGGATATAAAGACGGGAAAGGTAGAGGGCAAGACGGCCCGACGGCATACCAGCGCCGAGTTCGTCGACTTCCTCGGCGAACTGTTATCCAAAGCCGAGCGAGCCCAAGAGATTCACATCGTGTTAGACAACTTGTCAGCCCATAAGACGAAAGCTGTGCAGGAATTCCTGGCGGATCATCCGAAGGTGCGGTTCCACTTTACACCCACTTATTCGTCATGGCTCAATCAGATTGAAATCTGGTTCGCCAAAATCGAGCGTGATGTCATTGCGCGTGGTGTCTTCAGTTCAGTGAACCATCTGGCTCGCAAACTCCTCAAATACATTCGCGCCTACGCCAAATCAGCGCGCCCCATTCGCTGGACTTACACCATCCCAAACGACCAATCACCGCTAAGCAAATCGCCGGGACAGCCCACTAGCTCCGGCTTGAGCCAGCGACACTCTTTCATCTTCGTCGCCGTCAGCCCGGCACCCCAGCGCCCATCGCGTGACTCAGGAAGATTCGTGAATGGACAATGCGCGATATCAAGCGGCTTCATCTTCTTGATCAGTTGCTGCGTGATAGCTGGTGTGAATCCGTTGCGCGTGCGGGATGCGTACAGCAGCTTATCGTTTTCGTAATAACCGAGAACCAAAGCGTCGAACGCCGCGCCTCCGACTGTGTAACCGCCGATGACGAACTCCTGGCCCCGGTTGACGTGCATCTTGAGCCACACACCTGAGCGGTCGCCGGATTCGTGGGCGCTGTCTGTTCGCTTCGCGATCAAGCCTTCGAGCCTCTGCTGGCGGACGGACGCAATCAGATCGTTGAGCTTGCCGTCCAGCGTTGGCGAATAACGAATCGGCTCCGCAAGGCGAGGCAGCACCTTGGACCGCAGCACTTCGCGGCGCTCCGCCAACGCCTCCGTGCGGAGGTCTCGTCCTTCGAGGATCAGCAGATCGAAGGCGTAGTAGAAAATCCGGTGAGCCGAACCGTAGTTCTGCAGCGCGTTGAACGATGGCCTGCCGGACTCATCGAAAGCGACCAGCTCACCGTCGATGACGGTCTCGTCGCGCAGCGCTGCCAATCCCATAACGATGAGTGGAAAGCGTGCTGCGAAGTCCTTGTCATTGCGGGACCGAAGCTGAACCGTTCTGCCGGTCTTGATCGCAATCGCCCGGTAGCCGTCGAGCTTCAGTTCGTATTCCCACTCCGGTCCCTCCGGCAGCGAGCTGCTGGAGAGGCACAGCATCGGTTCGATGAAAAGAAGCGGCGATCTTCGAAGTGACGGGCTTGCTCATGACTTGCTGTAGAGTCTACACGGTAACCGCTGAGGTGCCCAGACAAGCTCAAAGCTTACCGCGCGATGCGCCTAGCTGGGGTGGGCACGCCTCCAATGAGCAGCATTCTTGTCCAGAACGCTTGCAATCAGCAGCCGCAAAGCAGCCACGCACGCCGGAGCTGCTCGCCAGAACGCGAAAAGCGAAGCATCTCTATAGCGACTGTCATCTAATTCGCATGAGTCGAAGCAGCATAAACGAAGCGTCTAAACCTCTCGAAGCCCACATACCCAAAGTGTTCGCCACCTTTTCGGTCGGCATGGTTGTAGCCTTCATTGGCGCTGTCGTTTACTCGAATGTAGATTTACGTTCGGGATCGGTCCAGGCTTCGACCTCATTTGCCGTGCCACGGCCCGCGCCCGCGCCAGAACGCATTCAAAGCTCCGCACCAGAGACATCAAGCGCAGGGAATGGGCAACACGCGGGAAACACGTCCACGACTACGAACCAGTCTGACCAATCCTCCTCCACGTACAGAATTCGCCAGATTCAACCTCCAGATTGGACTCTGCCGGTCCGATCACCCTCATTCAGATCCGGGAGTGCTTTGAGAGCCGAGTCTACTCTGGACAATTCACCGGAAAGGCAGGTGTCCGCTTCAACTAAGGGACCATCGAAACCCGCTGTAAAGATGGCAACCGCAAGCCTGCCCCAGTCCGTGCAGCAGCCGCACGTACCCGACCAGCCGCAGGTTACTGCCGTGCAGGCGCAGTATTTTCCTGAACCGATTCCGCCGAAGCCGCAGACCTCTGATTCTGTTCTGTCAACCGGTCAAAGCGCAGGACCACTTTCGGCTCGTCTGCAATCCAATCCATTACCACCGCAACCGAAGCTGGTTACGGTACCGTCAGGCACGGATATCGATATACGTCTCGCCGAAGCGCTTTCTAGTGATCGCAACCGGACCGGGGATGGTTTCCGAGCGACGCTCGATTCGCCTCTCGTTGTAGATGGGACCGTTGTTGCGGGAACGGGTTCGAGCGTCCTCGGGCACATTGCCCAGTCTCGCAAAGCCCCGCTGCTAGGCGGAACGGCAGTCCTTGCCTTGACGTTAACCGATATCACAACTGCGGATGGACATCTCATCAGGGTCAACACCAACAACATCGAGCAACAAGGGTCGCGCAGCGGCATTGTAAACACGGCGAAGATGGCCACCGGGGCAGCGGTTGGGGCGGTAATCGGAGCTGTGACCGGTGCGGCTGAGGGTGCAGGCATCAGTTCATCCCTGAGGGATGACAACCCGACTAGCGGGTTCATGGCAACTAGGAGGACTGTCGTGCTTCAGCCGGGTACCGAGGTCAACTTCAAGCTCGCCAGCCCTCTTCGAGTTCCTGAAGTAGCGAATCGCTGAGCCGTCCCACACTGCAGATACCATGACCGCCAGTCTTCGGCGCAGCAAAGCCGTGGAGATCTGGATCGGCTCTGGTGGTTTGCGCCTGATGCAGCGATCACTGTTCAGTGTGGAGAGATCGGTGGACTGTTACGCAGGAGCGCGTTGGGCGTTGCTGCCAGAGACGGGGAGGGCGTCTATGGATGTATGAACATTAAAACCGTGACCGTCCCGAGCGGGTCAGGGTCGCCCTCGGCTAAATAGCAGGGGCAGAGCATCGGAATACGCTCAAGAAGATTTGCCTGAGTGTATCCTCTTCCATTGAACCGATTCTTCTACGGATACGGGCTCCAGCAATCTTGGCACAGGAATCTGGCGAGTTCCTATTTTTTTCCGCCATGAACCAACGGCTGTGATGGCGGGATGGTGGTCCGAACTCCGCGCGTATACAGAAACCAGCCAATCAGAGTCAGCAGCAAGAGAATAACAATGCCTACAACAATGGCTCTTTGATCTATCCGTGGCTCACCTGAGTCGGGCATCTCTGGGTCTCTCTCGTTAGACTATTTTTGCGCGAAGCCGCTTGCTTGGACATTGCGTTAAATGCCAGTTGATTCGCGCTAGGGCACTAGCTTCGGTTCAATGAGACATTTCTTCACTTCAAAGTGGATCAACGTATCTCTCGAACTGCCTCGGTCTTCACCCGCCGACTCTCCCAACGCCCTCCCATCATTCATGCGTACAGAGAATGACTGCTGACCAAGCGCGGTGTGCGGGTGTGTGTAGGTCAGGTAGGCAACGACTCCCAAAAATATCGTTCCCACACCAGTAATCACGCCGCCCCAACCACTCAGCCAACCAGACCTACTGTCGCTCATCCCAGCTTGCTCCCGAAAATCAAGGAGTATAACAGCACCGATCTTTTCGATCATTGGTAAAGACGGTGAGCGACGGAGCCTAGAGACCGACGCCACCAGCCTTTTTGACGCCACTACAAAGCTGTACAGCAGTGGGGCATGTTAGGCTGGTTTCCCCTAAACGCAGACATCGAGGTGAGCAGTGAGAATCAATGCTGGCGTGTTCGACAGCCTCGGGTCAGAGTGTGGGCCACCGGCAGCACTCGACGACGGCGACGAGATGGCTAACTTCTGGCTATCTGAGCCGCATCGTTTGCGGAGGAAATCCGATATTATGTGTAACGAGTACGAAGCGGTGATCTGCACCGTTTCCGCCAGCAAGGTGCGAAAAGCGTTTGATGGAAATCGAACTGGCGCCTCACTGTTCTTGTGTCGTTAATGCTTGTGAATCCGGGCCGGTTCTTAAAAACGTAACCGTCGTCGCAGAAGACCAGCAATCCCGAGCAGACCGCTTCCGAGCAGCACGAAACCAGACGGCTCGGGCGTGACTACCAATCGGCCATTCAAATTAACTGTTGCCCCTTCTCCTATGAACGTTACACTCGCGGTCGCAGGAGTAAAGGTAAGCGCTAGATTATTGAAAGCCACTGGACCTGGAGCATTGATATTAAGCACGTTCACGGTACTCGCAACATTATCTGTACCCGTAAAGTGCAGAACTTTCGTAATGCCGTCAACGGTGACCGTATCAGAAAAGGCGACCGGCACGATTTGAATAAGCGACCCAGAGTTGCCTCCCGTGAATACTCCGGGCTGGATGAAGCTTCCTGGTACTGACACAGTGGTGCTAATTGCACCAAACGATAACGTGTCAGCCGATGGGGTTAGGGTAAAGGTCGAAATGGCACTCGCCATGACAGTGTCAGCACGTGCAACAAGGCTGGCCGAGAGCAGAGCGACTACAGGTACGACGACACGTAGACGCATGGGAACCTCCTTATCGGAAATGGTGCCGATGGTATCACATCATTTCTACTGCCCCGCGTGTTTCAAAATGGCAAATAGAATCACCGCTTCACGTCTTGCAGATCTCATATGCAATTCGTTCGCACCTGGCACATTGCTAGGATTCGTGTTCCCATCGCAAACACTTTCGACCGCGCGGCAAATAGGTTCTACACTAATAACTGCCGCGCCGAAATTCTGCGTTCCGAGCCAAGCTCGCCTAAGATAACTCGACCCCTCGGAGAAATTCAGCCATGTGCGCCAGAGGACTCCGCCGTTGCCCGAAGATCCTTCAGCAGGCGCTCGAACGCCTTCTGATAGCTATCGTGATTCTTCCAGTTGCTGAAATCCGGTATGAAGTACTCGCGGATTTCGCGAGCCGAGTCCTTACCCGCATCGGAGTCGAAGCACTCCCAGTCGCGAATCGCCTGGAACGCTTCCCAGCCCCCAAGGGCAGTCGCAAACGTGAAAGGCCACAAACGCATTTTCGGCCATCCACTTGGACAGTTTGATTTCGCCCCGTCCAAAGGTCATTCGCTTGCCGCTGCCTTCACCGCGCAACTCGATCCCTAGCTGTTCGGCCAGCAGGCATCCCAGCGTAAGTCGTAACGTTGAGCCTTCTGCGTTACCACGGTAGTGATACCTGATTCGGTGCCGCAGGGATTGCCCGCTCGCACCCTTGCCCTTGGTTGGGCGCGGCGAAGGAGAGATGCCGATATAGAGCAGTGTTTTGCCGTCCGGCTCCAGGCATCCCTGTACGGGCACGGCTTGTAGTGAATCGATGCTAATGTCCTTCATCCCGAAGTCAACCGTGTAGAAGGCCAAGACAGCGATCCGGTCAGGACTGATTCCGAGCCTTCAACATCGCGTCTGCCCAGCGATATGCTTCGTTAGCGAGCTTGTCATGTGCCACCTCTTCAGAGTGTTTATCTGGCCGCGTCGCGAAGGCGACAGCAGACGGCATGTGGCTGAGTAGCGCTGTGAGAGCTGCGGCAGGGGCCATCGGCGTCGGCACTAGCGATCACATCCATGCCGTGCGGCTTATTGTTTTGCCGCCTTGTGGAGTTCGGCGAGCGTTGCATCGAAGAGCGTGACCCCGGTTCTGGTTTAGGCTGGGCAGGAGCGATACCGCCTGCGACAGCTTGCTTCTAGCTCCCTGCCGGACAACGGAAATAACAGTGTATAACTGTTTACATGGCTCTTTCCGCAGCCGAAGTGGATGCCCTAATTACTGATCTGACAAGTCAGTATTGGCAGCTCTCTCGCGAGTATTCGGAGACAGCGGACGAACAACGTAAATACGACATTAGCGAGCAGATGGGTGCTATCGATTACCAAATCGCACGCCTGGAGGAACGGCGGCAAACATTTGACAATGGTCGCGCTCGGGTCGTGGGAGCGGGTTGACTCCTGGACCCGTCTATGCAAGACGAACCTGACCGTCGATTCGGCTACGAGGTGCTGCTGGAGATGTCGGCGGCATCCGAGCACTACCTACCCGTGCAAAGCCTGCGAACGGCGTAGTACTGCGGCGATGCCGGCCTTGGTGTAGGAAGGAATCTAGCCGTCTGATGTGGATGCGTCCACCGCAAGGCCGTCTGGGACCGTCACTCATGCGGAGAGATTCGAGAACGATAGGAGACCACTCGACAGGCGGCTACAAAGCAGAGACCGCCTGGCGCTGGATTGGTCTGGAGCGTCACCTAGAGAAAAGGGATTCGACCGAAGACGGGCCACTCGACGGCGCTCCCGGTAATGAACGCCTCGCGCCTCGTGTTCGTGGGCGACAGCTCGGGTTGTGGTTGCTATGGACTTCGGCGCTACAAAGACGCGTCCCAGCGTCGGCGCACCGCTGTTGTGCGCCGCGCTGCCGCAAGGCGGACCGGAATGATCGAGGGCGGCGCAGCCGCCCGAGTGATTTCAGGCCCGACGAGCGTTATTCGCCGAAGCATACGGTGTATTCCCTTAGCCCCGCGCCCGGAATCTTCCCCTGCCGTGTTCCAGATCCGCACCACACCATCGGCTGCGTCGAAATCATCAAAATAGAGCATGAACTCAAAGACGACGGGCGAGGTAGCGGCTACCGAGTACTTCGCCCGCCAGTATTCGAATCTGTCCCAGTGGCGGGAATGCGGCGGGAACCGTCGCCGTGGTTGCCCACTAGTCGGTCGTGACGATTAGCCCGGCTACATGCGCAGGGCGTTACGATGAACGTGGAAATCGACGGAAAGGGCAACCATACCGGGAGTATCCGGGCTGGCGAAGAAGTTCGCGTGCCTAATCGAAAAGCTCGTCTGCAGCCGATTCTCCTTGACCCGAAATCCTATCGATTAAATGAAGGCTCAAAGGAACCTGCGATAGCCGAAAACTTCCTCCCGGCCAAAAAAAGTTTGTGTGGATGAGTTCAAGTCGGGCTTGGTGGCAGCGAACCCCTGGACAATTAGCGAGGTGCACGAAGCCGCTTACCTCTTGCAACTGGCCTGTCTCTCCCATTCGCGTGTGTACGGAATCCTGTACGGAAGGAGGCTCCTTACCCGCCAGTATTCACGGTTCTTCAGGAATGCCCACGAGAGTCATCGACGAGCGCCGCGACCGCTTAAATCTGGCACTTCCGAGTTCTCATGAGCACCCCTGAACAGCTCACCCCGATAACTTACAAGCAGGGGGTCGATGGTTCGATCCCGTCACCGCCCACCATCTGTCAATCAACCAGCAGCGGATTTAACCATATAATTGTTTTTCGCTGACGACAGGTTCAACCTCGTGCGCCTTAGCAGCGCGATGAGCAGCTCCGAACATCGCGCCGCCAGCGGTCTTGAGGGTCGCAAAACGCATGAACCCGATCGGCTCTGGCACATCGTCGTAAATCGCTTCCATCCCGCCCTGGATGAGGTAGGTTTCATGCCAAAAGCCGGTGCCGCCTGAGTCTCGAAGGAATTTCTTCCACCACTCACGGTGCGGCGCAGAGCGCGACCAGGATAAAAGCGATTCGATATCACGCAAGTACTGCCGCATCTCCAGATGCACGGGCATCACAGCGAGAAGAACACATTCTCGTGCAAGAGAAGCCCGTCTGGTTGGGCGCCGACCGGTTTGGAAATATGGGGCCCGAATCTAAGCAGAGTTTCAACCCTCTCATGCGATTGACCCGCGTTCCGAGGTAGATAACAACCACATTCGGGTATTGCGAGAGATCTACGGTTCGGCGGTCTACTGTGGTGGGCATATGCTAGAGAACTCGTCAATCGTCTTTTTGCCAGCTTGGGTGCCGCCCATCATTCTTCCTCAGCCTTCGCCATTTCTTTGTTCGAAACGCCATCCGGCCTACTGAGTCTTACAACCGATAGTCTTATCGAATGGCAAAGTTGGCGAAGAGGATTCAAATGGGATATTGGCTAACTTCCGGTGTCCTTCTGACAGGCTTGTCTCTGTGTATGGCACAGCAGCCGGATAACACCAAGACGAACCAGCAGACGCAGCCTTCGGCGGATCAGGCCAAAAACGGCAAATCCGATGTCAAGGTCGCAGCGCAGATTCGACGCGAGATTGTAAAGGATAAATCTCTATCGACTTACGCCCATAATGTGAAAGTTATCGTGAACGGCGGAAAGGTAACGCTACGCGGCCCTGTGAAATCTGATGAGGAAAAATCAGCGATCGAACAGAAAGCAACTGCAATCGTCGGTACAGGAAATGTAACAAACGAACTGACCGTTAAAGGTCAGTCCTGAAGGTAAGACCTAAGTAGAGGAGAACAAAATGGCAGGAAAAAATACCGCCGTATATGGGATCTACCCCAATCGAGGGATGGCAGAGAACGCTGTAGACCGGCTGCTCGCGTCGGACTTCCGCAAAGAGGACATTTCCGTGCTGCTGCAGGATAATGTCGGAACGAAGGACTTCGCGCACGAGAAGGAAACCAAGGCTCCCGAAGGGACGACCACCGGAGTAATAGCCGGCGGTGCAGTGGGTGGAACGCTTGGACTACTCGCCGGAATAGGCGCACTCGCCATACCTGGTCTCGGACCGTTCATAGCAGCGGGTCCGATCATGGGAGCGCTCGCTGGTATCGGCTCGGGCGGGTTGGTCGGCGGCATCATCGGCGCCCTAGTGGGCATGGGCATACCAGAGTTTGAAGCGAAGCGATACGAAGGAAGGATCAAAGAGGGCGGCGTTCTTCTCTCGGTTCATTGCGACAACAGCGAATGGGTTAGCCGAGCGAAGGACCTGTTGAAGCAGACTGGTGCCGCCGACGTTTCGTCCAGCAGTGAAGCTTCGGCAGATTTTGATAAGTCTGATAAGCCATTGAGCCGCCGGACAACGATCTGAGTCGTCGACAGACGAGCGGCAGTCTCGTTCTCGGGCGCCACTCCCAAAGCTTAATCGACACTCTTAATCGACGGTCTGGGCTTGGGCTCCGAGCTCAGAATACCTATGTTCGGACATGTCACTCAACATCGTTCAGGTAGGTGAACCGGTGTTACGACAGAAGGCCAGAAGCCTGAGTGTGGGCGAGATTCGGAGCCGTGAGATTAAACGCCTGATCGAGAGCATGCGGGAAACCATGTACAAGGCACCCGGCGTCGGATTGGCGGCGCCGCAGGTCGGGAGGGCGTTGCAGATCTCAGTTATCGAGGACAAACCGGAGTATGTGAAGGACACCGATCCGGAGATCTTGAAAGAGCGCGAACGGACACCGGTTCCATTCCATGTTGTCATCAATCCCCGAATCAGTCTGGGAAGCGAGCCCGTTGAGTTCTTCGAAGGCTGCCTCAGCCTTACTGGGTTCACCGCCGCTGTCGCGCGTGCTCGGCAGGTACGGGTCGATTGTCTCAACCACAACGGAGAGCCCAAAACAATCGAGGCGAGCGGCTGGTACGCCCGCATTCTCCAGCATGAAATCGATCACCTTGATGGCAGGCTCTACATTGACCGTATGCACTCTCGAACTTTTATGGCGCTGGAAAACTTCAATCAGCATTGGAAGGAGAAGTCCATGGCCGAGGTTCGCAAGCTGCTCCTCTCGGATTGATCGAAGGCGAATAGTCGGCCTAATCAGAGTGGAGCTGCCGCCAGCGCGCGACAAGATCCTGGCACGCTCCTCGCCAGTTCGGGAAATGAAAATCAAAGCCAGCATCCAACAAGCGCCGCGGCACCACGCGGCGGCTCTTGAGCATCAATTCCGTCTCGGTGCGAAGTAAAACGGCCCCAATCGTCAGCATCCAGGATGGTGTAGGCAGTCCGATATAGCTGGTACACCATGCTTGTCGGAGACAACTCATAATTTTGCGGTTTGGCGCAGGGTGAGGCGAGGCGATATTGACAACTCCGGAAATATCTTCTCGTGAAATCAGGAATTCGATCGCGCGGATAAAATCGACATCGTGAATCCAGGAGATATATTGGCGCCCGGAACCGGATGATCCACCCAATCCCCACCGCACGAGCTTTAGAAGCAGGTCAAAAGCGCCTCCATCTCCGGGGCTCATAACCATGGCGCTGCGGAGCGCTATTCGGCGCGTGTGAGGTACGTTGGCGGCGAATAAAGAACGCTCCCAGGCCTCAGCGACATCGATGCTGAACCGCCACTTCGCGGGTGCATCAGATTCGCTACCCCCTATCTCACCGGTTGCTTCATCCATAGCAGCGTCGAGGCTATGACGGTAGATAGTGGCCGTGCTCGCGTTGAGCCAGAGACGCGGCGGTTGTGATGCGCGCGCAATAGCCTGACCAATCAGGCCGGTGGTTATGATACGAGAGTTACGAATCTCTAGGCGATTGGCGGCGTTGTAGCGACAATTGACACTGCGTCCCGCCAGGTTAATAACGGCATCGGAACCTTCGAGCACGTACGTCCAATCGCCCAGATCGTAGCCGTTCCAGATAACAATGGGCCAATCACTCTGTACGGGGTGACGGGCGATAGCCGTAACACGGTGACCTTGCTCGTGAAAATGCCGGGCCAGCAGTTGGCCTATTAGGCCTGTACCTCCAGCGATGACAATACGAAGAGGCCTGAAAGACGCCATCGGGGACAATCTTCAAGTGATTGTCCCACGAGGAGATCAGGAGGCTACACCGATTGTCGGGTTGCTAGTGCGAACCAAAACTCCAACCGATTGCGGCACCATACTCGGGCACCCAATTGCTGCCAAACTGATAAAAATTATTCACCCAGTGCGCATCGATTTGCGGACGAATGAACACATGATGCGTGACATAGAAACGTATGCCGGCCGCAAGATGGAGCTGAAAATGATTCGAGCTTTCAATGTATTGATTGCTGCTCGAGCATCCGGCGAAGACGTCGCAGTAGGAACTCGGGTAATAGAATTTGATGTTCACGCCGCCCAGACCGCCTTCGATCTCCGGTACGACTCGTTTGAAATGCTCGCCGAATGGCATCCATACTCCATTGAAGTCATAGAAGGTCGGGCGGTACGTCAACCCGGCGTAGGAGCCTTGCGAAAAGCGGAAATCCGTTTCACCGTTAATTCCGAAGCGCGGCGTCAGCATGATATCTGCACCGATCTTGCCGAAAGTGCCGCCCAGCTTGGGGGTCCCGTACAAAGTCCCGTCCTGGTACGTATCGACCAATTGGCCGTTGGAAGGCGCTGTGGCAGTACCGACGCCGAAAAAGGCGTCGAGGCCGGCTTGTGCATGCGCCGAACCGGCGGCTACCGACAGTCCAATTGTTACAAGAGAAAGGTAGCGAAAAAGCTTCACAAAAAATCCTTTAGGGTAAGCAGAAAACACGGCGCTTGCTCGACCTGTTTCGGTCGAGTCAAGTGCGTCCGTACATCAAGTGGGACGCGTGCTGTTGCTATACGGGTTACAACAAGTGCAAAACAGCAATCACCCGTAATATATCGGGGTGAACTCGCGTTCCTTAGGCGAGAACGGGATCAATGCTGTCAGCATTCAGCCCGAGTTCTGCGATTGCTTGTTGCGCGCGGGAGGCATCGAAACGGCCCCACTGTGCAAGACGCGCAAGCGCGGCCGCAGCGATGCTGGCGGCATCGACTTCGAAAAACCTGCGCAGATGTTCGCGATTTTCGCTGCGTCCAAAGCCGTCAGTTCCGAGCGCTGTCAAGCGGCCTGGCAACCACGGTGAGATCTGGTCCGCCACGATCTTCATATAGTCTGTCGCCGCTATGATCGGCATGTCCATTGCCCCAAGCGCTTCGACTAGAAATGGTTTGCGTGGCGTTTCACCCGGATGCAGACGATTCCAGCGATCAATCTTCAGGGCGTCGCGGCGCAGTTCTGTATAGCTGGTGACGCTCCAGACATTCGCTCCAATGCCGTACTTTTCGGCGAGCAATTTTTGTGCTTTTAAAGCTTCGTTGAGAATGGGACCGCTGCCAAATAGTGTCACCTGCGCAGCGCCGCTTTCCGAGGGGCGATAGAGATATAGGCCACGTAGAATGCCTCCGCGCAAATTCGGCAAATCCGGCATCGGGGGCTGCACGTAGTTCTCGTTGTAAACAGTCAGGTAATAGAAGTGATCCTCGTTGTTTTCGTACATCGTGCGGATACCGTCCTGCACGATAACGGCGATCTCGTAAGCGAAGGCCGGATCGTAGCTACGACACGTGGGGAGCACAGACATAAGCACATGACTGTGCCCGTCGTCATGCTGCAATCCTTCCCCGAGCAGCGTGGTCCGTCCGGCGGTCCCCCCAACGACAAAGCCCTTCCCGCGAGAATCGCCGAACGCCCACATGAGATCCCCGACGCGCTGGTAGCCGAACATCGAATAGTAGATGAAAAAAGGAATTGACGGAATGCCGACGTTCGCGTAAGCCGTTCCTGCAGCCGTGAAAGACGCCATTGCGCCGGCCTCCGTAATTCCTTCCTCTAGAATTTGGCCGTCGGCTGACTCTTTGTAGTACATCAGTACATCGCTATCCACCGGCTTATAGAGCTGGCCGCCGCTGGCGTAAATTCCGCGCTCGCGGAACATGGACTCCATGCCGAAGGTACGTGCCTCATCTGGAATGATCGGCACCACATACCTGCCCATTTCGGGAATTTTGATTAGAGCCTTCAAGACTGCGACGAGTGCGCTTGTGGTCGAAGCCTCTCGGCCCCGTGATCCCTGCAGCGCATCACTGAACGCTTCGAGTGGAGGCGCCTTTAATTCGATCTTCTTTGGATTCCGGGCAGGAAGATAGCCGCCGAGAGCCTCTCTCCGGCCTTTCAAATAACGCATTTCGGGTGAATCATCCCCAGGCTTGACAAAGGAAACCGACTGAATAACTTCTTTGGGGAGATTCAGCCCGAATCGGCCGGAGAGGTAAAAGAGCTCATCCTCATTCAGCTTTTTCTGCTGGTGCGTGATGTTCTTGCCTTCGCCGGCTTCGCCGAGACCGTAACCCTTCACGGTCTTCGCGAGGATTACGGAGGGTTGCCCCTTAGTCTCCCCGGCACGCTTGTACGCGTTGTACATCTTGACAGGGTCGTGACCGCCGCGCGGCAGGCGGGCGATCTCCTCGTCAGACATGTTTTCGACTAATCTGAGTAACTCCGGATATCTTCCGAAGAATTCCCTTCTCGCGTAGGCACCCCCACGTGCCTTGAAATTCTGGTACTCTCCGTCAACACATTCTTCCATCCGTTTGAGTAGCAGCCCACTCGTATCGCGGGTTAAGAGCTCATCCCAGGCACTACCCCAGAGAACTTTTATGACGTTCCAGCCTGCCCCGCGAAAGGCTCCTTCGAGTTCCTGGATGACACTGCTGTTGCCGCGCACGGGCCCGTCGAGACGCTGCAGATTACAGTTCACGATAAAAATCAGATTGTCGAGCTTTTCGCGAGCAGCTATGCGCAGCGCGCCTGTGGATTCGGGCTCATCCATTTCACCATCTCCACAGAACGCGTACACCTTGCGGTCAGACTTCGGAAGCAGGCTGCGACTCTCGAGATAGCGAAGAAAGCGGGCCTGGTGAATGGCATTGATCGGCCCGAGCCCCATTGATACGGTGGGAAATTGCCAGAAGTCTGGCATAAGCCATGGGTGCGGGTAAGAAGAGAGGCCCGGCTGATCGCGCAGTTCATGACGAAAATTTAGAAGGTGTTGTTCCGTCAACCGGCCTTCGAGGAAGGCGCGCGCGTAAACACCCGGCGACGCGTGTCCCTGGTAATAGATCATGTCGCCTGGAAGCCCATCGATGCTGCCTCTGAAAAAGTGATTGAAACCCACTTCGCTGATCGTGGCAAGAGACGCGTAAGTCGAAATGTGTCCGCCGATATTAGGATCGTATTTGTTAGCCCGAACCACCATTGCGGCGGCATTCCAGCGAATCAGACTCTTGATCCTTCGCTCGAGTGCTCGGTCGCCCGGAAAGAGCACTTCCTCGTGAGCCGGAATCGTGTTGAGGTAGGGGGTGGTAATTTTGGACGCCGTGGCAACACCGAACTCGGAGGCGCGGTCAATCAGCTTTGTCAGCAGGTAGGCAGCCCGGTCGGGCCCAGCCTCATCGACCACCTGTTCGAGAGCTTCGAGCCATTCAGATGTTTCCTGCGGATTCAGGTCTGTCTGGCGTTCTTCTTTGGTTTTAAGCATTCTTGATTAGCGTGGAATCAAAACTAAAATGTAACGAGTTTGTGTAGTCAGCGAGGACCGGATCTCGCCAGACACTCCGAAGGGCTGCGGACGCATACCGTCATGGGCGGCCGTTACGGGTACGTCTGGCTCCAAACAGCTATACTTTACCTTAATTATCGCTTATCCCTTGCTTTTCGCGCTCTCGTCAGGCAATCTTAAAGGTTTTCGGAGATTATGCGTTCCCGATGAAGGTGCGAGTCCTCTATCATGACCACTGCTTTGATGGGGCAGCATCGGCAGCTTATATCACCCGTTTTTTGCGGAGCAAGTTCTATCCGGGGGCGCGGTTCGAGTATAGCGGGCTGGCCCATCGGGCGGATCAACTCTTCGAAGACAGTTTGTTCGATGGCGACGCGAATGTCATTGTCGATTTCAAATACGCCACTCACCCAAACCTGACATGGTGGTTCGACCATCATCAGAGTGCGTTCTTGAGTACAGCCGATGCGGAGCATTTCCAGCGCGATCGTTCCGGTCGCAAACTGCTGGATCCAAGCTATCGTTCCTGCACGAAGTTCATTTCCACGGTAGTCCAGAAGGAGTATGGGTTTGAAGCAACCGATCTGGAAGAACTGGTAACGTGGGCGGACATTGTCGATGGTGCTCTATATGAAAGTGCGCAATCCGCCGTAGAGATGAACGCACCGGCGATGAAGCTGACCCTTGTCGTGGAGGGTAGCCAAGGCCCGGCACTGGTAAAAAAAATCATCTGCCTGATGCAAAACCGCAGTCTGGCAGAAATCATAGCCGACCCGGAAATTCAAACCGAATACGAGCGGCTCCGCCAAACCCATCTTTATAACATCGACATCATTCGTCAAACTGGATCATGTGACCGCGGCGTGATTTATTTCGATCTGGTGGACTATGGAATCGAGGGATACAACAAGTTCATCCCGTACTACTTGTTCCCCGACTCTGCATACACGGTTTCCGTTTCGACTTCGAGTTTTCGCACCAAGGTGTCGGTCGGTTCTAACCCGTGGGCCCGAAATCCGTTGCAACACAATCTGGCGAGCATCTGCGAACGCTACGGGGGCGGAGGTCATCCTAAAGTTGGAGCGATCAGTTTTCCGATTGGAGCTGTAGTGGAAGCGCGGAAAGCGGCCGCCGAGATTCGGGAAGAGCTGAAGGCATAGCGCCAGACCAGCTCGTCTTCCCATGGATTTCTGAGCTCGCGATTCAGCCTCGCTATTTGTCGTCCGATCTCCAGATACGCCATGCATGCTCACGCAAGCTCGCCTCCCAGCGTTCCGCGTCGCCGGGATCGTACGAATAGAAACCGCGGCCATTCTTTGTGCCGAAGTCTTTGTTCTCGAGCGCGGTCCGGAGAGTCTCGGGCAGCTCAGAGCTGTTATTCAGCGACGGCAGCACGCCCTGCATTGCAGTCGCATAGAGCCACGGCCCGCCAGTTATATCTATCCAGCGCAGGGGACCGCAGAAAGAAGCCCAAAAGCCTACTGAATTTCGAAACGCTCGATCGATGGTCTCCACGTCGGCCACTCCGGATTCGAGCAAATGCACCGCTTCGCGGTACATGGCATATGCCATGCGGTTGGCTACGAAGCCAGGCACATCCTTCCGGACCAGAGCAGGTTCTTTGTCGAGCGCCGCAGCAAGCTCAACCCCACA
Source organism: Terriglobia bacterium (assembly GCA_963841675.1). Lineage (GTDB taxonomy): Bacteria > Acidobacteriota > Terriglobia > Bryobacterales > Bryobacteraceae > Bog-105. Next base: position 26,979 of record CAWJEH010000031.1, read on the forward strand.
TGCGAACGCGTCGTCCGACGTTTTCTCGCCGCGTACCAATTCGAGGAAATGCGTGGCATAGGCCGGGTCGTTCCAGTGCATCCCAAAAAATCGTTCCGGATATTTCCTAGTACTTTGAAGCAGACTGATGGGTAGGGCGGAAGTGTTGCTGGCGATTGGAATGTCGCGGGCGACAACCGCCTCAATCTCGTCGAACACTTGCGACTTGATGTCTGGATCTTCAACTACACTTTCGATCACAAAACAACAGGGGCCGAAGGCGCGGAGCGAGTCCGCTTCCATCAGGCACTGAGTCCAGTTCTGCATAACAGCTTCCGAAAGGCCAGCTCGCGCGACTAGTTCCTCGAATGCGTTTTGAATGTAGGGGTGTGCCCGTTCTCGTGCAGCCGCAGAGGGATCGAACGCAATTACGTTATAGCCGTGGGAAAGCAGACAAGCGGCGATGCCTCTGCCTAGTTGCCCTAGACCCGCAACGCCGATCGGATCGAATTTCATCGTGTCACTTTACTTTGAGAACGAGAAACGTCAGATCATCATGCTGTGGCGCCTCTCCGATCCACTCGCGCAATGCTGCCGTGATGCGCGGTGACATTTCGCCCACCGGGAGATGCATGACGCTCTTCAGCAGCTCTTTCAAGCGCTCTTCTCCGTACTCCTCGTCATGGGTGTTGAGCGCCTCGGTAACTCCGTCCGTAAACGCTACCAGAACGTCTCCCGATCGCAGATCCAGCTTGGCCTCTTCATAGGTCGCTTGTGCAAACATGCCGATGACCATGCCGCCAGTCTTCAACTCCTCCACTTCGGCGGCCCGAAGGAGATAGGGAGGATTGTGGCCGGCATTCACGTAACTGAGCTGGCCGCTTTTCTCGTCCAGCTGCGCATAGAAGAAGGTCGCGTAGCTGTTGAAGCCCGTTGAGCGATGAAGAAAGCGGTTCATCTTCGAAACGAGCTCGGGAAGAGTGATGTTTCCTTCAGCCGAAAGGATACGCAAAGAAGCCTGCACCACGGACATGATCAAAGCGGCGGCAATACCCTTCCCTGCCACGTCTGCCAGCGCTATTCCGAGACCATGCTCGCCTACCTTAATGAAGTCATAGTAGTCGCCACCCACGCTGCGGACCGGCAGCGTGAAAGCGGCTACATCTCCAAACGACGACTCGGGATATGCCTCGGGCAGTAACCGTCGCTGCACCTCGACAGCGAGAGCCAGGTCACGACGCAATTTCTCCTGTTCAAGCACGCGATCGGTCAGCCGCCGGTTTTCCATCATCAAGGCAAGCTGATCGGCGCAGGCGCGGAGAGCCTGTCGGGCCGCCTGGCTGTAATCGCTGTTGTCGAATCGCGGCCCAAGCAGAAGCAGGCCCGTCGTTTCTTCGGCCGTCTTGAGGGCAACCGCCAGCCGGATACGGGCCTGTTTGAGAAGCGCCAGCTCAGCCGATTGCTCGGGTTTGTAGTCTACAGCCCAGTTCCTCCAGGAAGCAAGGTCCGATTCCGTAAGCGGCAGAGGCTGCGAATAGGACTGCAACCGTGGGAGCAGAAAGCCGCGTGTGGCCAATTCTATTTCAGGAAGCGTAGTGGGATACTGCGCGACCGTACACAATGCTCCCTCTGACATTTTTTCCAAAAGCAGCGCTGATTCCGCGCCTAAGGTCTCCGCCAAGGTCCTGACCGCTGTTTCGAGCGCGTTGTCGGAGGTAGCAGCGCGCCGCGTCGCATCGACGAAACTGGAGAGCAGCTCCCCTTCAGCAATCTGTTGCCTCTGATCGTCGCGTGAAAACAAGCCGGATAACTCTGCCGTCACGCGGCGGACCTGTTCCCGCGTCCGTAGCCACATAGTTTCCGGGTCGTTGCGTATCGCGACCATGGGAGAGAGCTGAGTCGCTCTCCATCCCGGATACAACGAAGCGAGGAGAGCGATTGCAGCGATAGTAAGAGTCGAATAGACGTATGCTGAAGGCGCGACCGAGTGGATAACGGCGGACTTCACCAATAAGATGGTGATGGCAACCACCGCGAGGGCTCCTAACACGAGACCTCCGACAGCCATCTTCAGGCCGCCCCCGAGCACCAGTCGCAGTAGATCCTCCCCCACCGCACCCAGGGCCATGCGCGTACCGAATTCGACGGTCCGCTGGCGAACTGAATATGCCACCACGCCATAGACTCCGAGCGTCGCCAGCAGAAGCGCAGCACCGGCAAAGAATAGCGTCAGAAATGAAGTTGCTCGCTGCAGACTGATCGAGTCACGGGCGATATTCTCCATGCTTGCGATGCTGAAGATCGGCTGGCTCGGATTGACGTGGTGAATGGCACGGCGAATTTCCGGTATTAGCGTCCTTGCGGGCAGATCAGAACGAACCACTCCGCTCAGCGTGTTGTACACATCCGGAACATCGATCATATAGATCTCAGGAACCGGCGGATTACCCAGACCATCGTTACGGGCGTCACCCACAACGCCGACAATTTGCACCCGACTGCCATTCGGATCCCCAAGACGGGCGTAGGCTCCCACTGAATTCGCGCCTGCCCAGAAACGCTTGGCGGCGCTCTCATTGATCATCACCAGAGGAACTTTCTGACCGGCATCATGCTCCGTCAGCGTTCGTCCGGCGAGAAGAGGGATGCGCATGGTGGAGAAGTAGCTAGGGGTTACCGCCTGAAAGCTCGTTGAGAGCACCGTTTCGCGACTCAGCGTTCGGCCTTCCGGGAACATGGACGTGTCGAAACAGCAGCCTGTCAGCGGAAGGGTTATGGTTAACCCGGCGTTTGTAACAGCCGGAAGCGCCGAAAGGGCGTGTTGAAGCTGCTCACGGTAGGCAAGCATTTCCTTTCCGCTCCGGTAGCGCGGGTCGGTGATCGTCATTTGAAACGTCACCAGGTGATTCGGATCAAAGCCGGGGTTTACATGAGTGAGCCGGTTGATTTCCGCAATGAGCAACGAACTGGCGGCGAGTAAGGTGAACGCTAGCGCTATCTCAACGATTACTAATCCTTGAGACAAGCGCCGGCTGCGATGGCTCCCGCTCGCCCTGACGCCTTCCGTTAGAACCTCGTTAGGCGCCGTTCGCAGTGAGTGTGCCAGAGGCGCCAAAATCGTCAAGAAACTCGTTACGAGAGCGACCAGAATGGCGAAGGCGAGGACTCGCCAATCCACCGTAATCTCATTGCTCAGGGGGATGTAAATTCCGATCGACCCGAGCACGGCCCGCAGCAGAAGATAGCTCAGGCCGATGCTCCCGACCACCCCGATCAGACTGACGATCAGGCTCTCAGAAAGGTATTGCAGGATCATCTGGCGCTGGGCAGCGCCGAGAGCAAGTCGAATCGCGGTTTCCCTGCTGCGCGAAACAGCACGGGTTACGAGCAGGCCTGACACATTGGCGCAGGTGATGAGCAGCAGAAGCCCCGCCGCCGCCAGTAACAGGAGCAGTGTCGGACGGATATCCTGGCTGATGGTCTTTTGCAAGGGTTCTATGAAGGCGGTGCCGCGCGCCATCGACACCGGATTTTCCCGAGCAATCGCTGCAGCCATCTGTTTCACTTCCTGAGCCGCCGTAGCAAAGCTAACGCCCGGCTTTAACCTTGCATAACTCAAGAACAAGCCGCTGTCGCCAACCGATTTCAGGTAATCCGGAGAAATCGGAATCCAAATCTCGTTCGGATCGTTCTCCCCGCTGACGCTGAAGAGCGGCAAATGGAACCAGGCTGGCGCAACGCCGACTACCGTGTAACTGGTTCCGTCGAGCGCCACGGATTGCCCCAAAATGTCTCTACGGCCACCCAGCCGTTGCCAAAGAGGATAGGCAATCACAGCAAGATGGCTGTTGCCGTTCTCCTGGCGCATATCGCGAAACCACCTGCCCAGAACGGGATTGACTCCCAGATTCTCGACGAGTTCAGGAGATACACGAACGCCGTCAATGTGCTGCGGCTCTCCGGGGGAAGTTAGATTGAAACTCCCAAAGACAGTAAACCAGCCGAAGACGTCGAAGCTCTTTTGATGCTGCTGGATGGTGCGGAGGTAGCCATCCGACATCCCTTTTTTCTTGCCGGGCTCATTCGCGACAGCTCCGTAAAGCGCAACGAACCGGTCGCCGTTGCGATAGGGAAGCGGCTTAAGTAATACGGTGTGGACGACTGTATAGATCGCGGTAGCCGAACCAATTCCAATTGCCAGCGCCAGAATCGCCAGTACAGCTACACCCTTGGCGCTTTTCCAGGAATTCCACGCTTGCGAGACAAGCGAGAGCATACTTGTCAATCATAATCGTCCCGAACCTGCACGGATGCAGCGCTGATCGAGAGCGGCTTAATTGAAGAAGTCGGGCTGTTCTCGTGAGATTAAATCCCATAATGGCTGGTACTGAAACCAACCCACGCGAGAATTCCCTATCTGTTGCCGGGCGATCAAGGCGCTTTCGTGAGAGATCTTGACCGGCTCTCCTGCCGCTTCGGCGAGCAGTTGCGATTGGCAGGAGCGATCCATAGTGATGAAGAACCAGGCGGCTTCGTCAACGGTGTGACCGACCGTCAAAAGACCATGATTCTGAAGGATGACAGCTTTACGATCTCCCAGAGCCTCGGCGATCCGATCGCCTTCTGACGTGTCGTACACCACTCCTGTGTAGTCGGAAAAGAGACCGTGGTCCTGGTAGAACGCGCAGGCGTCCTGCGTCAGAGGATCGAGCAATCGGCCGAGCGAGGACCACGTCTTTCCATAAAATGAGTGAGCATGCGCGGCGGCTACCACGTCCGGGCGAGCCATGTGAATTCGAGAGTGTATGGCGAAAGCGGCTTCATTGATCGGCCGGTCGCCTTCGACCACTTCGCCATGCTCGTTGACAAGCACGAGATCGGATACCCGGATGTGGGCAAAGTGCATGCCGAACGGATTTACCCAGAAATGATCTGGCCACTCCGGATCGCGGGCCGTGATATGACCGGCTACGCCTTCACTGAAGCCGAATTTTGCAAAAAGTCGAAAAGCCGATGCCAGCCTGCACTTGCGATGCATCCGCTCTTCCGCGAGCGTTGCGAATACAGGGGGCTCAGGTGTCTTGGCGATCTTCACCGAAGTCGAAGCAGGTGTGGCTTGCATTCCTTGGACTCCTTTCAGACGATGGGCCTGGTTTTAGAGATCTGCCCAGTTGGAAGCTTTCAACTATATAACGAAATGTACGGGGGTTCAATCAAATGGTGGAAGATTCGATTGAACAGAATAGGCTGAAAGACTGGTTATGCAAACTACGGATCGAGTGGCGCTGGTTACAGGCGCGGGAAGTGGGATAGGAAGAGCTGTAGCTCTGGCTTTGCATTCTGCGGGATACGCTGTCGTATTGGTGGGAAGACGGGCTGCGGAACTGGAGCGCACAGCCGCGGCCGCGTTACCAGCTTCCGGCCGGAGAATCGTAATCTCTCCAACCGATGTCAGCAAACCCGATTCCGTGCGCGCGTTATTTTCGCAAATCAGAGAAGACTTTGCCCGGCTTGATCTTCTGTTCAATAACGCAGGGATTGGAGCTCCGGCCGTTCCGATCGAAGAGCTGACGTACGAGCAGTGGAACGCGGTGGTGAGCGTCAATCTCACTGGCTGCTTCCTTTGCGCGCAGCAGGCGATTAAGTTGATGAAGGCGCAAAATCCGCGCGGCGGCCGCATCATCAACAACGGTTCGATTTCGGCGCACGCGCCTCGACCGAACTCGGCTCCCTATACCGCCACGAAGCACGCCATTACCGGTTTGACGAAGTCCATTTCGCTCGATGGCCGTAAGTACGACATTGCCTGCAGCCAAATTGATATCGGAAATGCCGCTACGGAAATGACTGCAAATATGGCCGCCGGAGTGCCACAGGCGAACGGCACAAAGGCCGTTGAACCAACAATGGACGTCAGTCACGTGGCCGACGCGGTGCTCTACATGGCGAGCCTGCCGTTAAGCGCAAACGTGCAGTTTTTGACGTTGATGGCCACGAACATGCCCTTTATCGGGCGTGGCTGAGTCCAGACACTGTACTCAGCACAAATCTTCAGCGATCTTTACACAGGAAGTTTACACAGTGGATTGCACTCGAAATCTAGTGCTAGCGTAGGGTCGGGCTCGGCGTTGAGCATGGCGCGAGCTAGATGAGACCGCATGTTCTCACGGAAGCAAACCCGCGAAAATCTCGCGGTCTACGCAGTGAAAGCTTCCTGGGACGGTCTTCCTACATTCGTTTAGGGGCGAAGTCTGCATCGGCCATGCAGCTGCAGCGGGTCGTCGGTCGTGTAATGAATCTGGAAACGCTCTCTCCTCGTGACCGTATGGCCGCACTTCGGTCGACGGCTGATTAGGAACAAAATGTCAGAAGCAATAGATCGAGTCATCCCATATCGAGACACCTTGCCGGGGTCAGCCAGCATTCCCAAAGCCAAGTTCGTTGACACGCTCGCCGTTCTATTCGGGGTTTTTCTCCCCACAATCGCGAAGGGCGTCATCATCCGGCGGCCGGCCATGCTGGCGATCGCGGATCGGCTCGATCTGGACCGACGCGCAATCCGCGGCATGCAGCGCTTACGCCGGCAATACGGTCCGGGACCAGTATTGCTTCGCATTCCTGGCCGTTCCCTTGCGGTGGTTATCGATCCGCAAGATGTACACCGGATACTGGCTGAGTCGCCGGAGCCGTTCGCAACCGCCACTCCAGAAAAGGCAGCGACCTTGGCGCACTTTGAACCCAAGGTCGCGCTGATCTCGCAAGGGGCGGAGCGAGCGGACCGCCGCCACTACAATGAACGAGTTCTTGAAGCAGACCGGCCAATGCACCGGATGTCGGAGCACTTTGTGGCGGTTGTCGCGTCGGAAGCGAAGCAGCTGCTCAGCGATGTCCGCCGGGAACACAAGACACTCGGTTGGGGGGATTTCTCGGACACGTGGTTCCGCATCGTGAGGCGGGTCATATTTGGCGATGCTGCGAGCAACGATAACGAACTCTCCACCATGATGGCCAAGCTGCGCTACGCCGCTAACTGGGCTTTCTTGCGACCGCAAAGGCGCACTTTACGTGAGCAATTACTCGCCCGAATCAGGAACTACTTGATCAAGCCGGAGCCGAACAGCCTCGCGGGCATGATGGCCCACATTCCGGCCAGCAGCCAGACGGCTCCGGAACAACAGGTCACGCAGTGGCTCTTCGCTTTTGATGCGCCGGGCATGGCCACGTTCCGCTCACTGGCGCTGCTCGCCTCTCATCCACAACAAGCGGGTATGGCAAGGGAAGAAACCAACGTCCGTAGCGGATTCGAGCCACACGTGCTGCCATATCTGCGCGCAACGGTTCTTGAAAGCTTGCGCCTGTGGCCAACCTCGCCGCTGATCCTGCGTGAGACCATCGGTGAGACCTCCTGGCGGAACGGCGTCATACCGGCCAACACAGGTCTGGTAATCTTTGTACCTTTCTTCCACCGTGACGATGAGCGCCTGGCGTATGCGGATACCTTTTCTCCGGAGCTATGGACGAAGGACAAAGCCGAGCGACACACATCTGCGCTGATCCCGTTTAGCGAAGGACCGGCGGTATGCCCCGGACGTCATTTGGTTCTATTGTTGACGACCGCAATGCTCGCCGAACTGTTGGCGGGAACGCAGATGCGTTTGAACACGCCTACAAAGCTCATCGCAGGAGAACCGCTACCCGCCACTTTGAATCACTTCAGGCTTCGATTTGAAATAAATTAGACCATCCCCTTGATTTTTCCGCTCACTTGCGTGGCCCGAGAGCGCGTAACGAATCCAAGATGATTCCCGCGATGAGATCTAACTGAGAGATCGCAGTGGATTTCATCACTACATGAATACAAGGGTAAGGTTCCATGTTCATAAGCACACGAGAAATGCTGGGCCAAATAGCGCCAAGCCGGGCTTTGGCCGAGGCAGTCATCGAGAAGCGTTACGGCCCGAACTGCGACTGGTCAAAGATCTCGCGGGATCTGGCAATCAGCTCAACCCTGCAGAAGCTTGGGCTGGGTGCTTTCACTGATGGCGCGCTTCAACAAATTGTTTCAGCGTTGAGCCACCAGCAGCCGCAGAAAATGAATTCTGCCGACGACCAAGTTTAGGCAGCGCATTGGTCGCTGTTGCACCGATTACTGCGTTGATCCGTTCACTTATTCAACTGCAGAACGGTATCTAGCCACTTAACCAACTTGGCCCGATAGAATTCCCATTCGGGATGTCCGACCCAATTTTCCATTCCATGCGGAGCATTCCTGAGAAGAATCAATTCATGTGGGATGTGTTCCTGCTGCAAGCGCTCCTCGTAGGCGATCGTCCCGGAATAGAGCTCATCGGCGGTTCCCTGCAGCAACAGAACCGGCGGCATGCCGGGATGAACATGGGCAATGGGCGAATAGCGGCGGAGTGAGTTAGTATTCCAATCGCCGAATATCCGGTCCAGCATGGGTTTTGAGCTGGAATCCGTGGCCCAGGGAACGAAATCGTAAACGCCGTAGAAAGAGACAACAGCCTGGACCTCACAACCCGAACATGGCTCAGAAGCTACTTCGGTGACGATCTGCCCTCCGGCCGACTCACCCAGGATCGCGATTGCATTCGGATTGACATTAAATCTGCCGGCGTGGTGGCGGATATACCGAAGTGCGCTGCGGAGATCCTCGAGTTGTTCATTGTTCCGCACGTAAGGCGTCAAGCGGTAATCGATCGAGAACCACGCAAAATGCGTCCCCGAGAGAAGCTCCAACACGGGCGCCACATAAGTCAGCTTGTCGCCAGCTTCCCAGCCTCCTCCATGAACAATAACCACCGCTGGAAACGGTCCGCGACCCTCCGGCAGATTTGCGTGCATCGCAAGGGAGAGACCTCCGGGTCGCGAGTACACAATGTCTCGCCAAAGGCCGCCCCTTCCGTTCCGGAGAACCGCTATGAATTCTTCTTTCCAATCCCATTCGGCGGGATGCCAGTTCTCGAGGTTATGGATGCCGTTCGGTATAAGTTGAAACCGGCATTGAGCCCACGCGCGACAACTTGCCTGTAAAGGTCCGGGCGGTACATCTGTGTCCGATGCTCCGTGAAAAAGAAAGATCGGAAGGTGAGCGTCTTGCATCGCCACCACACTCTGCGCAGCACCAAAGCCAATCACCCGGCTGAATCCACCGTGACTCGCTAGTTCAAGAGCAAAGGACACACCTGTATCCTCACCGATCAGGACAGGCTCAGGATCAATAGGGAATCGTCCCGCTGATTCGATGAACGCGACTGCGGCTAGAATATCTGCAGAGTTTTGATAGTTCACCGAGAACCATGCATAACCGGCATTTGACAGTAGCGGGAATAACTGAGTAACGTGGGTCGACTTATCACCGGAACTGCCGTGCAAGATGATGGCTGCAGGATGCCGCGCTCCCGCGGGTGTATAAGCGTCTAATCTAAGGCCGGGCCGGTACTCAAGGTCTGCCCTCACGCCTTCCAAGAAATAACGACTGTTTCCCTGCGTCTCGACACTTAGCGGTTTGTCTTCGGCCGTTAAGCTCAAAGGAAAAGAGCACAGGACCAGCAGCAGTATCTTGCATACGTAAAGAAGCACGCGATCACTCTAGCAGAGATATGCAGCCTGCAAGAGGAGCTATGATTTCCTTTTCGCTTTGCTCAAGATCAAAAAATCTCGTTGCAAGGTGCTGCGATGTTGGGCTAAGCTACCCTATACCGTTCCTTCAATTACTCGGCTTGAATTGTTGAAGCTGGTTGGGGAGTAGACCGGATAGCTATGCGTCGCTCGTTGCTGCTGGTGCTCACAGTCACCACATGCATGATGGCTGTGCAGCAAGAATCGGAGCTCGACCACTACTCGGATGTTGCGCGTCAGGCGCTCGCAACAAAGAAGTGGGACGAGGCGGCTCGCGCACTCGAGCATCTCACGCAGCTCGCGCCGGATGTTCCAGAGGCGTATGCCAATCTCGGCCTTGCGTATTACTCCGAAGGGCGACCCGCGGAAGCTCTTAGCTCGTTCGAGCGGGCTCAGAAGCTCGATCCACATTTGCAGCAGGTGCAGGCCATGATGGGTCTTTGCGAGGCGGATTTAGGCCAATGCAGGCAAGCCATCGGCATCCTGGGCCCGGTATTTCAGAGGTCTGCCGATAAGGACACAGCAAGGCTCGCAGGTCTCCATCTACTTCACTGCTACTCACAACTTAAACAGCCGACCGAGGCACTGAAAATCGGGGAAAAGCTATTCGAGCAATTTCCGCATGACCCCGAAGTCTTGTATCAGCTATCTCGGCTGCACGCGGAACGTTCATCGGACCTCATGGCCAGCCTGCTTCGCACTGCTCCCGACTCGGCCTGGATGCATTATGCTAACGCACAGATTCAGGAAAGTCTGGATCGTCTGAGCGCCGCTACCCAGGAGTATCGTCATGCACTAGAGCGGAACCCGGAAATGGCAGACGTTCACTACAAGCTTGGCCGTTTGATCCTGCAGCAGTCGCGAACTCCAGACGCGCTGAAGAAAGCAAGGCACGAATTCGAACAGGAACTCGCGATTGCCCCGGCTAACGCAGACGCCGAGTATGAACTGGGCGAGATCGATCGCGAGCAGAATCGATATCAGGCGGCGATATCCCATTTTGAGCGTGCCGTTCAGTATCATCCGGAATTTGTCGAGGCGCGCCTGGGCATGGCGAAGGTTCTTCTGGCCACAGGGCAAACCGCCGCGGCCTTACCCTACTTACAAGCAGCAGCCCAGAGCCAGCCGGGCAATAAGATACCGCACTACCTGCTCGCTTCAGCCTATAAAACTCTAGGCAAACCGGATCGGGCGGCCGAAGAATTCGACGCATACCGAAAACTCGACGCAAATAATGCATCTGCCTCGCTGCAGAGTCCAAAGTCGGACCGCTAGAACAACTAGACACTTACATCGATTTGGAAAGGGGAGTGCCGTGTCCCAAAAGCATTTTCTTTTGGTCGTCCTCGGCCTGCTGTTCGCCGCTTCGGCGATCGGCCAGGCTATCTTCGGCGATATCACTGGAACCGTGACGGATCCATCGGGAGCGGTGATTCCTGGCGCACATGTTTCGACGCACGATATTGATCGCGGTGTGGACTACACTGCTGCTGCAAACAGCAGCGGTAACTTCACGCAAACCCACTTGCTGCCAGGGCATTACAGCATCCAGATAACTGCACCGGGTTTCACGGAGTATACGGTAAATGCCGTCGTGCAAGTAGACTCCGTAACACGTATAGATGTGCAAATGCAGGTTGGTGGAAGTCGTCAGAGCGTGAGCGTAACCGGTGAGACTCCGTTGCTCAAGACAGACCGCGCAGACGTTAGCAATACGCTGACGGGCAACCAGCTCGGGAAACTGCCAATCTTAGACCGGAATGTGACGTCTTTGTTAGTAGCGCTCCCTGGGGCCGGATTGTCGCCTTCTTTGGGATCATCGAGCGCCGAAAATCAGGAACGCGATCAACAGACTCCGGTAGACGGCCAGCTCAGCTATTCGAACGGGTTCTTGCTGGATGGGACAGAGAACCACAGCAATATTCTTGGGCTTTCGGTAATCGTCCCCAATCCCGATGCGCTCGAAGAATTCAAAGTGACATCGAGTAACTATGACGCGCGGTTCGGGAACGCTTCGGGGGCCATGATGGAAGCCAGCACTAAATCAGGTACTAACCAGATTCATGGCTCGGCTTTCGAATATCTCCGAAACAACTTCTTCAATGCCGCTGATCCATTCACCGGAATAGATGCACCAATTCGCTGGGACCAGTTTGGCGGATCTTTAGGTGCACCTATTCTCAAGAACAAACTTTTCACCTTCTTCGCTTACCAAGGCACGCGACGCAACTTGAGCGGCGCGTTGATCACGACCGTACCCACCGCAGCGGAGCGGAGCGGAGATTTGACGTCGCTTCTGGGTCCATACATCTGCGCTGACGGCTCTACGTCCGATACCGGATGTGCCAATCCTGCGTACGTCCCAACCACCGGAGGAACACGTGCTCCCGCACGCGCCGGCATGGTTTTCGATCCTGCAACCGGCAATCCGGATGGCAGTGGCCGCGAGGCCTTCTCTACGATCGGGCAGGTCAATGTGATCACGCCTGCCGCTCAGATGGCTAAGTTGCTCAACTACTTGCCCTCCCCGAACTTTGGCCCGGCAGGCCAGATCTTCAACAACTACGCGACCACAGTCCCGGACGTATCCAATGCAGACCAATATGACGGTCGCGTGGACTACAACTTTAAAGATAAACACCATCTGTTCGGACGCTACAGCCTGGCGGATTTCGTTCTGAGTGGACCGGGAGCGTTCGGCGAGGAGGCGGGCGGCCCCAATCCATCTGTCTTCAGTTTCGCGGGCGACTCGCACGCCCGGAATCAGAGTCTGGCGCTGGGTTACACCTACAGCATCACGCCGAATCTGATCGCCGACTTCCGCTTTGGCTTCTACAGGTATCGTGTTCATAACCTTCCGAATGGATATGGAACTACCCCTGCTATCGACGCCGGACTTCTGGGACTGAATCGAGGAGGGGTGGATACCTCCGGAATGCCTGCTTTCTACGTGAACGGGGATGGGGGCTTCAATTTCGGCTATTCACTGGGCGTAAACGGCTGTAACTGTCCACTCGATGAGACCGAAAACCAGTTTCAATGGGTAAGCAATTGGACCAAACAAGCCGGAAACCACACGATCGAATGGGGAGCAGATGTGCGCCGGGCACAACAAAAACGCATCGACAGCAGTACACATCGGGCAGGAGAAGTGACGTTTTCAGATTCGCAGACCGGCAGTCTCGACATTGATACGCTGGCGAACGGCAACGCGACTACCGGCGCTGGATTAGCCTCTTTTCTGCTCGGGTATCCGACCTCATTCGTGCAACAGAATACCGGACCCGGACTCTATCCGGCTCTGCGTCAAACACGGCTGTTTTTCTTTGGGCAGGACGCCTGGCGGGTGACTCCGAAACTCACTATCACCTACGGACTGCGCTACGAGAACTATCTTCCCCAGGTAGCTGCCAAACCGGGAAGTGCCGGAACTTTTGACCCCTCAACCGGTGAGGTCGTGGTCGCCGGTTTTGGGAATGTGCCTCGCAATATGGGGATTCAGGCATACAATCTGGGCTTTGCACCCAGGCTTGGGATCGCTTATCAAGCTGCGCCGACCTGGGTGATCCGCACCGGCTACGGACGAAGTTTTAATGCTGCCGGAGTGGGCGCCGTTTGGGCACAGAATCCCGAGATCGATCCGCCGGTTCAATTTGTCCAAAATCTGAATCCGTCGAATCCTTACAGTACCGCCATTCCCACGTTCCTCACCACTGGTCCGCCTCCCGCCGCCGTGCCCGCCTTTCAATCCGGACGCTACCCGTTGCCGCCTGGTGTCTCTGTATATTTCTTCTTCGATCCATTGAGCTCGTACCGTATCCCGCTCTCCGATTCCTGGAACTTTGCGGTGCAGCATCAGATCGTTCCGAGCATGACCGTCGAAGCGGCTTACGTGGGCAACGTTGGACGCCATCTGTTCTTGAATTTGAATCGCAATCAGGCGTATCCAGGACCTGGAGATTACGATTCGCGCCGGCCATTCGATAAGTACGGCGACACGCAAGCTATTTACAGCGTCTGCAATTGCGACAACTCGAACTACAACAGCCTGCAGGTAAAGGCGCAGAAGCGGCTTTCTCATGGGCTGGATTTTCTCGTCGCTTATACATGGTCAAAGGCGCTCGACAACGGGGAGGGCGGCTACAACTTCGCCAATAATTACGACGTGAAAGGCGATCACGGACCCGCCACATTTGATCGGACCAATGCGCTCACCATTATTCATAACTGGGAACTACCTTTCGGCAAGGGCCGCAAATTCCTGAACAATCCGAATAAAATCGTCAATGGAGTTGCCGGCGGCTGGCGCTTCAGCGGGGTGAGCACGCTGTACTCGGGCGTGGCTTTCACGCCAACGATCTCGAATGCCCCCACCGTGAATGCTGACTTTAATTACTTCCGGCCGGACGTGATCGGAGATCCCACCGTTTCGAATCCGAACGCGAGCCTCTGGTTCAACCCGGCCGCGTATACGGCGCCTCAGCAACCGTATCGCAACGGGGACGCCGGCAAAGGATCTCTTCGGGGACCCGCCTCATACGTCTTCAACCTTGCGCTGGCGAAGAGTTTTCTCATTGCCGAGAACAAGTCACTAGAACTTCGTTGGGAAAACTTCAACGCCTTAAACCACGTCAACTTAGCGCTGCCTGCGACGCAAGTCGATGTCTCAGGCGCGGGGCAAATCACATCGACAGCGAGTCCGATGCGCCAAATGCAGTTAGGATTGCACTTCCGCTTCTGACGGCGCTACCGCGTTGGGCCGTATCGGCCCTCAACATCTCGCGCCATAATCTCAGGAGTGGCTGACGGAAACCCAAACTGGAAGGATCACGGCATCAAGATCGTGCGCGCGGGTGAACTCGATCGGAATACGCCGCAGACTCCGGGCATGACTCGGGCCGCAGCTATTACACACGCGCGCACAGGGGCGAGCAAGCTTTGGGCTGGTACGGTTGTTGTGGAACCAAGTGCAAGGACGGGACCTCATCACCATGGCGAACTGGAAACCGTGCTCTACGTCGTGAGGGGCCGGGCCCGGATGCGCTGGGGCGACCAGCTGGAGTTCAGCGATGAAGCAGGTCCGGGCGATTTCATCTACGTTCCCCCATACGTGCCTCATCAGGAGATCAATGCACGTCAAGACGAGGCATGCGAGGCGGTAGTCGTGCGCAGCGGTCAGGATCCTATCGTTGTCAATCTCGATATGGAGAGTCCGGAGCCCGCCATCCCCGAAGGCCCGGAACTTCCGTTTCACCCGAATCCTTGAGTTCGATAAGGCTATCTGGAACGCCACCGAGAGACGCCTAATGCGAGCCCACCGCACATCAGCAAGAACGTCGCCGGCTCCGGGACAGGTGTTGCAGAAAATTGGACCGGGAGCTCCGTATGTCCGGATGCGGGAGTCGAGAAAAATTCAAGATATCCGGGCGTCGGCAGGAAATCGGCGTAGAAAGGGTTGGAATACGTCCCGCCCGAGATGGAGAATCCGAATCCGTGGCTGGTTAGTTGCGGCCCAGGTCCTTTAAAAACGAGGTTGTCGACAACGTAGGGCTCATTGCCTGGAATGGACGTACCTGGAGCCCGAAGACCCCTGATGGTGATCCCATTTCGGGTGCCCGTAATGCCCGTGATCAGATAGCCGCCATTCGCGTTGGGCGTGTCGAGCGTCGTCAGAGTTCCGCTGCCAGTGATTCCAGAAGCGGTGTAATGCCAGTCCCAGAGCTTTGAAGCGTTCGCCGGCACTGTAAGGAGCATGGCGACAATGGCTGCCAAAACGAACTTAAACCGGCATCTTAGCGAACTGAACAGGAATGAATGCATCGCGAAAAGCTTATCAGGATGTCGCTTAATCGAACAAACATAGTAAAATTCCGGGGACAGGGAGAACGATGACTACAAAACAAAGACCCAGACGCGCGAGTTGCATTGCTGCCTTTCTATTTGCTGCCGGCACGACTTTGCTGGCGGTCGCACGAGCAGTTATCCCCGCAGGAACCGACGTGCTGGTCCGGGTCGACGAATCGATCGATTCGAAAACTGCTGACGAGGGGAGAGTGTACGCGGCGCATCTCGATCAGGACCTCTTGGATTCCAATGCGAACGTCGCAGTCCGTAAAGGAGCTTCGGCGGAGATCCTGGTACGGCGCGTGGTTTCAGGCAAGGATCTGGTCCTTGACCTACAGGCGCTTTCCGTTGACGGTCATCGCTACTTCGTGACTGCCGATGACTATGACCAGACACGGAAGCACAACGGCATTGGCCTCAACCAGAGAACCGGGGTGATGGTTGGTGGCGGAACGATTTTCGGTTCAATTATCGGCGCGCTCGCGGGCGGTGGGCAAGGGGCTGCAATCGGAGCACTCAGCGGAGCGGCCGGGGGTGGACTTACGCAAATCTTCACCCGAGGCAAGGCAGTAAAAGTTCCTGCGGAAGCGGTGCTTACCTTTAAACTGGAAAGCCCGTTGCGTTTGTACGAGGTCCAGCCGAGGTAAGGTCAAGATCTGTAGCTGAGAAGGCGGTGCGAGGTATTCGCGCCGCCTGCCAGCCTCTCTGCGGACTTATTGAGCGGTTACTTCTCGCCCGCAATCAAAACGCTCTGAGCAGCTACTGAAGCGGTGCCCCAGGCGCTGTTCGTTCCCCAGGCGCTGTTCGTTCCCCAAGCGCTATTCGTTCCCCAAGCGCTATTGGTTCCCCAAGCGCTGTTGGTTCCCCAGGCACTGTTGGTTCCCCAGGCACTATTGGTTCCCCAAGCGCTGTTCGTTCCCCAAGCGCTGTTCGGTTCCCCAAGCGCTGTTGGTTCCCCAAGCGCTGTTGGTCCCCCAGGCGCTGTTGGTTCCCCAAGCGCTGTTGGTTCCCCAAGCGCTATTTGAACCTAGCAACGAAGTCGAATCGAGCTGAATAAAGACTTGGCCGGTAGTTGGATCATAAGTGGCGGTCGGAGAGATTGCGTCACCTGAAGGCGCGTTCGCATTCTGCAATGCTGCCGCAAGGTCCAGATAACCCGCTCCGACAGTAAAGGGATCGTAATAGCTAATGAATGTTTGACCGGTGACTGGATCCGTGGCGGTGCTCGAGGTGGGAAAGGTTTTATATGCGGTACGCATAAAAATCGCCTTAACCTGATCGGGTGTGAGCGACGGATAAGCTTGCAACAAATCGGCGGCTGCGCCGCTTACGACAGGTGTTGCCATACTGGTCCCGCTTAGAAGCATGTAATTCGTCGATGTACCGGAGGTCGCCGTGTCCAGGTAGTAGGAGATGGGAATCGCGTTCTGAGGATACTCGGCAGCGAGGGTTGGAGTTCCCGGTGCCAATAAGGAGACAACCAGGTTGCCCGGAGCTACGATATCCGGCTTTACGACGTGATCGAGGTAGGTGGGGCCTTTGGAACTGTAGCTGGCGATCAAGTCATCGCTGCGATCGTAGGTCCCCATCGTTTTCATAGCCCCAACCGTGATGACATAAGGATCATTTCCGGGCGAATTGATAGTACCGTAGCCATTCGTCCCTTCGGCGCTCACGCGGCCATCATTTCCAGCAGCAACAACAACCACTATCCCGGCCTGCCAAGCCTGTTCCACTGCTTGACAAAGCGGGTCCTCCGTATAGCGCTCGAATACGGGGCGTCCAATCGAAAGATTGATCACACGAATGTTATACGTTTTTTGCAGTGCGATCGCCTGATCGATAGCCGCAATCACGCTGCTGTCCGTACCCGCACCGGTTTGATCGAGAACACGCAGGTTTATGATGTTTGCGTTCGGAGCAATGCCCTTGAAAGTATGGGTGTCGTTCGGTCCCGTTGAGCTGATGCCGCTGCTTGCAACAATTCCGCTCACATGCTCCCCGTGACCATATTGATCTGTTCCGTCTCCACCGACGAAGTCCTGTGAGTAAATGATGCGGCTTCCGAGGTCAGCAACGGGAGTGACTCCACTGTCGATCACTGCTACGCCGATGCCGCTTCCGTCTAGCCCGCTGATCCAGGCTGTCCCCGCGTTCACCGCCGCAGCGCTGTAGTCCAGCTTCGCAGTAAGCGGCCGGTCGAGTGATATGTGTTTGATGTTCCCATTCCGTGACAGTTCTGCCAGACGATTCGCTGGAACGACATAAGAGCCAAACTTCAAGCGTCGGTAACGGGCCATAATAGAACCGCCTTGAGCGGCAAAGGCCGAATGGTCCTTTTCGCTCGGCGTGCTCGCGTACTGAACAATGACTTTAACGGGCTGCTCGGAGGATGAGAGCTGTTGTAATGCGCTCGAGAGTTTCTGATGATTGACTGGCGCCGGAGGACCAGACCAAAGTGGGCTTGAAAGTAAAACCAGTGCCCCAAGAGATCTGAAATTCATTTGGTAAACACACCTTTCCAGTCATCTCTTCGACCAATAGCTGAAAAAAATTAACCCAATTCTGTAAGGGATTTTCTTAGCCAGGAAGATGGGGTGGAGAACTGAGCAGAGGCTGCCCCACTCAGAAGAGAGACGAGTAGGCGCTCTGTGGCTAGCCTTTCGTAAATATCACTCAGGATTATCCTGGCGGCCGAGGGTTCCGGCTGGCCTTCGCAGCACAGGGCACGAGGTGCGGCATCGCAAGATCGCCCAACGTTTTGACGGTGGCTATTAGAAGATCACATTTCGTGTTGGCCGTGCTCAGCATTTGCGCATTTAGGGCCGCCCCGGCGCTTAGCTACCCGAAGCTCGATCCGTTGAAGGCGATTGGGGAGTACGCGAACGACGTATGGCATACAGAGCAGGGGCTGCCACAAAACTCAGTTCGATCCATAGCACAGACTCCGGATGGATACCTCTGGTTGGCAACGGAACAGGGTCTGGCACGGTTCGATGGTATACGATTTGCGGTTTTCGATCAAAGGAACACCCCTTCTCTCCTTGCAAATGAGATAACTTCCCTGCTGGTAGATCCTCAGGGCGCACTTTGGATCGGCACCCACGGCGGCGGCCTGAGCCGGTACGCTCACGGTGAATTCTCGACTTTCACGGCCCGGGACGGGTTGAAGGCGAATTCTATCCTCTCTCTGCTTTTCGATTCAGAAGGTGTTCTCTGGATTGGAACCGATGGAGGAGGTCTCTACAGTTTCAGGAGCAACCATTTCACAGCGCATACTGTGGCGAATGGGCTGCCGGACAATTCCGTGTTTAGTATCGCGGAAGATGCGGGGAAGAATCTTTGGGTCGGCACACGTAAGGGATTGCGCATGTGGGACCAGCGAGCATGGAGTCTCTCTCCGCACTATGAGGCTTTGTCGGCAAGCGATGTACGCGCCCTTCACGTGGACGTTGCTGGGAACCTGTGGGTGGGAACGAACGGAGATGGTTTATACCGCCTCGTCTCGGGAGCGGCCGAGCATTTTACGACCCGCAATGGTCTAAGTGCGAATTCTGTCTGGTGTCTATTCGAAGACTCCGGAAATGCGCTCTGGATTGGAACCGCTACGGGCGGCATGAGCCGCCTCTATGGTGGTAAGTTCTCTTCTTTTCACGATGCAAACACACAGTCGGTCTGGTCACTTTTCGAAGATCGGGAGGGCAACCTGTGGGTTGGCACGTCTGGCGGTGGTTTGAGCCGCCTGAAGAATACATCTTTCACTGCTTTTGCAAAGACCGAAGGCTTGTCGAGTAACGTGGTCCTGCCGATCATGCAAGATCATCGTGGCGTCCTCTGGATTGGTACTAACGACGGGTTGAACGAGCTGCGGAATAGCGGCACCAAGACCTATACGAAACGCGACGGACTACCCGACCCGCTCCTTCTGACGGTGGCCGAGGACCGGCGAAACAGAATCTGGGCCGGCACCCGTCACGGGCTAGTGCGGTTGGAGCACGGCTCTTTCGTTTCGATTCCAGGCTTCCCTAAAGAAGCAGTATTCTGTACACTCGTCGATGACAACGGCGATCTCTGGGTCGGCAGCCGAAGCGGACTAACTCATTTTCTGAGTTCAGGGCGCGCAGTCAAATTCACAACCGAAACCGGGCTGTCGAGCAACACAGTGTTATCTCTCTTCGAAGATGAAGCTGGCGAGCTCTGGGTCGGTACTGACAGCGGGCTCAATCGTCTGTTTGGCGGTCGGTTCACCCTGGTGCGTGGCGAATTGCAGACGGCGGTAATCAACGCTTTATACGGCGAACAACATGGCCCCTTATGGGTTGGCACGAGCGGCGCTGGACTGTTTCGGCTCGATCGAGGCGATGGCCTACATGCGGTGAAATACACGATGAACGAGGGACTGGTCGACAACTCGGTTTTTGCCATTATTGGCGACCGGCGCGGCAGTCTCTGGATGACGTCAAACAAGGGCGTGTATTCGGTCCGGACGAAGGATCTCGTAGCGGTAGCGAACAGGAAAAGGGCAGTATTTCCGGTAGCTCTTTATGGCGCATCCGATGGTATGAAGAGCACCGAATGCAATGGCGGATTTCAGCCGGCGGCCTGGAGGTTGCAAGATGGACGCGTTGCCTTTCCGACCATGAAAGGAGCAGTCTTCGTCAATCCCGCAAAACTGGTGAGAAACGAACTGCCGCCGCCGGTTTTGATCGAGAGCATTGCAGCGGATCACCGATTGTTTCCGCCGAACAAGGAAGTCAAGGTTCCGCCGGGCGCTGGACAACTCGAGTTGGTATTTACCAGTCCGACTCTTGTATCGCCGGAAAAGATCAGGTTCAAATATATTCTGGAAGGCTTTGATCAGGAATGGACCGAGGTTGCTTCATCGCAAAGAACAGTGAGGTACACCAATATTCCGCCTGGGAATTATCGCTTCCGGGTAATAGCGTCGAACAATGACGGTGTGTGGAGCAGTCACGCAGCGACATCGCAGATTGTCTTGCAGCCGCACCTCTACCAAACCAAGCCTTTCATGGCGTCGTGGGTTCTGATCATGATCGGACTTGCCTTTGGCGCCCATAGAGTGCGTATTCGTTCTCTCAAAAGGCGCGAAGAGGCCTTGCAGGTCGCGATAGAGGCTAGAACATCCGATCTGAAGGAAAGCACTGCACAATTTCAGCAACTCGCCGACAACATCCGCGAAATCTTTTGGGCACTCGATCCGCAAACAAAGAAGTACAGGTATGTGAGTAGCGCCTTCGAACAGATTTGGGGCGAAAAGCAGGCAAGTCTTGTTGAAGACTCTGCCGTCTGGTTCAAGCGAGTGCATGTCGAGGATCAAGCACGCGTTCGCCACATCAAGCAGAAGCAGCTAGGCGGCTATACAGAGGAATTCGAGTACAGGCTCGTAAGCGTTGATGAACGAGTTTCCTGGGTGCGTGACCGGGCTTTTCCTGTTTACGGTAAAGACGGTCGAATCGAACGAGTCGTGGGCGTGGTGGAAGAAGTCACACAGCGCAAACTGGCGGAACAAGTTCTGGAACGTTCGAAAGAGGAGTTGGAGATTCTCGTTGTTCAACGTACTGCTGAGGCCGTTCGGGCGAAGGAGATAGCGGAAGCTGCCAACCAGGCCAAGAGCGAGTTCCTGGCAAACATGAGCCATGAGATCCGAACACCCATGCATGGAATCATGACGATGACGGAGCTGGCTCTTTCTACGAACCTTACTGAGGAGCAGATGGAATATCTCGATACGGTTAAGGTCTCCAGTGAGGCTCTTCTGAAAATCATCAACGAGATACTCGACTTTTCTAGAATTGAAGCAAAAAGGCTCGATATTGAGTCTGTCGAGTTTAGTCCAAGAGAGATCGTTGAAGAGGCGATCAGCTTCCTTTCGCACACAGCCTCTTCGAAGGAACTTGAGCTCCGCTCTGAGTACACGAACCCTCTTCCTGAATACGTTCAAGGGGACCCAGGACGGCTTCGCCAGATCTTACTCAATCTCGTCGGCAATAGCTTGAAGTTTACTCGCACAGGTCACGTCTCTGTTTCTGTAGTCCCTGAGAAGGTCAGCACCGAGCTCTGCATGCTGCGCTTCTCCATCCGAGATACCGGAATCGGCATCCCGAAGAGCAGACAGAAGGCCATATTCGAACCGTTCTCCCAGGCTGATAATTCGACGACCCGAGTGTACGGTGGCACAGGGCTTGGGCTGGCAATTTGCACGGAGCTGATTGAACTCATGAACGGACAAATTTGGGTCGAAAGCGAGGGTCCCGGCACAGGAAGCACTTTTCACTTCACCGTGTCCTTCCCTGTTCTCCATGCTTTGCCTCGTCTTCCTCCTGAGGAGCCAAAACTCATTTCACCCTTCGCGGCGTAATCAATGGTTAAGAGAAGTGCTCGTGCTCGAGCGACCGCTGATCTGCGACGTCGAGGCCGGGCGCCTGTAGGCGTTGAAGCATAGAATAACGTCTTATGAAGCGATACGGATTAGGTGTCGCCTGGTGAGCCGATGACTAAGTTACTACAAAATTTGCGCCATAGCCTGCGTCTGATGAGCAAAAATCCGGGGTTTGCGGTGGTGGCTGTGCTTACCGTGGCACTGGGCATTGGCGCCAACGCCTCCATTTTCAGCTTGAGTTTTCGGTAGCCGTGCGTAAATCAGAGGCAATAACCCTGGGAGACCCAGTAATGCCAGTCGCCGATGGCTTCCGTTGTTGATTCGTCTGGATCGATGGCGTCCAGTTGGGACAGAGGAACCGCCATCTTCCGTCCCCGCCAACGGATTTGCACAAACATATCGTGCTCGCAGGCCTCCTCGGCAGCCATGCGAGAGACCTCGACAGTTTCACCCTTCCGGAGCGGAGAGACGGCGTTCGCGACGACACACCTTGCGCGGAACGGGAAGCTGATCTTGCCTTCCATATAATGATACCAGCTCATTGCCTGCTCTTCCGGGCCGGCATCGACGATGGCTTCGTTGTAGATGCGGTCTTTCCGGACCGGGTCTCGCTTGGGCCGCTTCACCACTGCGCTCCCAGGATTCGGCGGACTGAGGTACGCCCGATCTGTACGCGGCGAGCGATCTCGGATTTGCTGACGCCGGCGCGATGCAGCTTCCGGATTTCCGCGGCGTGTATGGCCGCGGTTGCCGGCCGGCCAAGCCGCTTGCCGTTCAGCCGCGCATGCGCCAAACCAGCCCGAGTTCGTTCGCGCAAAATCTCTCTTTCAAACTCGGCGAAGATGGCCAATAAGCCCGCCATGGCGCGGCCCGCTGGTGTAGTCAGATCGAGAGCCTCAGTCAGCGAAACGAAACCGACACCCAGATGCTCCAGTTCCTGAAGGGTTGCAAGCAGATCCGTTACCGACCGGCCCCAGCGGTCGAGCCGCCACACCAGCACGACATCGATCTCGCGCCGGCGAGCGGCCTCCAGGATTTTCTCGCGGGCCTCCCGCTTCGCCGCCCCGGAGTTCACGTCACGCACCTGCATGGCGATCGTCCAGCCGCGCCGTGCGGCATACTCCCGCATCGCCCGACTTTGCATTGCCAGCGTCTGCTGATCGTTGGGGGACACGCGCGCGTACAGGCCAGCCTGGAACATTTTCGGCCGGTTTCGTTGCTGGCCGAAAACGTCTCTCGGTTTTGGTTTTTTGGAGGCCCGTTTTACAGGCATTTCAGAATGTCCGAATCGCCTGGCCGCAGAGGATCCTTTCCGGCCGTCTGCCGGACCATCATATTACGCTGCGGTCGGCGTAGTGGACCGGGCGAGAGTCTCGCGATAGTTCCAGGGCATCCATTCGGACGGCTTCTGCTTTAACGCTTCCGCATGGCGTAGCAACTCAGTCAGATAGTCGAATGGATTCACGCTGTTCAACTCGGACGTGTGAATCAGGCTCATAAAGAGATCTCCCACGCGCGCTCCGTTCAGGGTCTTGTAGAACAGCGCGTTCCTGCGATTCAGAATCGCTTTCTTTAAGGCACGCTCGACAATGTTGTTATCGATGGGCGCGCCTGATTGCGAAAGGAAAAAAAAAAAAAAAAAAAAAAAAAAAAAAAAGAGCCTCAACTGGGCGTTCATCCAGTCATGCAGCGCATTCATCACCGGCCCACTGCGCTCTTGATGAAAACGCAGCCGGTCTTCCGGCGACAGTTGCTGTTCCCGCGCCAACGCATCATTGTGGTAAACGTTGCCGAACGCTTCCAGCGCATTTCTGCATTCCTGGGGAAAGTTCTCCGCCACTTCTACAAACTGCCTTCTTCCATGAGCAAGGCAGTTGGCGAGCAGAGTTTTGATCCCTTCCAGCTTCGGCGTATTGCGTGACAAGGCGTCGCACATTTGGATCACCGCCGGGAGTCCGCGGTCGCGTCGCTTCAGCACCTCGGCGATATTCTCACCGGCATGCTTCGGCCCGGTGAAAAACAGCGCGATTCTCCAGGCGTCCAGGATCGACACGATGCCGCTGGTGAATGTGCCCGAGCGCTTGTCGCCAGGCTCGCGCGCCAGCCGCAGAATCCGCATGCCCGTGTCGTCGTTGTGCATCACACTGCCCTGTGCCGCTTGCCGGATCAAGTCATCGAGCACGGGCCGGAGTAACTCGGCGGCAGCCTCCAGCAGTTCCCACTGTGTGGCCGCCGGTAATGGCATTGCCAGTTGGCTTTCTAATTTTTCCAGCCGCTTGATTGGCAGGCCCGTGCCGTACTTCAACAATGCGATCATCGCCACTGCAGTGGCATCGTACTTATCTGGACCAGCGCAGTCCGGCGCGCCGGCAGTGAAGACTTGTCCACAGGCATTACACCTCAGCCGTTCCATCTCGAACACGGTCGTCTTCAGGGGCGCTTGCCCCATAATGCGCACCAATGTGGCGGGCTCTTTCTGACGGTAGACTTTCCCTTCGCCGCATTCCGGACACGTATCGCCGGAATGCACTGTGGCGTGCTGAATGGCAACTTTCTCAGCCCCGGCGAATGCAGCGGCGCCGTTGCGCCCGTGGCCAGAACACCGTAGCTTGCTTCTTCGCAGGCGCCGGAACCTTTGGCTTCGGCAGAACCGCCGCGGTCTTCTCCGTACTCCTCTTGCCCGTCAGTCTTTCGGCCATGGCGTGTAGCGCAGCTTTGATCTTCTGGCCCTCGGCTTTGCTCAAGGGTACATCCATGCCGTGATCGATAATCCGGTCCAGTTCCTCCAGATTCACCTCGATCCCCTTATGCGACTTCCTCTTCATAACTGACTTAGTAACTCGCGAAAGCGCGGTGTCAACGGCAGTCCGAATAACTCTTTTACTGGCTGCGTGCGTTTCTTAGTCCGCGCATTGTGCCCACGGCCTGTCGTAGCGCCGAGATATTGCCAGTTCGCCGCTCGATAGCAGGTGCCTTTGAAGCGGACCGGGTCAATAAATGTTTCCAGCCAGTACACAGGGTGCGCATACACCTGCCGCCAGTCGTGCGGGACGATCTTCGCCATGCGGCCCAGAATGTGCGAAGCCAAGTGCGGCACCTGCACCCACGGCAGAATCAGAAAGCGCGTGTTGTAGGCGATGAAACTAATGTGGCGCTTTCGCGCTTCCGCGCTCCAACCGATATGGCGGTCCCGGCTTGCTAGGTGCCGGGGCGCGGAACACCATGCCAGGCACGCGATGGCCTGGCCCTTGGCAAACACCAAGTACTTCAAGTGTTCCCCGACCGGCTGTTGATAGC
Source organism: Terriglobia bacterium (assembly GCA_963841675.1). GTDB lineage: Bacteria > Acidobacteriota > Terriglobia > Bryobacterales > Bryobacteraceae > Bog-105. The sequence goes on from CAWJEH010000031.1 coordinate 52,141, forward strand.
CGAGATAGTGATACTGCTCCAACAAGCTGTTGAACAGCGCCTCTTCGGGTGTTCTCCGCACTTGTCGCAACTCCAGAGTGCCCAGACCACTTAATGGACCGCGCACAGGCCGGTTGTCGGGCACAACCGGTTCGGGGCGCTCATATTCCGCCCAGTCTCGCGATAAGCCGCACCGGGTCGGTGGCAAGTGAATCTCACCGGCGCGATGGAGCAGTAACAGCAGCCCGCGGCACACCATATCGCGCAGTGCGCCGTTGGCTTGCTTCCATTGCCATAACTCGCAAAGCTGGCGCGACAACGCGTAGCGGCTCAGTTCCGGATGATCGGCGATGAACTGCCGCACAAACAGGATCTCGCTACGGCTGATGTAGCGCCCGCGATAACGATACTCCTCCGGCACAGCAGCAGTGTGCCAAAAATGCGCACAGAACGCAAGTCCTTTGATGTGTTTTTTTCGTCGTTAACTAACGCTTCGCCACATGGGCGCTGCGTGCGTATCAGGATTGCCCGCGGCCACCAGTAACTGTGCCTGATAGGCTTCGAGCGTACGCGCCGGCCCGTTGCCCGTTGGCCACCAGACAAAACGCCCTTTGGATAAGCGTTTCTGTGCCAGAACGAACCCCTGGCCGTCGTACTGCAAAAGCTTAATGGCCGTTGCGCGACGGCTTCTGAATATAAACAGGCAGCCCGAAAACGGATCGGCCGACAGTTTCTCCCGGCACAACTCCGCCAGGCCGTCTATGCCTTTGCGAAGATCGACGGTTTCAATCGCAACTAAGATACGCATCTGCGGTGCAATCTGCAGCATCGCTTATTGGCTCACGAAAGCGCGGATCAGATGTGCCAGCTCCGTTGTGGCAATAGCTTTCAACTCCAGCCGTAACTTGCCGCCTTGTGCCGATTCCACTTCCACCGTGCAGTTGGTTACCGGCTTTGCGCCCGGTGCGATGAACTCCAGAAAACTCGGCGCTTCTGATTCCTTGCTCTTCGCTTTGGGCTTGGCCTGACTCTCAACTCGCTTCCGCAGGCCCCCGTACTCCAGCCGCAGCACCTGTGCTGTCCGGTTCACGCCGTGGCGCTTCGCCGCCTCTGCAGCCGCGGTCCACAGCGCCTCCGGGAACCGTGAGCGCCCGGAACGCGTAACTCGAAACTCTTCGAACCGGCGTCGTAGCTGTTCCAGATCGCCAGAAATCTCGGCTGCTTCGGGTACCATCGCGCGGGCCTCCTCGCCCTCGCCTGACCCTACCAGCAAATCCTAACCGGCGTCATGCACGCTTGCCGAAAGCACATTTTCAGCTTGGTGGACGCGATCATACTTCGGCCCTTGCCTTATCCGAATCCGGAACAGTTGGTTGGGCTTGGCCAGTGGCGCAATCAGCAAGGCGAGGGCTATCTTCAGACCGGCGTTTCGGCTCCGAACGCGGCGGATATCGCTAAGGCTGGAGTCTTTCAGCAAGTTGCCTATTATCGCTGGGCTTCGCTCAACATCACGGAAGGCGACCGGCCAGAAAGTGTGGATGGCATCAAAGCCTCGGCCGAACTGCTGCCGATGTTTGGCATTCAACCCCTTATGGGGCGATTCCTCTTACCTGAAGAGAGCGAACCAGGCCGGGATCAAGAGGCCGTTATCGGCTACCGGCTCTGGCAAGTGCGATACGGCTCTGATCGTTCCATCCTGGGCAAGAGCATCGATCTCAACCAGAGACGCTTCACCATCGTCGGGGTGATGCCCGCCTCCTTTCGTTTCACTTGGGATGAGGACATAGATGTTTTCCTTCCACTGGTGCTAACAGCCGAGGAACGCAGCGAGGCTGGGCGTGGCACTACACGGGATCTGCAAACGCAGGCCCGCCTCAAGGACGGTGTATCGGTAGCACAGGCGCAGGCCGCGATGAACACTTTGGCCAAGACTCTGGCTGCCAAATATCCGGCGACAAATCAAGGTTGGGGCATCAAGGTAGAACCGCTGCACGCCGCCTATCACCGCCAAATGCAGACGCCGCTGATGATTATGTTGGGCGCGGTGATGCTGGTGTTGTTGATCGCCTGCGTCAACGTGGCCAACTTGCTGCTGGCGCGCGCTACCGGGCGGAAGCGCGAGATCGCGATCCGTGTCTCGATCGGCGCTACTCGCAGCCGCCTGGTGGCTCAGCTACTCACAGAAAGTCTTCTGCTTGCATTTTGCGGCGGAGTCTTGGGGCTCCTGTTGGCTTATGCCGGCGATCGCTTGCTGACCCTGGCCATGGCTCGCTATCACCTCAGCATGCCGAACGCGAAAATCATCGACATCGATTGCCGTGTCCTGCTATTCAGCGCGACAGTCACCATGGCAACAGGAATAGTATTCGGGCTGGTACCCTCTTTGGCTGCGGCGAAGACAGGGCTTACCGAGACACTGAAGGAAAGTGGTTCAAGTACCACCAGCGACGGAGGGCGGCGGCGCCTCCGCAACGTTCTGGTGATCTGTGAGATGGCATTGGCGCTGGTTCTCTTGACCGGTGTGGGGCTGCTGGTACGTACCTTTGTCGAGCTGGCCTCTGTCGATTTGGGCATTGACCCGAACAACGTTCTCACAATGGGAATCAGCCTGCCCGAATACAAGTATGCGTCCGCATCGGGGCAAGCGATCTTCTACCGCGACTTGATCCAGAAAATCGAGCGCATACCTGTCGTGAAAGCTGCGGGAGCCGAAGGCGGCGGTTCCAGCATCTTCTTCCAACCACAGGGCCAGCCGCCTGCGGCGCCCGGACACGAACCGACCGCGAGCTACCTCGTCGTAACACCTGATTTCCTGAACGCTATGGGAACACACCTTGTTTTGGGCCGCGGGTTTAACGAGCGTGATAACGCAGCCGCAAAACCGGTTGCTCTTATCAGTGAAACGGTGGCACATCGCTATTGGCCGCACTCCAATCCGTTAGGGAGCCATCTCACCGTGCTGGCGCGCGTCTACTCGGGGGAACACTCGGGCTCGCGGCAGTTGGAGATCGTAGGTGTAATCAAGGATGTACGAAATTACAATCTTTGGAAGCCCGAACCCGCCGTCTACGTGCCGTTCGAACAGAATCCGGGTCCGTCAGCATTTCTGGTCGTGCGAACTAGCGTGGCACCAATGAGTGTATTGGGCTCGGTGCGCGAAGCCGTGCTATCCCTCGATAAGCAACAGCCAGTGAACCGGGTCCGGACCATGGACGAGATCGTGTCGGAGACGTACGGCGCTATTCGTTTCCCGATGACTCTTTTGTGGATCTTTTCAGCACTCGCGCTGGCTCTTTCGGCTGTAGGAATCTTTGGCGTGATGTCGTACACGGTCAGCCGACGTACGAAGGAAATGGCCATTCGCATGGCATTGGGTGCGAGTCGCCGCGAGATGCTGGGTTTGGTGTTGCGGGAAGGTCTTCTCGTTACGCTATTCGGAGTCGCGCTGGGGTTCGCCGGAGCGCTGGTTCTGAGTCGCGTAATGGCGAGTTACGTCTACGGCATCACGTCGACCGACCCGCTTACGTTCGCGTCAACATCACTGCTTCTGATCGCAGTGGCTTTACTTGCCAGCTATATCCCGGCACGCCGTGCGGCGCGAGTCGATCCGACGGTTGCCCTGCGGTATGAGTAGCGGAAGAATCTCGGTTCAGGCATCAACCCGGCGGAAGATCGATCCGTAAACTCTTCTCCGCATTCGCCCGCTCTGTAGCATCTCGATCGATAACTTCCGGGGAGAGGAGCATTTGCCGGGACTGCAAATCGAGGTAATGCAGCTTACTGCCTTGGATCCAACTCGCAGTCGCTGAGCGGGTGGACCCGTCTTTGAGCACAATCGTGAACGTAGGCTGCGGTCCCGGAGCGCCAGCAGGTTCGTTATCGAGCTTGTATTCGTGAATAACGGGGCTTGCAGCAGGTGCCTGTGCCGGCTCAATAGTTCCCCCGCTACCAGGCTGGACGATTACGACATTGCCGGTAGCCGGGTATCCCTCCGGGTACCCGCCCATTGATTCGTCTCCCCCATATAGAGGCGAATAAGGCGCGTAAAAATCATAGCCCGATATCGGGAAATAGGGCGCATAGAGACCGTATCCCCGGCCGTACGGGAAACCACTCCTAAAATTTCGCCGAGCAACACCGGCTCCGAGTATCGTAGCACCGCGAAAAGACCCGCGATTCGTCAAAGGAGTAACCCTGCTGAGTGCAGAACGCGTCGGGGCCGAAGGTACGGCTATCGGACCCCCGGAACGGCCCGCGCCCCCACCTCCTGAGCGCTGCCCGAAAGACGCAGATGCCATCAACAGAACCGCCAGAACATTTCTGGTGCTCCTCATGAGCACCTCCTGCGCCCATGCTAGCTCGAAAAGAAGAGATTGCGGTAGTACATACCGGCCCAGGCCGGTTCTATTCTGCTTCGGAGATGTCCGCGTGGGCATCGAGCCAGGCCACTGCATCTTCGGGTGTCGGGAGGCTTCCGTTTAGTAACTGCAGGACCAGATCGGAAGTGAGAGCGCTGTTAAATTCATGATCGTAATTCACCTCCTTATGCTCCCGAGGCAGTTTGAGAAGAAAAGGCACGTATGGATACCTCTTCATTCCGGTCTCCTTGACCATCTCAGCCGTGCGAACCCCCAGATAACCCTGCCACAATTTCGGGCGATAAGGATGATCGCCGCTAATGATAACAGCAGATCTGTCCCACTCATCTGTCGCTTCCAGTTGTCGCCTGATTTGACCGAGAATATGATCGGCTAGGTCAAGATTATCATTGTAATTCGAGCCCTGAGTCGTAAAAGTTCCTTTGGCGCTATCCCACACGCCTGGTTCGTGAGGCGCGTTGAAATGGAAAAAGACAAGATTCAGGTCACGATTGCGAAGCATGCGATGTGCGTTCGTTAGCACGTAGCGCAACACAACTGGATTGTGTTGCACGTACATCGAAAGTACGTCTGGAACTATGAAATGTGGCGGCTCCGTCAGATATGGAACGATCCTGGCTTGCCATTGAACTAAGTAGACGGCCTTTCCCGCGAAGGAACTCTCCAGAAGGTGTCGCTCCGCAGTGATACTGCTCCACCCGCTCGCCATCCATGCACAATCACTCAGATCGTCACCCAGAATCCGGCAGTAGGGATGGTGAAATCCGCTCAGGGCCGTATTGAATCCTTCAGCTCTCGCTTGACGAAAGACATTGGGTTGCGAAGCAAAATTTACCCATCCGGAGTTGCCTTTCTCTTTGACAAGCAATTTGCTGGTATCCAATTTCGTATCTAGGACCGATCGTCCCAGAAACAACCCCGGCATGGCCGCGAGGGTGTCGTCGGCCGGTGTCTTAACGTGGTCCGCATAAACCGATTGCTCACGCAAACGATCGAATTCGATGGGGTGAATTCTCGTCGGTCGCGCTTTGAAGAGGATTCTGTCGTCAAGCTCGTCGAAAATGATCCAGATAACACGGTTAGTGTGGCCTGTATTCGGCAACATACCCGTCTGTTTCCCGGTTCCCGCCTTTGGCAGATCGTCTGTCGCGTACATCCATGCGGTCTGTCCGACCATCACCAGAAACAACGGCGAGGCAACCAAAAAAGCACTCTTCGCAAACCGGAGCACACGCCGCGGAGATCGCCACATCGCGAACAGGAACGCAATAGCTAGAACGGTCTTGATGATCAGTTCGCTCCGGTAGCTCAGGTACGGTTCCAAGGAAGGTCGCAGACAGCGCTGCAGGTCGTAGACCGCGTAGGCAGCGAAAAATGCGATAATCCCTGTGCCGATCCAGCGCAGCGTAGCCCGAGCCGTGCGGCGGAGCACGAATCCAAGAAATACGACAGCGGCAACCAGGAAAATGTCGAAAATTAGCGCCCATACCGGCCCCATTTGAGGAGCACGGTCTTCGTAATACCTCACACTCGGTTCGCCTGCTAGGTTGCCCAGTTCTCCCCACACAAACATGAAGCAGAGATTGGCTACAGAAAGGCCGACAAGTGCGTCTTTTAGCCAGCCTTCTTTCGAAGGAGGTAAAGCCAGCGCAAATCTCTTTTGACCGATCGTTTCTCCATCAGAGTGAATTGCTGATTGCATGCCGCTTCAAAAAACTCCTGTGAAAAATGCGCGTGTAGGCGTTCTCGACCACGCGTTAGCCGCTCAAACATCGGATCGTCTTTGGACACGTACTCGACGATGAGGTAACGACTGGTCAACTGCGCAGCAAGATCGAGAATTCCGGCGAGCGGGATTCTTTCGGTGACCAACAGGTGATGAAGCACTGCCAACATCATCACCATGTCGAAAGAACCGGTTGCGCGCTCCAGAAAGGATGGGTATTCGGCGTTCCGCCAGCCTATCGCTGGAGTCGGTCGAGCCAGGTTCACCACCAGTGGAAGAACGTCCAGTTCTCGTTCGGTTGCGCGGCGCCATGTTCTGCCGACTACGACTGGATCCACGTCTATCGCGACGACTCTGCTTCCAGAGCGAGCTGCGATTTCGCTGAAGTGCCCAGTATTACAACCTACGTCCAGGAGTGCCTGCGGCTTCAGATCGGCGGTCCACTTTGTGACTAGTTCGGTTTTGTTTTTGAATTCCTCCGGCGAGTAGCTCAGCTCATTCAGGTACGAAGACCAGACTGAGCTTCGCTCTTCCCGGGGTTTCGCAGTTTTCAGCAACCTGCGTGCCCTACGAAAACGCATCTCCAGCACGAACTTGGCTTTTTCGGGCGAGGCGAGACGACCCGAATTGTAGAGCTTCTTGTCGTCCGGATTCACTCGTTTCGTAAGCCACGTGGGTAGGGAAACAGAAGTGAGAAAGGGCGATCGCAAGCGCTTCAGCCAGTTCAACCGGGCATACACCTGCTCCGGTTGGAGACCGTCACTATGCGATATGAAGATCTCGTCGGCTCTTAAGCCGAACTTCTTACTTAAGAGCAGAGGAAGAACGAAGCTGCGGATAAACTGCTCATAGGGCAGCCAGCGGGCATCTCCCGGATTGCGCTTCTCGAACGACAGAACGTCGATGAAGATCGGACTCGGCCCACGAAACAGGACATTGAACGGCGTCGCATCTTTCAGCCCGAACCCTTCATTCAGCGTCAAATCGCAGAGGTCGAGCGTAAGAAGACCGGCCGCGTACAGCATCTCCGGCGGCCATTCATAGGCATAGGAGGAGAACCAGACGCGGGGGTGCTCGAAAAGAGAACAGCCGCTACCCTCGGGGCGCTCTGTGTCAAACTCGAGCCGCTCGGCCTCTCGCTGCGGGACGGCCCAGGTCTCGATGAGTTTCGCGGACTGGGTTAATTCCTGAGCCGGTAAAGTTGCTAGGAACTCGTTCAGAACCGGTACTGCCTCAGAAGATACAGATCTAAAAACCCTTGCAGTAGTTAGATGTAACCTTCCATCTGGATCCCGGAAAGAAGAACGGTATCCAGAACGTGCCCTGACCACCGAGCTATCGGTCTCGCTTCCGACCCCGGAATTTCACGATAAAGCGGCGTACGTAGAACATACTACCGATGAAGACCGCCGTAATAGACTGCCACAACAGAGATCCGGAACCGGGATCGATATATGCCAAGGTTGAGATCAAGATTCGTCTCCAAAAGAATATTACTAACTGATTACGATTAAGTATCAATCCTGTGACTGTCCATTTGCAACTTTTTTCTTGTTAAAGAACCACTTGTCGGCGTACTGGCCCTTCCTACACCCTCCTGTTGTGGGTATAATCGCCGGTGGATTGTGGATCTCGTTACACTCGATCCAGCTCGCGTGGTTCCTGTGATAGGTTCGTAGAGCAATTCTGCACAGGAGAGTGAAATGACTACCCAAGAAGTCGCCGACAGACTCGTAAAACTCTGCTCCGAAGGCAAGTTCCAAGAGGCTACCGAAGCCCTCTACTCACCAGACATCGTCAGCATGGAACCCGGAGCGCCCCCCGGAATGTCGCGCGAATCGAAGGGCCTTGAGGCGGTCAAGGCTAAGGGTGAATGGTGGGCTTCCAATCACGAGGTGCACTCCGCAAAGGTCGAGGGGCCGCTCGTAGCGGGTTCGCATTTCGCGGCCACTTTCAAGCTCGACGTTACGTTCAAACCTCAGTCCAAGCGATTCACCATGGAGGAGGTCGCCGTGTACAAAGTTGCCGATGGCAAGGTCGTGTACGAAGAGTTCTTCTACAACATGTAGGAGGAACAGCTTCGTGGCCCGGCTTCGGCTAGCTCGCGACCGCCAAGGCTTCCCCGGCCCGTGCTCCACGTTTAACCGAAGTCGGGCCCGGGCGCTGCTCTGTCAAATGAATTCCGTGTAGCTTTCGGTAGGTCGGACTCTTCATCCAAAGGTCTTCGTGGGTTCCGATGGCTTCGACCTCGCCCTCGTTGAACACCACCACCTTGTCGGCATTCCGTACGGTCGAGAGCCGGTGCGCAATGATGAAGCAGGTTCGCCCGGAGGTCAGGTTCTCCATAGCCACATGAATCAATCGCTCACTTTCATTGTCCAGGTGACTCGTCGCTTCATCGAGAATCAAGATTTTTGGATCTCTTGCAATCGCCCGTGCTATTCCAATGCGCTGGCGTTCGCCGCCTGAGAGCTTAGCCCCTCGCTCCCCCACCTGTGTCTGGTAACCATCGTCGCAGCGCGTGATGAACTCATGTGCCTGCGCCATTCGAGCCGCTTCTTCGACCTGGCTTGCCGTCAATCCTTCACACCCGTATGCGATGTTCTCCGCAATCGACCGCGAAAACAGATCGATTTCCTGCGGCACCACGGCGATTTGATCTCGTAAGCTCTTCTGTGTTACTTGCCGGATATCGAGCCCGTCGATACGAATACTGCCGTGATGAGGATCGTAGAGCCGCTGTAGAAGACTTACCAATGTACTCTTGCCCGATCCGCTCATACCGATCAAAGCCACGGTCGAGCCCACAGCTACGTTCAGATCTATGTTCTTCAGCGCCTTCCGTTCGCTTCCCGCATACTGAAACGACACATCGCGAAACTCAATCGACTCTCTAACCGGCCCTAGTGCAAAGGCACCCTGAGCATCGCTCACGTCGTGCCCTTCCTCCAGAATTTCAAACAGCCGCTCAGCTCTCGAGAGATTCCTGCGTAATTTCGGCAGAATGATCGAGAGTTGCGAAATAGGCCCATAGATCATGTCCTGCATCGCCAGAAACAAGACGTAATCGCCCACCGTGCAACGGCGTGTCAGGACGAAAAAGCCGCCCAGCGTGATGACGCCTACTCGACCCGCTGTCGCTATAAAGCTCTGCAGATTTTCGGTTACCGCCCAAAGGCGCTCTGCTGCGTGATGCTTGCTTCGGGCGAACTTCTGCAGCCCACGCTGTATGTCCGCCTCTTCGGTCTCCCGCCCGAACTTCTTCACTAAACGAACATTGCTCGAGATGTCGTAGCTTTCTTTCGTCAGATTCTCGAATGACCGGCTTACCTCTTTCTCTGCGGTCTCCATGCGCGCCCCCAGTCCGCTGATGGCGGCCAGGTAAGCTGGCAGAGGCGCAAATACCATCAGCGCGATCCAGCCATTCTTCGAAATTAGCGAGACCAGCACACCAATTGCGATCAGCAGTGGAGGAACCAGGTTCTGACCTAAAATCTCGTTCAAAACAACAAATATTGCGGTGCCTCCACGATCCAGCGCCCCCACTATCTCGCCCGTGTTCACTCTTGTGTGAAACTCGGTGTCCAAGCTGAGATAGTGAGCGAATGCTGTAGTCTTGACATCGTCTTCAGCCTGCGACGCCGCGAGAACCAGGCGGTAGTTATAAAACGACCGCAAGATCCGGGTCCCGGCGGTAGCCGCAAAGATCGCCGCCCCTGCCATCAGCAGAGTTCGAACCGATGCCCCGGCATTCTTTCCAAGTGCATGCAAAATCTCATCGATAAGCCCTTTTGTGAGAAACGGTACAGCTATGTCGAGAGACGAGGCCAGTAATATCAAAGCCAGCAAACCAATCATGGTCGGGCGGTGCTTCCTAAGGAGAGAGATGACTTTCCAACCAAGCCACCGCTTTGAGTTCCCAGTCTGGGACGCCGCTGAATTTGCAAGGAGCATGACTTACCCGAGTAGTGGTATGCCCTAGGAAAATTCTCTAAGAAAAGATTTGCGACCTGAAGGAGGGCACGGAGCACGTCGGCTGCTGGAAGCGGTCTGTTGGCGAGGGGTTTTTACCGTCTATAAAAGGGACAGACGGTAGTAACTCCCGGAGCCGGCGCTCTCGACTGCAAGGTATGTTCCACGTGAAACATTGCCGTACGGAAGTACCTCATTCTACGATCTTCGATGCCCTACAATCTCGTCGGGAGCGTGGAAAACGGCGTCGTGAAGGCCGGAGTATCGAGTTGCGATTTACCCACAATTTGAAAAGCAGCAAAACGGTAATAACCCCTCCTGAGATCCAGATCTTTCGGACGTTTTTGATGTCGGCCAGGCAATGCATTAGCAGGGAGCGGAGGCATGGTGCGCGATGCTGAGGGGACGGCAAATACAGCGAGTGTTTTCAGGAAACGATTGTGACCGGGAAGGCAGCGCGGAATAAGACCTGAGCAGAATCCCGGATTATTCGCTGTATTTCAACTGGTAAACGCAGCCCGGCTTGAGGCTCACATTAGCCGTCGCTAGGGGTGTAAGGCCGTCCTCACGATAAAGCGTTAATGTACCCTCAAATGGCTGTCCGAGCGGAAGTTTTATCCACTGCCGGTCGGGGCCGAGCGCACCTTGCGCCTCGTATTCGGCTCCGTTGCCTTCGGAATAGCCTGGCTTCGCCGTCAAAACAACCTTCTTCTGCAACCAGTAGCCGAAGATCTGATTGCGATTGCAGAGCACGGTTGGCCCGGCTCCATAAAGAACCCCGAGTATCCGGTCGGTCCGCGTGATGAAGCCTACCGCGAAGATGTAGCGGTCGATCTCTTCGCGTGCGCGGACCATGTTCTGTTCCTGCCCGAACGTTTTGCCGTCATTGGATAGGCTGAACCACAGCTTGTCGGCATCTTTGACGGTCAGCCCTACGTCTCCCTTCTTATGAAGGGCCATCACGTACCAGCTCTTTCCATCAACCTGGAATTTCTTCACGTCGTTTACGGCGTGGATTGTCTGCAGGCTGATGCCGCCAAAAACAAAGGAATCCGGCATCCCGCCTTCGGCCCAATAGAGCTTTCCTTTGTCGCGCCAGTTAGTGAAGTAGAGGCGGTATTTCGAATCGTCGCGAAGCACGACGTTGGCGCCGTTCAGATCGCCCATTGAATAGGACGGGTATCCGTCTACCCGGACGAGGTCTTTCATCTCCGCGTGGTAGGGTGCGGCAGCGCCATTCCAGGTTTTCCCGTCGTCTTTGCTGGAGAAATGAATAGGCTTGTTCTGTTTCTGAGGATCGGGCCAGGCGGTGGCATACAGTTCCAGCGAGTCTGGATCGAGTCGCTGCACATTCACGTTGGAGACATGCACGAATTGGCCATTGTGAATGATCGTATGCCGGTCGTAGAAGTCAATGAAGTCCGGTGTTCGAGACATGTACACCCGGTCGTTCCCGCTCTCGGTACCATCCCAGGCGCTGTAAAAGAACAACCATCCGGTGCCCTCCTCGACTGCGCTGGGCGCATAGATGTTCCGGAAAGGTCCGCCCATGCGGGGCGCCAGAAGAGGCATCCGGGTATCGGGAACCCAGTGGAGCTGGTTCTTCTGCCATATCGCAGGATCGAATGCTCCAGCCCCCACACCCTGGATTTCGACCATGCCCAGCGGGGCCTGGCCGTTGCGAATTTCGGTTACCTCAAGACTCGCCGCTCGGCAAAGGGCGCCGGAGCCGAAGAGTCCTAGAGAGAGGATCGATACGCCGATTAGCGTTGTGAAGCGAGAGCTATACATGTTCCTAGCCAATGTCTTTGCATTGACTAGGATGTCACTCGGGGTTTTCGAAAGTCGCCGACGGGTCCGATGCCCCTACAGAATTATTTTTTCTCCGCCGAGCCGGGTGCCGACATGCCGGCGTGAGCTTTGGCAACAAGCGGGTCGGGCAGCGTATAGCCGGCCGCTGCTTGCAATTTATTTTTGAAAGAGCCGGCGATGACATGATCCTTACCTGCCATCAAGGCTTCGAAGCCTTCTTTGGCAACTTCAGCCGGATCATCTTTTTCGCTTGCCCCCAGTTTGGTATCTTCGGCACCGGCTCGCTGGAAGAATTCAGTCTCTGTCGCTCCAGGCATTAATGCCGTTACCGAGACGCCAGTTTCTTTCAACTCCTCACGCAGACCCTGGGAGAGCGAGCGAACGAAGGCTTTCGTTGCACCGTAGACGGTCTCATACGGGGTTGGCATGGTGGCGGCAATGGACGATGTAAACAGAATACGGCCGCTGCCTCGCTGGACCATGTCTTTGACCATGTACTTGGCAATGTGAAGAGTGGACGTGACATTTAAGGCCACCATGTTCAGCTCTTCCCTGAGGTCTGTCTCGACGAACCGTCCGCTCACGCCGACGCCTGCATTAATGGCGATGGCGTCTACCGGGCGTCCACCGGACTGAATGGCAGAGAGTAGTTTGTGCACTCCTTCGTGGGTAGCGAGATCTGCTTCAACAGCCGTGACGTTTACTCCCAATGCCTGAATATCCTGAGCCGCGGTGTTGATCCGATCGCTTCCCGAGACGATCAGAAGATCAAAACCGTTCGCGGCGAATTGTTTGGCTAACTCGTAGCCGATTCCGGCGGATGCGCCGGTCACAACCGCGAACTGCCTTGTGGAAGATGTCGTCATTTCGTGTTCCTCTCGGGTCAGACGCCCGGGCCAACGAAAACGACCGTCAGGAGTTTTACCGGTCCTGCCAGCAAAATTCGCAGCGTAATCGTTGGGCAGCTCTCATCGTCGGATTACGCACAGATGAGTGTTGAGTGCCTTGAGACAAACATCCCCGCCCGCCTGGACCGTCTGCCATGGAGCCGCTGGCACCTGCTCGTGGTGATAGCTCTCGGGGTTACCTGGCTTCTGGACGGATTAGAAGGCAATTTGGCCGGCTCCCTTGCAGGCATTTTGAAGCGTAAGGACACGCTTGGTTTTTCGGATGCGGATCTAGGGTTGAGTTCGACCTATTATCTGCTAGGCGCCGTCATCGGCGCGATCGTCTTCGGCTATCTGACGGATAGATGGGGGCGTCGCAAGCTGTTTTTCATCACGCTGGTGCTGTATCTTACAGCGACAGCCGCGACCGGCTTTTCCTGGAATTTTGCAAGCTATACGCTGTTTCGGTCATTGACCGGTGCTGGGATCGGAGGCGAATACGCTGCCGTCAATTCCGCAGTAGACGAGTTGATACCTGCCCGCGTAAGAGGCCACGTAGATTTGCTGATCAATTCCACCTTCTGGATCGGCTCGGCCCTGGGGTCCGGGGCGTCACTGCTGTTGTTGAAGAGTCAACGATTTGCGCCCACCCTAGGCTGGCGCTTTGCTTTCTTCATTGGTGCAGTGATCGGTGTCGTAGTTCTGGCGCTGCGGCGTTATGTTCCGGAAAGCCCACGCTGGCTGATGATACACCGGGGCCCTGGAGAAGCAGAAGCGGTCGTCAAGCAAATAGAAGATGAGGTAAGTCATGGTCACCCGGAAGATCTGGAACCCGCAAACCGAACAATAAAAGTGGTCAAGCGGACGTATACGCCGCTCAGTGAAATCTGGAGTGCGATGACTGGTAAACACATCCGCCGGTCGATACTTGGCTTCGCGTTGATGGTCAGTCAAGCATTTTTCTACAACGCGGTTCTGTTCACTTACGGCCTTGTTCTGCTGCGATACTACGCAGTTCCTGCCGAAAATCTCGGCCTCTTCTTGCTTCCTCTTGCTGCAGGGAATTTTCTCGGACCCCTGCTGGTCGGGCGTTTGTTTGACACGGTTGGCCGCAAGCGGATGATTTCGATCACTTACATCGGTTCCGGCGTTCTGTTAACGATCACGGCTTTGCTCTTTCGGGCAGGTGTCTTGACCGCCTTCACCCAAGCTCTTTGCTGGAGCGCCGTGTTCTTTGTGGCATCTTCGGCGGCGAGTTCGGCATACCTGACCGTGAGTGAGGTGTTCCCGCTGGAGATCCGAGCGATGGCGATCTCAGTTTTCTTCGCATTCGGCACCCTGGCTGGCGGCGTGGCTGGACCCGCGTTGTATGGATACATCGTCGGCACCGGCTCGCGAACGTTGCTCTTCTGGGGATACGTTGCCGGGAGCGCAGTGATGATTTGCGGCGGCCTGTTCGAGGTGTGGCTCGGAGTGAGAGCGGAAAGGCAGTCTCTCGAGGATGTCGCACAGCCGCTAAGCTGCCAGGACGTAAGCCAAGCGGTCGTCTAGGAACTACCAGTACAGAATGGCTCAAGACAAGACTCGAAGCATGAGAGGTCTCGATGCTCTCAATTTCTGCAATGCCGGAATACAAACGGGCTTAGGGCCGTTCATTTCGATCTTCTATACGGCGGTCAGGCATTGGAACCCTGGCAGAATCGGTATCCTGCTCGCCTGTCAGTCTCTGTCTGGGATCGCGGTGCAGAGCATCGTGGGGGCCTGGGTAGACGAATCACATCACAAGAGATCGATAACGGCCGGGGCCGCCGCAATAGTCGCTCTTGGCGCAGTGGGAATCGTTGCGCTTCCCGGTTATACCTGGCAAGTGGTTGTTCAACTTGTGATCGGCCTCGCCGTGACCGTTTTCCCCGCCGTCACAGCAGCGTTCGCCCTGGGTTTGGTAGAAAAAGATCGGCTTCCCTCGCGCGTTGCCAGGAATGAGACGCTCACACACACCGGCAACGTGGTTTTTGCATTATCAGCCGCCGCTGTCGGCACTTTGGTCGCGCTGCAAGGAATCTTTGTTTCGGCAGCTGTTTTTGCTGCTGGAATGGCTCCTTCCGCCTTCTTCATTCGAGAGAGCGAAACGAGCTACGAGGCGGCAAGAGGTGGGGACACGGAGGATTCGGGTGATGGGAAAGCCGACTCGCCGCCAGATCGGGCCCGCACCCGCGATCTCTTTTCTGACAAGCGCATTCTCACATTCACGGCAGCGGTGGTCTTGTTCTACTTCGCCAATGCGGCTACGCTTCCGTTGGTAGCTGAAATACTGACGCAGGGAAAGCAGGGACGGTCCTCCGTCTGGCAGGTCTCGGCCATGGTTGTAATCGCAGAAGTGGTGATGGTTGGAGCAGCTGCTCTCTCAGGCAAAATTGCAGGTAGCTGGGGGCGCAAACCGCTTTTTCTGATAGGCTTCGGTTTTCTCGCGGCGCGCAACGCTTTGACCGTAGTCAGCCACAATCAGTTCTATCTGATCGGTCTTCAGACCCTGGACGGAGTCGCGATGGGAATTTACGGAGTACTCTTGACCCTTGTGACTGCCGATCTGGCAAAAGGTACGGGA
>CAWJEH010000031.1:72500-326821 GCA_963841675.1 Terriglobia bacterium
GCGTGCGGTTTCAGGTACTATTTCACTCCCCTCACAGGGGTTCTTTTCACCTTTCCCTCACGGTACTAGTTCACTATCGGTCGCAAATGAGTATTTAGCCTTGCCGGATGGTCCCGGCTGATTCCCGCAAGGTTTCCCGTGTCCCGCGGTACTTAGGAGCCACTTGAAGCTAAAATTGCATTTTCAGTTACGGGGCTATCACCCTCTCTGGCCGGCCTTTCCAAACCGTTCTCTTAACGCTCTCTTATAACCTCGTTTCACAAAGCTATCAGCGATCAGCTTCCAGCGCACCGCTCTTTCGAAGCTGTTTGCTGAGAGCTGACGGCTGAAAGCTTTGTTTAGTGGTCCTGCAACCCTCCGCTCTCCTCTCGAATCACGAAGTTTAGGCTCTTCCGAGTTCGCTCGCCGCTACTATCGGAATCACTATTGTTTTCTCTTCCTAGGGGTACTAAGATGGTTCACTTCCCCCCGTTCGCTCCATCCAGCTATGTATTCACCGGACGGTAAGCCCATTACTGAGCTTGGGTTTCCCCATTCGGAAATCCCCGGATTATAGATTGCTTGCATCTTCCCGAGGCTTATCGCAGCTAGCCACGTCCTTCTTCGCCTATTTGCGCCAAGGCATCCACACGCACGCCCTTAGTAGCTTGACCATAAAATTAACTCTGCTGCCGATCGGCGGCCGCCCCTGCAAATCCATATTCTCGAATTGCAAAAACGAAGCCAACCGGCTTAATGAGTTTCTCTCTCACCCGCAGCTTCCACCGCCCGCTCCCTCGCGGTCACGGCTCAGTTTCGGCCCGGGTGGCGCTGCTGTCACATAATTGGTATCGCCTGATTCCGCTCCTTGAAAGGAACGAAGCCAAACGTTCTCGTGACAGCCTTGCAACTTGTAGTTGCCCGTCAATAACTATTCAGTTTTCAAAGATCCAACACTCTTTCGAGTGCTTCCTCTTCGGTTTTCACCAAACCTCAGGAATGGATCCGCTCCGAATCTCTCGAAACGCTCATTTCTGGTTTCTGGCTTACTGCCGCTTTCGCCCGCTCTTCTTTGACGCCTCTACCCATCATCCAAGTTTCAGACTTGTTAGCTATCTTACATCTCTGACCCCGGAGCGCTTTACTTCGATACCGCCCAAGGTTTGAAAGTTGCAACTTTACCGGCCACGAACGGCCACGCAAAATGATTTTAGGGTACTCAGGAAGATTCTCGAATCAGAACGATTCGGATTCTATGAGGATGTGTAGAGGTCGTCGAGCGACTTGCTCCGCGTGATTACTACTAGGGGTCTAACAGCTTTGACGTCTGAAATCCGAAAAGGATTCCGCGGTCTGGAGCGTCTCCGGAACTTATTTCAAGCGCTCCGCAACGCCCGCCACATTGAGATGGTATTACGTGATTCTGCCTCTGGTCAAGGACCAAGCGAACATTTCGTGGCCGCTTTCGCTATGGCGCAGCTCGGACCTGCTCGTGATGGCGCAATTGGTCTTCAATCGCGATCCTGGTCTGGTGGAGAGAAGTCGCGAGCGAATCCCGCGATACACGGCGAACGATCGGCGTCACAAACAAACGGAATGCGCCGGGGATGTCGCGGCTAAGGGCTAACGCTTCGAGTTCCGCGTAAACTCCTCCATCGCGTTCCTCGAGGCGGGTGATACTGGACAGGCGCCAGATGAGGCCGCTACCCGTATCCTCCGGCAGACTATGCTGTTCCGGCGTGCCGAAGTGACAAGTTCCCGGATGCGAATCGTATTCGAGTAGGCGTACCAGCGACGATCGTCTACGCGGATATAGTGAGCCTCACATTCACTGTCGAGGGCGGTTTTAGATACGACGGACCGATTGGCACGGCGCATGAAGAACAGGTCTTTCTCACCTTCGGAGCCATGGGAAAGAGAATCGATCACCCCAGGACGGTAAATCTGCTTATAGGCATCGTAGTCGCGAACGATGCGCAAAATGTCTTCAATGTGGGCGTTAGGTACAAAGCCGGCGCCGAGCCAATCGTGGATGAGGCCGTTGGGGATCTTCCTGGGAATTTGTTTGGTCACCGGTCCAATGAGTGGTCCCGTCGTTCGGACGTGCTCCATACGGCCCGGCTCTTCTTCAAGCCAAAGAAAGTGGGCGCGCGGCTGAAGACGAGCCTGCATGGCGGCATTGGCCTGCCGGAGGTAGGCATCCCAAGTATTCTTGGTTTCCGGTTTGAGGGTGGCTGCGCGACTGAACGGCGGAACTGCGATCAGGAGGAGAAGTGCGGCATAACGGACCTTAACCATGAGACTTCTGTCCTTTTGGATGTTCTTGACGCTGGTAAAGGGGGGAGCCGGCCGAGGAGCACACTCAGCTCGGCCCTTGATTCAAGATGGCCGCGCGGTGCTTCCAACAGATCAGCGCAGGTTTGTCCAGGGGCTTCAACGAGCTTACAACAGTTTCAACCCTGGCGGAACCGCGGCAACTGACGTTTGATACCCTCTCTGCGTGTCTTGGATAAAGCTCTATGCTCTGCTCTTACTGACATCGTTTTGCGGCGCGATTGGATCGGCGCAGACTACTACCTTCGAGGGCTATCCTGCTATCGCACTTTCGAGTGACAAATTGGAACTGAAATTGATGATGGAAGGCAGTACGCTCGCCAGCATCGTGCTGAAAGATGACCCAGAAAAGCTCAACCCTTTCTGGAACCCGATGCGAATGGCGAGAGAATTGGGCCAGCCAGCGCAGTACGACGGCGGCGCCGGTGTATTTGTTTGCGTCGACGGATTCGGACCGGTTTCACCCGACGAGAAAGCTGCGGGACTGCCAATGCACGGCGAAGCCCACCGGCAGATATTTGTAGCCGAGTCGAGACGGGCAGGAGCAACCACGTCTGTGACTATGCGAGCAAAGCTTCCAATTGTCGAGGAAGTCTTCACCCGAACCTTTCAAGTTCACGACGGCGAAAGCGTGGTATTGGTCGAGAGCGAGCTTGGCAACGAACTCGGGTTCGATCGCCCGGTGAACTGGGCAGAGCATGCGACTATCGGTTCGCCTTTCCTCGAATCCGGCGTAACCGTGGTGGATCTATCCGGCTCACGGTCGCGGACCCGGCCCTATGACGAGCTTCTTAACAACCAAACCCGCCGCCGGCTCACGTCCGGCCAAGACTTCACCTGGCCGCTTGCCCCAGGTCTGCACGGGGAAGCCGTCGACCTGCGCCAGACACCGGACAAAGCAGGTTATCTTGACCACGCAACAACGCTAATGGACCCTAGCCGGGACCTGGAGTGGGCTACAGCGCTGAACCCGAAGAAGAGATTGCTGCTCGGCTACATATTCAAGCGCGCGGAATATCCGTGGCTACAGTATTGGGGTAACTATCCAGCAACAGGAAAATTCGCTCGTGGTATGGAATTCGGCACTCAGCCGTTTGACGTCTCCAGGCGGGAGGCCATCAGCACCGGCGCGATGTTCGGTGTGCCGACTTATCGCTGGCTGCCCGCGCACTCTACGATTACGAGCCGATTCCTAGTGTTCTACACACTCGTTCCGCAAGGTCTGCAAAAAGTGGATGACGTGCATATCGAAAACCACCAGATTGTCGTTGAGGACCGGTCGGCACACAAGGCAATAAAGCTGTCCGCCACGCCCGATTTGGAACCCTGAGCCGCCGACAGGAAGTTCGAGTATGACGCGGCGTCCGATATGTTCAGGCCGGGCACATTGAATGACAAGCCACCGCAGAGGAACGACGCCAAGTGCGGGTACGCGTGCCACACGGTCGTGCAGAAGCGGGACTGCGTTTTCACAAACTACGGGACGAGGTGAGCACGAGTGGACCGCCAGCGGCCCACTATCTGTGGTGCTTCGGGACGGCTAACTCATCGAAGCGGGCGGCGAGCTCAGCCAACCCAAGTGTTGCAGCTTCGCCCCGTATTGGTTTTCCGTGTCCAGCCGCGATGAAACGGGGTTCGAGTTGCGCGAGACTTCTTACGGAAGCTTTCGCGGCTGTCCAATTGCTCGTGAAATAAGCGGGAGGGCCATGCAGTTCGGCGGCCTGCCGCAGGATCGCCAAGAAAGATTCCTGTTTAGTAGTGGATACTGCGTCACCAGCGATCAGTGCGCGGTCCCGATCCCGGAAGAATGATACGTGCCCATCCGTATGGCCCGGTGTGTGTATCCATCGCCAGGAAGGTAATCCGGGCACGCTTCCATCAGCCGGAAGCGTTGCCACCTTATCCCTGAGGTCGATTGGTTTTTTCGGATAGAAGGGCGACAAAAGGCTCATTACTCCGCCCCCAACCGACGGATCAGGCGGTGGATACTCGCGCTGGCCGGTAACGAAGGGAAGTTCCAGGGGGTGGACGTACACCGGCACACTCCACTCGCGCGCAAGGTCGGCGACTGCACCAGTGTGATCGAAATGGCCATGAGTCAGCAATATGGCCGCAGGCACCGAGCCGCCGTGAATCTCGCCCAACCAGCGAAGAATTTTCTCCTTCGTTCCAGGCAGCCCGGTATCGATCAGTACCCAACGGGCGTCGTCCTCGCTTACGGCATATAGATTGACCATCACCGTACGCAGGCCGTGCACTCCTGTAGTGACAGCGTCCAGTTCGGCCGTGTGATCGGCGATGCTGAGTGGCCCAGCGTCTGTTTGTACGGAGTCTAAACCGGCCATCGATTTTTGTTCCTGTGACATCTCGCCTCCTTCTGCACGCACCACACCCGGTAGAGAGATCGGAAGCGCCCGACGTTTCAGTGGCTGTTCGAGCCCGCCCAGAAACGGGGATGATGCTGGTAGCTTTTCGCGTGCTCCGGCCTGTTAAGAAACGAAGCGGAACGCGTCTCCCCAGCATGCGAAGCTCCGCCAAACTATCTTCGTCTCCTATAATCGCTGGTGCGCTGTGTGGTCTCGCCGCAGGGGCCACTGCCTTGGCCCTCGCGACGCGATCCCGTCTCCGCTCCCTGGCAGGGAAAGTCGTGCTGATCACGGGCGGCTCGCGCGGCCTAGGACTCGAACTGGCGCGGCAACTGGCGCGGCAGGATTGTAAGTTGATTCTCGTTGCACGTCAAACGGAGGAATTGGAAACAGTGGCGACCGAGCTGACCAGCTCAGGCACCAAGGTTCACACGATAGCCGCCGATGTTGCAGATCCGCAAAGCGTTCCCCGCATCCGAAGCGAGGCGCTAAACGCCTTTGGCCGAATCGACGTTTTGATCAACAATGCGGGAGTGATTTCGGTGGGCCCCGTCGACTCACTCGAAGAGTCGGATTTCGAGCATGCAATGAACATCATGTACTGGGGAACGGTACGAACGACACTGGCCTTCCTGCCGGATCTCTTGCAGACCGGAGATTCGGATATCGTCAACATAACCTCGATCGGCGGCAGGATCGCCGTTCCACACCTTCTGCCATACTCAGCAGCGAAGTTTGCTGCCACCGGCTTTTCCGAAGGGCTGAGTGCGGAGATACGCCCCCGCGGCGTTCACGTACTCACGGTCACTCCGGGGCTCATGCGAACGGGAAGCTTTCTGCAGGCTGAATTCACCGGTGCGGTTGACTCCGAATATCGCTGGTTCGCTCTGGGGGCCGCGCTGCCCGGCATCTCGATCAATGTCAAGCGAGCTGCTGCCCAAATCATCCTGAGCCTGCGGCGGCGCGATCGTGAACTCGCGATAACGAAGATAGCCCAAATCGGAATACGTGTTGCGGGACTTTTTCCAGGGTTGACTCAGGCAGTGCTCGAAAAAGTCACTGTGTTGGTATTACCTCGTCCGAGTAGCGTGAAGCAGCATCAAACCGGAAAAGAACTCGACCCTTCTCAGTCGGTCGTCTTCCGCAAAGCCACGGGTCTGGGTCGCGCCGCCGCGGCTACTCACAACGAATAGTCAAGCAACACGCTCGCGTCGGATCTCCACTAGCTCGCTACATCGTGCTGATTTTGATGTAGCGCTTGATGTCGGGCAGGCTCACGACTACAGCCGCTGCGACAGCAGCGACCATCAAATATCCGAGGACCTGGGAAAGCTTCATGTTTAGCTCCTGACCTACAACCATACCTCTTCTCTTCGTGGAAGCGAAGACAGGCCCATCGAGCGCTTCTGCGAGCGCCTCGATGAACCTCGATAAAATACCGGGCTAGAACCCAGTCGCTTCCATGAATACCGCGCTCAACGAAATTCCAGACGTGGCTTTTCTTCATCGGGGAGCCCGAACTGACCCGGCCGAAGCCGCGCTCGAACTGGAGCGCGGCATGTCATCGGCAATTCTCGATACGGTCCCGGCGGTGATCGTTGTGCTCGATCCCGATTTCAAAATCGTTCGCTTCAACCGGTCCTGCGAACTAAGTACGGGCTATCTGTCTGCCGAACTGGAAGGCGAGGAGGTTTGGCCCCTGTTTTTCTCGGACGAAGACGCCGATGCCTTCAAAGACGCTTTGCGCGGGCTGTCGAACGACGCGCAGCCAGGCCGGTTTGAGAGCTATTGGAGAAAACGGGATGGTTCCCGTATCGCGATCAGCTGGACCATGACGGCGCTGTTCGATCGCCATGCCGCCATCCGCCTTATCATCGCCACTGGCATCGATGTGACGGAGAGCAAGCGGCTGGAAAGCGCGGTGATCGAAATCAGCGGCCGTGAGCAGCGCAGCATCGGCCAGGATCTCCACGACGGTTTGGGCCAGCACCTCACCGGCATAGCTTTCCTGGCAAAAGTACAGGAACAAAAGCTGGCAGAGAAATCGCTGCCGGAAGCTGCTGAAGCTGCCAAGATCGTGCATCTGGTCAATGAAGCCATTCACAAAACGCGCGAGCTCGCCCGGGGACTCGTTCCTGTTTTGTCCGGCCCGCATGGTTTGGTCTCCGCCTTGCAGGAATGGGCCAGTGAGGTAGAAGATTTCTTTCGTGTCGAATGCCGTTTCGAGTGTGACGATCCGCTATTCGTGGGAGACGATACCGCTGCCAACCAGCTGTTTCGGATCGCGCAGGAGGCGGTACATAACGGGATCCGGCACGGGCAAGCCAAGAAAATCGTCATCGGCCTGAGAAGTGCGGGCGAAGAAGGGATGCTAACGATTCGCGATGACGGTTCGGGGGTGACTCTCGGCTCGAGTTGTGCCGGGATGGGCCTGCGCATCATGGATTATCGCGCTCGCATGATCGGCGGGCGTTTCAGTATCGAGAATGCAGGCGCCCGTGGAACACTCGTCGCGTGTGTTTTCCCTTTACAAAGAGGGAGCAACCTCGAATGAAGCGCAGAGTGCTGGTGGTTGACGATCATCCCATCGTTCGGGAAGGTCTTGCCCAAATGATCAATCGCGAGGCAGATCTCACCGTATGCGGCGACGCCGCGGATATGCGGAAGGCGCTGCTGCTGATCGAAACTCTGCGGCCCGACATCCTGATTGTCGATGTCTCGCTCGAAGGCCCTGACGGTCTCGACCTTCTGAAAAGCATACGAGCGCAGGACCCCAGCCTCCCAGTGCTCATTCTGTCGATGCACGATGAGTCGATCTATGCCGAGCGAGCGCTAAGGGCCGGCGCGAACGGCTACATCATGAAACAGGAGGCTACAGAAAGAGTCCTCGACGCGCTGCGGCGCATCCTGAACCACGAAGTCTACGTGAGCGCGCGTATCGCGAATAAGATGCTCCAGCAGTTTGTGGGAGCGCCTGCCACCGATAGGAACCACTCATCGGTGGACGATCTTTCCGACCGCGAACTGGAGGTGCTCCGGCTGATCGGAGCCGGCCACGGCACCCGCCAGATAGCTGAAAAATTGAACCTCAGCATAAAGACTGTCGAGACCTATCAGGCACATCTGAAGGAGAAGCTCACACTCCGGAACTCGCGCGAGTTGGTGCAGTACGCCACACGCTGGACGATGGGTGCGCGAACTGCTGGAGATTCAGTCTGTCCATCGGGGATTCCCCGACAGTCCAACTAAGGTTTACCCCCATGTAGAAAACCGGGCGACTCCGCTTCCGCCCCGTTCGCGCCATCTGTCAAATAGTTATATAAGCGACAGCGATGCCGGTCGCGAGCCAAGTTCATTGAGGAGAAAGCCACCATGCCAGATGATGCCCCGTACGGCCGGAAGACTCAAAGGCCGTCTCCGGTTTCAGACGTCCACATTGTTTGGATGACCTCCGGATTGGGCTGCGATGGAGACTCTGTCTCTGTCACAGCAGCCACTTTGCCAAGCATCGAGGATGTATTACTCGGCGCCATTCCTGGCCTGCCGAAGGTGCATCTGCACAATCCCGTTCTCGCCTACGAAGTCGGCGACGATTTCATGAAGTATTGGTATCAGGCCTGGGAAGGAAAGCTCGACCCATTTGTACTGGTGGTCGAAGGCTCGATCCCTAATGAGCGGATTAAGAGTGAAGGTTATTGGGCAGCCATGGGTACCGATCCCGGTACCGGCCAGCCAATCACGACCAACGAATGGATTGATCGTCTCGCGCCCAAGGCTTTGGCCGTCGTCGGAGCCGGCACGTGTGCAACCAACGGCGGTATTCATGCTATGGCGGGCAATCCGACAGGCTGCATGGGCTTGCAGGATTACTTAGGCGCTAATTGGAAATCAAAAGCCGGCTTGCCGATCGTGAATGTCCCCGGATGTCCGGTGCAGCCCGACAACTTCATGGAGACATTGCTGTATCTGCTTTATCAGGTGGCGGGACTGGCTCCGATGATCCCGCTGGATGATCAGCATCGGCCCAAATGGCTCTTTGGCGCTACCGTCCACGACGGTTGCGATCGCGGGAGCTACTACGAACAGGGAGATTTCGCCGAAGAATATGGTTCGCCGAAATGCCTGGTGAAGATGGGATGCTGGGGCCCGGTAGTAAATTGCAACGTTCCTAAGCGCGGTTGGATGGATGGTATCGGCGGGTGCCCGAACGTGGGCGGCATTTGCATCGGCTGCACGATGCCCGGCTTCCCGGATAAATTCATGCCGTTCATGGACGAACCGCCCGGAGCCACATTGTCGAGCAGCATCATAGGTGTCTATGGGTACGCGATCCGCGCCCTGCGGTCGATCACAAATGACACTGTAAACAAAGAACCGAAATGGCGGCACCCTGGCAGGCAGCTCACCACCGGCTATCGTCCACGCGCTTTCTAATAAGGGATACGAAAATCAGAGGAACAAAAAGATGAGCACAATCACTGAAGCGAGACCGGAAATCGAGAGAAAATCGCGCAATCTCGTCGAGATGAATTGGGACCCGATCACGCGAATCGTGGGCAGCCTCGGCATTTTCACTAAGATTGATTTCGATAACCGTGAAGTGGCTGAATGCCACAGTACGTCATCCATCTTCCGCGGCTACAGCATTTTCATGAAGGGCAAGGATCCGCGAGACGCTCATTTCATCACCAGCCGCATCTGCGGCATTTGCGGCGATAATCACGCTACCTGCGCCACTTACGCGCAAAACATGGCGTTTGGAATTCGGCCGCCGGACATGGCCGAGTGGATCGTCAACCTGGGCGAAGCGGCCGAGTACATGTTCGACCACAACATTTTTCAAGACAACCTGGTCGGCGTCGATTTCTGCGAGCAGATGGTGAAGGAGACGAATCCAGGAGTCTGGACAAAAGCTCAGGGGACGCCTTCGCCGCACGCGAATCTCCACGGGTTCCGAACCATCGCGGATATCATGACCGCGCTCAACCCGTTCACTGGCTCGTTCTACCGGGAAGCGTTACAGATGAGCCGCATGACGCGCGAGATGTTCTGCCTGATGGAAGGCCGCCATGTTCATCCTTCTACTCTCTATCCGGGCGGTGTTGGGACTGTCCCCACTCACCAGCTATTCACCGACTATCTGGTCCGGCTGATGAAGTACGTCGAGTTCATGAAGAAAGTCGTACCACTGCACGATGATCTCTTCGACTTCTGGTACGAAGCGCTTCCCGGCTACGAGAAAGTGGGCCAGCGGCGGATCTTACTCGGCTGCTGGGGTTCATGGAACAACCCGAAGGTCTGCGATTACACCTACAAGCACATGACCGACTGGGGACGCGCCATGTACGTCACTCCGGGCGTTGTAGTCGATGGCGAGCTGGTAACTACCGACCTGGTCGATATCAACCTGAATATTCGTATCCTTCTTGGGCACTCGTACTATGACGATTGGCAACACGGAGAGACGTTTGTCAGAGAAGATCCACTGGGAAATCCGGTGGACCAGCGGCATCCCTGGAATCAGACTACGATTCCGCGCCCACAGAAGCGCGATTTCGACGGGAAGTATTCGTGGGTCATGTGCCCGCGGTGGTACGACAAACGGACAGGCGATCACCTCGCTCTCGACACAGGCGGCGGCCCGCTCGCGCGCTTCTGGGCGACGGCGTTGGCTGGGATAGTTGACATCGGATACATCAAGGCCACCGGTCACAGCGTCAAGATCTATCTTCCGAAGACCGTAAGCTTGCCGGAAATGGAGTTTGAATGGAAGGTGCCAAAGTGGAGTAACGCGATTGAACGCGATCGCGCTCGAACGTATTTCCAGGCTTATGCCGCAGCCGCGGCGCTTCACTTTGCCGAGAAGGCGATGGCAGAATTGCACGCGGGGCGAACCAAGACCTGGACAGACTTCAAGGTGCCGGAGGAAGCCATCGGATGTGGATTCCACGAAGCCGTCCGCGGTGTGCTGTCGCATCATGTCGTGATTCGCGAAGGCAAGATAGCGAACTATCATCCGTATCCGCCGACGCCTTGGAACGCGACGCCTCGCGACATCTATGGCACTCCGGGACCGTATGAAGATGCCGTCCAGAACACGCCTATTTTTGAAGAGAATGGGCCGGACAACTTCAAAGGCATCGATATTATGCGAGCGGTGCGCAGTTTCGATCCGTGTCTCCCATGCGGAGTCCACATGTACCTTGGCGAAGGCAAGGTGCTCGAAACGGTGCATTCGCCTATGTTTGGCAATCAGATGTCCGGTAATCAAGTGGTCGGGCATTGATAGCTGGCAATGAGGGACAGTCAGGCTTTTCAGGAACAGATTGGCCGGATCGAGGAACTGGTTCACGCCATAGAGTCAACTGCTGATCCGAACATCAGGGCGACAGCCAGAGAGCTCGTGCAGTCGATAATGGATCTCCACAGCGTCGCGTTCGAACGCATTCTGGAGATTGTCGCGAAAACCGGGGAGCCGGGGACCGGCATAATCCGATCGCTTGGAGCGGATGCATTGGTCGGCAGTCTGCTTGTGCTGTATGACCTGCACCCAGAAGACTTCGCGACCCGCATCCATCGCGGTGTTGAAAGGGCACAGCAAGTCCTGATAAAACGTGGCGCCGGTGTCCGTATCCTTGCGATCGGCGACGCCACAGTTCGCTTGAAAATCGATACGAATGGCCACAACTGCGGCTCGACCGTGGCTGAGTTGCAGGCGATTGTTCGCGGCGCGCTCTTCGAGGCAGCGCCGGATGCCGGAGAAGTGATAATTGAGCCGCCGGCGAGCGAACCGGCGTCCGGTTTTGTGCCGCTCGAGAGCTTGCAAACGCATAACGGTTCCGGGGCAGCTCGCGTTTTGACACGCTCATGAGTTTCGTCATGGCCGAAGCGCAATACGGCTCCTTCAACGCCCTGCGCAGTCTGGTTCGCCCGCGGGATCCCAGAGAGCGCTGCGACCTGTGCGGGGCTGGATTGCATCTGCAACACCAGCACCTGTTCGAACCCGCCGCTCGAAAACTAATATGCAGCTGCAATGCCTGCGCGGTTCTCTTTCACGCACATGGAGAAACCCGGTACAAACGTGTACCATCCCGCATCCGCGCCCTTCAAGATTTTCAACTGACGAGCATGCAGTGGGACGACCTGATGATTCCAATTGGCATGGCCTTTTTTGTCGGGAGCAGCGTAGAAGACAAGGTTCTTGCCTTCTATCCAAGTCCTGCCGGCGCCACGGAGTCGATCCCGTCCGCTATCGTCTGGGATGAGATCGTAAAACAAAACCCGGTCTTGGAAGAAATGGAGCCCGATGTAGAGGCGCTTCTAGCGAACCGCATCGAGTGTTCCCGCACCGAAGGGAGCGGCGAGTATTATGTGGTTCCGATCGACAGGTGTTATGAACTGGTCGGGTTGATACGGTCTCAGTGGCGCGGCCTGTCTGGCGGTTCGGACGTTTGGAAACAGATTGGCTCATTTTTCGAAGAGTTGAGGACCCGGGCTTCCTGGGCGAGCGCGCGTGCCTAACCTGACGTTTCGCGTAGACGATTCCGAAGCCGTCTCGTTCGCCGCTCAGCCCATGCTGGCGCTGAAACTGCACATTGAGAACGCCCCCACGGAAGAGACAATTCACACCGTTGCGCTCCGTGTCCAGATCCAGATCGAAGCAAATCGCCGGCAATACAATTCCGGTGAGAAAAAATCGTTACGCGATCTGTTCGACCAACCCGAACGCTGGGGACAGACTCTCCGGCCGATGCTTTGGACGCACGCCAGCGTAGTGGTTCCGTCATTTCAAGGCAAAACAGCGGTCGATTTACAAGTCCCATGTACATTCGACTTCAATGTCGCGGCAACGAAGTATTTTCATGCTGTTTCTGACGGGGACGTTCCGCTGAATCTACTTTTCAGCGGGACCGTGTTCTACATCGATCGCGACGGCTCGTTGCAGGTCTCACCCGTTTCCTGGAGCAGCGAGGCCCGCTACCGCTTACCGGTTCGGGTCTGGCGGGAAATGATGGAGCTCTACTATCCGAATAGCGCGTGGTTGTGCTTGAGGCGTGACGTTTTCGAGCGTCTCTATGATTACAAGGTTGAGCACGCCATTCCGACCTGGGAACAGATGATCGAGACGCTGCTCGCACATCTCCGGGAGCCGGTACGGTCATGAACCGGCAAAAAATCGAGGAGATCGCAAACGCCGTCCTCTATGAGGGCTATCTTCTTTACCCCTACCGGGCGTCGGCTGTGAAGAACCGCCAGCGTTGGAATTTCGGAATCCTGTACCCGCGAGCTTTTGCCGAAGTCCAGCAGGGCGCCGACCGATGGAACACGCAGACTGAATGCCTGGTAGAACCGCTTGGGCCTGACGCAGCGCTGAGTATCACGGCTCGATTTCTTCATCTCATCGACCGGAGTGACGGGTGGCAGGAAGCTGCGGAACGCCAGGTTACGGTTCATGAGTTGAAGCTTAGCGACCTGTGCATGCGACCGGTACGGAACGTGTTCGGCTTTCCGGCGAGTCGTGAAACCGATGAGCGATTTGTGAGAACTCGTCAATCCATCGAAGGCGCAATCGACGCCCGGGCTGAACAGCTCGCGAATGGGCTGCTCAAGATTCGAATTGACGTATCGAACACCACCTTTCTCGATGACGTTAAGCCGCCTCGGGAACGCGCCCTGATACGCTCCCTCGCATCCGCCCACACCATACTCGAAGTCAAAGGTGGTGAGTTCGTTTCACTCCTTGACCCACCGAACGAGTTCCGGGAAGCCGCCGCCCAGTGTCGCAACCTGGGAACGTATCCCGTTCTGGCCGGCGACGAAGGCCAACTCGACGCAATGCTCTCCTCACCCATCATTTTGTATGACTATCCCCAGATCGCACCGGAAAGTGCCGGCGCGCTGTTCGACGGAACCGAGATAGATGAAATTCTGACGCTTCGCATCATGACGCTAAGCGACGAAGAAAAGCTTGAGATGAGTCAGTTAGACGACCGGGCGCGCCAGATTCTCGAAAGAACGGAAAGCATGCCGCCCGAGCAGTTGATGAAGATGCATGGAGCGCTGCGCGGCTTGCGGCCGAGCCGTCAGATGTTCAGTGACGAGATTCGCCATGAATGAATGGGAATGGCAGTTACTCGAAGAGAAGATCTCCCCGGAATATGTTGAAGTCGCAGGCAGCGAGTTAAGGAAAGGAGATCGCGTATTGCTGCGGCCGCGCGCCGGCGGCGATATTTTTGACCTGGCGCTCGCAGGGCAAACCGCCATCGTCGAAGCGATCGAGCAAGATTATGAAGGAAGGCTGCACCTGGCCGTGGTGCTTGAAGAGGATCCCGGTAAAGATCTGGGCGTGCTTCGACAACCCGGTCATCGCTTCTTTTTCAAGCCGGAAGAGGTCGAGCCGTGCTCGCCTTCGCATAGCCTCGGTACGCGTGTCGCCGCAGAACCGAAGATTCTCGTGGCGGGTATCGGCAACATCTTTCTCGGCGATGACGGTTTTGGAGTGGAGGTGGTCCGGCGGCTCGCAGCAGAAGAGTTTCCGGAAGGAGTACAGATCCGCGATTTCGGAATTCGTGGTTACGATCTTACGTACGCCTTGCTCGAACCCTACCAGTTGGTCATATTGATCGATGCGTGCCCGCGCGGCGAGAAGCCGGGCACTGTGTTTGTGATCGAGCCCGAGCTAAACGAATTCGCCGCATTCAACACGCCGGCCGCAGTCGACGGACACACGATGAATCCGATGAATGTTCTTCGGCTGGCGAAGGCCATGGGGCCTATTTCGAGTCGCATTGTCTTAGTAGGCTGTGAGCCCGCGAATCTCGGCGGAGAAGAAGGCCAGATGGGACTGAGTGAGCCGGTATCGGCAGCAATCGACGAAACGGTGAAAGTAATCGGCCGCATGGTGAAAGCCGCTCTGTCGGGCGATGACCCCTTACCGAGTGCGTATGGAGCTTGATCATTACGCAATCGATCCCGCGCTCAGCAGCGTGATGGTCCGGGCCTTCGCCAGCGCTGCTTTGGCCGCCCTCGGGAAGCGCCCGACATTAGTAATTGGTGAATGTGGAGGGTGGGCGCGGTTCATCCCTGGAAGCTTCGAACAGGCGTGTGTTCAGATCAAGGTGAAGGCGGATTCACTTACCGTCCTCGAACGTATGAATGAAGAGGATCGGTACGCGATCGAACATACGATGATGCGCGAAGTGCTCGAGAGTGAGAAATATCCGGAGATCCTCTTGTGCAGCTCGCGCGTTTCCGTGAGCAAAGCGGGTGACGGCCAATACTGGATCAATCTAATCGGAGATCTCTCCATGCACGGCGTAACGGGAACTCTCCCTGTGGCCGCGCAAATGGCTCTCGAAGGCGATACCTTGCGTGCCCATGGCGAATTCACGTTGTTGCACACGCCCTACAAAATGAAACTAGTCCACGTCGCAGGTGGGTCGCTGAAGTTAAAGGATGAAGTGAAGTGCTCATTCGATATCCTCGCCCGCAAGCAAACAGCTCTGACAAGACAAGAAAGCCCGCTATTCGCGGCGGAAGGTTTATAGATGTGTCTGGCTATACCTGCAAAGATTGTTGAGCTTCTAGCCGATAGCGAGCAGCAGCGCGCTCTGGTGGAAGTTGTTGGGGTGCGAAGGCACATCGACATGGGACTTTTACAAGATGAGGCGATAAAAATAGGCGATTGGGTCCTGGTTCACGTCGGTTTCGCCATGAGTAAAATCAGCGAAGAACAAGCCCAAGATCAATTGCGGACTCTGGCAATGCTGGGTGAAAACCAGGCGGTTCTGGAAGAGATCGAAGGCTACGGCACAACCGATGCCGAGCCGCTGTCGCCGGCAAGCGCAGGGCCTTAGGAGCTGACTATGAAGTATGTTGATGAATTTCGGGATGCCGGCGTTATCACGAAGGCGGCCGAGGAGATTCGTCGTCTGGCAGATCCCGCCAGGCACTACCGGCTGATGGAAGTGTGCGGTGGGCACACGCATGCGATCTACCGCTTCGGTTTAAAGGATCTGTTGCCGCCGAACATTGAGCTGATCCATGGTCCTGGATGCCCCGTGTGTGTTCTTCCGATGGGGCGCATCGACGATGGGTTATCGCTGGCGAAAGATCCCAACGTGATTTTTACTGCGTTCGGCGACATGATGCGGGTTCCCGGCCGGGACGGCAGCCCCCTCGAGCACAAAGCTCGCGGCATGGATGTGCGAATCGTCTACTCGCCTTCCGATGCCTTGAAAATTGCGCAGAAAAATTCTGAAAAGCACGTTATCTTTTTCGCAATTGGCTTCGAGACCACGGCGCCCTCAACAGCCCTGACGCTGATGCGAGCGAAGGCCTTGGGCCTTGATAATTTTTCGGTCTTCTGTAATCACGTGACAATTATTCCCGGCATTCGTGCCATTCTCGATTCGCCGGATATGCGTATCGATGCGTTCCTCGGGCCGGGACACGTTTCTACCGTGATTGGCTGCCGGCCCTACGAGTGGGTTGCACGCAACGAAGGCAAACCAATCGTGGTCTCCGGATTTGAGCCTGTCGATATTCTCCAAACCATCGTGATGCTGCTGCAACAGCTCAAAGCAGGCGAAGCGAAAGTTGAGAATCAGTACAAACGTGTTGTGCCATGGGAGGGTAACCGCGCAGCGCTTAAGGCTATGGCGGAAGTATTCGAGCTACGCAACTACTTCGAATGGCGCGGCATGGGCTTTATTTCGCAGTCGGCTCTGAAAATTCGCGACAGTTATGCCGAATGGGATTCCGAGCGCCGCTTTTCCATGCCGGGCGTGCGAGTCACTGATCCGAAAGCAGCGCAATGCGGTGAAGTGCTCAAGGGTGTCTTAAAGCCGTCACAATGCAAGCTCTTCGGAAAAGAATGTACGCCAGAGCAGCCCGTAGGCGCCCTGATGGTTTCATCCGAAGGTTCTTGCGCGGCTTACTACAATTACGAGCACCGCAAGAACCTGGCGCTCACACAGCTCAGTGTGGCAGTCTGACAAAGTCCTCGAATGAGTGTCGTCCTGCCTAAAATCCGGTTCCGTGACTCGCAAATTGAGATGGCGCATGGAGCCGGTGGAAAGGCAAGTCGCAGATTGGTGGAAGGCCTGTTTGCGCCGCTGCTGCTTGGCGCCTCGACCGAACCTCTAGGTGATGCGGCCCACCTGAACGTCAACGGAACGCGAATCGCCATCACCACCGACAGTTTTGTCGTGAAGCCGTTGAGTTTTCCCGGCGGTTCGATCGGAGAGCTCGCCGTCAACGGAACCGTGAACGATCTTGCGGTCTCGGGCGCCAGAGCCGAAGCCCTGGTGGTGACTTACGTACTAGAAGCCGGACTGCCGACCGATGTTCTCGAAGCCGAGGTCCGGGCCATGAGCAAGGCTGCAACCCTAGCTGGTGTAGTTATCTCAGGCGGCGACACAAAAGTTGTAGAACACGGCAAAGCGGATGGCATGTACGTCACCACCGCGGGCATCGGAAGGCTGATTCCAAACATCACCGCCTCGGCGGCGTCTGTTCGCCCCGGCGACAAGGTGATGATTAGCGGGCCTGTGGGAGACCATGGCATTACTATTCTGCTCGCCCGCGGCGAACTCGATCTCGAAGGAGAGATATTCTCCGACACGCGGTCTGTACTACCGCTTGTTGAAGCTCTTGCAGTAAAAGTAGGCTCGGGCATTCGCTGGATGCGTGATCCCACCCGCGGCGGAGTGGCAACTTCTCTGAACGAGCTGGCCCGCGATAGCGGGCTGAGCGTGCTGCTGTATGAAGAGCGGATTCCGGTTCGAGGTACCGTGCGAGGAGCGTGCGAGTTGCTTGGTCTCGATCCGCTTCACATCGCGAACGAAGGCCAGTTCTTAACGGTCCTCGCGCCGGAATGCGCGGATGCAGCTCTTCAAATTCTGCAGCAAACACCAGGCGGTGAACACGCGGCGCTCATCGGTGAGATTCGGGAGCAGCCCGCTGCCACCGTTCTCGGAGTTACGGCATACGGCGGCACGCGCGTCATCGATATGCTGGTCGGCGATCCTCTGCCGCGTATCTGTTGATATGGTCGCTAGCCGTTCCCAACTCGCTATCCGCGTCGAAAGCGCGCTCCACACACGCAGTGATTCGTACACAGCGTTCTTCTCCCGTGAATCGGAACGGCTTGCGGTCGCATGCCGCGAGATGTCGGAGCGCTTCCTGAAGGGCGGCCGGTTGCTTGCATTCGGGAAAGGACCGTATGCGACCGACGCGCAGCACGTTTCTGTCGAATTCGTTCACCCGGTGATCGTCGGCAAGCGAGCACTTCCCGCGCTCGACCTGTCAATGCTCTTCGGCCCCTGGCTCGAAACCATAGCGCGCCCCGAGGATATCGTGATGGGCTTTGGGCCGCCCGAGAGCGACCCGGAGGTCTGTGCAGCTCTCGAATCCATGGAGGCGCGAGGCTGCATGATTTTCGCGCTCCCGGGATCGACGGGCTCTTATGTTTTAAACGCGACAACGCCTGATCCCTTTATGCATCAGGAGCTCATCGAGATCCTGTATCACACGCTTTGGGAAACTGTGCACGTCTTCTTCGAGCGCCGGGAATTAGGTCACGATGTGGGCGAGGCGAGTTTCCTTTATCCGTTTCTCGGGCAGGAAAAACAAGAGAGCGCCGGTGTGGTCAACGAAGTAGCTTCCTCGATTCAAATGAAGGTTCAGGAAGACGCGAAATTGCGGGCGCAGGTCGCGGCTGAACAATCGGAACAGATCGCGGAAGCGGCGCTGGCGATTCGCGAGCGTTTGGCCCGAGGCGGTAAGCTCATCATCTTCGGCAACGGGGGATCGGCTACCGACGCCAACGATTGGGCGCTCGATTGCATTCTCCCACCATCCGGCTATAAGCCCGTTCCGGCTGTTTCACTTTCAATGGAACCAGCCAACATCACCGCTCTTGCGAATGACGTAGGTACAGATGTCATCTTCTCGCGTCAGCTCATTGCGCAAGCTAAACCGGAGGACGTTGCGATTGGAATCTCGACCAGTGGCGGTTCGCGCAACATCATCATGGCGCTTGAAGAAGGTCGCAAGCGCAGTCTGCTGACGGTTGGTCTGTTGGGCTATGACGGCGGCGAGATTTTGCGGCGCGGTTTGACCGACCATGCGCTTATCGTCCGTTCCGACTACATCCCGCGCATTCAGGAAGTCCAGGCTTCGATCTATCACATCCTGCGTGAGCTTTTCGAGGTACCAGACAGTGCCGAAAACTGAGCTCTACGGCACGGCAAGCTGTCCATACACGCAAGAAATGCGCGAATGGCTCGAATGGAACCGCCGCGAATTCATCGAGTACGACGTAGACGCCGATCCCGAGGCCCTGCGGCGAATGTGCGAAGCGACAAACAGTCAACGCACCGTGCCGGTTCTCATGGAAGACGGCAAAGCTGTGCAGATTGGGTGGCAAGGACGCGGCTGTGTCGCAGGCATGGGCGTCGACAAATGACCGCGGCGCGATCCATCCGCGTGCGAGGCGTTGTACAAGGTGTCGGATTTCGTCCGTTTGTTTTTCGCCTGGCTCGCGCGAACTCGCTTACCGGATGGGTCCTCAACCAAACCGAGGGTGTCCAGATTCACGTCGAAGGTTCTGAGCCGGCTCTACAAAGTTTCCTTTCCGAACTGACCTCACGACCGCCAGCAGCCGCTCAAATCGCGGATATCGACGTTCAGTTATCCGAGGCGGTCGGCTTGGGCGACTTTACCATTCGCGAAAGCCGCGTCTACGGAAATCCCTCGGTCCGCATCTCTCCGGACTTGCCTGTCTGCCAGGCATGTTTGGCGGACTTGTTCGATCCCGCCGATCCGCGCTACCGCTATCCGTATATCAACTGCACCAATTGCGGTCCTCGCTACTCGGTGATCGAGGAGCTACCGTATGATCGGCCGAAAACGACCATGAAGCAATGGCCTCTGGATTCGTTGTGCACTCGGCAGTATGGCGATCCGGGCGATCGCCGGTTTCACGCCCAACCGATCGCCTGCCCCAAATGCGGGCCCCATTATCAGTTGGAATCGAGCGATGGAACCGTCAGCGGCGATGTCGCCAGCATCGAAGCGGCGGTTCGTTTGCTCAAGGCCGGCAAGATCGTCGCGATCAAAGGAATCGGCGGCTATCACCTGGCGTGCGATGCGCAGAATACGCCTGCGGTCCACCGTTTGCGCGAACGAAAATATCGCAAAGAGAAACCGTTCGCGGTCATGGTTCGCGATCTCGAGACGGCCCGCGGAATGATCGAGCTAACGCCCGACGCCGAGGACTTGCTCACCTCCAGCGCACGTCCGATCGTTCTTGCTCCGGCAAGAATTCTTCTTTCGGAAGTCGCGCCGGATAATCGCGAACTCGGCATCATGCTGCCCTACGCGCCTTTGCATCATCTTCTGTTTGCAGCCGGTGCGCCGGACGTCCTCGTCATGACGAGCGCGAACCGGTCGAGTGAGCCGATCGCTTACCTCGATGCCGATGCGCGCGACAGCCTCGCAGGTATAGCCGACGTTTTTCTCATTGGCGAACGGCCGATTGCGCGAAGAATCGATGATTCCGTTGCTCGCGCCGGAACATTCGGCCCGACTATTTTGCGGAGATCGCGCGGGTATGCGCCCGGCGTGGCAGCTAATATCCCGAGTAATAAGCCGATTCTGGCTGTCGGTGCGGATCTCAAGAGTGCAATCACACTGGTGGTTGATGGGCAGGCATTCGTAAGCCAGCACATCGGCGATCTCGATCACTACGCATCATTCCAGGCCTTTGAACAAACGATTCGCGATCTGACTTCGATGTATGGCGTCGACGACCATGACCTTGTGGTCGCACACGACGCGCATCCTCAGTATGCCTCTACCGCTCACGCTTCCGGACTTCAGGCGTTCAGAAGAGTACCCGTTCAGCATCACCGGGCCCACCTTGCTTCCGTTCTCGCTGAACGGCAGGCTTGGGATACCCGAGTGCTGGGCATCAGTTTCGATGGTACTGGTTTCGGAGATGACGAAACGATCTGGGGCGGCGAGTTTTTCATCGGTAGTGTTCTTACCGGTTTCACCCGCGTTATGCATCTCAGAAGCGCGTCTCTCGCCGGCGGGGATGCAGCGGCACGATCTCCAGTGCAATGTGCGGCCGGATTCTTGTCGCAGATCGAGAACTCTCCGGACTTTGAAGCGGCCCCTTTCCACTTTCCCAATCGCTATCGCGCTTCTCTTGAACTCGTCAAGAAGAAGGTTCGGACGTTTGAAACAACCTCGGCAGGCCGGCTCTTCGATACAGCTGCAGCTCTTTTGGGCTTCACTCGTGAGATCAGTTTTGAAGGCCAGGCGGCAATGTGGCTTGAGCATATCGCGCGATCTGCGTGCGATTGTGAACCCTATCTTTTTCCAATCGATGCCGATGATCTGGATTTCAGGCCATTGCTCGCGAGCATTATCTCCGACCGTCTGCACGGACGCCCCGAGCCCGAAATCGCGCGTGCATTTCATTCAGGTTTGGCGACCGGCCTGTGCAAAGCCGCCCTAAGGCTCTGCGAAGCGTATTCTGTTGACACCGTGGTACTCTCCGGCGGTGTTTTCCAAAACGAACTGCTGCTCGAGAGCGTGAAGCCCTTACTTGCCCGTGTGGGTATCCACATCTGGACCAATTCCGCTGTTCCGCCGAACGACGGCGGTATCAGTCTGGGCCAGGCGGCACTGGCGGCATTTGATTCGTGCGGAGCATTCCATGCATGAACTCTCCATCGCTTTGAGCATCCTCGATGTCGTAGAAGAAGAAGTCGAGCGCCGCGGCAATGTCGGCGTCGCCGCTATTCATCTGAAGCTCGGGCCTTTGTCGGGCGTGGTAAAGGAGGCCCTGCTTTCCGCATTCGAGCTCGCCTCAGAGCAAACGGACTTTGCCCAATGCTCGCTGGTAATCGAAGACGTCCCAATCTCCGTTCAGTGTTCGCAGTGCAACGGAGAGCGCCCGGTCCACTCCATGCAATCCTTCTATTGTGTGGATTGCGGCACGCCCGCCTCGGAGGTTATACACGGTCGGGAGCTGCAGGTTTCTGCCCTGGAGTTGACAGAGTGACATCTTCACCCCGCATTGTCGAACTCCGGCAGAACGTCCTGAAGCACAACGACGAAATTGCTCGAAGGCTGCGGGCGCGCTTCCGGGATCAAAACGTGTTCGTCGTGAGCCTGGTCTCCAGTCCCGGTTCCGGCAAAACAAGCTTTCTCGAGAAGACGCTCACGACACTGAAGCAGCAGTACCGGCCCGCTGCTTTGGTAGGCGATCTGGCCACTGACAACGATGCCGCACGACTGGCGCGCAGCCAGGCTCTCGTGAAACAGATCACCACCGGAACCCTCTGCCATCTGGAGGCCGGGATGATCGACAGCTCCATAGAGGATTGGAATCTCGCGGACCTCGATTTTCTATTCATCGAGAACGTCGGGAACCTGGTCTGTCCATCTTCTTATGATTTAGGAGAGAATCTCCGGCTCGTTCTTCTATCCGTTACCGAAGGAGAAGACAAGCCGCTCAAGTATCCGACCATCTTCAACAGTGCAGACCTTGCAATCATCACGAAAACCGATTTGGCGGAAGCCGTTGAGTTCGACTGGGCGGCCGCGCGGGCCAATATAGAAGCCGTGCGCCCGGGTATGGCGATCATCTCAGTTTCGGCCAAAACCGGCCAAGGAATGACAGATTGGACAGATTATCTGCTCTCTATGCGCCAACGTTCCTCACCCTGAAACTTTGGCGCGAACAAACTACTCCGGAATCGGGCTTCTGTAGCTGTGCTTGGATTGGCCGTGGAGAAAGATAAAGTCGCTCCGCAAATCGCCATTCATCGCGGATGGGTGGTCAGGGTGCAGTAAATCCCGGATTGTCATCGCGTCCAGCACACTATCTACCGCCTCCTGGACGGATCGCCAAAGCGACCGCATAGAACAGCTTGTCGAATGCACGCAATTGCCTTGAGTTCCGGAGTGGCGGTGACAGAAATCCTCTTCGTAGATACGGCCGCCTAAAACAGCCAAAGCCTTGCTGACGTGGATCCCCTCAGGAGGAAGCGCAAGCGTATAACCGCCTACTTTGCCGCGCACAGCCCTTACGAATCCGCCTTGGCGCAGAATGCG
The DNA here is from genome assembly GCA_963841675.1 of Terriglobia bacterium. GTDB lineage: Bacteria > Acidobacteriota > Terriglobia > Bryobacterales > Bryobacteraceae > Bog-105. The sequence goes on from CAWJEH010000031.1 coordinate 95,312, forward strand.
TAACAGCTTCGCGACGTACGGCTCCGAGATTCCTTCCTTGCGGCTGATCTCTGGAATAGTGGCGCTCCCATGGACGCCCTGTCGCGCCACCTGCAGCAGGCAGCGCAATCCGTATTCCTCGTGGGAGCTCAGCTTCATTAGCGTATCTTCGAAAGCGGCACAACGCTGGGGCCCATATCGAAACCAAGCGCGAACAGCGCTGCTTCGGACATCTTGCTGCGATCCCACGGAGGATCGAAAACCAGATCGACCTTGGCGGATGTCACGCCATCCAGCTTTAGAATTCTTTGTTTCACCTGGGCGGGCAAACTATCCGCTACCGGGCAGTTCGGCGCTGTCAAAGTCATCTTGACAGTTACCTCCCCTTCCGGCGTCGCCTGCAAATCGTAGATCAACCCAAGCTCGTAGATATTGACCGGAATCTCCGGATCGTATACGGTCTTCAGTACATCGACTACCCGGTTCCGCAGGTCTTCAGACATGGGCTATTCCGTCGAGATCGACTTCTCCTCCCCTCGGAGCGCAGCGCGCAGCGTATGCCAGGCAAGCGTCGCACATTTAACGCGCATCGGGTATTCACGCACCCCGGAAAACACTGCCAGCTTGCCCAGATCGGCAGTTGGCAGGCGATCTTCAGTAAGCAATTGATGAAAACTCTCGAACGTTTTCTCAGCCTCTTCCGGCGTTTTGCCTTTGATCGTATCGGTCATCAAGGAAGCCGACGCGGTCGAAATCGCGCAACCTTGGCCTTGAAACGCGGCTCCTGTAACACGTCCGTTCTCGATCTTGAGCTGCAGAGTCAATCGGTCGCCGCACAGCGGGTTAAAACCCTCGGCACTGTGCGTCGGCTGCTCCAGCACACCTTTGTTCCGGGGCCGCTTGCTGTGGTCGACGATAGTCTCCTGGTAGAGATCGGTTAGGTTCGACACTATAGAAAGAACTCCTGTACTTTGCGGATTCCGGCAACCAGCGCGTCGATCTCCGACGTAGTGTTATAGAAAGCCAGCGAGGCCCGGGTTGTTGCGGCGATCTGGAAGCGGTCCATCACAGGTTGTGCACAATGGTGTCCCGTCCGGACGGCAATTCCTTGCTGATCGAGAATCGTGCCGACGTCGTGAGGATGCACACCCTCGATGACGAATGAAACTACCCCGGCTTTGTCCGGCGCATTCCCGATGATACGAACGCCATTGACTTCGGATAAAGCTTTCGTCGCATATTCAAGCAATTCGCTCTCGTATGCTTGAATTTTGTCCAAGCCGATTCCGTTGACATAATCGATTGCGGCGCCGAGGCCCACTATCCCCGCAATGTCCGGCGTCCCGGCCTCGAACTTATAAGGCAGGATGTTGTACTCGGTCTTCTCGAACGTGACGGATCGGATCATGTCGCCGCCGCCCTCGAATGGTGGCATGGCTTCTAACAATGCCTCTTTGCCGTATAGAACGCCGATACCTGTTGGCCCAAAGATCTTGTGACCCGAAAAAGCGTAAAAATCGACGTCGAGAGCGCGCACATCCACTTGCATGTGCGGCACGGCTTGGGCGCCATCTGCCACCACCGGAACCTTCAGCCGGTGCGCCATCCGAATCATTTCGGCTAGCGGATTGATTGTGCCGAGTGCGTTCGAAACATGGGACAGTGCAACCAAACGCGTGCGATCATTCAAAGCGTTTTCGAATTGATCTAGCGGAATCACACCGTTCTCATCGATGTGAACGACACGCAGGTGTGCGCCCTTCTCCAGGCAGAGCATCTGCCAGGGAACAATGTTCGAGTGATGTTCGAGACCCGAGATCAACACTTCATCGCCGCGTCGAATGTTCTGCCGCCCATACGTCTGGGCAACCAGGTTCAATCCTTGCGTAGCGCCGCGAACGAAGATGATCTCTTTGGTTGAAGCCGCGTTGATGAAGCGCCGAACCTTCTCGCGCACCTGGTCGCAGGCCTCGGTGGCTCGAGCACTCAAAAGGTGTACCGCTCTATGAACATTCGCGTTGTAATGCGAGTAGTAGTCGACCAACGCGTCGATAACCGCTATCGGTTTTTGGGTGGTGGCCGCGTTATCTAGATAAACCAGCGGTTTTCCGTGAACTCTTTCTTTCAGAATCGGGAAGTCTTCCCGGATCCGCTCCACATCGAAGCCGGTCCGAGTTTTATCGAGTTCGACTTCCGCGATCATGAGGCTGCTTCTCCAAATCGGCGCGAGCGAGTAAGCGACTGAAACAGCGCTGTCTCGAGATAGCTGCGCACGTCGGGAATGGCGATACGATCGATCACATCCTTCGCAAATGCAAAAACCAGAAGGTTCCGGGCATCGGTTTTGTTGATCCCTCGCGCGCGCAAGTAGAACAACGCTTCTTCGTCGAGCTGTCCCACTGTTGCCCCGTGCGTGCAGCGGACATCATCAGCCAGGATCTGAAGCTCCGGCTTGGTGTTGATTACCGCGTTCTCAGAGAGCACCAGATTTTTATTCGTTTGTTTGGCGTCGGTCTTCTGAGCATCTTTTCGGACGAAGATTTTTCCGTTGAAAACGGCGCTCGATGCACCATCCAGAATGCCCTTATAGAGCTCGTGGCTGGCCGCGTGCGGCGCCGCGTGATCAAGCGCAGTGTGATTGTCTACGTGCTGTTTCCCGTTCAAAAGATATAGGCCGTTCAGCGTGCCTTCGCAGCCGGTAGAAAGAACCGCGTTCACGTCGTTGCGCACCAATAATCCGCCGAGCGAAATATTGTGCGATTTAAAATTCGAGTTCCTCGCCTGATACGCCTGAATCGTCGCTACGTGAAAAGCTTCCCCGCTTTCCTCTTCCAGCTTGATGTGCTCGACCACTGCGTTCTCGCCAACGACAATCTCGGTAACGGAGTTGGTGAAATACCTGCCAGCGCCGGTATATCTCTCGACAATCTGCACCTGGCTCCCGGCCCCGACGATGATGAGATTGCGCGGGTGAGTTGTTCGTTCGGCAACCGCTTTGTAGTCGATCCAAATCGCCTTTTCGGCGATGGTGTTGGCTGGGATGTGCACGAACGCACCATCCTCGAAGTTGTTTGTGTTCAGGGCAACGAACGGGTTGCTTTCGTAAGTCGCGTAGCGGCCCAAGTGCTCTTCGACCAGTTCAGGTTGGCTCTCCAACGCCTCCCGCAGGCTATGCCCGGTTGTGTTTGGCGGCGCAATAGGAAACCGGCTCTTGGCAATAGGAGCTACATTGGTGAAGCGCCATTCCTCGTCGTGCGTTGTCGGGAACCCGCTGGCGTCAAAATACTCCCCCGCCCGCTTGCGAACATCTTCCAATCCGGAGATAGTCGCCATCGTCATTGCGCGATCTCCGCCAGCTCCTCAATTCCCGCATAGCCGCTCTCTTCAAGAGACAGAGCAAGCGCCTTATCTCCCGATTTCACGATGCGTCCTTCAGCCAGAACATGAACATAGTCGGGAACTATATGGTTCAGTAGCCGCTGATAATGCGTAATGACAAGAATCGCCCGATCCGGGCCGCGCAGCGCATTCACGCCGTTCGCAACAATCTTCAAGGCATCGATATCCAGGCCCGAGTCGGTCTCGTCGAGCAGCGCAAGACGGGGTTCCAGCACCGCCATCTGGAATATTTCGTTCCGCTTCTTTTCCCCGCCCGAAAACCCGGTATTGACAGCCCGGTTGAGTAGGGTCTCATCCATATTCATGAGACTCATCTTTTGGCGAACGAGCGAGAAGAATTCCATCGCATCCACTTCCGGCTCGCCCCTGTTCTTCCGAACCGCGTTTAATGCAGCCTTCAGAAAGTACAAATTGCTGACGCCCGGGATTTCCACCGGGTACTGAAAGGCCAGAAAGATCCCTTGTTGTGCACGTTTTTCAGGATCGAGTTCGAGCAGGTCCCGCCCCTCGTAGAGAACCTCCCCGCCAGTTACCTTATATAGATCGCGGCCGGCGATTACTTGCGAAAGCGTGCTTTTGCCCGAACCATTCGGGCCCATTACGGCATGAACCTCGCCCGGATAGACAGTCAAGTTGATCCCGCGGAGGATCTCGTTGCCGCCCGCCTCGGCGTGCAGATTCTTAATCTCTAGAATTGGTTCTTTCGACACTCTGTTTGTCCCTGACCCGCTATCCAACACTTCCCTCCAAACTGACTCCCAGCAGTTTCTGCGCCTCGACGGCGAACTCCATCGGTAGTTCCCGGAAAACCTCTTTACAGAATCCGTTCACAATCATGCTGACCGCATCTTCACTCGAGATTCCACGTTGACGACAGTAAAAAATCTGGTCCTCGCCGATCTTAGATGTCGAAGCTTCGTGCTCCACGCTCGAAGATGTATTCTTCACCTCGAGGTAGGGAAACGTATGCGCGCCGCATTTGTCGCCCAACAGCATGGAGTCGCACTGGGAATAGTTGCGGGCACCGGTCGCCCCTTTTAGAATCTTTACCGCTCCGCGATAGGTGTTCTGACCATGTCCCGCTGATATTCCTTTTGACACGATCGTGCTGCGGGTGTTCTTTCCGACATGAATCATCTTCGTTCCCGTATCGGCTTGCTGATAGTTGTTTGTAAGAGCTACCGAGTAGAACTCGCCGACCGAGTTGTCGCCCATCAGAATGCAGCCGGGATACTTCCAGGTGATCGCGGAACCGGTCTCAACCTGGGTCCACGAAATTTTAGAGTTCGTTCCGAGGCACTTGCCGCGCTTCGTTACGAAGTTGTAGATGCCGCCCTTCCCTTCCTTATCGCCCGGATACCAGTTTTGAACGGTCGAGTACTTGATCGTTGCGTTATCCAGAGCTACCAGCTCGACCACCGCCGCGTGCAATTGATTGGTGTCGCGCATGGGCGCCGTGCAGCCTTCGAGATAACTTACGTACGCTCCCTCATCCGCAATAATCAGCGTGCGCTCGAACTGCCCGGTATTCTTGGCGTTTATCCGAAAATAGGTCGAAAGTTCCATCGGGCAGCGAACGCCCTTCGGCACGTAGCAGAATGAGCCATCGCTAAAGACCGCCGCATTCAAAGCGGCGAAAAAATTATCCGACGGAGGAACCACCGTGCCAAGATACTTCTGCACAAGTTCCGGGTGTTCCTGAACGGCTTCGGAAAAGGAACAGAAGATAATGCCGAGTTCGCCTAACTTCTCTTTGAACGTCGTTGCTACCGATACGCTATCGAACACCGCGTCTACCGCGACGCCAGCGAGCATCTCACGCTCATGCAGAGGAATTCCGAGTTTCTCGTAAGTTTTAAGCAGCTCAGGATCTACTTCATCCAGACTTTTGGGGCCGGCGGCTTTGGTTTTGGGCGCCGAGTAGTAGATGATCGACTGATAATCGATAGGCGGGTAATGAACGTTTGCCCAGGTCGGCTCCTTCATGGCGAGCCATTGCCGGTAGGCCTTTAGCCGCCACTCGAGCATGAATTGCGGCTCTTTCTTCCGAGCTGAAATTAGCCCGATGACCTCCTCGCTGAGCCCAGGAGGAACAGTATCGGAATCGATCTCAGTGATGAAACCCCATTTATATTCCTGGTTCGCGAACGTCTCGATCGGGTTGAGCTGTGTGGCCATAGGGTCTCTCTTTCTTCTACCTGCGTCTACTGACTAATCTATACAGTTCTGTCAAGATTTATTATACTGAATGAAGGTTCCATGATCGAGTTAACTGACAGCGCGATAAAGCGTGTTAAGCATTTATTAGCCAAGCATGAATGTCAGGGCGGTTTGCGACTGGGCGTTCAGGGCGGCGGATGCTCCGGAATGAGCTATCTTTTCCGGTTGGACTCGAAGCCGAAGCCCAAAGATCGCGTACTGGATTTTGACGGCGTTACGGTCTACGTCGATTCGAAAAGTTATCCCTACCTGGATGGTTTGACCCTGGATTTCACCGAATCGCTGATGGAGAGCTCATTCGTTTGGCACAATCCCAATGCCAAAAGAAGCTGTAGTTGCGGTAAAAGTTTCACCACTTGATCTATGACCCGGCAGGGTCACACAATTTCTCGGCCTCTGAGCCATGTGGCTGCTAAACTGACAACTCCTGGGAGGCAAGCTTGGCCGAACGTGCGCGCAGCGAGGCGGTTCCTCACGTCGTAATCGTGGGTGGCGGGTTCGGGGGACTCTATGCAGCTCGCTCGTTGGGCAACGCGCCGGTTCGAGTGACCCTGGTCGATAAACGCAGCTATCACCTGTTTCGTCCGTTGCTGTATCAGGTTGCAACCGGCCTCCTCTCCGCCGACGAGATCGCCCAGCCGATACGCTCCATTCTCAGCCGCTATCGCAACATCGAAGTGCTGATGTCCGAGGTGACGGGCATCGACAAACAGAATCGACTCGTTCATGTGCCACAGGGCGAGCTACAGTACGATTTCTTGATCCTGGCGACCGGTATTACTTACAACTATTTCGGTCACGACAACTGGCAGCCGATCGCTCCCGGTCTCGAATCTCTCGACGACGCCGAACGAATCCGCGCCAGGATTCTCTCCGCTTTTGAGACCGCCGAGCGAATCGCCTCATTGGGTAAATCCACTCCGGAAGCAGTCGAGCAATCGCTCACCTTTGTGCTTGTCGGTGGAGGAACCGTAGGCGTCGAACTGGCAAGCACGATCGCCGAAATGGTGCGCATGACGCTGCCCCGCGATTTTCGCCACATCGATACCGCAAAGGCTCGTATCCTTCTGTACGAAGCTGCTCCGCGACTGTTGCCTACTTTTCCCGAAAGTCTGTCTTCCGCCGCTCAGCGGCATCTCGAACGACTGGGAGTGAGCATTCACGTAGGCACTCACGTCGATAACGTCGATTCTGAGAGCGTCACCGCTGGCGGAAAACGCATCCTAACTCGTACCGTACTCTGGTGTGCCGGAGTCGTCGCTTCGCCGGCAGGCAAATGGTTAGGCGCCGAACTGGACAAATCGGGCAAGGTCAAGGTGGGTCCCGATCTGTCTGTTCCCGGCAGTCCGAACGTGTTTGTCATTGGCGATACCGCCTCTGTTTCCGCGAGCTCCCGAAACTTAGTAGGCATCAGATCGAATGCAGTGCACTCTTTGCCCGGCGTTGCGCAGCCCGCTATCCAGGAAGGTCAGTATGTCGCAGATCTGATCCGCCGCCGCGTTCAAGGTCGCCCGTCACGGGAACCGTTCTGGTACTGGGACAAGGGCGATTTGGCGATTGTAGGACGCGCCTACGCTCTCGCTGACCTCAGATTTCTGCGACTTTCCGGATTCCTCGCCTGGCTGTTGTGGATGGGAGTGCATATCTATTTTCTAATCGGCTTCCCCAATCGGCTGTTTGTTCTTTTACAGTGGGGGATATCCTTCCTGACCAAAGCCCGGCAGGCGCGCATCTTCCCTGCTTCGGACTGATATTAGCCCTGCAATTTCCGATATGCTTACAAGCGTTGCAAGGGTATTCTCTTCACGCCATGGATAATCGATCAACCTCACGGGCGGGGTACCGACCCGCCTGGCGTTCGGCCATATGGCTCGACATACAATTGTGGGTTCCGCTTATTGTCTTGCTTTTGGGCCTATTGATCCTACTTTGGGTTCGATGAAAAGTTGAAGAAGAATGCCTAGCGAAGAAGCTGCCGAGACGCGCACCAGCGAGTCCCGCCAGCGCCAGCTTCACAGGCTGGGAATATTTTGTGGCATCTCGGCAGCGCTCTGGCTGGCCGCCGCCGAGGCTCCAACCAAATTGGTCACGGTCTCCGTCTCTCCCCTGCTGATCTCGTTCATGATGGTGGCCGGCGCCTTCGTCTCGCGCTGGAGCCTTCCGGCCTTGATTCGTGGCACCTCGGACACTTTCTCCGACGTCCGCAAGGTACCGCACCTTGTTATATGGGGCGTCATGGCTGGTTGCCTCTGGGCGATCGGGAATACGCTCACGATCTTCGCAGTTAGGGACATCGGCTTGAGCCTTGCCTTCCCTCTATGGAATTCGAACAGCCTTGTCGGCGTCCTCTGGGGTGTCCTGCTTTTTAAAGAACTGCATCGCGCGCCTTGGCTTCGCAAGGCCGGAGTCGTTGGCGGGGCGCTGGTGATCTTCATCGGCGCAATCCTCATTTCGGCGGCCTCCACATCGCAATCGGCCCAGGGAAACGCAGTGCGAGGAATCGCCGCAGCATTGGGTGCCGGGCTCATGTTCGGGTCCATGTACATTCCCTACCGCAAGGCGTACATCACGGGCATGAATCCCCTTTCTTTCCTCACCTTCTTCACGTTCGGCGAGATTGTGACGGTTACTGTGTTGGCGATCGCATTTCTCGGGGGCGTGCGGCAGTTCGGTCATGAACTGGTGGTGAATCGCCAGATCCTGTTCTGGCCGCTGCTTGGCGGGTTCATGTGGGTTGTCGGTGACCTGTTTCAGAACTACGCCGCAAAGTATGTGGGCATCAGCCGAGGCATTCCGTTATCGAACACCAACCAGCTCTGGGGATTGCTCTGGGCCATTCTGGTTTTCGGCGAACTCCACGGACTAAGAACAAACATCTACCTGGAAGTGATCGGCGGATCCATTTTGATGGCCCTCGGTGCGGTAGCGATCGCATCTTCATCCACCTCGGAAGATGAGTATTCGAGCTGGGAGGAGGCCGCGCAGCGCGAAATCAAGCTGTACGGAATCGACCCGCATTACGTAGTCACCCGCATGCAAGGGCACGATCCGGATTCGAATTCCACGCGTCGCACTTGGGTAGATTGGCTGCTAATCTCAGCCGCAACGCTCATCTTCGTCGGGTTGGGCGCGATGGCCCACATGCCCCAGATGGAAATTCATATGGGTTGGTTGGCCGCTTTAAGCGTAGCAATGTTACTGGTTCTGCTCGGGGCCGGCTTCGCGCTCTGGCGAATTACAAAATTCAGCTAAGTCCGTTCCTCGACCACCGCCGCCTGCTCAGGACCAACCATCACTCGCATTCCCGCGGATATTGCCTCCTGGGCGCGCACTCCATCCCGGTGTGTGGTCGGAAACGGCGCTTCGTTCTTGCAGCATTCGATGAATCGGGCCAGCTCCGCTTTATAAGCTGCTCCAAAGCGATCAACGAACTCCGGTAGCGGCCGCCCGTAATCGCGCATCTCGAATGTTCGCCGTGCAAGCGGCTCTGTTTTTCCCCGCCGGCCGTAAGCCTCGACCGTGACCGCGAAGGGCTTCTGGTCGAAATGACCGACCTGAATCTGCCCTTCCTGCCCGAAAATGATTGTCTCCACGCGGTAGCCCGAAACGTGGTTGCGGCTCACCTGCACCTGCGCAAGCAAATCGCCTTCGAACCAGAGATACAGCAGCGCATCGTCGAAGTCTTCCACGCAGGTCGTAAGTGCGTGACTATAAATTCTGGAACCGATGCTCAGCGCCTTAGACGGCATCCTGCCCGTCAGCCAGAGAATTTCGTCCACATTATGTACCGCCATATCCGACAAGATGCCGCTGCTTACGTAGCCGTTCGGAGCCGGATTCGAATCCTCGAGGGCCGAGTAAATTTTGAAAACACGGCCGATCGCACCGCTTTCGATCAACTCCTTCGCATAGAGAAGCGGCTGATCGAAACGCCGCTGAAATGCGAGCATAAGCGCGTGCGGATGATTGCGGTCGAGTTCCGCAGCGAATTCTCGATCCGTTTCGAGCCCGCCTGTCAGCGGCTTCTCAAGCAAGACCCGGCTCCCGGCGGCAATCATCCTGGCCGCATGTTCCCGGTGTTTGTCTGTCGGGGTGACAATTACGGTGGCGTCGGCGACCCGCGCTTCAGCGAGTTCCTCGATCGACGGGAAAATGGGAACCTTGCAGCCGATCTCATCAGTAAACCGTCGTGCGCGTTCCACATCGATTTCGGCTACGGCGGCGAGTTCACACCCATCGCTATCGCGAGCGAGTTCATGAGCGTGCAGTGCATGGATCATGCCCATGCGACCCAGGCCGGCAACCGCAATCTTGAGATTTTTCTTCATAGGTTGAGAGAACGATCACCAATTATATTTCCCGTAAGAAAAGAAGCCCGATTGGCCTCTTGACAACCTGAACTAAACCGTTTAGTTTTACTCTAAGAGGGATGAGATGATCCTTGTACAAAACTTGGTAAAGAGGTTCGGGGACTTCACGGCCGTGGACGACGTCTCATTCGAGGTCCACAAAGGTGAGATCTTCGCGTTTCTTGGGCCGAATGGCGCCGGAAAAACAACCACCATCAAGATGCTGACGACCTTGCTGCGGCCGAACAGCGGAACCATCAAGCTCGATGGTTTGGATCCGACCGTCAAGCAGAACGAAGCGCGCCAGCAATTTGGGATTGTTTTCCAGGATCCCAGCCTGGACGGCGATCTGACGGCGTACGAAAACATGGATATCCACGGCGTGCTCTATAAGGTCCCGCGAAGAGTTCGGGCGGAACGTATCGAACTTTTGATGAAGACCTTCGAGCTTTGGGACCGCCGCAAGGGCCTGGTGAAAATGTTCTCTGGTGGGATGAAACGCCGCCTTGAAATCGCGCGGGGGTTTCTCCACACGCCCAAAATTCTTTTTCTGGACGAACCCACGCTCGGGCTCGATCCGCAGAGCAGGAACCAATTGTGGACGCAAGTTAAACAACTGAACCAGAACGAAAGCGTGACGGTCTTCCTGACAACCCACTACATGGACGAAGCTGAGCGAGTGGCGCAGAGGATCGCAATCATCGATCACGGCAAGATTGTGGCGCAGGGCTCTTCGCCGGAATTGAAGAAACAGACCGGCACCGACTCGCTCGAGGGAGCTTTCCTCGCACTGACAGGCGAGACCATCCGCGACGAAACAGCAAATTCAGCGGAGCAAATGCGGCAAATGGCGCGTATGTGGAGCGCGAAACGATGACTATACATCTGAGAAAGGCCAACCCGATATGAGCGCCATTTACATTCTTTGGCTACGCGAGCTCAAGCGTTACTTCCGTTCCCGAGCGCAGATCGTAGCATCGCTGGGTCAACCTCTGCTGTATCTGCTCGCGCTGGGCTTCGGCCTCGGTCCCGTGTTTCAGAGGGCCGGGAACGGCAGCTACATGCAGTTCGTAGCGCCCGGCGTGATCGGCATGACAATCCTCTTCAGCTCGGTGTTTTCGGGCATCGGACTTTTGTGGGACAGACAATTTGGATTTCTCAAAGAGACGCTCGTCGCGCCCGTACCTCGCAGCCGTATCATGCTGGGCAAAGCGCTGGGCGCCGCCACTGTAGCGATGTTGCAAGGGTTGCTCGTAGTGATTGTTTGCCTGATCGCAGGTTTCCGCCCGAAGGATTTGGTTGAGATTCCGCTTGCTCTTCTTTTCATGGCGCTGATAGCCACGGTATTCTCCGCGCTTGGTATCGCGCTCGGGTCGAAGCTCGAAAATATGCAGGGATTTCAACTCATCATGAACTTCCTCGTGATGCCGATTTTCTTTCTTTCCGGGGCGCTCTTCCCGCTCACAAATTTGCCAAAGACACTGAGTGTGATAACGAGCTTCGATCCGCTGACCTACGGTGTCGATGGTCTCCGTACTACCCTCATTGGCATCTCACATTTCGGAATAGCCACGGATATCGCGGTCTTGTGCGGCGTGGCAGTGGTGCTGATGGCGGTAGGAAGCTACTTCTTCTCCAAAATTCAGCTCTGATATGGCACGTGGGCCGAGTGCACGGGCGCACAATCAGGTTCTGGACGCCGCGATCGAATTATTCTCAAACCGCGGCATCGATAACACCAGCATGGATGCGATCAGCGAAGCATCCGGCGTGAGCAAAGCAACAATCTATAAGCATTGGAATGACAAAGACCAGCTTGCGCTTGATGTGCTGGCACGCCTAAGCGGGGATCTCCCTCAGTTTGATTCCGGCGACGTGAAAGACGATATCGTCCAACTGTTGAGCTATCGCCCGCCTGAATCGCGTTCTGAGCTGCACAATCGCATGGTTCCTCACTTTATGGCCCGTGCGGCCCGCAATCCCGAATTTGGAGCTGCATGGCGTGCAAGGATGATGGAGCCGCCGCGGAGCCGGTTGCTGCGCATGCTCAAGCAGGCAGTTGCTGAGGGACACCTGGGGAAAGATCTCGATCCCGATCTGGCGGTTGCTCAGCTATTAGGCCCAATGATGTATCGCCATGTCTTGCAGCTCAGCAAGGCGAAGCTGCCCGAAGATATGGCGAAAAGGATTGTGGACTCGTTTTGGAAAGCTTACGGCCCTGAGTCGCCGCCCTTGAAGAAACGTCGCTAACTCCAATCCCTACTGCTCCGCTTCGCCAAGCCCGAACGAATATAAAACGTTCTGAAATGTGACCAAGTAGATGTGGCCGTTTGCGATCGCCAGGCCTGAGAAGTGCGAAAAGCCGGAGATCGCCTTTTCGCTCGAGAACAGTTGTTTTCCCGTAACCGCGTCGAACGCATACAAAGTGGCATTCCCTACCGGAGCCGAAGCGCGCTCCTGCGAAGTCATCAACCGGCCGCTCTGGTGAATGGACTGAGTATTCTCTCCATTTGAGAGCGCATACACGACTCCGTTCGCCACAACCGGCGGCTCCGGTATCGACATATCTCGGGACCGCCACGCCGGCGCCAACTTCACCTTGCCGTCTTCTTCCTCCACCTTGAATGCCATTACACTTCCGTTCGGGGCGGGCCCGTCGACCTGCTTGAACTCGGGAGAACCACTCGCCTGCGGTCCTTCGGCTGGGGCATACAGCCACCGCACTCCGCTCTGATCTTGCCAACTCGCTAGCGCGCCCCAGAATCCACGACCAGCCAGATTCAACTCTTCGTTTGTGTATTTAGGACTGCGAAATAGCGGTGTTTTATGATCGGCGCCCCCTAATGACTTCGCATCCAGCAGATAGAGAACGCCTTCCTTCCCCCCGCCCGCCACAAGTTCCCGGTCCCTAAAAGGAAAGACCAGCGGACTCATCGCACCCATGTCGAGGTCTTTATGTGTCAGGTAGAGATGATTCGCGGGCGTGTAATAATCTGCGAGCGTCATATCCTTCGACGAGACGGCCAGGAAACTGTCGGCATACTGGTTCTTCGTTGGATCGTTCGTTCCGTCTCCGGTTTCTACATAGATGGTCCCCTGCGGATCGATAGCGCAACCGCCGCGTCCCCAGATTCCCGCGCCAGCCGACGCGGCAACGAACGATCTCACAGCATGATCCGCGCCTTGAAGACTCACTGAGTAAATGCCCGATTTAGCGCCCCCGCAACCTTGTGAAGTAACCGTGTAGATGCTGCCCTTGAACAGATTCAAACTCCATGCCTTCGAATCTGCCGGAACAAAGGGGGTCGGCGGTATTCGGTCTTCCCCGTCCACCGCGTTCAGCGAATGCAGCATGCCATCGCTTGAAACTACGTACACGGTCGAATGCATCATCCGGTTGTCGATCACCGGAGTTGCGTTGAGCGCGTTGGGACACAGAAAGCCGAGCGCCGGTTTGGCGGCCGGAGGGGCTGAAAATTTCTTCTGCCACAGAATTTTTCCGCTATCGACATCCACGGCATACACATCGTCTGAAGCTCCGGCTACAATCACGGCGTCTTTGAATCCGCGTGGTGTGACCAGCTTTTCGACTACTAGCGGCGCCGTCAGCGAATTCAGTTCTTTCGATGGGTTGTCAAGCTGAATCTTCCATTCGAGTTTTATGTCCTTGGCGTTCTCTTTCGAAAGTGTGTTCTCGCCTCTCGCCCAGCCATCGCGCTGCGGGTCTCCGCCAAACGTGGTCCAATCAGACGCGCCAAGCAGCGTTGCGCTCGCCAATGCCGCGAGCGCCGTCCACACGAAAGCTGGACGCATCCTCGTCAATTCGATCGCCCCAAAGCCCAAACTATTCCGTTCGTCAGCAGCGTAAGGTAATTTGGATTTTCCTGAGCCCTCGCGTCATGGCCGAAAGTCATCGCGAAGATCTTTCCCTTCGAGTACATCTTTGTCCAAATCTCGGGCTCCTTACCGGGCCGATCCTGCACCGAGTTGCAGGTCCTCACGATCACCTGCATCGCCGGATCGCGTTCGTTCACGATGTACGGTTCGTCCGTTATTTCAAAGTTCGGCGCAACTCCCTTCAGAATTGGCGAATCCGGGCTCGCCGCCTCCACGCAGAAAGAGCCGAAGTGCCCATGTCCGGGCACGAACGCGCCCAAGACCTGCTTGAATTCCGGCCATGCCTGAAAGGACCAGAACGTGCAGTGCAGCGCGATCACCGGCAACCCATTGCTGACCGCGTCCAGAAAACCTTGTCTTTCATCCGCGCTGACCGGAATCTGCTCGCAAACGTTCATCATCAGAGCGTCATATTTTGACAGCTCCGGTTTTCGAAGGACGCTCAGGTCCTTGGTTATGGTGAACTCAGCCCCGCCCGAATCCTGTAATCGCGGCCGCAGATTTTCGGTCAGCGTTTTGGGAAGCTGGTCGTAATCGTGGTACTCGCCGCCAACAACAAACAGAATCTTCGCCGGTCTGTTGGTCTGTGCCGCGGCTGGCAACAGGGCCGCCGCCAGCACGATTACCAGCCATACCGGTTTCTTCATCCGTGCGCGACGGCAGACTTCCCGACCAGATTCTTCATCCACTCCACACTCGGGTTTAGAATCTCGTCATTGCCTTCGCACTCAATGGATAGAACGCCGTCCCAATTCGTTTCCTGGAGGTAGCGAATACAGGCCTCGATATTCTTCGCGTTAACGCCCGATCCGATAGAAGCAACCGAGGTGGCGATGCCCGTGCTGGAGCCGCGCTCGGCCGCCGCCAGGTTCGCTGCCACGTCCTTGATATGAAGATGCGAGACCCACTTACGAACGCCTTTAAGAAACTCGAGGGGATCGTTGCCCGAAATGTAAGTGTTTCCGGTATCGAAGTTAACCCGCAGATGCTCGGAATCGAAATGCTCGAGAATCATCCGCATGGTATCGAGCTTGGTTGTATATGGACCATGTGTCTCGATGTTGACGGTCACGTTGTGGTTTTCCGCCGTCTCGAGAATCAGCCGGAGATTGTGCTTGAGCAGGGTCAGCACCTCTTGATCCGAATATCCGGCAGGCTTCGAGCCGCCATCGGTGGTATCGACGTAAGGACAGCCGATCGCCTCCGCAAACAGGATTGCTTTCCGGACGTACGGAACGCCGTATGGCCCCGTCTCGGGGCTCGTTAAAGGATAGGCCGCATCGATTTGCGATACTTTCAGGCCTTTCGAATCGAGGTAGCGCCTCAGCGGCACGGGGTCCGTAGTAAGTGGCAGGTGCGGATTATAACCAAGCGCCTGTATAAAGTACTGGCCATCGAAAACGCCGAACTCGATGCATTCCAAACCCAGCCGGTGGGCAGCCTCAACAGCATCCTCAAACGGCCTGTCCAGATGTCGCCAGTTATCGGTATGCATTCCCAGACGTAACATGTCGCTTTTTCTCTCGTTCCTCGCCGATTATATCGCCGCCCGCAGCTTAGATATTCGCGGCTCCTGTTCTGAGCTACCCTTAAAACAAGGCACGATTCTGTACCCGTCGGAACCGCGACTGTGAGGCAGCGGCCATGCCCACCATTTCGCCCGGAGAACTCGCTATGAAAACCAAGCTGCGCGTCCAAATCCCAGGAGGTCTCCTGGCTCTCCTCATCACTCCCGCAAGCTTCTGCGCGCCTACTTCCCCCGCGCCGACCTTCAGCCACGACATCGCGCCGATTCTCTATGCTCATTGCGTGAAATGCCACCATCCCGGCGATATCGCGCCGATGTCTCTTGTTACTTACAAAGAGGCGAGGCCTTGGGCCGCGGCCATCAAAGAAGCTGTAGTGACCCGCAAAATGCCGCCCTGGAAAGCCGATCCGCATTACGGCGAGTGGTCGAATGATGCACGTCTCTCCGACGCCGATATCGCAACCATCACCGCCTGGGTCGACGGCCCGAAGCTCGAAGGTGACCCTAAAGACCTGCCCGCCTCGCCAAGCTTCAACGATGGCTGGAGACTTGGAAAACCCGATCTCGTCATCTCGATTCCTCCCCAGAAACTTGACGCCACCGGTCCTGACCAATACGCGTACATTGACGTCCCCACTCACTTCACCGAAGACCGCTGGGTTGTTGCCGCTGAACTTCGCCCAGGTAACCGCAAGGTCGTCCACCATGCGCATGTGTTTATAAAGGAACCGGAAAACAAAAGCCGCAGCGCCTAAGAAGGACCCGGCCACGGAATACGCCCGCTGGCTGATGATCCACCAAGGCACTCTCGAATGGCTGCGCCCCGAAGCGCCGGTCATCGATAACGGCTGCTCTGTGGACGACAACGGCTTACTCCCCGGTTCGAAAATCGCCGATCTCGGTAACTTGATCACGTCCTATTTGCCGGGACGCGACGCCGAAATGTTTCCGGAGGGCACCGCGCGCAAGATCCCGGCGGGCGCCACTCTGAACTTCCAGATCCATTACTCCAGAACGACCGGCAAGTCCGAAACAGATGCCACCAGCGTCGGGCTCTTCTTTGCCAAGAAACCCGAAAAGGTTCTGCAGATGACCTCGATCTCCAGCCAGATGTTTCTCATTCCGGCGGGAGATCCGGACCAGCGCGTGACCGAATGCCATACCTTCAACAATGCCGTTGACATCACGAGCCTCACACCTCACATGCATTTGCGAGGTAAGTCGATGCGCTATGTGGCCCACTATCCTGACGGGCACGACGAAACCCTTTTGTACGTTCCGGCCTACAATTTCAACTGGCAATTTACTTACATTGCCCAAAAACCGATCTATATTCCCAAAGGCACTCGAATTGAAGTGATAGCGGATTTCGATAACTCCGCCAATAACCCTCTGAATCCCGATCCCAAGAAGCCTATCCGCTGGGGGGCCGCGAGTGAGAACGAGATGATGGATGGCTGGATCGAGTACGTGGATGCCGATCAGCCTAACACCCCGACCGCTGTAACAGCGTCAAACTCGCTACCGCGTTAGACTCGTCAGATTCAGTTGCTGACCCTGGCCAGCTTCAAACCAGCCAGAGCTCGAATTGGTATTATTCCTACTTTTTCAGTACTGGTATTTACAACCTTAGTGGTGATAGTATCTAAGGCAACATCTATGAGACCAGTCTCTCGGTA
Organism: Terriglobia bacterium; assembly: GCA_963841675.1. Classification (GTDB taxonomy): domain Bacteria; phylum Acidobacteriota; class Terriglobia; order Bryobacterales; family Bryobacteraceae; genus Bog-105. Next base: position 112,363 of record CAWJEH010000031.1, read on the forward strand.
CGCGCGACCTGTCTTCGCGTGCTTTTTCACACTCGCTCTTCTAACTATCAGCCTTAAACCCGCTTTTGCGCAAAGCACCGCGGGCACCTTGACCGGAAGCGTGACAGATCCGGCTGGGGCGATTGTTCCAGACGCCCAAGTCAGCATCACCAACAAAGGGACCGGGCAGACCGTGCAGACCGCTACCAATGCTGAAGGGACCTACACCGCGCCGGGATTGGCTAGCGCGACCTACGATATTACGGTTACTAAAACCGGCTTTGCCACGGTGAACCAGAAGGACGTCTTCCTCGGACCGACTGTCACGCGCACTGTAAACATCACGCTGGAAGTCGGCCAAGTCTCACAGCAGGTGACGGTGGAAGCAAGCGCCGTACAGGTTCAGACCACCAGCAGTGAGGTGTCGAATTCCGTAGCACAGCAGCAAGTGGAGACACTCCCGCTGAATGGACGAAATTATCAAAGCCTCTCTGCATTGATGCCGGGGGTGGTGAACCTGGGACAAGGCAGCGCGCAAGGCCAAGGCGGTTTCGCAACAAACAACACCATGTCGATCAACGGCATGGGAACGAGTGGCACGCTCTACGAATTGGACGGCGTATGGAACATGAACACCGGAAACATGACACAGACCACCATTCTGCCGAATCCGGACAGCATTGCGGAAGTGCGGACACTTCAAAACAACATCAGCCCAAAATACACCTTATTGGGCGCATCCGTGGTGGCGGTCCAGACCCGCAGCGGCTCGCATGATTTTCACGGGACGGCTTGGGAATACTTTCGGAACACCGCGCTCAACTCGAGAAACTTCTTCAGCCCGAACGTTCTTGCGTACCATCAAAACATTTTCGGGGGCACATTGGGTGGCCCGCTTTTCATTCCTAAGCTTTTCAACAAAGACCGCAACAAGGTTTTTTTCTTTCTGAGCGAACAGGGGGTGAAGCAGAGCACTGGCAGCACGCAAACCGGCATTACGCCGACTGCGGAGCAGCGCGCCGGCGTGTTCAACGACCGGATTATCGATCCCACAACAGGCCAGCCGTTTCCACAAAACTCGGCAGGCCAGTACGTGATTCCGAGCTCGCGGATAAATCCAAACTCCCTGACGCTGCTCAACGCGGCAGCAAATCTCCCCAACTACAACTCCGGCGGAAACAACTACATCAACACGAATCCGCAGACGACCGATCAGTTGGATTCGCAAGGCAAAGTTGACTACAACGTCAGCGACAAGGTGCACCTGATGGGCGAGTACTTCGATTTGCGGCAAACCCAGAACCTGCCAGCGCAGGAATGGCTCGGTTCGCCCTTTACCACCAGCCGGCAATCGTTTGAAACCAGGAGCAAATTAATTGAGCTGCAGGGCACGGTGATTATCTCACCGACGATGGTTAATCAGCTTTCGCTGGGTGCGAATATCTATGTTGTCGATTTGAATACGAACGGTCTGGTTTACAAAAATCAGCTACCGAATTTCCAAACCAATCTTCCTTACAATGGATTTCTTTCGGACCGGCTGCCCGAATAAGCTTCTCGGGCGGTTACGCTTCGATCGGCGTCACTCAATCGCAGCCGCTGATCCATGCGTCCGACCTGGAAACTACGTTAACTGATGACTGGAGCTGGGTGAAGGGCAATCACACGATCGAAGCCGGCTTCAACCTGGTGAACAGCACGAAGCGTCAGAACAAGTACTCGCAAAGCAATGGAATCTGGAGCTTCACCGGCCGCTTTACTAATGACCCGATCGCCGATTATCTGCTGGGTGACGCGGCGCAGCTTTATCAGGACAGCACGGAACGGCGGCCCTACATTCACGGCCGGATCATGGCGCCCTATATCCAGGACTCATGGAAAGTATCCAAGAGGCTCACCGTAAATTACGGATTTCGCATTTCCTACATGCCCCTGCCGCATGTCCAAGACCAATTTGAAGCAATGCTGGATCCGGCAAGGTACTCCATTGCCCAGGCGCCGATCGTGAATGCCAATGGGACGATCACGCCCACTCCCAATTACAACCCGTTGAACGGCATTATCGTGAACGGCCGGGACGGCATTGCTAACAATTTCGGCTACGGCCAGAATTAGTATTTCGCACCCACTGGCGGCTTTGCGTGGGACGTGTTCGGCGATGGTAAGACGGCGTTGCGCGGAGGAGCGGGGATAACGCAATCGCGCGTATTCACGGGAGCGGACTGTACTTATAATTGCGCGGACAACTATCCCTTCGTCCAATCGATCACACTGATCAACCCGAAGTTCCCCAATCCCATTGGAACCGGTCAGGCGGCGCCCCTGGCTGCGCCTAGTCTTTCGGGCTCTGATTTATATGTGAGGTCCGCTTCCAGCGTGACTACCTACAGCCTGACGTTGGAACATCAATTTACCGGATGGTTAGTGTCTATAGGAGGCTCGGGCGACCATACGACTCACATGCCGCTCGCTCAGGATATCAACCAACCTTGGCCGGCAAACGGCTTCGATTACAATCCCTCTATCAACACGGGAACCTACGAGTACGTCTATGGGTCTTACCCGGGCTACGGAAGCCTCAGCACCAATTACAGTGTTGGCCGTGCAAATTGGAACGGCTTGACGATATCGGTGCGCCACCCGACCGGCCATAATCTATTCTTCACTGCCGCATACACTTACTCGCACGGATTGTCGAATTCATTCTCGCAGAGCTTCTTCGGTGGCAACAGCGTTCAGAATAGTCACAATGTGAATGCAGATTATGGGAACTCCGCGCTCAACGTTCCGCAGGTTCTTACATTTAGCTATATCTGGAATATTCCATTCCTGAAAAATAGAACCGATTGGGTCGGTTCAGTATTGGGAGGCTGGCGGTACGCGGGTATCACCGCAATTCAAAGCGGAATCTCGCTGTCACCCGGTCTCAGTATTACGAACCAGGGATTGGCCACCAGACCCGACGCCACCGGCACAGCGTTGACGTATCCGAAAACGCCGGGTCAGTGGTTCAATACAAGCGCTTTCTCCGCGCCCCCCTATGGTTTTTACGGAAACGCCAGCCAATGGCGTAATCACCGGACCTGGCCTGGTTACGTTCGATATGGCTCTCTATAAGGACTTCAAGGTTGGCGAGCACGCCGCCTTCGAATTCCGTGGCGAGTTATTCAATATCTTCAATCACACGAACTTCAGCGGAATCAGTACGAACATTTGGAGCCTCCAACTTCGGGCAGGTTACCAGTGCGCTTGACCCGCGGATTGTTGAGTTCGCCTTGCGCTTCCATTTCTAACGTAAAAGGTCCGCGGTCTACGCATTGCGCTTTGATGCTAGACTGTCGGCCATGAAGGCTGCGGCGGTAGTGTTTTTTGCACTTAGCCGCCGCTATTCCCGCGTTTTCGGCTTGTGCGTTTTCCGCGGCGGAAAACCAAGTCTACCGGCGCGCCAGCGATCCGCAAGCTACCCTTCAGCGAACGTCGCGAGGCATTTCAACAGTCAATTGCTGCGTGCCCGCACGATGCAGCGCTGTACACCGCCTACGCATCCTTTCTAATTGGGAACCACGATTTTAGCGAAGCCCTCCCGGCGATTGATCGTGGCCTAAAGATCGAGCCCCAGTCGGCGATCTTGCATTTGCGGCAAGGTGAGGCTCTGATCGCTCTTGGCGATGCGCCACGCGGGCTGTCAGCCCTGGACAAAGCCGCGACGGATAAGGAATCTCAATTCTTTCGCGGTCTGGGATATCAGCTACTAGGGGATCATTCCCGGGCGCGCGATTGCTTCCTGGACGCCTGGAAGCGTGGGAACGACGATCCTTATGTACTGTATTCCTTGATCCGCGAAGACAAGGAGTTGAATGATAAAAGCGCGGGGCTAGATCATTTTCGCCTGCTGATCACGCGGTTTCCCGCTTCCGCCTGGGTGCATGTGCTTTTGGGCGATGCGCATTTTCAGAAAGGCGAGGACGCCCAGGCGCGCGAAGAATATCTGGCGGCTCTGAAATCATCGCCCGATCTGTTCGAAGCGAATTTTCGGCTGGCGTATCTAGCGTTTGAAGCGGGACAAAACAGTTCTGCGGCCGCGTACTATCGTGCGGCGCTGGCTGTGAAACCGCACCACACGGAGGCGAACGTGTACCTGGGCGAGGCACTGCGCCGGGACCGGCGGCTCCCAGAGGCGATTGTGCAACTGCAGCGTGCGCTGGCAATCGATCCAAGTTCGGAGCTTGCTTACGATTCCTTAGCGAAAGCGTTAGCGGATGCCGACCGGCTCCCGGAAGCGGCCGAGGTTCTGAGCGATGCCGGTAAGAGGTTCCCGAATAACTCTTCTTTTCCGGCAATGCGGTCGCGCATTCTGACTCGACTGGGCAGAACCGAGGAGGCGCGTCAGGATGCATCGCGGGCGGCAGCTTTGATTGCGGAGAAGAACCAGAAAGACAGTTTGGCTCACCGATGAGCTGGGGGGCGCATGCAACCAGACGCCCACCAGCAGGCCGCCGGACTGGACTGCTGATTTATCTTGCTCCTATTTTCTTCGCGTTTACGAGCTATGACCTGACGGCTTCCACCACGCTTGAAAAATTAAGGCAGTGCGTGGCGCAGAAGGATCGGGCTTGCATTCTGGCCTGCCTGAAAGATGCACCTGCGGATGGATCAGCGAATGACTTTGCTCTTCTCGCGCGTGCCCATATATTGGTGGGACAGAACCAAGAAGCCATCGACTCTATTCGCCGCGCCAACGAACTTGAACCGGGTAATTTTGGTTATTTAATGGACCAGGGTTGGATGTATCAGCGATCCGGCGATCAAATCGATGCCATCCAATCTTTTCTGCTCGCCTCCAAGGTCGAGCCGCATTCTCCGCAGGTATTTTACGAGTTGGGAATGAGCTTCTTTCTGTCGCAAGAATATGAACGCGCCACACGGCATTTCGAAGAAACTCTGCATTTGGACCCTAAGCAGGATAAAGCGCAATTCATGCTCGGGGTGGTGGCCATTTGGAGCGACCATTTGCAGGAAGCCAAGATCGATTTTGTCAACGCGCTGAAGCTGAAGCCAAACAATGCCCATTACCTTCTGCATTACGGAGTTTTGCTTGCGAAGTTGAATGAGATGGATCTGGCCCTGACCAATTTGCAGGAAGCCCAGCGGCTGGATCCCTCGAACCCCTTGACACGCTATCAGCTTGGGAAGCACTATCGCCAGATGAAGAAGTATCCCGAGGCGCGCGAAGAGCTGGAGGCGGCAGTTCGTTTGCGACCTAATTTTTCAACGGCTTTTTACCAGTTGGGTGAGGTGTACAAACATTTGGGAAACGACGCGAAAGCGCAGCAGGCTTTCCGGCAGTTTGCGCTGCTAACGCAGCGCGAAAAAAGGGAAAAAGAAGACCCGGTAGACGCGAATCTGGAGAATTAGTTTTGCGGGTGCTTATCCTTGGAGATGTCGTTCGTTCTGCCGTCTAACTCTGTCCCGCTCTAGCCTGTGTCAAGCGTTCACCCCTCGACTGGAGAACTACTCTATACCGGCTTCGCACTCGCAGTGTCATTAGTTTTCAGCGGCCAGTTAACCTGCCCTCCATGATGCAGAGCGAGATTACCGATCTGTCCTGCGCGGGCAGCAGCGACTCCGGCTTCGACGGGGGCGTTCGGCTCCTTGCGACTCTTCACGCACTCGAAGAAGTTCTGCATGTGCGAGATGGTTCCATCTTCAAAGCTTGTCTCGGTCAGGAGAGGATTACCTTTAGCAACACCCTCGCGATAAACTTCGAATCCGCTGCGGGTCAGCTTTATAGTGCCTTCGGTGCCGCGGAATTCGAGGCCGCCGTCGTCAATTGACGAAATCATCGTACCTTCGTAACCGACATCGAAGCTTCCGTAATGGAAGCCGCACTGCACGGTATCGGGGCAGTCCCACTGTTCGAAGAAGTACTTGTTCCCGATCATTTGAGCGAAGGTCGGTTCGGTGGTTTTCATGGCCCAATGAACCACATCTATCCAGTGAGCGAACAGGTCCGTCAGAGCGCCACCGCCGAAGTTCCAGAACCAGCGCCAGCGCCGATACTTCTCTTCGCTAAAAGGCTGATCGGGCGCGGAGCCGAGCCAGCGCTTCCAATCGAGTAATTGAGGATTGATCGGCTGTGCCGGCCAGTCGCGCTGATAGTTCTGATACCAATACGTGCGAACCTGCGTGATGCGGCCGATGTTGCCACCCTGAATCAGATCGACGGCGCTCTGAAAGTGGCGCCAACTGCGCTGCTGCATTCCACACTGCAGAACCTGCTTCGAAGAGCGCACCGCCTGGGTAAGCGTCTCTCCTTCTTCTACTGAATGCGTGACGGGCTTCTCGAGGTAAACGTCTTTGCCGGCCGCCACAGCGTCGCACGCAACCCGCACGTGGGAGTGGTCGGGCACTGCGATCAGCACGGCGTCCACCGGTTGGGCAAGTAGCTCTTTGTAGTCGATAAACGTGGCCGCCGCGGCACCGTTGGAGCGCGCCTTGATCTCATCCAGATGAGGCGAATAAACATCGCAGGCTGCTGCCAATTGATAGGGCGAGGACTTGTCTGCCGCGTGAAGCAACGAACGCATGCGTCCGCCATTGCCGATAACTCCGACACGGAGCGTATCGTTCGCACCCCAGACTCTGGTAGCGGCGACTGCGGTCAGACCGCTCGCCATAAGAAAGCTGCGCCGGTTCGTCTTGGTTTCCATAGCTTTCGTTGTTATATCAAGACGGCTGGGAGCCGGTTTGCTGTTTTAGACTGAGAGCGCTCGCGCCTGACTCCAACTAAGTTTTTACTCATGCCTGAGAGTCTCACGCAAAGTAGCTCCGCGGCGCTTGTCCCCAAACTGAGCGGAGTGCAGAAAGCGGCGATTATTCTCATTGCACTAGGCCCGGCTGAAAGCGCCAATGTCCTCCGCCACATCCCCGAGGAAGAGGCAGATGCGGTCGCGCGGGCTGTTGCGCGTTTCGATACCGCGACGCCTGAACAATTAAAGTGCGCGTTCGAGGAATTTGAACAGTTCAGCCTGTCTCGCCGCTTGATCATCCGCGGCGGCATGGATTATGCCCAGAAGCTGCTTGTCGAAGCCTATGGTTCGGAAGGAGCAACTCGGCTGATCGAGCGTTTGACTCGGTCGTTGAAGGCGGATGCCATCACCTTCGAGAACTTCCGCAAAGTAGACCCACAGCAATTGGCGAAGTTCATTCAAGACGAGCATCCGCAGACCATTGCCCTCATCCTGTCGAATCTCGAAGCCGGTCAGGCCGCGACACTTCTCAGCTCACTGCCTGTGGAAACTCGGGCCGAGGTAGCTGTGCGCATGGCTGATCTCGATCAAATATCGCCGGAAGTCGTTCGTAACATCGCTTCCGTCATAGACCAGAAACTCCGGAATTTGGGAGAATTGAGCCGCGAGGCTGTTGGTGGAGTTCGGGCCGTGGCAAACATGTTCAACCGCCTGGATCCCAATACCTGCTCCCAGATGTTGGATTCAGTCGAGAAGGAAAATCCCTCGCTGTTTGAGAACATTCGCCGGTTCATGTTCGTGTTTCGCGATCTCGAAAACCTAGATATTGCCGCCATCCGGACTCTTATGAGCAAAGTCGAACGAAGCACGCTTCTGACTGCGCTCAAAGGCGCCGATGAATCGTTGCGTCAGAAGTTCCTCTCCACCCAGTCGCAGCGTGGTGCGGAAATGATGGCGGAGGAGTTGGCCAATCTCGGTCCGGTGCGCTTGAAAGATGTCGATGCGGCGCAGCAGCAAACAATAACGATCGCGAGGGATTTGGAGAAGGAAGGATTGATTACCTTGAGCGGTTCGGCGAGCGATCAGTACGTCTATTAGCAAAATGCGGGGATTCGAAGCGATAGAGGACGTTCCGCTGCCTTTGCGAGCGGAGTTAGGGCGTAAGACCATCTCCTTTCGCGAGCTGCTCGATTTGAAGATAGGAAGTGTTTTGCCGTTATCCAGACAGGCCGGAGAAAACGTCGACGTGTATGCAAGCAATACCTATCTGGGGAGTGGTGAAATCCTCGTCATCGACGGCTTGCTGGCAGTTCGCATGGCAGATATAGGTGGCAACGGTGCCGCGCGGTCCGACAATTCTGCCGCAGACCGGGAAGATCATCAATGAGCAACGATAATCAAGTAACCGCATTAACTCAGGAGCGCAGTTCGGAGCTTTTGGCAGGCGCCAGCGTCGAAGCCGGCTTCACGCCGATGCTTCGACGATTGATGGACTTGGAGTTGCCGCTGGCCGTTGCTCTCGGCCGGGCGGTGCTACCCATCGAGGACATCCTGAAGATTACGTCGGGTTCACTGATCGAATTGGACCGCAGTGTGGGAGAGTACGTGGACTTGATGGTGCATGGAACGCTGGTAGCGCGCGGGGAGATCGTTTCCGTGAAGGGCAACTATGGCGTCCGCATCAAAGAGATCATTAGCCGGCAGGACCGGCTGGCGTTGCGCGAGGCCGCTTGAGTCAAGGCCTTCGAGACACGGATGTCCTGCAAGGCGGCGCGGATGCTCACCTGAATAACCGCAACGATGTCTCGGCGTTTGACTTCGGCCAACTCGATCGTATTTCGAAATCGCAGCTTCGTGCCCTTCACCTGGTGCACGAGAATTATGTTCGCAACCTGGCATCCGGCCTTTCGGCCTACCTGCGTTCGTATGTTGTTCTCAACCTGGTGAGTCTTAGCCAGATTTCGTATTCGGAGTTCCTCGAAGGACTCGAATCGCCCACTTGCCTAGCCTACATCGGCATGTCGCCATACGAAGGCACGGCAGTGCTGGAGCTGGATACAACCCTGATGTTCAGCTTGATTGAGTTGTTGCTCGGCAGCAAAGGCCGTTCGCCGACTACCGTTCAGCGCAAAATCACCGATATTGAGAAGAATCTCATTCAGACTCTCTTGCGAGTCATGCTGAGAGACTTGTCTGAGGCCTGGAAAACTGTCGCAGACATTTCGTTTAAAGTCCAGTCCCTCGCCAGCGAGCCGCAAATTATGCATGTACTTTCGCCGGCAGAAGCTGTGGTAGTAATCGCGATCGAGATGCGCGTCGGGACCTTCTCAGGCTTGATGAACCTAGCCATACCGTCGCTATTCGTGAAGAGATTGCGAAACAAGTTCGATCAAGCCCGGCAGGTTCGAAGAAAAGAATCCAGAGAAGAGGATCAGCTGCGTCTCGGCCGCGTGCTTCAAGATGCAGCAGTCACCTTCGAAGCCCGTTTGAATGCGGGAACAATCTCAACCCGCACGTTGGTGGACCTGAATGTGGGCGACACGCTCGTCCTCGAGCAACCCGTGGAGGCGGATATTCACGGCCTGTTAAATGGTCGCGAGAAGTGGCTTGGGAAAATCGTCAGCGCCAAGGACAAATTCGTTTTTTCCGCAGGCACACCGATTCCGTTGCGCCCCAAGACGAATCCAGCCATCTAGCCAACGACGTTTACGAGAGTCCCGATTGGTGGGATCGTAATTCGGATCTCGTCACCGTGCTGGAGCGAAAACGAATCTGGCGGTACAATGCCCGTTCCGGTCAGCAGAAAGCAGCCGTGCGGGAAGCTGTTATCACGGTGCAGAAACTTCAGCAAGGAAGTTGGCTCGCGCTTGAGTGATTCAAGGGTTGTGGAGCCGTCGAATGCCGAACCGCTCGCCCGCCGGATCTCCACTCGTATCTCAGTAGTTTTCGGGAGCGGGTCTTCGGTAACCAGGATGCACGGCCCCAGAGCGCAACTCCGGTTGTAGACTTTGGCCTGCGGGAGGTACAGCGGATTCTCTCCTTCGATGTCGCGTGAGCTCATATCATTGCCGATTGTGTAGCCGGTGATTTTTCCGTTGGGCGTACTCAAAACAGTCAGTTCCGGTTCAGGCACTGACCACTTCGCATCGCTACGAATCGCCACCGGCTCATCCGGCCCGACTACCCGGTGCGCCGTCGCTTTAAAGAAGAGTTCGGGACGTTCGGCACTGTAGACACGATCATAGAAATCGCCGCCTCCCGCCGACTTTGATTCTTCCATCCGGGCATCACGGCTTCGGTAATAAGTTACGCCCGCTGCCCAGACTTCCTGCCGGCCAATAGGCGCCAAAATCTCGTTCAGCACGTCTTTGGCTGCGGACGGCGCGTCAGATATCTTCTTTTGAAGAAACCCGGAGAGGTTGTCGCGAACCAGAAGAGCGTCCCAATCTTCGTCAGCAATCGAGAACAGCCTGTCTTCGCTCTCGACTATACAACCACGGCGGGTACGATATAGCTTCATGTAAACCAGCGCAAATACTACTGAAGCATATTGGCTTATCAACTCTTCGACGTACCATACAAAAAGGAGTTTGCTCCTGGTTCCGTAATCTTCTAAATGCTCAAGCTTCATTTCTCCTTCGCCAGGGTTGGAATCGCCACGCTGGCCTCTACCGCCTTGGCTGTGGGTATTTGGGCCGCTAACGCAAGCCAGCCGTCAGCGGTGACGCTTGCGCAACTCGATCCGAACGCCATGCCGATTGATCTCGATCGCGGAGCAGCCGGGCTGACGAGATGCTTGTTGGAGCTTCATACGCGCGCCAGCGTGTTAATGATCACCGCGCATCCGGATGATGAGGATGGCGGGATGCTCGCGTACGAATCTCGCTATATCGGCGCCCGAACCGCGCTCTTGACACTGAATCGCGGCGAGGGCGGCCAAAACGCGATGTCGACCGACTTCTATGACGCACTCGGACTTCTGAGAACACAGGAACTCCTGCAGTCGGATCGCTTTTACGGGGTGCGGCAGTTCTGGGGCACGGTAATTGACTACGGGTTTTCAAAAACACGCGAGGAAGCACTTGAAAAATGGGGCTACCAAAGAGTGCTTTCCGACACTGTCCGCGTGGTGCGTATGACTCGTCCCCTGGTGATCACCTCCGTATTCGTCGGAGCGCCTACGGACGGTCACGGCAATCACCAGGTGGCTGGACAAATGGCGCAGGAAGTCTTTAACGCCGCCGGCGACCCGAATAGCTTCCCGGAGCAAATCCGTGCCGGACTGAGGCCCTGGAAGCCGCTCAAGGTCTACGCTCGCGTGCCGTTTTTTGCCCCCACGAAGGACAAAAAGATCTACGACTACGCCACTGACCAATACGTCCCGATCCGCTTCTACGACTACGTGAACAAGACCTGGATGAGTCAGACGCCGGCAACGAATGTCAACGTCCCGGAGGGAACGCAGAATCCAGCTACGGGTCTGACGGCGCTGCAGATGGGCCGTCAGGGGTGGGGTTATCAGAAATCGCAAAACGGCGGCGGCACCCTTCCAACGCCTAATTTGTATTCAGCGCCATACCATCGCTACGGGTCGCGCGTGGAGGCGAAGGAGAACGAGCAGTCCTTCTATGACGGCATCGACGTTTCACTACACGGAATTGCATCACTCTCAACGGGCGGTGACACGGGATTCCTCAGCGATCAGTTGAGGGATTTGTCATCATGCGTCGAGCGGGCGCTCGATCAATACCGGCCGGATAAGCCGGCCGCCATCGCACCCATACTCGCTGCCGGTCTAAAGCTCAATGGAGACCTCTTGGAACGAGTACGCTCCAGCACCCTCTCAGAGCCCGGCAAGAGCGATATCGAATTCGAACTGCAAGAAAAGCTGGATCGATTCGAAAAGGCATTGACCCTTGCTCTCGGAATCTCGTTCCAGGCCACAGTGGTTCCGGATAAGGAACCTACCGGTCCTTTTGCAGCGTTTGGCGGAGCTCCCGCCACTTTCACCATTGCGATTCCCGGACAGCATTTTACGGTTCAAACGCATTTACTGAACAGTGGTCCCGAGACTCTGAACATAGGGAACATCACGGTAGGGGCATCGGATGGGAAAGGCTGGCAGATTTCTGGAGATACAGCCAAAGCAGCAGCCGATCTCGCCAGCCAGAAGGAGCTCAGAGAGAAATTTCACGTAGCTGTTCCGGAGGACGCCACTCCCGTGAGGCCTTACTTTCAACGCCCGGATGAGGAGCAGCCGTATTACAACCTGACTGATGAGCGTTTCCGGAATCTGTCGTTCGCGCCGTATCCGCTCTTCGCCAGCGCTCGCATTCAATTTCAGAATGTCGCATGGGATCTCCGTCAGGTGGTTGAGACTAACTCGCGGGTCGATAATATCGGCAATGAACTGAACCCGCTGTTGATCGAGCCTGCCATTTCGGTGTCCGTTTCACCGGCCGCAGGCGCGGTTCCCCTGGCTTCCAAGACTTTTGCCTTTACCTGCACTCTTCACAGCAATGTCAAGGGACTGGCAAAGGGGGTTCTGCGCCTGACGTTGCCGGCCGGATGGCATTCCGACCCCGCCAGTTACCCGTTTTCCTTCGCACGTGATGGAGACGGGAGCACCGTCAGTTTCAAAATTACGCCGGGCTCGGTCGAACCAAACCACTACGAAATCCGTGCCGTCGCCGATTACAACAATAAGCACTATGCGGAGGGTTATCGCCTGGTCGGCTATGCGGGATTGCGCCCCTATCCTTACTTCCGGCCTGCCACTTACCAGGCAACCGGAGTTGACGTCAAAACGGCTCCCGGACTTCGTATAGCGTTCTTTCCGGGCACTGGGGATGACGTGCCACAGGCTCTCGAAGATCTCGGTCTGCACGTTACAACTCTGTCGGGCGAAGTTCTTGCCGATGGTGATCTCAGCAGCTTTGACGCGATCGTTCTGGGAGTGCGAGCGTATAGCGTACGTCCGGAATTGCGAACGTTCAATAGCCGGCTCCTCGAATACGTAAAGGGCGGAGGGGTGTTGATCGTTCAATACAATCTACAGAATTTCGACGATCAATACGGGCCATATCCCTTTGCGCTGGGCTCAAATCCGCAGAAGGTAGTCGACGAAAACTCGAACGTGCAAATTCTGGCCCCTGCCAATCCGGTTTTGAACTGGCCCAACAAAATAACCGAAGCCGATTTCAAAGGATGGCAAGAAGAGCGCGGGCACGGTTTTATGGCTACGTTCGGCGCGCCTTATCAAGCCTTGTTCGAGATGCATGACCCGGGCCAGCTTCCGCAGCGTGGCGGAATGCTGATTGCCCGTTACGGTAAGGGCCTCTACATATACGACGCCTTAGCTCTCTATCGGCAGTTGCCGGCTGGTGTTCCCGGAGCGTACAGAATTTTGGCCAATCTGGTCAGCGTCGGTAAGAACCCAATGCGTAACCAAACGGGACCAAATAGCGAATCTAAAGGTGAGTAGTCGTAATCCATTGCTTGTAGGTGTTTATGCTCGTATCGCGTATTGTATTGATGTCAGCGGCCGTCCTGGCAAGTAGTTGCCTCCTTGAAGCTGCAAACCAGCCTTTTCCCTCACCGGCCGTCGACATCCCCGCTGCTTCCACACCCGGTATGCAAACCGCTGTTCTGGCGGGAGGCTGTTTTTGGGGAGTGGAAGGCGTATTCGAGAGAATCAAGGGAGTAAAAAAGGTAGTCTCGGGCTTCGCCGGAGGCGAAAAATCCACGGCTCACTATGAAGAAGTGAGTACAGGCAGAACCGGGCATGCGGAATCCGTTCAGATCACTTTCGATCCTCAAAAGATCACATACGGCCAGCTGCTCATGGTCTATTTCTCGGTAGCGCACAACCCAACAGAGTTGAACCGGCAGGGACCCGACTCGGGAACGCAATACCGCTCGGCAATTTTCTACGAGAATGACGATCAAAAGAAGGTCGCCGAGGCTTATATTCAGCAGCTAAACGCTGCCAAAGTATTTCGACGGCCCATCGTAACCCAGGTTGTTCCGCTGAAGGGATTCTACGCCGCCGAGTCGTACCACCAGCACTACCTCGACAACAACATGGGCAATCCGTACATCGTCTACAATGACTTGCCCAAGCTGGCGGCGTTAAAGAAAGAGTATCCCGAGTTCTGCAAACGCTAACCCCGAGTTACTGTTTGGCAGAAGCAGAGGCCGAAGCCGTACCCGCTCCCGTCTTGATCTCGAGGAAGCGAACCGGGCGCGGCGCAGTATCGTACTGGCTCAATTTGCGAACTTCGCTCGCCTTGTCTTTGTAGCGGGCCTGAACCTCGTAATCGATGGTAAAACTCAGGTCCGCAAACTGATAGCGGCCGTCTTTCTTGGTAAAGAAATCGGTTCTTTCATTGGTCTTCTTGTCTGTGAGCGTGACCATCGCTCCCTGAAGGGGCTGACCGCTTTCATCGACAACCTGGCCCGTCACGGTACGAGAGGTGGGCGCTTTCTCCTTCTTGGGAGACTTCTGATTGCCGAATGTGGCGTTGTCCTTAGGATGCGTGTTGAGGGCAGGATCGATGGTCTGTTGTGCAGTACAAAGGAAAGCTAAGACCAGTGTGGCAACGCTTGCGACCACAACACGTTTCATAGAGTTACCTCGAAAAAATGCTTCGGAACTCTTCAATCCTATCAGTCCGCGGCGGTCGAACTGCAACGCCGGCTCGCTGACCGCTTCTAACAGTGGTGAAACGATGTCGCCTGGTATTCGGCCCGATGCTAATCGCGTTTTTCGCTGTAGCCGTGGGCTCTGCTCAGCAAGAAAACGCAACTGAAGACATAACCATAGATGGAGCGGCTCCGGCTCGACCCTTCCCTCATTTTTGGGAGCAGATGTTCGGTTCGGGACGGGCGAATCTCAGTTTGCGGGAGAGCTACCGGGAAGATTTGAAAGCCGTCAAAGAGCATACGGGATTCACCTACGTTCGTTTCCACGCGATTCTGGACGATGAAAACGGCGTGTACGACGAGGACTCAAGCGGCAACCCCATCTACAATTTCTCCTACGTGGATCAGATCTATGATGGCCTGCTCGCGAACGGGGTGAAGCCTTTTGTGGAACTGAGTTTCATGCCGCGCAAGCTGGCCGCGAACTTGACTCCGCATCCTTTCTGGTACAAACCGCTACCCTCGCCTCCCAAAGACCCGGGGAAATGGAGTGCGCTGATCCAAGCCTTCGCCCATCACTTACTAGACCGTTACGGAAAAGGCGAGGTGGAGCAATGGTATTTCGAGGTGTGGAATGAGCCGAACATCGACTTCTGGAATGGCGACCCCAAACAGGCCACCTATTTCGCCCTGTATGATGTGACGGCAAAAGCCATCAAGCAAGTTGATCCGGCGCTTCGAGTAGGCGGTCCGGCAACCGCGCAAGCTGCCTGGGTGGATGCATTCATCGCTCATTGCAAGCAGGGCAATATCCCGTTCGACTTTGTCTCCACCCACGTTTATGGAAATGAGGACTCGAAGAACGTCTTCGGTCGTGAACTTCCGATAAGCCGCCGAGATATGGTGGCGCGCTCCGCAAAAAAAGTTTATGACCAAGTGAAGGTTTCGGCCGCGCCGGAAACCCCAATCATCTGGTCCGAATATAACGCCACCTATATGACCCAGCCGGAAGTAACCGATAGCGCCTTCATGGGACCGTGGCTCGCCAATAACATCCGGGAGTGCGATGGCTTAGCGGCGGTAATGTCCTACTGGACCTTCTCCGACGTTTTCGAAGAGCAAGGCGTAGTGAAGACTCCTTTTTACGGCGGGTACGGCCTTATAGCCGAGCTCCACCTCCCCAAAGCGGCATTCTGGGATTTCGATATGCTACACCGATTAGGCAACCAACGCGTGATCATTGACTCGCAGAACGCGCTTGTCACCAAAAGACCCGATGGTGTGTTCGTAATCGCTCTCTGGAACTACGCGGAGCCTGGCGAAAATCCGGGCCCGAGAACTTTCCATCTAATTGCGAAGCATCTCAAATCGAAAACTTACAAACTGCAGTTCGTCAGCCCGGATCACGGTTCGGTATTGGAAGAGTGGAGAAAGCTCGGTTCACCGGCGAATCCCACAAATGGTCAGGTTCGCAATCTGATCGAAGCTTCGCGACCCGGCCCGGCCCAGAAGCTCACTCTCGACCACCCCATCGTAGTCGGTCCAGAGACACTGGCGGTACTAGAGATTGGCCGCTGATCAAGCGTGCGCAGCGAGTGCCTGCTCGGACGTGTGGAGCAGGTCGCTTACCTCTAAAAAGGTGTATCCGTGATCTTTCAATATGGGTACGATCGTCTTCACGGCAAGGATCGTTTCTGAAATGTCGGGATTGGTTTCGATCGTGCGCCCGTCATGAAGACAAATGATCCCGCCGGGTGAGATCTGGTTCAGAACATGGCGTGCGATGCGTTGTGAAGGCCAACGCCAGTCATTTCCGATGACCGTCCAGAGAACGTTCAATAAAGAGAGCTTCTGTTGGACTTCGCGCATCCCCGGCCAGCGAAAACCGTACGGTGGCCGCAAGACCATCGGAGCGATGCCCGTCTCGAACGTAATAATTTTCTGAGCCTCGGTAAACTCACGCTCAATGAAGGCACGCGATTTGAAAAGTAGCTTCGGATGGGAATAGCTATGATTCCCGAGTTGGTGGCCGGACGCCGCGACGCGACCGGCTATCGAAGGTAACCTTCGCACGTTCATTCCGCATTGAAAGAAGGTGCAAAATACCTTTTCTCTCTCCAGGTACTCCAAAAGCGGGAGAGTACCTTCACTTGGACCGTCGTCGAACGTTAAAGCAATCGTCCGCTCGCCACCCGGACCTCGATAAACGGATGGGCCAAACAGCTGCGATGTCTTGGAGACACTTCCGTATGCGGCCGCAGCGGAGAGACCGCCCATTACGGCACCGGCCGTGAAACCCGTGACTTTCAAAGGTCGCATTTACGTAACCAGACTAACATTCATAAATGATTCTCAGTACCCAGCGAGATACTGCAACTACTCAGTAACCCGATTGCGTGGCGGCACGGTGGCTTGAAACTCCTTCCTCACCCGATCCGAATACTGGTTCAGAAGCTGCTCAACGCGCTCACGTTTACTAGATTTTACGATGAAGCCTATGTGGTTCCGCTTCTTAAGTCTCCATACCAGTTCTAAGTCTGTAAAGCCAGACGTATCCGGCCACTCCTGTCTGGCTAGCGAGACAAGCAAGCCAGCACAATCACTTCGAGCTGTGGGAGAATTGTATTTCATATTTAGGGCGGTGGCAACCTCGCACTTTGCCCACTCAGCCCAGAAGTTTATCCCGCTTGCCTGTTCAATCAGATCGGCGATATGGGCTCCGCCCACCCTCGCAGAAGTTTCAAGAAAGTAAATCTGGCCATCCGAGTGGGCTCGTATGAACTCTGTATGCGACACGCCGTCCCGGAGTCCAAAAGCCTTCAAAATCCTTTGGCTCGTTGATGTTAGAGTCCGATCGACTTCGCTTCCCTGCTCTACCGTCTGCGTAGTGAAAATGCCGCCCTGGGTGGTCAGTTCGAAAGGTGGAGTACCGTAAGCGCTTGCTATGGAATAGGCCAGCTCGCCCTGAAACCAGATTGAATCTACATGGAAAATGTCGCCTGGTACGAAGCGTTCTAGTACGAAGAAAGATTGCTCATCCCCGAGGTTATGAATCCGGTTCCAGAGTTCCTCTTTCTCGTGGAACTTCGCGATTCCGATTGCGCCCGCCATCAATCTTGGTTTCAATATCCATGGCGGCGGTACGCGCTGAAGGAATTCATCTATCTGCTGGTAATTAAAGGTAGGAGTGAACTCCGGTACGCGGATACCGTTCGCGGCGGCCCCCATACGCATGGCAAGCTTATCCCGGAAATATCGGGCCGCGCTTTCGCCCAACCCCGGAAGCCGCAGGTGCTCACGCAGAAGTGCAGCTTTCTCTACGTCGAAGTCGTCGAGCGCGAGGATGCGGTCTATCCGTACGCTCCTTGCCAGATGGCTCACCCCTTTGAGCATCTCCTGCAGATCCCACTCGTGCTCGCGATCTTCCAGGTAAAAGATGTCGTCCAGACTTTCGCGCGGCCATTCCGCCTTGTTTTTGAGACTCAGCGAGGTAAGCAAATACACCCGGCAACCTTGCCGCTTTAATTCCTGAAGAGTCCGGTGTCCCTTTTCGTAACTGGCCAGACAGAGAAAATTAAGTGGCGACGAATCGCCTCTTGAGTCCGATGACACCATGCGTTGGTTAAATTAGATAGCAGGGTTCTCACCCCAGCGAGGTCGTAATCCTTACCCCGTAACTATAACGCGCGAGAAAACGAAGGATTTGTCATATGGCGAAACTCAGGCTCAAGCACTTGCTCGCGATTCGATGGTTTCACTGGATCAATTTCCCCTTGCTGTTCCTGATGATCTGGAGCGGCATTCTGATTTATTGGGCCTACGCGCCGTATCACATCGGCAGCTTTCATTTCTTCCCCGCCTGGGTTTACAGCTTGCTCCATATCGACCACCGCCTCGCAGAAGGCATGGCGCTTCACTTTACGCTCATGTGGCTCTTCGTCATTAACGGAATAGCGTACGTCGCTTATACCCTGTTTTCCGGCGAGTGGCGCTACCTTGTCCCCCGCTCATGGTCGGCATTCCGAGATGCGTGGCAAGTAGCCCTGCACGACCTCCACCTTAGGAAGGAGCTGCCGCCCCAGGAAAAGTACAATGCGGCGCAGCAGATCTCATATTCGGCTATCGTGCTCATGGGCGTGGGTTCGGTTGTAACCGGGTTCGCGATTTACAAACCCGCCCAATTAGCCTGGCTCGCTGCGTTATGCGGCGGATATACCATGGCGAGGCTTCTTCACTTCGGGCTGGCGATCGGTTATTTGGTGTTCTTCGCAGTGCACGTGATACAGGTCGGCCTGGCTGGATGGAACAACTTTCGAGGGATGTTGATCGGGTACGAGCTGGCAGATGAAAAAAACTGACCGTCATCCCGAAATCTCTCTCCCGCCAGAGCAAGCCAGTCGCGAGCTGCGCCGGAGGTCGCGTCGCGGTTTTCTGACTGCCGGTGCAGCAGCTCTTGCCGGCTTTGCAGGTTATGAATGGCTGACCAAGGCCGGGGAGGAGGATGGCGTACCTTGGCCGCAACGCCGCGTACTGAACTTCAATAGGAATCTGGGCCAGGGATATCTAAGCGATAACCACTTGATGCCCACTTATTCCGCCTCCCAGATCACTTATTTGAAGCCTAATGGAGATTACGGGCTGGATTCGGATATCGATTGGAAGACTTACCGTCTGCGCGTGTCGGCGGACGGCGCTAAGCCCTTCGATCTCCGTCTTTCCGACATAATGGCCTTACCCAAGATTGAAATGATCACGCGTTTCTGCTGCATTGAGGGTTGGAGCGTAGTCACTTCGTGGGCCGGAGCGCGTTTTGCCGACTTCACCCGTAAATTCGGCCTTCCCGGCCGGGGACTGCCGCCATACGTGTATATGGCGACTCCGGATGAGGAGTACTATGTTGGTCTGGACATGAAGAGCGCTATGCATCCGCAGACACTCATGGCCTACGAGCACAACAATCAGCCTCTTTCTGCCGACCACGGAGCGCCACTACGGCTGGTCATTCCCGTCAAATACGGCATCAAAAACATCAAACGCGTCGGCTCAATTCGATATACCACTGAAAAGCCGGCTGATTATTGGGCTGAACAGGGATACGATTGGTTTGCAGGTCTCTGACACGTGCCTGAAACATTACTTTATGCCGGTACTTCGGGCTTCTCTTATCCAAGTTGGAAGCCCGTCTTTTATCCCGAGAAGTTGCCCAACGCCAAGTTTCTTTCGTTCTACGCGTCCCGCCTCAATGCGGTCGAGGTGAACTATACGTACCGGCGTATAGCCTCTGCCGCAACCTTCGAGAAATGGATCGCAGGGACGCCGGAGGGCTTTCTGTTTCTGCCTAAAGCCCACATGAAGATCACCCATTCCTTCAAATTGGATGGCGCGGAGGAGTTCACGCGCGTTTTCCTGGATTCACTCGAACCGCTGCGTTCTGCAGGACGGCTCGGCCCGATTCTCTTTCAACTCGCGCCATCTTTCAAGATCGATCAGGAGCGGCTGGCTCGCTTCGTGGGTGCTCTGCCTCGCGCCGTGCGCGCCGCTTTCGAATTTCGCAACGCAACCTGGTTTGACGAGAGCGTCTACCAGGTGCTTCAGGACGCGAATGTCGGGCTCTGTCTCGCGGAAAACGAAAACCTCGAGACGCCGCACGTGTTGACGGCAGACTTCGTTTACCTACGGCTTCGGAAACCTGACTATACAGAGTCGGAACTAGACAGCATTCGTTACCGGGTAGGACAGTACCGTTCGAACGGCTATCCTACGTACGCGATTTTCAAACATGAAGACACGCCCGCAGGCGCTCTGAATGCGGAGAAATTGCTCCAAGCGCAAACTTCCGCTCAGGCTTCTTGAAGCGGGGCAGGCATCCATCCATGCGGGTGGCTGCCCGTATTGCCATACTCTAAAAGTTGTACTTCAGACCGAGTTGCACGTTGCGTGCACCTTGCGAACTCTGGAGAAGTCCATTGGTGGAGCCAACGCTCCGATTCGGAGAATTCAGAATCGTGGAGTTTGAGACATTCAAAAACTCGCCGCGAAGTTCCAGATGTTGGCGTTCGGTGAAAGCGAAAATCTTGGAGATACTCAAATCCACGTTGTGAAGGCCCGGACCGCGAAGGGTTCCCACTCCGCAATTGCCGAAGGTACCGGGCGCCGGCGCGGCGTAAGCGCTGGGATCAAACCACTGATACCCGCCCAGGGGCGATTCTCGCGCTCCGAAAACGGTTCCCGGCGCGATGCAATCGGCACGAGCGCCGCGAGAGCCTGTGCCCGAGTTGTCACCGGCGAAGATCGTTATAGGAAATCCGCTGTGGAAGCTCCCGATTGCGCTGACCTGCCAATCTCCGACTACCGCGTTGACCAAACGATTCATGTTCTTGCCGAACGCGCGACTTCGCCCAAACGGAAGATCATAAATGATGTTGCCGCTGAGATTATGCGCGACATCGTAGAAACACGGCCCCCATTCGGACTTCTTGTCATATACGTTCTGCCAGTAAGCGGATTGACTATCTGACTGTCCACCGGCGCCGTAGTAGCCGATCGCGTCAGACATGCATTTCGACCAGGTATAGGCGGCGGAAAACTGGATTCCATTACCGAAGCGCTTCTGTGCCACGGCCTGCAACGAATTGTAACTTTGATTTCCATTGGAAGCCGTACCAGAAATCTGCCCGATCTCGCTAAGCAGTGTGGGATTACCGGCTAAGAAAGCCGTCTGGGCAACCGTACCGTCGGGCAAAAGCCGTTTCTGGAAATAGGGCATCGGGACCATCAGATGCGTAGTCCTCTGCCCTACATAACCGACTTGCACCGTGGTCGAGTTACCGAGCTGCTGCTGCAAGGTGAAATTATATTGGTTGGAAACAGCCGGCCGCACATTCGGATCCCAGACGCGAAGAGTAGCGCCAGTCGGGTCATTGGGATTCGAATTAGCGAAGGGGAGAAAACCTTGGTCTAACGTAGAGCCGGGTAAGCCGGTGCGCAGTGTGCTGTAATCTAGTTCGTGTTCACCAGCAAATGGAGGATTGATCGGTAGCCGCAAATTAGTGCCCGTACCCTCCAGGTAAGTGGACAAGGTGTAAGCGCCGCGCACGACAAACTTACCGCCGCCCGGAGTGTAAGCGAAGCCGATTCGCGGTTGGTAGTTCGTGATGCCGTTGTACTGGTTATAGAGCGCCCGGCAGTTGTTGTAAGGGCAGGATCCCTGACCGGCGATATACTGCTGGCCGGTTAGTAAATCGAAATTTGACTGACGGTTTTTCACTTCGACCCAAGGCGTGTGGAGTTCCCACCGCAAGCCTAGGTTCAAGGTCAGGTGAGAAGTGACCCGCCAGTCATCCTGGAAGAACACCCCGAAGATATTCGCGCGCTGGCCCCAGGTGCCTCCGTTCACGCCTTCACCGATGTCATAGGGCAGCCCGAGTAGAAAGTCCGCTTCGCCGGCGCCCGTTGAAAAGCCGCCAAATGATGAGCCTCCGGCCGCCAAAATACTCGGTCCAGCGGTGTAGCGTCCGTCGAAATTGAATGTTCCCGCAAGGCCGTTATTGCCTGAGTAAAAAGTATCGATCCTCTGACGCTGTCCCTGAAAGCCGAAATGCATCGAGTGCTGCCCTTTTGTGAGAATCGCGGTATCTCCGTACTGGATGACGGTGTCTGCGAAGAGCTGATAATTATCCGAATTGCCGAGACTGTTCGCAAACGAGTTGCTCAGATTCATGGCGGGCAGAATTTCCGAGGGCACGCCCGGGATGCCTACCGTCTGGGGAAGGTTGCCCAATGCGCCACTATTCGCAGCGCCGTTATTTACCAGGACGTAGTTGACGCCGACACGCAGGTCATTCACCATGCTCGGCGAGACGGCGCGTGTCCAATCGAGCACTCCGTTCTTCGTAGGATAAGTTGCAAAACTGTTATACGAGAGCGCGTAGTCATTGACGCCCGGATTGTCCAGCCTGCTTTGCGAATAACGACCGAAGAGGCGATCCTTGTCCGAGATGTTCCAGTCCACTCTGGCGTCGCCCTGGTCTCCGTTTGTTGAACTGCCGGACCCGACGAGGAGATTGTTGTTGAGAGAACTGGATGTAGGGAGGGGGTTAGCTGGCAGATTGATGATCTTGAGCGCAGCCGGACTAAGCAGGTTCGTGGGAATGATGTTCCCGACGAAAGGAGCGCGATTCCCATTGGCGTCGACCGAGTAGGGATTGTACAGTTGTTCGGGAGTAGCGGCGGTTAGCAACTCGGAGAAATTCCCGGAACGCTCCTTGGCTGTAAACTGCGAACGCGCCGAGCTTGAAGTAGGGAAATCGAGACGTTGCCCCTGATAATCAGCGAAGAAAAAGATCTTGTTGCGGATAACAGGTCCACCAAAAGTACCTCCGAACTCATTCCAGCGAACTGCAGTCCGTGCACCCCCAACCAGATTGGTTTGCCATTCGTTCGCATTTAGAACATCGTTGCGGAAGAACTCAAAAGCATTGCCGTGGAACTGATTCGTACCCGATTTGATGGAGGTGCTGATAATGCCGCCCATGAAGTTGCCGAACTCAGCAGAAGCGTTTTGCGTAATTTCGTTGAATTCCTGAATCGCATCGACACTCGGCGTGTATCCGACGAGGTTATCGGAGACCTGGTTGTTATCCATACCGTCGAGAATGAAGTTGTTCGACTGCTCCCGGTTACCATTGACATAAGGTCGACCGCTCCCTGCGGTAGTTTGTCCGTTCTTGAAAGAACTGGGATCGGGATGTACGCTTCCCGCTGCCAGAAGTGTCAACTGTACATAGTTGCGAGACGCCAGCGGAAGAGCCGTGTTGGTGCGGGCATCGATGACCTGTCCGAGTTGGGTCGATTCGGTCTGTAGAATAGGCGCGGCGCTGCTCACCTCAATCGTCTGGTTAACATCCCCAACCTGCATGGCGAAGTCTATCCTGGCGTTCTGATTGAGCTGCAGGACAACCTCTGGCTTGACCGCAGCTTGAAAACCGGCGTTCTCCACCCGGACTTCGTAACGACCGACCGGGAGACGTGGCAGGTTGTAAAAGCCGCTGCCGTCCGTAGTAGTCGGAAACACACTACCACGATCCAGATCCTTGGCCGTGACCTTGGCTGCTGAGATTGCCGCGCCGGACGGATCGGTAACTACACCGTTGATCGCCGCAGTGACTTCTTGTGCGGGCACCCTTGCCGGCATAAGGAAAAAGAAAGCGAGCAAGAACAGACTCGACCAGAGTCCGTTCCACAAATACGAACGGTTTGACTCACACCCCATAGACAGCACTACTCCTACCAAACAGAAACGTAAGCTTCCTCCCGTCACTACAACTCTACGGGAGGCTTAGACCGGATTGTAAGGCGAAATAAAAGAAACTGTCAAGCGAAAAGAAACAAACCGAAAGTGAAATCGCAACTATACGCAAAGTGAAAGATGGTATATATGATTTCTCATAGAAAGTGGACTGTAAACGGGGCCGTGCAGAAAGGAACGGGATCTTACTTTCGAGTGGAAGGGGGTCACGCCAGAATAACTTCGATACCTTTGGCCCGGAGCTTCTCGATCTGGCAGGTGGGAGCGCCTGTGTCGGTAATTACCCGCTGCACGTTGCCGAAATCCGAAATTAGGGATAGGCTCCGATGGCCGAACTTACTTGAATCGGCCAGCACCGTCACTTGAGCAGCCGAGGAAATCATACGTCGATTGAGCTGAGCTTCCATGATGTCAAGCGTGGTCAGTCCGAGGTCGGCATCGATTCCCACCGTGCTCATAAAGCAGTGATCGGCATGAAGGGATTGCATCATCTGTTCGGCGTGTGGACCCACAAAGGCGGTAGAAGGATGCCGGAGAAAGCCGCCTAGCATGACAAGCGAGACGTGCGGAACGTCGGCGAGCATATTGGCGATGCTTAGCGCATAGGTGATAACCGTGATGGTCCCTTCACGGCTGCTCTGGATTTGTACCGCTAACTCCGCCGCCGTCGAACCAGTGCATAAGATGACAGTCTGAAAAGGGCGGATTAATTGCCAGGCTGCCTGCGCCACCCGGACTTTTTCGGCGTGATGCATACCGGCTCGAACCCGGAGCGGGTGCTCCGGAGCGGCCTCGAGAGGCTTGAGCCCGCCGCCATGTGAGCGGACCAGCGCGCCGCTATCGGAGAGCGCGTCGAGATCCCCCCGCGCGGTCACGGCCGAAATCCCAAAGAGCCGAACCACTTCCTCGACAGTGATTCGACCATTCTGCCCCAACACACCTACAATCTCGCGGCGTCGTTCCTCCGCAGGGAGGCGACGCGAGTTCGCCTTAGACATGAAAGACATTTAGAAGCATCGTTGTGGGACCAGTGGAAGTACGAACTCCTGGATTGGTGATATCTTACATCGAGCCCCGCACAAAAGGAAAGCTATGTTTTTACTTTTACTTCCGTTTGCTTTCTTTTGTTGACCTCGTGGAGGGGCGCGACAGCGTGACGTCGCACTCAGGCGATAATACTTGTGTACCCAAACTTCTCCATCAGAGGACTCGATGGCAAGCCCAGCTACCGCCGCCTACCCCAAGGCTGATGGCATTCCCTTTCCCAAAGCCACCAGCATTCCTTGGTATATCTGGTGCGCGGTTTTGGCGGTAACGTCTGCTGTCGTGGGCGCGAACTGGGATATTTCGTGGCACATGTCGATCGGCCGCGACACGTTCTGGACGCCCGCCCACATGGCTATCTATCTCTGTGGGGTGCTGGCCGGACTGGCCTTCGGATACCTCATATTTTCGACCACGTTTTCCAAGTCCTCCCCGCTTGCGCCGGCTTCCGTTCACATCTGGGGATTTCGCGCGCCGCTAGGAGCGTTCATCGCATCGTGGGGCGGCATTGCGATGCTGACATCCGCGCCATTCGACAATTGGTGGCACGACGCCTACGGGCTGGACGTTCAGATCATTAGCCCTCCCCACATCGTTCTCTTTCTTGGAACGTATGGCGTTCTGCTCGGAACGATTGTGCTGATTGCCGGCCACATGAATCGCTCCGGCGGAGAAACCCGGCGATCTTCGAAGCTCCTCTTGCTCTACGGCTGCGGCGTCATGCTCGTGATGGTGATGACGATGTTGATGGAGTACACGGAACGCGTTCTATTGCACACCTCAGAACCGTATGTGATCCTGGCCATTTTCGTGCCGATTATTCTCGCCGTCGCCGCGCGGGCGACAGATCTTCCGGTGGCTGCAACTCTGGTAGCCGGATTCTACACGCTGTTCGGCATTGGACTGATTCTGTTGCTACCCCTATTTCCAGCGGAGCCCAAACTCGGTCCGGTGTACCAACACGTTACGCACTTCATCCCGGAGGCGTTTCCGATTTCGCTAATCGCGCCGGCGCTGGCGCTAGATCTCATATGGCGGCGGACAAAGAACTGGAACCTGTGGAAACTCGCGGCAATCAGCGCTGTCGCCTTCGTCGCCGTATTGCTCGCTGTCGAATGGCCCTTCGCCAGCTTTCTGATGACTCCCGCGTCGCGCAATGCCTTCTTTGGAACAGGCTACTTTTGGTACGGTCTGCCGCCCTATTCGCATACCGCACAGTATTTGTTTCTGAATACGGAAACTGCCGCGAGTTTCTGGCGCAGCATTCTTCTGGCGATAGTTTTCGGAACGCTCACTTTTCGTTTCGGCCTTTCACGCGGAGAATGGCTTTTCAGGATCAAGCGTTGACATGCTGCGACGCTCTGCTGTCTTACTAGCAGTTTCGCTCTTCTCATCCGCTGCGGCGTACGGTCACATCGGCAGCCCAGACATTTACCTGGATGGCAAGGCCGGCCCGTATCAGTTGTTCGTTACCGTACGGCCGCCCTCGGTCATCCCCGGAGTAGCGGACCTGGAAGTGCGCTTCTCGACGGGCGGGATAACCAGCGTGCAGGCCGTGCCGATGCCCATGGCCGGACCTGGAGCCAAGTTTGCGCCAATACCCGACAAGCTGACCGTTTCAAAGCAAGATCCGCAGCTCTTCACCGGCGCGCTGTGGATGATGCAGCCCGGCTCGTGGCAGGTGCGGATTCGGGTAGAAGGATCGCGGGGTGATGGCACGATTTCGATTCCCGTACCGGCTGCGGCGCTCGTTACCAAGCACATGCGCTTCGGCTTGGGCGTCCTGCTTTCGATCTTGGGTCTGTTCTTGGTAGGGGGTGTGATAGCGATGGTGGGCGCGTCGGTACGGGAAGCGCGGCTCGATCCCGGAGTAGCCGCTCCTCCGCAGCGCTTGCGAGCCGGCCGCGTTGCCATGCTGATTGCTCTCGCTGTGGTAGTCGGCGCGCTCTGGTTTGGCGATCGTTGGTGGAACAGCGAAGCGCGTTCGTATGGTCAGAACGTGTACAAACCCATCCAGATGATCGCGAGCATGGTCGAGCCGCAATCTTTGACACTGAAGCTCGATGACCCAGGTTGGCTCCAGGGCCCGGGCTGGAAGGCAATCTTCGCCCGCTCAGTAGACGATTTCGTTCCCGATCATGGTCATCTCATGCACCTCTATATGATCCGGGAGCCTGGGCTCGATGTGGTTTATCATCTCCATCCGGATCTCATCGAGCCCGGAACATTCCGGCTGAGTCTTCCCAGAATGCCGGCGGGCGCCTACAATCTCTACGCGGACGTCGTCCATGCGAACGGCTTTCCAGAAACATTGGTCACGTCAATCAACCTCAGTTCCGACGTAAACGGCCGCCCGCTGGCGGGGGATGACGCAATGGGAAGTGCTCCGCCCTTGAGCACGGCCCCCGCGACTTCAAGCGAGTTCTCATTGCCCGACGGATATCTGATGGAGTGGCTGCCTGTTGCCGGCGGACTGCATGCGAAACGGCCTGTACTCTTCCGCTTCCGGCTGAAGAAACCGGACGGAAGCTCTCCGGAGGACATGGCCTTGTACATGGGCATGTTGGGTCACGCCGCTTTCATAAAAACGGATGGAACAGTATTTGCCCACGTCCATCCGACAGGTTCGGTCTCAATGGCTGCGTTCATGCTCGCCCAGCAACAGAATTCGACCGGCGGCATGGACGGAATGGACATGGGATCGGGAGGGGAGTCGGCCGCAGCGCTGCCGAACACGGTGACTATTCCTTATGGATTTCCTTCGCCCGGCCGTTACCGCCTTATTATCCAGATGAAGCACGGCAACACCGTGGAGACAGGCCTCTTCGACGCCATGGTAGGCTAAGCGCAGAGGCTATTTTAGCCATCGCGCGAGCGACGTTCGTCCAGGATCGCTCGCGTTAATCGCTGCGCACGCGATGCCGCGCGAAGCCGGCGCTTCGGAACCGCTTTCAAAAAGTTGCGTTGTGAATAGATGAACGCCAAAGTCAACGCAGGAGAACTGAACTCTCTTCTGGCGAAGCTCTCCCCGGTTCGATACCGCGCGTCGCGGTTTCTTTTCGTGGCGGCTGGCGTAATCGGCGCGTTTGCGCTCACGGCTTCAGCGCAGCGCCTATTAGGTTCGGCTGCTGCCACTGTCTTCGCGGTTTGGGTGGTAATCGCAACGGGCTTTTTCGGCTTATCGGCCGGGTTGGTGGCCGCTCTCGCGGCCATTGTCATCCTGGATTATTTCTATCTTCCTCCTGTCTTTGCCCTTAGCCTCGATACAAATTTCCTGCGCATTACGCTCGGACTCTGCGGACTTGCCTGCCTGACTCACGTAATCGAGCGAAGCATTTCCGGTGCGATTCGCCGCCGAGCCAAGCCTCCGCTTGGCATGCATGGCAGTTTCGATGGCATCAAGGACGGTGAGGCCTTCGGCTGGGCCATCGATGCCGATCACCCCACAAGACCTGTCCCGGTAACAGTCTTCGTGGATGGGTGCCCGGCGGCGCGCGTACGAGCGGTCTATTACCGATCCGATCTGGGCGAAAAGATGGGCTCGGCCGAACATGGGTTCTATGTGGATCTTGCGGAGTATTTTCAAACTGCCCGTGAAACAGCGATCGATGTACGCCTGCCCAACGGCTGCTCCCTGCTCGGCGCTCCTGCCGTGCTGCAGGTACCTGCAATTGAACCGCGAAAATCCAGACCCACGGTGCTGCTGATGCACATAGCCAAGACTGCGGGAACCGCTTTCCGAGATGCGATCACCACGAATTTCCTCTTGTCTGAGATCGCTTTCCTGTATCCAAATCCGCCCGGTTTACTGGTCAAGGATCTGCGCGAGCTGTCACTCGAACAGCTTCGGGTCCTCCGTCTGGTGATAGGGCATTTTCAATTCGGCATTCACGAGTTTCTTCCCCAAAAATCCGAGTACATCACGGTCGTACGAGAACCGGCAGCGCGGATTTTGTCGCAATACAGATATCTCCTGCAGACCGATCCGGACCTTGCCACGGACCGAAATGGAAAACCGATAAGCTTGCTGGAACTCTTCGAGAAGCGCTTGACCGTGAACTTCGACAACACCATGGTGCGGCATTTTAGCGGCGTGGGCGAGTGCGATCTTCCACCTAGCACGGTTACAGACTCCGTTCTTGAACGGGCCGTGAAGAATCTGCGTTCAAGATTTCGTTTCGTAGGGCATCAGGAATGTTCGAGGCAAGCTTATGAATGGCTCTGTAACCACTACTCCTGGCGTAGCACTGAACCTTTGCCGGAGGCAAATCTAGGGAAGGTCCGCCTGGAGGAGAAGCCGGGACCAGAGCTGAATGCGGCGATCCGGCACTATAATCGCTGGGATTATCTACTCTACGATGAAATCCTGAAACTCTTCCCCCGTCCCGATTTGCTACTTACTCGTGACGAAGCGCCTCAACCGGATTTAATCGCGCAGCGCTAAGCGCGGGTATCAGGCAAGCTAGTGCCGCGACCGTCATCAGTACAAAGGCTGTCGCCGCATACATAGCAGGATCGAGGGCTCGGACTTCAAAGAGCAGTTTCTGGAGAATGCGAGCAAGAGCGATGGAAGCAAGTAAGCCGGCAACCATGCCGACCAGGACCGGCAGCATACCGCTTTCGAGAATCGAGCCAAGAATGTTTCTGGGCCGAGCGCCGAGCGCCATGCGAATACCGATCTCGGTGGTACGTCGGGTTGTCGTAAACGCGAGAACACCATAGATTCCAAGACAGGCTAACAGAAGGGCGGCGGCGGCGAAAGTGGAAAGCAGGATGACCTGAAAGCGCTGAGGAGCCACGGAGGCAGCGCGGATTTGCTGCATCGTCAGAATGGATGGTACGGCGGCTTGCGGCTCGAGCGCTGCCACAGTCTTACGTATTGCGGCAGCAAGCGAAGCGGAATCGGCTGCGGTTCGTATGACGAGAGACATATCAGGGTTCGCGCTTTGCCACTCCGGGAAGTACACCAT
This sequence comes from Terriglobia bacterium, assembly GCA_963841675.1. GTDB lineage: Bacteria > Acidobacteriota > Terriglobia > Bryobacterales > Bryobacteraceae > Bog-105. Next base: position 142,056 of record CAWJEH010000031.1, read on the forward strand.
CATGGCGGCAGGCGCCATCAGTGAGGTCGCATGCACCGCGCCCACGACGCCAACTACCGCGTAAAGCTGATCGCCCCATCCGTACATTTTTACAGGACGGCCAATAGCATTTTCTCGAGGCCAGAGGCGAGCAGCGAGATTTTCAGTAATGACTATTTCCAGTTTCTTGCCATCCCTTTGCTCGAAGATCCGCCCTTGCTTGATCGGAATGCTGGCAGCATGAAAGTACTGCCGCGTGGCCCAGCGATAGTTGGTCATCGGCCATTGTGTGATGGGAGGAACTGCGCGATCACCGGCGGTCACAGGATTGTCGTTACCTCCTCCGGTGAGCGGTAAATCGGAGACAAACCCGGCCGATTGAACTCCGGGCATCGCGCTCACTCGATCTTCAAGCCTGCGGTAGAACGAGTGAACATTTTCGTTCTTCTGATATTCGCCGGGCGGTAGGTCGATGCGAACGGCCAACAGATGTTGAACGTTCAGGCCCGGATCGACACTGAGAATAGCTACGAAGCTGCGCAAGACCAAGCCAGCAGAGAGAAGGAGCACGGTGCTGAGAGCCACTTCAGCGGCGACGAGAACTTTGCCCGCTCGGTGACCTCTGCGCCCCTCGCTCGTGCTCCGGCCCGACGATTGAAACGCTTCCTGAGGATCGACCTGGATGGCGCGCCAGACCGGCCACAACCCGAAGAACAGGGCGCTCCCGACGGACAGTGCAAGAGCGAAGCACAGTGCGACGGGATCGAGGGCCAGTTCGTCGACGCGTGGCAGGTCGACCGGCGCTCCAAGTCGGACGGCAGCCAGGAGCCAGACAGTTAATAGAGATCCCAGAACGCCGCCGGTAACCGAAAGAAGTAGGCTTTCCAGTGAGGCGGCTCGCAAGAGATCACGACGACCGGCGCCTACCGCAAGACGGATGGCCCATTCACGCCGCTGCGCCGCGGCCCTAACCAGCATCAGATTCATGAGATTGATGCAGACGATCAGCAGAACGGCACGAGACCGCTCCCAATAGGATCAGCAATGGCAGCCGTGCTTCGCGCGCCATCTCGCTTTGTAAACGCTGAACGACAGGATCCACTTCAACCGGTTCGGGGAAGCGCCTGGCTATTACTTTTTCGAGCGCCGTAAGCTCCGCGAGCGCTTGCGAAATGGTGACGCCATGTTTGAGGCGACCGACGGCAATGAAATTCATATTGCCGAGAGGCGATTCGAGGTCGTCTTTGTTGAAGACGAGCGGGGTCCAGTAGTCGGTGTGTTCGAATAGGGGCACAAGATCCGAAAGTTGACGGCCTCGCGGAAAAGGAAAGGCCTTTGGCGCGACACCCACAACCTGGTAAGGGCGTCCGTCAAAAATGATCTTCTGCCCGAGCACTTCCGGGTTTCCGCCAAGCTTTTCTTGCCAGAACTGATAACTGACGATCACGACCTGGTTTCTGCCGGCTTGATCTTCACCGCGCCCGAAACTGCGGCCGAGAGCGGGTTGGATACCGAGCAGATGAAAAAAGTTGGGCGTGACGCTGGCGCCGTTTATCTCGACAGACTGCCCGTGACCGCTAAGGATGCGTGCATTCGGAAAAATCAGACCTACTTCGGAGAGCGTCCGGGCATGATCCCGCCAGAGTTGGTAATGCTGAGCATTGACCGGAATGGTAGCCAGCTGACCACCAAACTGCGGGACCTTGAAAAGGATGGTGACCAGCCGGTCCGGATCGCGGTATGCGAGCGGCTTCAGCAGCACTGTTCGGGTGATACTGAACATCGCGGTGGTGGCGCCAATGCCGAGGGTCAGGATCAGAATCGCCAAGAGAGAGAAGCCTGGCGAGCGGCGAAGAGCGCGAACGGCTAAGCGGAGAGACATGGCTGGCGGAACTCAAGCAAGGAATCGACCAAACAGAACCATCTGAAAATTGAGCTTCCGTGTGAATGCACCAGCAGATCAAGTTTCGAATTTGGGAATATGTAGCGCGTTAACGCGACAACGACAGTCGGGCTCGTTTGACATTGAGCCGGGTTGGTAAAGCTTCTCAGGCCTGACCTCGGAAGGGAGTCGACACACACTGGCCGCTCGATGTTCAGTCTCACGCGAATGTGCGATCGAAGCCAAAACGCGTCAGATCAGTCCATGCTCTTGCAGTACGGCATCCACACCAGCGTCTCCGCTAGGCATGTCGCAAGCGGCCATTTGAGCCCCTGCGGCCAGTAACAGCCGTGCCACTTGCGGATAATCGCCAGACTGCCCGCCACAGTTCTGTAGGCCGTGCGAGAACCACCCGGCGGGCGGGGCGTGAAAAGCCTCGTCTGCGATCGTCAGCGACGCGCCATGCTCGACGAGCAACTTTACAAGATCCGCGTAGCCTTTCCAGCACGCCCAATGCAAAGCCGTGGCGCCGTGATCCCCACGAGTGTCCACGGGAACGCCGGCCGCTAGCAAGGCATACACCGCAGCAGTGCGGTGATTGGCTGCAAACTGCGGTAATAGCTGTCCGCATTCCGCAAGCGAGCGCGCGTTCGCCGGGTCCGAAAGTATCCGTTTCAGCTCCGGCGGAGTCGCGACTGTGCAGGTACCGCGTGTTCGTCGGAAGCCAGAACGGCCACGTTTATTCTCTCGACGCACAGTCAGGTTGCTATTTCTGGGACACGTCGCGAGTGCCGGGTGCGCTCGGCCATCGCGGTAGCGCAAGTCGGCGGTCGAAGCGTAGCGCTATTCGGCGACCGGCGCGGGCACGCGTACTCGGTTGATGCCGCAACCGGCGAGACTATCTGGAAGGTGGCGACCGACAACCTTCCCAATGTCCAGATCACTGGCGCTCCCTCGTTCTTCGATGAACGACTGTTTGTGCCGGTGTCAATAGGCGACGACAGTGCTGCAGTCGATCCGAAATATGAGTGCTGCAGGGGGCGCGGCGCAATTGTCGCGCTCGATGCGGCGACAGGCAAGCAGATCTGGAAGACGTACACCATTCCCGAAGCACGTCCGCTCGCGAAGAACTCAGTCGGGACGCAACTCTGGGGCCATCGGGCGTTTCGATCTGGTCGTCGCCGACGATAGACGAAAAACTTCGCATGCTTTATGCGGGGACTGGGGACAATCACTCCGGTCCCGCTACAGACACCAGCGACTCAGTACTGGCTTTCTCGATCGATTCCGGAAAGATCGTGTGGTCCCGGCAACTGACGATCGGTGACATGGAAATGGCGCTTGTTACGCCCCGGACAAAACAAATTGCCCGGAGCCCCACGGCCCCGATTCCGATTCCAATTCCGGTTCTTCGGCGAGTCTTATTCCCCTGGGCAACGGTAAGCGGCTGCTGGCGGTCGGGCAGAAATCAGGAGTAGTGGGGGGACTTGATCCCGACGACAGAGGGCGCATTCTGTGGAAGACGCGCGTCGGCAACGGTGGATTGTTAGGAGGCGTGCAATGGGGCGCCGCCACCGATGGAAAACGAGTCTACGCCGCCGTCTCCGACGTCACCTTCTTCCATCGGGGCGGCCGCTGATTCTCGATCCGGACAAAGGCGGCGGGTTGTATGCATTACCGGCGCCTACGGCGCGTGGTGTGGAGCGCGCCGCCGGCGAAAGCTTGTGACGATCGAAAAAGCTGCAGTCCTGCTCAATCGAGTGCGGTTTCCGTTACGCCAGAGTATGTGCTCTCCGGGGCCGTCGACGGGCATGTCCGCGCATACTCAACTGCAAACGGCACGGTCGTGTGGGATTACAACACAGCAAAAACCGTTCATCACTGTGAATCGCGTGAAAGCGAACGGAGGCTCACTCGATTCCGCAGGACCGACTATCGCGGGCGGTATTCTTTTCGGGAATTCAGGTTACGATTATACGGCGGAGCGCGGGCAACGTTTTGATCGCGTTTTGCTCGGCGCGACTAGCCGCCGGGCTCTACCCTTCCAAGCTTGCCGAATACCTGTCAGGGCCGCCCATCAGAAGAGCAGTTTTAGCGCGAACTGGATTTCTCTCGGATCGCGTGCGCCGCTTACACTGCCAAACGGGCTGCTGGAAAGGCTTCCGGCGACGTTATTAACAGGAACAAAGGTGGTGTTAATCGAGGCGAACTGAGTGTGGTTGAACGCATTGAAGAACTCAGTGCGGAACTGGAGCCTGGGCGATTCAGTGCCGCCGAGCCCCTTGACGTGCGGCAGCGCGAAATCCTTGAAGAGAGACAGGTCGAAATTGTTAATTCCGGGTCCTCGAACATTGTTGCGGCCGGAGTTGCCGAAAGTGCCAGGCGCCTGGAGCTGAAAGGCGGCGATATCGAAATACTCCGTCACGTCTCGCTGGTTTGAGCTGAGATTCGGATTCGAAACGACGTCCGGGCGCTCGCAGATGTTCCCTCCGCCAGCGAGGCCGACTATATCTTCGTCGAGACAAACTGTTTGTGGAAGACCGGAGCGCAATGAATAGATACCGTTGAGCTGCCAGCCGCCGAGGCCACTTTTCAAGAAGCGATTCCCACTGTTCGCAAAAATCGGTATTTCCCAAACTGCGTTAATAGACAGCGTGTTCGGCTGGTCCTGGGTACCGAACGACTTCTCGGCGGCAACGTTGTAAGCATCCTGCACTGGTTTGGCGCCACCCTCCGTGTCCTGATTGGGACCGGTGGAAATCAGGTGGCTATAGGTATAGGCGAGTTGAACCTGCAGGCCGCGTTGGAGTCTGCGCTCCAAAGAAACTTGCAGCGAATTGTAGCGGGTGACTGCCTCTCGATTATTGACGTAGATGTTGCTATATCCGAGATAGGGGCGAACAGTGTCAGGATTGACGCCCACTGAGCCGCCGCTGTTTTCGTACTGGTAAACGCCAAATAAATCTACATAAGGAACCTGATTGATATTGACATTGAGTCCCTGGTGAACCTGGTGACTGCCCGCATACCCGACGGCAAGTAAGGTGTCTGTATTGACGCTGTACTGAATGCCGGCGCTGTACTGGTAACTGACCGGAATCAGATAGTTCGGCGCAAGGGTCTGTAGCGCGGTCGGGGGTTGCGGCAGACTCGGATTGAACGGTGCAAGCGAATTTATGTTAATGCCAGTAAGGGTGGCAGTGCGATTATTCGGAGGGCAGTTCGCCCGAGTGCGCTCGTCTGCGAGATGGCGTCTCGTCCGTGGAAAATGCCGGCTCCCATGCGATAAACCAGCTTGTCGTGGAAGAGTGCCGGCGACCAGGCAATCCCACCCCGCGGCTCCCATCCATTGGGATAGTTCTGGACAAGCGCGCGACTCGGTATGCCCGGAGAGGAGGGCGTGACGATGCCGTTGAGCGTATTGCAGAGGGCCGGATCAACCAGGCCAGCCGAACTGAACGCTGCGGGAGAGCACTGGCTCGGGTTATACAAGGATGAGTAGAAGTTCGCGATGTTGTTGCGGGCCGAAAAGGTCTGCCCGAGATATTGCCAGCGCAAACCGAAATCGAGCGTCAGATGCGCGGTCGCTTTCCAGGTGTCCTGAAAATAAATCGCGTAGTCGTGCCAACGGTCGTATACAGGATTGAGCGTTTCTTCTTCCTGGTACTGCGCAAGGTCCCCGAGAAGCAGATCATGGAAAGCTGTTAAAAGCTCATGACGCCGGCGGTATCGTCAACGCCGCCATTGGCGGGCTCGCGCTTGCGGCCCCGGCCGATAAAGAATCCAGTTTTGATGCTGTGCGTGCCTTTGGTCCACGATAAGGAATCCTGGGTTTGCAAGATCGCCTCCCGGTTAGTGAAGGGCGCCTGATGGGACAGAGTACCGAACCCGTCCACGCCATTGACAGTGGGAAAGGAGCCGCTTGTTTGCGGGAAAAGTTCTGTGTAGGTGAATCCCGAACGCGACGCCAGGGTCGGATCCGATTTTGCGCTGGTCTGGAAGTGAATAAAGTTTTCCGTGTAGCCGAACTGGAACTCATTCACGAGTGTAGGTGTGATGATGTTAGTTAGCTTCACCATACTATTCAGCGCGGTGAAGGTCCAGTCGCTCGAAACGGATGGGAAATTGTCATCGCCCCAGAGTTGATTGTTGATGTCCGCAAGGCCCTGGTTCTCTGTCATAACGCGCGCCATCAACATCGCTTTGTCGCTAATGTTGTGATCCCAGCGGTAGAGTTGAATGTTATCCACGGTTCCGGTAGGTAAACTTGCTACAAAGTTATAAGAGCCGGTAGCGTTCGGCAGCGGGTAGCGGTCAAGAATGGCAAGAGCGTTCGGATTTATTTGGGACGTCGGAACGTTGGGTTCGCCCAGCGCGGAGAGATCGCCGGACCGTTCGGCCGCATCGGGAACATTGTCCTGCGCCGTATTGCCGGTTACGTTGCGCCGTCCTTCGTAGGACGCGAAGAAGAAATCCTTCGTCTTGTCCTTGTTGTAAAGTCCCGGAATCCAGAACGGGCCGCCTAACGTGTAGCCGAAATTGTTGAAGCGAAGTTCATTGCGAGGCTGCCCGGCCTGGTTCAGGAAGAAATCGTTCGCATCAAGCTTATCGTTCCGGAAATATTCATAGACAGTGCCATGGAAAGTCCCGCGTTCCCTGTTTGGTGACGACGTTTACCACGCCACCCGTTCCGCCGCCAAATTCAGCACTATAGTTACTGCGCAGCACTTTGAATTCTTCGAGCGCGTCCAAGGGAGGAGTTACTACATTCTGTGCATTGCTGCCGATATCCATATTATTTTGGCCGTCAAGCAACCATAAATTGGAATTACTCTGGTTACCATTAATGGAGACGGTTGTATCGCTATTGATACCAACCCCGTTGCCGATGGTCCCGTTTTCCGAGACTACACCGGGGACCAACATAACGAGCTGACTGAATACTCTTCCATTCAGCGGCAGAGCCTGGGTTTGACGCGCGCCGATCAAATCGGAAAGATCAGCCGACTGGGTTTGCAACTGAGCGCCGCTTTCGTTCACGCTAACGGTCTCAGTGTTTCCGCCAACCTCCAGGTGAACTGGAATAGTCAACCGGTCATTTACGTCAAGCCGAATCTGCTTGGCCTCGAACTTCTTAAAGCCTTGCGCCTCGGCGGTCAAGCTGTAGTTTCCCACTGCCAAGTTCGTTACGACAAACAGCCCACTTGCGTTCGAGGTTTCCTTGCGGACGACTCCGGTCTGGACATTGGTTATAGTGATTGCTGCCTGAGGAACCAGCGCACCGGAGGGGTCCGTGACTGTTCCTGAAATTGCTCCCGTACTCTCTTGAGCAAAAGCCGCCGAAAGGACCAAAAGCGGAGGCAGTACGAAGCGAGCTATGGTGCTAAGCATATTCTCTCCTTGAGACGGATGAAGTCAGACTGTCAAAATGGTCAATTCGGGTTCGGAAATGCGGCTGGTTATACTTCTTGGGGCGATCGTTTTCAGCGCAATCTGGCCGGCCATGGCGGCCACGCACTACGAGCTTGGTCTCGAGGCCGCGGCTCAAGGCGAATACGAGACGGCCGCACGCGAGTTTACGCTCGCAAAGCAGCAGCATCCTGAATTGGCGGGGATCGACAAGCAGATTGGTTTGGCGTTGTTTCAAGCTAAGGAATTCGAACGAGCCATACCGGCTCTGAGGGAGGCGCGGCACGCAGAGCCGGACGATATGCAGGTATTGTTGGCGCTCGGAACGGCGTATGCACGCACGCGACAAACCGACTCGGCACAAGCCGTTTTTGCGGACCTTTTGAAACGACATCCAGACGCCCCGGAGCTCCACCTGTTATGGGGAGAGGTTTATGCGAGTGTAGCGCAAATGAATCGAGCAGAGGAGGAGTTCAGAGAAGCGCTGCGGGTGAATCCGCAATTGAGGGAAGCCCATTACAATTTAGGATTGTTGTTTCTGAAGCAGAACCGGCTCGATGAGGCGAAGGCGCAGTTCCGCGCCGAGCTCGCGATTGACCCGACAAATGTGAAGGATCGATACGATCTGGCAGTCGCGCTGCTGCACACAAACGAGACATCGGCGGGAATGGCAGAACTGAGAAGGGTATTGGCGGTACAGCCGAAGAATGCCGATGCCAATTACGAGTACGGAAAAGCGGAATTGGCGGCGGGCAACGTACCGGAAGCGATCAAGCATCTGGAGCTCGCGGCTTCGATGAGTCCGGCGAAGCCCTATATACACTACCAGCTCGGAAGAGCTTACCAGCGGGCGGCACGCGCTGAAGATGCCGACCGTGAATTTGCGGAAGTGAAAGCTTTGCGGGGAATCGGGAAGTGAACGAGAAGATCTACGACGCGCTCATCGTCGGATCGGGAGCGAGCGGCGGCTGGGTAGCCAAGGAACTCACCGAACAAGGGATGAACGTTCTGATGCTGGAGGCCGGCCCGCCTCGTATCCCGAGCCGGGATTTTACCGAGCACGCGTGGCCATATCAGGTAAGGTATCGCGGCTTCGGAAATCAGAAGCAGATGTTGGCGAATCAGCCGGTACAGCGCCTTTGCTATGCGTGCGACGAGTATAGCTATCAGTTTTTCGTGAACGACAACGAACACCCGTACACTTTTCCGTCCGGCAAGCCGTTCATGTGGATACGCGGGCGCCAAGTTGGCGGAAAGACGTTCTGCTGGGCTCGCGAAAGTTATCGTTACAGCGACTATGAATTTAAGGCGGCGAGCCGAGATGGTTACGAGGAGAACTGGCCGTTTAGTTATGCGGAACTCGAGCCGTATTACGACAGAGTGGAAAGCTATATCGGCGTAAGCGCTTCCTATGAAGGTCTGCCGCAAATGCCGGACGGAAAATTCTTGCCACCGATGAATCTGTCCTGCGGCGAAGTGCTGGCCAAGAACATCATCGAAAAGCAGTTCGGTTGGCGGTTCATGTCGGACCGCGTCGCAAATTTGACAGTGCCGCACAACGGACGCCCTGCCTGCCACTATTGCGACGAATGCTCGCGCGGGTGCCACACCGCATCGTATTTCAATAGCCCGTCGGTGACGTTACCGGCCGCCGCCCAGACTGGCCGCTTCACTTTGCTAAGTGATGCTGTCGTGAGCCATGTCTTGACCAACAAGGAAGGCAAAGCCGAAGGTGTCCACTACATCACTCGGGTCACTAAGGAGCATCGCGAAGCGCGAGCGAAAGTTGTGGTGATAGCCGCGGCCACCCTCGAATCGACACGTATCCTGCTGAATTCCCGGTCTCCCCGATTCCCGAACGGCATCGGCAATTCGAACGGCGTGCTGGGGCACTACCTGATGGATCATTTTACGATAGAGGGTGCCGGCGGCGAACTCGCGTCGCTCAAGAGTGCGAAACGCGAAGCGGTCGGTAATCCCTGCGGCTATCTGATTCCCAAATATGCGAACACGGATGGTCACAAGAACAGCCAATTCCTCCGAGGCTATCGCTTCGACGGGAGCGCTAGCCAGCGACTCTACGACCAAGCCTTCTCGACCCCTGGCTTTGGGAAACCGTGGCGAGAAAAAGTGCAGCGGGAAATCCCGTATTACTTTTCGTTGGAGGCCCAAGGCGAGTGTCTTCCGCGCTTCGATAACTTCGTTGAGCTCGATCCTGAAAAAAAGGATGCCTGGGGCATACCCGCATTGCGAATCCATGCGAGCTACGGCGAGAACGAACACGCGATGGCCAAAGCGATGCGTCACGATATCGTGAGCATGCTGGACGCTTTACATGTGAAGGGGCAGGATCCGCCGGACGAAGGGCTAAGTGTCTTTGGGAAAAATATTCATGAATGTGGTACGGCACGCATGGGGAAAGACCCGAAAAGGAGTGTATTGAACGCGTATAACCAGGTACATGACGTAAAAAATGTTTTTGTTACCGATGGCGCGGCGTTCGTTACTCAAGGATGTTATGAGCCGACACTAACGATCATGGCTGTCTCGGTGCGCGCGGCAGACTACATCGTAAATGCCTCCAAGAGGCGGGAGTTATAGACGAAGAACAGACGATTATGATGAACCACACTCGTAGAGGTTGGATGGTAACGATCAGTCAAGCTGCGGTGGGCTTGGGTATGGCGGCAAACATCCGGGGAGACGCCGGGCAGAGTACTCTGCTCCCTGCGGGAGTTTATCGGCCTTCGACCGACCACTTGAGCCACGCTCTGATGAGCGCCGAGCGATTCCATCCAATTCCGCCAGGTTGTCCGACCGATTACGTGCGCCCTTCGACCAGCCCATTTGAACCGCTGTTCTTTTCTGCCTCCCAGTTCCCTGTCATTCGGCGTCTGACCGAACTGATGCTGGCCGACGCTTCCGGGAACGCGGCTATCAGCCAGGAAGTAGCCGAGTGGATTGATTTGCGGGTCTCGAGCGCAGAGGACGTGCGAAAGGCTGCCGGGGCTCTTAACCCGCTCTATCGTGAGCTGGCCGTGGCTTTCTACGGATCAGCCCGAGTCCAGCAGCTAGAAAATCGGAATCCGGCAAACACCTGCCGTGAAGGCTTCGCATGGCTGGCTGGGGCCGCGCAGAATCAGCACTCTAAGACGTTTCTGGCGCTCGACGCAGAACAACAAATCGCGCTGCTAGATGTCGTAAGCGACGAACGCGCAGATAAGCAGGTTCAAAATGCAGGAACTCGGTTTTTTGATTTCTTGAAAATCGAAACGATCCGGGGCTTTTACACGTCGCGAGCTGGTCTTAAAGAGCTCGATTTCAAAGGCAATGCTTTCTACGCCCGATCTCCGGGATGTAATTCGACGTAACAAAACTCGCGTGCGAAAGAATGCACGCTCTTATAGGGAGAATTCATGATTTTAAAACGGAGAGACTTGCTGGGCGGGGCTCTGACGGCTGGTCTGCTTACGTGCGTGCCAACTCGGGCACTTCAATCCTCGGGGCGCGATCAACTCGGTCGGCTTGCCTGTAATTCCTGGCCGTTCCGAGCCTATTTCGATACGCCTCAAATGCCTGGTTACCGCGATCCGAAACTTCCGTTGCTTACTCAGGCGGATTTTCCGCAATTTCTTGCTGATCAGTTCCAGATTCACAACGTCGAGTTTCTGCCTCAGCACTTCGTGGACACGGAGCCTTCGACGATCGATAGAGTGAAAGCCGGGTTGAAGAAAGCAAGATCGCGCTGCTGCAATCTGATGGGAGTGCAAATACCTGGAGGCGTGTTTATGAAGAGCGGCAACCGTCAGACCTCGATGAGAGAGGGTGAACGGTGGAGCAGTGTGGCTGTAGCGCTGGACTCGCCCAGCATTACAGTAGCGCTCACAGGTGAAGGAACGCCCGATCCCCACATCGCCGCTGACAATTTGAAGGCCTTTGTTGAGATCGCTCATCAACGTGGGATCAGAGTGCTGTTTCACAATGACGATCTGCAGCACGAATCTGCTGAAATCCTGGTCTCAGTGATCAAGCAACTCGGGCATGACCGAACAGGAACATGCCCCGACTTCGGTAACTTCGCTACTAGGTCCGCGGACTTCGCCCTGACTCAGCTTCGGATGCTCGCCCCGTACGCATCCAACATCTGCCACTCAAAGGATGGGATTGCCGAAAAGAACAAATTCTATCCCGATGATTTCCCTGCATCGATGAAGGTAATGCACGATGCAGGGTTCACAGGGCTCTACTCGCTCGAATTTGAAGGCCTGGGCACTCCGCTGGACGGGGTCCGCAAGCTCATGCATTTGACGCAGGAGTATCTGATTTAGCCAGTCAGGCCTCGGCTTGTCAAGCCAGGGCTACTTGTTCGGCCTGCAGACCTTTCGGTCCCTTTTTCACAACAAAGGAAACGCGCGCTCCTTCATCCAGACTCCGGTACCCGGCCGCCTCGATCGCGGAGAAGTGAACGAATACATCCTCTCCATTCTCGCGTGCAATGAATCCAAATCCCTTCGAAGCGTTGAACCACTTCACAGTTCCAATTTCTTTCATAACTCTCTTTCTTGCAACAAATACCTACTGCATCAATTGAGGGAGTCGAGAGCTGCTTACCGAAAGGCGGGCCGTACCGAGTGAGTTCAAATGAGAGAAGGAATTTTCGTGCTCTTAAAAGATAACCTCGAAACCTGGATCTTGTCAAATAGTACTGGCAAGTGGGTGATGTCAGGCGGCTTATGTAGAGACGGGGAGGGTGCGGTAGCGCCACTCTAAGTTGAAGCGATGGGAAAATGGAGTAGATGATGCAGTCAACGTGTCCACGTTCACAAAGCAGACCGTGGGCAGCGTGCCTGTGGGTTCCCGGAAGACGTACCGCTCTGAGGGTAGGGCCGAGGTGCGTTCAATGCGAGCCGCATGCGGTGAGCGCGAGCACAGCATACGCGGTCGCAGCATCGCTCATGAACAGGCCAGTGGGGGACTGCTCTGGGGAGTGATTCAAGGAATAGCCGGGCCACCGCCCATCGGATTTGCTCTGATTACGCGCCAGCCAATCAAGAGCCCGTTGCAAATGGGCGTTGTCGCGAGGCAGACCATATTGCTCGAGAACGTAGGTGATCATGCCGGTCGAATATCCGTCGCTCTTGCCTACGAGAGGTGTAGTTTCGGGTCGAAGGTATAGCTTCACGAGCCATTTCAAGCTGGATTCGCGCCACGTCCAGGCTATGGACGACAAATTCCACCCTCCGTCCGACTGTTGCCTGCTCAATAAGCTGTCAACAATCGAGATTTGCTCCTTTGGAGACAGAATGTTCGGTAATCTCAAAGAGGCCCAAAGCAGCACCGCCTGATTGCTGAGCGATTGTCGAGCATATTCGCGACGCAGATAATCCCGCATGAGCTTGAGATAACCCTGGATTTGGGCTGATTCGCGGTAATTGTCGGGGGCAACGCCCACTGCGATCGCGGCGAGAGCCGCTCCATAGAAAACCGAGTCCTTCGCTTCAAAGGGCTCGAGGTCGAAATCGAGCCAAGGCCAAGCGCCACTTCTGTCTCCCGTAGTCTCTTCGAGCGCCCACATGTCTTGGAAAGCGGCGCGAGTATCGACACCGAGACTGCTGTTCCGTGCATCAAAGCTTGCAAGAATCAGCGCGTTGAGAACAGATTCCGTGCCTCGGGACTGGAGAGCTTTACCAGCACCGACTTGTTCGTCGTAAAACGGTTTGGCCTCGTTCCAGAGGCGCACACGCTTGATAACGTTATCCAGAACTCTCCGTTCCCCGGACGTGGGTACTTTCTCGCCAACCATTCCTCCGAGCGCGGATCGCGAGAGCGCATACGGCACGGCAGTGTGACAGGAGATGCAAAAGGTTCCGTGGTCCCGGGCGGCACCGGGCCAAGACATCCACCACTCGGCCCTTTGGTCGAGGTACATTGCGGCGGCTTTCGGATTCCAAGAATTGCGATGGGCGGTAGCGGATCGGCTGGCGAAAGAACATGCAGTCGCGAAACAAATCATTAGGACGGTTATCAGTGCTGCTTCCGTTCTAAAAGTCGCTTTCATTGGAAAACTCGTAGGCTCTATTTGCGGTTGTCGAGCACGGTCAGCGCGCCACGAGAGCATTCCGGTGATCTGTGTGGTGCAGTCCATTCACAAGCATACCTATGATACTGGCTGATCTGGAGCCCGGGTAGGCGCAATGGCGGAGAGACTTCGGGGAGAATCCTAAATAGCGGGAGGGTGGAGTTGGTTTTAGACGAGCGCGGGTGTGGGAGTAAACTCGTGGCTAAGTCGGCTCATCCATACATCGCACGTTGTGTCGGCGCTGTCTAAGCAGTTTTCGGAACAGCTTATTCACACGTGTCGAATGGATTATCTTGGTGCAACATTTGCACACAACACGAAAACCGAAGTGAGCTGTGAGCAGACATCCATTCTTAATGTTACGACGAAAGTAATAGATGTCTGCGCAGTTGATGTCAGCCGTCGAGAAAGCTGCTTTGTAATCAGCTGCTCCCGGCCCGAAGTCGTATCGTTCGATAGCACCTTCGTCAAATAGTCGGTTCAAGATGTAGAACGTCAGCACACGTCCCGGCGAGAATTGGCGAAACTCGGGATCATAGCCTCGATAGTCACCACTCAGAAAGTTGCCCCGTAGCCGGCATAAATCAAAGGCTACAGGACGCCCTCGATGGAACAAAACAAAGCCGCGAATACTTCCTTGGCATCGGCTGAATTTCCTAGCCGCCCTGCGCAGCTCATGTCTAGGAACTTGTTGAAAAGAGGGGTCCCCGGTGTAGCGTTGGAACACTTGGTGTTGTCTTTGTTTGATGCGGGGCGAAGACCAAGGACAGCAGGGCGTATTCAGCTACGTTTCACTGGAGGAACGGATTCCTGCGGAGCATCCGTCGCGGCCGGTACGGAAGATCGTGGACGAGATCTTCCGAGCCATGTCGAGACAATTCGACGGACTGTACTCGGCCACGGGCCAGCCCTCGATTCCGCCGGAGCGTTTGTTACGAGCATTGCTGCTGCAGATTCTGTATTCGGTGCGTAGCGAACGGATGCTGATGGAGCAGTTGGATTACAACCTGATGTTTCGCTGGTTCGTGGGCCTGGAGATGGACGAGCCGATCTGGAATGACGCGGTGTTCAGCAACAACCGCGATCGGCTGCTGAATCAGGAGTTGGCACGTGTGTTTTTCGAGCACGTGCTGAGGCAAGCACAGCAGTTTCTATCGGACGAACACTTCACTGTCGATGGCACGATGATCGAGGCGTGTGCGAGCCAGAAGAGGTTTCAAAAGAAAGATGGCGATGACGAGGAAGGCGGCCAGTTCCGGGGACAGAAGCGGACCAATGACACCCACGAATCCAAGACCGACCAAGACGCCAAACTGTATCGCAAGGGGAACGGGCAGGAAGCGAAGCTGAGCTATCTGGGCCACGTGTTGATTGAGAACCGCAACGGAATAGTTCTGGACGCCCTGCTGACGCAAGCTGATGGCATGGCCGAACGCGACGGCCGCGATGATCCTCGCACATCGGCAATATCAACGTAGTCTCGCAGAGGCGGGCGCCGTCGGCGGATGACGCTAGGCGCCGATAAGGCGTACAACACGCGGGATTTCGTGAGCATCTTGCGGCAGATGAACGTTCGTCCGGACATAGCTTAGAATGTGAGGCGCTCCGGCGGGAGCGCCACTGACAGGCGCACGAGTCGACATGCCGGCTATACCATCAGCCAGCGTAAAAAGGCCGCT
This sequence comes from Terriglobia bacterium, assembly GCA_963841675.1. Classification (GTDB taxonomy): domain Bacteria; phylum Acidobacteriota; class Terriglobia; order Bryobacterales; family Bryobacteraceae; genus Bog-105. Next base: position 157,084 of record CAWJEH010000031.1, read on the forward strand.
GATCGAAAAGCGTTCGGGTGGATGAAGCAGACCGGCGGCATGCGCAAGACGAGGTCCTGAGGGCTGCTGAAAGTGGGCTGGCAATTCCTGATGACGGCAGCGGCGTTCAACTTGTGGCGGCTCCCTAAGCTGAATGCTGCTCAGCCTACCGCACAACACGCCACCACATGACCGAAGGTGCCGCGCACGAAGCGCTCGCGCGCCTCTCTCCAATTGCTGCCGAAGTCCTTTGAAGCGAATGAACACCGGCAACTGACCTTCGAGCAAGATCTGGTCAACCGTGTTTGCCCGTTGTTCAACAAGTTCCTAGCGGAAGAAGCGCAGAAAACGCATGCAAAACCAAGTTTATTGCACGTGGGGAGGAGCGGGAGGCAGTTTGTCATGGGCTTGGCAGCAATGCGCTTCTTGATGAAAGGATGATCTTGCTCGATCACGTTGTTCATGTAAGGTGAGCAGCGGCATCGACAGATCTTCGACAACTCGCCGGTTGCTTCAGTTCGGCAATCACGGCCGGATAGGCAGGATGTCCGTCGACGTTGATCACTCGTGGACGAAGGTGTCCGACATGCTATGGGGCAGGATCCAGTGCCCTATATAAACAGTCCATTTGTCGGCAACTCGAACGTACGTTTCATCCACCCGCCAAGACTGATTGGGGTGGCGGAGATGGCGCCGCACTCGTTGGCTCAGGATCGGGGCATATCGGAGAACCCAGCGCGCGACTGTCGAGTGGTCCACTTGCACCCACGTTCGGCCATGAGCTCCTCCAGGTCACGATAGCTCAGGGAATAGCGTAGATACCGTCGCACACACAATTTGATCAGCTCGTCTTGAAAGTGTCGTCCCTTGAACACCTCTGGCCGGTTCCTTCGTATTCGGCTTAGCTTAGCAGCCTGTTCCTCCCTTTGCGACACCACCCTAGAATATATGGTCACGAGGCGAGAGTAACCGATACCCAAACACACTGTTTTCACAACTGCGTCTGTTTTACTCCTGGTCTCTCGGCTGTCAGTGCCCGGACGCCTGCCCTCAATTGGAATGCTCAACCGCATAACTATCGCTATTCCGTCATATCCGGTCGTCTTCGGCGCGAGCAACCACCTAAGCCGCCGGATGAGGACCGCCGCATGGCCGATCTTGTCCGCGGCCGTCGGACTATGGATTGAGGTGCGGTGCAGCTCGAAGGTCGCCACGAACTCTGCCCGTTTGTGGGCTACTAAATTTCGGCTCCGATCGCTCGCGAGCGGATTTTATCAACTGTGTTTTCATTGATGACGCCTCCCGAACTTTTTATCTAGTTTGAGAACCAGCTTGCTTCTTGGCGAGGTCTCATCCCAGTCTCACCGCCGGCCCATCGAGCGTCCTGCGAACCCATCAAAGAGAGCGCCACCACATCGGCCCGGCAATCATACGTACGTAACATCTCTGCTTGCCGTCTCAAAGCAAGTTATACATGCACTCCGGATAAGTCAGGCCTGAATTAAGTCTAACTTCGACCCTGCATTGCGCGTTACAGTACCATCGCGAACTTATTGCTTGTAACATTCTCACAAGATTACTTTTAGAACTTCATGTTTGATTATTGCAAGCCTCGGGATGCCTTCATGGTTAGCAACAATTGTCTATTTCAGCTCCGAACCATAAACAATACTTATCAAAACCGGAGATTAATTCGTTGCTGTTTTCCCTAAATAATCGATGTTTAATCATCGATCGATTAGTTTACTTGCGTTTCTTGCGCTGTGCGCAAGCCCATCTTTTGCTTCGTGGGAACGCGTTCGTAGCGCCACTGCGTACTGCGCGTCTGGAACGACATGCTCGGTTACTGTCCCTTCTCCCACCGCCGGCGATCTGTTAGTCGTCGCCGCAATGTACAACGGTTCAAGTTATACCATTGCTTCGGCAAGCGGCAATGGCACTTGGGTGCATCCCACCGGCTGCGCTGCTTCGGCTAGTGGCTATGAGGCCATCGATTGGATCTACAATCTTTCCGCCAAACCCGGCACCTCGGTTAAAGTTAATCTTACCGGTTCGGGCCAATACATAGATATCTACTACTTTGAATATTCAGGCAAGGCGCCGTTCGCTTACGACGCCTGCGGCGTAGTCAATGGTGCTGGCTCAGCGTCTATTAACCCACCTTCAGGAAAACTGGTTACAACCGGCGCCAATGACCTGGCGTTAGCATCCGTCAAAGGTGACCAGAACATCGAGAATGGCTCTGCCGTCACATCCACTCCCTGGAGCACTCATGCGCTCCTTGCAAGGGGACAAGAGGCGGTGGACGATGCACTCAACTTTGGTCCAAAGACTACAACGGCTAAGTTCACTGCGGTCGCGCCATCTTACAGCGTCGGCAATGCCATCGCGTTCAAGGACAGCTCTTCCGCATCATCGCAGGGAAACGGGGGGAGTGGCGGCGGCGGATCCTCTACTACCCAAAGCGCGATGGCGCAGATTGCCAACGATATGGTCGGCGAGAATGAGGCGCACCCCCAAGGCGTGCCATCCAGCTATGGGTTCTATAGCGGGCCAGGCGGCTTGGGCAACAACAATCCCGGATCGAACACTGCAATGGATTTCTGGGGAACGGTCTATGTTCCAACCACGGGCAACACTTCAAAGAACACGCGAGTCAATATCGGCTACTGCCATTCCTATTGGCTAAACTCGTCCAACGGCGTCTGGACTGCTTTTGGGCCAGACAGCAATCCATCCGTCGAGGACTACCCGGAGGATTTCCAAGGCAACCCGATTCCGACTAACTCGCGCGTAGAATCGGACGGCACGCTTTCTGTCATTCCTGCCGCCGGCCATACATCTCACTTCTACGATCCCTATCCGCGTATCGCCATCGATAAAAACAGTTTCGGTGGAGTCGTGGACTACTGCGAAATGCGTCTCATTCTCGACAATCCAAGCGGTACCGATGACCGCTCGATCGCGCAATTCATCGCCAACGTGGGCGGCGACTTTTATCCTGCCACCACCGGAGCTGGCATATTGAACAATCCCGGTATCGGCGGCGGCAAATACAAGTTCGTCACCATTCCCTGGCGGTCTTTTGCCATGACCACACTGACCCAAGCGGAGCTCGGCGCGAATCCCCCGCCCGTCAATCTAACTGGCGTTAATCCCTGATTGATACTTGGCTCAACAACGCTTGTTAAGCCAATCCTTGTAAGTGCGCGGAGCCGAGATGTTCACTCGGCCCCGCGTATTTATATCGGCTATCTTATCGGTAGTGTCGCAAATGAGACAGGTTGGGCACGAGTAGTCGAGGTAGTGAGATTAGCAGCAAGGCCGAAGGCAGGGTTCACAAATCGGGACCTGACGGCGATATCACCCTTGTGTAACCACCGGATCTGTCCCTTGCGAATCATGTGCGCTGCTTTGTATCCCTGGATCGTATTCACCGCGCCTTGAACAGAGCGCAACCACTGACTGGCAGCAATGCGCTTCTTGATGAACGATGATCTTGCTCGATCACGTTGTTCCTGTAAGGTGAGCAGCGGCATCGACAGATCTTCGACAACTCGCCGGTTTGCTTCAGTTCGGCAATGACGGACGGATCGGCGGGATGTGTGTCGACGTCGATCACTCTGGCCGAAGGTGTCCGACATGCCATAGAGCCAACTGCAGGAAGTTTTTGGCGGCAATTCGGTCGCGGCAAGGCGACAGCATGAAATCGATGGTGTTGCCCTCCAAATCCAGTGCCCTGTATAAATGGGTCCATTTGCCGGCAACTCGAACGTACGTTTCATCCACCCGCCAGGATCGATTGAGGTGGCGGAGATGGTGCCGCACTCCTTGGCTCAGGATCGGAGCATACCGAATGGATACCGTCGCATACAAAACATGATCAGCTCGTCTTGAAAGCGTCGTCCCTTGAACACCGCGGGCCGGTTTCTTCGCATTCGGCTTACATTAGCCGCCCGTTTCTCCCTGTGCGACACTGCCCTCGGGACCGCGCCCTATCCGAATCGGCTACCTGCATCACCTATCGCGCCATGTAGATTCCAGAGATCATTGCTGAGCGCTGGAGCTTACACGCGTTATTGGTTGGCAAGTTTATAGAAGAGTATTCCGTAGTATTCGCGTAAAGCACGTTCGGAAAGGGCGAGCGCTTCGGCGTGGGGCAGGTAAGACTCCAATCGGTAGTAGATCCAAGAGGTGGTGGGAGCGGACGTTTGATAGGCTACGGGAACTGGAATGAGATCGGCCGCGCAGGACCGGCTGAGCTGGATAGCCCGAGGCATATCGGAATGCGGAGGTGACGGCCAAAACGCATTTCCAGCGCTTGAGCGAGCTATAAGCCGGCCAGAGGTTCTGCGCTTCTGCTTGTGTGTCGTGGGCGACCCCAGTAACGATGATCTGATTCTCTCGGCACACCTGGCGAGAAACTGCTTCCGCGCTCAAAAGGGCGCCTTCATCAGGGCCGCTCGGGAAACGCTCGGTGCCACCACTGAAGACCAGGGTCTCGGATTTGTGCGCCAGCATGAGCCGCACGGCGCGATATCGAACCGTTCGGCGGCTTCATTCCACTCGACGCCGTACTCGATGCGGTCACGCGGCCCGAGAACACCGCCAAAGACAAACACCGCATCGACTCGGGGGCAATTTTGAACAGAACAGTACGGAAAACGGTTCTCAAGCGATCGCATTAAAAGATCGGCGATGAAAGGCGTGCTGAATGTTAAGAGAAGCACGAACGGGATTGCGATCAGGATGAGTTTACGCCACTTCAGCGCTGCTGATAAGCAGAGCAGCGATACGCCCAACGGCAATGCAATCAGAGGTGAGAGGTTACTTGGGTTCAGGGAAACCATGAGCCAGGCGGGTAGAGCGGCTAAAAGCATGGCTTGGGCAGTCAGCGGGCTGCGGGAAGAATAGTAGTTTCGCGTAGACACACAGCGAAGCCCGGCATCAACCAAGTAAAAGATCTTGATAGTGCCATAACGCTGGTTTATGCTATAAGTCTTTTGGGGCTTCTCTTCGGTAAATATATTATAGACCCTATGGGTGCCCCTTAATTCTATTAGAAAAGAGAATGAGCGTTGAAAACACTATTGCTGACCTTGTCTGGAGCCGACATGCAGGGTCTGAATGAGGCACATCCGCAGGGAATACCTTTGAGCTGGGCTTTTGCCAATGGGCCGGCGATCACGATCGGGGAACAATCCGGAGGGCGACAAGCGATTACGTCCTGGGGCGTCGATGTTTAATCATCGATTGATTAATTTACTTGGGTTTTTTGCGCTGTGCGCAAGCCCATCTTTTGCTTCGTGGGAACGCGTACGTAGCGCCACTGCGTACTGCGCGTCTGGAACGACGTGCTCGGTTACTGTCCCTTCTCCCACCGCCGGCGATCTGTTAATCGTCGCCGCAATGTACAACGGTTCGAGCTATACCATCGCTTCGGCAAGCGGCAATGGCACTTGGGTGCATCCCACCGGCTGCGCTGCTTCGTCAAATGGCTATGAGGCCATCGATTGGATCTACAATCTTTCCGCTAAACCTGGCACCTCGGTTGAAGTTAATCTTACCGGTTCGGGCCAATACGTCGATATCTACTACTTTGAATATTCAGGCAACGCGCCATTCGCTTACGACGCCTTGTGGTGTAGCCAATGGTTCTAGCTCAGCGTCTATTAACCCACCTTCAGGAAAACTGGTTACAACCGGCGCCAATGACCTGGCGTTAGCATCCGTCAAAGGTAACCAGAACATCGAGAATGGCTCTGCCGTCGCCCCCGCTCCCTGGAGCACTCCCGCGCTCCTTGCAAGAGGGCAAGAGGCGGTAGACGATGCACTCAACCTTGGTCCAATGACTACAACGGCTACGTTTACAGCGGCCGCGGCATCTTACAGCGTCGGCAATGCCATCGCGTTCAAGGACAGCTCTTCCGCATTATCGCAGGGAAACGGGGGGAGTGGCGGCGGCGGATCACCATCGCAGGGAAACGGGGGGAGTGGCGGCGGATCCTCTACTACCCAAAGCGCGATGGCGCAGAATTGCCAACGATATGGTCGGCGAGAATGAGGCGCACCCCCAAGGCGTGCCATCCAGCTATGGGTTCTATAGCGGGCCAGGCGGCTTGGGCAACAACAATCCCGGATCGAACACTGCAATGGATTTCTGGGGAACGGTCTATGTTCCAACCACGGGCAACACTTCAAAGAACACGCGAGTCAATATCGGCTACTGCCATTCCTATTGGCTAAACTCGTCCAACGGCGTCTGGACTGCTTTTGGGCCAGACAGCAATCCATCCGTCGAGGACTACCCGGAGGATTTCCAAGGCAACCCGATTCCGACTAACTCGCGCGTAGAATCGGACGGCACGCTTTCTGTCATTCCTGCCGCCGGCCATACATCTCACTTCTACGATCCCTATCCGCGTATCGCCATCGATAAAAACAGTTTCGGTGGAGTCGTGGACTACTGCGAAATGCGTCTCATTCTCGACAATCCAAGCGGTACCGATGACCGCTCGATCGCGCAATTCATCGCCAACGTGGGCGGCGACTTTTATCCTGCCACCACCGGAGCTGGCATATTGAACAATCCCGGTATCGGCGGCGGCAAATACAAGTTCGTCACCATTCCCTGGCGGTCTTTTGCCATGACCACACTGACCCAAGCGGAGCTCGGCGCGAATCCCCCGCCCGTCAATCTAACTGGCGTTAATCCCTGATTGATACTTGGCTCAACAACGCTTGTTAAGCCAATCCTTGTAAGTGCGCGGAGCCGAGATGTTCACTCGGCCCCGCGTATTTATATCGGCTATCTTATCGGTAGTGTCGCAAATGAGACAGGTTGGGCACGAGTAGTCGAGGTAGTGAGATTAGCAGCAAGGCCGAAGGCAGGGTTCACAAATCGGGACCTGACGGCGATATCACCCTTGTGTAACCACCGGATCTGTCCCTTGCGAATCATGTGCGCTGCTTTGTATCCCTGGATCGTATTCACCGCGCCTTGAACAGAGCGCAACCACTGACTGGCAGCAATGCGCTTCTTGATGAACGATGATCTTGCTCGATCACGTTGTTCCTGTAAGGTGAGCAGCGGCATCGACAGATCTTCGACAACTCGCCGGTTTGCTTCAGTTCGGCAATGACGGACGGATCGGCGGGATGTGTGTCGACGTCGATCACTCATGGCCGAAGGTGTCCGACATGCCATAGAGCCAACTGCAGGAAGTTTTTGGCGGCAATTCGGTCGCGGCAAGGCGACAGCATGAAATCGATGGTGTTGCCCTCCAAATCCAGTGCCCTGTATAAATGGGTCCATTTGCCGGCAACTCGAACGTACGTTTCATCCACCCGCCAGGATCGATTGAGGTGGCGGAGATGGTGCCGCACTCCTTGGCTCAGGATCGGAGCATACCGAATGGATATACCGTCGCGATTGTCGAATGGTCCACTTGCAACCCACATCGGCAATGAGCTCCTCCAGGTCACGATCAGGATGAGTTTACGCCACTTCAGCGCCGCCGCTAAAGCAGAGCAGCGATACGCCCCAACGGCAATGCAATCACAGGTAGAGACTTGCTGGGGCCGAAAAGCCATAAGGCAGGCAGGTAGAGCGGCTAAAAGCATGGCCTAGGCATTCAGCGGCCTGGGGGATCGTAGTTTTGCGCAGCAGACACAGCCACGCCTGTTCTCACCAACAGAATGCTTTCGAATATTTCTATAAGTCGGTGTTGGAATGTCGCCGCAAGATATCTTATAGACCCTACGGATGCCCCTAAACCTATTAGAAAAGAGAATGAGCGTTGAAAACACTATTGTTGATCTTGTGTGGAGCTTTGCAAGTGGTCGGCGCCAGCTCAACTGGCGATTCTTTGCAATCGGTTGATCAGAGCCCCTCCTCAATCGAGACTGCAGCCGCCGCGGCATCCCCGACAGTCTCCCAGATAGCCGTAGCAGACCAGATCTTCGCCGACATGCAGGGCCTGAATGAGGCACATCCGCAGGGAGTACCTTTGAGCTGGGCTTGGGCCAAAGGGCCGGCGATCACGATGGGGAACAACCCGGACGGCGACAAGGCGATTACTTCCTGGGGCGTCCTATACGTAGCCGCAAGCGGCAATCCGGCCACGAACACACGCGTGAACATTCGTGACATGCAAACCCTTGTGCTACAGCGGAGTACTTTACGGTGGCTGCTCGCACAGAGCACGAGTGACCCAAATGGCGCGGCCTATCTGGACGACTTTGCTGGAAACTCGAACAAACCGACGGATATTCGTCACGAGTCCGACGGAACGATTTCCGCAACAGCAGGCGACGGCTACAATTTCCACTTCTATCCCTACAGCCGCGGTCAAATTAATCCCAATGATGTCGCTGGCATAGTGGTGGTCGTGCAGGCCCGGTTGATTCTGGGAGATCCGACGGGGCTAGACGACCGGAGCTCGGCTCGATATCTACTCGGATCGGGAGCGGATTACTATCCTAACCTGACTGGGAGCTGGTACGGGAACACTAGCTATAATCCGGGCGTGGGGAACGGAAAGATGAAAATCGTGAAGATCGATTGGCGATCTCTCACGATGACAACGTGCACGAAAGCGCAACTGGAGAGCAATCCGCCGCCGGTGGATCTCAGCGGCATACTGCCTTAGTTCGCGCGCAAGCCCTTCAGAGTAACTATCGCGAACGGAGTGCCCGAGCCGAGCTGGCTTTAAGCACTCCGCGTTGCGCCGGGTGACGGATTACCTGTTGACGGTCGCGTTGGGAGGCGTGGTGATCCTGGCGAGGACGTTGAAGCCACGCTGGCTCTTTCCAGGCGTTGCCCGCCATCACGACAGTCAAGGTTGCGCCCGTATGTCCGCCAGCAATCAACAGGTCTGGTACAACCTTAGCGGCGGTGGGGTTGCCGGAGAGAGCAGGACGAGAGTGCCTCCCGCCGAAGCCGCGCTATTCAAAGCAATCGTTCGCGTGAATGAGGCGTTCTTGGTAATGCTGCTTCCCGAAGTCCCGGATCAGATTCCGGCTGAATGCTAACAGACACGCGCTTGTAGAGCGTTTCTAATTGGTCGACGACCCGTTCCCAGGCAAAATGCTCCTGCACGCGTTGCCGCCCGTACGCAGCCAGATTCGAAAGACCGCTTTGATTGGCAAGGGCCCAACTTAATTGCCGTCGAAGATCAGCTACATCCTTATTGCGGAACAGGAAACCTCTTTCGCCCACCACTTCAAGGTTTTCGGGGATGTCGCTTGCGAGGCACGGGATTCCATAGCTCATAGCTTCGAGAAGACCGATAGATAACCCTTCGAGCTCGGAAGGTTGAGCGAATAGGGCAGCATTCGAAAAGAGTTCTTCGAGCAATCGGCCCCGAACGCGGCCCAGAAAGCGAATCCGCGGATCGTCCTGCGCCATTTCGTGAAGCTTTCGCTCATAGCCCGGTGCGGGAGCTTCGCCGGCGATGATCAGCGTGTGCTCGAGTGAAAGTGTGCGAAACGCTTCAATGAGATAGTGCACGCCTTTTTCCGGTACGAGACGGGCGGCGAAGAGTATGTACTTGCGGGGCGTTATTCCAAGATCGAGAATCAGATTCGGCTGTGCAAACTCTTTCAGATCGGCCGCCGTCGGAATAAACTCGCAATCTAGGTTGTAGGTATCTTTGAAATACTTGCATTGAGTACGGGAAACTGCCGTGACGGCGTCGGCCGAAACCAGGGATAGCCGTTCCATTATCTTGAGTACGCCCTTCGCGATGAATCCCCAACGGGTGCGCAGCCGTTCGATGCCATGCATCTGAACAACGCAGGGCGCTTTTTTCCAGTGCAGGAATAGCGCCAGTGTACCGGCGACGACGCTATGGAGGTGAAAAATGTCGGGAATGTCCTGGCGGAATGCGTTACAGGCTGCAACTAACGCTCCGGCGGTTTTTTCAGCCCAGTAGGGTTTAGCCTTTGGAAGCCAGACAAAGCGCATTCCCTGCCATTCGGCGATGCAGTCTTCCTCTCCGCGCGTGGAGTAAACAGTCACCTCATGGCCCCGCGCGACGAGCCGCCTGCCCACCTCGCGCGTATACGTTTCGATACCACCGCCTCTAAAAAAGTCCTTGGCTAGCAAGAAGTGAATCTTCATTTCGGGAAAACCTGGTGGAGAGGCCAATCTGTTGTTAGTTGGAGTGGGGCAGAGAATTTAGCGCCGGAATGGCTGGCCCGCGTTCAATAAGGCGGGAAAGTTGCGCGTGCCAAATGAAGCGAGAGATGAAATCGAAGAAGACTTTTCGGACTTTGGTTTGCGCTGCGCGCTTCAGACCGGCTGCATCGTGTGTTCGCGGCTGGACTGCGGAGTGGCTGAACTCGCTGAGTAGATAGCTTTGGGAATACAGCGCGCGGGCACGCCGATGGCCAGAGAACTTGGCGGGACATCGGCAAGCACGACCGCATTGCCGCCACCGTACTGCCGGCGCCGATCATGAGAGTGCTGGCCCTGCACAACAGTTTCGCGCCTGCAGAAACATCGGCGTTGTCCTCGATGACGATCCGGATAGGCGGTCCGTCCGGCCAATCGTGGCCGCCTCCGATCACAATCTGGTTATAAAAGTATTGCACTTCGACCCGCACCCCGTGCAATCGTGGACGATCACGCTGATCGCATCATGGTGAAAGCGCTTTCCTGGACAGACTGGAACCTCAGCCGGCAAGAGACAGCCGAAAATAGAATGCGTGACCGCTCTGCTAAGCGCGGCACGAAGGGGACATGGTGCAAATAGCACCGGTGGGCCAAAGCATGGAACGTAGAAGCATGTGAACCTGTCAATCGGACAGGAGAAACGGATTACAAATTATCTTGTGCCGGAACGGGCCGCCAACTCAGCGGGGCAGACAACGGAGGCGGTGGATTGGCAGAGAGCGATAGATCGCAAGGAGCGAGGCGGTACGAGAACTCTGGGGGAATTGGGTTTCCACGCGTAGACGAGCGTTACGACCCATGGCGCGCTGCGCAGCGCGATCGTTCCAAAGTTGGAGTATGGCGCCGCGGAGCTCATCCGGTGCTTCAGGACTTACCAGGAGGCCGTGTTCGCCGTGAGTAATCAATTCCGGAATGCCGCCGATCCGCGTTCCGATGACGGGCTTGCCGTAAGCAAAGGATTCGAGAACGGACATGGGAGCGTTCTCATAGCATTCGGAGGGAACGATTACAAAAGCGGCGTTGCGATAGAGTTCGGCGAGACGCGCGCCCTCGCAATGGCCCTCGAAGGTGATCGATTCCCGATCCTGGGCGGCGATTTGCCTGAGGTTGTCTTCGAGCGGGCCGGTGCCCACTATTCTGACTGGGATCTTGGAACCGACCACCGCCTGAAGCAGGGTAGGGAGTCCTTTTTCGTGCGAGAGCCGACCGACCGACAGGGCGTACTCTCCCTGGTAAGACGGAATGTAATCCGTCGGCTCGACACAGTTGGCGTGATACCGAATTCGCTTCTCGTCGATACCGGACTGCCGCAGAAGGTCGGCGATGAAGTGACTGGGGCATAGAAAGGCAGAGACTGCTCCATAACTGCCGGTCAGGCGCGCCCAATAGGCCTCGATGGAATAAACCACCGATGCGGCGAGATCCCCCTTGTGGCACCGATGGAGAGCACAGCGGTAGTATCCGCCATCGAGACAGGCGGAACACGGTTTGCCCTTCTTCAACATCAGATATGACGGGCACACGACTTTGCCGTCGTGGACGGTGAGTACCGCCGGGATCTTGCGTTTTTGGGCGACCGCGAGGATTGAGGTCGACAGCCTGCCGTAGACGTTATGGAAATGAATGAGATCGGGATTGGTATCGGACAGGATCTGGTCGAAAGCGGCTGCCGTGCGAAGACAGTGCACCGCCTCGAAGGCGGCGAAGGCGCGGCCTGAGAGGCTGGTGGCGCGAATGTCGGCCCCCGTCACGAAGGAGCTGGCGTGCGAACTTTCTACGTTGAGCGGGTCGGCGGCGGCGAAGGGAACGATTTCGACGCCTTGTGCGGACAAAGCTTGCATGTCGTTAAACATGACGCGCTCGGCGCCGCCGCGAAGATAGAGGTAATTGTTTGCTATCAGAACTTTCATACGGTCCAAAATTGATGAAGAACGAATTTTGGAGGAAATTGTCGACGTGGGAATTACGCCTGCTGAGGCGTTACATTCCAGTAGCGACCCCGCCGCTCATCGGCCTTCGTATCCGCTACAGGAGGAACAGCGTTGGCCGACAGGCATAAGGTGAACAGCGCCATGAAAGGGAAGTTATCCAGGTTGTTTTCACTGAACGAATAGATAGCGACGATCAAACCGACGTACCGGATGGCGGGCGGGGCTGTCCGGATGATGCGTTGCCAAATGAAGAGGAAGAGTAAAAATCCGATGATTCCCTGCTCGAATAACATGCGCAGGTACTCGTTATGAGGCAATTCGCCCACCAGGCGGAGCGAGGACCCGATGCCGAATCCAAGAAGTTCCTGAAGGAAGGTGCCGCCGAGGTAAGTTTCAACAACGCGCCGCCAGTGAACAACGCGCCAGATGGCGGAGGCGCTGCCCGAACCGAGAGTGCGTTCTTGATGGTAATAGGCGACATTGCCGCCTTCGAGCACATTGACCAGTTGGGTGCGCATCACTGTAATTTGATTGGTCATACGCGTTTCGGGAAGAAAGCGTTCTCCACCGGCTGCGAGAAAGCCGATCGCGCCCAGTGCGCCGACTGCACAAAGCCCGTACGCCAAGGTCCGCGAACGCCGTGATATTTTATCGCGGAAATGCACCCCCAGCCCGATTGCGTACGCAAGAACTGCCCCGCTAGTTCCTGAAAAGGCAAGGACCGCAACGACGACCGCGTGCGCTATCCCATGAATCCACCACTTGTCCTTGGGATTCACAAAGAAAAGCAGAAGGAATGGGATCAGCGCAAGGTTATTCGGGTTGTCGAAAAGTCCTGAATGCCTGGTACCCCCATCCCACGAGGTGCCCTTGAAGATTGTGAGCGAGATCACAAGAATGCCGAAGGTCTGCGCCACGAGCGACCAGCGCATCTTCGATTGGGAGGCGACGGGTAATTGAAGAATGCGGGATGACGCAATGACAAAAAATAGAGACACATGCTTGAATAGGCGGCTCACGTCCTCGGGAGTAGAAGCCATGGTCTGCAGCAAAGGCAAACAAACCGCAGACGCGAGGCTCGCCAGTACGACAGCGTCGACACGGACCCATAATCTCTCGAGAACCAGACAGGCCAAAGTGGCAAGAACGAATACGCCTCCAACTTCATTTAGGGACTTACGTCCAAGAAAGGCGCCTGCCACAAAGATGATCCAGTAGGCGGTGAAGGCCCAGGTGATCCTCGACCAAAGGACTTCGCCGCTCGCGGCACGAACCTGCCAAATACTCGGATGAGATTGGGCGTGTGGTAAGAAAGAGATGGTTTGCATTCGGCGTTGTGTTTCAAACCGATTCTGCGAGTTGGGGTTGCGGCTTAGCATATAAGCTCTTGGAAGAGCTCCAAAGCAGAGCGGCGCTGCCGGCGCACTGAACCACGGCTGAAATCAGAATGGCAATGGCCACTCCAGGCAGGCCTTGCGAGGGCAGCAGAACGAAGCACGCGAAAGTGGTGACGAGGGTAGCGCTCGCGAACAAGGGCAATTGCGGTGTAAAGCAGCGAACGGCTGTAACCGCATACCCGAGGGCCGAGCCCAAATAAAAGAAGCCCGAAGCTCCCATAAGCCAGAGCACAACATCCTGGCGCGTACTATATTCAGGCCTATAGAGCAGGCTCATGGCTTGCTTGCCGAACAGCGCGGCTCCAGCAAAGCCAAAAGCGCCAAGACCCAAACTGGAGACGACAAGGGCTGCAAGCAGGGCGGAGAAGCCGTGCCGATCACGATTTCCAAAGTACCTTGCGAGCCTCGGCGCCGCGGCTTGTCCGACGGAATTGGTGACAGTGCTGCCAGCGGCGAGAAGCGTGGCAATGGCAGAAAAGATGGCCAGTTCGTGCGAACCGAGGTGCTGCTGGATGAAATATCGCGGGATGTTGAGATTGAGCGAAATCAGCATTAAGACAAGGCCCAATGGCAATCCAGACAAGGCCAGCCGGAGGATCCTTTTAAAACCGACGCCGGTGGCGACCTCATTCAAATAACCCAGGCATTCGCGCCCAAGAATTCTGGGATCGAGTCTTGCGACAGCGATGGTCTTTGGTATGTCGTAGGCGACGAGAACCAAAGCCGACGATATGAGCAAGCAAACAGCGCCCCAGGTGAGGGAGTGCGAAAAGTAGACCCCAAGACTGAGTGCTCCGACCGAGAGAACGGCTCGCAGCGTCATGGAGACAGCGATACCGGACATGTTCTCCCGCTGCTGAAGGGAGCCATAGAGAATGTCGCTAACGTACTCAACGGACTTAGCGGCGCCAATGAGCGCCGTGGTGAGGACCAGAGAGGCGGAATGGGCAGCAATGAGTCCAAACACAACGATGAGCGCTAGCGAAATAATCACAGTCAGCAATCGCAGCATCAGGTATTCGAGAAACCGGTGGGAGCGTTGATGATCCGTCACCTGGATAGACCTGAGGCTAAGAGAGCTGAACATGAGGACGGGCAGGCAAACTGCCATAGCAAGCGCGAACGTGCCTAACATGTCGATGGTTCCAAGCTTTGCGAGGACGATCAGCTGGGCCCACTGACTCAAACCGTAGAGTACATTTCCGGTCACCATCCAGGCAACGTTATACAGCAAAACACGCGTTGGCTGGGGCTGCAGGTCAATCAAGAGGCTCTCGACGGCGAGTGGTTGGTCCTCCGAGGGACGAGCTTGACGCAATTTGGTGGTCAGAGTGGATCCGCTCATTCCTGATAGCAATTTCAAGATTCCAGCCGGTTCGATGGTGATCGTTAGCGCCTGCTCGAGCTCTGGCGGTCTGTAGGCAGCGTAGCAGGTTTGTAGTCAGCGTAGTATTTATAAGATGCCCTCGAATCCCGATCGTTCAGCACGACGCCGAGCACGGGTGTTTGGTCATCGACAAACCGCTTATAAGCCGCTTGAATGGCGCTTCGATTTGTGCGGCCTGCTCTTGCGATGAGGACAACGGCGTCAGCAAAGCGGCTAGAGAACACGCGCGTCCGCTATGACGAGCATGGGGGCAGTATCGATCAGAACCATGTCGTACTCATTCCTGTAGCGCGCGATGAGATCCGGCATGAGATCGGAGAACAGCAGATCGGCTCCGGCTCGAGTAGCAGGACCGGCAGCGAGCACATGAAGGTTTGGGACGGAGGTTTCTTGGATAAATTCTTGAGCTGGCTTACCGTGGCTGGACAAATGGTTGAGCATTGTGGTGAGCCCGATAGCGTTCTCCAGCCGAAAGATGGAGTGGACGCGTGGACTTCGGATATCGCCGTCAATGAGGAGCACACGACGCCCCATGTTCGCCAGAGTCAAAGCCATGTTCGCGCTCGCGGTGGTTTTGCCTTCACCACAGCTGGGACTGGTAATGACGAGGACTAAAGCGCGTCCCCGCGGGAAGGCAAACAGGATGGAGGCAATCACGGCGCGGAAACTGTCTGAGATCTTACTTGGGTATTTTGCCAAAGTACTCCCTGCGAGGGAAGATCTCTGCAACTGCTTTTCTTGACGTGACAAGCCGAACAGGAGCGAGTTCCGGCCCGGATTGAGGCTGACTGCCGGGATTACGCCAAGCTCTGGTATTCCAAGGAGCGTTCCGGCATCACCGGGTTCTTGCAGACTCGCATCTGTTTTGCTTCGAATCACGGCTGCCGCCCCGCCGCACATCAGCCCAAGTAGCAGGCCGACCGCTGCATTTATCGGAAGGATCGGCTTATAAGGGTGCAGCGGTGTTCTAGCGGGATCAACGACGCGCACATTGGTCGCCTTCAAAGCGGAAGCAATACTTGACTCCTTGACACGTTGCAGCATCACCTGATAGATCTGCCGATTGGTATCAACTTCGTTACGGAGCATGTCATATTGGATGGATTTTTCCGAATCGTCCGTCACCAATCGAGTTTGTTTGGCGTAGCTCGCAGCCAGTAAAGACTCGCGCAACTCGGATTCCTTGAGTTCGTTGTCGAGCTGCAGAAGGATCACTCGGCGCTTATTTTGGATGGCAGATTCGAGGGAGTTGATCTCAGCCTGGATCATCTTTCTCTTTGAATACTCCGGCTTGAAGTTTACTGCTATTTCAGCTTCCTGCTTCCGGAGATCCACGACATTGTTCTCCATAGACCGCAGATTCGAGTCGTTGAGAGCTTCCGGTATGCTCTCTGGAGCGGTATTTCTAGCAATCTCGAACCGGGACTGTTTGTTGACACGGTCTGCTTGAGCTTGCGAGAGCTCAGTCTGCAGCTCGCGCAGTTTCTCCTGTGACAAGACCTGTTTGTCGCCGGTGTAGATCAGGCCATTCCTGCGCGCGTAAGCTTGGAGATTATCTTGAGATTTCTGGAGCTTATTGCGCAGTTCCTCGACTTGTGTGATGAGAAAGTCCGAAGTCTGGTGGTTCATTTGCAACCGCGATTCCAGGTTTTCTTCAATAAATTGTGTCGTAAGTTCATTGAGAAAGCGGGCGGTCATGGCCGGATCGGATGCATCGAAGGTAATCTCAACGATGCGGCTATCAGGAACGGGAATGACTTTCAGCTGTTTTTCGACCCGTTCAATCAAAGCGTCCTGGCCAATGGCGCCGGTCGCGGGAGCTCCGGAGGGAAGAGAGAATCGTGAATGGCGGGTGAGATCGGCCGAAGAGAGGATGTGGGCCTTCGCCAGCGCCCGTGCGAGTACAGTTTTACTTTGTAGAATTTTTGTCTGAGTCTGAATGCCGGAAAGCGAATCGGACGCCATCGGATCGCTCTGGCGCAAGTTGAGGATCTTCGCCAAACTGTCGTCTCGGTCGTCCTGAATTTCAATCGAAGTGGTAGCGCGGTAGGTGGGGACCTGAATTAGCATGGAAGAGATTCCGAGCACCAGACCGACGGCAGCAAAAGCAGCAAGCAGCTTTTTTCGGCTGCAGATCGTGTGCCAGTAGTTCAAAAGACTTCCGGGCTGCGGATTGGCAGCGCAGTCGTACTGTTTCACGGAAGCAGGAGAGACAATCCGTAGGTCCAATGCGTCCGGTTTGTTTGAAAATGAATCTTGTTCCATTGCTTTCTATCAACTAACGGCCCAGATGGGCATGCCTGTGCCGGCTTGAATGACGGTCTCGAGAGCTCGCATACAAGCGCTCTTCGCCAAGCTGTTTGGGATAAAGAGAATGTCATTGGCCTGCAACGCGAGATCCTGCGCGTCCATCCATGATTTGCCGCGGTTAAGAACTGCTTCGGTGCGCTCCCCCCGACGGCGTTTCTGCCGCAGGATCCGCGCGTTCTCAGCGTTGCCAACTTTGTCGAGACCCTCGGCGAGAAATCGCTGCAGAATAGAGATTTGCTCCTTTTCGGAGAGCGGGAAGCCACCGGACCTGTGGACCGTGCCCCTGACATACACCAGTTCGGCTTTCGGAACGTTATCACGTCGTTTAGAAGGTTGTTGTGTTCTCTTCGGGCGTTTTGCCTTCCATGGCCATGCGCACATTGAGCTCCGCCAGAGAAAACTGCCTCTGTCAAGCGACGCATTTGGCAACGGAAGCGCTCCGGATGAAAGGAGGCGGCAAATTTTCACCCGGTTGATTGCGTTCGGATTCAGACCTCCGCGATAGAGAGAATCTCGAACATTGTTTTGGGGCTGGTTACCTTGATAAACGCCCGGACTTCTGACGGCGCCCAGGACCGAAACCGCATGATTCCGATATCCCACAAGCAAGATATCTTCGAGACACGCGAGGGCGCAACGTCGAAACGACAGAAATAAGTAGCCGGGCAGGAGAGCGAGGTTTCTGGTAACGGTGCGATCTGACCAGCGGCGCTTAAGTGCTGTGAGTGTGAAATAAGAAGCATAGCCTTACTTTCGAGAAACGAGATGACAGATTTTCGTGTTTGGGCTTGTTTCGAATAGCATACCAGGGCAAAAGCGAAGATATGGTAGACAAACATCACGGGTTTCAGGTTGTGATTGCATCAGGAGCGGAACAAAGAGATTACCGGCAGCGGCGCGTGAATGTACGCCTAATGGCTCGGATGCCGTGAGTGCCAGGACGGCATGCGCTGTCGCAGCCAAGATTTCTGAATTTACTCGACGCGCTGAGTTTGACAGTTCACAAGGAACCACCTTGGAGCGCTTGATCCAGATCGGCAGTGATGTCTTCGATATGTTCAATCCCGACGCTTAGCCGCATGGTTTCGGGCGTAACTCCGGCACGACCCTGTTCTTCAGCTGACATTTGCCGGTGAGTCGTCGATGCTGGGTGACAGGCCAAGGACTTGGCGTCCCCGATATTCACGAGTCGCTTGATCAATTTGAGTCGATCGTAGAATCTCTTACCGGCTTCGAACCCTCCCTTCACCCCAAAGGTCATTAAAGAGCAGCCGCGGCCTCCAAGATACTTTTGGGCGAGCCTGAAATACGGACTATGCTCGAACCCGGCGTAGTTGACCCATTCGACTTTGGGATGGGCTGACAGGAATTCCGCGACAGCTCGACCATTTGCGACGTGACGCTCGACTCTCAATGAAATCGTCTCAATGCCCTGCAGCAGCAGAAAGGCGCTAAGGGGAGATAGTACTGCCCCGGATGTCCGCTGGTAGACAGCGCGGCAGCGTCCAAGGTAGGCGCCATCCTTGAAGTGCTCGGTGTAGACCAGATTGTGGTAAGAGGGATCGGGTTCACTGAATTTCGGAAATCGTCGTGCGTGCTCTGTCCAGGGAAACCTACCGCTGTCGATGATGGCACCCCCGAGAGTTGTCCCGTGGCCACCCATGAATTTAGTGAGGGAATGCACCACGATATCCGCGCCATATTCGATTGGGCGCAGCAGAATAGGCGTGGCAACGGTATTGTCGACAACCAACGGAACACCGTGTTTGTGAGCAACCAGGGCGAGTGCTTCAATGTCGCAGATGTTCCCTGCCGGGTTGCCTACACTTTCGCAAAACACTCCTCGCGTGTTGTCGTCGATCAACCTGTCTATTGCGCAGGGCTGATCCGAATCGGCAAAACGGACAGTAATACCTTGACTTGGCAGGACATGAGCAAACAAAGTCTGCGTAGTGCCATAGAGTTGGGGAGGCGAGACAATGTTGGTACCTGATCCAGTGAGGTTGAGGATCGCGTAATTGACAGCCGCTTGCCCCGTGCTCAGACACAAAGCCTCAATTCCACCTTCGAGTGCCGCGACACGCCGCTCCAGCACGGCCACTGTCGGATTGCTAATCCTCGTATAGCGAAATCCTTCCGACTCGAGATTGAACAAAGCCGCTGCATGGTCGGCACTATCGAATGAGTAAGCGGCGGTTTGGTAGATGGGGACAGCGACGGAATGGGTCGTTGGGTCGTCCTCATAGCCCGCGTGAACGGCTATCGTTTCGGTTCTCATCAAGCTAATTCGGCTCAGCAGCAATCCGGCTCATCTCACCGACGACCCATTCGATATCTTGCTCGGTCGTCCGGAAACTTGTCACACATGCCCGCAAGACCGGGGCGCCTCCGTCGAGCTGAACTTCTGACATCCAGGCAATCTGGCGTTTGTAGAGCTCAGCCAGGAATTTGGAGGTGACCAAACCGTCGCGGGTGAAACAGACAAGTGGGAGTGGTGTCCTGTTCACGACACTCCATCCCGTACGCTCGAGCGAGCTCCGCAAAACGTCCCCCATGCGAGCCTGGTGTTCGATCATCTGCGCATAACCGGATTGGCCACGCTCCGCTAAGGCCAGAAAGAGCTTCAGGCCGATAAAGCGTCGCGACCATTGCGTGGTCGAAGTATAGGGATCGAGTACCGAGGCAGTCTTTCCCGGCATGAAGGCGACCTCCGACTCAAAGGCGCTCAAGACCGCACTGGGATGGCGGCAGAAGAACATTCCGGCGCCCATCGGTACCGAGAACCACTTGTGAGCGTCGCAGGTGATGGAATCCGCGTCGCCGATTCCGGCGAGATGACCGCTGAGGCGCGGCGAGACCACCGCGGCCCCTCCCCATGCTGCGTCGACGTGAAACCATAGCTCCTCGGAACGGCAAAAACGCGCTAGGTCCGACAAGGGATCGATCGCACCAGCCGCCGTAGAACCGGCAGTTCCGACTACCATAAAGGGCGCCAAACCGGCCTTGCGATCCTCCTCAACTTTTTTTGCGAGATCGGCAACGTCTAGCTTCAAATCCCCATCCATAGCCACGGTGCGTAGAGCGCCTCGCCCAAGTCCGGTCATGCGGGCGATTTTGAAGAAGCCATGATGCGTGCCGGCTGTAACGTAGATCACCGGTGACGCCGCGAGACGCCGTAGCCCACCTTCCTCCAATCCCGGAAACGCGTGCGCCAATGCTACAACCACTGCGGAAAGGTTCGACTCCTCTCCGCCACTTGTAAAATTCGAAACCGTGCAATCGGGTAGGCCGAACCTGCCAGCGAGCCAACTAAGCGTGTGCCTCTCAATCTCGTTCGCCGCCGGCGAGGTACGCCACGTCGCCAACTGAGGGTTGTACATCGCCACTAGGAAATCCGCGACAACCGATGCAGTAGTAACACTGGGGTTGAACAAGCCGAAGTAACGTGGGTGCGTCACATGCACTTGCCACTTACGGAGCATCTCTTCGACATCGGTTATAACGCTGTCAAGCTCCAACGGCTTCCTGAAATCATAGCGCGAGGTCAAGTAGCTACGGATTTCCTCTGGAGTGACCGCAGGGACGATGGGCCCACCTGCTATCCGGAATCCTACTTCTTCGGCGGCCTTTCGCACTTCATCGAATGCAGCTCGTTCTTCAACTATCACGCGTTGCTCCACGGAAACGCCCAGGCCACGTAGTCGCTATCGTCATAATCTAGCGAGTGAAGGGAGAAGCTCGGTGCCCCCTTTGGCGTACGCACAAAAGCTCGCGGCACCGCTAGTTTCCGGGGAAACACGCAGCGGCTGATTTCACTGTGGTCAAGCCCGGGTTTCCAACGAAAGGAAATGGCGTCTGCCGTGGCGACGGTCACGCGAAGAATTTCTTGAAGGATATCTCTGTAACTCATCTGCTTCCGAGGCCAGATCGCATCCAGCAGAACGGATGAGCGAAATTGTCCGCCTTCTCCACGCGCCAAGTGGCCTAAGGAGAACCAACCCTCGTTCCCTAGGCTATCGCGGAATAAATACACACCGCATGGATGTGAAGGCGATCCTGGCCCATATCGCCACTGTAAAAACGCCGGCGACCGGTCATTCGTAACGTGGTCCGGAGAACGATGGCGGCGGTAGAGTTCCGACAATTTCTCCCAATCCTGGCACGATTGGACAGTGAGTTTTGCCGACGACCACGTAAGAAGTCGCAGGATCGGATTGGCGCTTCGACCGCACATGCCGGCGATTGCAGCTACGCCCCGAATTGAAGTCCGATAAGCCACATACGCGGCAAGCACCGCATCCAGCTTGATTGGGAGAATGTACTCCGTCTGAGAATTCGGAACAGGAGAGGCGCCTATACTTCTCCAAAGCTCACTTGAGTTGGTGTTACAAGTGGAGGCGAAATGGAAAGAGTACCCAGGCGGTGTTCAAACATCTCTTGAACAAATAGAACCCCAGCGAACGAGCGCTGGGTTCCACCAGAAAGGTTCCGGAACACAAACCAAGAAGACGCTGATCCGAGTGATGGAAGACGACAGGAAAACAGAGGACCAGTCCTCGCATTACGCCCAGGTCATCACGCAGACAGTAACCAAGTGAAGACTCGCAGCGTTGCGGCAGGATTATCAACCAGCAGCCATCTAAGACGGCGTTCAATGCTCCCAATCGCCTCAGCAGCGAGTCTTTTAAACGGTGAACCTTCGGCCCTCACCGTTGTACCACCTGTGCAAGAAAGCGGCCACATCGGGCACTCCAGAGCTGGGGATTGGGCGTATCTCGAAACGTCCGTCGTGCTCTTGTTTCACCCGACTTCCGCTTTCTGACTTAGGGAGCCCGACCCCGTACCCACAGCGCTTCTGAAGGTGTATTCTGTCCGCCTACGGTTTCCTAAATATATGCGTTTCTGTTCAGATAGATAGTGCAACCAGTTCCGGTAGAATCGGATGGCTTCCGGACGCCACGTGGTCCTCCAACCGGAAACTTGCATCGAAGCGGAGAAATCCGCAAAAGACTGCTCGCAGCGGTTAGCTATCGCCCGCACGCGGAGTCCGGTCAAGACAGCGACAGCGTTTTCGTCAAAGTAGCCTTGCGGCATGGAAGGGTACAAGTCCCTTTCCCTATTAAGGAACCGCCGTATGTCCCTTCGATATTCGAGTAACAAAGAGGCGGAATCATATTCCGGATGCCCTTGGAAAAAAACGGACAGATTTCTGCCTTGTTTTACAAACGAATCGACTATCCCATCCTTCAATCGCGTAAGCACACGATAACCGCAGGGAAAGAGGTCATCCTCCGGTATATCGTTCCATCGAGAGTGCGGCATGCAGAAACGGGATGGAACTCCGGCGGTCAAAAGGTGATCATGTTGTTTCGCACATTCAAAAACTCCGAAGAGCTTGTCGCCGAGTGGACGCCGTCCGATGCCACTCATCCGCAGTACGGCCGCCTGGGCGGCCAGGCAACTCCAAACCGACGAATGTGTGTTGTACTCTGCCCACGCGATTAACTCTGTCATGCCCGTCCAGAATGGCTCGTCCATCAAGTTGCGGGCGGCCGGCTCAGCTCCGGTTACGATGATGCCGTCTAGACGGTTGTCCCACAGCGCGCTGATGCTGGAATAACCGGAATCGGCGATTTGCCGTTTGGCCTTATCTGAGCGCGGCACTTCCGGTATCGCGAAGAGCGACAAACGAACTGGAGTGCGTTCGGCCGCTTCGCACAGCAGTGTTCGGAACTGCCGTTCAGTCGCCTCAAGCGCTGAGTCCGGCATATTGTTTACCAAGCCGATGTGAATGCATGTAGCATCCACATCCCATCTATTTCTTACGTCTGTCATAGACGCATCTGACCGGTTTGCAGGCGGTCGTACAGATCCCTGTCAAGCGGAACGAAGGCGCCGCGTTGACGATCATTGAAGTAGATCACGTCATCTGTGGCGGTCGGATCGAATCCTTCCTCCGTCAATCTTTTCTTCGCGTACTTGAAAGTGGTGGTCACTTCCATCTCGCCCCGTACACGAAGAAACAACGGAAGCGCGTAGTCGGGAATGTGGTCGCGCAAGTGGGTCCGGAATTTCACAAGGTCGAACTGCTCATCAGAGACGATCATGGCCATGCCGGCCCGGCCGTCTACTCCGGGGACACGAACCCCATAGACGTTGGCCTGCCTGACGCCAGGAAATGTGCAAATCGCCTCTGAAACTTCGGTCGTCGAAACATTTTCGCCTTTCCACCGGAAGGTGTCACCGATGCGATCTACAAAATAAAAATAGCCATGTTCGTCTTTTCGCATCAGATCGCCAGTTCTAAACCACGCGTCACCTGGCTCGAACACATTTCGCAAAACTTTTTTCTCGGATTCCTCGCTGTTGGTGTAGCCTTCGAACCGGTTACCCCGATTTGCGGGATCATCGAAGATCCGACCGATTGCTTCGCCAGTCTCGTTCGAAGCGGTAGGCACGCAGAAGCCCTGCTCATTTCGGACGGGCTGTTCTTTCTCGACGTCAAAGCGCACCAGTCTTGCGGGAAATCGATGAGCGAGGTAAGAAGGAATTCGGCCGACAGCTCCGGGCTTGCCTTCGACGTTGAACATCGAGACGTTGCCTTCGGTTGCGGCGTAGAACTCCAAAATCCGTGGAATCCGAAAGCGACTTTTGAAACTATTCCAAATGTCAGGCCTTAGGCCGTTACCGCAGCACATTCTGATTTGGTGCTGCGTCTCCGCTGGACTCTCCGCAGTGAGCAATAAGTACCGGCACAACTCGCCAATGTACTGAAACAACGTACACTGCCAGTGAACTACGTCCTTCCAGAACTCATGCGCCGAAAAGCCTTCTCGGATCACGACCGAACCGCCGGCAACTAAAACAGCGCCAGTCGCCACAATCCCGCCAACGCTGTGATACATCGGCAAGCAGTTGTACAAGCGGTCGCTCGGCCCAGTCTCCATCATTCCGGCGAACCAGTGGCTCCACTGCATCAGACGGGCGTGGCTGACATTGGCAGCCTTCGGCAACCCGGTGGTACCGGAAGTATAGATGTAGAGGGCGCGGTCATCAATGGTCACCGGCCGTAGTTCGAGGCCAGAAAGCCTCTCCGCCAACTGCCGCTCGATCTCGAAGTCAAAACGATCGAATCCGGCGCGGCTCCCACCATGAACCCAGATCCTTGCCTCGTGGACAAGACCCGGGAGCGCAGAGGTCAGAGCATCGGTCAGCTCCGCGGCCACGATGATGTGCTTCGGCGCGACGACGTTCATGCTGTGCGCAAGGGATAGACCGGTTAGATTGGAATTGACGAGCGCCACTGTACATCCCGTGCGGGTGATGCCGAGCCAAATGGCCATGTATTCCGGCCGGTTTGGCATCACAAGACAGACGGTGTCTCCCTTCCCGAGACCATGTTGAAGCGCCCAGCGAGCACATTGGTTCGAACGTTCCGCAAGCGCCCGATAGCTCATGCACTCGCCCTTCGAGAGCAGAGCTGGCGCCTCTCCGAACGTTTCGGCGCGTTCTTCAATCACGGACGAGAGCAGCTGCTCTGGATTCCTGGCGATTGAGGCCGTGAGTTCGAGTGCACGCACCCATGACTTGGCGGCGGACGGACCTCCACAGACTGGCGTTCGTGCTATTCCGCACTGGGTCAAACTCATCGGCAATACCTTCGGATACCCCTAGCTTTAGGCCGTCGTGCCGGCATCTACGGTGAGCACTGTGCCGGTGATACTTTTTGACCTGTCTCCGAGCAGAAACTCGACTGCGTCAGCTACGTCTTGTGTAGCGGGGAAGCGACGTAGCGCACTCCGGCGCGCAATCTTTTCTCGGTGGCTCTCATCCATGCTCTGAGTCATAACCGTATCCATGAACCCCGGTGCCACTGCGTTCGCGTTAATGCCCAGACGGCCAACCTCGCGCGCGAGTGACCGCGTAAACCCGACCATTGACGACTTAGTTGCGGCGTAAACCGAGAGCCCACTGTATCCGGTGAAAGCAGTGATCGAAGCGACGTTAACGATGCGTCCACCCCCGTCAGACATCATCCGGCGGACTACATACTTCGTCAAGACAATCGGGGATAGGGTGTTCAACCGGATTAAGTTCTCGATTTGGGAGTTGGGCATGACGGCCAAAGCACCGTCCGTTCCCAAGGCCGCGTTGTTCACCAACCCGTAGATCGGCCCGAATTCCTTGTATAGATTCCGTACCAATTCCGGTATTGCCTGAATGTCGCCCAGGTCGAATGGCACGAAACAAAGGGAGCCTGGCCGCGATGTCTCAATCTGTTCGATGGCAGTCTCCAACTCGTCGTTCATCTTTCGTGCAATTACTACTGAACGGTAGCCATCGGCAGATAACCGACGTGCAACTTCCAGACCGAGTCCCCGGCTTCCGCCCGTCACGATTACGTTACGCATCATGACGAACCAGTTTTCCAGCAGGGGCAACTTCCAACGAACTTACATACCTCACAATTGCGGGGATCTTATGCGAGGCCAGACTCTGCCGGCACATCTGCATGATTTCAATCCTGATCGCGGCGGTTCGATCGTCCGGCTGCGAGGATTCTTTGAGCATTACTTCGGCGGAAACGAGCGCACCCATTATGGAGTTTCTCCTCGCCCGTACCGCTGACATTCGAACTGCCGGGTGCTGATTGATCACAGCCTCGACTTCTTCGGGGTACACCTTCAACCCGCCGACGTTGATGACTCCGTTCCTACGTCCAAGAAAATAGTACCGGTCTCCACGCCGCTCCACCATATCGCCAGTGTCAATGAACCCTTCGTCATCCGCCAGCACGCCACTCACTCCGTCCAAGTAGCGGGAGGCAGTCCGATTGGATCGAATATGGAGGGAGTCGTTGCACACTTTCATTTCGACGCCGCCACGACTATTCAAGATGGCTGCGGGAAAACCAGCCAGACCATCGTTGACCTCGAACCCCACACCGGCTTCCGTGGAAGCAAAAGCATGGCCTATCGCAGCCTTTGGATAGAAGGAATGTAGTGCGTTTAGGATTGCCTGGTCCGCGATTTCTCCAGACAAGCGAACATAGGATGGCTCTATCCGGTGCGCCTCTGGTCTCATCAGAGCGCGCCGCCAATGCGAGGGTGTTCCGGAGAGATGTGTTACGCCGTGCTCAGCTAGCCGCAACAGGTATTCACCCGTGGTTTCGACGGCGCTGGAGAGCACCAGCGATCCTCCGCCCATTACGGCGCGGAGATACATCTGAAGACCACCGTAACGGCGAATGTCGTAGAAAGTGCCCCACACAACCCTCGTACCCGGGATTGTGACCATGCCGATAGGTGCCGTGAGACTGGTTAGGTTGTGGACGATCATCTTGGGTACACCTGTGGTACCGGAACTTAGGAGTACCCACTCAGTCGGGCGATGGCGAACTTGCACAGGCTTCGCCGGCGCGACTACAGAACCGCACGTGATTCGCAACAGTCCACTTAAAGACTCCTGCTCGGATAGGTCGTAGTCGGATACGATCGTATCTAACCGTGCCTTCTGGATCAATGAGGGAAAGAGGTCGGAAGGCGTTTCGGGTGGGCAGATGACAATCCGATCAGCTATGCCATCGAGTTGTACCAGGACCAATGCGGTGGCGAGCTGGTCATTCGTGGTGAGCAGAATCGAACGGCCGCACATCTCAGTGGGGTGACAACCAAGGCTGGATCCGTGCAGCAAATCGCCAATCGGAACCGCAGCCTTGGCGCCCCACAGAACGCGGAAGCGCAAACAACTCGTGCTACTGAGCGCGTCCCTGATCGACGTAACGGGATTTCCCAGCAAGTTCATACAGCTGGATGAAATCTCCGAGGGTGACGGGTGGGACGGTGATATCTGAATCGGTGAATGGATCAAAACCTAAAGTGTCCTCCAACCTGGTAACGAGGATGGCAAGGCCGAGCGAGTCAAGGCCAGAATCCAGCAGAACCAGATCGTCCGTAAGTGGACGAAGAGGCTTGTTGGAAGTTCGGCGAACCTCCTCAAGTTGCGAAATAACAGTCGCCTTGATTGACATTCAGTAACCGCCGATGGCCGGCTACGCCGCCACGGACGACCGGCTGGTGAAAATGCTTTCGATCAGTGCTCGGAGTAAATGAACCCCTTCGTAAAGGTCATCCGCTGTGTCGCAAGACTCGGGGGCAAGGGCGATCTCCGCCTCGAGAGCATGGAAGAGTCCTTCGGAATGGGCGATATCGCAAACGCCGTGAACCTGGGTATATTCATTTTCCGAGGAACCCTGCTTGTGGGCGAGTTCTTCCAAGTAGGGCATGAATCGCTGTATAAAGCTCTCGAAGAAGGCCATCGTTACTAAAATCGGCACGGCCGATAGCCGCCCAACGAATAAACGCACGCCCGATAGGTTCGGATTAATCAGGAGCGCATCGACGTCGTTCGGCTGGGCATTGGCCGCCACTGTGAACTTGCGAAGCATAAGAGGATGTGAATCACGAACCTCTTCGAGAAGGTTCTCCATGATGATCGATCGAGCTTCCTCGGACCGGGCTGCGATGTAAGCGCCAGTCATCCAGTAAATGAAATTCCCTTCGAGCACGGCACTATAGCGGGCGATAATTCCACGTCGTGCGCTGGGGGAAAGCTGTTCGGCGGGTGGAAGCGACGATAGCAGATCATCAGTGACGCGATCCAGATACGCTTTGATCGAGTCTGTTTGGGCCCCGGTCGGAGCTACAAGGACGGAAGGTGTGGAATTCATATGTGACCTCAAGGCAATTTCTAAACCAAATGCGAAAACTCAGTAGAATGTAGAAGCCGGATTCACAAAACTTGCCGGCGTTGTTGACTCGCGTTTACAAAGTAGTGCAAGTGTGTAGTCCCGTATACACCGGTAGGCTAATTGAGTCTTAAGTAGCACTAACCCAAGACCCTGACATTAACCAACCGGTTAAACTGCAGTGGCTGACAGGGACTTTTCAGGTGAGGGCAAATCACCGTTGAAATGGGCATGTTCGATTGCTTCAGACGGTGGCAGTGGTTGCAATTTTAAAGTGGGCGCTTTAGCCACTAAACATCGATGAATGAGGTTAGCCAGAGGAGCGATCGCTACTGCCGCCGAGGAGGAGGCGAACTGATATTTGAATAAGACGTAATCCGAGCCTGATACTGGAATGTTCAGTACCCAGTGTGCGTTTGGCGATGTATCCAGCTGTTCCTCAAAGCTGGACCCCATGAGCCGAAGCTGAACATGAGTAAATCTAAACTCGCGAGCAATTGCTCGGAGTGTGCGCCAGCAATCTTCGACAGACTGCGCAACCATTAAGGACTCCTCGTAAGTTTGCAAAGAATAACTCGACTGCAGCATGGACCGAAGAGTGTTCCGACGCAATAAGTTGGCCGCCAACGCAAATTCGCGGTAGCCCAAGTACCGAATCCCAGCCCAGACAAGCAGACAGAACAGCCCTATGACTAAACCCCGAGTGGTGGCAGGGCCAGCACTCTGGAGGAGGGAAAAGCTCGCGCCAATGCCGCCTGCCGCATAAAGCAGAAGCGCCGTCCGGCGTGGTGATAGCCCGCGATCGACCAAGCGATGGTGGATATGACCACGATCCGCCGAGAAGATCGGCTGCCGACGAAGAAAGCGGCGCGCAATTGAAAGCGCGGTGTCGACCAATGGGATCGCGAGCGTCATGATTGGAGCCGTGATGCTCAGCGCTGTCACAGATTTTTCGCACCAGATCACTCCGCAACAGGCAAGCATGAAGCCTACCCAGAGACTGCCGCCATCGCCGAGGAAGATCGATGCCGGGTTGAAGTTGAATATCAGAAATCCAAGTAGAGCGCCGGCGAGGGGCGCCGTGGCTGTGACTAGACCAGCATCGCCTTGGATCAGGCCGGCAACCAAGGTTGTAAGCGTGGCGACGAGGCCGATTCCAGTCGCAAGCCCATCCAAGCCATCGATCAGATTAAATGCATTTGTGCAGCCGACTAACCAAGCTACCGTTAGAGGCAATCCTACATAAGTCGGAATTGCGTGCCAAAGGAAATCGTGGATTTGGATACCGCCGAGATAGGCGAGGAGGGCAGCGACTATCTCGCCTAACAGTTTGACCCAGGGTTGGAGGCTGATCAGGTCATCGAGTAATCCAATAACAAACACAAGAAAAGCGGGTAGCAGAAGACTCCAGACAACAGGAAGATGGGCACGGACTGGAACGCCCTGACGTCGGCTGCCTATCAGAAGGAGAACGCCTAATGATCCCGCATATGCGAGCATAATTGGGACGAGCCGCGCCGATCAGGAGAAGGGCGCTTAATGACGCCGCATAGGCGAGAACAATCGGCACGCCACCTATGCGCGGGATCGGCGTTTATGTCGCTTTCGATTGTTGTCTGGCTTATCAACCAAACCCCGCCGAAGAGCGAATCGTCGGACCAGGGGTGTGAACAAAATCGACAAAACGAAAGAACAAACGAACAGAGAGATTGTCCAAGGCATACAGCAGCTCAGTAATTGTCAGATATTAATTTCGGGGAAGGTTAAGTTAGCCCAAAAACTCAATTACAGTTGGGGCAGATCAAGTGTGGCGACTAGAAGATCAAATAGAGCTCTCGTGGCGAGTGCGGTAGTGACTGCGCAAGGCGTGTCGCAAACGTTCGCTGAAATTGATGCAACGCCGTGCGAGGTGGATAAGGGGATCAATAACAGGTCTCCACACGCCAACCATGTTGCAAATCGCCTCTGGAAACGAAACGTTGTCTCCCACATGGAATCTTGGCACCAGGTAAGGATGTGTTTCCTGTGTGACGAAGGCTACTTCAGTACTTGCCGCCAGCTGATAGCCATTTTCGGCGAGGAATAGACTTTCGCGACCGTCGAATCGACCTTCCGGGTAGGCGAAGGTTGTAATTGCGGTGCCCGTCCAGGACTCAAGAACGCGTTTCGATTCTCCAAATTCGTACCGCGCCTGCTCATCTGATAAGTTCACAGTCACCGTATGCCCAACGGTGTGAGAACCGATGCTCACTTCCGGGTATCTGGCGATCTCCCTTATGTCCGCCACGGTGATGGACTCCCGCGTAGGGTTCTGGGCAGAAGCGATTGGCCTCGCAGCAGTCGCGTCCGTTGTGCGATGAAGCCAGGGAAACAGTCCGTTGCCTCCGACGATTCCCGATGAAATGAAAATGGTTATGGGTACATGACGCTCGCGGGCCAGCGGTATCACGGTCTCAAGAAGTTCTTTGAAGCCATCATCAAAGGAGAGCCAGACAGCGCCCTTAGACGGCTGTTTACCCTGACGTAAGATCTTAATTAACTCATCGTGCGAGATAAAAGTGAAACCGTTCTTAGTCAACCACCGAGCACATTGGGCGAATAGCCGCCTGTTTGGGTTATGAAAATAAATTGCAGTCACCACCTTGCTATCAAGAATTCTCCTTTTGGCTCGGCGAACACGGCCTGAAGCGATTACAGCAAGAGCAAGAGAACCGCAAAAGAAGTTTCGAAGAAGCATAAAGAGCCGGTGCATTTGAGTTCCTTTCCTGCGACCCGGACTACAGGCGGTGCCACAGCGTTCCAAATCTGTCTCTGCCGAAAAGCTCGTGCAAGAGCGAGGCCATTGTTGCGCTCTACCTACCCATGAACTTGCTAATCGAGAGCTTTCGCGAGACGACGATTCGGCTTTCTCTTTTCGGATTTGAGAGTTGCGGCGAGTGTTCAGATTTCTCGACCTCGACAGTGTGGCTTTCTTTGTTGTCGAATTTAGGGCTTTGGCTCGGCAATATGCATCGGTCATTGTGGGATGGAATTGCCCTTCGAGGCGCTCGAAATCCAGGATCACATCGACGGAAGGCTATCAACGGATCAAGAGCAGGCAAGGCACGCCGGCTAGTCGATCTCTTAATCAAACGAGTTAAGGTAGAGCTTTTCTTTTCGCGCTAGCTACGGCCACCATAAGCGGGTGATTTGGACTTCGAGATGGTAAATAATCCATTGACATATTCCAAATGATCCAGCCGCCTAGACCCTTGTTCTTGGTGTAGTTGACTTTGTCGGTGAGCGACTGCGGGTTGTCGAATGTTATCCAGCCACCGTTGACCCTGAACCATGGGGTATGAGTTGTCGCGTTCCAGGTCGGACTGGCTGATTGGACAGGATAAGTTCTGACAATCGTCGAATAATCGATTTGGGATAAGTGTGTCGTATTCGGTTGCAGCGGCCCTGTCGTTCCGGTCTCTTTGTATCCGTAAAACGGCAGACCGATGTTCAGCTTGGAAGCGGGAAAGCCGCTTTCTAGTACGGAGCGTACAAGGCCATCGACGTTGCGGCCTGTCCATGGTCCATGTGGACCGTTAATTAGTGGCGTTACAGGATACAGCGGAGAGTTGAACCAAGAATGGGTGTTGTAGTCATTGTCGCCTGCATTGTCGTAGGTCTGAAGCCCGTATCGGTCAATTAATGACGCACTTGCCGCCCAGAACGCATTGTTATTATTCGAGCCAGTCGCAGTCAACAACTTCGACCCGAGAGCGATGCGGAGGGAAACGAGAAGCCTGTGATAGCGAGTGTAATCGATACTGTCTTCCCAATCGAGGTCGACTCCATCAGCATTCACTTCCCTCATCACCCGGCTCACGTTATTAACAAATGTACTGCCGGTGTCGATTGCCGATGACCAACTCCCCTGCCCTAGACCGAGCAAGACTTTGACATCATGTGAGTGAGCCAAGCTAGTGAGATTAGTCGCCTCCGTGAGGAAGGGAGACTCAGACGCACATGGGCCATAGCTATTAACATTTAGGCAGTCTAGCTGCAAAGAGCCGTCTGCATTTGGATGAACGACCTCGTAGGCGATATGGGTAAGCCCGTTGAAATCAAGAGAACTATGGGGCTGATTGGTACAGCATCCTGTGTAATATCCCATGCTCCATGTGTGAGGCGCACCTCCTTGAAGGCGAGCCGACTTGTAATCCGAGTGATTGTGAAACGTCATTAACAGTGGGGCGAGGATAACCAGAAGGCTCGCCTTTGCGGAGAGAAATATCGGAGCGCAGCAAGAGTTGCATGGAAGCCGACGGAACATTGTAAACACTCTTTGTTTTGCCACGCGCGAGACACCCAGCTCATTGACGATGCAATTCAGCTCGGGCGAAGCCGCTTCGCAACCCTAGCGTTGGCTCCCTAAGTACTATTCCGGGCTTTAACCCGCCTGGAACACACGGGATATCCGCGCCCCAGCACTGATCACCTCCTACGGGTCGTAAGTAATTGATACCGTTGGCGGTTTCAGTCGCCAGTGTAAGTGGAACCTCGCGGAAGCTACGTCGATCCTTAACAATAGCAAGATCGTTTGTACGGGACGGCAACGAACTGGGCAGCAACAGTTGTAAGTATGCTCGCGATTTCGTGTAGTCCATGCCGCGCGCGTACGGCTCGGCTAAGAACGACAATTCCACGCACGCCGCGACGATCAGAGCGTAAGGGAAAGAGGAGTCGTTGCCATGAAACGGTTGTTCTCTCTTTAAGCTCACTACCGCGACGGAAAGTCCTAAGCAAACGGCGAGGTAGCCAGCAGCAAAGCGCATGTTGGGGGCGGTGAACAGCACATAGATAACACCTGCTTCCCCGAGAAAAAGAACCCAACATACCTGCGTTCCCAATCGCCAGGCCCTCAGCAGAACAAACAGGATCAGAGTACCCGCGCTGATCAGTAGCATAAGTGCATTTTGTGGGGCGCGCGACCACGGGGCCATCCAGCTCGAGCCGGCAACAATGTGAGCGCACGGACCGTTACAGCGCGCCCAGTTTGTGACAATACTCGCTGCCTGCGCGACCGCAGCGGGCGATAGGCTCCAGGGAAAACGCAAACTGAATATAGGTGATGGATATAGGACATAGCCTGAGGTAATCACATTGGCCAGCGCAACAGGGGAAACGATTGCACACGCTGTCAGCACGACTGGAACAACGTGGCGCGGTCGGAAGTGACAGTGAGCAGCGACCAGCAAAAGTGAAGCCATGAGAACAGGCAGCCCGCTGAGCTTCAGATCCACAATACCGCTCGCCAGAATCAGCAACGGCAAATTGGAGCGAAACGAGCCCAGTTTCGTTGAAGAGTGCCTCTCCGTTAGGATGCGCCAGCAGACTATAATCGTGAGTACGAAAGCAAGAAGATCCGGGGAGAGCGACGAGTAGTAATTCAGTTGATAGAAAAGGGCAAACACTACTGGATAGGCTCCCAAAAGGAACCAGTCCGGCGTGGAAGCTCGCCGCTGAATAACACGCGCCAAGGCAACACTGAAATGAATGATAGCCGTGACACTTACTAGCCCATTGAAAATGCCGGCCACACGGCCGCGGAACGGGCCGTGATCGAGCCCCGCGGCGAGCGCGAACCAGGTAGAGGTGAACCCGAGATTGTCCGAGAGGAGAGCCATTCCCGGTACCGTACCTGTCGTGGCTAGCCAGTGAGTGAGTGGGTAATGATATAAACCGGTATCGTAAACCTTAATTCGATCAGCCGCACCATAGGCTGCCAATGCCAGAAGCATTGAGACGCCTATCATGCTTCGGCGGTTCAGTAGTCGCGACCCAAGGTCGGTGCATTCCTTGAGAGTGCCCTTATCAGTTAGCGTGAGAGTTAGCACAAGTGCGAGTGTCAACGCGAGTACAATTGGCGATAGCGGGACTAAGAGCGAAAGCGCGAGAAGGGCACTGCTCAACAAGACAAGACCGATATAGAGCGATACGATGCCGCGATCCAAGTACGGGATGGATTGACCGGGAGATGAATGACGCTCGATAAAGATGCCAAGCAACAAAGCCGGCAACCCTACGACCGCCCAACAGAAAAGGTGAAAAAGCATTTGTGGTTCGTTTAGCCGATAAAGGGACGCGATTCTGGCGACCTTCGGACGCGAGAAATTCTAGACATAATCAACTAACCACCTCTAAAGAACGCGCCGAACGTCTTTGGAGCCATAATTCAACGTGTGGAGGGTAAATTGACTTCCGCGGTGTCAATTCGGGATGGACCGCACTGATGCTCCGGACTACTAAATGGTGGCCATATACAGGCGAGCCGTTCTCGCAATCGCTCTAAGCCAAACCCGCTGGCGATCGAAGTCGATATATGTTCAGCGCCCGTCAAGTGAAGAGCATTCTCCATAGCTTCTGCAAATTTCAAAGGACTCCGGACTTTGACGATGTACCCGTTCTGTCCCGGCTTGATCATTGCCGTGGCCCCGCTGACCTCAGTTGAAACAATCGGTTTACCGCAAGCAAGGGCCTCCAACATGGCTACTGACCATCCCTCCAGCAGCGAGCCAGACACAATCACGTTTGCCGCGTTAAGATACGATGCGACTTGGCTTGGCTCCTGGAAGCCGGTAATTTTCACGCACGACTGGAGATCACGCCTGTCGATCTGCGCCTGCAAAAGAGGCCGGTCTTCTCCGTCACCCACGAAAAATAAGAGCGCGCTTCGGTTCCGGTGAAGGAACTCTTCGAAGGCATCCAGCAGAAGCTCCCATCCTTTAAAGCGCCCGATTCTCCCGGTGCTAACAAACACGGTGCAGTTGTCTGGTATTCGTAATTCCGCGCGGACGCTACGTGCTGAGACGGGGTGGAACAGCGATGTATCCACGGAAGTAGGAAATTGAATCAGCCTTTCTTTGGCCAGCCGACCTTTGCTTCGAGAAACCAGTGCGTTGATGGCGTGTTCATCTGCAGCCGCGAGAACGACGCTCGCTCGATCAAGAGCCGAGAACAGCGCTTTGTCGAATAGCCCGGATAGGGGCTTGGCAAAAGCATAGCGGGAAGCCTTCAACTGGTTCTCCACACCTGGGAACCAGAAGCACAGACTATCCCAGTCCCAGCGCGATGTCGCGAGCAACGCCTCTGGCGCCTGAATGAAAGCTGCTTTGCATCCCAGCGAGAGAATATTGCTTTTGAAGCGCCGCAGCCCAGCGTAAAACGTGAGGCGCGCAGGGATGAGCGGTTTTTGCCCTGAAGGTTCGCGGCGAGCCACGGAAAGAAAAAAGTAAGGACTACCCGAAATCTCTTTTCGCGTCCAGCGTCCGATTGGCTCGTTGCCCCGGCTCATACCCACCAGTGCGAGCCGGTCTCCGAAAAGCTTCATGAGCGCCCGCACCATGCTTAGCTGACCTCCGGCAGGAAAGGTCTTATAGTCGGAACCTTCAATCAATAGAACGGCTGGATGCCGGCCTATTATCTCTCACGTTTTTCTTCTGCCGGAACGAGTCTCTGGGCAGCACAAATCTTCAGCTCGACACGATGTCTATTCAAAAGCGAGTATGTTATAAACATTTTATGTCTCACCATGAATTCTATTTATATCGCGCCCGCAGACTTATTTAACCATGACAAGATCTGGGAAGCGCCCGCTAACTTATCTCCTCATTGTTCGGTCGAGACGACTGGCTGGGTGGTAGCACTAGATCGCTTAGACCGACGCTTAGAGCAAACGAAGTAGTGCCTCGTTAGTGACACCACCGCTAAGCTAGCCCAATCTGCTAGACCGTTAAATCCCAATTGGCTTTTTGAAATCGGTCAGTTTGATCAAGGGTCGAAGACTGTCAAGTCGATCTCGGTCGAATGAGGAAAAATAACTCCTTATTTTTGCTTTGGATAGAAAGGAATGATTAGCTTGAATAGCCGATTTTTGATCAAATGTTTAGTACTCTCTGGATTGTTTTGTGCCATCCTGCCCCGAGCGACGTTTGCGCAGCAACAGTGGAGCGTGGGCTTCTGGAACGGCTATGCTTCGGACCCCTACACTTCACTCCAATGGTCTGCCCTGACGCATTTATATCTGACTACCGTTGAGCCTAATTCAGATGGATCGCTCGAGTACGAAGACGTAGACGGCAATTACAGTACGAGTCGCACCACTTGGGGCCCTTGGACGACATCCATCATCAGTGCCGCTCATAGCAATGGCGTCAAAGTTGTCATCAGTCTTGGTGGAAACCCTAATTGGTTGGGCGCTACCTCCTCAGCCCATCTCAGCACCTATGTCGCGAACATCATGTCGGTTGTGAACACGTATGGACTTGATGGGGTCGACATGGATTGGGAGGGAAACATGAACTACACACAAGAGGCCGCATTTATATCAGCGATGCGTTCAGCTCTCGGGAGTTCTAAGATACTGAGCTCATCCTCCGTATTTAATACCTCGTTTTGGGCAACCCAAGTGTCCTCTATCGACAGATTTGGCGTCCAGAGCTATGACGATTATGGGACTGGCAGCTGCTCATGGTTTAATTCCGCTCTTCGTTCTGATACGAGCGGCTGCGCCGCCTCGGCATACTCAGTGCAGAGCCTCACGACTCAACTCATAAACGCTGGCGTACCCGCAAGCAAAGTATTGGTCGGCCTTGCGTTCTACGGATACACTGTCTCAGGGCCTAGTAGTCCTCGCCAAAGCGGCAGCCGTTCTGCGAACGCCATAAATTACAACCGCATCGCGGCGAACTACGCCTCGTCGATTACAAACCCAACCTTCGATACAATTGCTGAAGCTCCTTGGTTTCCAATTTCTGGCGGATATCTGACTTACGACAATGCACAGTCGTTAACAGACAAAGTGAACTACGCCAAAACCAACGGCCTGGGCGGCTGGATGATCTGGAATTTAGATCAAGACTATAGATCGACTCAGAGCCCTTCGCATCCCTTGCTGGCGGCGGTAGGCTCGGCAATGGGCGGGAGCTCGGGTGCGGAGACGGCCCCTTCCATCACGAGTACATCACCACTTTCGACAGGAACAGTGGGAACAGCGTATTCGCTGACTGTGAGCAGCTCCGGGTCCACACCTATGACATGGGCCCTCACGAGCGGCGCATTACCGAGTGGTCTGTCGTTGAATTCTTCGAACGGTGTAATCAGCGGCATGCCAACCACGGCAGCGTCCTCGTCCTTCACAGTCGAAGCGTCGAATGCGATGGGCAATAGCTCCAGACAATTCAGTCTGACGGTGAATCCAAAGTCCACGACGGCCTCATGGTTCAAACTGGTATCGAAAAACAGCGGTATGTGTTTAGATGTTCCCGGCGCGTCTACAACCGAGAATGTTCAATTACAGCAATACACTTGCGGGACTGGCGATAACCAGAAGTTCCAATTCACGCCCGTGACAGGCGGCTACAAAATCACTGCCAAAAACAGCGGCTTGCAAATGAACGTAAGAGGAGGAAGCTCTGCGACGCAGAACGGAGCCGCCATTATCCAGTGGCCGTATTCTGGTTCTTCAAACGAGATTTGGACGACTGTGCCGAACGTGGATGGCTCCTACTCGATCACTGTTTTGAGCAGTAATAAATGTGCGGACGTCACGGGAAGTTCGACGAGCGCTGGAGCACCGATCCAGCAATGGCAATGCACTGGCGGCGCCAATCAAAAATGGAGCCTGGTTCCCGTTCAGTAACTCAGTTCTGGCAATAGCGCGAGAATAACTCAACAGGCCCGCGTCGCCCGAAACCGGCGACCACGTGGATGGATCGAATCTGGTCCATCCACACTCATCATTCTTAGGTCGGCCTTCGAGTGCCAATTGGTGCTCAAGCTCCCGACCCCGACTACCCCGCGAACCGATACGCGCCCTTCCTGAGCGAGCTGAGCTTCGATCCAGGGATACGTTTTCGCGATCCCATCCTCAAGCGTGATGGAAGGCTCCCACGAGAGCACCTTGCGCAATCTGTCGTTATCACTATTTCTTCCACGGACGCCTTGCGGCTTGCTCAAATCATGCCTTTCAAAAATAGTTTTGCCTGCTATCTGCGCCACAACATCGACCAGCTCGTTGATGCTTACCAAGCTGTCTGTGCCGAGGTTCAGCGGGTCCGCGTAGTCTGAACGCATAAGTCGATAGATTCCCTCAACACAATCATCTATATAGCAGTATGATCGGGTCTGGTGCCCATCACCCCACACATCAATCGTGTCGCCATCCTCAGCTAACGCAACTTTTCGGCAGATGGCAGCAGGCGACTTCTCGCGTCCACCATCATACGTTCCAAGTGGACCGTAGATGTTGTGAAAGCGAACGATTCTGGTCTCCAGCCCGAAGTCTTCGCGATAGTGCCGGCATACACGTTCCATGTAGAGCTTCTCCCAGCCGTAACCATCTTCCGCATCGGCCGGGTATGCATCTTCCTCGCGCAACGGAGTAACTTCGGGAGTGTTTTGAAGATACCCTCGGATAGATACACGCACTGGAAGTGTAGAAAAACCGCTTCACGCCATTCTGCCTGGCTGCTTCGATTGTGTGAATGTTGATGAGAGTGTTGTCGCGAACGATTTCACCCTTGTTGGTTTCGATGAAACCAATGCCGCCCATGTTTGCCGCGAGCGCGTACACCTCGTCGACATCTGCGGTGGCTTTACGGCAATTTTCCTCTACTCTCAAATCCAGCAGTTGAAATTCGTGAGCGGATGAGTTCCCGTACTCGGGCAGTTTTACATCTGCTCCTCTCACCCAGTAACCCCGATCTACGAGATACTTCACGAGATGATTACCGATGAATCCTCCGGCGCCGGTGACCAGTACCCTAGTTTGTGTCATTTAGTCTCCTTTTATCGTCAAAAATTAAGCGCTAAGAGTGTGTCAGCGTGATGGTCGCAGTTAGATGCTGTGAGCACGCCTCAGGAGCCGGTCCGCCGCAATCCCGTTGCGTCGAGTCCCAGCCGGAAGAGAAAGCTTGAACCGTCGATCAAATCGCGCCGCCATAGTTTCTTAGGCTCTTGGGCGACGCGGTACGCCCACTCGAGACCCATGCGGCCCATCCATTGCGGGCACCGCGGCACTGTCCCGGCGACAAACGAGAAGGCTGCGCCCACACCTATCGCTATTGGGACCTTCAGCCTGTTCAATCTTTCGTAGATCCACAAATCCTGCTTAGGCATCCCGAGAGCCACCCACAGAACGTCGGGGCGCGCCGCGTTGATCCGCTCAACGATCTCTGTATCTTCGTCTGGAGTCAGAGACCGAAAGGGCGGTGCGAAAGCTCCTACTATCCTGTGCCCGGGATAGTCGCGCTTCACCCTCTCAGCCAATGCTGTCAACGTCGCATCGGTGTCGCCGTAGAAATAGCTGCTGTACTCCCTTTGGTTCGCCCTCCGGAAGAACTCCAACATGATATCGGTGCCGGTCGTTCTCTGCACGTTTCGATATCCGCGAAGCCTGGCGACCAGAACCGGCGCGATTCCGTCCGGAACCCAGAGTTCGGCCCCATTGAGAACGGCATGTATTTCTGGTCTTTGTCGGCCTGTAGCAGGCCATGAAACCCGCTAACGATGATCCTCCGGCACGCATCCGCCCCGGGCATTCACCCAGTGCTCCATCTGATCCACAGTTGTGCGACCGACACGAGATGGACTCTCGACCCGAGTACTCGAACCGTCTGCATGTTAGTTGGGGTCGCAGTCGGCACGGTATTCCCTTCACTGGTTGCCTGCTTGGGCACTAGTCATCGAGATCTAAGCGTATTTGTCTCGCGGTCCTTTCGAGTGGACCGACGCTCGTTGCGACGCTCCATGCAGCGAACAAAGAACTTCGCCAGCCCGCTCGCATGCGCTCGATAATCCAGACGAGCGAAACACGTCTGTTGTCCCGCAGCTCCAATTTGTTCAGCTCGATCTGGGTCCTGGAGTACGCTGAGCATCTTGTTTGCGAAATCACGCTCATTGCCCGGCTCTCCTACGTAGGCATTTACATTGTCGATGAGGAAGTCCGTCAGGTCGCCAATCTCGCAAGTGATGACTGGGCGGCCAGACGCGAGATATTCGCCCATTTTGTTCGGCAGTCTTGTGACGGACTCGTCGTCGTTCCAAAGCGGCATAAGGAGAGCAGTTGCGGCCTTACAAGAACCTGCCAGAGTGCGCCCGTCGACGCAGCCTATGAGAATTATGTCTTCGGGTGATAGGCCCTGCTGTCTCGCATAGTCCAGAACTGCTGGACCACTTCGTTCGCCACACTCACCTATAATAGTCAATTTGCATTCATGACCCGCGAGCCGTACGAGCGTAAACGCCCGAATCAGAAAAATACGTCGTTCAGCCAGCTTCCGCACCATACGAAATTCGGCACTGTTTGTCCGACGGTCGTATGGGGCAGCGGCGCCGGCGAACCGTCGGGCATCTGACCATGACTCCGACGCCGGTGAAGAATCAAATCGGAATCAATCTCTTCGCATCGTTCTGTTACCCGCTTTTCAATTGCCTTCGAGATCACCAAGGCGCCCGTTGCGGCTTTAAAAATTCGTTTCCTGTAAAGCCATCGATTGAAATCGAGAGAGCTCGGCTGCGTCCGGAAACCACTCGCAAAATTCTTGCACAACGGGAGACCGAGCAGTTGGCACAGAGCTCCAGCACAAAGATTCAACACACCATCCATGACATACAGATAGATGAGCGTAGAACGGCGAGCGGGCCAGAGTTGTGCAAGGCGAACCGTAAGACCAACGAGAGCCCATGCGTATACCAGAAGTCGAACGAACTTGTTTTTGGCCGCCTAACCCACGTAGTGTATTGGAACGGTATACCTTCGTAAACACCCGATCTCTGCTTATTGATGGCGATGGGCTTGGGCCGCAGTGGAGGACGCGAAATCCGATATCGGCCTCTTGCAATGCCTTTCCAACCATGATGATTCGCGCGGCGCTTGCGGTTCCTAATGGGAATCCATACCCGCCGCAAACACAAATCACTCGATACTTTGTGCCTGCCGGGTCTGAACTATTCATTGGTATAACTCCTCGAGAAGCTTGAGACAAGCCCGGTGGAAGGCTTGGTTGAAGCTAGCTCTTAGCACCGTGTCCAATTTTTGGAGTCCACCTCAGGACCACGACTGCGGCTGGCCGGCCGCTATGACTCCTGAAGGAAGCGATTGGCTAACAATGCTGCCGGCTCCAACCACAGTCCGACTCCCGATCTCGACACCTTTTAGAACCGTTACATTCATCCCCAGCCACACATCGTCTCCGATTACGACGGGTGCGGTCCGTCCCGGAACGTCTCCTCGGCGCTCTTGCGAGTCAATTGCGTGCCCGTCCGTATCTGTGATCGTGACATTCGCTCCACACATAACGCGATTGCCAATAGAGATCCTGGATGCCGAGCTTATGATCGTGCCGCTAAAGCCGCAGTCCGTTCCTATATCAACCGTGGCCGTCTCCCGAGCGGTTGAAAGAATGCAGGGGCGGTTGATCCCAACAAGATTGGACCATCTGCTCGATCGAAACTGGCAATTCTTCGCCCATACTGATTCTGGACCCAGGCAGGCGGCGAAACATTGGCAGTCCATAGAAGCGACAGCCCTGTCCCATTTGGATTCCCCACCATGAAGCAAGCAGCCTTGCCAATCCGGTCTGTATGGAAGAACGGCCCAGATCTAGCAGACATTGAAAAAGATGGGGAGCGCTGTCGCGATT
This sequence comes from Terriglobia bacterium, assembly GCA_963841675.1. Classification (GTDB taxonomy): domain Bacteria; phylum Acidobacteriota; class Terriglobia; order Bryobacterales; family Bryobacteraceae; genus Bog-105. The sequence goes on from CAWJEH010000031.1 coordinate 198,688, forward strand.
AAGAGCGCGAAACCGCCTCGGTGTAGTGTGGCTTTTTATCATGTGCGATGACGTTCTTATAAGCATTCAGCAGTTGTGATAACACTCGCTCCGGCGCGTGCCGTTCGGAGGCTTCGGCCCTAGCGGCGACGCCCAAACGACACGCGAGATCATCATCACGAAAAATCTGCCCGATCGCATCCGCCAACAGGGGCGCATCGCCCGCTGGAAACAGAAGTCCTGTTCGCCCCTGCTCCACGAGACTCGGGATTCCCCCGGTATAGGACGCCACGCACGGCAATCCAACTTGCATCGCTTCACAGAGGCTGTTCGGGCTGTTCTCTATATAAGAGGATATGGCAAACACATGAGCGCGGCACAATTCCCTGACCATCGCGCTCGCGTCCAGGTACCCGAGGAACTCCACGGTTCCCGATAAGCCGCTTTGAGCGATCATCCGCCGCAGGAATCGATCGTATCCCCGTCTCATCCCAATGCTGCCCGCCAGCCGAAGCTTCGCATCGGGAAATTCGCGCCGAATCATCAGCATTGCACGCAGGAGTACTTCCGTCCCGCGGACGTGGTTCCCCGCATTTGTGAAGATCACACTGTGCCGCTCACATCGGGAAACGTTCCAGCAGCTCTCCTTGAAAGGCCGGCGCAGCGTCTCGCCGACGTGGTAATAGTTCGCATTCGGATTGGCGCTTCTGACGTGGGCTCGATCCCAATCCGTGCGGCCCATGAATGATTTGGCTCCGGACAGAATCTCTTGCTCCCGTCTCGCGCCGCGGACAAAGCCCGGTAAAGCCAGAACAAGCCGCGCCCGGTCGCGAGTTCGATAAGCCGATTGCTGCGCCAGGACTCTGTCGCAGAAAGTGATCCGAAAGAAGACAGGTACGTAGGGTGTGAGCAGGCCCTGCAATGAGATCACAGCAGGGACTTGATATCAGGCCGCGCGCAGCCATAAGGCCGTAGAATCGCTCGGTGCCGTGAATGTGTACGAGATCAGGTGCCCGTTCCCTTACAAGGTCCACACAGGCCTCGAGATCCTTTTTCTGCATCGAAAGAAGATGCCCGGCACTTTCGGTTGCCCAATTACGAAGTACTTAACCCCATTTTCCTCGAACTGATCATCGCTGACCCCGGGATATACCGTAGCTATCTCAACCTGCATGCCTGGTGACCGTACCAGATCTTCGAGTAGGCTGGACATCCAGTGCCCCGATCCCAGCGATGGGCCACCCCACCCGGCGACACACAGCGCGGCATGGGACCATTTGTGAACCAGAGCACGCGCATCACGAGTGCTCCCGGAGGATCTCGCTCGGGACCGTCGAAGCATGACCTCAACTTCGCGCAGCATGAGACCGGAAGCCGTCGGACAGAAACGGCGGCAAAACACGATTGTCATGATCAGAGATTCGAACGGCCTTTGAAGCGACGCAATTCCGTGCCACCGTTCCTCCGAGCAGGCCTATTGTAATAATCAGCAGGTAGTTGCACGGAACGTTGTGATACATCGTCGTAAACAGGTGGAACTGCCCGAAGGCGAAGAACACACCTACAAGCGACATCGAAAACAACAGCACGGCCTCACCCTGCTGAATGCGAGAGTTGCCCGCCAAGCCGCGCACACCCTGAAAAAAAAAATCGTGAGGACTGCCACGTAGCATCCCAGCGAGATCAGTCCGCCGCCCCACAAAACTCTCAGATATTCGCCTTCCGCATAGGTTTCAATGCCTTCGGATTTTGGCTGCCGTTGCTTTCGGTTCCTATGCCACTTCCGAGGTAAAGCCGGTGCGGGCTGATCAGCGATGAAGCGGATCAGCTCCGGGGTGGTTGACTGACGCTTGCGCGCAAGTTCATCGATGGATCCGATCTTCCCGAGCTGTTCAAACTGCAACAACATCCACTCACGTCGGCCGCTATCGACCATGTTCCACACAACCGGAGCGAGAACCAGGACCGCATCAGGGCCACAGAAGTCTCGTCACCCGAAATCGGCCCCTGCTCTTCACCGCTAGAAGCAATAGATGTGCAGACAATTGCGAGCCCCACGCCGATCAGACCCTGCCGTGAGCCAATTGCGAGCACGACCACAACGGACAGGGCAGGCACCCCCAATGCGAAAAACCCGACAGCATTGGAATCCAGCAGCGGTGAGCCACAACGCAATACAAGTGCAATAACTTGACCAAAGCGCGAGCTGCGGCTTGTCCATCCCCATGAAACCCGAAGTTCTATACTCCTCGTGCTGAGATGCTTGCCCGCCGTAGAGCACTGATGGTCGAAAGTCGGCGTTAAGATACCAGAACGCGTCGACATCGATCAGACCAGCCAAATGGATAATTCCGACGATCGCAAACAATAGCCAAAAAGCCACCGGAATGGAAAGCAGCGGCTTTATGCCGGATGCCGCAGCACCAGTTCGTGCCGCCCACAAAAAGAACCCCAGGAGAGCCGTTGACCTGATGACGAATAAACACACGACGCTCGGCTGCGCAACCTCGTTAAGGTACGTGATAGCGAGGTAAGTGCTGAGCAACGGCCATGCAATTACTCCAATTGAGTAAACTGTGACGATTGGAGAGGTGAAGTTTCTTAGGTCCCTGGTCGCTGGCGTTCGGCGCAATAGCGAGTTGATGAGCAGGGCTATTCCGACCGCGTCCCCAACAAAAAAGGGATACGCACCCAAGTATACGGGCACGGGTATGCATGCGGCCGCCACCGCAAAATAGATTGAGAACGGCAGTCGAAAGCGGGAATGTACGTACATCCACACCACTCCAAACGCGGCCACAGTGAACGCCCAAGCAAGCACATAGGGATTGTTCATATCGAATGCCTGGTGCTATAAGAATGTGAGAACAATCGCTGATTCAGGTAGCGCTCTGCACTATTCTTCCACTGACATAGGTTGAGGATGCCGCGTTCAGGCAACGGCGACGTTTTCCCGAGAAACCAGCCGGCCAAATCGTCTCCGCATCAGCCAAATCATGAACGGCACATTCACAGCGGTTTGAATCACACCCATGACCACGTAGGCTCCTGCTAATCCAGTTGCTCCTCGTGCACTCAAGAGGTAAGCGCTCAGCACGAGTACGCCCCCATTTAGCAACGCGAGAAGCATCGCGGAAGTTGTGGCATCCAGCGACCAAATCGCGTTGCCTACGGGTATATTAACTGCCGAGAGAACAGCCGCAATGCTAATGAGCACCAGTGCGGTTGCTCCATGGCTGAACCCAGGCCCATACAGGTGTAGGATGAACCGCGCGCAAATCGCGACGGGAATTGCAACAGCGATCGCCGGAGCCGAAACCAGCAGAAAGTTGATATTCAGGAAGAGCTTGTACTTTGCTGGATCTCGCTCCGCGCGGACATTGGACAGCATCGGGAGCCCAATCCTGGAAATCGCGCTAGACAGAAAGAGAATGAACGTTTGCCAATTCGATATCGCACTAAACACACCAGCTTCTGCGTATCCACTTCGGGTCGCGAGCAAAACATTACTCCACCATGCTGCCGGTGTAAACGAGAAAGTTGAAAGGAGAACAGGGAGAGTGAATCGCCAGAGTATGGCGAAGTCCTGACGACCGAAACGGTAAGAAATCGCAACGGACCTTTGGGCGCACTCGCTCCGGATTACGATCTGATAGAAAACTGCTGTCGCAGCGCCCACGGCCACATACCCTACGAGCGCACCTGTCAATCCGCCAAGGGCCGCCCCAGCGGTCACGAAAATCAGTGTTGTAATTCCACGAATCAAATTGCCCACCGCGATTCGATTAAACGACTCGAAGCCGCTCAATGACCCGATTTGTGAGCCGTTCACCGCAGCAAAAAACATCGCTGCTGCACCCAACATAAGGGGCCCGGACAAGCCGGAAACCTTAAGAACGTCGCGGCTCAGCAGCGGTGCAAAGAAACATATGACTATGGCCATGACTGCGCCGACAAGGCATGACGTTGCAGAGGACAGCCCGACAATGATTCCTGCACGCTCCGGATTGGAGTCTCGGTATTCAGCTACGTACCTCGTCGCCGTCATGCTCAGTCCTGAAGTAAATAGTGCTGTAAACAGATTGGTCGTGGCCATCACGACGCCCAGTTCGCCAAAACGAATCGAGCCGAGCATTCTGGCACACGCTATATTGCTGAGCATCGCAAAACCGCTCGCTACTCCAGCTCCAACGATCGACCAACTTGCTCCCTTGGCAATTCGATTTCGAATGGAGGGTTCGAGCAGGCGAGAATATGAGGGTGATCGAAGCCGCTCTCGGCCATGACGCATCTTTTCGGTCGCACGACTGGCGCTTTTTAGGATATAGTTTGCCGAGATCGCGAAGCTGCGATAGCTGGCTTCAAACACTCTGCTCTTCCGCGTAGTAGCTCGTGTAGTAATTCGGATAATTCGGATATCCGTGCAAGCTCGTCTTCGGATCCCACTTATTTAGGATTGTGCCCAGCAGATGGCTCTCGTCGGCGGCTAGGCGTTGCCGGGCCAAAAGCGCGACCTCTCGCGGGGTATGCTGCGCAATGACAAGCACCGTCGCGTCAGCCTGGTTGCAGATCAGCCTGGCGTCCGCAACCTGCAGCAACGGCGGCGTATCGATCAGAATCATATCGAATTCTGTCTTAAGCCTCTCCAGCAAATCTCCGAGTTTTGACGTATAGAAGAGCATGTCCCCATCGATGCCCTTACCACTAGGTAGAACAAATAGATTCGGAAGCTTGGTTTCCTTAACAGAAGGGGCTGAGTTCGTTGTCAGAGCTTCGTAAAGACCCGCACCGTTATCCACCTCAAAGACGCGATGCAGCCGACGCTTTCGAAGATCACCGTCAATCAGAAGGACACGCCGATTCATTCGAGCAAGCGCCATTCCGAGATTACTCACGACCGTCGTTTTTCCCTCTTTGGCACTTGCGCTAGAGAAGGCGATCACGCGTGGCCGCACGCCACTGTTCGAAGACAAGAGAATCGACGTCAATGTAAGGCGAAAAGATTCTGTCAGCACCGAAGGTGCTTTCTTGCGCGCTGCCGATTGTGAGCGATACTCGGAAGCTGCAGCCCCCGAGTCGCTCAGCAGACGTCGGAGATGGGAGGATCTTTGAGGAGCGGCAGCGGGAATAACGCCCAGTTCGGGCACGTTAAGCTCTAAGGCAGTCTCGCCGGGCTCTTGAATCCTCGTATTTAGACGCGCCCGCTGGACGATCACGAGCACGCCCACACCCAAACCTGATAGAAGTGAAAACCCCATGTTCAACGCGGCAATCGGCTTATAAGGTGTTTCAGGCGGCTTGGCGGATTCCACCACGTGGATGTCGGTGGCTTTCATCGCAGAGGCCAAATTAGCTTCCTTGACTCGCTGAACCATCGACTCATAAAGCGCACGGGTAGTATCCCTTTCGCGCTTAAGAAGCGAGTAGTGACTGATCTTGTCCCCTTCCTGCGACATAAGACCTACCACAGCCCCATAATCTCCGTTAACCAACCTTTCTCGTCGGACTGCGGATTCATACTCGTTGCGAGTTCGAACGATCACATTGGCGCGCTCTTTCTCAAGAGCTGTCTCGAGCGACGCAATTTGCGACCGCAAACTGACTACTTTCGGATAATTCGATGTAAAAGACGATGAGAGGTCAGCCAGTTGCCGCCGGAGAGCCGTCAATTGAACTTGATACTCTCTGAGAGTAGGGTTGTCTACCACTTCTGGCAGAGAATCAGCGGGGGCCTTCGTAGCTTGTTCGTACCTGGATTGCTTCTCCACGCGATCTGCTTCTGCTTTAGAGATTTCTAATTGCAGTTGTTTGAGGCGTTCCTCTGACGTAGTGTTTTCCCCGCCGGACAGAAATGTCAGATTGGATGCGTGCGCATACCTTTGTAACTCGTCTTCAGACTTTTCGAGCTTCGCTTTCACGTCTTGCAACTGCCTCGTCAGCCACTCGCTTGTGTTCTGAATGGAACGCCAGCGGTTTTCATGGCTGACCTCACTGAATGCAGAGATAAGCGAATTTGCCAGATCGGCCGCGATCTTTGGGTCGCGCGAATCGAAAGTGACCTCTACCAATCGTGTGCTCGGTTGCGGTCGGACTTTTAGCGCTGCGCCAGCAAGTGATACAGCCTGATCATGGACCAGCGGCGATCCGTAAACGGGCGCCGCCTGGGCGTGACTCCAAGGAAAGTTGTGCCGTTCCGTCTTCGCAAGTAGTCTTTTCTCAAGATTTCTTTTCTGAAGCATTCGCTCCAGCACAGGTCTGCTTTGCATCACTGCTATTTGGGTGCGAATGTTGGACTCGGGCGATTGGCTATTTTCCTCGGGAGCGGTAGGGCTCACATCCCGCAAATGAAGGAAATTTTCGTTCAGACTTTCTATCTCGACGAGTGTGCGAGCGCGATAAACGGGAGCTTGTGCGCGCGTGAACAAGTACCCGAGCAATGTGCTTAACAGTGCACATAGCAGAAGCGCTCCCTTGCGTCGGTTCAGTATCCGCCAATATTCAGTGAGGGTGCCGCTCTCCAAGCTGGACGAGCGGGTGTACGCGGGCGAGTTGAGTCCAGACGAATGAGAGTTATCCTCTAAACCCAACCCCCATCTTGCCAATCGTCGCCCGAGGATCACCAGCCGGTAACGGCTTCATTTCTGTCATTGGGAGATTGAATGAATCACGGTCGGAATAGAGCTACCCCGCCCAGTTGAATGGCGGCTTCGAGTGCACGGATCGCAGCCCTCTTCGGAATACTGTTCGGAACATATAAGATATCTTCAGCTTGCATTCGAACGTCTGGGCTTTTTCCAGTGAGGATTTTGTTCAAGTCAACGGGAATTTCGGTTCTGGATGAGGCTCCAGGAACACGGCGCAGGATCCTCGAATGTTGCGGCTGAGCTAATTTGTCCGCGCCACTGGCCATCGAAAGCGCTTGCAGAACTGTAACCTGCTCACTGTCATTCAGAAGGAAACCGCCTGGCTTCACAACTTCCCCAATGACATAGACCGTCTCCCCTCGCGGTACCGAGATGACATCGTATGGTTTCGACCAGGATGTTCTCCTCGGGATTTTTGGCTTCGAGGAGCGACTTGACACTCACCTGAGCGACACTGAATTGATTTGTCGGATCATTGCTGGCACCTGGCAGCGGAATCGGGCCCCACTCCAGTCGCCTGCGTGATTTTCAGCGTCGATCCAGCAGTCGTACTATCAAGCCCTCCCGCGAGCGAGAGCATTTCGAGCAGGGTCTTCTGACCTTGCACTTGCTGTACGCCTGGATTCTTGACGGCTCCGATAACTGAGACTGGCTGGCTGCGAAATTCCGCGACCGAAACAGAAACGTCGGGATGTTTCACATAAGTTTCAAGGCGCTTGGATATCTCCGACCCAACTTGCTCGATCGTGAGGCCAGAAACAGGTATTTGGCCGACCATCGGAAGGTGAATGCATCCGCTCAGATCGATGGCGATCGGCTTGTCATTGATCTCCTCGAAATTCACCACACGAATGGTAATTTGGTCGCCGGGCCCGAGGATATAGCCAGATACGATGCCTGCGCTTGGCTTGAGGGGCACTGGATCCTTCGTGTCCTTGCCTTCGCTTGAAATCAAGGTATTGGGCACAGATTGAGTCGAGGGGCTGAGCGCCCAGGATCGATCCGCCTAGGGCTAAAGCCAAAAGCCCGATCGGTAGCAAAACTAGCCTTTCAGTTAACATGATCAGCTTTCGGATATCGAGCAAAAGCCATCAGAGAGGTCGACTCCGGAGCAGTTCTGACGCATGCTCCTAAATCTGCTGCTTGTATCTGAGCTCGTCAGCGACGAGCGACTGTGTGAAACAGGCGAACATCGAAAAAAACATCGATTATCGAGGCACATCGGCCGTAGCTCCGCCCTCTTAGGGCGAAAGTACCATCCTGTACTTTCAAACAAATTCTTCCTCCGAGCTCGGCGAGACCTCCGAGAATCACTGGCTCAACTGCGACCGCGCTTGTTGTTTGGCGGTGGCAAATACCGAGCGTCAGTGGAAGCAGTTTCAACGCCAAATGGGAAGCTCCTTGAAAATCCGCAATCAGGAGCGGCGACATCGAGGTCCATGTCTATGCCGTTTACAAAGCTTCGGAGGTGTATAGCTCTGTATACACCGACTGGGTAGGAGGTGTAGAGCAAAGTTTTAAAAAGGTGATATCCACGTTTTCAGACGAGAATACATCTGAATGCTCCTTCTCAGATCGTCGGCGCGCTTCGCGTGTGGCCTAAGTGTGCCAATGAAGCGTGGGTCTGTTGAGCCGAAGCAGTTGCTCTACTGACTTCGCAACGCTTGCAGGTCGATTATGAGGCCGCGGGCGCATCCGATTGCGTTACAGACCCGGATCGTCAGAAGCGGAGGCCCGGAGACCATGTCAGCTCAGGCGTATGAAGACTTGCTTACAAACTTGATGTTTTATATTTCGCGCTGCTTGCCGAAGGGAGTTTGATGGAGAGAAACTCCCGTTCTACCTTTACGGCGACAGACCGTCGAAGCAGATTGACCGAAACGACAAGCCACTTTCCGTTGTTTGAATCGACGACTATACCCTGAACACCCCGAAGCGGGCCAGACTCGAGAAAGACCTCCTGTCCGGGAGATAGATAGGGCCAGGGTATGGGCATCAATCCCGAATCAAGCATGCGCCTGATTCCTTCAATCTCGTGCTCAAAAATCGGCTCAGGGTCAGAGCCGTTGCCCACGATGGAGAAGATACCCGGAGTCATCATCACGGGCAGCCGTCTCGAGAGTTCAATACGGCAGAATACGTAACCCGGGAACAGTGGCAGCTCGAAAGTCTTGTTGTATTTCGTTCGGTGGCTATACGTCGGGAGAAAGGTTTCGTTGCCCTTTCCTTGAAGCATGAGGGCCACATTCTTCTCGTGTCTGGGTTTGACGTAGAGAGCAAACCACGGCAGATCTTTCGTATTGTTCATCGGTCAAACAGTCCGGCATCAGCCTGTTGTGCACTTTGCCGTCCAAACAAGATCTAATGTGAGAAACTCGCCCGGGTCCGGTGGTAGTAGCTCTTTTTTGAATGGATCGCCTTGAGTGCGGCATTTGGCCCGCTAACTCGGCGAGCAATGTGCCTCCGGAGAACGCAGCTTCCGCGTTGTATCAATCAGACATGCAGCTGAGAGGTCCGCCCTAGCTTTAGAATGGAGGGGAACCTGCTTAGCAATGCTTGGCGCTATGCCTCAAATGATCCAGTCGCAACGTGTAATGATCAGATACAGTCGATAGCAACGGAGAATCGGATTGCAGTATGAGCGTTGCTGATCAGACCGTATTGACTTCGAAAGCTCCTCGCAGCATTCCCTCTACAGTTCGGCTCGGTCCGCAGGTGGTCAATGATCTTTGCAGCCATACGGGAGATGAAAAGATCGCGGACGGTCAAACTGGTCGTCGGATTACTGTTTGGAAGCTCTGAACGTGATGTCGTGAGCGTGGAAGCATTCAAAGCATTCCCCGCCACGGAGTCAACTGAAAGTGGCTCCTCGGAACGCGAGTGTTTGGACAGAGCTTTCGAGCGCTCCCTCGCGGCGGCAAAAACCGAGCCGGGCATCACATCGCTTCACTTGGTGGGCTGGTGCTGCATCCGCTGCCCAGGTGACGTCGCGCCATTATCCGAAAGTGATATCGAATTCCACAACCGCCGCTTCCGACGTGCGACGGATGTAGCACTGGTTCTGAAGCCAAAGCAGCACGCATCGGCCTCAATAGATCTAATAGAGTTGTACGGCAGGCTTTCTTCGGAAGCAGCTATTTCGAGACAATGCTATCGCTCCGGTTCGTTACTCGTTGCCAGTGCGGAACGCGTCAACGTACCGAGTGACGTTGGAATGCGGGAAACCGTCGACGATGACTACTATCTGAGAGTATTTCAGGTCCTCGACTCCTTAGATCGGGCCGAGAGAAGAGAGGGTTGGAAGAGAATCGCGCTCCGGCTCAAGGCAATTACGCCCGCGAGGTTAAGGCCGAAGTGGATGAGTGCTCCGCTCGCTTCAGTCACCGACACAAGGGCCGGGAAAGATGCTGATCTACCCGAGAAACCCAAGGTTCGGGCGAGTTCTTTACCGGATGACTCAGCGGGCCCACGGGTGAGTTCGGCTGTTCTCAGGACACCCTCGACGCCAATAAAGCTGCGCCGGATTCCATCAGTCTCGCTGGCGCTCGTCGTCGGTTTTGCTCTTGTGTGCGCCGCGCTCCTCTGGGCTCTGCGAAGCAAAGCTCCGTTCCACCGACCACCTGCAGGTACCCCTTTGAATCTGCGAGTCGAACCCCAGGCAGGCGGTAGTTTGCTCGTGAGGTGGGATGCTCACTCCGCGCCCGTGCAATCCGCGAGAAACGGTGATATTCAGATCGATGACGGTGCTGAACACCGTGACCTTCACTTAGATGCAAATCAAATCGCGAACGGGTCCATTCTGTACACTCCCATTTCGAAGGATTTGACCTTTCGACTGGACGTAGTCAGCGGACAGGGTGCCCCGATCTCTGAGTTCATGCGAGTAGTTGATGGATCCAAAGTGGCCTTGGCGCCCCACACTGTCTCGACCGCGCGATCTGGCAAACTAGCTGCGATCACGCCCCAGTCTGAGGAGAAAGCAGGGTTCCGGCAATCTGACGCGGCGTCTTATGCAAAGGCAACACCGCACGTGATGGCCGAAAAAAGCTCGTCCGACGTACGGGTCCGCCCCGAGCGTGGTGCTCGAAATCCATTCGTAAACGCATCGTCTCCAGTCCCAGGACCGCTTTCCGATCGGTCCGGGAGCGCGGTTTCGGGCTTGATGCGCCCAGCAACCCGGAAAGTTCTGGAGTCGGACCGCAGCGGTCCCGGTTCAGGCAACCCGGAGCGGCCCAAAGCGCTCCAGGATCTACGTCGCGTGCACTCTCCAGTAAGCTCTAGTCAATCGGCAGGAATCAGCAAGTTAACACCGACAAGATATGTTGCGCCTAGGCCGTTGAAGCAGGTAATCCCAAGCGCGATAAACTTGACGTCTGCAGATTTGTCCAGAGCCATCGACATAGAAGTCGAAGTCAGAATCGATGACGCGGGGCGTGTGACCGAAGCACGGGTCGTGAGCAATAGATACGACTACAACGGGCTTCTCACGAGCGCTGCACTCGCCGCCGCAAAGGAATGGATCTTCGAACCGGCCAAGATGAATGGAAAGAGCGTTACTAGCGACCACGTTCTCAAGTTTCGTTTTCACCCGCAGTTAGGATCGCAATAGTCGCGATCTGCACCGGGGTACTGCGAAGCCATGAGTGCTGGAGATTAACACAGATCCGAAACGTCCGGTTTCGGACGAGCAAGTGCCCCAGTTTTCGAAATACCTCTCTCCATTCCGCTTGCTTTTCGTTCTGGTCACAGAGTAGGTCTGACCGCCCGGAAACCTAAAAAATACGCGCGGCGCTGGAACTAGTAGGGGAAGAGGATCATCGAAGAACTGAACGGTGGCGAGCGTCAGTGAAAATAGAGAAAATTCACGGGTCGCCGTCTCCTTTATACTGCCTTGAAACTAAAATTTTTAGCTGTACTGATCCCAGTACTTTTCGCTGTTTCACCGGTGACGCTGCGGGCTATGGAGCCCGATCCAGGCTCTTCGGTCGATTCTGCCCAAATTCTAGACAAATACGTGCAAGCTTCCCAGAGCCTTGAGGGTGCTTCGAGTGGCGATTCGATGGAAGTCGACATAAATGCTTCTGTCCCCAGATTGAAGGCTAATGGCCGGCTGCACGCACTGCGGGTAATGTCTCACGTAGGCCGAATCACCTATCGGGTGTTAGGCTTCCAGGGAAGCAACGCGGTTAAGACTCAGGTCATCGCGAGGTATCTGCAAGCCGAGCAGCAGGGGCAGTCAAATTCCCACCTGGCCATCGCGCCCGCCAATTACAAGTTCAAGTACAAGGGAGCGCGCCGGCTCGATTCGGCGAAGGACGTGTACATCTTTGCCCTAACCCCGAAAAGAAGAGAGCCCGGGCTGTTCAGGGGAGAGGTTTGGCTGGATGCGGCTACTTATCTTCCCGTTTACGAGAAAGGCCGTTTTGTAAAGAACCCCACTATTTTCTTCAAACGCGTGGATTTTGAGCGCGCCTTCGCCATCAAAAACGGTAAGCCGCTGCCTCAGTACATGAACAGCACGATCACTACCCGGGTGGTTGGAAAAGTGGAGCTGGATGTAAACTATTCCAATTACGCGCCCGAGACGGACGAAACTCAAGACGCGGGTAGTTCACTGTCCACGGTCAGTTTCTCTTCCAGATAGCGGCACTCTCCAGTGAACCGGCGAATTCTGCCAGCCGTCCAACTGTAGTATCCACCGGTAGCCCGCGGGTTGAGTATGGGAATACGGGCAAAGTAACATGAAAGTGAAGCTAAAGGGAGTCCATGAGAACGCTTTTTCTAAATCCTCCTTCTTTTGAAGGCTTTGACGGCGGCGCCGGTTCGCGATGGCCCGCTGCCCGGGAAATTGAGTCCTATTGGTACCCGGTTTGGCTCTGCTATCCGGCAGGAATGCTCCCCGACAGTAAAGTGGTCGACGCTCCTCCACACAAGATCTCTATCAATCAGACCGTGGCCATGGCTTCTGATTTTGAGCTGCTTGTTCTGTTTACGTCCACCCCCGGCTTTAATGTGGACGTGAAAATAGCTGAGATGATGAAGGATCTCAACCCGAAGCTGAAGGTAGCATTTGTCGGTCCGCCGGTCACAATCGACCCGGAAAAGAGTTTGCGAGCTTCAAAAGCCATCGATTTCGTCATCAAGCGTGAATTCGATTACGCCATTCGGGACTATGCTCAGGGCACGCCTCTCGATGAGATCCCGGGTGCCGTGTTCCGGAAGAACGGCGACTTCCAGAACAACCGGGAGGCGCCGCCTATAGAGGACCTCGATGCCCTTCCCTGGGTCACGAAAGTCTACAAACGCGATCTCGATTTTCGCCGCTACAATGTTCCGTTTCTGCTGAATCCTTTTCTCTCCTTCTACACCACTCGAGGATGTCCGGCCCAATGTACGTTTTGTTTGTGGCCGCAGACACACTCCGGCCACAGGTGGCGCTTGCGTTCCTCAGACGACATCGTAAATGAATGCCGCTACGCGCTTGAGAACTTCCCCGGTCTGAAGGAAATCTTTTTCGACGACGACACGTTCAACTATCAGAAGGCTCGGACCATCGAGCTTTGTTCCAAGCTTAAGGACCTGAAGTTCACCTGGAGCTGCACCTCACGCGTCACAACCGATTACGACACCTTGAAGGCCATGAAAGACGCGGGCTGCCGGCTTCTGATCGTCGGTTACGAGTCGGGTGACCAGCAGATTCTGAAGAACATCAAAAAAGGTGCCACCATCGACATGGCCCGCCGCTTCACCGCCAACTGCAAGAAGCTCGGCCTCATCATTCACGGCGATTTCATTGTCGGCCTGCCTGGCGAAACACCGCAGACTATTCGCAAGAGTATAGATTTTGCTAAAGAGCTCGACGTCGAAACAATTCAGGTCTCGATCGGCCACCCGTTCCCCGGGACCGAGTTCTACGACCACGTCAAGAAAAACGGTCTCATTACCATCGACGAGGTGATGGCGGATGAAGCTGGACACCAGCTTCCGAATTATCAGTATCCGGGACTCGACCGGGGCGAACTCGTCGAATGGGTCGAGCGCTTCTATGGCGAGTATTATTTCCGGCCGAAAGTAGCTTTCCGCCTAGTCCGGAAGGCAATGTTTGACGGCAGTGAACGCAAACGGCTTTACAAAGAAGCTCGCGAATACCTGGCGCTCCGGTCTAAGCGCAAGACTTTCGTGAGAGAGCAGAAAGAACAGAAGGAACAAGAGCCTGCCGTTTTGACTGCAGGAGATTAGAACTCTGGGTACAAACGTCGAAACCGCGACTTTCACTGCAGAAACTCGTGAGCGCGGACGGCAATTCGCCAGGACAAGGGTTTTTTTTCTCGTCATCGCAGTGACTCTGCTCAATGCGCTAGGCAATCTATGCCTAGCTTGGGGAATGAAGCACGCCGCGGTGCGGGTCGCGCTGGATCCTCTTGGATATCTGCGAGACATGTTGAATCCGTTTGTCGCGCTCGGTATCGGTCTGCTGATTCTCTGGCTCCTGACGCGTATGGCTCTCCTGAGTTGGGCCGACTTGAGTTTCGTTCTGCCTGTAACCGCATTCGGCTACTTCTTGGCAGCCGTTTTGGGAAAGGTATTTCTCGGCGAAAGCATTTCACCGGCTCAATGGCTGGGAACTTGCCTGATCTTCTTGGGAATTGCCATCGTTGGCGGAACGCGTCAGAACACCGCGCGTCCAGGCACTCGGGTAAATGGAGCGGAAGCATGAAGTGGCTGCTCCTGTCCGTGATAGTGGTCGCGACTGTTCTCGGTGACCTGCTGCAAAGTCGCGAGATGAAGCTCAGCGGTGAGCAGGGCGTCGGTGCCAAAGGGCTCGCTCGCCTGGTGAGTTTGATCTTTCGCCGCCGTTATCTTTTCTTAGGCGTCTTCTGCATGGCCATCTCGTTTTTCGCTTTCATGGCTCTGCTGCAGACTGCTCCCCTGAGCTTCGCCGTTCCCGCATCTGCGGCTACCTTCGTCCTCGAAACTGTGCTCGCGAAGTTTGTGCTCAAAGAGGTGGTCGGGCCGCGTCGCGCGTTGGGCGCGCTGCTCGTGCTCGGTGGAGTACTCCTTCTGGCACGATAGTTTCGTGCGTGCACTGTGGCCGATTTTTCTTCCCGCTATCGCATATCAGTCATTGGCAATTGTCGCGGCCCTCAACCACCTGCGGCGACGCTATTCGAATAGACAGAAGGAGCAGGCATATCAGCCTCCCGTTTCTGTTTTAAAGCCGCTGCGCGGTCTGGACCCGAACACCTTCGACGCTTTTGTCTCTCAGGCCTCGCAAAACTACCCGCAATACGAGCTCCTTTTCGGTGTGGCAGATCATTCAGATCCGGTTGCGCAGGAAGTGCGCCGGCTGCAGGAACGCTTCCCTAACTTATGCATCCGGCTGATTGTCGGCCACGAGGAATTGGCCAACGGCAAAGTGGGTGTCCTGGTTCACCTGGCAAGGCAACGCGAAACATGCCATCTGGGTCATCAACGACAGCGATATTAAGGTCACGCCGGAATATCTGTCAGCTGTCGTTGCCCCGCTTCAAGATTCTTCTACAGGTATCGTGACCTGCTTGTATCGCGCGCGCGCCCACACTGCGCCGGCGCTTTGGGAATCGCTCGGCGTGGCCACCGATTTCATGCCCAGCACTCTCGTCGCGCAGCTTATCGGCGTTCGTGAGTTTGGACTCGGGTCGACTCTCGCCTTTCACGCTTCCGATCTGGCCCGCGCTGGCGGCTTCGCCGCGATTGGAGACTACCTGGCCGACGATTATCAGCTCGCAAAGCACATCACTCGCCTCGGAAAGAAAGCGTTGCTCTCGACATACACAGTCGAAACGGCACTCGGGGATGCCACCTGGAAAGGCAGTTGGCAGCATCAGCTTCGCTGGGCGCGCACGATCCGCGCTTGTAAAGGAGGCGGGTACGCCGGCCTTCCGATCACGCACGCTGGCGTATGGGTTGCATTGGCCATTGCCTCGGGTGCCCTTGCCCCTGCCCTTGTCTTGCTTGCCCTGCGCATGCTCTCCGCTTTAATTAGTTCTCTCTGGGTGCTCGGCAGTTCACAAGCCACCGCTCTCTTCTGGCTCGCGCCGGCCTGGGATTTGTACTCATTTTCCATCTGGCTTGCGTCTTATTCCGGTCGAGAAGTTCGCTGGCGCGACCGCGTCTTGAGCATCGACGCTCAGGGTAAAATTCAAAATGGTTGACAGAAAGCAACACCGGGATGATGCAAGCGCCGCGTGTTAGCCTAATGTGTTCCGCCGACCACAGGAGTTCAAGATCAATAATGTGTTCCAACCTTAGGGGCATTTCGCTCCTTGCTGCAACGGCAGCGTTTCTGGCAGGAGGTCTGCAGGCCCAGACTATCGGACCTGCCAAGATCGCTATCATCAATGCTCAGAAGGCCGTTGGAGAGACGCAGGAGATCAAGAAGGCTCAAGCCGCTCTCGAAGCGAAGTACCGGCCTCGACAGCAGGAGATCGAAACTTTGCAGCGCGATCTGCAGAGCCTGCAGCAGCAGTTAACCACGCCCAACCTGCCGCCCGGTCGCGAAGCTCAACTCAGGCAGGACGCTGCCGAAAAACAGAAGCGATTACAACGCCAAGGTGAGGATTTGCAGAGTGACGTGAACGCCGAGCGCCAGGATATCTTGGGAAAAGCTGGCCGTCAGATGACTCAGGTCATACAGAAGATAGCTGAGCAGCGAGGCCTGGATGTCGTCATCGACGTAACGAATACGCTCTACTTCAAACCAGCCCTCGATATTACTGCGGAAGCGACAGCCGCTTACGACAAGGCATATCCTACTACTCCTTAGCAGAAAATATGGAACATTCGGGAAGGCCGCGGATTCCAAACTTCTGGGACCGCAATGATTGAGATCTTTCGCAGTCTCGTCTCTGCGGCCTGAATTCCGAATGGGCACCTATCTGCAGCATTATGGCGCCGGGGAAGAACGGCGCAACCGAATTATCAGAATCATCATTTTTAGCTTTATCGGGCTGCTCATTCTTCTCTGGATTTTGTACCTGGTCTTTCATAACTACTCCGAGAAGCAGGCGGTCAAACGATTTCTGGCGCAGGTCAATTCGCAAAATTACACTCAGGCTTACGCTGATTGGGGCTGCACATCGGCGAACCCGTGTCCTAATTACGATTACAAGCGCTTCCTCCAGGACTGGGGACCCGACAAAAAAGTTCAATCGCCCTGGAAGATTGCTTCGGTCGATGGCTGTAAAACCTTCGTAACGGTCAACGTGCAAGCCTCCGGAGCCGAACTGCAGTCTTTAGGGGTCCAGCGCGGCACAAACACGATTATGTATGCGCCCGCGCCCGAATGCCAGGAACCGAAATGGCGGTGGAAGCAGTTCTTCCATAGAATGTTCGGCGGCGGTCGGTCTTGAGCGATCAACCGGTTTCTGCTCTCGCCGACTTATATAGCGCGCGGATGTAGCCCATACTGTAGGACCAGGCAGATTGACGAGGACCCGCCATCGCCGGAACGTGGTCCGCTATGAGATTGCCTCGGAAATCGACGTCCACGAGTGTCTTCATCAGCTTGCCCATATCGGTGTAGCCGTTGTCGATATACGTCTCAACAAAGTCCGGAATGGGCGATGTAACGTTCCGGAAATGGATTTTCCAGAGCTTGCCCATTTGCGCGAAAGCTCGCGCCGCATCGTAAACATTCTTACCGGTGTGTTCGCCTCCCTCCGCCCAGGTCCCGCAGCATAGGCAGACCCCGATATTCGGTGAGTTGGCGATTTCCAATGCGCGCACATATCCGTCGAAGGTCCCGAAAATATGTCGCGGGATGCCGCCCAACTCCGGGACCGGCGGATCGTCGGGATGGATTCCGATGCGGACACCGGCTTCCTCGGCGACCGGTGCAATTTGACGGATGAAGTACGTGTAGCTATCCCACAGTTCCTCTTTAGAGTACTTTCGGCCATGCGTCAGCGGGCCCTCGTAGATCTTGCCGTTCCAATATCCTTTGGCAGTCGCGAGATGGAAAGCCCGCGCTGCACCGCCCCCGCGCGTGGTTTCCGGCTTACTGGACCAGATCCCGTTTGCCATGTGCGCGTACGTCATGTAGCTGATGCCGGCTTTGCCTGTGTCCCGAATGTATTGTTTCAACCAATCGATTTTCTGGTCGCGGCCGGGTAGATTGAGTGTGATCTCCTCGATATTCCGATTGTCGTTATTGGGTATGTTCCAGACCTTCAGGCCCGCGGCTTCAACCCGACTTTTGATCCGAATGAAGTTCTCCAGAGTGGCGCGTCCATTGCCCGTCTGCACATTCAGATAATCCACACCCATTTGCTTGATCCAGGCGAGATCCTCATCGCTGACGTTCTCGTCCACCTGCATCGAAATCTTGATACCGGGAGACAGCGGGTCCAACGTACTGGCTTTCTCAAAGGGGGTGAATGCTGCTGCTACGGCCGCCGTGGAGAAAACTCGTCGCGTAACTTCCATGTTTATTTGCTGATGTACCTTTAGCGCGCTGGTCCGAGCGCACTGCTGATCGCTTTCACGTTATTCTGCGCATTGGTCTGCACCGGGCTCTTCATTGCGGCACTCTGCTGCGAAAACTTCAGCGCCTCCCGCATCATCGCCCGGTTCTTTGAGGCCTTGCCCAGCTGAAAATCCGCCACGCCCAGTTGGAACAGCACAATCGGCTCCAGCTGATCATTTCCCTTCACCAGCGGAAGAGCCTGCCGCAGCGCTTTGTCCGCCTGCGCAAACTGATTCTTTCCGTTGTAATCCACTCCTTGCATCCAATACGCGAGCCCGAGCAGCGTCTGTTTCTTCTTTTCCCAATCGGCATCCGCGGTCCCCTCCGGTTTCGCTTTGCTTTGCATCAGCTCGGCCAGCTTCGTCGAGTAACTCAGGCTCTTATCCAGATCCTTGTGCCTCATGCTGTAATCCGCTGCAAACGCCAGTACATCTTCGTTCGACGAATCGCGCTCGGCTTCCTTTTCAGCAGCAGTGCCCGCTTTGTCGTTCTGTCCCTCTTGCCTCAGTGCATTTAAATACCGGCCGTAAGACTTACTCAGGTACGTGCTGTCCGGATTCCGCTGCTCGAGCGACTCCACCAAAGCGATCACCTTCGCATTGTCCGTCGTCTTGATAGCAGTGGCAAAGATTGCATATTCCGTGTAAGTGTCCACCTGCTTCGCGTAATCGATCTGTTCTTTACCTTCGCCTGGCTTCGCTGACGCGACTTCCTTCCTGGCTATGCGTGACGTTTCCGCCGACCACTTTAGAACCGCGTCCGGATCATTCTTGCCCTCAGCTGCTTTCAGATTGTTATAGGCAACTTCGGCACGGTCGGGATCGCTAGCCAGTGACTTCTGTCCCGCATCCATCGCTTTGTCATATTGCTGGGCCTGCAAGTACGACGCCTGCAACTGGCCCCACGCCCAACCCGCCTGCTTGCTGTCTGGATATTTCTGCACGAAGTCCTCCAGCATCGTCTGTTTCTTGCTTGCATCCGTTTCTTGTTGGATGGACGCGACTACGGCGCCGTCCGGCGTGTTCGGGTCGTACACTTGCGCCCTGCTCGGATAGGAGAGCGCCATCAGTAGCGTCGCCGTCAGTACCACGGATTTCATAATGCCTCCCGGTTAGGCGGCACTGTATCACAAATTCGAGTGCCCCTGCGTCGGCATTGTTTTGTCGCTAATTCGGCGAACGATTATCCGGACCGCCTCCGAAGGCAGATGAATCAAAGTTTCTCGTAAGCTCTTCTACGTCTCTGTACACTTCTATAGCCCCGGCTTCGCGCAATTCTTGCTCGCTCCACCCGCCGCTTGTCACTGCGACCGTTCTTACTTTCGCTTTGCCGGCGGCCTGAATGTCCCACGGAGTATCGCCTAAAGCAAGAACGCGATCGGCAGGAAGAGCTAACCGATCTAGCGTCGCCTGGAAGATGTCTGGCGCAGGTTTTGAGCGGTCGGCATCGTCTGCGGATGTCTCCACGTCCACCAGGTCTGTGATGGATGCGATCTCCTTAAATTTCTTCAAGTCACTCTTGTTGGCTGAGGAAGCAATGGCAATACGAATACCGGAATCTCTCATTTTCACGAGAAGGTCGCGCGCCCCTGGAAACGCCCTAACCCGGGAAAGGTACTCGGTCTCAAAGAGCTTCTTCCGGTATTCTTCAAGAGGTTTTGTCAGACGCTCGCGTTCATGCTCCGGTACAAATACCGGAATCAAATGGTCGCCGCCCTTACCGATCTGATGCAGGACTTGATCGAAATCAGTGGCAATCCCGAAGTGCTCAAAAGCTCTTTGCCAAGCCTCGGCATGCAGTGCGTTGCTCTCCAGCAGTGTTCCATCTAGGTCGCAGAGCACTGCTTGCGGGCGAGAGGAAGTGGCTACGGTGGATCGTGGTGACATCAGCTTGCTCCATTGTAGGCTTCAGCTACTACCAAGCTGTGTGGCAATCATGGATTCTCGACCATCCACACGTTAGCAATCATGTCCCATCTAAATGTGGCGAAATGTTGACCATCTGGTGCGGCAATACCCCAGATATTCTCTGTTGTCGGTTCACTCCACAGTACCTGCGACGCGCCGCTCGGGTCCACGTGCAGGAGACGCGTGCTAACGGTCTGGAGGTCCCCGCAGAAGAAGCCGATTCCGTCAGCAACCCAGTCGAGCGTAGTGAGGTATCCTGCGCCCGGCACCGATATCTCTTTTTCGGGCGCACCGTGAAGATCCAGGATACGAATGTGATTACGGTTGGCTGGCACAAACGCTAGGTGTAGACCGTCCGGCGAGATTTCCGCATCAACTGAGTCGCTTGCCTGGAGGACCTTAAGTCCACGGCCCTTCATTGGATCAAACAACGATGTCACCAAGGCGTTGCCTTGCCGCTCATTCATGACGCACGCTCCTCCGGGTATCCGGCTGCAGTTGAACGCAACAATGCCATCGCCGGCAAGGATCTCCAGAGCGCTGCCGCCACCCAGCGGACTTCTCATCAATCGCTTTTTTGGCCGTCCGGGAGTGTCTTCCATGGAAAGGCTGAGGACCCACTCTCCATCCGGCGAGATGTGCGCGGAAATTTGATTACCAGGGAGGGATGTGAGCAACTCGGCTGCATCTTTGTCAACGTAATGCCTATAGATTTGATATCGCCCGTCTCGGTTGGACGCCAACAGGACTGCTCTACTGTCGCGTGTCCAGTCTAAAGGGTAGCTGTAGGCCTGATCGGCCGACAATCGGCGGACCTGCGTAAGACCTGTTCCGCGCGCTTCAAGTTCGCCTACAAAGATGCTCGACTCTGGGCTGCTTTTGTTAAAGCAAAGGAGGCTGCCGTCCTCGCGCGCGCTGATGCCGGTTATACGAAAGTCCGCCCATCCTGTGCGCCGCCGAGCCGGACTAGCGGGAAGGCCAGTCCGGGCCTTGACTTCTACCACCCAAAGATTGCTATCAGTGCGCGGCTCGGCTTCATCCTTTGAGAAGACAAGCTCGCGATCGGAAAGCCAGGCTGCGCTGCTAATGAGCTGCGGTTGCGACGCTACAAGGATTGTCCAGCGCCCGCTTGCTGGTTCAAGCACCTCAATCCAGGAGGTGCCCCAATAAAAAGGTTCTCCAAAAACCACCGCAAGCCGCTCATCCCGGGGCGACCACGCCAACGCTAAGACGGTAGCGTTTCTGTGATCCAGCGAATAAGTCCTGCCGTCCGATGCTCTTCTAACCTCGGCGCGATTCGTTTGGCCAGCGGGTGACCAAGCAATCGAGTAGTGTCCGGCGGGCGATGGCAGCGCATTGCCGAGCGGGTGCATGGCGCCTCCCGCAAGCGAGATGCTGTAAAACATGCGCTCTTCGCCGGCGCGCTTGGAAGCGAAGAACTGTGTTGCATCCGCCGCCCAGTATTCTACGGCCATCTCCTTCGTATCGGACAGAACTCGGCTGTCGGCGGTCTGCATAGACCGGACATGAATGCCGTTGGAATCCGAATAGGCCAGGTATTTTCCGTCCGGCGAAATTGCCATGGTTTGGACGGGTACCTCGGAGCTGTTGCTGGTCACACGCGTCGGGAAAAGTTCACGGGGCGGGGTGTTTCGGCGCTTACGTACAAGGAGCGTTACGCCCACGATTGCCACAAGAAGGAGCACGCAACCGACGAGGGTAAGCAGCCCGAGAGATTTAGGTTGTTTGGATCGCGTATCTGACGTCGCTGCAGATGCGCGATCCGTGCTGCTATCGCGCTTGAGCCGCTGCAGATCGGCGTAGAGCTCCGCGGCACTCTGATATCTCAGCTTGCAATCTTTTTCGAGAGCCTTGCCGATGATATGCGCAAGTTCAACCGGCAGCGCAGGATTACGCTTCTGCACGGATTGCGGCTCTCGGTTGAGGATCGCCTCAAAGACAACAGCGGACGTGTTTCCAATAAACGGCGCCTCACCGGTCGCCATCTCATAAATCACAATGCCCAGCGAGAAGATGTCCGTTCGCCGGTCGAGATCCTCTCCGCGCGCCTGCTCCGGAGACATGTAGGCAACCGTCCCAACCGTCAGTCCGGGGCTGGTTTCGAAGTCGACCGTTGTTTCTGTGTTCCCGCTACACGAGCGCGGGGACGGGTGGAGCGCGCTAACGGCTCGTGCTAAACCGAAGTCGAGAACTTTAGCCTGCGCGCGTGTGGTGATGAACAGGTTTGCAGGCTTAATATCGCGGTGAATGATCCCCGCGTTATGAGCGGCATCGAGCGCATCGGCGATCTGACTGGTCCACTCCAGCAAGTCAGGCAATGCCACGCAGCCACGGGATAGCCGATGCTTCAGTGTTTCGCCCTCCAGCAGCTCCATCACAAGAAACGGCTTCCCGTCATCGTCGCCGATGTCGTGAACCGTGCAGATGTGCGGGTGGTTGATGCGCGACGCGATGCGTGCCTCTCGTCGGAATCGATCGAGCGCGTCCGGATCCGATCTCAGGTGGTCAGGAAGGAACTTGAGCGCAACTTCGCGTCCCAACCGGATATCTTCCGCACGGAACACGACGCCCATGCCTCCACCACCCAGGTGAGAAAGAATTCGGTACTGAGAGACGATACGTCCAACCACCGATTTGCAGGAGCATAGCACACTGAGGTCGCCCTCGGACAATCCCGTTCCGAATCTTGCCGTTGTTTCACCCGTGGCTGCGGTTGAAGCCGACAAGTTCACAAAGAAGGCGCCTTTGTGGCAAATCGCTGGTGGTTCCGATCCTCGGATTGCGCTGTTTTGAGCAGAGGCAAATACCTCAAGGAAAAGGAGCACATCACACCATGAACCCCCACACACAACGCACAAAACAGAATCGATTTTGCCCGCTTTTGTTAACCGGGCTGATACTAGGGTCCCTAGCACCCGTTGCCTTCGCTCAACTGCCAATTCAGGAATCTTGTACCGACACGATCCAGCGTCATGTGGACTGGTTGGACAAAGGACTCGTCGGCACCAACGGGACCCAAACTCTCTACGCGGCTGTCACAGGAACAATGAGTTCGCATCAGCTGCCAAACAACACGACGAGTTCCACCGCGGACTCCGTTCAGTTCACTTCGAGCACCATCTTTGCTCTTGATAAGAATCGCAATCTGGTATTCGTTGGGACCTTACAGGCGTCCCCAGCCTTTGCTCTGAACCCGGCACTGACAGCTCAGGTGACGGTGACGCCCGCCGGAGCCGTGACGATTCAAAGATTGTTGAATAACAAGCCCTTCACGCTACAGGGTGCCGATAGCTTCGATGCTACTTGCGTCGGCAATGTTTTGACGGGCTACGCCAACGGCACGCAATATACCTTTGGCCTGCAAGATACGACCGCACCGCACGGTGGGCCAATCTAATGTTCTATCCGGCGCCGCCAGGTTCCGGAGGTCGATTTGCAACCGAAACGAAGGAGAGACTGACAAGCCGGGCGATGACTTCGAGCCATCGCTCGGCTGATTGCCGCGCTTAGTTCCTACTTGATTTGATTTAGTACTATCGGTACGAAGGAATTCAAGCCCGGAGTGAGTGCCCCCGCTTCGTCTAACGTGACGAGCCTGCTGGCAGCTTGGTCAGCTGGCGATCGAGCAGCTTTGGAGGCACTAATCCCGCTGGTGCGAAAAGAGCTGCACCGCCTGGCTGAGTACCAGATCGGGATCGAACGGCGTGGTCATACCCTTCAGCCCACGGCGCTGGTGCACGAAGCGTACCTCCGCCTGGTAGATCAGCGGCCTGCCGATTGGCAAAGCAAGGTGCATTTCCTTGCCGTCTGCGCTCAAATCATGCGTCAGATTCTGGTTGACTACGCGCGCAAACATCGGGCGGCCAAGCGCGGCGGTGGTGACCCACGGATCCCACTTGACGAAGCGATCGTGTACGCGCCCGAGCGCTCGGCCGAACTGCTAGCTTTGGATGAAGCCCTGACGCGGCTGTCGCAGGCGGACGAGCGCAAAGGCCGCGTCGTCGAGCTGCGCTTCTTTGGTGGACTCAGCAATGCCGAAGCAGCTGCATTGCTGGGCATATCAGAGAACACGGTCATCCGCGAGTGGGCATTTGCCCGCGCCTGGCTGCAGCGCGAACTGGCTGGGGAGCGATGAGGCCATGCAGGCAGAGCGGCTGCACCAGCTAGAGACGCTGTTTCAGGCGGCTCTGGGGCTGACGCCTGACGAGCGCGGCGCCTATTTGGGGACGGCCTGCGGCAGCGACATCACATTGCGGGCCGAGGTGGAAGCTCTTCTCGCGCAATACGAGGCGGATAACGGCGTGCTGGACGGGGTAGCCGCCCAACACTATGCTGGCCTGCTCACCACGCACCCTGGGGTGCCCAGCCTGGCCGGACAAAGTGTCAGCCACTATCGCGTGCTGCATCTGCTGGGCTCCGGAGGTATGGGCGAGGTCTGGCTGGCGAAGGACATGCGGCTCGGCCGCCAGGTGGCGTTAAAACTGCTTCCAAGTCGTCTGGCGGCTGATAAAGGACTGGCAAGGCGGCTCATCCGAGAGGCCCAGGTTGCCTCTGCGCTGAACCATCCGAACATTCTCACCGTTCATGATGTCGGTGAGCACGATGGGCATCCTTACGTCATTAGCGAGTATGTCGAAGGGGTCAGCCTGCGACAGAAATTGCAGGCGGGGCCGCTACCATTCGCCGACGCGGTAGAGATCGCCCTCCAGGTTGCCGACGGTCTTTCAGCAGCTCACGCTGCAGGACTTGTTCACCGTGACATTAAGCCCGAGAACATCATGCTGCGCCCCGACGGGCGGGTCAAAGTGCTCGACTTCGGAATTGCGAAATGGATGACAACCGAAGGCGTTGTAGAGAATCAGCGGCTGAGCCTCACGCAACCCGGTGCAATCGTCGGCACGGTGGCTTACCTCTCGCCCGAGCAGGCGCGCGCTCAGCCCGTAGATTCGCGCAGCGATATCTGGAGTCTCGGCGTTGTGCTGTATGAGATGGCCACCGGTCAACCAGCATTTCCCGGAACGACATCCGCAACAATCTTTGACGCAATCCTCAATCGAAATCCGGCTCCTCCTCTAGATCTGAATCCGAAACTGCCCCTCGAGCTCGACCGCATCATCGGCAAGACGCTCGAAAAAGATCCGAACCTGCGCTATCAAAGCGCGGCAGAGATGGAGACGGATCTTAAGCGCGTGAGGGATCACCCGAGGTCCAGCCAGGCCCGAGGCGCCCGTCAAGTCAGCCGCGAGGCCCGAAGCAGTTCCTCTTTCCCCACGCAAACGAGCCTCGGATTTCACCCCCGCTGCTAACCGACTTAATCGGAACAGAATAGCGGCGGCGATAACTCTCGCCGCTGGTTGCGCAGTTGCTGCAACATTCGCTTTTTGGTGGTGGTTTCAAACCGGACCAGTTCCTCGAGTAACCCGCTCGACTCAGATCACTAACGATGCCAGTCGAAAATTCGAACCGCTGTTAACTGACGGATCGCGGGTCTATTTCAACTCAGGTGACTCGCTTGCTCCGTTCCCCCGGCAAGTGTCAATCAGGGGAGGTGAGTCCCTCCCCTTTCCGGCGTCCTTGAAGAGCGGACTAATCGAAGATATTTCGTCCGATCACACCGCTCTTTTGATTGGCAGCCAGCCCACTTACGGTGTGCCGTTTGAACTATGGGTGACGTCTACGCTGGGAGGTTCTATGCGCCGCCTCGGAAACTTACTTTGCACTTCACTTCCCTGCGCAGGTTGGTCACCCGACGGCGAGCAAATAGCCTACGTGAAGGACAACGAACTCCGAATCGCCCGCAACGACGGAACAGACGTCCGGAAATTAGTGAGATTGGATGGCGAACTCTATTGGCCGCGGTGGTCACCCGATGGGCGAACGATCCGCTTCACTTTTTCCGTAGACAAGCGGAGGTCGCTTCAACTCTGGGAGGTGTCTGCTGAAGGAAGTCACTTGCACGCCATGTTTCCGGCTCTTAAAAGGGAGGGCTCCTGCTGTGGTAGTTGGACTCCCGACGGCAAATTCTTCATATTCAACTCCGATTCTCAGATCTGGGCCGTCAAGGAGCAACGTACGCCCTTCAAGCGTGGTGCCCAAAAGCCAATACAGTTGACTGCCGGGCCGATACGATCACTTTCGCCCATATTCCAGCACAGATGGTGCGCGGCTGTATTCGTGACGGGTTACAAAGAGAGCGGAATTGACAGAGTACGACCTGAAATCGGGAAGGTTGAGCCCTTTGCTTGGCGGGTTGTCGGCGGTGGACCTGGAATATTCCGGCAACGGCAAGTGGGTCACGTTTGTTACTGTTCCCGAGGGAGTCCTTTGGCGTAGCGCATCGGATGGAAGCCAACGGCGTCAACTTACACCCAACAGCTTCAGGGGTGTCAGTTTGCCCCGATTTTCTCCCGACGGGAGGCAGATCGCTTTTCATCGAGGCGTATCGGAAGAGAGTCGATCCGAAGATATACGTTGTACCCTTCGACGGAGGAACACCGGTAGCGATCACTGACGCCAATAACGGCCCGGGCGGCGATTGGGATCCCACCTGGTCTGCGGACGGCAATTCTATTATCTTCGGTGATTCACCTGTTACGGCGGGTCGACCAGATGACAAGAGAAGACTTCATGTGATCGATTTAAGAACTCGAAAGATTTCGGACTTGGCGGGTTCCGCAGGAATGTGGTCCCCCCACTACTCCCACGACGGGCGGTTTTTGGTGGGTATGTCGGCACCCGGTTGGAAGCTCATGTTGTATGAGTTTGCCAGGAAACAGCAAACTCAGCTCAGTAATCTGCGCGTAGCCTACCCGAATTGGTCTCCGGATGATAAATACGTTTATTTCGCAACGTTTGAGGGAAATCAGTCCTGGTGGCGCGTGCGCGTGCGAGATCGCAGGCTCGAACACATAAAAGACCTGAAAGATCTATCGATTGCGGGCGACAATTGGTTCGCAGTCACGCCTAACAACTCGTTGGTGAGTTACCGCGACCTGAGTTCGAACCAGATATATGCGCTGGATCTAGATACGCAATAATCCTTCGGGCTCAAGATGCCGCGTAGAAGATCTTGATTCGAGCTCAGCTCGCTATCTTCCTTCTCCGAACGGGTTCTGCGTTGGATGCCAGGCTCCGTCGGCCGATCCGTAAGGACTGGCAACCACCACGGTATACCCGTCCGGGTCCCGCATCCAGCATTCCCAGTGATTCGGCCCGCCGTCACCATCCGGTGGATTTCGATGTCGGGGTATCACGATCTCGACGCCCATCTCCGCGGAGCGCTGCATGATAGCGTCAAAGTCGTCAACCTCGAACCATAGCAACACACCGTTCCCATATGGTTTGTCATCACGATCGCCGATCGTGCCGTGATGGTGTTCTACTTCGAAGCTGTGCAATTGAAGCACAAGTTGCCCATCTGAGACCAACTGTTCATAAGCGGTGCCGCCATGATTGCTTCGGCAGCCGAGCAGACGCTGATACCATCGGCTGCTCGCTTCCACATCACTGACTGCGATTAGAGGTTGAGGACGCATCCGAGCAGCGTATCAAGTCCAAAATCGCAGCTCGACAGCACCGCGACCTTTACTGAGCGGTCAGCTGATTTTCAAACCGAAACGCCGCCACTTGATTGCGAATATCGCGACCAGACCCGAAACGAGCAGAGTGTAGGTGGGCTCAGGAACGGCTGCCGGGGCCGCTGTGATCGTATACGTACCCGTGAATGCTGGCGGGCTATTAGCCTCGTAGCCGCCCGTCGCTTGGCAAGGGAAATCCACCACGCATGAAGCCGCGCCTCTCACCACGAGGTTATATGTCTTGTTATCAGCAAGGTTGGTGAAGCTTATCGTTGAAAAGCGAAACTGGTCAGCGGGTACCCCGGACGTAACGGAAAGAGTTGTCGTCAACATGTCGGGAGTGTAATCGGATGAATCTGTAAAAGTCAGCGGAATTTGGACAGAATCTCCGAGGGTTAGCGGAGTCTGTAAAGTTACCGAACCTGACAATACCGAGCCGGGATGAAGGGGTGAAAGGTCGATGCTGAGCGTTTGGATGCTGCTTGCATGCACTGAGCTTGCGGATGCGGCCAAAAGAATGACCGGCAGAAAACGTTTGAGGCAAGTGTAACAACCGCCTGTAAGAATCATGGGCCTCAGTCTAACGCACTTTTCACTGAAAAACTTTGTCTTTGAGGTGATAGGCGTACTGCAAAGCAGCTCGGATGTCTTCGGTTGTAAGCTCTGGGTAGCGGCACAGAATATCGCCCTCGGAAATGCCGCTACCCAGACAGCCCAGGATCTCCCAGACTGTGACACTTGTCCCTCGCACGACGAGCTGCCCGGACCGGACCTCTGGATCGGCGGTAAGTCGTGTGAAGATCAGGTCAACCGGCATCGCTTCAACTCCAAAAGCCGCCTTCCTGCGAGCAGGGCCTCCCGGGGTGCTGCGCTCGCTCCCCACTGGACGGCACCTCTCGCGGCTCGCCACGGTGTACAACCACGCAGCAGCCTCGGCTGATCTACTTACGAATCCAATGATTGTGATTTCGTTGATAGTCGTGCAACCGAGCCGCATCGTCGCTGAGCACCTCTCTGTCACGCGGCCCAAGGCGGTCGTCGTTCGCCGATTTCCTTAGCGAGTCTATGACGTCATTCAAGGTCCCGTTATCGAATACACCTTGGTCGAGCTTCGATTGCAGTGCGGTCAGCTCTTCTTTTGTCTTGTCTAACCGATGCCGCTCTCTATCGGCGGCTGCGCCCGCACTGTAAATGTGGTCGAGATCCTCACGTACTCCCGCGAACACTTGGGACCGCCATCCTTCGCCCTGGTAACGAAGATCGCGATCGTGATACCAGTCTTGTCCAGCGACGCTCAATCCGACAGAGGCCGCCATAACTAACCCCAACCTCATTAATTTATTAATCTTCATAATTACGTACAACCCTCTGTTGGATTGACGAGCCAAAGCTAGTAATGTGTGACAAGATTTTGTCCGGACTTGAACACCGCTTGGCCTAGTACTAGCAAAATGCGTTGTTGGGCTCGCTTGCAGTCAAGGCAAAAATACTATTGGAGTAACCCCGCGACCGGCGTGAGCACCCATTAATCAGTCCACCGTGGGTTGGCCTGTCCAAATCCGATCTTGAATGGGTCGAAGCTGTCTCGGGCGTTCGCGGGGATGCGGTGGACGATTAGTCAGATAAAGGTGGTTTGACATGGCCGTTTCGCACTTGGTTTGGAATTCTTTGTTCTGTTTGTCTCTTGCGGTTACTTGTCAAAGCGCCGTTCCCGCGTCCGCAGCTCCGGGCGCAGCCGGTGCGGCTAACGACCGGATCACTCTCGACGTAATCGTGAACGATAAGGCGGGGAAACCAGTAACAGGTCTGCAGCAGCAGGACTTCACCATTTTCGATAACAAGCAGCCCCGGAAGATCGTCTCGTTCGAGGCAGCCGATAGCAGTGATTCCGGGGAGATCACCCTCGTTATTGACGCGGTCAACACTTCATTCACGCGCGTAGCTTACGAGCGCGACCAGATAAAGAGATTTCTGCAGCGAGACGCCGGGAAGCTCGCTCATCCGGTATCGCTCGCGTTTTTTTCTGACGCCGGAGTAAGCATGCAGGACAACGCCTCTCGTGACGGGAACGCTTTGGCGGCAGAGCTGGACGCGAACCCCAACGGCTTGCGCTCAATCCGCAGATCACAGGGGTACTACGGCGCCGTCGATCGTTCGCAGTTATCACTTCGCGCGCTTAATGAAATCGTCGAGCACCAGGCGAAAAGACCAGGAAGGAAGATGGTCATCTGGGTCAGTCCGGGTTGGCCGCTCCTTTCCGGCCCTAATATGCAATTAAGCCCCAGGGACGAGCAGGGAATCTTCAACTCGATTGTCGCCACCTCAACTCGGTTGAGACAATCTCGAGTTGTGCTCTATGACGTCGATCCCTTGGGAACAACTGAAGGTTTAGCTCGACAGACCTACTATGAGGAGTTCTTGAAAGGCGTGCGCACGAAAAATCAGGCGCAAATCGGCGACCTGTCGCTCCAGGTGCTCACATATCAAAGTGGCGGACGAGTCCTGGACGGAAACAACGATCTGGCTGGTGAGATTGAAAAATGCGTGCGAGACACAAATGCCGCTTACGTTCTCTCCTTTGATCCCGCACCCGCCGATGGACCTGACGAGTATCACGCAATCGAGGTCAAGATTGTGCAGCATGGGCTGAAGGCACAGACGCGATCCGGGTACTACGCTCAGCCAGTTCCACGGCAGGCGCCGTGACGATCGTTCGTGCCTGGTAAATCCGTTCCCGCCTCTGTCAGCACCATTTCCGCGCGTCTCGACCGGCTTCCGCCGACGCGGACTATATGGAAGTTCGTCGTTTTGCTTAGTCTCGGCTTTTTCTTCGAACTTTACGACCTGCTGTACTCCGGATACGTCGCGCCAGGGCTCATCAACAGCGGTATTCTCACGACTACCACCGTCGGCTTGTTTGGCATGAAGGGCGTGGCGAGCTTTATTGCGTCCCTGTTTTCAGGACTCTTCGTCGGTACGATCGGTTGCGGGTTCCTCGCTGATCGCTTCGGTCGTCGTACGATCTTTACGTACTCGCTGCTTTTCTATACAGCCGCAAACCTGATCATGGCATTTCAGACTACGGCCGGCGGCCTGAACTTCTGGCGTTTCATGGCGGGCTTGGGCATCGGCGTTGAACTGGTCACGATCGGAACGTATATCTCTGAACTTGTGCCAAAGCAAATTCGTGGACGCGCTTTTGCCTGCGAGCAGGCTGTGGGTTTCATGTCCGTGCCAATTGTGGCCTTCCTGTCGTATCTGCTTGTACCTCATAAGCCCTTGGGCCTGGACGGCTGGCGTTGGGTTGTCATCATCGGTGCACACGGTGCTATCTTCGTCTGGTTCATTCGTCGCGCATTGCCGGAGAGCCCGCGTTGGCTCGCGCAGAGAGGTCGGCTTGCCGAAGCCGGCGAGCTGCTATCAAATCTGGAGTCAGTCATCGAGAAAGAGTACGGCGGCCCCCTCCCTGCTCCGGCTGCACTGGATGTTTTACCTGCTCGCCGCACGCTTCGTGACTTGTGGGCCCCGCCTTACAGCAAGCGCGTCACAATGATGAGCATCTTTAACGTCTTCCAGACGGTCGGTTTCTATGGCTTTGCCAACTGGGTCCCGACGCTGCTCATCAAGCAGGGCATCACTGTCACGAACAGCTTGCTGTACTCGTCGATCATCGCCATTTCAGCACCCGTCGGGCCGATCATCGGCCTCTTTATCGGTGACAAGTTCGAGCGCAAGACAGTGATCGTCGCAACCGCGTCGGCCATCGTAGTCTGCGGATTGTGGTTCAGCCAGATGTCGGCCGGAGTCCTCCTCATCGGAATGGGTATGGTCCTGACACTCGCGAGCAACATCATGTCTTACAGCTTTCATGCCTACCAAACCGAACTTTTCCCGACCAGCATCCGCGCGAGCGCCGTCGGATTCGTTTACTCCTGGAGCCGCTTTTCGGCGATTTTCACTTCATTCCTCGTCGCAGGCATTCTGAAGGCATTCGGCGCGACAGGTGTGTTTGTATTTATTGCGGCCGCGATGCTGATCGTCATCGCGGTGATCTGGCTGATGGGACCGCCCACGCGTGATCTCGCCCTGGAAAAAATCTCGCAGTGACGTAGGTCAGACGCAAAATGTTTGCGGCTCGTTGCAGCAGAGCCGCTAAACGCTGTTAGGTGCCGCTTTTCTTATTCCCGCTGCTTTTTCTTCCTTGTTCCTTCTTGCTCGACCCCTTGGATCTGCCGCCTTGATCCCCACCACTTCCTTGAATCTTGTTATCTGGCTTTTTCGACTTAGCTGGCATTCACGCCCTCCGTTCCTTCAGATTCGCAAAGGACCGCCATTTGACACAACGTAATATTGGCAGCATTCTGTCGCCGCACGTCAGCACGCAGTAGGGAATCCCGAGAGCTACCGCTAGTCAGACCTCCTGGCCGGCGGGAGTTGCGGCCCCATCTCTGTGTCGGTTCCGCACAGTCCGGAACGTGATTGAATAGCGCAATTCCCGTGTAGCGGGAATCATGTGCTGCCATTTGGCCCGAGCTTCTCCCGTCAGCAGATAAATCGATCGGGGCGGCAATTCAATCGCGTACGTGCTGCGAGCGGCCCCGGTACCTGTCTGGAAGCGCATACGGCATGATCCCTCGAGCGATATCCCAGCAACAATGCCGAACACCGGGGCATCCCGGTGCCATCCGATTCCGGCTCCCGCGGTGTATTCGGTCACCAGCACTTCAGCCCATTCCGAGGCATCAATGCCCGCCAGGGCGGCAGAACGCCCTGCAATGCTGGTGAACTCGGCAGGGATTGGATCGGCCGGCGTGAGCCGGTATGATTCGAACGCGTAGTGCCAACCGTATTGCTTGATCCGCCGCTTCGCGGTCACTCCATGCATCTGTAGAGTGCGGAATTCAACTTCTCGAATGAACGCCAAAAGATCAAGTTCCTCGGATTCGGCGAGAAACTCCGGCACAAAAATCAGTCCGGGTGGCGCGCTGCTTTCGACACCGCGCTTTTGGATAATCGCCTCCTTGCTAGTGTTGGCTTTTCTCATGTTCCGGCGAGTTATCGATTCCTTTGTCTACTACCCTATGCCGTATCCGCAGGGTGACTGGAACTTACAGACCCAGGCCGGCGCCGAGGATCTTTGGCTCACTACCCAAGATGGTATCCGTTCATATGCTTGGTGGTTCCCGAAACCGGGTGCTCGTTTCGCCACCTTATTTCTGCATGGAAACGCTGGCAACGTGACTCACAGGATCGACCACGCGCACGCAATCCAAAGCGCCGGCTCAGCAGTTTTAGTCCTTGATTATCGCGGGTATGGGAAAAGCAGAGGTCGTCCGAGCGAACGCGGTCTGAACCTCGACGCTGAGGCGGCATACGAGGCGCTAAATAAACTCGGCTACGACCCGGCCCGCATAGTTCTTCAGGGTGAATCCCTTGGAACCGCCGTAGCTGTGGAACTCGCGTCCCGTCGTCCGTGTGCGGGCCTGGTTCTCGAATCGCCGCTAGCGTCGCTGAGCCAGATGGCCGCAACTGTTGTTCCAGTCCTTGGCCCGATGCTGGCCCATGGCTTCAATACGAAGAGGACAATCGGGCGGGTGCACACCCCGCTGCTTGTCATTCATGGCGATGCCGATGAAATCGTGCCATTCTCGCAAGGTCAAGCTGTATACAACGCCGCAAATCCGCCCAAAGCCTTCTGGCGCATTCCAGGAGCCCATCACAACGATCTTTTATACGTCGCCGGTGAACAGTACGTCCCGCGCCTGCGCTCCTTCTACGATTCGTTACCCGCGCACTAAGAGCGGCGCTGGCGCCATATCTTCTTGACGCAATCCGGCGGAACTAATTCGAGAGACGCTCCGCCACTGCCCTAATGCCTTCCACAGCCGCCGCGAAACGCCTGTAATCGAGTTTGTCGGGCGTGTCTTGGGCAGTGTGATAGTACGGGTAACGGAACGGCGCGGTGTCGGTGACCATCAGCGCTTTATAACCGAATTGCCAGAACGACCAGTGATCGGACCAGCCGATCCCCGCGACGAAAGTCGGAGCTGCCAGACCTTCAGCCGGGAGAGACCCTTTGTCGCGGAACGCTTTCAACGCAGTTCGCAGCAGAAACGCACCCCGCAAATCGGCGACGAAGCCGAGAAAGTTGCCGCGGTCTGGATAGCCGGGATGAATACCCACTGGATAGCTTTGCGAACCCGGTTTATCCGTGTAAAAGCCGATGGTCTCGAGCGACAGCATGGCCGAGATCTTCTCTAGACGTTTGCGACATTGCTTGGCGTACACGTAGCTGCCCATCGCTTCCGTTTGAAAATAAGGCGGCTCTTCGTTCGTGAAAAAGACCCACCGTACGGTTTGCCCTGGTTTGGCGTTACGCAAGCGGCGTGCCAGTTCGAGTGTCGCGGCCACCCCACTCGCGTTATCGTTCGCGCCCGGAAGATCGCCCGCCGTATCGTAATGGGCGCCAATGACCAGAATTTTATCTGGGTTCCGCACACCCGATACTTCCGCCTCTATATTGGCAAAGGTATGTCCAGCGGTCGTGAAGGTTTGGCGCCGCGGTGAGTAACCACAAGATCGGAGTTCGTGTTCGATGTATTTGCCAGCCTCTTCGAGACCGCTAGTGGCGATTCGACCGCCAATCCTCGTAGCGAGCGCGTCAACATGCGCTCGCAGGTGCCTCATCAATTCGGGGTCGGCGGAGGAGGCGGCGTGAATTCGACTCATGCTCTCATCCGTAATACTCGCATCGGTGTCTGTTGGGCGCTGTCGCTGGCCTCGCTGGGACTCGGGTTTCGGGCTGATGACCGGATCGGCTCCGTGCGCGACATGTATGACGGAACGCTTCCGGCTTCTATTGAAGTGAACACGTTCCGGCATATCGACCGGGTATTTCCGTCAGCAATCGTGAAGCATGGAAGCGGCGTACGGCCATTGCCTCAAAGCAGCAGGCAGCTGCGCGATGTTTCGTTTGTGTCCTCAGGACGTCGGCTTCATCTGCCCGACTACATCCGTTTAAACCGTATCGCCGGGCTGCTGGTCTTAAAAGACGGGCAGATCGCGTTGGAGCGATACGAACTCGGCAATACTCCGCATACTCGTTGGGTATCGTTCTCGGTCGTGAAGTCCATAACCTCGACCCTCGCGGCAGCGGCCATTCACGATGGTCTGATTGGTGGGTTGGATGATCCCGTAACCAGGTATCTGCCGCAGTTGCGGCGAAGCGCTTACGATGGAGCAACGATCCGCAATGTACTGCAGATGGCGTCAGGCGTACGCTGGAACGAAGCTTACACCGATCCGCTGTCCGACCGCCGCAAGATGCTGGACTTGCAGCTACAACAGCGTCCGGGTGCGCTTCTGCAGTTTATGGCGAGTTTGCCGCGAGCCGCGCAGCCCGGTACGGAGTGGAACTACAACACGGGCGAAACCTATGTATTGGGCTCCCTGGTTCGGCAAGCTGTTAAGCGTCCGCTCTCGCAGTATCTGTCGGACAAGATCTGGTCTCGCTTCGCCATGGAAGAAGACGCAACTTGGTGGACCGAATCTCCCGGCGGCGTGGAGTTTGGAGGCAGCGGCTTCGCTGCAACCTTGCGGGATTATGGACGCTTCGGCCAATTCGTTCTCGAGGGTGGAGTAGCCGGAGGTCATCAGGTAGTCCCATCCGGTTGGTTCCCGAACGCTGGCCAGCCCAAACCGGTGGGAGGCCAACTTATCCCTTACGGATACATGTGGTGGAGCGAACCGGGCCGCGCATTCCGTGCATTTGGAATTTTTGGACAGAGCATATATGTGAATCCTACCCAGCACGTGGTCATCGTGGTCTGGGGAGCACAGCAGAAGCCGACGGGATCTGCGGTTGTGAGTGATAGCGCATTTTTTGCGGGCGTGCTTCAGGCCCTCCGGTAGCAGTTCGTTTGTGAACTTTTAGTTCAGCTGAGCACTCCGCTCCTACAGCCATCGAAGTTTGCCTTTTTTGATGGATCAAGATTTGGACCGCGGTGGAGATCACACGGAAGGGCTAGTTTGTGAACCTCCATCCTCCGGTGAAGTTCAGAAGGATCAGGAAGTATGGGCTCTCTCCCCGATCCTGTTCATCGTGACCCCGACGCGGAATCGAACTTTCGTAAAAGCATCATTTCCGGGACGAGAAGGAAGTGATTCTGATCAAAATGTGGGTCCTCCCGGCCATGCGCCCGAAGGGACCGTATCCGATTCTCTCAATCAACGGCAGGCACGGTTCCGCAAAGTCTTCCACTTCAAAAGCTCTTCGGATGCTTTTCGATCCCAATAAAGCTCCCTTGCGTACCCTCCCGAAAGAGGAGCACGACCTGTTTATCGCTGCCGAGAATAGCTTTATTCGGTGTATGGACAGCGTGTCGCGGGCGCCGGAGTGGCTGTCCGATAGGCTGTGCGGACTGTCGACTGGCAGTGGATTTGCCACTCGTGAACTTCACTCCGACACAGAAGAAAAGATCTTGAATGTTTCCCGCCCCTGCATCCTGAATGGGATTGAGGACCTGGCAACACGTGAAGACCTGGCTGACCGACGCATCTTTCTGGAAGTTCCGGCAATACCCGAAGGAGATCGCATGATGGAGGAGACCGTTATGGCAAACCTGGTTAAGAATCGACCGGCAATCATGGGTTAGTTTCTGGACGCATTGGTCGGCGCGATGGCTAACTTCCCGAGCGTGGAGCTTGAACAGCGCCCACGGATGGCGGACTTCGCACGGTGGAGGACGGCCGCCGAAGGGCCGCTGGATCTGGATGACGGGGCATTTATGGCGGCATACGAAGCCAACAGGGAAGAGGGCAATGCCAACACTCTCGAAGCTCGCCCATGGCATCTCACTTGATTCGTCTGATCGACGCTATCAGTATCAGTAGTGGGGATTGTTACCGCGCCATCAAGGTCTTTGGAGCTGTCCCACATGGAAGGCGACCTCCACTCACTTGCACGATGCCAATGCTGAACGGCATCGATGCTTCTGCTCAAATCGTCAAAGACAATCGCTACGGCAGTCATCATTCTGAGCATGTACTCTGACGAAAGCTATACACTTCGTGCTCTCAGTGCGAAATCGTGCTCTACGCCG
The DNA here is from genome assembly GCA_963841675.1 of Terriglobia bacterium. Lineage (GTDB taxonomy): Bacteria > Acidobacteriota > Terriglobia > Bryobacterales > Bryobacteraceae > Bog-105. The sequence goes on from CAWJEH010000031.1 coordinate 235,423, forward strand.
TTCGTAAGAACCTTATTCATCTCTAGCGTTTCGCTTGTTTCCTACTTCTTGGAGCCGCGCTCTTCTTTTTCGGTGCGGATTTTTCCTTTGTGCCTGTAGCCTTGCTCTTGGGCTTCGTTCCGGGCGCGTGCAGATGTTGCGCTGCTGACTTGCGCGTGTGCGGGTGATCGGCTTGCCATTCCTCAAGCTGTTGCTTACGCTTGGTTCGGAATCTCTTTTCGGAAGGCGTGAGCTTCGATTCCGCCTCCGGCCGGCAACTTCCCTGGGTGTGCGGCTTCTTGCCTTTTACTGGCTCATATCCGGGCCAGCATCTGTTCTCTTTTTTCGCAGGCATTGCGTTCCTTTCAGATTTCGTTTTCGACAGAACTTAGGTAGTGGAGTAACTTCGTCCCTTCCATTGCGCTGGCAATCGGAAAATCGCGCGTATGAGTGCCAGCCACTGGATATACAACAAGACCGCTATGGCTAGCGGGTGTAGCAGCGCGCCAACAAGCGGCTGCTTGAAACGGAAGACAGCGATGATTCGTGGAACATAGGCCGCAAAAACAGCGGCCGATGTCAGCATCAGAGGAGCGGCGCTCGCTCTTTTGACGAAGAGATATATGACCAGCACCAGAGGAAGGACCTGGCCTGACAATAAAAGGATTGAAAACGGGACGATGCGCTGAGGCGCGGCCATCCCCTCCGTCGCATTCTTCAGCAACCCCGCAAACACCTCGCGACAGTTCCGATACATTCGGCAGCAAGCGACGGAGGTCGCGTCGCAGAGGTCGGTCTTGAAACCCGCTCGACGAAAGGCCCGCGGCAGCGTCAGACCGTCATGGCGCGATTGACGAATGGCCTCGTGTCCGCCTGCCTTCCGGTACGCTGCTTGATCGGCGACGAAGATTTGGCCGCATCCGGCCCCGAGCGAAGGCTCAGTGGACCGGCGCATTCTGTCGAGTGGCAGAAATCCCAGAAGTAGAAAATGCATCAACGGCAACAGCAACTGTTCGATCGGCGTAACCGTAATTTGCCGCGGAAATCCGCTAATCAGCGAACCGCCACTTCGCCTCAGTGCGGTGATCATCCGAGCCAGACCATCTCGCTGAAGCTGCACGTCAGCGTCAAGGAAGCAAAGTACCGGCTGGGTCGCGAGTTTGCCTAGCACCGAACAGGCAAATTGTTTTCCGCACCATCCGGCCGGCAAAGGAGGTGCCGCCACCAAATGCACTCGGGGATCGGCACGCGCGATTTGTTCTACGACGGCGGCCGTGCGATCTTCCGAGTGATCGTCTAGCACAATCACCTCCACTTCGACGTTCTGACTCGAAAGTGCCGCTTGAACGCATTCCTCGATTGAGCGTTCCTCATTGCGCGCGGGAATGAGCACTGAAACCGATTCGATGGCTGCTGCGAACGGCGGAGCAGCATACAGCCGCAGATTCCTAAGAAAAAGTAGCATCGGAACGCCCGCAAACACCAGAGAAGATGCCTCCAAAAACGTGGCCAGCAACTAATTCTCTCCGTGCTCGGGCTGCCAGTTTTTTCCTTGTAGCCTCGCCTTTGCTGCACGCCAGAGATCGTAAACTCCACCCACGCCGGCGCTGCCCTCTAGCAATGATTCAAACGCACTCGAGTCTCGAGATTGTACGCGCCTCGATAGCGCGTTAACCGTCTCTTGCATCGAGCGCGCAAACAAGGCATTCCATTCCGAGGCAGTACGATCGCCGCCGCATGCCACGACCGGCTCACCGAAACAGGCAAACGCTTCAGGAAAGCGCTCGTTCCAGAAGCTGTACTCGAGAGCAACAGGAAGCATCCCAAAGCGCTCAACGTGCCGAACGAGGTGACCGCAACCCGGCTCGATTTCGATCGGCCGCCGCACATCCGTAAACGCTCCCTGAGGTGTAACCCAGAAGGCGCCATCCGGAAGGCTCAGGACGGCCCTACCAATTTCCAGGAACCGGACGGCACCCTGGCGACTGTTGGGACGGATACCGAACAACCCCAATCGGTCGAAGATCTTGTATTTGGCTAGCCCATCAGCAGCAATGGGCGCGGCGTGCCGGCGTTTGAGAAAAAAACGCTGGCTCAGGTACAGTCCGATCAAAGGATCCCACCAGGAAGGATGGTTGAGACAGATCAGTAATGGAAGGCCCTCTAGCTTTTCCAGGTGAGTCAACCGGAGAAGATGGAGACCATGGAAATTGCGCCGCAGAAACCAGCGCGTATAGCGAGTGAACCAGCAAAGCTGCATTTTCGCCACCGGTGACAGTGGCGCGAGCGATCTCCGCGACTGTTCTCGTCTGGTCACGTCGCGGCTGCCTGTGTGCGCTTCACGATCTGATCCTGGTCGAGCCGGTCGGCCGCAATCCATCCGGACATCAGCACCATAGGCATTCCGGGGCCTGGATGAGCAGCGCCTCCCGCCAGATAGAATCCGGCCAGTTCGGGATCGTGGTTTGCCGGTTTGAATCCTCCCCGGAGCCGTCCGTGGCTGGCCATCCCATAAATCGCGCCCTTCCAGACACCGTATCGAGCGTTGATATCCTCGGGCGTCAAGAACCGTTCGAATTCAATCGCAGATTCCAGGTTCTCCAGCCCTGCCGTTCGCGCCAGCTTGTCGAAAATGACGCGGCGATACTGCGGAAACAATTCCTTCCAATTGTGTTCCGGGCGCAAATAAGGCGTATGCACAAGAACGTAGAGCGCTTCACAGCCCCGGGGAGCAACCGCCGCTTCCGTGCGAGCCGGTGCGCACACATAACACGTTGGATCCGGCGCCAACCGGCCTTGATCGTAGATTGCTTGGAACTCCTCCGAGGAATTGCCGGAGAAGACGAAGTTATGATGCTGAAGGTGATCGTAGCGCCGATTCAGGCCCAAATATAGGACTACGCCCGAACACGCGGGTTCATAGGATCGCCGGTTGTTGAAACTCTGGGCAAATGGACCGTTCAGCAGCTCACGATACGTCCGCACCGAGTCCGAGTTAGCCACCACCGCACCGAGCGGAATGAAATCGCCGCTCTCCGTTTCGATGCCGCTTACTCGCTGCCCCGCTGTTGCGATCCGCCTGACAGGAGTTTCTGTTCGAAACTCTACACCAAGTTCACGTGCCAACTTCACGAGTGCTTCGGGCAGTGCGCGCGTCCCGCCGATCGGATACCAGACGCCTTCGCTGCGCTGCATGTGTTCGATCGCGCAAAGAATAGCTGGGGTCTTTTCGGGCGACGATCCAACGTACTGCACCATATGCTCCAGCATCTGGGCAACACGCTCTTCTTTGATCTGGCGGCGAATTGTGCTTTGTACCGTTTGACCTAGCTTCATCCGGCTGACATCCCGCAACAGGCTGAAATTCAGAACGGAGCCGGTTTGAAAGGTGTCCTTCATACCCCCAACCGACCGCCAGAAGAAGAAACGGTTCGAGATTGCGTGCAGCTCTTCACTCAACTTCGTGAATCGTTCGTACGCTCCGATCGTCTCGGGCGCAAAGTCCTGAAGTTCTGCCTGCATTGCCGAGGAGTCGCCGCAAAGATCAAGCTGGCTATCGCCTTCGAAGAAACAGCGCCATTGCGGTTCCAAGCGGACGAGCTCCAGGTACTGGGCAAGATCCTTCCCGGCTTCCGAGAAAATTCTGCGCAGTACGGAAGGATAAATGAGAATGGTCGGCCCCATATCGAAGCGGTAGCCGCTCTCTTTAAGGACTGCCGCTTTGCCGCCAATCCAGGAATTCTTCTCGAACACCGTTACACGGTAACCGCGCGCCGCCAGAACACACGCAGCGCTCAGGCCGCCTAGGCCTGAGCCGATGACGCCGACCCTGTCAGTCGTTTCGAACGACATTACACGCTCCCTTGCGCTCGCGATACCGCGCGAACTAGCCGGCCGGCAGCCCTCAAACGGTGGCTCCAAGCCGCCGCATGTGAGGCGGCGAGATAGGCGTTGAATAGCTCTTCCGCATTCTGTGGCAGCGGTTCGAGGTGGCGCAGATGTTTTCTTCTCTGTACGATTACAGCCTTGGGTGCTGTAAATTGCCGCAGCCCTTCCGCTCCGCGGGTTGCGCCAAATCCGCTGTGTCCGCGGCCTTCGAAAGTAACACGCGGATCGGCAGTTGGCATGATTATGTCGTTCACCACCACAGCGCCCGCCTTCACTCGCGCCGCAAACGCGCGTGCTGCCGCCGCTTGCCCAAAGACCGAGGCTCCCAATGCATAAGGAGACTCACCAGCCGTTTGCAGCACTTGCTCCTCGCTCGAGAAACGTGAAATCGGAAGAGACCGGGCGGCTTCCGGATAGTGCGCGCCCAGAAGACACTCGAAAGCATCCGCTACCTGCTCGGCCACAAAAATGCGCCGCGGTGCCATACAGGTCTCTCCGCCGTTCCACCGCAGACCGAAGCCGATGGCCGCCACCGCCCGTTCGAGATCGGCTCCCGACAGCACAAATACCGGATCGCAACCGGAGAGCTCAAGGGTAAGTGGAATCAAGTTATCGGCTGCCTCGCGATAAACCGCACGCCCTGTGTCTTCTGACCCGGTCAGCACAATTTTGTCTACGCCCTCGGCGATCACCGATTTCGCGAACGCAATGTCTTCGTCGAGAACAAAGAATGCTTCGTTCGGGACCCCTGCCCTGACTGCCAGATGCTGAAACCTGCGCATCACTCCTGCACCGCCGCAGCCCGGCTTCACTATGACGCTGTTGCCCGCCACTAGCGCTTGTACGGCCTGGACGCCGGGCAAGAACAACGGGTAATTGGCAGGGCCGATGATCAGAACCACACCGATCGGATCGCGCCGTTCTTCGACCTCAATAGCGCGCAGCCAGAATGGCCTGGGTTTTAGCGGAACGCGCCGCGGGGCAAGAATCAATCGAGCTTCCCTCTCCAGAAACCGGCAAGCTTCGGCAAGCGGAATAATCTCGGACGCCAACCGCTCGGCACGGTTGGTAGTTGTTCTCGTAGCGAACGCACCGAGAATCAAAGATGCCTCGCGAACTATCTCATTCCGTAGCTTCCGAACAATTTTGAGCCGCTCGCGCAAGCCGGTTTTAGCCCATAGACGCTGCCCGGCTCGGGAACGAGTGAGCCACGCAGCAGGATCGCGCACGCTGTCCATTGCCCATTCGGGCACGGCGATCATCAGGCTGCTCCCGCATAAGTCGGTTCGGAAGACGGTTCGTGCCAAGGTATGCGTACGCCTAGGTCTTCTAAGACCAGACGCGAGCTGATGCGCGCCGATTCGAAGATGACCGGCAACCCGCTTCCCGGGTGCGTACTCCCGCCGACCAGATACATACGCTCAAATTCATCGAATCGGTTGCGGGGCCGCAGGTGAAGCATCTGTGACCACGTATGCGCGAGGCCGAAAACTGCACCCTTATACAGTTCGAAGTTCGCGTCCCAGTCCGCGGGCGTGATAATGCGTTCGTACTCGATACGTGAGCGAATGTCCCTCATTCCGATTTGGCAAAGCTTGTCGAGCACCAGCTCGCGGTAACGTGTTCGCTCCAGGTCCCAATCGACCCGGTCGCTCTGATGTGTAACGGGCACCAAAATGTAAAGCGTACTTTTGCCGGGAGGGGCCAGGCTTCGGTCCGTTACGCAAGCATTCTGAACATAGTAGGAGGGATCCTCAGAGAGCCGGTGCGTCCGTCCGATCTCTCGCATATTGGCCGCGTAATCTTTGGAAATGTAAATCGTGTGATGCGAAATCTCATCGTAGACGCCACTCAATCCGAGATACATCATGAAGGCAGAACATGACATGGACTTTCTCGCCAGTTTCCGATCTCTCCAGCGGCGCCGCAAACGGTCGGGCACCAGCCTGGTCATAGCGCGTGCGAAATCCGCGTTGACCACGACCGCGTCGGCCTTGTAAACTCCGGCTGCCGTCTTCACGCCGGCGGCCTTGCGGCCTTCAAACAGGATTTCCTTCACCGGCTCATTAACGCGTATAGTTGCGCCTAATTCTCGAACGATTCGTCCGAGAGTTGCAGTCACCGAGGCGCATCCTCCTGCAGGATGAAAGACCCCGTATTCATATTCGAGAAACGAGAGTATCGTGAACAGACTGGGACACTCGAATGGAGACATCCCGAGGTATTTCGACTGGAACGAAAAAGCTAACCTGACCCGGGGATCGGCGAAGTAACGGCTCAATTCGGTATCGAGTGATCGCCAGGGCTTTAGTGTAGGAAGCAAGCCGAGCGTATTAAGACGGAACGTGTCTCGCCACGTATGAAATGGCGTTTCGAGAAACGGCCGGAAAGCTTCCAGCTTTTTCCGATTGTCCAATAAGAAGGAGCCTAGGCTGAGAGCATCACGCGCGTTCAGTTGCGCGACGGCGGCTTCCATCTTCCGAACATTCGATGTAGCCTGAATCTCTCCTCCGCTTCCGAACACTAGGCGGTAATGGGGATCGAGCCGAATGAGATCCACTTCCCTCCACAAGTCGTAGCCGATACTTCGTAGGATCTTCTCAAGCACCTGCGGATAGTGAAAGAATGTCGGTCCGTGATCGAAACGAAATCCGTTTTCGGTGAAGCTGGAAGTTCTTCCACCCAGGTAGGGCAGGCGTTCGAGAACAGTAACGCGAACACCCGCCTTCGCTAGCAAAGCAGCGGCCGTTAGACCGCCGGGACCGGCTCCCACAACTACGACGTGACGAGACAAAGGCTCAAACCTCCAGCCTGAATCGCGTGCGAGAAACCGAATCTTCGGCCTGCGCAAAGCGTGCTTCAGAGCTATCTATGCCTCACTCTAAATGTTCGGAACCGCCGAAGTGTGATGTCCCTGAATTTGCGTTCAACAGTATTGAAAGCGATGCCCGGTTCGTTCACCACAGTGAAAGCAATTGATTACCTCTGAAAACAACGGCGCATTACTCGGCATGAAGCAGGCTATTCTCAAAACCCGAGTGCGCTTCCTTGGTGAATTGCAAGACCAATCTGTTCCAGCGTCTTGTTGCGGCCGTTGTACCAAAGCATCCAGTGCTGTCCATCGAGAATTGCGAACGGTTTGTAGCACGCATCTCCGTCCCAGTTTCCAGGAATTGCGCGAATAATCGGATTGGCGGGATTTCTTCGCCACCGGGAGATGCCGTCCGAAGATTTGGCTATGCCGATTTGAGCGTGATCAATGTCGCGAAAGCCGATGTAGAACATATAAAACGCGCCCGCATATTTGATTACCTGGCAAGCAGTCACCTTGTATTGTTCCCATGCGATGCTTCGATCCGGGGTGAAAATCGGATTTGGGTCGTGTCGTGTCCAATTCAGCCCATCGGAACTCGTGGCATAGCCGATCGCATCGGGCTCATATTGTTCGCCCCCGGAATACCACATGCTGTACCGCGAACGGCTGGCATCCCATAGAACATCCGGGCACATGACGCTCATCTTCTCCCATGCTTGTTGCGGAACTAGAACGGGCTTCTTACTTTGACGTGTAAAGCTTCGGCCATCCAGACTGACGGCGTAACCTATAGAAGATTTTTCTTTTGTCTGCCCCGTGTACCACAAGTGGTAGACACCAGCGTGTTTGATGACGGCGGGCCGATTGATGTCGTCCTCCCAGCCCGTTTCGGGGTTCGGACCGAGCACGATGACTGGCTCGCTCCAGTGAATACCGTCCGTGCTCTCGAACAGAGCCAGACTCTTTTTCGGACGCCACGACCCCCACAGCAGAAACCGCTTCTCTTCCCGCAATACTGATACGTCGAACACCGTTCCATATTTGCCGCCGATAACAGGATTGCCACTATACTTCTGCCACCCTGCCGAGGTTGCTTTGTCACTGAAGCTCCTGTCGCGGCTCCCGGCGCTTGTACGCACTATCGCCAGACCGCAGATTCCAGACAGTAACTCTCTTCTCAGCATAAGTTCGTAGCCTTCCGGGACTCTAAAGACATTCTCAACCGGAGGCCGATAAGGCGGTTGAGCGTCGGCCCTGACGTACAGACTTATGCTCGGTGGCCGCGTAAGAAGCCAATGCAAATACGAATCGCACTTATCTCTGCCATCCTTGCTTTCCTTGATCTCGGAAGCTATGCCATAGGACAGCCCCAGACCTTCGCCAACCCTAGAGTGCGGATCGTCAATGGCATTGATGAAAGCACTACTGTGAGATTCCGGGGCAACGTGCATCCACTCGCAGCCGCAGCAAGCGACTCGAATCCAGCGGGTGCCGCGATCCCTATGGAGCACATGATCCTGTATCTCAAGCCGGATGCTTCCCAGCAGACGGAATTGACACAGTTGATCAGACAGCAACACGATCCTAAATCGCCGCTCTACCATCACTTTTTGACGCCGCAAACCTTCGGCGCGCAGTTTGGAGCCGCCCGATCTGACTTGAGCCAGGTAACGACATGGCTCCAGAGCCACGGCTTCACTGTGGAACAACTGCCGGCCGGTAACCTAGCCGTTGTTTTTAGTGGAACCGCAGAACAAGTAATGAGCGCCTTCAGGACCGAGATCCGGGAGTACAAGATCGCGGGAGCAAATCACTATGCGAACGCGACCGATCCGCAGGTACCCGCGGCGCACTCGAGACCGAATGGTCGGGCGCAGTTGCGCCGAACGCAGCCGTCAAAGTGATTGTGGCGGCATCCACAAATGCGACGGACGGTATCGACCTCTCCGCCCTCAACCTGTCGACCCTGAAGATTCCGCAGGGCGGTTCCGGTACTGTCACCGTCTCTACCGGAAATTACATTGGCGGTTCAATGCTCAGATCTCAATCCGTTTCAGCGGACTAGCCACCGGCATGAACTGGAGTGTGATAGGAGCCAACACGGCAAACAATCTCGTGAGCGTAGTTGATTCGTTCACTGCATCGAAATCCACGCCGCTCGGAACTTATCCAGTAACGATCACAGCAACGGGAAGCGGCATCAGTCACTCGGCAGTAGTACAGATTACCGTCACCCGGAGCGTCAGCGCAAGCTAAGAAATAAGTCAGAGCGACTCTGCTTGGCTAGATTGCGTGGCCAAGGTCTTGTGCAGCTGGGAAACTGCGGCGCACGATTCATGTAATACTAGGCACTTCAACTCGTAACTAAATCTTTTGCCTGACTAGCTCCGCGTCGAGAATTCCTGTGGAGGTCTTGTGCTCTATCGCAGACTGGCCGTTTTCGGCCTCACACTTCTCTTTCCCACGCTTGGCTTGCCCCAAACCTTCCGCGGCGGTATTTCCGGAACCGTAGTCGATCAAAGCGGCGGAAGCATATCAGGAGCCCAAGTCAAACTGGTTGGCAGCGACACGGGCCTTACGCGTGTCGTTCAAAGTTCGAGCGCCGGCGAATTTGGGTTTCAGGATCTGCCGCTCGGTAAGTACTCGGTCACGGTCAGCGAGTCAGGCTTTCAGACTGTTGATGTACACGACATCAACGTGGAAGCCGGCAAGATATACGATCTCCCCCTTAAGCTGCCTGTCGCCGCGCAAGCCACTCAAGTGGAAGTCGACGCCGGAGCCATTCAAATTGAGACTTCCACATCGGCCTTGACCAGTGTCATTCCCACTAAAGCTATAGAAGACGTGCCCTTGAATGGCCGCGATTTCACCCAGCTCCTGAAACTCAATCCGGGCGTCAACGCTGTCGGCTCGGTGAATGGAACCCGCACCAACGCCATCAACTGGCAGATTGACGGTGCCGATAACAATGACCTCTGGCACAACTCCGCAGCCGTAAACCAGGGTGGTGTTTCCGGCATCGCCGGAACGGTACTACCGATCGATGCGATCGACGAATTCTCGCTCCAGACAAATAGCAACGCCGAGCAAGGCCGTAACGCCGGCGGCGTCTTGAACCTGGTCATCAAATCCGGCACCAACGATTTTCATGGCTCGCTTTATTACTTCAACCGTAATGAGTTCCTGGCGGCGCGCGATTGGTTCACGCCCCCTTCAGCGCCAGCGGCAGAACTCAGGAACAATCAGGAAGGCGGTTCTCTAGGCGGCCCAATCTGGCGCAACCACACCTTCTTTTTCTTGACGTATGAACAGCAAAACTTCACTGCGGGCAACACGGCCCAGGGCACCACGCCATCGAATTCCTGGGTATCTCTCGGCGAACAGACCCTCGCAAATTTTGGTGTCCCCGTAAACCCGGTTTCCCTCAATCTCATCCACTCTCTATGGCCGGCCAACAGCCTTACCGGCCCTGCCACCCAGGACAACTTCTTCAGCAGCGCCAATGGCATCTACAACAGCTACAACGGGATCGTGAAGCTTGATCACATCTTCAACGAGAAGAACAACATCGCTGTCCGTTGGTTCGGCGGCACGGGAACGCAAACTGCGTATGTGGGCTCTGTGATCCCGTATTACTACCAGGTAGCTCCTAGCCGCATGCATAACTTCTCATTCGTTTATAACCACGTCTTCTCGCCGCGTTTAGTAAGTCAAACCTTAGCCGGCGTAAATTACTTTAAGCAAGTATTCATAGACGCCAATTCGGGATTTAACATCCCCGCGCTCGGGTTGAACACCGGTGTCACGAATCCCAGCCTGTTTGGTTCTCCGGACATTACCATCCGCGGTTTCGATGAGATCGGACTTACGCCTCCCATCGGCCGCATTGACACCACGGGCCACATAGACGAAACGCTCACATACACGCTCGGAACACATCAATTCCGCTTCGGTGGCGAATATCGCCGGTCCCATCTGGACATCTTCTATGAGAGAAACGCCCGCGGCGTGTTCGTCTTCGACGGTTCACAGGGTCCCGTCGATCCGGCGAATGGAGAAGTCTGGGGAACCAGCAACGCCTCTCTAGGTTCTCTAGCCGACTTCCTGGCAGGTTATGTAGCCTCCAATAATGCTCACATCACTTCGGGCAACCTGCAGCGCATTTACAATCTCAATGGCGGCACGGCTTTCTTCCAGGACACGTGGAAGGCTACTCCGAACCTTACGCTCAACTATGGACTCAACTGGGTTTTCCAGAGCCCGATCTCGAGTCCAGATAACCAGATCTCCACCTTCATTCCCGCCGGCGGTGGCATTACGTACGTCGGTACCCATAACCTCAGCACGCTGTGGCCGCGAGATTTCCATGACTTCGGCCCTCGTTTCGGCCTCGCCTATCAGCCGAAGGCGGTCAGTAAGTTGGTAGTGCGAGGCGGTTGGGGCATTTACTATCAAGTCCCGAATGTCAACTACTTCGGCGACAATCACACCTCAAACGGAGGTGCCACAGGTATCAATGACAATCCTCCGGTCTATAACGTGAGTAATCAGGGCCCGCTGGCGATTCAATACGGCGTACCGGTTTTCGGCAGCACCACCGCCCCGCCCCCGCCCTATGGCGCCTTTTCCGCCAGCCAGCACTTCGTCACCGCCTACTCTTTGAACAGCAACGTAAACGTTCAGTATCAACTCAACAAGGACTCGGTGCTGGAGGTCGGGTATACCGGCAGTTTGAGCCGCCATCTACCCGTCACGCTGGATATCAATCAGATCCCGATCGGAGCGCCGGAAGTAAATAGCTCGCGTCCTTACGCCGGTCAATTTCCTGATCTGGGTGCGATTAACGAGGTGCAGTCGGTCGGCAATGGCTACTACAACGGCATGCTCGTGTCGTTGCGGACCGCGAACTACCACGGATTCGGCATGAAGTTGAGCTACACCTATGGCCATTCTCGTGACGACGATTCCTTCACGCGTGGCGTTCTTCCGCAAAACAGCTACTGCCTACGTTGCGACTACGGCAACTCGGATTTCGACGTGCGTCACTCCTTCGTTACGTTTCTCACGTATTCGGCCCCTACTCCTTCTCGGTGGAAAACGTTGCTCGGAGGTTGGCAATTTAATTCATTACTCACGTTCTACACCGGCCAGCCGTTCACGGTATTTTCAGGTGAAGACACCAGCCTCACTGGCGAAAATTCGGATCGCGCCGAGGTAGTCGGAAATGCCTTCCAGGACGTTCCAGCTAGTGTGAAGGGCAGCTATGCATACTGGTTCAATCCCGCCGCCTTTGCGCTCCCGGCGCTTGGCACCTATGCCAATCAGCCTCGCAACGAATTCTATGGACCGCCCACCTATCAGGTCGATTTCTCCGTGTTCAAGAACACCAAGATCACGGAACACATAAACACGCAACTTCGCATGGAGATCTTCAATATCTTCAATTCGCGTGATCTTGCGCCGCCCTACGGTGCACTAGGAACTCCCATTGGCAGTACCAATGTCGTCTCGAGTAGCGGGTTAGGTCAGGTCACACAGACCCTTGACGTCTTCAATGGTGCGCCCGGAATTGGCACTGGCGCGCCGCGCAATGTTCAACTCGCTTTGAAGATCATCTTCTAAACGCAGCTTCGAAACGAGCCGCGGACCTTCCCCGGGTAAGCGAAACTGGTTTGACATGCCCTCGCTTAAATCGCTTTGTAGACTCGTCGCGGTTGTCACACTCGCGTCTTCCATGGTCCGCGGCGCGGAGCCCGAATCCCTGGATACAACGCTCGAACCTTACTTGAAGCGATTTGGCCTGCCGGCGCTCGCCGCCGCAGTTTTCAAGAACGGCGTGATTATTGCCTCCGGAAAAGCAGGGACGCGGCGGTTCGGCGAGAATATCCCCGTCATGATCGACGATCGCTTTCACATCGGATCAGACAGCAAAGCCTTCACCTCACTTCTCGCGGGCCAGTTCGTCGAGGCAGGAAAACTGCGTTGGGATTCAACATTGGCTGACGTCTTCCCCGAATTGAAGGCTAAGATGAATCCTGACTTCGCCAAAATCACGGTTGAGGAACTGCTCTCTCATGCTAGCGGCTTGTCTGACAAGCAACTCGTCGACATCATCTATCGCTCGTATCAGCAGGACGGCAACATGGACGAGGTGCGTTATTGGATGGTCAAAGAGATAGCGCCGAAGCCGCTCGACCATCCGCGGGGAAGCAAATTTGATTACTGCAACTTTGGCTACATCGTCGCTGGCGCTATCTTGGAACGCCTCGGCGGCAAAACCTGGGAGGAGTTAGTTGAAGAGCGAATCATAGAAGCCGATGGAGCTGAAAACCGCTGGCTTTGGCCCGCAAGCAACTCTCGGGAAAGTGGATGCCCCGCTCGGTCACGTACTTGTGGATGGAAAGCCGAAAGCGATGTTGGCCGGGCCCAACGGAGACAATCCGGTCATCATGGGGCCCGCTGGCACGATGCACATGTCAGTACTCGATTTCGCCAAATGGGTGTCTTGGCATGCCGCGGAGGGTAAGCGCCCTCCGGCTTTGGTTTCGCCGGACACTGTGAGGAAGCTTCACACTCCCGTCATCGCCACCGGGCAACGTGAACATGCGGCGGCAGGCACGCCAAAGACAGGAGGATATGCGCTCGGCTGGGGACAGATCACGGAAGAGTGGGCGGCCACACCCGCCATAGCTCACAACGGATCGAACACCATGAATCTCGCTACCGCGATGTTTTGGCCGGGAACGGATTTCGGTTTCGTGATGATGACAAATATCGGAGGCGCTACTGCCGATCGGGCTCTGAAGAAGCTGGCCGCCGATCTTTATAGAACTTTCTCCGGGAAACCCGCTCCGTCCGGAAGCCGATAGGTTGCGAAGTAACTGCCGGATTCTGCGCAATCACGTTCGGCCCCGGGTTTTTGACACTGTCTTTGTGAGCTACTCTATCGGCAGTGCTACCGCCGGATCGATCGCCGACGCGCGTCGCGAAGGCAAGTAACTGGCTAGCGCGGCTGCCCCCAGTAGTCCCGCGGGCACCGCGAGGTACGTAAGCGGATCCATCGGACTGACATCGAATAGCAGCGAAGACAGCAGTCTCATCAACAGAAAGGCCGCCGCCAATCCGACCACCGCGCCAACGGTCGGCATTTGCTCCAATTCCCAGCGCTAGAGTTGAAAGCGCGACTGATGTGAACATGGGCGCGCGTGTCAGCCTTCGCCAAACTTGTTTGGTTTGTCGCTGAAAAGAATCCAAGCCGTATCTCCTGATGAACACTAATGGAGAATACGAACGAATGTCCTGCTTGGGTTCAGTTTTTCAGGAACCGCGCACCTTCACTGCGAACAGCGCATGGTGGGCGAGAATGAATAACGTACGGCGGTCCCCACCGCCGAAGACGATGTCAATCGGACGCTCCGGCACATCGATCTCTGCAATCTGCTTACCGGCCGGGTTAAAGACGAAAATCTGCCCGTTCGCAACGTATACATTACCTTTCCCATCGAGAGCCACGCTCTCTCCGCCCCTCTGAGCGAACGGCTTGAGATCGCTAAGTGTCCCATCGGCGTTGATCAGCGCCCTGTACGTAACATCTTCCGACTCGCTGGTCACATAAACTCGATTGCCAGGGCGACCGCTAAGAAACCCGTACGTGTCCAGATTGTCTGAGAAGCGCCAGCCGCTGCTGTCCGACGAGGGCCCTTGCTGGAACACTCGACCGGCGGGAAGGAAGACCGTGCCATCAGGCGAGACGTACTCTTTTCGTTTTGGGGTCGAAACATCCTGCGCGAACATCTGAGCCAATGTCGTGTAAGTCAGCGTGTTTAAGTCGAGCTGATCCCTGAATTCGCCGTTGTTCCAGTAATTGGCCGGCAGCAGCGCCGAAGCATTCGGGTGCGGCTTCAACGCCTGCGCTGCAAGGACGGTCATTTGCGCCCCCGGAGATCCCGGTCGGAAGCAATAGACTGTCCCCTCCGGGCCAGCGGAAGAGAGCACCATCAGGTCGCCGGCCTTGTCGAAGCCCAGGTTCACCGGATCCAGCGGATTGTCACGTTCAATCGTGAGCCCCTCCGTCATCGACCAACCATAGATGCGCTGCTCCTTGTGATCCACGAAATACAACTTCCCGGCAGCATCGACGGCTGCGCCGGAAATCGAAAAGAAGCCGTCTTCCAACTTCTTCACCCGCTCCCCTGGTTCGAGCACCGCCGACGCATCACCAGCGACAGGCTTCGTAGGGACGGCGGGAACATCGAGCACCGCAAACTCACGCTCGCGCACCGCGAGATGGTGCGTCATATCTTCGATCGCATTGCTATACGGATATTTGCTGACGCGCAGAAATGTTCCGCAGCCATTCTCGTCGCAAGTAGCGTATCCGCTCTCGGCGTTCACATGCACGTTGCGGAAATGAATATCGCTTGATTGGTAGAGACGAACCGCGGTAGGAAACGGAGCTCGGGAGCGCGTAACACGATAAGCGTGATAGTTCGCGATCGTGATGTTCTTCGACCAGTCGAGTTCTAACGACAACGAATCAGGACTCTCGCCTGCTTCCTCCTCGGTCTGCGGCGCATTGATATCCCAGTTCTCCGCATGATCGAACTTGATCTCGTTCCGGACATGGTGCTCGTTCGATAGCTCGAAGACGTGCCCCGGCGTTTTCGTGTAAGAGACGTAAAATCCTGCCTGAGCGAAGGTATCCGGAGTCCAGATATCCGCGAACGTGCCGCCCCCGCCCTGTGTCACCCAGAGACTTGGGTATTGCCCGTCCCAGCGCTTACGCAGATCGGGATCTGCCGTGTGGTTGTTGTTATATGGATTCGTTCCGCTTCCGTGGCCTCCCAGGAAACGCACATCGTCAATGAGCGAGTTCTCGCCGGCACGCCACAGCACGCCCGTTGCGCGCGGATTGGTGCCGCCCGTGAACACTCCGAATCCGCTGAGGATATTCGAACCCCCTGACGGTGCGAAAAGGACGGCCCGCGGCGTGCCTATACCCTCAAAGCCCGGAGTGCCATCCAGAAGATCGAATTGCGTCAGCGTAGGATGAAGCCCGATCAATACTGTGTACGGCTTCAGCGTAAGCGTGTCGCGAACAACGTAGTGGCCGCTCGGAAAGTAGAGCACACGATGAGTGTCGATCGCTTTTTGGATTGCGGCTGTGTCGTCGGTCGTGCCATCCCCTGCGACACCGAGGGTACGCACATTTATCCAATCTCCTGTCGGCGGTAACGGCCGTATCGCTTCGGGAAGCGGCCCAGGTACTGCGCCCAATGACTCAGCGTTGTAGAGCGTGCCGATTGTGCCGGTCATTCCCTCGCCGGGTACGATCAGGCCATGATTGAAGTTGCTGATCCGGTAAACCGAGCCCTTGCCTCGCACCTTCTCCCCGCTTTCGCGCAAAAGCGCGAATGTCGGTACATCCTGTAATACGTCATTTTCAAAGCCGATCTCAGTAAGAGGATTCTTCTCGTTGCTGACAATGACGCCCGCGCGAGAGATATTCTCAAAGCGGCTGTCTTTTACCCACAGTTCGTCTGAATATCCCGGATCGATGTCGATCGCGGTCGGCATATGGCGAAACGTATCGTGAATCAGGGTCAGTCCCGCCTCATGCTCACGAATGGCAGCCTCGCGCTGGCCCTCGAAAACTGAATCGAGCAGCGTGAACTGCCAGGCCGGTGAGGTCTTCTCCGAAAGAATGCCGTAACGGCCACCATAGAAGTGCAGATCCTCAGCCTCGTTGCCGATTTGGGTGAGCGCCGCAAGACCGGAACCGGTATGAAAATCCATGTGGCTAAGGTAGGCATGTTGGGCGACATGGAATCGGATAGCAATCGCCGCCGGATTGCCGTTGCCTATCTCGAAATCGATATTGCTCATCGCCGAATAGAACGTTCCCGAATTGGCATCCGCGATCGCCTCATTTGGAGGAACGCTACCGGGTGGCGGAAAAGGAACCCGGCCTCCTCCGAAACTTCGCTCACCGGGACGAGCACCGGTGAAAATGACCATCACTCCCATCCCTTGCTGAAAACCGGGTGTGTTGTCCGCGAGCACAAAGACCGGTCGTTTCGCGCCATAACCGAAGAGGCGCACGCCCGGCCAGATGAAAAGTGTGCGGGTTAGTCGATAGCGGCCCGAGGGTATGAACAGAATTCCTTCGCGCGCATGGTTCTCTGCCTTGTCTATGCCCGCTTGAATCGCCTCGCTGTCATCGCTTGTGCCGTCTCCGCGCGCGGCGAATTGAGGCCCGGTCAAATAGATCGCCTTCGGGTCGTCGAGCCGCGTGGTTATGGCGGATTCGGCCAAAGCGCCGCAACAGAGGCTTGACAGGGAAATCGCAAGCACTAGAATCTGTTTCATACCTTGCTATAGCGGACGAAACGACGCATTCAGATTTCGGAGAGTTCCTCCAGGTAGCTCCGCAAAACGTCACGTTGGACGCTAAGATTCGCAAATTTCCCGTTACGAACAATCTCGATCAGGCCCGCGGTTTCGAGTTCCTTCAGATGGTGGGAGAGCGTGGCCATCGTCACATCGTGAAGTTCGAGCAACCTCCCGCAAGTGATCGAATCCTTACAGCTTCCGATCTGTTTCAGTATCTCTACCCGCCGCGGCTCTGCGAGAGCGCGACCAATCTGGGCGAACTGCTTCTTCGTCAGCGGAGCTGCTTTCGCGGGAACCATTTCCTTCAAATTACACTCTCTCAGGCCGGCTCTTAAAGGAGCGCTGACAAAATACCCACAATTCATTTTGACTTGACCACTGGCAAGCCGTAGAATTGCGAAATGCTCGGCAATACCGTCGGCCATTACCGAATTTTGGAAAAAATCGGCGGCGGTGGTATGGGTGTGGTTTATAAAGCCGAAGATCTTAGGCTTCACCGCTATGTAGCTCTCAAGTTCCTGCCTGAAAAACTCGCTCAAGACAATCCGGCTCTACTACGATTTAGGCGAGAAGCACATGCTTCCTCGGCCCTCGATCATCCGAATATCTGCACGATTTACGACGTCGGTGAAGAAGAGGGCCAGCCGTATATCGTCATGCAGTTGCTCGAAGGTCAGACGCTGCGACATTTGATTGAACGTGGACCGCTGAAGCTCGACTTGATAGTTTCTCTCGGCACCCAAATCGCGGATGCCCTCGACGCCGCCCACAGCCATGGAATCGTTCACCGCGACATCAAACCCGCGAATATCTTCGTGACCAACCGTGACCAGGCAAAAATCATGGATTTCGGCTTGGCAAAGTCTCAGGGCCGGCGGGCGTCCGTTTACGCTGGCACGGGAGAAGAGACGGTCATGAACGAAGACATGCTGACCAGCCCAGGCATGACCCTCGGAACAGTGGCGTATATGTCACCCGAGCAGGCACGAGGAGAAGAGCTGGATGCTCGCACCGATCTGTTCTCGTTTGGTGTCGTGCTTTACGAGATGGTCACCGGTAGGCACGCCTTTGAAGGCAGCACTACCGCACTTGTTTTCGACGGAATTCTTCACAAGGAGCCCGTTCCGGTCGTAAGACTTCGGCCGGAACTGCCGGCTCACCTGGAACAGATCATCTCTAAAGCCCTCGAGAAAAATCGCGGGCTGCGCTACCAGACGGCTTCCGATCTTCGCGCAGACCTCACTCGCCTGAAGCGCGACACGGATTCATCGAGGAGCGCCGCCGTTTCGGATCAGCTTCCGAAACCGCCTGTTCCAGCGCGAAGGAGCAGATCACGAGCAGCAATGGCCGTTGTCGCTACTGGTGCTTTTGATCGTAGCGGCAGGCGCCATTTATAAATTTGCTCATTCATCGTCCGCGGGTAAGATTAACTCCGGAAAAGATGATCATCACGAAACTTACAGATGAAGCGACGGTGTCGCACGCCGCTCTTTCCCCGGATGGAAGATATGTCGCGTATATCTCGCGACGCGGTACACAACCGACCTTGTGGCTGCGTCAGGTTGCCGCGCAAAGTGCAGTCCAGCTCCTGCCTTCTCTCCAACAGGCGTACGACTGGGTTGGTTTCTCACCCGACGGTGAATCGATACTACTTCCCAGACAGAGCATGGAGATGATGTCGATTTGTATGTTATTCCCACTCTCGGCGGCGCGCCTCGGCTGATTACCGACAGAGCCATGCCGTACGGCGTGGGTATCGCCCCTGACGGTAAGAGAATTGCGTTCATCTACCATCCAAATGGCGTCGACTCGTCGTTGAACGTTGCGGCCACCGATGGCAGCGGTGAACGAGTTATTGCGAAAGGCAGAGGTCCCGATTACTTTGGTTTTGGGAATCCCCCTTCGTGGTCTCCTGACGGGAACACTGATCGGCGCCACGTTATGGTGGTTCAAGGAGCACTTATTTGACTGCTATTCGCGCTTTCCCGCTCGATGGCGGCACGCCCAAGCTTCTTTTGGCTGTCGACCGGGTACGCTGGGATTGGCCCCTGGCTGCCCGACCAAAGCGGATTTCTGCTGTCCTATAACGTGAAACAATCCGATCCCTGGCAGATATGGTTCAGAGTCGTACCCGCATGGAGATTTGCAGCGGATTACCAATGACCTCAAGGATTATTACGATCTGACCCTGAGCAGCAGATGGCAAATTGCTGTCCGCAGTAGCAGAGTGAGACATTTGCCACAACGTTTATTGGCCCGTCCGCAAAGCCGGAACGCTCCCAGGCCGTGACGACCGGCAGCAAAGATGGTTTTGCTCTCGCCTGGATGCCAGATGGAAGACTGCATGCTGCGAAACTCCGACGGAGAGTTCTCGTTGATGCAAGCCGATGGAACGAATCGCATTCCGCTCTTTCGGGACGAGCGGCAGTGGCAGAACCATGTCTCGGTTTGCGGAAATGGCCACTATATCGTAGTTCTCCAGTAATCGCGAGGGAAACAAATATGCTATCTGGCGAGCTGATTCCACTACCGGCGCGCTGAAGCGGCTAACCTACGGTGAGGGGGAGTTCAGTCCTCATTGCTCCGCCGGATGGAAAGTGGGTTGTTTATAACGGCACTGGCAAGAACACGCCAGTATGCTTGCAGAAGGTTTCGATTGAGGGAGGAACGCCGTCAGCTCTTGGCGGAAGGAGAGTTTACGGCGCTAGATTCTCGCCCGACAACAAACAGATCGCCGCTTATGACTTCAAGGATAACCTAAACCAAAATTCGGATCTTCAGCTCTACGATCGGGCACCCGGTGAAGATTTTTCAATCTGGCTCCTCACGGCACCCTCAATTACTGGGATTACTCCCTTCTCCACTGGACTCCCGACGGCCGTGCCCTCACTTACCCGTTACTCGATGGTGATGCAATGAACCTCTGGAAACAGCCGCTGTCCGGAGGCCCTCCCCAGCAAATAACTCACTTTAAGGAACTGATCTTCGCCTATGACTGGTCGCCCGACGGCAAGCAATTAGCCATCACTCGCGGCAGCAAGCCCAGTGACGTTGTCCTGATTAGCAACTTTCGAGAGTAAGAAAAGCCGCCTCACCGCCATCGACCCACAACAAGCGTGATGTCGCCCGTAGCCGGAGCTCCCTTCGAGAACTAAATTTCCTGTCGCCGAATTTTCTTGACACGCTGGTTGAAAATTCCCAATACTATATGGGCCAGCTAGAGGGGGGACCTCGATCGAGGTCAGGAGTCCATGAAGACACCTGTGTGGAGATTATTCGCGGCCATTGCTGTTTCTCTTTTATCGTCGGTTTCCGCCTGGGCGCAGTACCACGGCGGTTTCCAGGGTGTGGTGACGGATCCATCCGGATCGTCTGTTCCGGATGCAACCATCACGGCCACTAACAAGGCGACAGGTTTCAGTCAGAAGGCCACGTCCGGCAGCAGCGGTGCGTATACGCTCACTGCCTTGGCGGGTGGCACGTATACCGTCTCGGTAGAAAAGACCGGGTTTGCGAAGAAGGTTCTTGAATCCGTCGTATTGCAGTCGGAAACGGTCCAGAGTCTGAACCTCTCTTTGGAGGTCGGCCAGACTGCCATGACGGTAAACGTCTCTGGTGATATCGCACCCGTCATTGACACGCAGTCCGCCGAAATCGCCGGCAATATCACATCAAAAGACGTCCAGAATCTGCCGTCCATTGGACGTGATCCTTATCAGTTAATGCGTTTGGCACCCAACACGTTTGGCGACGGATCCATCTCCTCGAACGGCAACGCGGCCCAAATTCCCGGAACGGATCTCGGCGCGGGCAACAGTATCTTCTCCGTCGAAAACAGCGTGCAAGTCATCTCCAACGGAACGCGCCAGAACGGAAACAACTTCCAGATCGATGGCGTGCCGATCAATAGCGCGGTGTGGGGCGGTGCGCCCGTCGTCACGCCCAGTGAAGAGACGGTCAAAGAAGTAAAAATAATCAGCAATAACTACTCCGCTGAAAACGGCCGCGGCAGCGGCGCTCAGATCCAGGTTGTCTCGCAGTCGGGCACGAATGATCT
Source organism: Terriglobia bacterium (assembly GCA_963841675.1). Lineage (GTDB taxonomy): Bacteria > Acidobacteriota > Terriglobia > Bryobacterales > Bryobacteraceae > Bog-105. The sequence continues at coordinate 256,554 of CAWJEH010000031.1, forward strand.
TCATGGCAGCGCATTTTTTAAGTGGCACCGCCCGGGCTTGAATGCATACAACCGCTGGAACGGCATGACCGCTCAACAGGATGCCAACGGCAATTGGTATCCCGTGGATGACCCGCGAACGAAAGATACCCAGCGCTTCAACCAGTTCGGTGGCAGCATCGGAGGCCCGATTATCCATGACAAATTGTTCGCCTTCTTCGCGTACGAAACGCAGCGCGACAATTCTCAAACCATCGCAACCGGTTGGTACGCCACTCCGCAATTCATCAAGAACGCCGCTACCCCGAACAGCGTCGCCTCCAAGTTGCTTGGCTTCCCTGGAGTAAGCCCCGTCTACAACCTCATCATTCCGCAAAATTGCGCGGGTGTCGGTCTTACTCCTGCTCAGTGCCAAAACACGTCCAGCGGCGGTCTGGATTTAGGTTCGCCGCTCAAGAACGGCCTCGGTAAATCCGATCCATCTTTCGGGCTGCCACCAACTCCCTACGGCATCGGCGGTGGCTTCGACGGCGTGCCCGACGTCGAATTCTTACAAACAAATGCGCCGAACATCAATACGAATGCGCAATACAACGGAAGAGTAGACTACCATCCCACACAGCTCGACCTGATCGCATTCAGCATTTACTGGACACCCGATTACAACCAGACCTACAACGGCCCGGCGTATGCGGCCAACCTCTTCCAACACTATTCACTGGCCCAGGCATGGAGCGGAATCTGGGACCGCAATTTTTCGTCCACTGTCCTAAACGAATTCCGCATCGGAGGCAGCGGCTGGAAATGGAACGAGCTCACTTCTAATTCGCAAGAGCCCTTCGGCCTCCCGGACGCCAATTTTCAGCCGAACGGCGCCAACGTCTACAACGGCTTCGGCGTCAATGGGCAATTACAGGGCTTTGGACCTCCCGGACCAAGCGTGTTTAATCAGTTCACTTACTCATACCGCGACACGCTCACCTGGATTCGCGGCAGCCACTCCATCAAGTTCGGCACCGATATCACTCACGTCAAGTTCCTCGACACCGCGCCTTGGAACGCGATTCCCAGCTACCAATTCGATAACATCTGGGATTTCGCCAACGACGCACCGTACTCGGAAACGGCCAACTTTGATCCGGCGACCGGCACGCCTACCTCGACGACGAAGAACCTGCGGGATGATACGATCGCTTTCTTCGTTCAGGACGACTGGAAGGTGTCACCGAATCTGACCTTAAACCTCGGCCTGCGCTGGGAAGATTTTGTTCCGCCCACTGAGACGAACAACAACATCAGCAACGTCATCCTGGGAACGGGAACGGACATTCTGACCGGACTCTCTATCAAGAAGGGTGGCAGCCTTTACAGGAACACCTATACAAATTTTGAGCCGCAGCTCGGTTTTGCATGGAGTCCCAACACCACTGCATTTGGACGCAAGTTCGTTGTTCGTGGTGGGTTCGGTATTGGATACAACCTGGAGCAGTTCGCCATCACCTCAAATGGCCGTTTCAATCCGCCATTCCTGAACAGCCTGACGCTCTACGGCAACGATATTGTCTATGCACCGGGCTCCAACGTTCACGATATTTCAAGCTTCCCGGCGAATCCGATTGCGATTCAAACCTTCGGGAGTAACGGCCTTCCGACCGGAGGTACCGGCCTGAATCTTACCGGATTCCCGCAGAATTTTCCGCCGGCGGTTACTTATCGCTACTCCCTGCAAACGCAGGTCGATCTCGGCCACAATTGGATGGCTTCCGTCGGCTATTCGGGTAGCCAAAGCCGCCATCTCACGCGTCAGTACAGCAATCTGAATTGGATTTACTACCCGGCGCTGAACCCGGTCGTCAACAGCGTGGACTGGTACACCAACGACGCCAACTCGCATTACAATGCGCTGCTGACGGAAGCTCAGCACCGCTTTTCGTCTATGTTCGAAGTCGATTTCCAGTACACCTACAGTAAATCGATCGATGACGCCAGTCGAGACTACACCACGGATCTGTACCCGTGGAATCGTACATATTCTTACGGCCCCTCGAGTTTCGACATCACGCACTATTACAAGATCTGGGGCTTGTTTACGCCGAAGTTCACAAGAAGCGGCCAGGGCTTTATCGATAAGGTGTTCGGCGGCTGGACCATCAGCGGCATCATCAACGGACACACCGGGTTCCCCTGGACTCCACAATATTGTCCGGGCGGAAAGGTTGAATACCCGAATAGCGGCATCGGATGCATCTTCCCGGCCGGCTATTCAGGTGGGGCCACCAACTTCACCGGAAACAACGTATTCGAAACCCCGTTTAGCAATTTCCCGAAGAACGCCTCGGGAACAGAGTCCTACTTCACTACGTACACCGCCGCACAGCTCGCTGCCGGTATTCCGCCGCCCCCCACCAATCTGCATCGCGGTATGTTTCGTGGACCGGGATATTTCGGAAACGATGTACAGCTTGCCAAAGCTTTTGGGCTTCCCAAGTTGCCGGTCCTCGGAGAAAATGCCAGAATCGATCTGCAGGCGAACTTCTACAACCTGTTCAATAAGGAAAACCTGCAACCTTTCGGCGGCCAGGATGGGCTGGTTACGATCGGCGGTCCACAATTCGGTGTGGCGCAAGCTGGTCTCGCAGGACGCATCGTAGAGCTGCAGGCGCGTTTCAGCTTCTGATTTGTCGTACTCCGTTACATTCCGTGACACTCTTTGTCTCTTTTTGTTTTCGTTGCCGGCCTTTTGTGGCCCTCTGCAATCTTTCGATTCTCTAGCTGCGCAAGCCGCGCAAGCACGTGACTCTGAGCATCTCGACCAAGCAGTAAAGCTTTACACACAAGCGGTCCAATTGCGTCCGGATTGGGCGGAGGGCTGGTGGTATCTCGGCACCATCGCTTACGATCGGAGCAACTTTCGGGCCGCAGTCGACGCGCTCACCAAAGCAACCGCTCTGGCTCAGCGTGATGCGAACGCTTTTGCGATGCTCGGACTTTCCGAAGCCAGGCTCGGCCAGAACCAGCCGGCGCTGGCTCATCTGTCACAAGCTCTCAACTTTGGCGTGGGCGACGAAGCAAACATGCGCCACGTCGTTCTGTTTACACAGGCTAATCTGCTCCTGACACAGGGTGACTTCGGCCGCGCGCAGAAAGTTCTCGATCAGTTAGTCCAGGAACGTGTTAACCCGGACGATGATTTCCTCATTGCACTCGGCAGAGCCGTGCTCGGCATCGAATCAGTCGGCTTAACGTCGGCGTCCGAGACTCGGGATCTGGTCATAACGGCGGGAAAGGCTGAAGTCTTCGCTGCTAATCGGGAACGAGACGCCGCGCTCGCCGCCTACGGAGACCTGGTCAAACGTTTCCCCAAAGTTCACAATGTGGAATTCGCCTACGGCCGGTTTCTATTGGCCAATCATCTTGACGATCAGGCGGTGGCCGCGTTCAAGCGCGAGATCGGCAACAGCCCTGAGCATCTGCTCGCCCGTCTCGGAATAGCCGGGGTGTTGTTGAGAGTGGATCCGGCAACCAGCCGGCTCTATGCGGAACAGGCCGTCCAGTTGGCGCCAAAGCTGGAAGAGGCACATTACCTCTTCGGTGCCTCACTGCTCGCAACAGGAGAAGTGGAGAAGTCAGTATCTGAGTTGGAAACCGCGGAGCGCCTCAAGCCCAGCGATTCTCGTGTCTATTTCGATCTTGCCAAGGCGTACAAACGAGTGCACCGCGACCTCGACGCTGAGCAGGCCAGAGTGAAGTTCGAGCAGCTAAATCCAGTGCGCTGACCGAGCTCAACCGTTGGAGCGTCTGACCTACATAAGGTACAACACAAGCCAGGGCCTCAGCGCCGCTGGGCAAGAACAAGCGTGATGTCGTCTGTAGCTGCAGCCCCCTGCGAGAAAGACAAAATCTCCCCCCTGATTCGCGCGATGATATCGTCAACCGAACGCTGTCTCTCCTTCTGTACAACCGAAATGAGGCGTTCTTCCCCGAATTCCTGTTCCGCATCTGCCCCGCCGCGAGCCTCCGTTACACCATCGCTGAACAGAACCAGAACGTCACCGTTCTCGATCCGGCAGCTCTTCTGCTGATAGCTCATCTCGCGAGAAATGCCCAGTGGAATGCCCGTCGCTTCCAGCAACTCCACTTCCTCGCCTCGACGGATCAACAACGGCGCGTTGTGCCCCGCGTTGCAATACACCAGTTCACCGCTGTCCGGATTGAGAACCGCGACAAAGAAGGTGATGAAGCAATTGCCAGGACAGTTTCCTGCGACGCTGCGATTTAATCGAGATATCTGTAGCCCTAGATCCTCCTCGGGCTTCTCAAAGAATACCTGGGCGCGCGCTTGTAGGCTCGACATGAGCAGGGCTGCGCCCAATCCTTTTCCCGAAACGTCGCCGATCAAAAGAGCTACGCGCCCGTCGGGATAAGGTAGAAAGTCGTAGTAATCGCCCCCAACGGTTCGGCATGGAGCGTTATAGCCCGCTACTTGAAAGCCAGCAATCTGCGGAGCTTGCGAAGGTAATAACCGTCGCTGAATTTCGGCTGCTCGCTCGAGCTCGTAGTCCAACAGCTTTTTCGATTCCTCTTGTTCTACAAGCCTGGCATGTTCGATGCGGATAGCTGCAAGATTAGCCATGACAGTGACAAGATTAAGATCCTCGACACTGAATTCCCGCATGAGACTGAGCGAATCCAGATACAGAAGTCCGATCACTGCTTCATCTGTCTGCAGCGGTACCGCTAAGATACTTCGGATTTGTTGGGCCAGAATGCTGGTCCGCGATGCAAAATCCTGATCTGATCTCGCATCACGCACAAGCAATGATTTCCCCTCTTTGGTGACCAGATCCCGCACCATACTGCTGATGGCAAAGCCCTCGCCCCTAATTGCACGCGTTCTGAGATCGCCGTTCGGCTCGCGAGTCATCACAACACCCCGCGATGCGTTCACCGCCTCCAGCGAGAAACTGAGGACCAGCTCGAACAATTTATCCAGTGCTCCGTGGCCGGCTAGCTCCCGGGCCGCTCGCACCAGGGTCCCTAGGTGCGCGCTCTCCAGAGTGGGACGGCCGCTCAGGTCTGTACTCTTTTCCAGCGCGGATTTCAGATTCAAGGAAACGGTAGTTCGGGCTGTTGAGAATTCCTGCTCGACGAACTTGATCTCGTTTAACTTAGCGTCTTTGAACTCGCCGCGCGTGTCATAACGAATACACAGATGGCCTGCGGTGACGCGATCTCCGTGCGCTAGCCGCGTGGGTTCCGCGACGCGTATTCCGTTCACAAAGGTGCCGTTTCGGCTGTTCAAATCTCGTAATATCCAGCCCTCCGCCACTCTTTGGAATAGGAGATGTTCTCGCGATAGCTTGTGGTCAGCAGGGAACGCCAATTCATTCACTGACGCTCGGCCAAGCCGGTATTGTTCTCTCTCCAAATGAACGCGCACCGTCGCGGCGCCGGGTGAGTCAATAACTAAATCCCCTGTAGTGAGTTTCGTCGCCGCGGTCGCCATTTCTAAAGGTTAGCCGAACCGCCGTAGACCGATCACACCCCGGCGAAATATCGCCAGCTCCTTCATTCCACGCCCCTTTACCCCGTTTTCCACAGCACGCAAAGTTCGTTTTCGACCTTTCGTGTGCTATCTCCTTTGGCCAGGAGTACCGCCCACTCATGAAATCCGAATCCCCCGCTTCTGAATCGCGCCTCGCTGCCAATCGCGCCAATGCTCAACTGTCTACCGGCCCGACTAGCCAGGAAGGCAAAGCCGTCTCATCGATGAACGCAGTCAAAACAGGTCTGACCGGCCGCACCGTGCTACTGCCCTCCGATGATGCCGAAGCTTACCGGCAGCACCTGGCCGCCTACGAATCCGAATTCCAGCCGGTCGGGCTGCGCGAGCGCGAACTGGTCCAGTCTCTTGCCGACATCCAATGGCGTCTGCAGCGCATTCCCGGTCTTGAAATGGCAATCTACGCTCGCGGGCGGGAAGAATTTGCCGACAAGTTCGACGAGCAGGACCTCGCCGTCCGTTCCGCTCGCATCGATCTGGAAACGTTCATTCAGTATCAGAAGCCGCTGCGCAACCTGCAGATCCAGGAAGGCCGGCTCCAGCGCCAGCGCGAGAAAGACATGGCAGAGCTGAGTGAGCTGCAAGAGAAACGCAGCGAAACCGAGCAACCGCAAACTGAAACTGCTGCCGTTGTTGCGAGTCCGAGCCAAGTCAGCCGGATGCTCCAAAACATGAACTGGGATGATCCGGACGCGGTGGCTTCGATTTTTCAACTCCGCTCCGCTCTTCTCAACGGCGCCGCTCAGACCGCCTCTTCTGAGCCGCGGCTGTAACGAGCATCGTTTACCGATTCACTCAGGCCAGATCGTCTAGATGAACATGACCGTGTGGTTTAACAATTGGCGCGGCATGGTGGTGGTGCTGTGGTCGGACGAGCCCCGCGCGTTCCAGTAGGCGCGCGTCGTGCAGGACCGCGTAGGGCTCGCCTTCCGCGGCGAGCTTCCCATTCTGAAGCACGATGCAACGGTCGGCAATGCTTTCGAGTAAATCGAGATCGTGGGTGGCCGTGACTACGGTGCGTGAAGTTCCAGCCCAAGATCCGAGCAGTTCGACGATCGTATTCTGGCTGGCAGGATCGAGCGTTGCAGCCGGCTCGTCGAGCAAAACAACTTCCGGCTCCGTCACCAGGACCGAAGCCAGCGCTACTCGTTTTTTCTCACCGCTGGAAAGACGATACGGAGGACGCTCGGCGAGCGCTTCAATGCCCATTGATGAGAGAGTGTCTCGAACGCGCGCGCGAACTTTCTCCTTCGGCCATCCAAGCTGGAGTGGTCCGAAAGCCACTTCGTCAAACACGCTCGCCATGAAGAGCTGCACGTCAGGATTTTGGAACACGATCCCGACGCGGCGTCGAAAACTATAAAAAAACTCCGCCCGTTCCATCGCCTTGGCGGTAAGCGCTCGCCCGAAAAAGAGAACTTGGCCCTCTTTACTGAAACAGAGGGCCGCGAGCAGACGAAGCAGAGTGGATTTGCCGGAACCGTTCGCGCCGACCAGGGCAATGCGTTCGCCTTGCTTGATTTCCAAGGAAACATTTTCAAGCGCGGTGACGCTTTCGTAAGAATAGCTGGCGTCCTTGACCTCGAACGCAAGAGCGCTCATCGTCCTAACCAGATCGTTCCGGCAGCGAGCAAGAGAATCCCCGCCAATTTCAGCCAATCGGCGCGGCTCACGTTCAGATCGTCCAGCAGGCGGATGTCGCCGCGAAAACCTCGCGCCTGCATCGCCTGATGAACGTCATCGCTCAATGACAGACTCTTATGAAGCAGAACACCGGCCATGGCAGCTGCGGACGAACGCTGCTGGGCAGGATCGATCGAGCCGAGCAGACGGGCACGGCGAGATTCGAAGAGCTGATTCGCCGCTCGTAGGAAGACAAAGGTGTAGCGGTATGTCATCTCCAGAATGACGACCAGGGCTGCCGGGATACGAAACAGACGGAGAGCTCGCAAAAGCCGATGCCACGGAGTCGTCACTATCACCGCCAGCACCAGAGTCGCCGCTGTTTCGGCTCTTAAGACAAGAAACTCCGCCGAAGAGAGCCCTTGCCGGGTAACTACCCAGTTGAGCAAAGGAAGCGATGCGGCCGTTTGGCCAGGAATCAGAAATAGCGCCGGCAGCGCAATCAGCCCGGTGAAGCCGAGAACCGCGAGCCAGACACGCACTGCCACTACGCGTAACGGGATCTTAGAAAGCAAAGTCAGAAGAATACTCGACAGAAACAACGCCCATAAAAGCCAGAGCCGGTGAACCGCAATCACGGCCAAAACGAGCGCGCCCAGGCCGGCCAGCTTGATCCTTGGGTCCAATCGCTGAAGCAGTCCCGGAGTCCGGGCTATGTTTTCGGCGTAGAGAGCTTCTTGAGACATTCGCATGAGCGAATCGATTGTTCTTTCGACAAAGCCTCGACGAATCCGCGAAGGAGTGCGAAATTTGCCGGTGATCCAGGTCGCGAACGACAGCACAAATATGATGAGGCCTACACCTATAGCGCCCGACAGCAGATACCCAAATGACGCGCTTCGAACAAATCCGGGAGCATACTTGGAAAGAGGTGCCGTCCAGATAGACGATGTCCGAAGTAGGCCGGTAGGAGTTGTTCGGGGCGGAAGCTGATCACCGGAGGCCCGCGCAATAGTACTTCGTGCTGCCGCGTCGGTGAAATCTGCTGCGCCCCACTCCCCCCAGGCAGTTCCGGCGGCTAGTATACCGAGCGGCGTGAGCACCAGAAAGGCAGCGACAATCAACCACAGTTTGCGGGCAGAAGGCCACCCCTTGCCGAAGCCCGCCAGCCCGTACGCTGGTTGATCATCATCGGGAGCATCGGGAGCAGTCTTTCGAAGAAGCAGGGGTTCGGCGCGCTGTAGATACGCCACAAGGCCGGCCGAAAGAACCAGTTCCGCGAGCCCGGCAATGGTAAGGTGGCCAATCATCATCGCGGGAACTGCGATGTGCAGCGAATAAGGTGCGTACAACGGAACGCCGGCCGCGTCGTGGAAGAGCACCGGCTGTAGCCCGAATTCTACCGAAGCGCACAAAGCAGCGAGGTTGATCGCTACATATCCGGCCAGGCCCGCTGCGACAACCCGCCGCACAGCCGTCAGCGGTGCGCGAAGTGCAACGAGCCGGTACACAACGTAAGCCGCGAGCGAGCCGATGATCGCCATGTTGAAGCAATTCGCGCCATATGCCGTAACACCGCCGTCGCCAAACAGGAGCGCTTGAATCAGGAGGGCTGTCGAAATCGCGAGCAGCGAAATCCAGGGACCGAGCACAATCGAAGCCATTCCCATGCCCACCGCATGGCCGGTCGTGCCGCCGGGCAACGGAAGGTTGAACATCATCACCACGAATGAGAATGCGGAGAATACCGCGAGCAGCGGCACAGTTCGAGTAGCGAGTTCCCGCTTCACGCGCCGGAGAGCAACACACCAGAACGGGGTGGACGCGGCGTAGAAAGTAGCACACGTAGAAGGACTCAGATAGCCATCTGGAATATGCATACCCTAGGCCGGGCAATGTTCATCAGTAACACGGAAATTCAGCTCGTGTTACTGCTTCGCTCCATTATCCTATAAGCGTTGTGAGTAGAAATCCAATATGGCAGAGCTAAGTCGAATCGGAGTTGCCATCGATTCGGACCTTCTGACCCGATTCGACAAATTCATCGGGCGACAAGGCTACACGAACAGATCGGAAGCGTTTCGAGATTTGATTCGAGATCGTCTCGTTACCGCCGCCGTCGAGTCTCCTGAATCGCCCGCGGTAGGAACGATTACTTTGATCTATGATCACCACTCTCGGCTGCTGCCTGAAAAGCTGATGGATCTACAGCACGAGCATCACGACGTGATCATCGCCACAACACATGCTCATCTAGATCACGACACCTGTCTGGAAGTCATCGTTGTAAAAGGCGTGTCACGACGCCTTCAGAAAGTGGCTGATCTGCTGATCGGCACCAAAGGTGTGCAGCACGGCCGGTTAGTAATGAGTTCGCCCAACGCCTGCTTCTCGGCTTAGGATCAGGGCTGCAGATTTACTTCGCCGGTTCGAGCCGGATCAACACCACCCCATGCGAAGGAACTTCGGCTGAGAACTCGCCTGAGAATTTGCCGCGATCGGCATCCGCCCAGAGATCGCGCACGGTGAAGTTCCCGTTGATTTTCAGATCGGCGCTGTTGGCACTCACTTTAGCTGTATCGGGCCCTCGATTGAACAGGCCAACTGCCTCGCCGCCGTCCGCCAGCGGACGCGCCCAAACTTCGAGATCTCCGTTTTTCGCCACGCGCGTGGCCTGCTTGCCCAACGGATCCTGGTCGAGCGCTATCACATCTTTGTTGGCCAGAATTTTGAGAGTCTGCGGAGACACGCTGCGAAGATCGTTGCCGGCGAGTAGCGGCGCAGCTAGCAGACTCCACAGACTCATGTGCGTGCGATCCTCGGTCTCGGTCATTCCGCCATTGCCGACCTCGAGCATGTCCGGGTCATTCCAATGCCCGGGTCCGGAATATTGAGCAAGGCCTTCCTGCAGATCGAAGCCGATGTGGGACATTGATTTCCAGTTGTCGCTGATGTCACCGGTGGTGCGCCAAAGATTGCCGCCGACACTTGCGCCCCATTGCGGACCGTGAAAGACGCCATATTGGCAGAGGCTGAAAACGATCGGCCGGCCGGAGGCTTCGAGAGCCTTGCCCATCTTTGCGTATACCGCCGGCATTGAGTGGTAATCGTACACCTGCGTTGCGCTGCACCAGTCGTACTTCAGATAATCGAAACCCCAGTCAGCATACGTCTTCGCATCTTGTTCTTCATGCTGAAAGCTGCCCTCGAAACCGGCGCAAGTCTTTGGTCCGGGGGACGAATAGATACCGATTTTCAAACCCTTGCTGTGCACGTAAGCGGTGAGCGCCTTCATGTCGGGAAACTTCGAGTTGGATTGGATGTTGCCCTGCGCATCCCGCCCGGCTTCCCACGTATCGTCGATGTTGATGTATGTATATCCGGCGTCTTTCATGCCGTTGCTGGCCATGGCATCCGCGGTCTCCCGGATGAGTTGATCTGTCACTTTGCCCGCAAACTTGTTCCAGCTGTTCCAACCCATGGGCGGCGTTTTGGCTAGATCATTGTACGGAACGGGACTCGCCGCTGGGAGCGAGATCTTCTTTGCCGCTTCCGGCATCGGCCCCGGAGCTTGGGTTGAAACCTGCTTCAAATGAAGTTGCGGACCGCGACGATCTTCATAGCCCGGCATCTGTAGCACGAGGGTATCCCCTTCGAGTTTGCCCGTGTACTCCGATTTATGCTGTTCGCCGAACACATCCCTGACGATTTCGAACGAGATGTTATTCCCATCTACTTTCCCGTGCTGAATAGGCTCGTTTTCATTTCGCGAGAACAAATAGCCAGTGAGCGCATCCCCGGTCTGCTTGAGGAAAAGGGATGTCTCACGGACGTTGCCGTTCACTTCATTGCGGAACGACCAGTGACCCGTGAAGCTGGCGGCCAACGCGGCCTGAGCCACAAACGAAGTGAACAGAGCAGCAAGTATAAGTTTCATACCACAAAATATGAATTTTATACTCTTCAGTTTTCGGACTTGGGAATTAGATAGCTCGCAGTCGCGTCAGCCACGCAGTTCGTCGATGAACTTGTGAATCCGTTCCAAGCCCCGTTCCAGTTCCACCATCGACGTGGCATAGGAGATACGCACGTGGCTGTCCGTTCCGAACGCTTCTCCGGGCACAACGGCAACGTGCGCTTGTTCCAGCAGCGCGGTCGCAAATTGGAGCGAATTTTTGACCCGCCCGTTTTGGAACGCTACCGAAACATTGGGGTAAGCATAGAATGCGCCTTTAGGCGTGCCGATAGTGACGCCCGGGATTTCGCGCAGGCGCTTCACAACGAAGTCGCGGCGGCGGCGATATTCGCGGAGCATTTCGGCGACCGATTCCTGGGTGCCTTTCATGGCCTCGAGGCCCGCTTTCTGCGCGATCGAAGTCGGATTGGAAGTCGAGTGACTCTGAAGCTTCGTCATCGCACTGACGATCGGCGCGGGAGCGAGTGCGAACCCCACGCGCCAACCCGTCATGGCATAAGTCTTCGAGAGTGATCCCGCCACCACCACCGAGTCCTTGGCTCCGGAGTTCGCCGCAATAGAAAATGGCTTGCCATCGTAGACGAAGTGACAGTAGCACTCGTCCGTCATTAGGTAAATTCCGTGCTTTGAAGTGATCTCTAAAATTTTGCCGAACTCGGGTTGCGAAATGACCGCACCGCTTGGATTTGAAGGCGAGTTGATGATGACCAGCTTGGTCCGGGGAGTAATGTGCTCCTCTATCAGGTTTGCGGAGACTTCGAAGCCGTTGTTCTCGTCTGTATCGACGAAGACGCAGACACCGCCCGCATAATTAACCACGTCCTTGTAGGTGACCCAGTAAGGGACGGGAATGATCACCTCATCACCGGAATTGACGAGAGCTTGTACGAGATTGAAGATGGCATGCTTGCCACCCACAGTAACCAGACACTCGGCTGCACTGTAATTAGTCCCGAAATCAACCCGGTGCCGTTCACAGATTGCACTCCGAAGCTCGGGCGTCCCGGCGGTATTGGTGTACTTAGTGAAGTTTCCATCTATCGCCTCAATCGCAGCGCGCTTGATGTTCGCGGGAGTCGGGAAATCAGGTTCACCCGCTCCGAAATCGACAACGTCCGCGCCTTCACGGCGAAGGCGGTCGGCGTCTGCGGCGACCTTCATCGTTGAGGAGACACTGATGGTGGAAATACGTTCGGCTATTTCTAGGGTCGCTTGCATAGAGGGTAACTTCCAGATTAGCGTTTTCAGGAAAATTTTGCCCGAAGACAGCCCAGCACTGCGTCGGGCACAAATCGCGAAACGTCGCCTCCGAGCGTGATGATTTCCTTGATCATACGGGAGCTGATGAAGGAATAGTCTTCGGTGGCGAGTAAGAAAACCGTCTCGGTCTCGGGGCGCATGCGACGGTTCAGATGCGCCATCTGAAGCTCAGCTTCATAATCGGAGACTGCGCGAATGCCCCGAAGGATCACTCGGGCATTTCGACGCGTGGCGTAGTCGACCAAAAGTCCTTTGAAAGTATCGATCTCCACATTGGAAAACAGCGAGCAGGTCTCCCTTAACATAGAAAGGCGCTCCTCTGCGGAGAACAGCGGCTGTTTATCGGTGTTGGTAAGGATAGCTACTATGAGGTGATCGAATAGACGCGCACCTCGAGTGATGAGATCGAGATGCCCGTTTGTGAGCGGATCGAACGAGCCGGGATACAGGGCGACAGTCCCGGCGTCGCGCTTCTCGTTCTCCATTTAATAGATTCGAGTTTAGCCGAAATCAATCTCGCGAAAAGCATCAATGGATTTCAAAACTGTCATAGATTCCAGTAGTTCAGATATCTTCGAAGTAGCAACGCATGCTCCGGGGCCTCAAGGCATGTTGCCTATCACGCCGGAGACGCTGAGTGAAGAACCTTCCGGCAATCTATTCGGATTGACTCAGAACGTTGGTATGGGCTGGGAGCCTTCGGCTCTGCTCGGCAAGCAAGTTTTGATCCTCAGCACTCATGGGGGTGTTCGTGCCGAGGACGGACGGCCCGTTGCGCTCGGATTCCACACAGGACATTGGGAAGTGGGTCTACTGGTGGCCGAAGCCGCACGCGAGTTGAAAAAGTTCTCGGCCATTCCCTTCGCTGGGGCATGCACGGATCCATGTGATGGGCGAACGCAAGGGACAACCGGTATGTTCGATTCGCTCCCATACCGTAACGATGCGGCGATCGTATTACGACGGCTCATCCGGTCGCTCCCGACGCGTTCCGGCGTGATCGGAGTAGCGACCTGCGACAAAGGTTTGCCTGCCATGATGATGGCGCTGGCTGGTACGCGGGATTCGGCTTGCGCGCTGATACCTGGCGGCGTGACTCTCATGCCGGAGCACGGGGAAGATGCGGGCAAGGTACAGTCGATCGGTGCCCGTTTTGCCCACCAGAAGATTTCTCTCGAAGAGGCCGCGCTGGCCGGTTGCCGAGCCTGCGCCTCCCCCGGTGGCGGCTGCCAGTTCCTGGGCACGGCGGCTACTTCGCAGGTGGTTGGCGAAGCGCTCGGTCTGACCTTGACGCACGCGGCGCTCGCGCCGTCCGGACAACCGGTTTGGCTAGACATGGGACGCCGTACTGCCCGTGCATTGCTCCGTATGGTAGAAGTCGGCCTGAAAACCCGAGACATTCTGACGCAAAGCGCAATTGAGAATGCCATGGTAGTCCACGCAGCTTTCGGTGGGTCAACCAATCTCCTGCTGCATATTCCGGCTATCGCTCACGCAGCAGGTCTGCAAAGGCCGAGTGTCACGGACTGGAACCGAATCAATCGAAGCGTGCCCAGGTTGGTCGATGCATTGCCGAACGGTCCACGTAATCATCCCACGGTTCAGGTATTTCTGGCCGGCGGCGTTCCGGAGGTTATGCTGCATCTGCGCCGTGCCGGCCTGTTGAACACACAAGCTCTGAATGTCTCGGGTGAAGCGCTCGATGCGGCGCTCGACTGGTGGCAGGATTCAGAACGGAGGGCGCGTTTTCGCAAACGTCTTAAAGAGCTCGACGACATTGATGCTGATGATGTGATCTTATCTCCCGAAAGAGCGCGCTCGCGCGGACTGACTTCGACGGTGTGTTTCCCGCATGGCAACCTGGCTCCCGAAGGTTCGGTGGTGAAGAGCACGTCCATCGACCCAGCCGTGGTCGATACGGACGGTGTGTACAGAAAACGCGGTCCAGCCCGCGTTTTCGTCACTGAGCATGATGCGATCACGGCGATTAAATCGCGCGAAATCAATGAAGGCGACGTGATTGTGTTGATCTGCCGCGGCCCGATGGGCTCCGGAATGGAAGAGACTTACCAGATCACATCCGCACTGAAACATCTGGCGTTCGGCAAACACGTTGCTGTGATTACGGACGCTCGCTTCAGCGGTGTATCCACGGGCGCCTGTATCGGCCATATATCCCCCGAGGCACTCGCCGGCGGACCTGTCGGCAAGCTGCGCGACGGAGACATAATCGAGATCGTGATTGACCGGAACAAGCTTGAGGGGAACGTAAACTTCGTTGGCGAGAACGGCGAAACATTTCCGCCGGAAGAAGGACGCCGCCGCTTGTCGAAACGCCCCTGCCGCGCCGATCTAGGAGCTGACCCGCTACTTCCAGATGACACGCGTCTTTGGGCCGCGATGCAACAAGCAAGCGGAGGAATATGGGGTGGTTGCGTCTACGACTCGGAATCCATCATTCGAAAATTGCGCGCCGATGGCGCTACCTTCGAGCTCAATCAAGGATAAGGACTCCAGCTCCCGTCACTTTGTTTTTTCTCCGCTTCCTCCTGCTTCTTCCGCGCCTGTTCCGATTTCGACTCGCCCCCTTTGAAGTACAGGTGCACGGTTACGTTATGAGTCGAAGCGTCAGTCGTGTAATCCGACCGCGTATCTGCGAGATGATCGAACAGCCCCTCTTGCTGGACGCGCTTCAGGAAGAAATCGGGATAGTCGGGATTAAAAGGATGCCCGGGCTTCTCTCCCCACAATTTCGCGATCACCGGCTCGCTCGTTATATCCAGGCCACGGATGTCCAGAGTCTGAAAATTGTAAGTTGCGCCTGGAGTGACGTTATACGTAACATTAACGGCCCTCTTGCTGTCATCCGGTTGGTTTTCAACGCTGACACTTGCGTCCAATAGTCCGTGCCTCCGCATTTTATGGATCAGGTCGAGCCGGTAATTGTCTACTTTCTCGCTATCGAAGGGCTGCCCCGATTTGAAAGGAATGGTCGAGCGAATCTCATCTTCGTCCAAACCGCTGCCACGGAACCGGACGGAACCGAATTTGAAAGACGGACCATCACTGATCTCCACTTTGACAATGACGCCGAGATTCGTTTTGGCGGGTTCGGTGGTGATTTTTGGAAAGCTCACCGCGGCGTAGCCTTTCGCCGCATAGAGCGGTCGAATTGTTCCATCCAGTATCAGCTTCAGACGCATGTCGGAAAGAGGCACGCCAATGGCGACCTGATTCACGGCGCGCAGGATTGTGCCCGTGTCTACGGCTTGATTGCCCGAGACTTCAACCTGAGAAATCGTCGGCGCGGGAGTATCCGGTGAGAACAGGACCGTAAGTTGCTGCGGATCGTCGTTCGAGATAGCGGCTTTTACCTTCACGTCGCCTTTATCTTTCGCGACGCATTGCTCGACAGCGGCAGCGTATCGGTGCAAGACCCCTTCCGTGCCCGGGATACGATCGGCGTAAAGGTCAACGTGCTCGCGAACGCAGGAACGCACCGCATCAGGCGACATGCCGAGCCGTTCGAAGCGGGTCGGGAAGATCTGCTCATTTTCGGCAACTTCGAAGGTCACGTCGTAACTGGGAGCGGTCCCGGCGCCAATCCGGTATTGATAGGCAACACTGTTGAAAAGTTCGGTTGATTGCAGCTTCTGGCGGGCTCGCTCAATAGCTGCGCGATTGACGCGTTCGCCCTCTTTCAAGCCACTCTCGTTGACGATGTCGGCGGATGAATAAAGATGATTGCCCTTCACCACAACGCTATGCAAGATACCTGGCGGGGACGGTCTCTTAGCGGCGGCTTGCTGGCCGGCATTGGCATCCGACTGCGTTCGAGCGCAGCAGGCCGGCAAACAAACTAGCAAGGCGGCATAGAAAATCTTACGCATGGCCCTTTCTTTCATGATACGTAGCATCGAGTACGGTGGGGAAGCGAGGGCTCCGCTAAGAAAGTACGTCCAGGGAAAAGGCCACGTTTCGAGAAAGCCTGCTAGGCCCTGAAGTGTCTGTAAAATAAGGGCCAGATGCTACACTTGAGACGAAAATGACATACGACGTAGCCGTGATCGGCAGCGGGCCGGGTGGCTATTCTGCCGCCGTGCGCGCAGGCCAATACGGCCTGAAAACCGCTTTGATAGAGCGGCAACCAAGACTGGGCGGAACTTGTCTGCTGGTTGGTTGCATCCCGACAAAATCTCTCCTGCACACCGCCGACGTCTGGGATTACTTCAAGAACCCGTCTTCACAGGGAATCGATTGTAAAGATCCTCAAATAAACTACCCGCGGGTTCTCGAGCGCAAGAACAAGATCGTTACCAAGCACTCAAAGGGCATCGAGATGTTGATGCGCAAGAACAAGGTCGACGTGATCAAGGGCGACGCGCGCCTGCGGGGCGGGGGGCGTATAGAAGTGACCGGTCAGCAGAACCAAGCCGTCGACGCAAAGAACATCATACTTGCCAGTGGTTCCGAAGCCAGAATGCTACCGGGTTTGCAGCCTGATCAGAATCTCATACTGACGAACGTCGAAATTCTCGATTTAGCCGCTATTCCGAAGAGTATCGGAATTATCGGGGGAGGCGCGGTAGGCGTTGAGTTCGCATCTATTTTCAATCGTTTCGGGTCTCAGGTGACAATCCTCGAGATGCTCCCGCGTTTGGTACCCGTGGAAGACGAGGAGATCTCAAAGGAACTCGAGAAGCATTTCAAGAAGACCGGGATCCGGGTCGAGGCGGGCGCAAAGGCAGAAAATATTCGCAGAAACACAGCCAGCGTCAGTCTTACTGCGACCTTGGCCAACGGGAACAAGGAAGAGTTTGAATTCGAGAAGCTTCTCGTTGCGGTCGGCCGCAAACCCAACACCGAAAACATGGGGCTAGAAAGTACCAGAGCAGAATTGGATCGCGGATTTATCAAGGTAGATCCGTATCAGCGAACTGGCGAGCCGAATCTGTACGCTATTGGCGATATTGTCGCAGGAACTCCGCAACTGGCGCACGTCGCGACCGCAGAGGGCATGGTGGCTGTGGGAACTATAGCTGGTAAACAAATTAGACCCATCAACCGTAATCGCATCCCCGGGGCGACTTATACCGATCCCGGAATCGGAAGTGTTGGACTCACTGAAGCTCAGGCACGAGCTCAGGGTTTCAAGGTGAAAGTCGGAAAATTTCCATTCGTAGGAAACAGCAAAGCGACGATTCTCGACAAGCACGAAGGATTCGTCAAAGTGATTGCGGAGGAAGGCTTTGGCGAGATCCTGGGCGTACATATTATCGGACCGGAAGCTTTCGAGCTGGTCTCGGAGGCGGTGACTGCTATGGAATCAGAAGCCACTGTCGAAAGTATGATGTCAACGATTCACGCACATCCGACAATCTACGAAGCTGTCGGGGAGGCGTTCAACAACGTCTACGGGCTGGCGATTAACATTTAAATCGGAGCGCCGTCCGAGCTGTGGCAGATTTCACGATGAGAACTCTGGAATGCATCGATCTGGGCCGTCTGTCATATGAGCGCGCACTCGATTGCCAGCAGAGTGTGGTTGAAAAGCGGAAGCGCGGCGAAGGCTGCGACACTTTGTTCTTCGTCGAACACCCGCACGTCGTGACGATGGGACGCAATGGCAAAGAAGAACATATTCTGGCCAGCCCGGAAGTCCTGGAGCGCTCCGGAATTGCGTTCTATGAGACAGATAGAGGGGGCGACGCAACCTATCACGGACCCGGCCAGGTCGTCGGTTATCCAATCATCGACTTGCGAGAATGGAAACGCGACGTACACGCCTACTTCCATGGAGTTGAGCAGGCCCTAATCGACGCGTTGCTGACGCTTGGAGTGCGAGCTGAGCGCATTTCACAGAGAGGTTATGAAGGTGTTTGGGTGAATGGAGCGAAGATAGCGGCGATCGGTATACACATTAGCCGCTGGATTACTTCCCATGGGTTCGCACTTAATATCGACACTAATCTCAGTTATTTCAAATATATTGTTCCTTGCGGATTAAGCAAACCCGTTTGCTCATTGCGAGCACTTGGATCGACGGCTAAGCGCGAGTCGGTCGTACAAGCAATAGCGAGTTCGTTCGCCCGTACATTTGGCTACCAATTGGCCATGCCAGAACACGCGGAATCGCAACCGGAAACAGCATCTACGCTCCGTTTCGGAAGCCCTTTAGAACACAGGCAGGAGATTCGATGATTGACGTCGTAATGCCCCAGATGGGCGAAAGTATCACGGAAGGTACGCTTACGCGCTGGCTGAAGAAGCCGGGAGAAAAGATCGAGCGGGATGAACCGCTGTTCGAAATATCGACTGACAAAGTCGATACTGAGATTCCAGCTCCCGCGGCAGGCGTTCTAAGCGAAGTTCTGGTCCAGGAGGGAACTACTGTAGCCATCAACTCGGTGGTCGCGCGGATCGGCGACAGCGCATCAAAAGCGGCGGCAGCGGCTGCACCAGCCGAGGCGCCCGCCCAACAAGTCAAGGCAGCAGAACAGCCAAAGGTGGATGTGGGACCGTCTGCGGCAGCGAGCCCGTCTGCTGAATCGCGCCCGGCACCACCTCCACCGCCAGCGCCCACGGCTGCCGGGCCCTACCCGATCGAGCCACCGCCTGTTGCCTCGCAGGCTACGCCGCCTCCAGCTTCGGGGCAGGCCGAAGCGAGCGATGATCAGGGGCCGCTTTCGCCCCTAGTGCGAAAAATGGCTCGCGAATACAACATCGACTTGAGCCAGGTAAAGGGAAGCGGAGCGGGAGGACGCATCACAAAACAGGATGTCGAGACCTATATGTCATCCCAGGCTGCACGCACTTACGCGACTGCGCCCGCCCAACAGACCGCAGCGCCTCCCGTAGCGCAACCCGCCGCGCCGGGACAGGCTGCACCGACACCCGCTCCAGCGCCGCTGCCTCTTGCCGAATCAGCAAAAGTTCGGACCGAACCCATGAGCACCATGCGGCAGAAGATCGCCGAGCACATGGTGATGAGCAAGCGAACCTCTGCGCATGTTACGACCGTCCATCGCGTTGACATGACGAAGGTCGCGAAACTGCGTGATAAATCCAAGACCGAGTTCCAGGCGCGCAATGGCTTCTCCCTGACGTTTTTGCCCTTCATCACGGCAGCGGCGGCTGAAGCGATCCGCTCGTTCCCCATTTTCAACGCATCGATTGACGGCAAAAACATCGTGTACTATCGCGATATCAATGTCGGCATTGCAGTGGCGCTCGACGGTGGTCTGATCGTACCCGTAATTCGCAACGCAGACGAGAAGAATGTGGCCGGTCTACAACGGGCCATCGTCGATTTAGCTACGCGCGCGCGTTCACGCCAATTAAAACCGGACGAAGTCCAGGGCGGCACCTTCTCCATCACAAACTTCGGCAGCTTCGGCAGTGTTTTCGCTACCCCGGTGATCAACCAACCTCAGGTGGCCATTCTTGGAATCGGCGCAGTCGAGAAAGTGCCCGCTGTGGTCGACGGTGACGCGATCGCGATCCGGTCGCAAGCCCACCTCGCCCTTACTTTCGATCACAGGTTGATTGATGGAGCATTGGCCGACCAATTTTGTCAGAAGGTGAAAACGGTCCTTGAAAACTGGTCGGCGAATATTCTCTAAAGTTGTCAGGCTATCCTGGCCGCCTGGTCAAAGATCGACGCCGTGACGCTGTCGGTTTCAGCTGTGGAGCACCACTGTGCGCCCGTGTGCTATGTTTTCTCCTCACGCAATAACAATCACTTACAGCTCAAAAGCCATACACTACCCCTGTAGGTGTGGAAACTCCATTTTTCTATTGACGAAAGCTTAATGCAGGTTTAATATTCCTAAGGGTTGTCTAACTCAGACTGATTTTTCTAAAACGAGAAAAGGGGTCCACGAATGACCTTCCAGGTCGGTGAAAAAGTGGTCTATCCGAACCACGGCGTTGGCACAGTCGAAAATATCAGTTCTCGTGCCTTTGGTACTCAGCAAGAACGCTTCTATCTCTTGCGCCTTGCGTCTAGCAGCATGACAGTCATGGTGCCCTTTTCGCATGTTTCGGATCTTGGGTTGAGAAAGGTCACCAAGTGCAGTGAGATCAACCGGGTGTTGAGTTACCTCTCAGCTGGCCGGCCATGCTGCCCACAGGATTGGAAGGACCGTTTCAAAGAAAATTCGGACCGGATGAAAGGCGGCAGTCTGCTGGAAATCGCGGAAGTTTTCAAGGCATTAGTAATAATCCAAACCGCTAAGCCTCTCTCGTTCCGCGAAAAGAAAATGCTCGAGCGAGCTCGCAGCATGCTCATTTTAGAGACTTCGGTTGCCAAGGCGGTGAGCGAGCCTGGAGCTATCGCACTCATTGAACGGGCCCTCAGCAAGTGCAATTTGCCGATGCCGGCGGCTCTTTAGTAATCTGCTGTTTTGGAAAACTTATCTCGCTATACTGGTAGCGTTTGACCTCAGGCGCTATCGTCTAACGGTTAGGACGGAGCCCTCTCAAGGCTTAAATAGGGGTTCGATTCCCCTTAGCGCTACCATCCATTTCATAGATAACGCGCGTCGCGAGACAGCCGCTCCATTGCAATGGAAGCGGCGCCCAGCACACCTCCACAGTACCCAAGCGGCGAAGCTAGAATTTTGAGGCCTCGCTCCCGCCAGGCAGGAATTCGCGTTCCGAGTTCTTCGGCCAAAGCGGATAAGAGCATCGCATTGTTCTGCGCCAAACCGCCCGAGAGGATCAAAGCTTCAGGGTCGAGTAACTCAACCATTGAAACGCAGCCCAAAGCGAGATAGTGCGACAGTTCAAGGACCGCAGAACTCGCTTGAGAATCACCGGAGTTTGCCGCTTGGATCACCTGTTCGGCGGTAGCGAAACGGTGCCCGGCATATCGCAAAAGCGCAGCAGCGTTGCAATAAGCTTCGAGACAGCCACGTTGGCCGCATGTGCAGGGTAGGCCGTCTGCTTGTATGACGATATGACCGATTGCATTGGCGAAGAAATGTGCGCCCCGGTTAAGAGTTCCGCGTACATAGCAGCCGCCGCCGACCCCGGTTCCGAGTGTCAGGCATACGAAATGCTGCAGGCCGCGGGCCGCTCCAAAATGTTTTTCGGCGATGGCAAGCGCGTTCGCATCGTTTTCAACTGAGACCGGAAGTCCAATTGATGCGGTAAGCTCTTCAGCAATTTGGGTCCCGGTCCAACCAGGCAGATTGTCTGTTGCGTAAGCAACCCGTCCAGTGTCCGGATCAACCCACCCTGCTGTTGCCACACCGAGCGCCGCTGGCGAGTAACCCGCGCGGTGCGACGATTCGAGAATTTCCAACGCTACTCGTTTTAGGTGCTCAAGCAGCCCCTCACGCCCAGCGGAAGCGGGTGTTGGCGTTTTCGAATCGAGAAGAAGTTTTCCGACGCGTGAGACCAACCCAAACTTCGTCTGAGTTCCACCCAAATCAATACCCGCAAATGTTTGAGTGCTTCTGTTCAGGGCAAACTCGGCTTCGATCGCAGCCGCGAACCGCCGGGCAAGCTCGCCAGGACGAGTGATTGCCGTGCCAACTACCACTGCATACGCGCCGGCGGAAATGGCTTGGCGGGCCTCGTCCGGCGTATGAATTCTACCCTCCGCGATGACGGGAACAGGGCATGCACGAGAGAGTTCTTCGATGAAATGGGGCTCAAAGTGCTTCGCGTGCGACGTAGCCTCGGTGTAGCCGCGCAAAGTCGAGAGGACGAAAGCTACTCCCATGTCCGCCGCCGCGAGAGCTTCTTCCAAATTGGAAATATCAGCGAGTACCGGCACATTCAGTTCCAGTTCGATCCGGCGGATGCGCTCCGATGCTCCGTAGCGCAGACCGCGCTGCGTGGCATCAATCGCGATCATGTCCGCTCCCGCTTCCACCAGTTCGCGAGCACCCTCAAGAGACGGTGTGATCAACACGCGCCCATCAGCCCACCTCAACTTTTGGATGCCGATGATTGGCACATCGGTGATGCGGCGGATCGCCCGAATGTCGTCAGCGCCGTTAGCACGGATCCCAGCGGCTCCGCCCGCGAGAGCCGCCTCGGCAAGACGAGCAATGAGCATCGGGTCACGAAATACCTCTCCATCGCCTGCCTGGCAGGAAGCGATGAGTTTCCCTTCGAGCTTGCGGCACACATCGGGAAGCTTCATTCAGTGATCCTCGTCGAGACGGCGCACAGCACGATGGCACAGAGAAGAGTCAGAATAGCAACGTTCATGGTTCGGACTGCGCGTGACCCTGCCCCGCGCCATTCACCGAGCAGAACTCCCATAAGGTTCGCCACCAGAAGCCCCACGGCTAAGCTAAGCGGCCATCCGATCGACGGCCCGATTGCGCCGAGCCGGGGAGTTGCGGCGCCGTAAAGGAAGATGCTGCCGCCCCAAAGCAATCCCATCGCAATCACAATTCCGAGGGATCTGCCCAGCGGTGGTGTCGATAACAGCCTGGCGGTTTGACAACGGATCATCAAGAACCAGCAATAAGCGATGTTAGGGATCGCACCGGCGGCGAGCATCAGTAGCCAGATGCAGTTCGTCGCGGCAAATCGCGAATAACCAAGACGAACCCCGGCATCGGTGATAGGCAGTGCCAGGGCGTACCCGATGTTAAAGACCGCAGACATGATACCGGCGCCGATGGCGAAGGCGTAGCCTTTGGGAGAAAGATTAGCGGACGACGACCGTGCATCGTCACGCAAGCGTCCGGCTCGACCACATAGCCAAACGCCTACCAGAAATGCCAGAACACCGCTGAAGAGGGTGACTTCCTGCGAATTCAGGCGGAGAGTGCCGGTCAATAGGACCGGGACCAATGATCCGAGCGCCGAGCTGAGCCCGATAACAAGGCTATTGGCAATCGACACACCGAGACTGTCGACGCTGAGACCGAAGCATATCGCACCAAATCCCCAGGCGAATCCGAAAGCCAGAGCGGAGTAAACAGCGGAACGCGGAGCAAAGGCAAAGACCTCGCCGGGATTTGGGACCCACGGGAGGACGATGGCGACCGGCATCAGTAAGCAAGCAACCACAATGAATCCGAACCAGACGTTTTCCCATTTCCAGCTTCTTTCCACCTTCATGGGTGCGGTGAAGAGTCCATTGCAGATACCTGAGAGCACGGCCAGGAGGATTCCGGAGAAAACCATGGACTCAACCGAAAAAGAGTTGCAAGAGCATCGTACTAATGATAGATATATCTATACCTTTGGTCTAGACCTTCCATGGGGTCCACGAGTCAGATCAGAACTTTCGAGTCCCTCAGGTTCGACAGAGTTTCAACAGAACCTATGTACCTGCGCATTGCCGAAGCTATGACAGCACTTCTTAAGAGCGAGGCCTATCCTGCGGGTTTCCCGCTTCCGCCAGAACGGGTTTTGGGCGAGCGCTATGGCGTCAGCCGAATGACTTTGCGGCAGGCCATGAGCATACTGGAACGCGAGGGCCTTATCCAATCCCAAAGGGGACGGGGCACCTTCGTAGCTCCAAACCGGCTGCAAAAGCAGCAGCAGGAACTTCGTAGCTTTACAGAAGAGATTTTGGCGCGAGGGGGAAAGTCCGAGTCACGACTGATTTCGTTCGAAGCAATCGCGCCACCGCCTTCGGCACGAGAATTTTTCGGCCTTGCCGAGGGTGAGAAGGTGTATGAGATCAGCCGCCTGCGTTACAAAGACCGCGTTCCACTAGCAGCCGAAACAGCGTTGATTCCCCAGAAGATCTGCCCGTGGCTCGAGCACTTCGATTTAGCTAAGAACTCGCTATATCGAATTCTCGAGGACTCATATGGGCTGCGGCTGCAGACAGGAATAGAAGAAATGTCTGCGCAGTTACCATCCGCTCGACATCGCAAGCTCCTGGAATTACCAAGGAACACTGCGGTTCTAGTGGTAAATCGAAAAACGTTTACGGATTCAGGCATAGCGCTCGAGTTAACCCGTTCGGTGTACCGAGGGGATCTCTACAGCGCGATCGTGCACTCAGTCCGAAGGAAGAAAAGCAATTCGTAATTCTCTAATCGAGGTGCTGGAATATGGTGCCGAATATCATCAGGTGCAGAACAGTTGACGTAGTCTCAGTCACGCTGGCCCTGCTCTTGCCGTTTTGTGCATGGTCCCAGGTCGCAAATACAGGCTCCGTTCAGGGTACCGTCGCCGATCAGACAGGAGCGATGGTGCCGGGCACGACACTCAGTTTGCGGAATGTGGCGACCGGCGCCACCCAAACCGCCCAGAGCGATGCATCGGGAAACTTCAGGTTTCCTATTGTTCCTGTGGGACGATACACGCTGACTTCTACGAAAACGGGATTCAAGTCCTACGTACATTCAGAGTTTCCGGTCTACGCAGCCTCTCCGGTCAGCTTGGATATTTCTCTCACGATTGGAGAAACCGCCGAACAGGTCTCGGTTTCCGGGGTCCCGCCCGCCGTCGACACAGTAACCGCGAGCGAGGGAAATACCGTAACAGGCAAACAGCTGAATGAGTTGCCGCTCACAAACCGTCTTTTCACGCAACTGGTATTGCTTGAGCCTGGCGTGTCTTCGTCGATCGATCAAACGCCGGGGTTCGGATCCAACTCGTCAATAGGTTTTAGTATGAACGGAGTTCGGTCGGATGCGAACAATATCATGATTGACGGCGTGAGGAATTTAGACACCTTCGGCGGCAACGCATTCGTGACGCCCAATCTTTTCGCGACCTCCGAGTTTCGCATCGAGAATAACTCCTACTCCGCAGTGACAGGACGTTCTGTCGGAGGCCAAATCAACCTGATCTCGCGTTCGGGAGATAACCAGTTCCACGGGAACGCGTTCGAGTTCTTCCGAAACGATCAGCTCAACGCACGCAACTTCTTTGCAAGCTCCGTGCCGGAAAATCGCTACAACGATTTCGGGTACGATTTAGGCGGCCCTATTAAGCGAAACAAACTGTTCTTCTTTTGGTCAGAGGAGTGGCGGCGTATCATCCAAAGCGCGGGCACGACGCTGGCGATAGTACCCACTACTGCCGAGACAAGCGGCGATTTCAGTTCCCTGCTGAGCGGTCCGAGTCCCCAGGTGATCAAGAATCCTGCAACAGGCATACCGTATCCGAACAATGTTATTCCCGGTTCGCAACTCGATCCGAACGCTCTTACGCTGGTTAAGCACTACTATCCGCAGCCGACTCCCGGCTTTCAGAACGGGCCATACAATTTTGTCTCGTCGGCGCCCGATTTTACGAAATGGCGGGAAGAATCGCTGCGGCTGGACTACCACATCACGGACAAGTTAAGTACCTACGTCAGACTTACTCAAGATAATGTGACCCTGCAGAATCCATACGGCTTGTTTCACGAGAATTCATTGCCGTTTGTTGGTTCCTCAACCCAGGTCTACCCCATCTATCAAATCAGCTTCAACGTGGATTACACGCCCACTCCAAACTTCATCTCCGAGTTTCTGTGGGGCACTTATCGCGACAATGATAAGTACCTGCAAAACGGTCCGCAATCCTGTCGTTGCAATGCACCCGGCCTAAACATCCCGGAAATTTTTCCCTTGAACGAACTAGATCGTATTCCCAGTCTATATTTCAGCCAGGGATACGCGGGCATCGTTGAGGAATGGTATTTCCATAACTACTCGTACAGCATGCCCTTCGAGAGCAACAACACGTGGATTCGCGGGCTGAATACCTTTCGCTTTGGTATCGCGTGGACACGCGAGGGGAAGAGCGAGCTGGCTAATCCTTCCAATAACAACACGAACGGGTCATTTACGTTCAATGGACAATATACAGGTAATGCATTGGCAGACTTCCTAACGGGGCGCGCCTACAATTACACCGAGACTGCGCTCGATCCATTCGGAAACTATCGCTGGTATAACCTTGAGCCGTATTTCGAAGACCAGATGAAACTGCGGCGTAACCTGACGCTTACTGCGGGTCTCCGCTTTGAGTATTATCAACCGGAATACTCCCCGACCAATTTCCTTGGATCATTCGATCCATCGCTTTACGATCCGGCTAAGGCGCCCGTTGTCAATCCTGACGGAACACTCGTCCCGAATACAGGAACTGCTCTCAACGGCATCATCGTGGCGGGACAGAATTCGCCCTTTGGGCGTTACCTATTCCCTTCCCGGAAGAACAATTTCGCGCCGCGGATCGGTATCGCCTGGGATCCAACCTCCTCCGGAAAAACCTCGATTCGAGCAGGCTACGGGGTGTTCTACGATCGCTGGGGTTCCTATAGCCAGTTCGGTGGATTCAATCCGCCGTTCAACAGCTCTGTGAATATCTTCAATACTCTGTTGAGTAATCCGGGCGGAACTGCAGGAGCGTTATACCCGCCTGGCTTGAGTGCTGTGCTGCCTCCCTGGAAGTATCCGCAGGTTCAAAAGTGGTCGTTCAGCGTACAACGCGACGTTGGCTTCAATACGACTGTCGAGGCAGCATATGTAGGAACGAAAGGAAGCCATCTGCTCGGTGCCGTCAATCTGAATCAGCCGTATCCGAATGCGCAAGTCGCCAACGGGGTAATTTCTCCCGATTCAGTTCGACCCTACCCTGGGTTTTCGACAATCACGGCTTATGAACCCGCTTTCGACTCGAATTATCAGGCGCTGCAGGTCTCGGCGATACACAGGTTACAACATGGTGTCGAATTCCAGGCCTCTTACACGTACTCCAAGACCATCACGAATGCATCGAGTGAGTGGGGAACTCCGCAGAATTCGCGTGACATCAGCGCTGAGAGAGGACTGGCCAATTTCGACGTCCCGCAAGTGCTGACGGTCAACTATGTCTGGGACCTGCCTGTGTTCCAGAACAGCAAAGGTATCACAAAAGCTGTCCTGGGAGGCTGGGAACTATCCGGAATAACGAATATCCAATCCGGCTTCCCACTAACAGTGACACTGCCGACCGATAATCAGGGAACCGGCGGAGGTCTCGAGCGAGCCAACGTGGTAGGAAGTCCGAATGGACCCAAAACGCTGTATCAATGGTTCAATACGGCTGCATTTACAACCCCACCGATCGCTACATTCGGCAACGAAGGAAACGGCGTTATTCGGGGTCCCGGAACTATGAACTGGGATGTAGGAATGTCCAAAATATTCGGCTTCCGGGAGAACGTGAATCTTCGATTCCGTGGTGAATTCTTCAATGTATTCAACCATCCCTCTTTTAGTTCGGTGGATAC
This sequence comes from Terriglobia bacterium, assembly GCA_963841675.1. Lineage (GTDB taxonomy): Bacteria > Acidobacteriota > Terriglobia > Bryobacterales > Bryobacteraceae > Bog-105. Next base: position 284,148 of record CAWJEH010000031.1, read on the forward strand.
GGGTTTAGGAGATTTGAGTTTCGGGCAGGTGAACGGAGCGCTTTCGCCGAGATTGGTCCAGCTCTCGCTCGTGCTCAGCTTCTGAAAGTGCAGGCGTGCGGGGAACTATCGGCCAGCAGCGTGGATTAGAATCTCGGGGCCTGCTTTTGTTGGTCGCTTTTGCTCTGGTGGTACCGCAAATTGGCTGGGCTCAGTCACAACCGGCTTGGGCGGAGCCGTTTCAAACGGCCGTTTCCCAGCTTCGCAGCGGGGAAACCGCCAAAGCAATACAAAATTTCGATCTCCTGTGGAACGCCAATTCGAACGACGCACAACTGGCAGCGTGGATTGGAGCTTCGCTAGATGCAACAGCGCATCACAAGGAAGCCACTCCGTGGTATCAGCGCTCTTTAGCCATTCGACCCGATTTTGAGCCCGCCCTGAATGACCTGGCGCTCAACTATGCCACACTAGGCGAATTTTCGAAGGCGCAACCGTTACTTAGGGAGGCCTTGCGAGTGAATCCTTCGAACACGAACGCAGCGTACAACCTCGGCTTGATCGCGCTGCGTCTCCGAGACTACAAACAGGCGGCAGAAGCATTTGAGCAAACACGCGAAAGCAGCCATGCCCCGGTGTCTCCGGAACAACTCAGTCTGGCCGAAGCGACGGCCCGCTTCCATCTTCGCGAGTATGCGAAAACGACAACGCTGCTCGAAGGAGTACGCAGCAATCGAAATTCCGAATACCTGCTGCTCTTGGGGTCGGCGCAGGCCCTTTCCGGTGATCTGCCCTCGGCCATAAAGACTTTACAGCAGGCAGTGGATGAGGCACCGAATGATCCGCAGGTTTACTACCGGCTCGCCCTAGTCTTCATGCTGGGCCGTTTGGACCGCGAGGCACGCAACGTTGTTGGGGCGGGACTCAGACAGATTCCAAATTCACCGCTGCTGTTAGTTGCCGAGGGAGTCAGTGAGGATAGCCAGGGAAAGTTGGACGCTGCGGTGGTGTTCACGAAGCGATCCCTTGAGGCCAATCCTCGTCAACCACAGACATGGGCACTACTCGGACGCCTCTATGCCGAAATGGGCGAGACAGACGATGCCCTGAAAGCATATGAGCGCGCACTCGCCTTGGGCGCCAATGCCGAAACCGGAGTAGATCGCGTTCAGATACTGATTCGCCTACAGCGCTTCTCCGAAGCAGAAGCTGACCTGCGTAATCTGGCAAAGCGATATCCGAACAATGCCAGCATCGATCGAGGTTTCGGGAAACTATACCGTGAACAAGGGAACTTTGATGTGGCGGAGAGATATATACGACATGCCATCCTACTCGATCCTGATAACGCGGAAGCTCACTTCGCGCTGGCTGAAGTGCTTCGATTGACGCACCGTCCGGACGAAGCACGGAGGGAGCTTGTGATTTTCAAGGAGAAGCAGCCCGATCAAAATGCCAAGCGGCTACTCGAACTGGCCACAAATTGACCGAGCGATACGGGGACTGAGATGACCGACGAATCAAGGCGCGAGTTTCTGATTGCGGGTATCGGACTGTGGCAAGCAGCCTCCTCGCGCGCGCAAGAGGAGCGTCAGAAGAAGGGTAAGAGCTCGCAGCAAGAGGGCGGCCTTGTGTTCCTGAACGCACACCGGCGTGACATTCTAACGCGTCTGATGGACCGTATCGTGCCGGCGGACGAAAGGTCAACGGGCGCAGTCGGCGCAAAAGTAGATGAGTACATCGATTTTGTGCTGCAACATGCCGATGCGAACTTCCAGAATGCCTGGCGGGAAGGGTTAGATCGGTTTGGAGTCGCCATAGGTTCCAAAACGGGCGCTGCGATCGACGCCATTCTTGCTGAGCAAGCGCGGAATGAATTCTCCCCACGGACCGAAGATGAGCGATTCTTTGTGTATCTCAAAACCGCGGTGACCGAGGGTTTTTACACTTCACAGGAAGGAATTTCAAAAGAACTTGGTTATAAAGGCATGGGCTTTGACATGGATTTTCCGGGATGCACTCACGCAGAACACGAAGTTCCTGCTGATTACCGACCGCTGTTGCGCTCGATAAAAAGGGCGTAGGAGCGATGTTCCAGATTCAGAAGCCGGGGAAGATCTACGACCTCGCGATTATCGGCTCCGGAGCGGCCGGGGGTATGACGGCGCACGTCGCAACCGGCAAGGGAATGGATACAGTCATGCTCGAGGCCGGACCGCTACGCAGCACTGCCGACTTTCCCACACACCGCATTCGCCGATGGAATCTCCCTTATCGCGGGTTGGGAGGAGATTATTTTCAAGAGTGGTTAACCCAAACCCATTTCCTGGCAGACGAGCACAGACAGCCCTACGCTTGGGAAGGAAATGAATCATTCGAGTGGGTGCGGGTGCGCGCGGTCGGAGGAAAGAGCCTGTTCTGGGCAGGGGTAACTCCCCGGTTCTCTCCCGATGAGTTCAAACCAAAAGACGATTTCGACAGACATTGGCCCATCACCTATGAAGATGTCGCGCCGTATTACGATCGCGTCGAGGAATTGATTGGCGTAACCAGCACGGTAACGGGCGCAGGTGCCTTTCGATTGAATAAGGGACTCGCGCCGCAAAGACCCAATTGCGCCGAGGTGGAGTTGAAGAAGGCAGCCGAGAGCCTTCCCGGCCGCGGGCTGAAAGTGCTGGCTATTCCGAAAGCCATTCTTTCCGAGGACCACAACGGGCGACCACGTTGCCATCATTGCGGCCCTTGTTGGCAGGGCTGTGACAGCGGGTCGAAGTTTGATTCTTTGCGCGTATTCGTGAGAACGGCCCAGCAAACCGGTAAGTTGAGGTTGCTGACCGGCGCGCGCGTTCGGTCTCTTGAGTTGGATGACGAGCGGCGCGTGAAGTCGGTGCACTACTGGGATGTTCACGATCGCACGTACCGCGAAGTACGCGCCAGATCGTTTGTTCTGGCAGCAGGCTGTATTGAGTCGAGCCAGATACTGTTGAATTCCAAGATTGCCAATTCGAGTGGGCTAGTCGGGCATCACTTGACAGAGCACATCTACGGATCCGTCGAGGGCTACTTGCCGCAATTGATGGGACGGCCAATTGTGAATGAAGACAGTAACGGAGCAAATGTCTTTATCCCTGATTTGACCCAGAACTGGCGCGGCAAGAAGTTCATTCGGGGTTATCAGATCTATCCGACGGGTGGGATTCCTGAAACTACGTTGGTGGGATTGAATCTGCCAGGATTCGGGCAAGAGTGGAAGAAAAAAGTTCGGCAATACTACACGGCTAACGTTTCCGTGTTGATGCAGGGCGAGGTGCTGCCGTACAAAGATAACCGTATCGAAGTGGATGAGCAACTCCGGGATGATGCCGGTATTCCCGGTGTTCGGTTTCACTATGCCTGGCACGAGAACGAGCGGGCGATGTTTCAGAATTTCAATGAAGTGGCCGTCGAGTTACTGCGCAAGGCGGGCGCGGAGATGCTCGAAGACACAGACATCAAGCCCTTTCCTCACGGTTCGTCGATTCACTACGTCGGAACCGCTCGTATGGGGGATAATCCCAAAGCATCCGTTGTGAATGAATGGAATCGTTCCCATGACGTCCCGAACTTGTGGATCAATGACGCTGCAGTGTTCGTTACGGCAGGCAATCAGAATCCGACAATCACAATACTCGCTTTAGCAATGCGCTCGAGCGAGAGAATGGCCGACGAAATGCGCGCTTAGATTCGGGCTGGCGTATTTCTCCCGTTCAGAATACTTGAATGCTCATAGCAGTGCGTAAGCGCTCTGTGAAAATGAAGCTTTATGCCAAGGATCGAGCGCGCGCTGCTGAGTGTTACCGATAAGACAGGGATCGTGCCTTTTGCCAGGCAGCTGCATGAAAAGGGAGTGGAACTTATCTCAACCGGCGGTACAGCCAAACTGCTGCGCGAGACCGCCATTCCGGTTCGCGAGGTCGCCGAAATCACCGAGTTTCCCGAAATGTTGGACGGCCGGGTAAAGACGTTACACCCCAAGATCGCTGGCGGCATCCTGGCGATCCGCGACAATGCTGGACATATGCGCTCGCTGGCCGAGCATCAGATCCCGCCGATTCAGATGGTCGTGGTGAACCTCTACCAGTTCGAAAGACATGCGGAGAGGGTGGGAGTGACCCGTGCCGAGCTGATCGAAAACATCGATATCGGCGGCCCTACGATGATTCGAGCCGCGGCTAAGAACTTTCAGGACGTTGCGATCCTTGTTTCACCGGATCAATATGAATCGATTTTGAGAGAAATGACCGAATCTGGTAACAGTCTGAGCGGTGCGACCCATTGGAAGCTGGCACAGCAGGCTTTTGCGCAAACCGCCGCATATGACACCGCTATCTCGAACCGTCTTCTCGAAATCGATGCCGTTGGCGCCGACGTGACAGGCGGCTTGCCCGCGCGCCTGCAGTTTTCGCTGGAACGGGCAACGGTGCTGCGATATGGAGAGAACCCGCATCAGCAGGCTGCGCTTTACCGACGTGGCGATACAGGCATTGCCGGGGCCCAGCAGTTGCACGGCAAGGAGCTCTCTTATAACAATCTGGTTGATTTAGACGCGGCTTGGCAGCTCGTTGCTGAATTTGAGGCGCCAGCAGCCGCCATCATCAAGCACACCAACCCATGCGGCTGTGCAGAGCAACCGACTCTGGCTGACGCGTATCGAAGGGCACTCGAAGCCGATCCTGTTTCAGCCTTCGGAGGCGTTCTCGCGTTCAATCGAGAGCTCGATCATGAGACTGCTTCGGAGGTGGCGAAGTTGTTCGTGGAAGCGATCGCCGCGCCCTCATTCGAGGAAGCCGCGCTGGATGTGCTGACCCAGAAGAAGAACTTGAGACTGATACAAGTTCGCGGAACAGAAAAGCCCGAACTGGTGATCAAGTCAATTTCGGGAGGCCTGCTGGCGCAGACAGAAGACATCGCACAGGTGGATATCGCAAACCTGCAGGTAAAAACGAAAAGACAGCCAACGGCGCTCGAAAGGGAAGCACTGCTCTTCGCCTGGAAGGTTTGCAAACACGTTAAATCCAATGCTATCGTCTACGCGCGCGCTGGCCAGACTGTCTCAGTCGGCGCCGGCCAAATGAGCCGCGTGGACAGCGTGAAGGTGGGAGCGATGAAGGCCATCCTTCCGCTTGAAAGAACTGTTCTCGCCTCCGACGCTTTCTTTCCCTTCCCCGACGGCGTGGAACAAGCCGCCCGAAATGGGGTGACCGCGATCATTCAGCCTGGCGGATCGGTTAAAGACGCAGAGGTGATCGCGGCCGCCGATCGCTGGAACCTCGCCATGGCATTCACTGGCATCCGGCATTTCCGGCACTAACCGGCTGTTCCTGGCCCTTAAGACTTGAGTGTGCCGCCCAGGAGTTTCTCCAGTTTAGAACCTTGGACGATCATCGTTTCGTTGCGTTCCGGTCCGTTTGAAACGGAACCGATCTCCACCCCAGTCTTTTGTTCGAGGAATTCGAGGTAACGCTGAGCTTGCGGCGGCAGCTTGTCGATGCGCGAAATGCCCTGGGTCGATTTGTTCCAGCCCGGGAGCACCTCGAATATTGGCTTGATCGCTTCCATACGCCTCGTGCTTGCCGGCATGTGCGTAATCCTTTCACCGCCTACTTCGTAGGTAATGCAAACGGGAATCTCTTCTAAACCGTCCAGAACGTCGAGTTTGGTCATGATCAGGCTATCGAATCCGTTTACCTCCGCCGTGTAACGCAACAGCGGCACGTCGAACCAGCCGCAACGGCGAGGACGTCCGGTAACCGAACCATATTCGTTACCGGCGCGACGAATTTGCTCGCCGATATCCGAAAGTTCTTCGGAAGGAAATGGACCGGCACCTACGCGGGTGATGTACGCCTTTGAAACTCCCACGATTCCATCGATTTTGTTCGGCGGAACTCCTGTGCCAGTACACGCTCCGCCAGCTGAGGCACTGGAACTGGTGACGAACGGATACGTGCCGAAATCGATATCGAGCATGGTCCCTTGAGCGCCTTCAAACAAGATGCTCTTGCCATCAGCGATCATGCGGTTCAGCAAATGAGAGGTATCGCAAGCGAGCGGGCGAATCTGATCTGCATACTGCTTATAGCAGTTGAGGATTTCATCGAAGTTGCCCGGGTCAGCGATATGAAATGCGCCGGCAATCAGCTTCTTGTCTTCCGCCAGAGGACGATACAGGCTTTCAAACTCGCTGTCCACGAGGTCAGCAATTCGAATACCCCTACGGGCAATCTTGTCTTCGTAAGCAGGACCGATGCCGCGGGAGGTGGTCCCGATCGGAACGCGATCGTCTCGCCCTTCCGATATCTTCTCAATGGTTCGATGAAAAGGGAAAATTACATGGGCGCGATTACTGATCTTGAGCTGAGATCTGACATCTACTCCCGCAGTCTCCAACGCCGCGATCTCTTCCAGCAGGGCGGCGGGATCGACCACAACACCATTACCAATGACCGCCATCACTCCCGGGCGCAAGACACCGCTCGGGATCAGTTTGAGTACAAATTTCCGGTCGCCTATGAAGACCGTGTGACCGGCATTATGGCCGCCCTGGTACCGAGCGACTGCATCGAATTTTTCAGAGAGCAAATCGACAATCTTGCCTTTACCCTCATCGCCCCATTGTGCACCCAGCACAACCAAATTACTCATGTTTAGGAAGAAACACCAAAACTCCCGATTGTACCGCAGCGGCGAAAACTTGCTTAAGAATCATGCACTTGGCACCCGAGGACCGCGGCGTGACCGGCGGGTGCTATGTTACGCTTGGCACGAATGCAGATGTGTGGCGTCTTCAGGGCGTTAGGTCCCGACATATTTCGCCAGCTTGTTCGCGGCATCTCCATCGGGAAACTCCGGACATACCAGGTTTACGAGCGTTTCAAACTACGCGCCAGACTTGTCAAGTTGAATGGAGAAGCGCTGCGCAAAGCTGAACCGAAATTTTGGGCTCGCATTGAGGCCGGCGAAGAGGAGTTCGCAACCGACCTTTCCCAGGTGTTTCTCTTATCTCACCTCGACATGATTATGGATGTTCTGAACTTTTTGAACATCCCCAACGAGCAGGGATTCTTTGATAAAGATCTGAAGCCCGAGCAATACCTCACTGAGGGATGGCAGGCGCGTGTCTTCGAAAACTTCTCTGGCAAATACCCGCGCGAAGTTCTCCTGTTCTACATCAATCATCTGGATTGGGAACTGACCAAAACCGATCAGGTCTTTTTGCCCGCCGCTTGAACGAGGGTTTATGGGTGATCTAAAGAATTTCCAGGAGCAGGTAAAGAAAGGCGAACTGAGCGGGGTACAAGCAGCGCTGGCGGAAGATCCTTCGCTGCTGGACGCGGTCAACGAAGCCGGCCAAAGCGGCTTCCTGCTGGCTAAATACTATCGCCAGGCCGAGGTGGCCGAATATCTCCTTAGCCTGCAACCGAATCTTGACGTCTTCAACGCTTGTGCTGCCGGCCGAACGGGCTCTGTATTCGAGCAGGTAGACGCCGATCCGGGTCTTCTTGCAGCGCATAGCACGGATGGCTGGACAGCGCTTCATCTTGCCGCTTTCTTCGGACAGGTCGAGGTTGCGAAAGGATTGCTTAACCGTGGCGCTGATGTCGATTCGCGATCCAGCAACGCAATGAATAACACTCCGCTTCATGCCGCGACCGCCGGCGGCAACTTTGAAATGGTCGAGCTCTTGCTCGATCACGGGGCAGACGCAAATGCCCGGCAGCATGGCGGGTGGACAGCATTGCATTCCGCTGCGCAGTCGGGCAATATCGAGATTGCTAAGATTCTGCTGGAACGTGGAGCGGCAGCTAACGTTCGGGCTGACAATAATCAATCTCCGCTGGATCTCGCGCTCTCACACAAGCACGAGAAATTAGTTGAGCTCCTTGAATACAGAGGCGCTCAACTCCAATAGCTCGCGAATTTCAGTCATTATGCCGGAAGCACAGCTCGAAGAACTCAGGAGGGCCACTCTCGCGGCCTTCGCCTCCGCTATTACGGCCGATGAGCTAGAAGCGGCTCGAGTACAGGCGCTGGGCCGGAAGGGCACTCTGGCGAACATCAGCAAAGATTTCGCAAAGATTACGCCCGATAAGCGCGCACAACTCGGGAAACTGCTAAACGCAGTCAAGCAGGATCTCGAAAGGGAATACGAGAACAAAAAACAGCGCTTTGAAGAGAGCGCTCTTGCCGACCGGCTCAGTCGCGAGTGGATTGATGTCACACTGCCCGCTCCGGGCATCCGTCCAGGCAGTTTACATCCCATCACGCAGCTTCAGGAGGAAATCGAAGATCTCTTCACTTCGCTCGGCTTCGCCGTGCTGGATGGTCCCGAAGTTGAAACAGAGGAGCATAATTTCGACGCATTAAATATCCCACCTACTCATCCGGCACGCGACATGCAGGACACGTTCTGGCTTGACAACGGATTTCTGCTGCGGACCCACACGTCGCCCGTTCAAGTCCGCGGCATGCGGCAATACCGGCCTCCGCTGCGCATGATTGCTCCGGGACGGGTTTTTCGCAACGAAGAGGTGGATGCCTCGCATGAACACACGTTCTATCAGCTCGAAGGGATGATGATTGACAAGGAAGTATCGATTGCCAATCTCATCTACTTCATGCAAACTTTGCTGAGCGGAGTGTTCAAACGCGTCGTTACGGTGCGTTTGCGGCCAGGCTATTTTCCGTTTGTCGAACCGGGATTCGAGCTGGATATCAGATGCTTAATCTGTAACGGTGCGGGCTGCTCGGTGTGCAAACACAGCGGCTGGGTGGAACTTCTACCGTGCGGATTAATTCATCCGAATGTCCTCAGAATGAGTAACATTGACCCGGACGAATGGGGCGGCTTTGCCTTCGGCCTCGGCCTGACTCGCCTGGCTATGATGCGTTACGGAATCGACGATATCCGCCAGATGCAGGGCGGTGACCTGCGCTTCCTGACACAGTTCTGATTTGTTCGTGGAGAAAAATCAAGTTTGAAGTTTTCGTATCAATGGCTGCGGGAGTTCGTCCCAGATTTAAATATCGATACAGGCGAACTTTATCACCTGATAACAATCAAGACCGCCGAATGTGAAAGCATCGAATCGGTGGGCGGGCATTTTGCGGAGGTTGTTGCGGCTCGTGTCCTCGCTGTGGAACCCTTGCCAAAGGGCAAGAACAAATCGGTTCTCGCCGAAATAGGGAATGGTAAGCATGTCGCCATTGTTTGTGGGGCGCCGAACGTGCGTCAGGGCATGCTGGCGCCCTGGGTTCCGCCGGGGACTCAACTCGGAAATAGAGAAATCGGTAAGGCTGTAATCGACGGAGTGGAGAGCCAAGGCATGCTGGCCAGCGCGGCTGAACTCGCTATCAATGGGGACCACTCCGGCGTGCTTGAACTGAGCGAAATATTGCCGGGCGAGGCGCTGCCCGGCCTTGCGCCCGATTGGATCATCGAAATCGATAACAAGAGCCTGACCCACCGGCCGGATCTATGGGGCCATTACGGCATGGCACGCGAGGTTGCGGCCATCACGAACTGCAGATTGAAAGATCCTGTCAACGCTAGCCTGGTGCCGCACGGCGAGGCGCATCTAAAGGTCGAGATCTCGGACCATTCGCTCTGTCCACGTTACAGCGCGCTTGCTCTTGAGAACGTGGTGGTCGGACCCTCACCCCTTTGGCTACAAGCTCGCCTTGAGAGCATTGGGCTGAACAGCAGAAACAATCTGGTTGACATCACCAACTACATCCTCGCGGAACTTCCTCAACCGATGCACGCTTTCGACGCGGATCGGCTTGCAGGAGCCACGATCTTTGTCCGGCCGGCGCAGGCAGGCGAACGATTGGAAGCGCTCAATGGCCAAATTTACGAGTTGACTGAAGCCGACCTCGTGATCGCGGACGCCTCGGGTCCGGTGGCTCTCGCGGGCGTGATTGGTGCAGCGGCCACTGCGATTTCGGAAAACACGACACGAGTTGTCTTAGAGAGTGCCAATTTCCAGGCAGCTAGCGTAAGGCTGACCTCCGCGCGGCATAAACTTCGGACCGATGCCTCCATGCGGTTTGAGAAATCGCTCGATCCGGAAAACACGGTTCGCGGGCTGGCTCGCGCACTCGATCTGCTCCGTGACATCGCTCCTGGCATTCGCGTCAGAGACGGAGTAGTGGATAACCGTATTCCGGCAGCGAGTCCTCCAGTAATCTCCTTGCCCATGGAATTTGTGACCCGCAAACTCGGTAAGCCGGTGAAAGAGGAGGAAGCGGCCGGGATTCTAGAGGCTCTGGGATTTGGAGTCGGCCGCCCTTCTCCCGGTCTGCTCAGCGTCACTGTACCTAGCTGGCGCGCCACTAAAGATGTCCGGTACAAGGACGATCTTGTCGAAGAGATTGGGCGCATGATCGGATATGACCAGATCGTTCCCACTCCTCCTCTGGTCGCCTCGATTGTTCCACCGTCGAGTCCGATGCGAGGGTATCTCCGCAGGGTCCGCCGCACCCTTGTAGATCAAGGCTTTTCGGAAGTCTATAACTATTCGTTCGTGACTACGGCCGAGATCCAACTGTTCCATTTTGATCCTGCCAGTCATATCGCCGTGCGCAACCCGATCGCGTCGGAACTCACGCATATGCGGCGAAGTCTGCTGCCCGGCCTTTTCAAAAATCTCGTCAACAACGTGCGCAATTACCCGGAGTTCCGCCTGTTTGAAATAGGAAACGAAGTCCATCCGGCCGCGGCAGGTCCACCGCACGAGGTCACGCACCTGGCGGCGCTTCTCTATGGCGCGCATGCCGACGAGCAAACGTTTTTCGAAATGAAGCGTGTGTTGGAGTGCGCATTTCCCGGCGCTCGCCTCACTGCGGAGAGCACACCAAAGCCTTACGAACACCCTTCACGCGCGGCTTTAGTTCATTGGAGCGAAAGAGAAATGGGGCGCCTTTTTGAGCTGCATCCGTCCCTGCTGGCAGCCGAGGGAATTGAGGGTAGGGCGCTGCTTTTCGATATCGATCTGCAGGAGGCACTTAGTATTGCATCGGAAAAGCAGGCCAGCTATAAACCACCCAGGAAATATCCGACCAGCGGCTTCGATCTTTCGGCAGTAGCCGCTATGAAGACGCCGGCCGCTGAGATTGAGGAGCATTTATCACGCGCGGCTGCAGCGAATCTTGTAGCAATGCAATTCATCCGCCAATATAGCGGCCCTCCGTTGCCCGAAGGCCAGAAAAGTGTGTCTTATCACCTGGATATCGGTGCCCCGGACCACACTCTCACCAGCGACGAAGTCACCGTCGTCCGAGAGCGGATTGCAAAAGCCATGCAGAGTGTTGGATTCGAGATACGTGGCCTGAACTAAATAGGGTTGAGAAATAATTCGCGCACTTCCTTCCAATCATTCACGCGGCGAAAGGCTGTCTCGTTCACGTTATGTGGGGCGGTGAATAAAACTGCCTCGCCCCGAAATCGCTCGAAGTGGCGTGGGTCGTCATCGATGAGGTAGTCCGCCGCCACTATGCTCTTGTCTCCGCAGAACACGACATGACTTGCCGGAACGAAGGGGAAGTGTTTCTGCAGCCAGTCGAACTTCGCTGTAAACGAGCATGGGACGTCCATCGCAGCCGTGGTGATAAAGACTTCGTAGCGGCTCATTAGTTCGCGGACTACTTTGCGGCTATCGGCCATCACTGGGATTCCGGAAAAGAAGCTGGCTGTGCGGAAGTATTCGCTAGCGCGCGATATGTGCGCAGGATCAAGCACGTCGGCTAGACGTTTGCCGTGTAAGTGCTCCTTGGTCAAGTTCCGCTTGAACTCTGCGTTGTAGAGATTCAGATAGTGCGCCATTGTATCGGCCGTCACCTCATCCATGTCAATCGCAATGCGCTTCATTATTTCTTTGTTAATAGACGACATCTGCCCGCTGGCGTATCTCCATGCAGCCCTTTCCAGTGGGCAACAGCTTACCGGGATTTAGCCTGCAATGCGGGTCAAATAGTGTCTTGAAACGCCGGATCAGGTCCAGCGTCTCTTCGGGAAACTGATGTGCCATGAGCTCCATCTTTTCCATTCCCACGCCGTGTTCTCCTGAAATCGAACCACCTACCGAGATGCAGAAATCCAGAATCTCTTCGCCAGCGCGTTGTGCTCGCTGCAGACCGTCAGGCGAGCGAGGATCAAACGGCAGAATCGGATGCATGTTTCCATCGCCGGCATGAAAGACGTTGCTGATAACGATCCCGTACCGTTTTCCGATCTCTTCAATTGCGCGTAAAGTGCGTGCGGTCTGCGTCCGCGGTACTACTCCGTCCTGCACGTAGTACGTGGGCGTCACGCGTCCAATAGCGCCGAAGGCGTTCTTCCGACCTTTCCAAAGCAGACCGCGTTCCTCGGCTGATTGCGCCACGCGGAACTCTCTGGCGCCAGATGCGTTGCATACCTCGCGAATACGTTCTACCTCTTCTTCGACTGATTCGATCAGCCCTTCCACTTCGATCAGTAATACCGCTGCAGCATCTGTTGGATAGCCTGCATGCGTCGCGGCCTCCACCATGCGGAGCATTGGACCATCCAGCATTTCGAGCGCGATCGGGATGATTCCCTTAGACGTTAACGCTGCCACGGTGTCGCCAGCCTGATCCACCGAATTGTAGATTGCGAGCATCGTCCTCACGGCTTCCGGCTCACGCATGAGCCGCACGGCGATCCTCGTCACCAGCGCCATAGTCCCTTCCGAACCAGTCAGTAAACCAGCAAGGTCGTATCCCGGCGGATCAGGCGCGGTACCGCCGACTTCAATGACCCGGCCATCCGGGAGCACCGCTTCCAAGCTCAGTACGTGATTGGTGGTAACTCCATGCGCCAGGGTGTGCGGACCGCCCGCATTCTCAGCCACATTCCCGCCAATGGTGCACGCCCGTTGGCTCGAAGGATCAGGAGCAAAAAAATAGCCAAACGGCTGGACGGCCAGTGTGATGTCAAGGTTCACCACTCCGGGTTGCACAACGGCGCGCTCGTTCGCGATGTCGATTTCGAGGATCTTGTTCATCCTCGCAAAGGAAACCATCATGCCACCGGCGCGGGCGATGGATCCGCCGCTCAGTCCGGTGCCTGCTCCACGTCCCACGATCGGCAACTTGTATTGCAGAGCCAGCTTCACCAGCCGCACTACTTCCTCCGTTGTCCGAGGGAAAACGACCACGTCCGGCTGCGATTTATCTACACCACCGTCATATTCGTAAAGTTTAAGGTCAGTCGGGAGCCAAAGGGTCGCTGCCTTACCTATCTGGGCTTGTATGTCCGAGATCAGTTGCGGATCGGCCGGCATTGTCAGACGGAGTCGTTCAAAGCAGGCTCCGCAGATAGCGCGTCATGTCGTCGCTGAGCCAATCTTCTGCATTCGCGTACTTACGCATGACCCGCCCATTTTTGATGATGTAACTCTCTGGGATCTGGAAAGTGCCATATCGGGAACTCAGCCCGGCTTTCGGATCCCAGGAGGTTTGGAATGCAACGTGAATCCGGTCTAAAAACGCGCGATATCTCTGCTGATTTTTGTCGATGCTTACAGCCACTACAACCAAACCGGAGCTTGCAAAACGCTTCTGCATCTCGTTAAGCGACGGAATCTCTTCAACGCATGGAACGCACCAACTAGCCCAAAAGTTCAAGACCAGAACCTTGCCGCCGAACTCCGTGGGTGTAATGCGAGTGCCGCGGTCGCTAACAATGCTGAACTCGGGGGCTTTCTCGCCCTCCTTTACGAACGTGTCCCGCAAGCTAAAGACGATCACGCCGATGAAGGCGGCCGCCAAGAGAGCCATTAGTGCGCGTAAGATGTTGGTGGTCGCGATACCCGCCGAGCGCTTCGAAACGATCGTTCTCGTTGGGGGCCTTTGTAGACTGCTGGATGCCACGGTACTCCTATTCATCGGGGATCAATTATCAGTATCCAACGAGGCGCCCTTGGCATCTAATAGTCGCCGATGCTTGTAACCCGCAAAGCGGAGTTCTCCGCCTCGCACTTTTGCCGCGTTCCCGATCTTAGCGACTCCGAAAATCGTGAGCTTTTCGGCGATGAAGCAAATTTAAACGGGCACGGACATAACTTTGTTGTTGAGGTGACGCTCGAGGGTGAGCCGGACCCGGTCACGGGAATGGTAATTGACCTCAAACGAGTCAAAGACATTCTCGACGAAGAAGTTGTGCAGCCGATGGATCATCGTTTCCTTAACTACGAGGTCCCACCATTTGATCGAATCATCCCGACGACCCCGAATGTAGCGAAGGAAATATGGCGTCGTCTTGATCCCCGTTTCGCGGCCCCCGATTGCAGCTTGGCTGGCGTTCGCCTTTTTGAGACAGCCGAGCTTTACGTTCATGTGAGTCGGGAAGACTTGAATCTCGACACCGCTTCCAGTGAGGAGCCTGCGGCATGACTGTCACCCGGCGGTATCAGTTCTGCGCCTCGCATCGTCTTCACACGCAGGAATTGAGCGACGCCGAGAATGCCGCAATTTTCGGCAAATGCAACAATCGCTACGGTCACGGTCACAATTACGTGCTGAGCGTCACGGTAGAGGGTCCCGTACAGGCCGACACAGGGTTGATCATCAATATTCGAACACTGGACTGTATGCTCGAAGAGGTGATTCTTGGGGTTTTTGCATACCGCAACCTGAACCTCGATCTGGCTTGCTTCGCGCATACTGTTCCAACTACGGAGAACATCGTACAAGCGATCGCGGATCTGCTTGAGGATCAATGGACTAAATGGTTCGGAGATCACCCCCCCGCACGACTGGCGAGGATTCACGTGCAGGAAACGGATCGTAACGGCTTCGAGATATCGATGAAGGGGCTCCGGGATGCCCGCTCATCACTGTTTCGAAATGAGAGTGTCACCGTAAATGTCTAAAACCAAAGCATCAGGGACAAAGCTTCACATGCCGGTCAAAAAGAAGGGCCGCGTCATCGAGTTGCGGCGTAATCCACAGGAGGGCATCATCGCCTCTAATACCGAGGCGATTATTCGCGCGCTAGGAGAAGATCCTGGGCGGGACGGTTTGCTCCGTACGCCCGAACGAGTCGAGAAGGCCATGAAATTTCTCACAAGCGGCTACTCGACTGATATTCACGAAATCGTTAACGGCGCACTTTTTGATGTGAAATACGACGAAGTGGTGATCGTACGGGATATCGAATTTTTCAGCATGTGCGAACACCACATGCTCCCCTTTTTTGGCAAGGTTCATGTCGCATATTTGCCCGATTCAAAGGTAATCGGTCTCAGCAAGATTCCGCGGATCGTGGATCTATTTGCCCGCCGCCTTCAGATCCAGGAGCGTTTGACTCAGCAAATTGCCGAAACACTCCAGGAATTGCTTAACCCGAGGGGTGTCGGGGTCATCTGTGAAGCCCGCCATTTCTGTATGATGATGCGGGGTGTCGAAAAACAACATTCGGGGGCAATAACCAGCGCCATGCTTGGCGCTTTCAGGGAAAACAAAGAAACGCGGCACGAGCTTCTTTCGCTCGTCGGACAGCGATCGACCAGCATCTAAAGTGCCTGCCGGAGTTGCCCGAGCAGCATGTTAGCATCGGGTCATGAGTGACGAAAGTCGCCTATTTGAGGCCGGTCCTGACCCGTTTGGCCGTACCTGGAAAGTTCAGTTCCGCTGGCTTCAAACTGGTATTTCGATCAGACATGCCGACACAGTAGACGTTAAGTTCTTCGTTACGCCCTCCGATGGAACTACGGAAGAAAAGGTAATAGCGCTCCCCCATCCAGCGCTTCTTCAAATTACGGAACAGAACAGTCGCAAGCTTTCCGATGCGTACTGCATGCGGCTCGCCGCTCTCCACCTCAGATGCATGATCGAAACTTCAGAGGACATGGACGAGAGATTAGTGACTGTCTCGCCCGAAGAGCTCGCCTCTTATGACCGCAAATTAAACGGCGTAACTTAAGATCACCACTGATGATCCATTCGGGGTACACGTTCTGTGTTGCACCGCGCCGGGTTTCCGTTCGAGATTGTTGACAGTGCCTAAGTCAAATAAGGAATCAGATATGGTCAGTTGCCCTAAATGTGAAGCTTCCATTGATGTGGAGGAAGAAGAACTCGACGAAGGTGACGTTCTTTCGTGCGACGAGTGCGGGGCTTCTCTGACGGTCGCCAGTGTAAATCCGGTCGAGCTGGAGTCCGAGGAAGACGCGGCCGAGGATGACGAGGACTTCGAGTACGACGAGGACGAGGACGAAGAAGAGGAACCAGAGGAGGAGGACTGTTTGCGGTAATCCTCTTGTCTGCTAAGTCTCACCTTCAGGGACCACGCCGCCTGATTTCGATTTCGAATGCATTGGTGATCAGCATTGCGGTGCTGGCAGTGTCGTCTTTATGTCGAGCGCAGGTTCAGGCACCAGTCGTCGGTCAGAATGCCGGCACAACGCGGTCTATTCAAGGGCTGGTTGTAAACGGCTCCGGTCAGCCTGTTGCGGGCGCGATTGTTTTGTTGAAAGACACCAAGACGCTCCAGGTGCGTTCCTATGTTGCTCAGCCTGACGGACGCTACCGTTTTTATGGATTAAGCACAGATATCAATTACCAGGTACGGGCTGAGGCCAACGGGCTGACCAGCAAAACAAAGACGGTGAGCGTCTTCGATAGCCACAAAGTTGTTAAGCTCAATCTCAAGCTCAAGAAAAAGCTGAAGGCCTGATTCGGATAAACATTCTCAGGGAGCCGGAGCTGTTGTTCCGAGCTCAGGCAGCCAGCTCCGATGCCTCCGTATCGTCGCCAACCACTTCGCCAGCAGCCCGCATTCGGTCCACGTGCTCCTGGCAAGGTACGCAATAAGCCGCCCAGGGCAGCGCTTTCAGACGCTTCTCGGGGATCTCTTCCTCACAGCGCAGACACACCCCGAATGTGCCCTCCTGAACTCGGTTCAGTGCCGCCTCTACTTCCTTCAACAGCTTCGACTCGCGGTCCAGGTTTCTAATAGCCACCTCGCGATTGAGCTGCTGCTGTAAGCGGTCGAAGTCCTCGGCGGCGTTCTCGATGAGAATTTCTTCGCGGTCCGAAGTTCCCGCTAGCAGCTCCTTCTTCTTTGTTTCCAGCATTCTCTGGAATTCTTTTATGTTCAATTGAGACATCCTCTCTACTCCAACTGACTTTTGACGCACTTGTAACAGCCACCCAATCAAGTTTTTTGCCCCGCAGATTGCCCAGGGGAAAGGTCCTTCGGCGCAATAGCTGCTGCGCCTGGCGCTCATGGTCTGTTAGATTTCTCAACAAAGACCAAAGCGTATTGGGCTGCTTACAACGGTTTCTGATGCACGAATTTGATGCAAAGTTGCAAACCCTTTGCGGCCGCCACCGCCGTCAGCTTTGTGACGAACACCGGATCGCTCGTTGGAAGCAGCCGTTGAGAATCTGGCAGCACTCTGGTACCGGAATCGGTTCTACTACTTTATGTAGGGTTTCTGCACAACTATTCCACAAGATAATGTGGCAGGGTTGTATTGACGGATGCGGTAATTTGCGGTTCAATAGCTCTGTTGACCGAATCGGCATCGCCCGATTCGGACTCCTCTGGAGTCGTTATCCTCATGCTCAGCGCTATCGCACCCGCACTTGATAATCGCAAATACAAACCACTGTTGAGAGAAGAACGTACCGGCGTGTCGTTCTCAAGGTTTTTCACATCCAAGCTGGAAGCGGGTGCCACTCCGTACAGCCAGATAAATTGGGAACTCCGTACTGCCACGATCGGCAATGACAAAGGTTCGGTCATATTCGAACAGCGTGATGTCGAGGTTCCGTCGGAATGGTCGCAGACCGCCACCAACATCGTCGCGAGTAAGTACTTCCATGGCCGCATGGGTTCGCCTGAGCGGGAATCGAGTGTAGCGCAACTGGTACACCGCGTAGTGGATACCATCGCCGACTGGGGTTTGTCGGGCAAATATTTCAAAACCAAAGAAGACTGTGAAAACTTCCGTAGCGAGCTGGCTCACTTAATGCTGACGCAAAAAGCCTGCTTCAATTCACCGGTCTGGTTTAATGTGGGCGTTCGGGAATCTCGCGGTTATGGTTTTTATTTCGATGAAGCTAGCCAGTTTGTGAAGAAGCTAATGCCCGGCGAAAATCACCCGCAATGCTCTGCCTGCTTTATCAACTCTGTTGGAGACACGCTGGAGTCAATTCTGGATCTGGCCAAGACCGAAGGAATGCTCTTCAAATGGGGATCCGGTACCGGTACAAATCTTTCCGCGATTCGCGAGGAGGATGCGCATCTTTGGGGCGGCGGCCGAGCTTCGGGCCCGCTCAGTTTCATGAAGGGTTTTGACGCCTTTGCCGGGGTAATCAAATCGGGCGGCAAGACGCGCCGAGCCGCGAAAATGGTGATCCTCAACGCGGACCATCCAGATATCGAGAAATTTATCTGGTGCAAGGCAAAGGAAGAGAAGAAGGCTCATGCTCTGATTGACGCGGGCTACGATTCCTCGCTCGATGGGGACGCCTATAGCTCCATTTTTTTCCAGAACGCCAACAACTCTGTCCGTGCTTCCGACGACTTTATGCAGGCTGTGGTTAATGATGCCGACTGGTGGACCAAGAGTGTAGTTGCCGGACAATCTGTACGTCGTTACAAGGCTCGCGACCTCTTGCGCCAGGTCGCCGAGGCTACTTACCAGTGCGGCGACCCCGGCATGCAGTTCGACACGACGATCAATCGCTGGCATACTTCCAAGCACACGGCTCGCATCAACGCCTCGAATCCCTGCTCGGAATACATGTTCCTTGATGACTCGGCCTGCAACTTGGCCTCGCTGAATCTGATAAAGTTCGTGGGGCCCGACGGTACTTTCGATGTGGATGCGTTCCGCCATGCTGTCGATACGGTCATCCTCGCGCAGGAAATACTCGTCGATAATGCCTCTTACCCAACCGAGAAGATTGCCAAAAACTCGCACGATTTCCGCCCGCTCGGACTTGGTTATGCCAACCTGGGCGCCATGCTGATGTCGCTCGGCCTACCTTACGACAGCGACAAAGGACGCGATTTTGCCGCAGCCATTACGGCCATCATGTGTGGACAGGCTTACCTGACGAGCGCTCGCATTGCGGGGGCGGCAGGCCCTTGTGCAGGCTACGAAGCAAATGTGGAACCCTTCCTCGACGTCGTTCAAATGCACTGGAATGCGGTTAACAGCATCGACAGCAAGCGCGTTCCCGCTGCTATGTTCAAAGCTGCCGAAGAGTGCTGGCGTCGAGCTTATGAAGTAGGTTCCGAGAACGGATTCCGCAATTCGCAGGTTACTGTGCTCGCCCCGACCGGGACCATTGGTTTCATGATGGATTGCGACACTACCGGTATTGAACCGGACCTGGCGCTCGTTAAGTACAAAAAGTTGGTCGGTGGTGGTGTTATCAAGATCGTGAACAACACCGTTCCTCAGGCTCTGATCAAGCTGGGGTATACGCCCGAGCAAGCAGAACAGATCGTTTCACACATCGACGCCACCGGGACCATAGAGGACGCACCACATCTTAAACCGGAGCATCTACCGGTATTCGACTGCAGTTTTCGACCGCAAAACGGTACTCGTTTCATCCATTACATGGGCCATGTCCGAATGATGGCCGCGACGCAGCCGTTCATTTCGGGTGCTATCTCAAAGACAATCAATATGCCCGAGGAGTCCACGGTGGAAGACATCATGGAAGCCTACACCGAAAGCTGGAAGCTGGGGCTCAAAGCCGTAGCAATCTACCGGGACGGTTCAAAGAAGGTTCAGCCTCTTAGCTCCGGGACCGGTAAGGGCGAGAAGAAAGCCACAGCGGTCGCAACCACCGCGGTAGTTCCGCAAGTTGTTGAGAAGATTGTCTATCGGCCTGTTCGACGCAAACTTGCCGATGAGCGTCAATCGTTGACGCATAAGTTTTCAATCGGTGGCCATGAAGGTTACATCACGGTCGGTTTATATGAGGACGGAACCCCCGGCGAGGTCTTCATCTCCATGGCTAAAGAGGGATCGACTATTTCCGGTCTGATGGATACTCTCGCAACATCAATCAGTTACGGACTACAGTACGGAGTACCCTTGAAGTTCTTCGTCGATAAGTTCAGCCATGTTCGCTTCGAGCCCAGCGGTTGGACTGGCAATCAGCAGGTTCCCTACGCCAAATCAATCATCGACTACATCTTCCGCTGGCTTGGCAACCGCTTTCTTGGGATTACTGAGGCAAACGAAGCAGGCGAAACGACGAAGCTCCGGCCAACAGTTCCGGATCCGCAGACTGCTCTGCCCTTCGAGGCGAACGTGGTAGCCGATGCCCCGCTCTGCTCGGAGTGCGGCAGTATGATGACCCGCAACGGCTCCTGTTATAAGTGCGAGAACTGCGGCGGTACTTCGGGTTGTAGCTAGAGTCCCATATATGGCGGAAGCGACGTGCGAGCCCAGCCAGCCAAAGCTCCGGAACAGGCCGCTTCCGCAGTACTCTGGATAGCCCTCGATGAACCGACCCAAGTAGCTTGAATCAGATTACTCGTCGCTGGTAGCTCTCGGCCAGCGATACTGATCCGACAGGATTGAGTCGAAAAGATTGCATATCGCACGCCGGGTTTTATAGTGATTCTCGAACGCGTTCCAGTGAAGATTTCGGTCTCTCGGGGACCGAACAGAGCGGCTAGCTTTTCCAGAATCCGGCCTTCATCAGTCTGTTTGCCCCTCGAATCAATCCGCGCGATCAGTTCACCATCGTTCACTTTAGAGGCGAACAGGATTTGATCCTCGAAGAATTTACCGTCGCGTGAGGTTGGTCGATACCCTCGGATAATCGACCGCGCATCGACATAGGCAATGCCACACGGTGATTCACCCATGTCATCAATCGGCTTGGGTTTCTTATTTTGCAGTCGTATGGCAAATTCGATGAAGTTTGACATGGGTGTAATAAGAAACGGCACCGCACCATCGCTGCAACTCTGGTAGGCAGCGCTCCGAGAAGCCAGCCAGATCCTCTGGTTGTGATCGATGTGGGAGTGGTCTTTCGTTAGTACCTGCCATTCAAAGCCTAGGTAGGCGCCCATCGGAAACTGGCCGTCCCCCGTCGGGAAGCGAGTCGGATCGGACGCCGTCAACCTGGGGTGGTCTAATGCAGGCACGTTAAATCCGACGAGCCAGGGCATGACGGCGAAAGTGATCAGCGCGCCAGGTGTCCAGCGCATGCGGCGGGACGTTGATCGGTATAGCCAAACGCAACGCCGGCTCGAAATTAGAAACAGGAGACTCGCAATCGTCAAGAAAAGATAGCGTAGCGTGTATAACTGCAGCGAATAGAAACCAAACGGTATCAGCGGCGCCGCTGCGACACAGAGATAGAAAACTCTGAAATTTCGCCTCTGCATGGCAAGTCTAAGGAAAACCACCAACGTCAGAACGAGCAATGCGATTAGCACCGGCGTTAAGCCGAAGACCAGGAATCCAAAGTACGCCTTGGCATCGAACGAAAGCGGATTGCTGTCGGGGATGCTCGATCCCGCCATGGCTTTGCCGGCTATAACCGGCAAGGTCCCCGCAACGGCCAGCAACCAAGGCAAAGGACGACGAACAAGCATCAGGAAACGAGTGCGAGACATTTGCGAAACCGCCAGCGCGGGTATCGCCAGCACCACATCGCCGCGACACGCCGCTGCTACAGCCACGGATATTACGCCGACGGCTAGCATTGCTTTAGATCCGGTCCGGCCTAGGAAGAAGAATGCAATCAGCAAGAAGGCCAGTGAGAACCAACCCGAGCCAACATACGGAATGTAGAGGATCAGAACGGGGGAGAGCAGGACAGGCAGCACGAGTGGCAGCGGCACGTTTCTGGTTCTGCCCATGCGAAAACCCAAGCTGATCCAGGCCAAGGAGGCCAGTATGGTCAGTAGTACATTCGGGCCGAGAACCGGGTCAGCGCGAGGGAAGAGCCGGTACAGCCAGCTAAGGGCAAGGAACAGGCCCCATTGCTTGTCGAAATTATAGAAAACAGCGTGTAAGAACGGGGCTCGATCCCGGGCGAGTTGCCATGCCCCGTCTAGGATACTCGCTTGGTCATTGTCGCGAAAGGTCGGCGAGACGAACGGCCAAACCAAAATCGAGAGGACAAGTACCTGTACCAGCAGCACTTCTGCGCGTACTCTTGTCTTCGCCTGCCCCATGAGATCACTAAAAGCGTACCCTGGGGCAAATTGATTGCGAAGATTTTCGTTCTGCGCCACTAAGCTTCTGGAAAGTTCTAAAGCCATGCAACGCGTTCTTGCTCTTTTTCTATTTCCCCTCTGTTACCTTATGCTCTCCCTTCCGGCAAATGCCGGGGCTCGCAGCACATCCGCTACGACGGTTCGCGCTGTGCCGCGTACGGATTCGCAGATCGATGCCACGATCCGAATGAAGCTGGCCAAATCCAAAATTGGAAAAGACGGTTTCCACTTTCACGTGCAGCGCGGTGTGGTTACTTGGGAAGGAACTACCAATGTGATCCAGCACAAGGGGTCGGCTACTCGCATGGCGAAGGCAGCCGGAGCCACCCAGGTGATTAATAACATTCAGATCAGTGATAGTGCCCGGGCGAAGGGTGTCGCCAACCTTAAACGCGCCAGCGTGGTCCAGTAGGACCTCTCATTTCGCACGGGAAGTAGCGCCGCTGCCCATGTTAGAGTGGGAGCGAACCGAACTTCCTGATGAAAAGTAGTCTTCTATTCTCAGCCGTCCTGTGTTCTGCGGTGAGCTTCGCCCAGGGAACATCTTCTCCCGCCTCCGCGACTCCGCAAACAACACCGCCGCCCTCCACCCAAATGAGGACGCGAGGACCCGAAGCCGTTGCCCGTCAAGATCCTGGCCGGATCGTGGCCACAATCGACGGCAAGCAGATCACGGCCAAGCAAGCCGCCGATATGCTGCAAGCTATTCCACCGGAACAACTGAAACGATATCAGTCGAACCTGTCGTCCGTCGTTCAGCAGATCTACATGAGTCGACAGCTTGCAGACCAGGCGACGAAGATGAGTCTCGACCAGCAGTCTCCCTGGAAGGAGCAGCTTCAGCTTACTCGGGACAACATTCTGACCCAGGCCTATCTGAGCAAAATGGCAAGTACGACACCGGGCACCCCCACCGAAGATCCACAGGCGTACTACAACTCCCATCAACCCGAATTCGATCGCGTAAAGCTCAGCGGCATTTTTGTCGCGTTCAATCCGCCCGGTACTCCCGCCTCGTCAGCAACTAATAACCGCACCGAGGAACAGGCTCGCGCAAAGGCTGACGATATAGAAAAGAAGCTGAAGGCTGGAGGCGAGTTTTCAACCTTGGCCAGAACCGAATCTGACAATCAGCAGGCAGCGGCTCGCGGCGGGGAGCTGGGCTCGTTCAGCGTGGCAGACCCTCAGCTACCGGCCGAGCTGAAAACAGCAGTGAGCACGCTAAAACCCGGGCAAATATCCGAACCGATTCGCATTCCAAATGCCCTTCTGATTGTGAAAGTAGAAAGCCGCGATAAACTGACTTACGATCAAGCAAAGCCTGAAATCATGCAGAAACTGCAAAACGAACGAAATCAGGCGGCGGTGAAGCACGAAGTAGACAAATATAAGATCCAAGTACAGGATCCTGATTTCTTTAACGCATCCACTGCATCATCAGGCATCCCTTCTTTACAACGCCCTGCAACCACTTCACCTCAACCCAGTGCGCCTCAGGCTAAGCCCTAGACTTGCCGCGCGGACGCGAAAGCGCATCAGCCAAATCGTTGTTAATCTCCCAGTGGAAGTTGGGAGTGAACTCTCCATCAGTATCAACCCACAACTGACCGCTTATAGGGGCAAGCTGCTATCGGGCTTCCCCGATCTGGGTACGGCAATTCATGCAGCTGCCTTCATTCGCCAGCGACGGATTGTCCTTGAGAGTACTCTCTTGCGCAGACCGGACATGCTGCGTCTCATCCTCATACATGAGGTATTTCACTTTGTATGGGTGCGTCTGGACAATGCGTCAAGACGTCAATTTGCGGCGTTGTTGAGAGAAGAGATCAAAGCAGGAGCGCGAGGTGAGTTGGGCGAATCGGCCACCGTGCGAAAGGCAGCACTCCGCTCCCAGGGAGGTCTCCACCCCCGCAGCAAAGGGTGGAGCGAGTATGTGTGCGAAAGCTTCTGCGACACGGCTGCCTGGCTTTATTCGGGAACGCCGAGCGCCGTTGAGTTCAAACTGGCGCGAAAATGGGCGACTCTTCGGCGCGAGTGGTTTGTATCCAAATTTCCAGACTCTTCCTACTAGCCCTTGTCGGTCAGGCGGTACACTGAAATGTTAGATGCTTTCGACCATTCGAAATCCCCGCTACTTGCTACTGATCCTGGCGACGGCGGTGTTGGCAGCTTGCTCCGGGTCGAAAGCGCAATCCGATAATGTTCGCGCTTCAGCCAAAGCGCATAGTGACCGAAAGGCCGCGCCCGACTTTACGCTTACCGATTCGGACGGAGCCAAAGTGAAATTGGCGGACTACCGCGGGAAAGTAGTTCTGCTGAATTTTTGGGCAACATGGTGCGGACCATGCCAGGTTGAGATCCCGTGGTTCAAAGAATTTCAGCAGCAATATAAGTCGAAGGGCTTCGAAGTTTTAGGCGTCTCCATGGATGAAGATGGGTGGTCCGCAGTAAAGCCGTATATGACGGAGCACAAACTGAACTACAGGATTCTGCTGGGTGACGATTCAGTCAGCCAGCTTTACGGCGGCCTTGACGCGCTTCCGACAACGTTTATCATTGACCGTGATGGAAGATTTGCCTTTCCTCCGCATGTTGGATTGGTCGGAAAGAATGAGTACGCGAGCGAAATTGAAAGCATTCTGGATGAGAAGGGAACAGAGACTTCTTCTCGGCTTTTCTCTTCTCCTGCCGCTTTGCTGCGCGGCGCAGCAGAATAGACTGATCGTTCATCCTCCTCAGCAAGTCGCCGTAAAGCGCGGAGCTTCGGTAACGCAGGCACTGGACGTCGCGGTGCAGCCAGGCTTTCACGTCAATAACGACAAGCCGAGAGACGAATTCCTCATTCCGCTGAAGTTGACGTGGATGGGCGGGCCGCTCGAAAGCCAAGGTATCTCTTATCCTAAGCCGGAGCAGATCAAAGTAGGCAGTCAGCTCTTACTAGTTTTCACCGGCACCTTTCAGATCCAGACGAAGTTCCAGGCTCCGGCAAATGCCCCCCCGGGAAACGCAATAATGGTAGGTAAACTTCGCTATCAGGCATGCAACAACGAGATGTGTTTTCGGCCTGCTTCTGTTGAAGTGCACCTTCCGGTTTCCGTGGAATAGCGAGCCATCGAAGCGCGTGATCCATGCGCCGCCTCATTCTCAGGCCAGGTGCCATCGGCGACTGCATTCTGTCATTTCCCGCCTTACAACATCTACTTACGGACTTCACTGAAATTTGGGTGCCGGCGCCTGTTGTTCCTCTTGTGCGGTTCGCTCAAAAGGTTCGGGCGCTCTCGGCGACAGGCATCGATCTCTTCGGCGTTGAAGGCGATGCCTTTCCGAAGGGGCTGCCGGATGTTCTTAGAAGTTTCGATTCGATCGTTAGCTGGTACGGTACAAACCGTCCCGAATTTCAAGAGGCGCTACTTGCGTTAGGGATACCATGCGAGTTCCATGCGGCATTACCGGACCGCGAATATCCGGGACACGCTGCGAAATTTTTTGCGGATCAGGTGGGTGTCGATCCAAATATCGCTGCCCGCATCGACGTCCCAAAGAGTCGTCCACGCAATTCGGTCGTGATCCATCCGTTCTCAGGCAGCAGAGGGAAAAATTGGCCGCTGACCCATTACGAAGGTCTTGCATCTCTAATCAAAGCCGCGGAAGTTGAGTGGACAGCAGGTCCCGAGGAGGCGCTCGACGGCGCTACTCGCTTCGAGAGTCTCGGCGAGTTGGCCAGCTGGATCAGCGGGGCGAGACTCTACATCGGCAACGATTCAGGAATCACTCACTTGGCCGCTGCAGTAGGAACTCCAACCGTTGCCCTGTTCGGACCAACTGATCCTGCGAGGTGGGCTCCTCGCGGCGAAAACGTTAGCGTTTTGCGAAACGATCCCATCGAGCATCTGCGGCTCGATGTGGTGCTCGAAGCCGCTAATCTGCGGCTAGGTTGGCCCTCGCAGGCCTCTTCCATCTAACGATCGGCTTACGTGCCGCTGTCACTTCGTCCACTCGCGAGGTACGCGTCGAGTGCGGAGCTTTCAGGACGAGTTCCGGATCGCGTTCCGCTTCTTCCGCAATCGAGATCATGGCATCGGCGAAAAGGTCAAGCTCACTTTTGCTTTCGGTCTCGGTCGGCTCGATCATCAATGCGCCGCGGACGATCAGCGGGAAACTCACTGTGTATGGATGAAAGCCATAATCGATCAGGCGTTTTGCAATATCGCCCGTCCGTACACCCTTCTTCGCCTGACGGTCATCGCTGAATACACATTCGTGCATGCTGCGAGCTCCATACGCGAGTTCGTAAAACGGTTCAAGAAGCGTACGAATGTAGTTTGCGTTCAGCAGTGCATCCAGAGTTGCCTGCCGCAAACCGTTGCCCCCGTGAGCCATGATATAGGCCAATGCGCGGACCAGGACACCATAGTTCCCATAGAAAGCCCTGACGCGCCCGATCGATTGAGGCAGGTCATAGTTCCATTTCCAGCTCTGCCCTTCCCTCGCGATGCGAGGTGATGGCAAAAAAGGCGTTAGCACTTTTGCAACCGCCACCGCGCCGGCTCCCGGACCTCCTCCGCCGTGGGGTGTGGAGAACGTTTTATGGAGGTTCAGATGCATGACATCGATACCAAACGTGCCCGGCTTCGCCACGCCCACAAGAGCATTCATGTTCGCCCCGTCCATGTAGACGAGCGCGCCTTTGTCGTGCATGATGCGGCAAATCTTCTGGATGTTCTCTTCGAAAACGCCGACCGTATTTGGATTGGTGATCATCAATCCAGCTACGTCTTCGGTCACGACTGTCTCCAGGACGTGCAAATCCACCATCCCGCGTTCGTTCGACTGGATGTTTTCGACTGTGTAACCCACGGTAGTGGCAGTAGCGGGGTTTGTGCCGTGCGCCGAATCCGGAACCAGAATCTTTTTTCGAGGATTGCCGCGGGTTTCGAGCAGCGCCCGGATCATCAGGATGCCCGTAAACTCCCCATGTGCACCCGCCGCCGGCTGGAGTGTGATCGCATCCATGCCGGTTATCTCGGTCAGCGCCCGCTCCAGAGCGGCTATTACTTCCATACAACCCTGTGAAAGCTCTTCCGGCTGATATGGGTGCGCCCAAGCCAGCCCTTCGGTTCGCGCAACCAGCTCGTTGACACGGGGATTATATTTCATCGTGCAGGAACCGAGCGGATAAAGGCCGAGATCGATCGCATAGTTCCAGGTAGAGAGGCGCGTGAAGTGACGCAAGACTTCGAACTCGCTCACCTCCGGAAACTCTTCAAGCTCCGCTCGCACGTTTTGCCGGCCCAGTATTTTCTCCGCATCGACTGCGGGCACGTCCAATGGCGGAAGCTGATAACCACGCTTGCCAGGTGAGCTTTGCTCGAACAGCAGCGGCTCATTTTGAACGATGTGCTTTGACGCTTTCTTGATCATTGGGCAAAAGCCTGACTGACGGTATCCATGTCGGTGCGTTTGCTCATCTCCGTCGCACATAGCAGCATGCAGTCCTGCAGTTCCGGATAGAAGCGGCCAAGTGGGAGTCCGCCTATGATTCTTTTCTGCAGCAGCTCTTCATTGATTTGTTCAGGGGACCGGCCATTCGTTCTCGCCACGAACTCGTTGAAGAAAGGTGCTTCGAACGCCCTGGAGAGATGGCTCGAAAGGTAGTGCGCCTTCGCGAGGTTCTGTTCGGCAAGCTCGCGCAGACCTTCCTTTCCGTAAAGCGACATGAACACCGTCGCCATTAGGGCGAGCAGCGCTTGATTCGTGCAGATATTCGAAGTCGCTTTCTCTCGCCGTATGTGTTGCTCGCGTGTCGCGAGCGTGAGACAAAATGCGCGATTACCAGCACCATCGGTCGTTTCGCCTACCAGGCGCCCGGGAAGCTGCCTGATGTATTTTTCACGGGTTGCGATGATCCCGGCGTAAGGGCCGCCGTAGCTGGGTGAGATCGCAAAGCTCTGCAATTCTCCGACTACAATGTCCGCCTCTTTTGGTGGGCGAATCAAACCCAAAGCCACTGCTTCGGTGAAAGCCACGACCAGCAGCACGCCCTGCTTCGAAACGATCGAAGAAAGTTCTTCGAGCTGTTCCAGCAGGCCGAAGAAGTTGGGCGATTGGATGATTAAGGCAGCGACGCCATCGTTCAGCTTGCTTTTCAGATTGTCTAAATCGAGAAGCCCGTTCTTACCGTAAGCGACTTCTTCAACTGGAATGCCTTGATGCTGGGTGTATGTGCGCAGAACTTCGCGATACTCCGGATGCACAGTGCGCGCGATTAGAATTTTGTCGCGCCGCGTTACACGGACCGCCATCATGGCAGCCTCGGGTACGGCCGACGACCCGTCGTACATGGAGGCATTTGCAACGTCCATGCCGGTAAGCTGGCAAATCATTGTCTGAAACTCGAAGATGCTGGTAAGCGTGCCTTGCGAGATTTCAGCCTGATATGGCGTGTAGGAGGTCAGGAACTCTCCTCGTGAGACAACCGTGTCTACGAGCACGGGCCGGTAGTGACTATAAACACCCGCGCCCAGGAAGCTCGCATATCCAGTTGCATTTCGCGCAGCCTGTTCTTTGAAATAGTCGACTATCTCGTACTCGCTTTTACCATCATCGATCGCCAGACGAGCATCAAAACGAACGGCCTCTGGAAGATAGGAAACCAGATCCTCTTCAGACTTCAGCCCGATTACCGAGAGCATCGCACGGCGCTCAGAGTCCGAGTTAGGTAGGTATCGCAACTATTTACGTCCCGGCAGGTCTGCGACGCTATTCTGCGCCTATGTACTTTAGATAATCGGGTGCCGCCATGAGCGCATTAATTTCGTTCGTCGATTCCGCATTCAGCTTCACTTTGATAAGCCAAGCTTCGCCATGCGGATCTTCGTTGAGCCGTTCGGGTGATTTTGCGAGCAGATCGTTCGACTCCATGACTTCGCCGGAGACAGGCGAGTAGACGTCCGACACTGCCTTCACTGATTCAACTGAGCCGAAAGTCCTGCCCTTCGCTACCGATGCCCCCGCCTTAGGCAGATCGACGAATACGATATCGCCCAATTCGTGCTGGGCGTGATCTGTAATGCCGACGGTGGCATGATCACCTTCAACTTGCACCCACTCATGTTCCTTTGTGTATCTGTAAGTTTCTGGATAACCCACCGCTTAACCTCGCTTGTAAAACGGAGTCGTAACCGTCCGCGCTTCGACGAGGGCATTGCGGATCAAGATCTCTACACGTACTCCGGGGACAGCCTTTTCAACTGGCAGAAAGCACAGCCCTATGTTTTTATTCAATGTAGGGGATGGGCCTCCACTCGTGACCCACCCCTGCGGACTGCCATCAACGGCGATTTCATATCCATCGCGGCCGATACCGCGGCCAATCATCTCGAAGCCAGCTAGCTTACGGGTTACTCCTTCGCGCTGGACATTTTCGAGCGCCTGACGGCCCAGGAAGTCACCTTTATCCATCTTCACAATCCAGCTCAGATCGGCTTCGAAAGGATTGATGGATGCGCTCAGCTCGTGACCGTATAACGCCATCTTCACCTCAAGACGCAATGTGTTGCGGGCGCCGAGACCGCAGGGTTTGATGCCGAATTCCTCTCCCGCCATCAGGATCTCGTTCCAGATACGAGGTGCCGCACCCGGAGAGATGTAGATCTCAAATCCGTCCTCTCCGGTGTAGCCTGTGCGCGCTATACGCGCCTCGGTTCCCGACACGGTTCCGTCCTGAAACCAGTAGTATCTAATTTTCGATAGCTCGACGTCAGTTAACTTCTGCAGCGTCAACAGTGCCTTCGGACCCTGGATTGCAAACTGCGCGTAGCGATCGCTCGATAACTCGGTTTGAGCATCAAAGCGATTGTGCTGGACAATATGCTCGAAATCCTTCTCTTGATTCGAAGAATTCACACATAGAAAAAAATGGTCATCGGCGACTTTATGGACCAAAATGTCGTCCACAAAACCGCCGTGCTCGTATAGTAGAGCGGAGTACTGGGCCTGCCCGGGCTTCAACTTCGCGGCGCGATTGGTTGCCACATAATCTATCAGCGTGGCGGCTTCTGGGCCGCGCACATCGATCTCACCCATGTGGCTGACATCGAAAAGACCAACTCCCTTGCGAACGGCGTTGTGTTCCTCGAGAATGCTGGAGTACTGAACGGGCATATTCCACCCGCCGAAATCGACCATTTTTGCCTTCGAGGCGAGATGGGCGTCGAAGAGTGGCGTTCTCTTCAGGTCGATGGTCGCTGTCATTCGGGAGCAGAATCCCCAGCGTAACATCCCGAGCAAAGAATGCTTCGGATTGTGCGACTCTTAGACGCCTGCTTCGCCTGCCTCTGACGCGCCGTACTCTTTCAACTTGTTGAAGAGCGTTTTTAAACTGATACCAAGAATCTCGGCCGCACGGGTCTTATTGTTCTTGGTGTGCTGCAGCGTGAGTTGAATCAGTGCCCGCTCGGCCTCGCCAACTGATGTACCGACTGGAAGGCGCACATTCTCCGGTTCGAAAATCTGAGCTGGTGGACGCGATCCCACCGAGACACCAAAGTCGTAAGGCAGATGGGCCATTTGAATCACTCCTTCGCCCGCCATAATGACGGCCCGCTCCAGTACGTTGCGCAGCTCACGCACATTGCCGGGCCAGGAGTATTTACGGAAGGCATCCATCACATCCGGATTGACGTAGGTCACGTTGCAGGCGTGCTTGCGATTTAGATGGGCAACCAAGGTTTCGATCAACACGGGAAGATCGCTAAGGCGTTGACGGAGGGGCGGCAAAGTGATCTGAAAAACATTGAGCCGATAGTACAAATCCTCCCGGAGGTCACCTTTCTTTAGAGCTTCGTCCACGACGCGGTTTGTGGCGGCAATCACTCGCACATCGACCGAAATTTCGCTCTTTCCCCCCAGCCGACGAAACCGTGAATCCTCCAAAACCCGGAGCAGCTTTGCCTGTGTTCCGGAGGGCATCTCGGCCAACTCGTCGAGCAGCAGGGTGCCGTGTTGCGCTAATTCGAAGCAGCCAGCCCGGCGCTCCAATGCACCCGTGAAAGCTCCCTTCTCGTGGCCGAACAACTCACTCTCCATTAGAGTCTCCGGCATCGCCGCGCAGTTTACCGCCACAAACGGAGCCCCACGCCGGCTGCTGAGTTGATGCACAGCACGAGCGACCAGTTCCTTGCCCGTTCCGCTCTCACCAACCACCAAGATCGCCGCTTTACTCGGAGCGACCTGCTGGATGACGTTAAAGACCTGCTGCATCTGGGGTGAGGTGCCGACCATGTCAACCAATACGCCAGTATTCGCGAGTTGCCGCTGCAGACGTTCCGTCTCCTCTGCGAGCTGACTCTGGGAAGCCGCGCGCTCCAGCAGAACTCGCAACGCCGCGGGTTGGATGGGCTTTTCCAAAAACCAGAAAGCGCCTAGATCATGAATCGTCTGAATGGCCGTTTCGATATTGCCGAATGCGGTTAATACGATGGCGGGCGGCATGTTGCCGTCGGCTCCAAGACGCTTCATCAATTCGAAGCCGTCCAGTCGAGGCATCATCAGATCGGTTACGATGACGTTCGCAGTGAAGGAAGTCAGTTTTTCAAGCGCTTCCTGTCCATCGGCTGCGGTCTGTACGTTGAAGCCCCAGGCGGAAATCATGGAGGCTAATGGCCCGCGCTGCGACTCCTCGTCGTCAACTACGAGGACATTAATGGCAGGGCGTGATGTGGCGTGATTTCCCACGGTTTTCAGTGTATCCGACCAAAACACACCTGGGCCAGAGACGCCCGGAGACACAGATTTCACCCGGGACCGTCTAGAAGTGCTTTGGTAGATAGAACACCTATCTTAATCCGTCGATCGAAATTCCGCTACTGCCCCTTTTCCGAGCCGTGGTAGTGTTCTCTTTTGCGCGTTATGGGCGACCCGATTCTCGAACGTCGCGACTCCCCGGACGAACCTCCTCCGTTCCTCGGTACATGGACACGTGTCTATATCGGAGTGTTGTCTTATTTGTTGACGTTGATATTTATCCTTTATTTATTTTCTCGTTTCTGGGCCGCCTGAGGTATTCGTTCCGAAGCGCATGCCTAAATTCCTCGAAGTTATCGTCGTTTCTGTAGAAGACGCGATCGAAGCTGAAGCTGGGGGCGCCGATCGGCTGGAATTGGTTCGCGCTTTGGACCTCGGAGGGCTCACACCTGATGCCGAGCTGGTCAAACAGGTGCTGCGTGCCGTCAAAATACCGGTACGAGTTATGCTGCGCCAAACACCTGATATGTCGAGCGGCGGCCCCGGCGTAAAGCGGGTTCTGAAATCGTGTGCAAGAGCCCTCGCCTCCTTGCCTATAGATGGACTCGTGCTCGGATTCACTCGCGACGCCCAGGCGGATACACCAGCCCTGCTTGACATCCTCTCTGCCGCGCCTCGCTGTCGTGCTACGTTCCACCGAGCTTTCGATGAACTGGCTCATCCAATGGCATCGATTAAAGAGTTAAAGCGCTTTCCTCAGATCGACAGGGTTTTGACGGCCGGAGGCCAGGGCGATTGGCCAACCCGCAAAAAGCGACTCATCGAGTGGCAGCGTGCGGCAGAGCCCTCGATCAGGATACTGACAGGCGCTGGGCTTACTCCCGCCGTGCTCTCGGACCTCGCCAACACTGCCGAGCTCCAGGAGATCCACGTCGGACGGGCAGCCCGCACGCCACCACTCGTCACGGGCAGTGTAAGTCGCGAGGCCGTCCGATCATTGAAGAGCGCGCTTCAATGAGGATCTTCGATTGGCTCGTTTTTTTCGCATGGTTGATTTCTCTCGTAGCTTACGGCCTGTATCGCGGCCGCGGCAGCAACACTGTCAGCAAATACTTGCTCGCTGGCAATACCATGCCCTGGTACGCCATGGGACTCTCGATCCTGGCGACGCAGGCAAGTGCCATCACGTTCATCTCTACGACCGGCCAGGCATACGTGGATGGAATGCGCTTTGCGCAATTTTATTTTGGACTGCCCATCGCGATGGTGATTCTTTGCGCGACAGCCGTTCCCATCTTTCATCGAGCTCGGGTCTACACAGCCTACGAATACCTCGAGCGCCGGTTCGACGCAAAAACGCGCGCGCTCGTAGCTATCGTCTTTCTCATCCAGCGTGGTTTGGCAGCCGGAATAGGATTGTATGCACCGGCGGTTGCTCTAGCAGGTGTCTTGGGGTGGTCCGATCGGTTGATTACCGTTCTGATTGGACTTCTGGTCGTCATCTACACCGCAAGCGGGGGCATCAAGGCTCTTACCTGGGCGGACGTGCAACAGATGAGCATGATTTTCATAGCGCTGGTCGTCAGCCTTATCGTGGCCATTCACGCACTGCCCCCGCGAATCTCATTCGGAAACGCTCTCCACCTCGCGGCGGCGGCTGGACGTTTGAAGATCGTCGACCTCCATTGGGATCTTAGCGACCGATACAATCTCTGGAGTGGGTTGATCGGCGGATGTTTTCTGGCCCTCGCTTACTTCGGGGCAGATCAGAGCCAGGTTCAGCGTTACCTGACAGGTCGTTCTATCGCGCAAAGCCGGCTCAGCCTGCTCTTCAACGCGGTTGTTAAGATCCCGATGCAGCTCTTTATCCTATTCATCGGAGCCATCGTTTTCGTTTTATCGCTCTTTGTTCAGCCACCGATCATTTTTCAGCCTTTGGAACGTGCTCATGCCGCGACTACTCCCGGCTGGACAACAACCGAAGCCAGATATAAGCTGGCCTTCGAAAAGAGACGCGCAGCAGCGTACCAGATGGTATCTGGTAACGAGCGATCGGATTCGAAGAAACACAATATCGAAACTTTTGTCGCCGCGGAGAAAGAATTTGCGCGGAGCCGCCTGCAAGGTCTCGAGGTTGTAGAGAAACTGCACGGCGGAAAGAAGTATGACGACACCAATTACATCTTTTTGTCGTTCGTTAAGTCTTATCTACCCGTGGGATTGATCGGTTTGGTGATCGGAGTCATATTCTCCGCTTCAATGGGTTCAACTTCCGGCGAAATCAATGCATTGGCGACCGTTTCCGTCATCGACATCTATCGCCGCTATCTCGTCCGCGATCGCTCGGACCGGCACTACTTATTCGCCTCACGATTCTTCACGGTGTTTTGGGGAGCGTACGCGGTGGCCTTCGCATCAATTGGGGCTCGAGGCTTCGGTGCTCTCATCGAGCGCGTAAACATCGTCGGATCTCTTTTTTACGGCGGGCTTTTGGGCGTCTTCGTTTTGGCATTCTTTTGCAAGCGTGTCAGCGGGACAGCAGCTTTCGCTGGTGTCCTTACAGGCGAAGCGGCTATCTTCGTTGTCGCTACATGCACGCGCGTATCGTTTCTCTGGTACAACGTGATTGGTTGTGCGGCGGTCGTTCTCGTCGGACTCGCGTTCGCAGCGTTCGCCAGGGAACCGGTGCCGGTCACCTGACCGTTCTATCAGACCTGTAGGGTCGCTATATCCACCGTCGAATGATGCCCTTCGATCACAACAATGCCGCTGTCGGTTAGGAAGTACCGTTTTCGATCTTCATCCAAGTCGTACCCGATCTCCGTACCTGGAGGAATCTTGACATTTTTGTCGAGAATGGCTCGTTTTATCCGTGAGTGGCGCCCGACATCGCAATTGTCGAAGATCACCGAGTCTTCGATGTGAGCGCCAGTGTGAATCCGAACACCGCGACCGAGCACTGATGATTTGACAAATCCTCCGGAGACAATCGAACTGCCAGCGATAATCGAATCCACTGCCATACCTCTGCGGCCTTCTTCATCGAACACAAACTTCGCAGGTGCGTCGAAATATCCGGCCGTTCGTAAAGGCCACTGACGATTGTACAGGTTTAGTTCGGGAGAGACTGATCTCAGGTCCATGCTCGCTTCGTAATAGGCATCGAGCGTTCCAACGTCGCGCCAATACTGAGGGGAACCGATCGGATCTCCCGGGATGACATTCGTGTTGAAGTCGTAAGCGTACATGTCGGATCGGCCAATGAGCGACGGCAGGATGTCCTTGCCGAAATCGTGCGAGCTCGCTTCGTTCTGGCTATCGGCATACAGTTCGCGCAGCAGAACGTCCGTGGCGAAGATGTAATTTCCCATTGAGGCGTAAACCCGGTCCACATCGTTGGGCATGGTAGGAGCGTCAGCCTTTTTCTCGTGAAACCCGATAATGCTCCCTTCGGGAGTAGTCTCGATCACCCCGAATTCAGAGGCGAACTCTTTCTTTACGGGAATCGCCGCTACCGTCACCGCGGAATGCTTCTCCACGTGATACTCGATCATCTGCTTTATGTTCATGCGATAGATGTGATCGGCGCCGAAGATAGCGACTACATGCGGATCGGCTTGCTCGATCAGATTGATGTTCTGATGAATCGCATCAGCCGTTCCCCTGTACCAGTCTTCCTGGGCAGACCGCATCTGGGCCGGAACAGGAATGATGAAGTTATTCTTCAATAAGCCGCTCACCTCCCAGCCCTCCCGGAGATGCTGCAAAAGAGACTGGCTTTTGAACTGAATCAGAACGTAAATGGAGTAGATGCCGGAATTGATCAGGTTACTGAGCACGAAATCGACAATCCGATAGCGTCCCCCGAACGGAACAGCAGGCTTGGCTCGTTCTTTTGTGAGAGGAAAGAGGCGGGTTCCTTTGCCGCCCGCAAGCACAAACGCTAAAACACGAAGCTGCATTTGGAAAGTCTCCGTTGGGGAATTCGTTGCCTTTCGAGTATATATTTCCGCTAGGTCACTGCTTAGAACCCCAATCGAGTGCCAGCCGTACAAACGAGCGGACCGCTACTCCTGAGGGCCCCTTCGAGAGCCACGGTTTTTGCTCGTCGAGCCAGGCAGTCGAGGCAATGTCGAGATGGATCCAGGGCGTGGGGTCCGCGAACTCACGGAGAAACCAGGCCGCAGTGATAGATCCTCCGTAGCGGCCCCCGATATTTGGAAGGTCCGCGAATGCGGATTTCAAGTACTCTTTGTAATCGTCGTCCATCGGCATCTGCCAAGCCTTTTCGCCGGCAGCCCGCGATGCACTGAAGAACCGATTCACAAATTCCTCATTGTTGGTGAATGCACCCATGTTGTAGTGGCCCAGTGCGATCCCTATGGCGCCTGTGAGCGTGGCGGCATCCACGATGTGAGTTGCTCCCTCGCGCTTCGCGTATGTGAGTGCGTCAGCCAAAATCAGGCGTCCTTCCGCATCCGTGTTCAGCACCTCGACGGTTTTGCCCGACATAGTAGTAACGATGTCACCCGGGCGCTGAGCATTTCCATTAATCATGTTTTCAACTAGCGGCGCATACCCAGTCACCGGGATCGAAGGCTTAAGCTGCGCGATCGCTCGCATCGCTCCAATTACTGCAGCCGCACCTGCCATGTCATACTTCATCTTTTCCATGCCCTCTGAGGGTTTTATGGAAAGGCCCCCAGTATCGAAAGTGACGCCCTTGCCGATCAGCGCTAGCTCGCCCCGGCCTTCAGTGCGCGAGGGCCGGTACTTGAGAGAAATCAGGTAAGGAGCATTGCTGCTCCCCTGCGCGACTCCGAGCAGGGCGCCCATTCCAAGCTCGGCCATAGCATCTCGGTCAAGTGCCTTGTACTCCAACCCGAACTCCACGGCGCTGTTCTCTGCCGCCTCCGCCAGCAGTTGTGGCGTAAGTTTGTTGGCGGGCTCGTTCACCAGATCGCGCGCGAAGTTTTGGGCATCGGCAACGATTCGCCCTTGGTTGGCGGCTTCAGTCAGTCGATCCGCCTCGCCGCCCGGAACGGCTATCGAGAACTCATCGATTCTCTTTTGATTTTTGTTTGCGTCCGTCTTATATTTGTCCGCTTCCCAACCACCGAGAATTGCGCCCTCAACCGCGGCAACGACGTCGGAGAGCTCAGACCCATCAAGTAGCATCGCGATCGTACGGACACCCTTCGCCTTGAGAGAGCGCACCAGTACGCCGGCCAGACGCCGCAATTCAACCTGCGAGAACTTTCCTCGTTTTCCGCCGCCGACCACTACGAGCCGCTTGGCCGCGAGGTCCTGCGGGCGGTAGAGAACGGCCGTTTCGTACAGCTTTCCAGTGAATTCACCAGAGCTCCGGAGTTCTGCCATCCAGCCCGCTTGGGCGGCTATCTCGGGATCGACAAGTTTAGGCGCCTGAACAGCTTGACCTGTTTGCTCCTTGTCGATCGTCTCTTCATCTTCGAAGCAGATGACGGCTAATGCATCGACGACCAATTTCTCTGCCGGAGAACTAGTGACTGAAACCTGCATCATGTTGTGATATCCCTCTCGACAAAATCAACGGCGGGCGTTCCTCGCCATAGCGGCTTTCGCTTCCGCTTGCATCTCTTTTGCTCTAATGGCCTCTCGCTTATCGTGGAACTTTTTGCCTTTTCCAACCGCAATTTCAACTTTAATGCGCCCCGACTTCAGATACAGGCGGGTAGGCACGATGGTTAATCCCTTTTCCCGTGTTTCTACCCGCAACTTCTCGATTTCCGAACGATGAAGCAGAAGCTTGCGCTTACGGAGGGGGGGGTGGTTCATCAGATTACCGTGCGAATATTCGCTGATATGTGCATTCATCAGCCACGCCTCACCTTCAGTGACCTCGGCATAGCTCTCTTTAAGTTGAATTTTGCCGGATTTGGCGGCTTTGACCTCGGTTCCAGTTAATACCAGACCGGCTTCATAGCGATCCGACAGGTGATAATTATGACCCGCAGACCGATTCTCGCTCAGGATTTTGATTTCGTTTTCTGACATCTTTGCCTTAACCGAACGAGTGGTTTAGAAGCTGGCTGAGACAATGTGAGGGTCACCTTCTACAACCAGTTTTACTTAGTACTACCCCAACTCTGCACGCCGACTGAAGCCGGAGCGTCTTCCATTCGAATACGAGAGGAATACAAAGACGACTGATACCCCTCTGTGTAAAGGGTATACTCCCCGGATATGACGTTGAGGGTGGCGCGCCCAGTTCGAGGGCGCAGGACGGCAGGGGCGTGACAGGGGACGATTAAAGTAGGATGGCTGGATTCTTTTAAGTGAACTATTTGAATAAGTTAACCTCGCTGTGTGCGGCTGCCTGTATGCTGCTGACGGCGGTAGGACGTCTGGAGGCGCACACGAAGAAGGGCGACAAGCTCTTGAAAGAGGCTCAGAAAGCCGAAGCGGATAAGAATTGGGATGCCGCTCTCAACTTATACGATCAGGCGCTCGAGACTGACCCCACCGACGCTAATTACCTGCTTTGGGACCAGCGGATACATTCTAAGGTGGCTGCTCAGCGCATCGCCAACGGCCGCGAACTGCGGAAGGATCAGAAATTGGACGCGGCCCTGCTCCAATTCCAAAAGGCGTACCTGGCCGATCCTGGCTCTCAGATCTCTCTCCAGGAGATTCGTGCCACTACTGCGATGATCAAAGAACGCGCGCGGGTGCCGGCTAACACGCCCATTTACACCCCCGCCGAGCGTGCAAGACAGGAGATCGAGCATCGTATCAATTCTTTGCAGGGACCGCCCACACTCCGCCCGATCAATGCACAAATCAGTAGTTTAAAAGTCAACAACCAGCCTGCCCGCGTGCTCTATGAAAGCGTCTGCAAGCTTGCAGGTATAAACCTGCTAGTAGATCCTTCCGGTCTTGAAGGGCCTGGAACAGCGGGCAAAAACTTCAATCTGGACCTGACCAATGTCACGCTGGAAGAAGCGCTGAACTACGTAGCGCTGACCACCCATACGTTCTGGAAACCGATCAGCCGGAATGCCATCTTTGTCTCTCAGGAAGGCGAGCAGAAGAGGCAGGAGTATCAGGACGAAGTGGTGAAGGTTTTCTACATTCAGAATGCCAGCACTCCAAACGAGTTCACGGAGATCTTCAACGGAGTGAGAACCGGCGCAAAACTGACCTCGAATGTTTTCCAAGTGGCCAGTCAGAGTGCGATCATCGCTCGCGGCTCTCCGGACACGATCGCACTGGTTGAAAAGCTGGTTCACGATCTCGATAAGCCAAAGGCGGAAGTCACCATGGACATCATCATCATGGAGGTGAATAAGAGCCACAACACAACGCTCGGCGCTGCTTTGTTAGGCCAGTCGGGTTTGAGCGTTCCACTGAATTTCACGCCGCGTAATTCCACTCCGGCTTCTCAAATTCCACCCAGTTCTAATTCTTCTACGGGCGCAACTACAACTGGAGCTACGGGCACCACCGGAACCAGTACCGGTCAGGTTACAATTGCCCAGCTCGGTCACCTGTCCAGCGCCGATTTTTCGACTACCCTTCCTAGCACTGTCGTGCAAGCACTGCTCAGTGACTCATCTACGAAGGTTCTTCAGCGGCCGCAGTTGCGGGCTACCGATGGAGGGAAGGCATCACTGAAAATCGGGCAGAAAATCCCTTACGTTTCGGGATCTCTAAACTCAGCGGTCGCGACACCCGGTTCTATCCCATACGCGACGACGCAATTTCAACAGGTTGAGGTCGGAACCTTAATAGATCTTCAGCCTCACGTGAATGGAGCCGACGACATCAGCATGCACATACGCGTCGAACTCTCCAACGTGCTTGCACAGATACCAATCGCGGGCATCGATGAACCAGAGATCGGCCAGCAGATCGATGAAGCAGACGTTCGTATGAAAGACGGCGAAGTGAGTATCCTTGGGGGATTGTCTGAGAAAGATCGCGCGAATTCTTTAGCCGGCGTTCCGGGATTCACCAACCTTCCCCTTCTAGGCTATTTGTTCGGAACAAGAACCCGGAACGATACCGATAACGAGACGTTGATTGCAGTGATTCCGCACATAACTCGTGCTCCTGACTACGGAGACCCGGCAAACCAGGGCGTTTATGCCGGGACAGAACGCGTACCGCGGGTCCAACGCGTCCCGCAATCGGTCGAAATTTCGGTTCCACAATCGAGCACGCCTCCGGCGGCGGGAGTTCCGCCCGGCCGGCCAAATGGCTCGACTACTCCCAGGCAGGCAGCTCCCCTGACGAGTGCGCCCCCGCTGAGGGAGCCTCCCGCAGTACTGCCGGCGCAAGTGCCCCCGGTGCAGCCCGCTCAAACCGCTGCTCACTCGACAGATCAGCCGCAGCGATAACGAATCAGGTGTTTGAAGTCGATGATTGTAAGAAGTGATTGCCCGGCTCTGGCGCGGCGCCGCAAAGCACAGTCTGGTCTGACGTTAGTGGAGTTGATTGTTGCATTCACCATTCTCCTGATTCTGACCACTATGGCGGTGCCGACTGCGCGCTATCAAGTGCGGCGGCAGCGCGAGAAAGCGCTGCTCAATGACTTGCGGGAAATGCGCACCGCCATCGACAAATATAAGGACATGTGCGACGCCGGTAAGATTCAGTCGAGCAACCCCGATGCTTACTGTTACCCTCCCTCCCTGGAGGTGCTGGTGGATGGCGTAAAACTCAATAACACGGTCAGCGGAAACAATCAATCCGGCAAGATACGATTCCTTCGCCGCATTCCCAAAGATCCGATGACCGGCGACACAGATTGGGGAAAACGCAGCATGCAGGACGAACCCACTTCAGATTCCTGGGGTGGCCAAAACGTCTTCGACGTGTATTCGAAGACGGCAGATAAGGCTAGCGATGGAACGCCTTATTCAGAATGGTTCTAGGCGGATGTCAAAGCAACGGACATTTCAAGCCCTAAAGCGCGCTCAGCAGGGCTTTACACTGATCGAACTCATGGTGGTGATGGCAATCATCTCCGTGCTGCTGGCGATTGCGTTACCCATTTACCAGAAATCGATTATCCGGGCGAAGGAGAGTGTGCTTCGGAACAATCTGTTCACCTTGCAAAGCATGATCGACGAGTACACAATCGATAAGCAGAAAGCGCCCGAATCCCTGCAGGACTTGGTTTCGGAGGGCTACCTACGGCAGATTCCACAGGATCCGATGACCGGATCCAATCAGACGTGGAAGGTCATTATGGAGGACACTCCGGTCGGTGGAAGCACAAATCCACCTGGTATTTTCGACGTCAAAAGCGGCTCCGATAAAATCGGGCTGGACGGCACGGCGTACTCTGACTGGTGATCGCCGCACAATCACCTTCAGATTCTAGGAAGATGCCTTCCCTTGGTAAACTGAAGATCGATCAGTAAAAAACATTACCCTCAATCCCCGATCGTCTAATGGTAGGACAGCGGCCTTTGGAGCCGTTAATCGTGGTTCGAATCCATGTCGGGGAGCCAAGCCTTTAGAATCATTCGTTTAGCTTGCGGAAATCGTGACCGTACAGAAAGCGTACAGAAATCGTGTACGATGAAGTGCGGTGCTTCAGGATCTTCAGCTCTACAAGCGGCACTATTGCGGAAGCAAAGATAAGCATTTTTTCAAGTGCTCCTGCCCGATTTGGGTCACTGGGCGTCTGCCAGATGGTCGACTTGTGCCCCGGCAGAGCACCGGCCAGTATGACTTGGCGAGCGCTGAAGCTGTTCGGTCGGACCTCATACGCCGCCACACGACGCCTGAAAATCCGCTCAAAGGCATCACTATACAGGCTGGCGTTCGACAAATACATGGCGTCTGTTGAAAATGAAATCGCTCCTGCAGTTGCAGATCAATACCGCTTGGTCATTGGCAAGCTGATCGAGTTCTGCCTGAGACGAAGCGTACCGGTGCACTACATGTCTGAGCTGACCGTGGATATTCTTGAGTCGTTCGCATCGAAAGCGTACAAGAACAAGGCGAGCACAACGCAAGCGGTTGCCATGGCGAAGGTCAAGGCACTACTGAATGACGCCTTTCGACGTGGTTGGATAAACGAGCCCTTAGCCAAGCGCATGAAGAAGTACACCGGCCAATATCAACAGGCGCAGCCATTCACAGAGGACCAAGTATTGCTCGTCCTGAATGGCTGCAGCACCATGCAGCGCGGCAACAATGGGATCGGCTACGCTCACAACCCGGAGACCTTTCGCCTATTGCTGGAGCTACAGCTTGAGACTGGTATGCGCTGCGGAGATGCTACTCAGTACGATCCGAAGAATGGTTTTCTGTTCCGCGCTGAATCTGGTTTGTGGGTTTATCGATTTCTGCCGCAGAAACGATTGCGCAAGGCCAAAATTCCTAAGCTGCACGATGTTTATCTGACAGATCGGCTAAAGGATGCCATCGATGCTTGTAAGTGGATGTCGAAGGAGCGCCCTTTTGCGTGGGGTTCCTTTACGCGTCCGACGTATTTGGCAAACGAGGTCTATTCCAGGATGCAGGCGATCGGAGATCGGGTCGGCGTAGAGGACTGCCGGCCGCACCGTTTACGCGATACTTTCGCGGTTCGAATGCTTGCGAAGGGTCTTAGTCTGGATGACCTTAAAGTCCTTCTTGGGCATTCGTCCGTAAAGATCACGGAGCAGTACTACGCCGCTTGGAC
>CAWJEH010000032.1:0-64991 GCA_963841675.1 Terriglobia bacterium
GTTCTCCGACTGGGGCAACATCCTGTTCAACACCACCATCGCTACCGCAATCGCCGATCGCTTGGTCGAGAACTCCGAGATCTTCTTGCTGGGCGGGGATAGTCTGCGCAAAGCCAACAAGAACTCCAGTTCGTCGGAAGAATAACGCTCTTCCGGCAACATGCAAGCACCGCGCTGTGGCGATATCCCGCACGGAGAAGTCCGCCGGGTAACCCCTCAACGGCGCTGCCCATGGGGGCGGAGATCCTAGCGATCTCCGTCTCCTGGTCTTTCTCCCCTCATGTTCAACTTCAGCGCCAACCATCTGTTCCTGCTCTCGCGGACGGAATATCCTTCGTACGCGGTGTTCTTGCTCAAGGATCGCGACACGCGGCGTGTCTACCGGCTCTATGACTTCACCAAAGCCCAGCTCATCCGGCCCGGAGTGGCTTACTGCGTAGCGGGCAAGGTCAACAGCGCCGACCAGCTCTACCTCGTGATCGCATGGGTCCGCCTCGACACCAAGCACGCTCGATCTTCCACAGTTCCTGCTCCTGTTGAAGGCGCGGGAGGGTAGCCCTTGCTCTGATCTCGCCGGCAGTTACAATCCGCGCATCCGTCACGCACGTCCTTCGCGCCGC
The DNA here is from genome assembly GCA_963841675.1 of Terriglobia bacterium. Taxonomy (GTDB): domain Bacteria; phylum Acidobacteriota; class Terriglobia; order Bryobacterales; family Bryobacteraceae; genus Bog-105. Next base: position 621 of record CAWJEH010000032.1, read on the forward strand.
CTCCGGCGCCGCTGCGGACGTGTGTGACTTCCACAAAACCGGGGCACTTTTCAACCACAAAACCGGGCAAGATGCGGTTATTTTATTCCGGCGCTGACATACTGCTCGTTCGCATTATCGCGTAATCGATTGTGTCCGTTCATGGAAACTAGTTTCCGCGATCGCGGTACTCTCAGCGGAAGCATGGACCGTCATGCTGTTGCGCGGAACGGCTGGTCACCACAACGATGCCAGTCTCGGTGACGTGGTGGCGAGCGCGATCCCGCTCAAGATTGTGACCGACACTCACGCCGTCGCTCAATGTGACGTTCTCATCGAGAATCGCGCGGCGAATCTTGCATTGTCGCCCGATGATGCAATTGTCGAAAATGATAGAGTTTTCGACAACCGCCCCGCTGCGAACCTGGACACCTCGCCCGAGTACCGAGCCCCGAACTATGCCGCCTGTGAACCTGCGTGGAAGTGGCAATGAAGACAGCGCACAACGCCATGGCGATTCCTGCGACACCGCAGCGCCCGGCGCGCTTGCCATGCGTGCGCGTGACGCGATCGCTGATCCAGCCGCCCAGGGGCGAGCAGACGGACATAGCGATAAAGGGCAGCATCGTGTAGTAGCCGCTTCGTCGGAGATTCAAGTTTTGTACGGTGCTCAGGTAAATGAAAAACCAGCTAAAGAAAATGTAAGCCGCGTAGCCATAAGCGAAATAGCTGAAGGTGATGGCCAGCACGTTGAGACTTTTCAGAATGGTGGTCCAGGATAGCTTCCCGTGGCTGGCGGACACGGAGACATCCGATGGGAGGCCTGCCCGGATGTGCTGTAGCTCGCCAGCAGAGACGCTCGGATGCTGTTTCGGCGTGTCGCGCGCTACGAAATACCAGATTGCGCCCACGATAACTCCAATCGCGGCGCTCACCCAAAACGAAGATCGCCAGCCGTAATTCAGCACCAGGTAATTGATGAGCGGAGACGTCACGCCCGCGCCGAATCCTACACCGGCAAAAATGATGCCGTTCGCGATGCCTCGCTCGGAAGAGGGAATCCAGTCCGAAACGATGCAATTGGAAGCGGGATAGACGACCGCTTCTCCCATGCCCAGGCTGAAGCGAATCGCGATCACAATGCCGAGCGAACCGTTCCATGCCGGAGAGACGAAAGTGATCAGGCTGGTAAAGACGCCCCACCAGACTACGCCCGCGCCCAGCACGACGCGCGGTCCGAAGCGATCCGCCAACCACCCTCCTGGAGCTTGAAATAGCGCGTAGCCCAAAACGAACCCGCTGAAGATCCATCCGAGCTGAACGTTGTCGAGGTGAAACTCTGTGGCTATCTCCTGGCCGGCGATGGAAATGTTGACGCGGTCAAGGTAAGCAATGGCGCTTACGACGAACATCCAGAAGATGAGTGTCCAACGGATGTTCGTCACCGGGCCGTCACTCTCGTTCGAAAGTTCATTCGAGTTGTGATTGTATATCGGGACTGGATAATCACACTATATGAATCTGTCGCGAAGTTCTCTTCTACTGCTACTTGCACTGATGGTCGGCAAACCGGCAATCGAGCAAAATCAGGAGTGGCCGCAAACCGAGATATCAAATGGCATGCTGCACGTTGTTCTCTATTTGCCTGATTCGAACACAGGTTTTTATCGCGGCACCAGGTTCGATTGGTCGGGAGTGATCCGCAGCCTGGAGTACAACGGCCACAATTATTACGGGCCGTGGTTCACGAAAACTGACCCGAAGGTAACCGATTTCATTTTCCAGGCCGCGGACATCATCGCGGGTCCGTGCAGTGCAATCACTGGTCCCGTCGAGGAGTTTTCCCCGCTAAAGGCGTTGGGATTTGACCAGGCGAAATCCGGCGAAACCTTCCTTAAAATTGGGGTCGGTGTGCTTCGAAGGCCTGACGAGCAGGCCTACAATCCTTTCCGGCTATATGAGATCGTCAACGCCGGGAAATGGAGCATCCAGACGAAGAATGATTCAGTAGAGTTTACGCAGGAGTTAAGCGATCCGGTTTCCGGATACAGCTATCGATACACGAAGGCTGTACGGCTGACCAATGGTAAGCCGGAGATGACTTTGGAACATAAGCTGGAGAATACGGGCCGGCGAACAATTGAAACAACCGTATACGATCACAACTTCCTAGTCCTCGATAAACAGCCGATTGGCCCGGATTTCGAGATTACGGTGCCGTTTACGATTCACGCACAACAGGCGCGAAGAGTGGAGCTTGCGCGGCTAGAGGGAGATCAGTTTACGTATCGGAAGAAGCTTGACGGCCGTGAGACCGTCTCGGCTGAGTTCTCGGGTTTCCGCAAGTCGGCGGCTGACTATAAGATCACAATTGAGAACCGCAAAGTGGGAGCGGGCATGAAGGTGACCGGGAATCGGCCGCTTAGCAAAGAGAATCTTTGGTCTATTCGTTCCGTCCTTGCAATGGAACCTTTCATTGACATGTCGATTGAACCAGGTAAGACATTTACTTGGAGATACGATTACAGTTATTACTCGCTGAATCAGGCGAGCAAGTGAACGCTCGTGTCCGCCTGCAGCAGGAAGGCAATAATTGTTCATGAAACGAAGGAGTCTTCTGGCTCTCGCCGGCGTCGCCCTTACTCCAATGCGCTCCAGCGCGCGCGAGGGCCAGCAAACGGCGGGGCACGTTTTCGATGCGCGGAACTACGGCGCGGCGGGTGACGGAAAGGTCAAGGATACGGCAAAGATCCAAAGAGCGGTCGACGAGTGTACAAAATCTGGGGGCGGAACTGTTTATCTCCCGCCCGGTGTTTACTTGTCGGGCACTATTGTTCTGAAAGATAACGTCGCATTCTTCCTCGAAGCCGGCGCGACGCTCCTAGGGAGCACTGATCTCGCTGATTATCCCTCCCAGACCGGACCTCATCTTAAAGGAGACGCCAACTCCAAGCACTTGCTGTTCGCCCGCGATGCGGCCAATGTAACGGTCTCCGGGCCCGGTCACATCAACGGACAAGGGAGGGCTTTCTGGGTTCCGAGTGGTCGCCCGGCTCCGGAGCCGGAAGATGCATGGCGAGATGTGGCAACGTACGATTGGAAACCGATCGACCGGCCATCCCCGATGCTCGAATTCTTCAATTGCAGCGATCTTCGCATTGAGGACGTAACTTTAGAGAACGCTCCGGGATGGACCATGCGGCCGATCGAATGCGACAGGGTCATTATCAGAGGAATAAAGATCCAAAACCCTGTGATCGGTCCCAATACGGATGGTATTGACCCGACCTGCTGCCGAAATGTTTTTATCTCTGATTGCGATATCGCCACCGGCGATGACGCGATCTGTCTCAAGAGCGAAAGTCCTTATGGGCCGTTGGGCGTTTCGAAGAACATTACGATCACCAATTGTGTGCTTACGTCCTGTTGCAATGGCCTGAAGTTCGGGACAGCTACCATGGGCGGCTTCGAGAATGTGACGTTCACAAACTCCGTCATCTATAACAACGATGTCCCGTTGAACGCCCGGTTGATCTCCGGGATTGCCGTCGAGATGGTGGACGGCGGGTGGGTAACAGGGGTGGTGATTTCGAATGTGCGGATGCAGCGCGTGCGGACTCCCATATTCATTCGGCTGGGCAACCGAGGCAGCGGACAGAGAACGCTCACGCCGGGAAAACTTCGGGGCATAATGATCGACAATGTCCACGCGACGGGCGCCATTCTCACGTCTTCAATAACCGGGCTGCCGGGCCATGATGTCGAGGACGTCTCACTGACCAATATTCGAATCGAAACGGAAGAGGGCGGAAAGCAAGAGTGGACGAGCCGCGACATTCCGGAACTGGCTCCCCAGTACCCCGAAGCGCGGATGTTCGGCCGGTTGCCGGCTTACGGGTTCTTTTGCCGGCACGTGAGCGGCCTGAAATTTGATAACGTCCAACTCGTCGCCGCTACTCCCGACATGCGGCCGGCCGTTCTTTGCGACGATGTCAAGGACTTGAGGATGGCTCAGTTTACTGCATCAGCTCCGGCTTCTTCTGAGCCATTGATTGTTTTGTCGGGTGTAGAACGGGCGTTCATCAGCGGCTGTTCCGTTGGGGGCAATACTGGTGTCGAACTTCGGGGTGCACAGACCGCGAGCATTCATGTGGTGGCCAACGACTTCAGCCTTGCAGCGAACATGTTCAAGCTCCGCGACGGGGTATCGCCGGACGCTTTGGCCGAGGCGGCTAATCTTCCGCCCGAGCACAAGGGCAACACGGCACGGGGCGTTCAATAGTAAATGAGTAGGATAGAACAGCCAATATGTCCCAGACTCGCCGCGTGTTTCTTGGATCGGTAGCCGCCTTCGGCGCCTCAAATGCGGTTTCCGCGGATTCCCAGGCGCCCACCACTCAGCCGAGTCAATACGAGCTATCCAACGATAAGATCGCCATGGTCCTCGACTCGCAGGGCCATCTTATAAAGCTCACGAATCGCCAGACGGGGAACGATTACGTAGCCAACGGCAACCACGCGCCATGGCGAATGTATTATCGATCGGGCACTCCCATGACTGGTGCGCTCGACCTGGAGATCGATCCAGATGCACAAAAGGCCCAGGTCCGTCACGAGACGAACAGCCTAGTCATTTCCTACGCGAGCTTAATTGCGCATGTTGCCAGGGAGGGCGAGACCCGCGAACTACAGGTTGGCTTAACGTTGCATGTCGCTCTGGAGGAAGACTTTCTGGTCTGGGCGGCGACGATCGACAACCGCCAAACGGACAAAGCTGTCGAGATCACGGAGATCTGGATTCCCTGGATCGCGGGGATCGGAAATCTGGGCCTGGGGCCGACATCCGATGTGCTCTATTGGCCAGAGTCGGCCGGGCGGCGGATTGAAAATCCCTATGCCAGGTTATCGAACCCTGCCACAAGGCCACCCGCGAACGGGCCGCGCTGGGATGTTTCCTCACTTCACATGACCTATCCCTGGCTTGCGAGCATGCAGTGGTTCACGATCAATAACGGCAGCGAGGGATTGTATCTTGGCAGTCACGATAAGACGCTCATGGTCACGTGCCTGGGCGTCGCGGCTGAGCGGGACAAAACTCTGTCCACATCCATCGTAAAGTATCCGTTCGTTATAGCTGGCGAAACCTGGAATTCGGAGCCAGTTGTAACTCGGCTGTACAAGGGTGACTGGCATAACGCGGCGCACACCTATCGCACCTGGACGGACACCTGGATGCGGAAACCTGACCCTCCGGAATGGATCCGTCGCGCGACGGGTTGGATGCTCACCAACATGAAGCTTCAGTCTGGCCATATCAGGGGTGTCTATGCGGACTTACCCACCGTCTGGGACCAGGCGCGCAGCGTTGGCATGAACCTGGTGAATTACTTCGGGTGGGTCCAGCAAGGCTTCGACAATATGTACCCGGAATACAATCCCGATCCGGCGATGGGAGGTGCGGAAGGCCTGAAGACAACTCTGGCGAAAATCAAGAGCGAGGGCGGCAGGACACTCCTTTACACACAAGGGCAGCTCATTGACCCGAGCACCAACTTTTACCGGACCAAGGGAAAGTCCATTGTGGCGAAGGATATTTGGGGATTTGATTACCTGGAAACTTACGGCGGGGGCGGTCAGGGCACGCTGCTGAACGTCATGCGGAACAAATATTTCGGAGTAGCGTGTCCATCGGCGGTCGGGTGGTACGAGCAGTTGGCCTCTCAGTTTGAGATGGTAAAAGGCTTTGGCGCGCAAGGAATGCTGTTCGATCAGATGGGAGGGAGACCTCCTTACATCTGTTTCTCGACCGAGCATCCTCACAGCAAGCCCTCTCTTGCAGCGGGACCGGGCAAGGTCCGAAATATGCAGCGTCTTCGCGAGCTGATCAAATCGCGTGATCCTGACTTCGCTTTTGTTGTGGAATTGCCTACCGACTGTTACATGGGCTGGGTGGACATCATTCACTCGTATGGCATTGGGTTCTGGCCCGAACCCGAGGCTTTTGGAGAGATGCTGCGGTATACCTTTCCCGAGCCTGTTATTACAAACCGCGGCGCCGGACCTACGGATCGCCGGTCACAACTGGGCTACTCCTTTACGCTCGGTTGGCGTATTGATGCCAGTCCGCGGGATGCCACGGACCCGGCTCTCGCCCGCTATCTTTCCAGGCTCAACGCTCTGCGTACGGGCCATCCGGAACTGCTCCTGGAAGGTCGCTTTGTAGACACGGAGAACTTCCTTTGCGACAACAACCAAGTCGCCTCCCATGCTTTCGTAAATGGGAACCGAATGGCCGTGACTCTTTGGAATTCGACCGACCTTCCGCAGAAGCTTAGAGTGGTGGCTCCCAACTACACGTTGGAATCAGCCGAGTGGCAGGACGCTAGTTGGTCTGGCACGGATCACACAATTATGCCTGGAGATATAGCGGTACAGATCTTTCAACGCACTAGCTCATAAGATGTCGCGGCAGCGTTTCAACTCCCTCTCGTGCCTCTAAACGGAAGAGCACTTACGCATCCTGTCCGCGGAGCTCTAGTCTAGGACGTAATATCTATTTGGCGCCTGGCCCGGATTTCGGGACTTGTGCACCTCATTGGATCCAAAGTAAACCACCGCGCCGCTTTCCGCAATTCTTGTCTTACCTTCTGCATATGTTTCGATACTTCCTTCGAGCACAACGATGATTTCTTCGTGAACGTGCTCGTGTGGAGCATGCGCCTTAACGCCTGGCCCAAGTACGGTCTCATGCATTTCAAGCTGAAAGCCCGAGTGATCTTCTGCCACGAAAATGTGACTGCTCTTTTTGCTTTGACCACCCAACTCTCTACTCTGGTCCGGGTAGTAGACATCGTCTCCAGTCGCACTGGTTGTTGGGGATTAGCGTTGCCGGCCCAAAAGCGGAAGCAAGAAGGAGAGTTCTCTGCGAGATCCATAGCGCTGTTCTATACCAGCCAAACTATCCCCAGCTATCAAACTATCCCAGTCAAGCTCGTTCCTGCAGGCGCAATTGAATAAGCTAACTATAGTTGCGCACGCGGCTGCAATGATGGAAAAGACGCTTTCCACAATGCTTGAAGATGCTATTGCGACACGAAGGAGCAAGCGAGCATCACGTTCAAGTGCCGGTCAACTGGTAAAAGCTAGAGCTCAGGGGCGACATACTTCTTCCGAGAATAATATGAAACGCAACAATCTCACCAGGAGGGATTTCGGGTTTTTAGCCGGAACCTCGCTGCTCATAAATGCTGGCGGTCAAACGGAGACCGCTAAGCTTACTGCAAATCAAGTAATTGAACGTATACAGCAACACGTTGGTGTCCCGTGGGAGGAGCAAACTGTCGATACCTTCAAAGCTGGCAATCCCGGTACGCAAGTCAAAGGAATTTGCACAAGTGTCATGGCGACGATGGATGTTCTAAAGCAAAGCGCCGCATCAGGCAAGAACCTGATCATTACGCACGAGCCAACGTTTTGGAATCACCTTGACGAGACGAAGGGCTTCGGCAACGATCCGGTGTACGCTTGTAAACAGCGCTTCATTCGAGAAAACGACCTGGTAGTTTGGCGATTTCACGACCATTGGCACCGCCGGCAGCCGGACGGCATTCTAACGGGCATAGTGAACACTCTCGGATGGAGCCGATACCAGAAGCCGGATGTTAAGAGCGCAAACGAAAGTTACCAGGGGCGGCAGTTCTTCGTGTTGCCACAGATGTCGCTGAAGGAATTAGCCGGAATCTTACAAACCCGGCTGAAGAGCCGAGTGACGCGGGTTGTCGGAAACCCACAGGCCTTGGTGACCAACGTCGCACTCGAACCGGGTTATTCCTCTCTCGCGGCCGCCATGAAAACTCTGGAACGCGAAGACGTACAGGTTCTCATTGTAGGCGAACCGAGAGAGTGGGAAGCTGTTGAGTACGTAAAAGATGCTGTTGCTTGCAGCGGAAACAAGGCCCTGATCATCCTTGGGCATGCGACGTCAGAGGACCCCGGCATGGAAGAATGCGCCCGATGGCTGCGAACCTTCATCACAGGAGTTCCCATTCAGTGGATTCCAGCGGGCGAACCATTTTGGAAACTGACCTAAGCGGCGGCGATTCGCTTTCTGATTTACACTCTTTTTGCCGCAGGCCACCGCCGTTCGGTTGCTTTGGGCCACCAGGCGCCTGGTGCGAAAAAATCTCGCCAATCTAGTTTGCAGGTTTCTACCATCTGCAGTCCATATTCGCAGCGCTTCAACTCCGCCGCCGTTCCGTTAGCCGTGCCGAACCCGAACTTGCAACCAGCATCCTTGGCGCTCTGGATAAACTTCTGTCTTGGCAATTGCTCCAGCGTGTTGAGTTCGATCGCCACTTTGTTCCGCACCAGGGCATCAATCAGCTTTGCCATTCGGGCTTTTGTCCAGAGTTCCTCCGCTCCCGCTCTCATCGTCGCGGGAAGGTACGTCGGGTGGGTGTAGATATCGATCGGCTCCGCGTCGAGGCGCTTCACCGTTTGGTCCACCAGGCTCTCCATGAACGCTTGCTGGTCTGTTATCAACTGCGCTTCTCTTGGATTCCATAGGCCAAGCACATGGCCGTGCTCGTTTCGCCAGGTGAGGCCATCGGCCAGGATGTAATCGAACTGCCGCGCGATCTTTTGCGAGAAAGTGCGCGTCCACTGGCCGTTTGCCGCATAGAGCGCGAAAAAGACAGGCCTGCCCGTTAGAGGACGCAACCATCGCTCGGCCTCCGCATCATTCTTCAGTACTGCGGTCTCGGCTGTGATTCCATATTGAATCCCATCTTTGCGCGATTTCTGCAATGCGTCTTCGAGCGTCATACCATCACGGAGGAAGACATGGTAATCGACCATCGGCACATTGTGTCGGCCAATGTTGATAATGTCGCGATAGACCTCATCGACCATCGGCGCTGGACCCGTGTAAGCCGGAAGATCATCGGACAAAGGACGTACACGCACACTCCGGTAAAACGCCTTCGAGCCGTCGTTGTGGCATTGGAGAGCAAACGTGCCATGATCCAGGAACCGCTGCCTCTCTTCGCCGGCGGGAATCACCGGAGGCGTTGGCTCGACGTAGTCCACGAGCAGTTGCCCGTTCAGCCGAATCTGAACATTCTTGCCACGTACTGTCGCACGAATCTGGAATGGCTTTTCATCGGGAACAAGTTGCTTGTACATGTTCCTGAGCCCGTAGAGAGAACCAGTTTTCTTTCGTTCCAGGTACCCGCCATCGCCGAGGGCCGTGTTGTTGATCTGAATCTCGAAGCCCTTCTCGGGGAACCCTGTTTCCTGGTACTCCGTGTGGAAGTAGATGCCGGAATTGCACTGCGGTTTAGTAGTCAATTCCACCTCGAGTTCGAAATTACGGAAGTCGGCTCCTCGCACCTGTCCGACGTAAAACAGGTGCGAACGCGGTCCGTCGGCGGCAAGCGTGCCACCGACTACCTTCCACGATCCCTTGTTCTCGCTCGGTCGCCAACCGTTCAAGCTGTGCCCGTCGAATAGTTCTGTCCACTCTTCAGCTCTGACTGCGATTTCAAGGGAAACTGCTAGCACCGTGCCCATGAATGCGCGCCGGGTTACATCTTGATTGAACAAAGGTAGTCCTCTCAAATGTGGCCGTTCATCTACTCATACTTGGTTTATTCTTTCAAACCGGTATGTTCAGTTTTTTACCAGAACGGCAGGATCCGTCTACTGAGTTTCCTTGCCTTGAATCCTGAAGTTTTCGAATCGGGCGCTGCTGCGGAAGGTAAACATTCCGGCATCAAGTGACCCGACAGCGCTGGGAACATCGGCTTCTCCCACTTTGCGCCAGCCAATTCCATCGTCGCTCTCGTACCCGATGAAATGGCTGCCGTGACGCTCCAGTTTCAGCCAGTGCGGCCAAACGGTATAGCCGTCGAACTCGGTATGCCGGTCCAGCCGTCCTTTTCCGCCGGCGTCCCATTCCAGATAAGAGCCGTCGGCCGGAGACGAGCTGAGAATCGCGTAGCCGGGAGCGCGCCCGGGTTGAGTGATATCGCTGCGCACTATGATCCCGGCACGGCCCAGCCAGTTCGAGCGCAGGTCGGGGTTCTCCAGCTTGACGACGACGGCGCCGTTTTCGCCAAGCGCGCGCGGCTGGTAGATGGCGCCGTACTGGTCGCCATATTCCATGACCGTGTAGTCGCCTCCGGCGCGAACGTAGAAGCCATCCCCCACGTGGAGGAGTTCGGAAGCTACATTTTGGAAGGTTCGGAAAGGTGCGGCGGGCACGGCGCCTTCCGGCTTCGCCTCCACGGCCAGCGGCTTGCGAAGGCCATCCGCTTCCGCCGATAGCTCGCCGGCCTGCTTACATCGCACGTTGAGAAAGGAGATACGTGCGGTCTCCCCGGAATTCAGCCAGACGCTGCGTGGGAGAGTTTCGCCACAGATGGACAGAGGTACGGGTGCCAGTCCTTCGGCGTCTGTGGCAGTGGCTAGAGCGACGGCAGCAAAAGGCGTTCCGGCGATACCCGCCGCGGGAACTTCTAGCCCATCAACACGTACGGCTGCACTCGGGGCTTGCTTTCCGTCGATAAGCAAGCGGCGGATACCTGCCAGCTCGAGAAAGGGCGCACCGTTGGATTCCCGCCGTGCTTGAAAGCGGTCCAGTTCGAGCGTGCCGATGTTTTCGCCGAAGATGGCGGGGCGCGTATCGGGTTGCGCGTAGTCGACGCGGACGTCATGCAACTCCAGGTGCTCCACATTGCGGCCGTACACGGCATAGGACTGAAGAATGGAGTACGGGCTGAAGCCTTGACCTTCCGCCAGGGCTTCGCTGCCACCTCCGGAGAACGTCATCCGCACGTTCCGCAGCAAGATGGATTTGGCCGGGTTGTCAGCCGGAGCTGAGATGTACAGCGGAGTGCGGCCTCCGTCGAGCACCGTCAGGTTCTCGATTACAATGCGGTTTACGCCGAGGTTGTTGCCGCTGTAGGGTGCGTCCGCGCTGTAAGCAACGTAAACCGGGGTGTGAACGCCAATCATAGTGTTGTTCGCAAGCACCATGTTGTCCACTGGGCCCGGTTTGACGTATTTGTTCTTAGCGCGTGAGTTCTGCGGCAGAATCTGGAACCCGGCCTCGGTAGCGTAGCGCAGCGATGTGCCGTGTTCGGCTTCGCCCGGGCCGTACATTACACAATTCGTGATCAGCACGTTGCGGCCGCCCACCCGAATGGGGTTGCAGGCCGAGTTCAGGATGCAATTGGATACGGTGACGTTTTCCCAATAAGCGCCCGCTAAGCTGTCGTCTCCGGTGAAGAGGCGGCTGTTGGAAATGGTAGCGTTGCGGGCGTCGTGCATGTTGATGCCATCCCAGCCACCATGCACTGTGAGGCCGTCGATATTGATCCCCTCCACGGAACGCAGAATGACTGCATAATTTCCGGCATCCTTGACTTGGATGTCGCGAACCGTCACGCCCGTGCAATCTTGGAAGAGAATAGCGTGTGGGCCACGTATGTGCTCCTCGCCCTTGGGATTGAAGACGTGATTGCCGTCCACTGTGCCGCGGCCTATTATGGCCACGTTATGTGCGCCCTTGGCCAGGATCAGCGCTTTGTACCACTCGTCTGTGCCATTTGAAGATTGATATTGCGTCAGATCTTTGGTTCCCACCAGAGTCGCGCCGCCATCGAGCCATAGCGCGATGTTGTCCCGCAGCCGAATGGTGCCCGTCAGGTACGTCCCAGCGGGGACGAATACCGTTCCACCGCCAGCCGAGGATGCCGCATCGACGGCCTTCTCGAAGGCGGCGCTATCGAGGGTGGTTCCGTTGCCCTGTGCGCCATAGCGCCGGACGTCGAAGAAGGGCCCGGTCTGTGCGCCGACTTGAAAAACCGCTGCAAAGAGCAGCGCCAGGAGAGAGAAACGGTAAGAGAGTGCCATAAAGTTGCTGATTTCGATGTTGGATAAGCTCACGGAGGAGGGATGCTATTCGGATTAGCCGTCGACATCGCTTCACCCTGATCATGATTAAGCTTCCGATAGCGCAAGAGTGCCGCCTGGGACTCTGAAGGCCGGTTCAATCGACGATACGCAATACTGAGAGCGAACGAAATCGAGCCATCATCATCCAAAGGCAGCGCACGCTCGAGACAGGGCACCGCGTCTTGCGGCTGCCCCAGCGCCAAGTAAACGCGCCCCAACGCCTCCTGGGCTGGAAGATATGTCGGCAGCGATTTCACAGATATAGCCAGATGCGGCATCGCCTCGTTCAAGCGCCCTTGCTCGAATAGTACTTTGCCAAAAAAATATTGCCACTCGGGATTGCCGGGCTGCGCGGCCGCCAGCGGCACCAACAGCTTCCCGGCTTCGTCATACCTGCGCGCCCGTAAAAGCGATTCGGCCAGTCTCCCCTGCAAGCGCCGATTATTTGGCTCGAGCGCTAGCGCCTTTCGCCACTCTTCAATCGCATCCATCCGATGTCCCGCTCGTTGATACGATTCGGCCAGAATCTCGTGTACCTCGGGCGAGGAAGGCAGTTCCGTGAGGTTTTGGAAACTCCGTTCCGCCAACTTCCCGGTTGCCAAGGTAGCCCAATACAGGTTCTCGGCTGGCGGCGCTTTCCCCACGCCGGCCAATGTTCTCATCCAATCTTGCGCTTCGAAAGCGCAAGCCATCGGATGTAAAGCGCAATCGGCTTTCGGGGTCTGCGCCTCGCGCGTTTCTTCCACCGCTGCCCAATCGGCATGACCGGTCTCGCGGTAAATCTCGGCGCGAGCGGCGTGAAGACCTTTGATAGCGGGCGCCTTCTGGAGAGCCTTTCGGTACAGTTCGAGAGCCTCGTCGTAGTGTTGTTCCGCAGCCCGGGAACGAGCCAGCAGCGCATACCAATACGCCGACTCTCGATCCGAGCGGTCAAGCTGCGCAAAAAAGCTTTCGCCCAAGGTCACGTATGACATTCCAAGACCTTGCCACGCCTTCGGGAGCAAAGGATCTTTGCGCGTAAGAATTTCGAAATCGTTTATGGCTTCGCGAGTTTCTCCCGCAGCAAGCTCCGCATCCGCTAATTCAAACCGCGCCCGCTCGTTGCCGTCGTCCAGTTGAACCGCCTTCCGCAGGGGTGCTACCGCCAGCTTAGGTTGATGTAGTTCTTGATAAGCCAATCCCAGCAGGAACCATGCCGCAACCGAATTCGGCAACCCCCGCGACGCCCGCTGGAGTTCCGGAACAGCCGCGGAAACCTGCCCCGCTTTCTCCAGCGCGAGCCCCAGATTCAGACGCAAACCGGGATTGTCAGGCAGCGCTACCGCTATTTGGCGATATAGCGCTACGGCCTTCGCATAATCACCCGCTGCAACAGCTTGAGTAGCCGCTTGACTTTTTTCGCTTAGCGTACCCTGCCATGCAGCGGCTCTGAATAGCCCGGCTAGACAGAGCAGCGAAATAAACATCGCTGAGAGGAACCAGCGCCGTACGGCTGCCATCATAAACTATACGCGCGTTCTAGCCCACATTATAAAATGCGTCTCATTGCTGCCGCTGTTTTCTCTACGCTCGTCGCTTTCCTTATATCGACTATCCACGGGAAAGGCGTTTTAGAAGCCTGGTCTATCCGTTTCGAGGACGCCTCCGCGCACTCCGGCTTGAATTTTGTTCTGAACAACTGCCCTACGCGACGAAAGTTTCTCGTCGAAACCATGGCAGGCGGCATCGCCGCGTTCGATTTCAATAATGATGGCCGCATCGATCTCTTCTTCGCAAACGGAGCAGAACTGCCTTCGCTCGTAAAAACGGGGCCGCAGTATTCCAACGGCCTCTATCGAAATGACGGCAGAGGCCACTTCACCGATGTGACCACGGAAACCGGGCTCGCGGGATCAGGCTACTCCATTGGCGCCGCTGCCGGCGATTTTGATAACGACGGTTTTGTAGATCTGTTCGTGGCCGGACCGGGAGGCTGCCACCTCTATCGCAATATCGAAGGCAGGCACTTTGAAGATGTAACTGAAAAGGCCGGAATCCATTGTGGATCATGGCCCATTGCCGCTGCTTGGGTGGATTATGACCGGGATAGTCTTCTCGACCTCTTCATCGTCAACTATGTTGACTGGGCGGCCGCCTCAAACCCGGTCTGCCATGACTCATCGGGGCGCTTTGTCGTCTACTGCAACCCGACCCAGTTCCAATCCACGTCCAATACCGTGTACCGTAATCTCGGCGGCGGCCGGTTTCAGGATGTCTCGAAAATCAGTGGTATCGCTGCATCGCTGGGCAAGGGCATGAGTGTCGCTATAGCCGATTACGATCGTGACGGTTACCCAGACATCTTCGTGCCTAACGACACGATGCCGAATTCCTTTTTTCATAACCTCCACAATGGCCATTTTGAGGAAACCGCCCTGAATGCCGGTGTTGCCCTTCCCGAAAACGGAAGACCGATTTCCAGCATGGGAGCGGCTTTCCAGGACTACAACAACGATGGCCTACCCGACCTCGCAGTCACGGCTCTCGCCGGCCAAACATTCCCGCTTTTTCGAAACCTGGGTAAAGGTCAATTTGAAGACGTAACATACGTAAGCCGCATGGGTCCTCTGTCGATGCACTTATCGGGCTGGGGGAACGCCCTCTCCGATTTCAACAATGACGGATGGAAGGACATGTTCACGGCCAACTCTCACGTGACCGATAACGTTGAGCTTTTTTCGGGCGATCAGTATAAGCAAGCAAACTCCATCTTTGTTAATCGGGGCGACGGCACATTCGCCGATGTTTCGGCACTCTCTGGCCCGGCGTTTCAGGTCCGGCGCGCGCACCGGGGCCTTGTGGTCGCCGATTTTGAGGGTGACGGCAAACTGGATGCAGTCGTCACGGCCCTGGGAGAGCGTCCGGAATTTTGGCGCAATCTAAGTCCGGAGCAGAACCACTGGATCGAGCTACGGTTGATTGGCTCGCGTAGCAATCGCGATGGAATCGGCGCCGTCGTACAAGTGGGTAACCAATGGAACTATCAGATGAGCAGCTTCGGCTACGCGTCATCTGTGCTTGCTCCGATCCATTTCGGAGTTGGCGCGCAAACAGTCATTCCCCGAATTGAGATCACTTGGCCCAGCGGTATCGTGCAACAATTGCACGATGTGAAGACAGACAGATGCGTTGAGGTCAGTGAGCCTCACCAGTGAGAAGCAGTCTATGCGCAGGCAATTCGGTCTGATAACAGTTTTTGGTCTTGTGACCTTCGGCGCGGCACAAGCGCAGATCATGACGCTGGCAGGTGCGGGGCAGGCGAACGCGCTTGGCAGCGGGATGGAGATAAAGAGCGGCCAGGGCGTGCTGCGGATCATCGCTCTGCGGGATGACATTCTGCGTGTCACGATGTCCGACACCGGCACGTTGCCGGAGGATGCATCCTGGGCCGCACTTCCGCAGGCGCGCGCGGCCCGCGTGCAGGTGCGTCCCGCGAACGACGATTCTTCCGTCGGATTCGATACCAAGGCGTTGCGGGTGCGGGTCGACCGCAAAACACTGAGCATTACTGTCGAGGACGCGAACGGGGAGGCAGTCGTGAGCGATGCCGAGCAGGTGGAATTCAAGAAGCACCCATGGGGCGACAGTTTCAAGGTGTACAAAACGATGCCCGAGAACGAACACTACTTCGGGCTGGGCGACAAGACCGGACCGCTCGACCGGCGCGGCGGGGCTTATTCGATGTGGAACACCGACGCGTATCGCTTTCAGGAGGGCACAGATCCGCTCTACAAGGACATCCCCTTCTTTATGGCCGTGCAGGCCGGACAGAGCTACGGCCTGTTTCTCGACAACACCTGGCGCAGCAGCTTCGACTTCGGAAAGGAGAGCCCTGACGAGTACTCGTTCGGCGCGGAAGGCGGCCCACTGGACTACTACCTGTTCTATGGCCCCGAACCGAAGCACGTGCTTGAGGGCTACGTTTGGCTAACCGGGACGGCCCCGCTGCCCCCATTGTGGAGCCTCGGATTTCAGCAGTCCCGCTACAGCTACGAGAGCGAGCAGCAACTACGGGCGGTAGCCGACCGGCTGCGTGCCGACCGCATTCCCGCTGACGCGCTGTACATGGATATCGACTTCCAGATCAAGAACCGTCCCTTTGCCCTGGACCAAAGCAAATTTCCCGATTTCGCGGCTTTTGTGAAGGAGCTCGCGCAAAAGCAATACCATCTGGTGATGATCACAGATCTTCATATTGCGGACGCGCCCGACCAGAGCTACGCCCCCTACGACAGTGGCATGGCGGGAGATTATTTTGTCAAGAACCCGGCCGGATCGGTGTACGTGGGCAAAGTTTGGCCCGGGGATTCGGTTTTCCCGGACTTCACCACCGAGACCGCCCGGCGCTGGTGGGGCACGCTCTACCGGAAGTTCTACATGGAAGGCGTGGCTGGCTTCTGGAATGACATGAACGAGCCGTCGGTGTTCGGAACCGTTTCAAAAACGATGCCACTAGATGTCGAGGACCGCATCGAGGAGCCCGGGTTTCAGAAGCGCACAACAACGCAGCGCGAGATCCACAACGTGTACGGCATGCTCAACT
Source organism: Terriglobia bacterium (assembly GCA_963841675.1). Taxonomy (GTDB): domain Bacteria; phylum Acidobacteriota; class Terriglobia; order Bryobacterales; family Bryobacteraceae; genus Bog-105. The sequence goes on from CAWJEH010000032.1 coordinate 17,140, forward strand.
CGCGCGCCACCTATGAAGGCTTGCTCGCGCTGAAGCCGGATCAGCGGCCTTTTGTCCTGACGCGCGCCACCTATGCAGGCGGACAACGATACGCAGCCACCTGGACCGGAGATAACTCGAGCACATGGAATCACCTGCGGATGAGTACGCCCATGCTGCTGAGCCTGGGGCTCAGCGGCTTCGCCTTCGCGGGCGATGACATCGGGGGCTATGCGGGTTCCCCGCCGATGGACCTGCTGACGAAATGGCTGGAGGTCGGCGCCTTCAACCCCATTTACCGCGACCACACGGAGAAGTTCACCAAAAACCAGGAGCCGTGGGTGGGCGGCGTCGAACAGGAGTCAGTCCGGCGCAGGTACATCGAGGATCATTATCATCTGCTACCGTACATCTACACGCTCGCAGAGCAAGCATCGCGCACCGGCATACCGCTGATGCGCCCCTTGTTCCTCGAGTTCCCGAATGCCACAGAAGACAGGCATCCTCTGGACCTTGACGCGCCGAACGAGTTTCTGCTAGGGCCCGACCTACTAGTCGCGCCTGCAGTCTACCCGGACCAGCCCGATGCCTACGCGGTAATCTTTCCACCAGTGCAGTGGTTCGACTATTGGACGGGCAGGCGAGTAACGCACAACGCCGGTAACGCCGTCCTGACCACTAAGGGCGCAAAAGGTGCCGCCGCCGTGAGCACGGGCGCCGCACTGGGTGTGAGTGCGCTGCAAACAGTGAAGGTGAATCCGAGAATCGACACGCTGCCGGTATTCGTGCGTGGCGGTTCGATTCTGCCGCTTGAGCCTCTTCTCCAGAGCACTGAACAAAAGCCAGAAGGGCCGCTAGAGTTGCGCGTCTATCCCGGCGACAACTGCCAAGGCGACCTCTATCAGGATGACGGCAAGACGGAGCAGTACAAGCGCGGCGGCTTCGTGCGCATCCACTATGCCTGCGAGGTGCTGCCCAATGGCATTCGGCTCACGCTTGGCGCTCATGAGGGCACGTTTCAGCCCTGGTGGCAGAACATCGAAGTGGCCGTGTATGACTGGCCGGATGCGAGCGCTCGGGCGAGTCTGGAGGGCAACGCCATCGCTCGACCGCAGTGCGATCCCGAGCACCGGGTGTTGAAGATTGTGGTCCCGGATAACGGAAAAGCGCAACAGCTGGAACTTCTCCGGGCAGGGGGAACTGTTATCTCCAAGCCGTAGGAAACCGATCTCCATTGTGAGGAGGACAGCCGCAGTCGCCATATGCTTATACAAACCTTTGAAAGATATCTATGATTAAGGAAGTTCGCCGGTTTCTCTCTCTTTCTGTAGCTCTCTGCGCTTGCTTTTTTTCTCCACCAATGCTTCTAGCTGGTACGGGAGAGCAGCCTATCCGGGTCGCTATCATCGGTCTAGTTCACGGGCACGTCAAGGGGTTTTTGAGTGCCCTGCCCGGAAACGAGAGCGCGACATTGGTAGCTATTGTCGAACCCCAGGTCTCCCTCGCACAGAAATACGCCTCCGATTATCACCTTGATTCCAAACTCTTCTACACAGATATCGAGCGCATGATTGCAGAGCAGCACCCCGATGCGGTTCTCGCTTACACGACGATTGAGGATCATCGGAAAGTGATCGAGATCGCCGCTCACCACGGAATCAGCTCCATGGTTGAGAAGCCGCTTTCCACAACACTTGAAGATGCCATCGCCATACGATCAATCGCGCGCAAGCAGCATATTCAAGTACTGGTCAATTACGAAACCACATGGTATTCAAGCAATCACGAAGTCCTCGTAGAAGTGGGACAGGGAAAATTGGGGGATATACGTAAGGTGGTCGTTCACGACGGGCACGAAGGTCCGAAGGAGATCGGTGTCGGGCCAGAATGGCTGCCGTGGCTGACCGATCCAGTGAAGAACGGCGCGGGCGCTCTCTTCGATTTCGGCTGCTACGGAGCCGATCTCATGGCAGTACTGATGCATGGTCAAGCTCCTGTTAGTGTGACCGCCGTCGCACAAACCGACAAGCCCGACATTTATCCACGCGTAGATGACGACGCGACAATCGTTTTGCGTTACCCGAGGACCCAGGCTGTTCTGATGCCCTCTTGGAATTGGTCCTTCGCCCGTAAAGACTTGGAGGTCTACGGGACTTCTGGATATGCGATTACTGTCGCTGCCGATCACCTGCGAGTCCGGTATCGCGGCCAGGAAACCGAGTCGCAAATCACAGCACCTCCCCTCAATAAGGCCGAGAGCAATTCGTTGGATTATCTCGCTTCCGTGCTCCGCGGCCACATCAAGCCAGACGGCGACCTCTCCTCCCTCGATACGAACGTGGTTGTCATGCAGATTCTCGATGCTGCTCGTAGGTCAGCACAAGAAGGCCGAACCGTCTCCGTGACGCCCCTGGCTAAATAGCCTCTCAAATACTGTTCACCGTCGTAATGGTGGCCAGCGCCGATGTGACCACGCTTCTTGCGCCGCTGCACCACCCCTGGTGAATGCTTCTGTTTCAGCTCCCACTACGCCCGCGTAATTGTGCGCAGTTATGTCACATGTCAATTATGCGCTGTCAATTATGCAGGAGTTTCCTGAGATTCTGAGGTGTGAAAAGGGCAAGCGAAGGGGTTTCAGTGACTTAGAGCGATTGTGAAGTGGAAGGGGGCGAAAACCGTGATAGAAGGTTTTTGCGAAGAACCGAATCCACCACAGGAGCCGTCCCCAGGTGCAAGATAGCAAACGGCGCTCGCGATTGAAGGCGCAATTGACGAAGTTCTCCTCAGAGCTGTGCCAGGGGCTCAGTCGGCCACTGGAGAAATTCGTGGGCCAGATGCTGTTCGGCATTCAGGCTAGTCAGGATGTGAAGCTGAGTAACATCGCACGCAGCCTGAAAGAAGAGATTTCTCTCATCAAGGCAGAAGACCGCCTCTCGCGCAACTTAGGAGCAGGAGAACTGGAAGCGGAACTTACTCCGCAATTGGCGAAGATGGCGAGCCAACGCATCACAGCCGACACCGTGCTGTGTCTGGATCTGAGTGACGTCCGCAAAGAATACGCCCAGAAGATGGAGTATTTGGCAACGGTACACGACGGCAGCACGGGCGAAATGCATCCCGGCTACTGGTTGTGCGATATCACTGGCGCGGAAATGAACGGCAGTGAAATCGTTCCTCTTTATCAGAAGTTGTACTCGGCCGAAGAGAAAGACCGTGGGATCTGGGCCTTGGATCGGGGTGGGGACCGCAAGAAACTGCTGGAACCCTTGCTGGACCGGGGTGAGCGCTTTGTCATCCGCTCCACGGGGAAGCGCTTCGTGGTGGATCGCAAGAATATCAAACGCAGTGTGGCGGAGTTGGGCTCTCGCTGCCGGCTACGCTATCAAGCGCGGATCGTCAAGATTCAGGACGGGCAAGAGAAAATCTACGATCTGCACTATGGCGTCGAGCCGATTCGTCTGGTGGGACGTGACGAACGGTTGCACTTGGTGGTGGTGGTCGCTGGATTCGGAGAGGAACCGATATTACTGCTCACCAATGCGGTGGAGGGAGCGCGGGACTCACAATTGCTCTGGTGGATCGCGCAAATCTATCTGATGCGCTGGAAAATTGAGGAGACTTTTCGCTTCATCAAACAGAGCAACAACTTGGAAGACATCCGCGTCATGAAGTATCAGCGCTTGAAGAACTTAGTCGTGCTGGTGACAGCCGCGGCTTACTTCGCCGCGACGTTCCTTGGACAGAAGATGAAGCTTCGCATCCTGTGTGAAAAGCTGCTGATCATCTCGCAGCGCTTCTTCGGTATTCGGCCCTTCCGGTTCTATGCGCTGGCTGATGGAATCAAGAAAATTCTCTCGCAAACCCGCCCGGGTGCACCCGAGAAATCGCCTCCGAGTCTACAGTTGGAATTGCTGCTGGGCTGGGAGGGGCCGAAATTCTGAGGAAACTCCTGTTTTTTACGGCTGTTTTTTACGGCTGTTTTTTACGGCTTGACTCCCCCCCCCGGAAGGTGTATACATCTCCCAGAGTTGTTTGCAGAGGTGAGCTTAAGGGGAGGATCTATGTGCCAAGTAGCTGCAAGAATTCCTGGCGGTTGTCAGGTATCCAGTCGGATCAGGTTTGGAGCCCTCTTGTTTTGGATGGCACTAGCGTTGATAACCGGCCTTCCGTGTTTGGGCCAGGTCTTTACCGCTACTGTTACAGGGGTTGTCACGGATCCGACCGGCGGCGTTGTTCCGAATGCCACGGTCACGCTGACCAATACCGGCACCAACGACAAACGGACCACAACTAGTGCAGGGAACGGACAGTACACCATCTCGCAATTGCTTCCCGGCGCGTACGAACTCTCGGTAGCGGCAAGCGGATTCCAGAAGTATGTCCAGAAAGGGATCAATTTGCGGGCAAACGATTCGGCCCAACTGAACGTAAGCTTACAAGTCGGATCGGCAACGCAGACTGTCGAAGTCAGCGCGGCGGCGCCTCTGCTCGACACGCAAACCGCCGACCAGTCCTTGCACATCGAAACCAATACGCTTGCAAATCTTCCCATGGTTACCCGAAACCCGTTCCGCATCGTCTGGGCCAATGCTGGGATTTCTGAGGCTTTCAATGGCGCGACGAGCAATACCGGCGATCAGAATCTGGACCGCTTCGGCATGAATGGCGGGCGAACCGAAAGCACAGCCATTCTAATCGACGGCGTTCCGGATACCACTACTTCGCAGTGGAACGGACTCTACGATAGCCCGACGCTTGATTCCGTTCAGGAAGTTCAACTGGTCCGGAACAGTTACGATGCACAGTATGGCCGTTCCGGCGGCGGGGTCTTCAGCATTGTCACGAAAGGAGGAACATCTGAGTTTCATGGTGGGGCCTTCGAGTTTCTCCAGAATTCGGTGCTGGATGCCAACAATTACTTCAACAATCGAGCTGGTGTAGCCAGACCATTTTTCGGTAAGAACCAGTTCGGCGGCAATTTAGGCGGTCCGATCTGGAAATCGAAGCGCTTGTTCTTCTTCGGCAGCTATGAGGGTCTGCGCCAAGGTAGTCCGGCAGCGCAGACGAGCACCGTACCGACGGCACTGCAGCGTCAAGGTGATTTTTCCCAGACCTACAATCCCGACGGCACGCTACAAGTTATATATGATCCGTTCACGACGGTGCCGAACGGTAGCGGCGGGTTTACTCGTTCCGCTTTTCCTGGCAACGTAATTCCATCGAACCGTTTCGATCCGGTGGGCGCGAAGGTTTTATCCCTGTATCCTGTGCCGAACCAGCCGGGCCAAGGTTTCACGCAAAGCAATAACTGGTTTGGCACGGGCAAGAACATCACCAGAAATGACCACTACGACGTTCGCGTGGACTGGACGCCCACCGAGCGCTACACCATGTATTTCCGCTGGTCACAGGCTTGGGAGAACGGGATCGGCTTGAGCTTCCCGGCTTGGGGCATTGGCAGCAGCGCGACCACTTCGCCGAACCCGCGCGGAGCGGCCGCGTTCGGAAACACATTTACGGTCAGCCCCAGCTTGGTTGTGAATGTGCTCATTGGCCACGGCGATTGGACAGAACAAACCATCCCTGTCGTCCATGCCTCGCCTACGCAGATCGGAATGCCCGTGGACCAGGTGGCGCATTTCCACGCGACCAATATCATGCCGGCGTTCACCCTCGCCAATTATTCCACCTTCGGTGTCGGTAATAACGGACAGCTCCATCATCCTGAGCGCACCGAATCCCTACAGGTGAACGCCACGAAGATATGGAGCGCACATACAGTCAAATTTGGGGGCGATCTAGAGCTGTCTTACCAGAACGGACCCGGCGACGGCGGATGGTTACGCGCTCCAACCTTTAACTTCAATCAGGGACTGACCAGTGGCCCTGTAGTGGTACCTGGCACTACTACCAGCGGTAATGCAGTGGCATCGCTCCTGCTCGGCTACGGTTCTGGAGGGAGTGCGCCATATCCGGCTCCTCTCGCCGAAGGCCACCATGACTACGCTCTTTACGTGGAAGATGCCTGGCGTATTAACAATCGGCTGACCGTCGATTACGGGCTGCGCTGGGAGATCCAAGGCCCGACCACCGACCGGTACAGTCGCTTCAGCACGTTTTTGTTCAACGCCCCCAGCCCCATTTCCGTTCCGGGCATGAACCTGCAGGGCGCCATGTCGTTTGCCGATGGCCACGAAATGTGGAAAACGGACTGGCGTGATTTCGCGCCGCGCATTGGCTTGTCCTATAAGCTTACGGACAAATTGGTGTTTCGGACCGGTTTTGGGATCTTTTTCGTGCCATCGTTGGGCGACGAAAACCCTATCGGATTCTCTACCAACACGCCTTGGCTGAGCACGGCTGCGGGAGACAGCATTCATCCGGGTTACCCGATCAGCAATCCCTTCCCGACTGGCTTCATTCCAGCCGTTGGCACGTCGCAGGGCGCGGCGACCGGCTTGGGTCAGGGAATCAGCGCATTTTTGAGCAACCATCCGAACGGCTATACGCAGAACTACAGCGCCGATTTTCAGTATCAGCTGTCGAGCAACACGCTACTTGAGCTGGGATACTCCGGGAACCAGGGCCGCAAGCTGTCGCTGGCCTACCAGAGTCTGCAGCTCAACCAACTGCCTCCGCAGTATCTCAGCTTAGGCCAGCAGCTCAACCAGACGGTAAATAACCCCTTCTACAACATCATTCCGGCGTCTGCAGGCGGGACTCTCGCCGGTCCGACCATACCGCTCTGGCGTCTTCTGGTGCGGTATCCGCAATATACCGGAGTGAACCTGGACATAAGTACGCCGGGCGGTTTCTCCAGTTACAACGCGCTTGTGGCAAGGGGCACGAAACGGTTTTCAAACGGCCTGAACCTGATTGTCAGCTATCAATGGGCGAAAGCGATCGACGACACCTCAGAAGCCCAATCCTGGGAAGTGAATGATCCCGGGCCGCGCGACATCAACAATTGGAGCCTGGAGCGCTCGCTCAGCGCACACGATATCCCGCAGGCCTTGGCGGTCACAATGCTTTATGATCTGCCAATTGGTAGAGGCAAGGCGATCGGGAGTAGTATGAACCGCATTGCGGACGCTTTGGTGGGCGGGTGGCAGTTATCGGGCCTTATGAACTATCAGAGCGGTATCCCAATCCCCATGTCTGCGCCGGGCAACGGTTTTGGGTTCGCCTATAATCCGCCTAATATTACCAGCGGCTCCGCCGTATCAATCAGTAATCCGACGGTCCAGGAGTGGTTTAATGTCAATGCCTTCTCAAAACCCGCTTCCTTCACCATCGGGACTGCGCCTCGCCGCATTACACAACTGCGCCAGGATGGAACCCACAACACCGACATCTCTCTCATGAAGATTTTCAAGGTATGGGAGCCAGTGAACGTCCAGTTGCGGGCCGACTTCTTGAATCTCACGAATACGCCCCAGTTCAGTGCCCCAAACACCTCTGTAGGCAGCAGCACCTTCGGCCAGGTGACATCGCAAGCGAACGCGGCCCGAGCAATACAGTTCGGGGTTAAGGTGCTTTTCTAGGGAAAACGGCACTGTCGCAAATGATTCCTGCGAGATCTTGATCGGTGATGTTTGTTTATCAGCCAGTTTGTTGTCATTCGGGATTGGCGACCTCCTCTGTCGAGATTGGAACGGTCCTACTTCGAACTGGCGCGGAACCTCCAGAATCTTCAAATGCTTCTGTACTTGGGCTTGGGTCGCACGACCCGCAAGGGAGCCAACCACACGGTACCGTACGGGCAACGGACAATCCGGCTAATGTTCTATGAGTTCGTTGCAATTGCAACCGAAGTGCGGCGAGTCTGTTGCGCGGGGGGCGAGAGAGAACGTAGCGTGCCAAACGTTTCTTGTGCCGGTTCCCTGCTCCGTTACCTCGTAAACCCCTCTGGTAAAAGGAGACGGATAGCCGGATAGTGGTTTGCATGAAAGAGACCACTGGGGAGCGGCGGGCGTCCTCCCGAATCGAGTATTGGCACGAGCAGGTTGCGCAGCAAGAACGCAGCGGATTGTCCGTGAAGCAGTTTTGTGAAACGCAGAGGATTACAGAACAGACGTTTTACGTTTGGCGGAAGCGGCTGCAAAAACAGCCGCCGATGCGATTTGCCTTGGGTGGAGGCGATAGGGGGGAGAGCGCTGGGGAGAGCGCCAGCCAGCGGGCGACGCGGGTTTGGAGCTGGTAATGGCCAGAGGCGAGCGGCTGCGGATCAGCTCGGGCGTGGACACCGCATTGTTGCGCACTGTGTTGGAGGTGCTTCGAGGATGATTCACCTGCCGGCCAGCGTGCGTGTGTATCTGTGTCTGAGCCCTTGCGATATGAGGAAGAGCTTCGACGGCCTGCATGCGCTGGTGCGGGATTATCTGGAACTGGATGCCTATGCCGGACATTTGGTGGTCTTCGCCAGATCATTTTGTTCTTGGCTTTGAGTAAGTAAGTGATTACACTTATTACTTACTGATGGCAATCGATCCGAAGCATCTGCCGGAAGATCCCAAGACCTTGCAGCAGATGGTGCTGGATCTCATGGCGCAACTGGATCGTGAGTTCACGCAACGAAGCAAGATCGACACCCTGTTGCATGAGCTGCTGGATGCTAAGCGCAACCGCAAAAGCGAGCAGTTGTCGGCAGATCAGCTGGCCTTATTCGCGGCAGCCTGGCAAGCCCGGCAAGGGGCGGCAGAAACATCCAGTAAAGAGCCTGGCTCGGATGACGACAACGATAGTCCCCAGAACAGCGCTGGCGGGGATCGCAAGAAAAACAGCGGCGGACGGCAGCCCTTGCCGCATCACCTGAAACGGGAACGCATCGTCCACGATTTGCCGGAACAAGAGAAGCACTGCCAGAACTGTCACCAGGACCTGCGGCCGATCGGTGAAGAATCAAGCGAGCGCTACGAATACATTCCTGCACAACTGACCGTTACCGAAGATGTTTGTAAGAAGTACGCCTGTGCCTGCACGGTGCGGACCGCGACCAAGCGGCCACAGCCGATCGAGAAGAGCACGGCGGGCGCGAGTCTGCTTGCGCAGGTGATCGTAGGGAAGTTCGCCGATCATCTTCCGCTGCACCGCCAGGAACAGATCTTCGAACGGCATGGTGTCGAGATCTCACGCAAAACGATGTGTGGCTGGATGATGCAATCTGCGGATCTGTTAAACCCGCTGTACGCGGCGGCGAAGAAGATCCTGTTCGAGTCGAAGGCGGTCGGAACCGACGACACCGGCGTGAAAGTGCTCGATCGGAAGCTTCCATTCGCCCGCACGGGCCGCATCTGGCCTTATTACGGCGACAAAGATCATCCGGTCATCTTGTACGACTACACTCCGACTCGAGAACGAGCCGGACCCGAAAAGTTCTTGCAAGGATACCGCGGTTATTTACAAGCCGATGCCTACGGCGCATATGATGCATTTTTCAAAGATCCGGCGCGTGGGTTGGTCGAGGTAGGCTGTATGGCTCACGCGAGGCGGCATTTTCGCAAGGCATTGGAATCGGATCAGACCCGAATGGGTCCAGCCCTGTTGCTGATTGCTCAGTTATATCGAGTGGAGAAACAAGCACGATCAGTATCAGCTGCAGACCGTCTGCGTTTGCGCCAACTGCAAGCCAAACCGATTCTCAACAAATTACATCAATATTTGCTCGACATCGAAATCGAAGTGCTGCCCAAAAGCCCGGAAGGACGCGCCGTTCGCTACGCCCTCAAAAACTGGGCAGCGCTTACCCGTTACGCAGAAGACGGGAATCTGGAGATCGACAATAACCGCGTCGAGCGCACCATCCGCGGCGTCGCCGTGGGGAGTTCATTGTGCACCTCATTTTCAAGTGCCTGAAAACATGGACGTTTGATTCTCGGAATTCGGCCGATACGGACGACCTTTTCGTGGGATCGCGATAGTGACGCGCTCATCCAGCAGATCGTTCGCTCGAATCTGATATGGAGCATCGGGAACGACCTGATCAGCAGCGAGGATGCCTTGTTTGAAGAGTCGACGAATCTGATGATTTGAGACGCCGAGTTTAACGGCGGCTTCCGACATGGTGAGCCACTCGCCGTTCTTCTCGGCCGATCGATACGCGTTTATTCCTCGTACGCGACGTAAAGAGCTGACTCGGTTTGCAGTCCACGTTTTACCCTGGCCCGTAGGCAATCCCATGCGGTTCAACGTGGCAGCGATGTCCTCGTCCGACCATCGCGTCGCCATGGTGCCGATCACGGCAACAGCTTCGTCAGTAGTTCGGCAACCATGTTCTCCGGATTTGGCTTAGGAACTCGGAGCTCAGAATGCTGGCCGCCACGCCAGTGGATCTTGAGGACAATCTCACGCGAACTCTGGTCGTAATCGGCGATGATCTCAGCAATGATCGCGCGAAGAAGTTGTTGACGCGATCGCATGGTCACCCCTGGTGCATTCCAGGCCGCCTCGAGGTCGTCTGCGAGCCCGACAAAGTCGGGTGTTGGTGCGGTGGAGCTTGGCGTTTCCAGTGCGGCCAATAGAGCCTCACAGCCTTCCACAAGCAGCAGTGCTGTTTCCCAGCTTTTTTCAAGCTGTGCGGCGATAAGCCGATTATCAGGATCGCAGGCAGCGTAGCGTCGTTCGGCAAGCGAGGCGTCGTACTGCGCCTGCTGCAGTTCCAACTCCACGATGCGTCGTCGCTCGCCTTGTAGCTCCATATGCCTGCGCTCGGCTTCAAGTGCCGCCTCAATCGCCATCGGTTCCACAGCACGCAGGAGCTCGCGTGCGATGGCACAATCCACGCGCTTTGCCCCGAAGATAATACATCGTGGGCGACCGAGCATCTGGTTGGGAAGCTCGCAACGGTACACCGGCTGACCGGGACCCCGACCTGAGTAGACGACCTTCAGTCGACGGCCACAGCGTCCGCACAGCAGAAGTCCAGGCAGCAAAGAGCGACCACCGCGTCCGGACTTGACTCCGTCGGTCTTCCCGTAGGCGTTCGCCGCGAGTAACTTTTGATTGCGTTCGAACTCGCTCCACTCGATATAGCCTTCGTGGTGTTCTTTGATAATAACCTCCCATTGGTCAATAGGCTTGCGGTGCTTGTACGTCGTACGTGCACGTCCCTCGACCACCGCTGTTCGCTTCTGGCTCTTGCCGTAAGCATAGGCACCGGCATAGAAGGGGTTCTTCAAGATCGAGATGACGCTGCGATAGCGGATCGGCGTCCACTCAACGTTCACCAACTTCTTGCCATCAGACGGGCGCGGAAAGTGCATCTGTTCAGCGGCCAGCGACAACAATACTTGGCGTGCGCTACCGTACTGACGGAAGCGCGCGAAGATCACGCGGACTGCTTCTTGCACCCGCAGGTCCGGATCGAAACCTAGACCGATCTCGCGATGCCAGATGTAGCCGATCGGCACGCTGATACGCAGCTCACCGCGCTGGGCCTTGCCGTGTTTAGCATCGAGCATCCGAGAACGGATCACGGAAAGTTCGAACTCGCTGATGCTGCCCTTCATACCGAGCAGCAGGCGATCGTTCGGACGGCACGGGTCATACACACCCTCCGCATCGATCACTCGCGCTTGGACCAGACCACACAGCTCGAGCAGATGATGCCAGTCTCGACCGTTGCGCGACAACCGCGAAGCATCGAAGCAAAGCACTGTGCCGACATCTCCAGCGCAGACAGAAGCGACGAGCCGCTCGAAGCCCGGTCTGTCCACATAGCCACTCGCAGAACGCCCGAGATCATCGTCAATGACTTCAATGTCCACGAAGCCATGCCGACGCGCGACTTCAACCAGATCGTATTGCCGACGCCGACTCTCCAAGTTCGTTTGCACCTGTGTTTGCGTAGACTGACGCACATAGACCACGGCCTCGCGCTTCAGGAGCGCCGCGGGCAGTATGTCAGCGCTCACCGTCGTTCTCCTCGACCACGACCCCGGCCGCAAGCATCAATAGATGGGCCAGGTTCATCAGAGCCTTCGTTCGCTCGGCTGTGGATAGGCCGCGAAGGCCCTTCGCCTCGAACGCAATACTCATCTGGCGCGGCCCGGCAGGTGGCGGCGCCTGTTCCCTCTGGATCTTGTGCGGTTTGCTCATCTCGGTTCTCCCGGACGACTGGTGAGTCCATTACAGAAGCTTCGCCGAAATCCGCGCTCGAGAAGGAGCAGATGCAGTTCCCTGAGAGCGTCGATCGAGATGCGCGGTGCGCCGAGGGCCATTCCAGCACAGACACTGGCGTCGACCATCCAGTCTGGCAATATCGTTACAATGCCGGGTGCCACTTCGACATGGATAACCCGGCCGCTCGCACGTTGTTCGCTGTGCTGCACCCGCAATCGTCGGCAGTAAAGCGGGTGCCAACGATAATGAACCTCAATTTCCTGCCCGATATGGGCAGAATGGATGCGTGATGGTGATCGGCCGCAAAAACTGGATTCATATTGGCAGCCCGCAGACCGGTCCGAAGGTGGCCGCTATTCTGTCCGTGGTCGAAAGCTGCCGCCGCCTCAAAATCCCGATTCGTGGCTACCTGGCCGCGGTGCTGCCTGGTCTGGCGGACCTGCCCATGCAGCGCGTCAAAGAATGTACACCCTCTGCCTGGACTGCAGCCCGTTTGTAACTCGATTCATTTTTCGTTGACTCCAGTCAACCTGCGGTTGCTCTGACGCATACCCTTGACCGGCGGTTCCGGCTGCGGTATCCTAGTCGAGTTTACACCTGATAACCACTGATGATTTGAAAAGATCGGATGTTCAGAATTACTGCTTCCGAGAACCGAGAACTGAGAGACGAATTAAACGAATTCACGAATGGGTTCCTCCGCTCGTGTCTACCGGGCCCGTGAAGCCCGGCCCTCCGGCAGCGACGTATCCCTGGCTGGCAGCCGTCTTGTCCGCACTTATCCAAAACGAGAATAATTGGGCGTTCATCGCGTAAAAGCGGCATACTACGGGACGGCCTTTTAGCGCCGCTAGATCTTCGAATCCGTTCCATGACACTTTCTCGCACGTGCCGTCGGCCCGTAACACCTGACAATTTTTTCTTTCGAACGGGGCAATCGGCGCGCCGTCGAGTCCTAGCATTTCGGCGCTAAGCTGTCCATTCTTTGCATTGGCGTTCACGAATAAGTAGCGGCCACTAAACACAATCGGGCGAGTTGTAAGCGTGCAAGGCTGCGCGCCCGCATCCAGGGACGCAAATCCGTCGCGGCGAAGTATCGCGAGGCCGGTGCTGCCGCCCGCATATGGATTCAAGCCTAGGCGCGGCGAAATCCCGGAGAACGCTCCGAAGTAAAAGCGCAGTTCGTCTCCGCAGATCAGACATACACCGCCCGTCGAATGCAGATACCCTCGATTCCAGGTTCCGGGTTTGCGGGAACACATCAGGAACGGTGAGCGGTCGGGACGCTCCCAGTTAATCCCGTCGCGGCTGAAACCAAGCTCGAGGTTGGTGATTTTGGGAATTCCAGTCTTATCTGAAATTTCGTTGGGCGGTCCTTGGAAGACGGCGAAAACGCCAAGCATCAGACTTTCATACGCCACGGCATCGAGATTATAAAGTTGAGGTTGGTATCCCAGTTGGGAGTCCGGCAAGTCCTGCGCGTCGGCGCTCGCCAAGAAAACAACATCGTTCTCCGTCCAGCTGGCGCCACTCACAAAGTCGGCGCACTCCCGGTATTTTCTAATCCGCCCGCGTCCGTCATACGCGCGGACCGAATAGAACCAACTCTTCCGAAAAGGATTATAGAAGAAATTGGTGTTATCGCCACACGGCCCAGTGGGCTGCCGAGCTTCCCAGTGGATACCGTCGGACGAAGTGTACACAAAACCACCCTCTGATTCTGTTTCACCGCTGTACAACTCACCGTAATGGAACTGCTTCGGGTTACGCTTGCGAGAGAAGACGAACATTTTGAAGCGCTCTCGCCGGTTGGATGTCTGCTGATCGAGCCACACGCCTGCGCCGTCGCGCTGGTACGGATCGCGGCGAGGCAGCACGCGGTTCGTGCCCGGCTCAATGTCTAAGTTCGGACGAATCCATTGCAAGCCGTCTTCGCTGTACGCGTAGGCCGTGCCGTCCATCCAGCCGGCCTCATACCAGATCTTGAAAAGGTGGTCTTGTGGATCATAAAAAACTCCATCCTGAAAGGGGCAGGCTACTGGACAGTAGCCGTTATTCATCTCCACCGCGGTCTCTGGTTTCAACACCGGGCTTGCTTCATGAATTCGGGGCTTATGGAAGGTACGCTGCAGCGACGTGTGAGAAATCAAGTAATCGTCTACAAACAGCTGGCGCCCAACATCAATCCGAATAGCTGTATCCGCGGAATTGGGAGTAAGGAGCGGAGCCGAAGGCAAGCTCCCGACGATTCTTAGGAATTGTCTTCGCAGCATTCTTCGGTTGCGGAAGGAACGTCCGCTCAGGTTGTTAGACGGTCATTTGAGATTGGCTTAATACCCGAGATCTCGATGCCCTTCACAGCATTCGCATCTCCGGACCAAACCGGATATATCTCACCTGATTCCGCCGCCGCTGCATAGTATCTCGTTGTTATTACCTGTTTTCGATCGATAAAGGTCTCGATCACTGATCCGTCTATCCAGATGCTTACCGTTGAGATCCCTTCGCGGTCGGGGCTGAGTGGCAAGACTTGATCGCCCACTGTCACCGAAGAACTGCTGCTGTTTGCAGCGCCACAATTCATGGCGAACAAAGTGGTAGCACCGGTCGGTGTTTGGAGTCGCAGCTCGAACCTACATCCGACGCTCTGGCTTGGTTTGAACCGGCAGATGACCTCGCCAGCTCGGTTTCGAATCACGGTCTTAGATAATGCGCTCGTGAGTTCCTCTGAGCTAAATGGTCCCTCGATACTACTAGAACCAACACGCAATGACGCGAACTCTGGAGGAACTTCCATTTCCAGTTCGTTGTCGGGTCCCAGCGTGAGTACGCGCGGAAGTGAAATCGCGCCAGCCCAGCCAGCTGCTTTCAATTCTTCTTGGGAGCGAGTTTCCTGTACCCATCCAAACAAGATCCGTCTGTTTTTTCCGTCCAGCATGCTCTTCGGCGCATAATAGGCGCCATGGTCAAGCAATCCGGTACGTTCGGAGTGGAATCGCAGCTCGCGCTTATCAAAGCTGCCAACGTGCCAGTAAACGTGGTGTTCAGTCGAGTAGATCAGAACATGTTTGTCCCCAAGCGGGAAAAAATCAGGGCACTCCCACATCTCGCCGCTCCCAACTGGATTCGAGACCAGTTGCCCATTCCACGTCCCCTCCGCGAGCGGATGCAGGTATTCCCAATTGCGCGTGTCTTTCGAGCGGTACAGTAGCACAACACCGCCTTTGTGCTCGAACCCGGATCCGACGCCGGCGTACCAGGTGTCCTTCATCCTTCCAGGAGAACGGGTCACGGAAGCCAACAATTTTCGGGCCCTCGTGGGGGCGCCTCTATAACGGGTCTGTCACGCTTGCGCCATGTTCGTAAATCGCGGTCCATTGAGGTCGCGATACATTGCACCTCCCGCAGTCCCTCATTACGGATAGTTTCCTGTTCCTTTGAAACCTTTGTGACGCCCGTGTAGATGATGCTAGCGCCTTCTCCGCCCGGCAAAACACTCCCGGTGAACGTACCGTATGAGTCGTAGGAGTTCTCCGTAGGAGTGAGTGCTTTTGGCATGTGCTGCCAATGGATCAGGTCTGAGCTTCGGGCGTGTGACCAGCCCCGTCCCCCGAAGCTGCCGTGGAAAAACACATGATTTTCGCCGTCAAGAAAGCGAGGAGCGCAGGGATCGCCTACAAAACCCGCTTGAGGCAAAAAGTGGAATTGCGGTCGTAGAGGATCTTGGGCAAGCTTTTCTAGCAGCGATTTGTCTGACACATCGCCGCCACCCTGGAGTGCTGTGCCCTGCGTGAACCTTTTTGCCAAATGCAGGCCGCAGACTGCCGAAGATGAAAGAAAAATTCGTCGATTCACGATCACCAGATGGGGCGCAACTTCCATATGTTGAACTGCACATTCTCTATCTGACCGCCCGACGCACTCAGAGACAGGCCGTTGCTGTCCGGTTTCGGAAAAGCCAAATCGGTCATCGTGACTCGTCCGTCCTGGGCAAACACTTCAACCGAGGAGCGATCAACGAAGAAATGCAATTGCAAGGGCTCGCCACTGAGCTTCAACGGAGCCGTAGACTTGGACGGGAACGCATCGCTAAATTGCACATTTCCTGACTTGGTTCGGTCTAGGAACAACTCGCTGTTAACGGCGTCAAACCCAACGAGCATTTCGTGGCCTTCTCCCTGCAGCAGCTTCCACACAATCTGTTTCGCGGTGCCGGGATGGATCACCACCTGCATTTCGAAGGTCTGACTGCGATATGGCCATTGCGCCAGCTTGCTATTGAGATCCGCTTCTCTCGCACCGTGGTATTGCATTGTATTTTCGCGGAGCGAGCGTAGTTCTTCAACTGGCTTTTGCAACAAGGCTATCGACCCATTCGCGTCCGACAAACTGAGCGCTCTCGGTAAAGTCATCGCGCCACGCCACGGCGAGGTCGGCACGCTCTTCGCATACTGCCAGTTGTTCATCCAGCCGATCATGTGCCGTGGCCTGCCTTCCGGTTCGTTGTTGAACGTCAATGCACAATAACAATCGCGGCCATAGTCCAGCCAATGTATCTGGTTGGGGGCGTTTTCGTTGGTGAATCGCGTCCCATCAAACTGTCCGACGAAGTATTGTCCTCCAGAGCCACCGGAGATGTGTCCAGGATTGACGCCGATTTTCAGTATCCAGCGCGACTTGCCCGACTGCCCCGACTCGGGCAAGCGGTAGAGATCGGGACACTCCCATAGTCCACCAGCGGCTCCTTGCGGCCCGAATTCGCTTAGCTGCTGCCAATGCTTCAGATCGGGAGAGCCGAAAATCCGAATCTTGTGATCAGTCGCCTGAACGATAACCATCACCCAGCGCTTTTCGGGACTATACCAAAACACTTTGGGATCGCGTGTGTCGCTACGTCCAAGATCGAGGACGGGATTACCGGAGTACTTCGTCCACGTTCGACCGTCCTGGCTAAACGCCAGGTTCTGCCTCTGCTGCTCGGGCGCGGTTGCCGTTTGGGGCACCCAACCGGTGTAGATGGAAACTATGCAACCCCCTTGCCCATTGGTGCACAGCCCGCTTGTGTTGTTTGTATCGACGACGGAGCTGCCGGTCCATATTGCGGCTTTGCTATCTTCAGGAATCGCAACCGGAAGCTGGTTCCAGTGCACAAGATCGGGGCTTACGGAATGGCCCCAACTCATATGCCCCCAGACGTTCGCGAACGGATTGTACTGAAAAAACAGGTTGTATTTGCCGAACGCATATACCAGGCCGCACGGATCGTTAGTCCAGTTGACTGTTGGCGAAAAATGAAACTGTGGCCGGTATCGCTCGGCGTAGTGCTCCTGGGCCAGCACGCACAACGCTGGTATGGCAAAAACAGCGAAGGCTCTTGCGTATTTCTTTGATAGCACGTACGCTCCTATGTCAGTCGCGGATGGTGAACAAACCAATATCGCGAAAGTGAGCTGCGCCTTCCTGGACGAAGATGCCCCAACGGCCGCCTTTGAGGTCGTACATGCGTGTGCTCATCGCGAGCCGGTCATTTACATAGACTTCACCAATCGTGCCGTCCACGAGTGCTTTGACCTTGATCGGCGCACCCGGCGTGAACATCATTGGCCTCTCGAGGCCGATCATGAAAGGCAGATCGCCCGGGGCACCAAGGTTTAAGCGGGGCCACATATCGAACACTAGCCGGTTGCGCGAGAGTTCGAAGCGGACGTAATAGCAAAGATCCACATCCTCTTGCACATGCAGCATGAGACCGCATGCTTTGGTAGCGGCAGTTAGCTCGATCGTAGTCTGTATCTCACAGGCAGCAGGCATCGTTGCCAGAGTTGCGGCTGCGAACGATCCGGTTGCGATCAGGTCCGCTCCGTTCTCACCGATTTCCCCCTTTCCTAACACCACCTTGGGGTCGAGCGGAAGCTTGTTCGAGAAGGCGGCGGCGATACCCGATGGCATTTGGATATTTAGTGTTCCGTTCGATTCCTGCCTGAGTTCATGCACAACCAAATTGCCGCCCCATTCCCACTTCGCATAATCTTTGTCGCTTGCTCTGGTGGGATTCCAACCGCAGAGGAACCGGTTCTTGCCGTCCGAAGTGGTCTTAGCTGCGTAAAGAGCCCGCCCATCAAAGCTATCGTCACCCGGGACAACCCATGGCCCCGAAATATTCCGGCTCATGAGATAGCGCGTTTGCATTCTCTCGCTGAATTCGGAGAAGACGAAGTAATACCAGTCGTCGATTCTGAAAAGATCCGGGCATTCGTGCGTGAAATAGAGCCCAGGAGACCAGAAAGGATCTCGAACCTCCCACTTAGTGAGGTCCTTTGAAGCGCACAGCGCGGTGCAGCCCCGGCGGCGCTTTGATGCCCCGCTCTTGAGCCTGGCGGCGATCAGCATCCAATACTCGCGCGCTCCAGGGTTCCAAAACACGAACGGATCGCGCCAGTCGTCTCGCTCATACCGATCTTGCGGCGCGAAGAAGGTGTCCTCAGGGATTTTTTTCCATCGCAGCAGGTCTTCGCTCAGGGCGTGCATCACGCCTTGCTCGGGCTTTCCCTCTTTTTTAAAAACTGAATTGAAACCGGTGTAAAAGATGTGATACTGATTATCCCGTTTGACTACCGACCCGGTCGCAACGGAAAGGTCCTGGTCGTTTGGCGTGCCTCGGGGCAACATTTCGCCATGATTGGTGAAGTGGACGAAATCTTCTGTGCTGACCTGGTACCACGATGTGCCTCGACTGCCATCGTCGAATCGGTGCAGATAGAAAATCCGGAATCTGCCTTCGTCATAGAAGGGAATGACATCTCCCACGTGGCCGTCTGTAGGGCGGTAGAACAAGTTGCGAAGGCTATTGTTCTCCTGTCCGATAGCTCCAGGGCCGATGTGCCTAGCCACAGCCGCCGCAGTCAGTTGTGTAATGAATGATCGGCGGCGCAATTCTTATTCAGCTCCCGTTGCGGCTTGCACCTGAGTACGGACGGCTCCAGATCTCGAATTCAAAACCGGAGATGTAACACGAACTGCATCTGTCGCATAGGCGTTTGTATATTGAAGATCTTTCCGACATTCACACTATTGATGTCGGTCGTCGGATTCGCAAGGTTAGCGTGATTGAAGGCATTGAAGGTTTCCCAACGGAACTCTAACCGAGTAGCTTCCCGGTTTAGCGGTGTCGCGAACACAAATTCCTTGCCTAGGGCCCAATTGGCCGTAAAGAGCCCGGGTCCGCGTAACGTGCCCGCTCCTGCATTGCCCCAAACGCAGCACACGGGCGGTGTTGCAAAATGTGCTGGATTGAACCACAGGTTGCGACTCTGAGTTGCCGGATACAGAGGCGTACCGAGCACCACGTTTGGCCTTTGTCCAAAATCCGCATTCAAAGTGCTTGAATTACTATCGGAAGGAGATAAAGCAAGTCCCGTCTCAGCGGTAGTTACCCCATCGAATCTCCAGTCGCCGAGTACCGCTTGTATAATAGCTGGTGCGTGCGATCCGAAGCGCTGGTTTTTCCCGTACGGCAATTGATATGTATGCATCAGCGTCCACACAACTGTGTGGTTCATGAAAGATACTCCATGGCTCGCCCTGCGATCATAAGGATTGTTTGGCTGGCCTCCCCGGTTGCCGACCTCATTATCCATATCCTTCGCCCACGTAAATCCAGAATTTATGCTGTAGCCGTTCGAAAATCGCTTGATAGCCCGAACCTGTAGCGCATTGTACTCGGTATCATCGCAGTCGCAATTCAGGTAGATATTGCCATTGAAGCCGAATTTCTGGTAATAAGGCCGACGCGATAGCAGATCGCCGGGGCCAGGAGGAGCGGCATTGATGTTGTAGTAAGAGTAATCGATGTGCGTGCCTTTGCTCCCCACATAGCCAAGATCGATCAAAAAGTCTCCCGCCAGCTTTTGTTCCACAGTGAAGTTCCAGGAATCGATACTTGGAATTTTGCGGTCGAAGGCGAAATTCTTAATTTGAGTGTTCTGCGGGGGCGTTAACAGCCCGTTCGCGGGAAAAGCAGGTGGGGTCGGTGCCGGAGGGCCCTGAGTCAGCGGGAACAGCGTCGAATACTGATTGTTAGGATTTTCAATGATGGATTGGGCGATAGGGTAAGACGAGGAGAGGTGGTTGAACACGGCGTCAAACCCATTCTCAAAGTAGGTTCGTCCCAAACCGACCCTGAGCACGGTATTTTGCGTGAGCCGATAGGCGAGCCCCAGCCGCGGAGCAAAATTGTTGTAACGAGGGCGTACATCAGAAGACATCGTGACGTTGCCAAGCCCGGCTATGATTAGTTGACCAGTGTCTAAATCATAATTGACATCGCCACCTGGATGCGCGGGTGTCACGGGTTGGAAATAGTCCCAGCGCAAGCCATAGCTCAGAGTGAGCTTGGGAGTTACCTTCCAAACGTCTCCGCCATAGAAGGAAAACCGATTCACATGCTCGGAGGGGAATAGGATCGCAACACCTTGCTGATATCCACCAAGAGCACCGAGCAAGAACGAGGCCATACCAAGGCCCGATCCTGGAACGCTCGGGGTCCCCGTAGTACTTTGATTGAAATCGAAGTCGCCCCTCGTGCTCTGGTTCAATGTCAAAAGATCCTCGCGGTTTCGTCGGAGGTCGGCACCCCAGCGGATTTCATGATTGCCACTGACTTTCGTCCAGTTATTGACGAATTGCAGCACGGTCGATCTATCAAGGCGCGGCACGGTACCCGCATTTCCCATTTGAAAACCACCAGTCGGTCCCGAGATAAAGAACCCTCCTAGCCCGCCGTACATAGGGGAACTGGTGTTGATGTTGGGTATGCCGACTTGAGTATCTGTCTGCAAGTTTGAGTCAGGCTGATAGCTATTTAACACGAAACGAGTTACACCAGCACGAAACTCCGCAAGCAACGTGGGACTGAATGTACGTGTGTAATTCACAGCGGCCAGTTGGTTTGTGGACAGCGCGTTGGTGGCATAGGGACCGGCAAGCGGGGGGCCTTCTGCGACTATGCCAAAAGCTGGGGGGACATCGATCGTCGACCACATGTAAGAATCGCGAATGTAAAAGCGGTCACGGTCGGATATGTTCCAATCAAAACGCTCATCGAATTCGTTTATGGTGAGTGGTGATTTGCCACTGGCAAGATAATTGATATCCGTGTTCTGGTTGATATTTGGAGGAGGCAACAACTTCAAGAGATTGACTGCGACCGGACTGAATCTGCTCGGACAAATCACGTTGAGAACGCCGTTACAAGAGAATTGTTGCCGACCGCTACCGTCGGGATTCCCCGTTGCTGGATCAAAGATGGGATGCGTCGAAGCCAAGGCACTGAAATCGCCGTTCCGAAAGGTGTTGTTTGGGACTGTTAACAGATTGTTGCCCCCTTGCGATCTCTTGTCGAGCCGGTAGTCCCCAAACAGGAACATACGATTTTTGATAAGCGGTCCTCCGAGGCTGGCGCCCCCTACATTGTCGTTGAAGTAAGCAGGTCCCGTTCCGGTTCCGTGTGGCCCCGTGCCTGGCACCTTCTCCGTGAACGGATTTGCGGCGAAGAAAGCGCTGTTTTCGTTGAACCAGTATGCGTCTCCATGTAACGCATTAGTTCCCGACTTGGTGACATACTGGGCTACCATCCCGCCGACCGAGCTGTATTCGGGGTCAAAATCATTGGTAGTGATCTTCAGTTCTTGTATAGAGTTTTCCGGAGGCGTAATAAATTGAATGCCGCTCCAGCCGAATTGGATATCGTCAATTCCGTCTACCTGAATGTTGTTGGCCGTCCACATTTGACCATTGGTTGTGGTCATTTGGCCTTCGGATGGATTCTCCACGTTGCCAATTTGTATAAAGTTCTGCGTCACTCCGGGGACCTCGAGGTACAGCTTTGTGACGTTGTGGTTAACGATGGGAAGGCTGTCTATCTCATGCTGACTGATCGTAGTGCTCACGTCGGTTTTCTGGCTTTCTACTTCTGCGAGGCCGGCGCTTACTGTCACCTCTTCGCTCGCCTGACCCAACGTCATTTTGGGGTCGACCCTCGCCGTAGAATCCACTTGCAGCACAACGTGCTGCCGCACGAACGTTTGGAAACCGCTCGCTTCCGCTTTCACCGTGTACTCGCCGGGATCTAAGTGCGTGACGTTGTAAAGTCCGGCCGAATCCGTCGCGGCCTTTGTCTGGACACCTGTTTGTTCGTTCTGAATTGTGATGTTTGCGTTCGGAACAGCGGCTCCGGAGGGGTCAGTCACAAATCCGGAAATGGTGCCCCACGTGGCTTGGCTCCAGGCGCAAGTCACAGATACCCAAATCGATACGAGCGTTAACAGAACCAGCCGGATCAATTCTTTAGCAGGTGTCATCGAGGACATCTCCTTCAAGCAGATAGACCGCAGTGGTTTACATATATCCCCAACGATTCAACTTGTCAAGGATTTTTCTGCCAGCCGATCTAGACTGAGTGGCCCTTGCTGTCTGGATAAGTACGTGCAGCCGACACATGCTGCTTGGGCTTCGGAGACGTCCCCGACTACGACCAGATGGAACGGAGTGGGTTGAATTCCGCGGAAACGATGTTGATAGCGCTTCCCTCGCCATAAAGGCCCAGCGTTTTGTCATGATCCGGCGCTAGAAAGCAGGAACTCAAAACGACCCGGCCGCCGCTGCAGAAAACCTCGACCGAGGTCCGATCGACAAGAATATGCAAACTGATTCGGCCCTTTTCCGGAGCGAGCGGAGCGGAGCGTCCTAGAAAAGTGATCTTTTGTGCGGTAGCGTCGAAGTGAACCGATTCGCTGCGTATCTTGACGTCCAAAGCGGCACTGTTCAATGGTTCTATTTCGGCGCGGATCTCGTAAGCATCGGACAGAACGCCCGCGAAAAGATTTTCGCCGGGTCGCAGAATAGTGTTGCTCCACTTGCGCCCGGGCAGCCGGAGTTGCTGTAATTCTCGCACCGGTGTTCGATAGAGGCGGATTCCGTCTTGCGTAGTCCGAAGCGTAAGCTCAGTGGGGAAATTCATCTGCTGCGTGAACGGCATTTCCGGATATTCGCCGTTCCTCAGCCAGGCGATCTGGATTCTTCTCCCGTCTGGGGCGGGAATATCGTTCCAGCTCTGTGCAGCATAGAAGCTGTTTCCGTAGTCGCCTGTTTGCACATCAGTTTCTTTGCGGTAGGTACGTCCGTCGAAGGTGCCGATTACATGGCCGCCGCTGGCCCCCCAAAACACCCACTTTTTATTTGCCTGATTGCCATCGACGGCGAGTTCAAACAGATCCGGGCACTCTATAACGCCGGGGAGATTCACGTCGCACAGGCGCTCCCATTTCTTTAGATCGGGTGACCCGAAGATCGCGTAATCGTTCTTATCGAGATACAGGCACATGACCCACTTGTTCGTCGGAGCGTGCCAGAACACCTTTGGGTCGCGGTTGCTGTTGACGATATGCGCCAGAACGGGGTTTTTATCGTAATACGTGAACGTCATGCCGCCATCGTTGCTGTACGAGATGCACTGAGTGCACGGAGGGCCCACTTCGGGCTCACCTCCCATGGTCACAATCGCGATAATCGTTTTTTCGCTTCCCTGTTGAAAACCCGTCGTATTCTGCGAATCGATAACTGCTGAACCGGACCAGCACCCACCCCAAATCTTGCGCGGGGTGATCGGCGTGCGGACTTGTTTCCAATGCACAAGATCAGTGCTTACGGCGTGGCCCCAATCTTTATAGGCGCCCGAACGGCCAGGAGGCATGTGCTGAAAGAACAGGTGATAGGTTCCGTTGTGATACACCAATCCGTTCGGATCGTTGATCCAGTGCTTCTTCGCCGAGAAATGGAATTGGGGGCGGTACTTTTCGTGATAATAGACCGGCCTTTTATCGGACAGTTGCGTGACCGCGCTGAGCTTGGCGACTTCGGCGTCCGTCAGCGCTCGGTTCCAAAGCGCCACATAATCCACCAAGCCATCGAATCCCGCTCTAACCCGTCCGTTCTCAGTCTCGATACCGGCTCCGATCAAACACGGTTCGCGATTACCCGCTCGCAAACTGCCTACGGCTACTTCGTCATCGCGTAGCGCTCCATCTACGAACAGTTCCAGCGTGTTCCCATCGAACCGCAGCAGCACATCGTGCCAATCGGTCGGCCCGATAGCGGCCACGCTTGCTTCTACCCGATGCATGCCGCCGATCTCGTCGCTCCCGATCTCACCGGCAAGCGCCATGCCCAGGGAATCATCGAAATCGGAAGAGAAGAGACGATAAACCTCCCTTGTCTGGCCGCCACCCTTGCCGAATAGGGGACGATCCCACCTTGCCGATGCATCCCGTAAGCGCATGGCGATTGTCAGGGCACTGCCAGTCAGGTTCAGCTTTCCATCGGGGCCCTGCCCGGCGTCCAGCCACCCGCCATCAAAGCTGCCGACGATACCATCATCTCCGCGTTTCAGAGATGCTGTCTTGTCTTCACCTGTGAGAGGGACGCCTAACCGGACACCGCCGTGAAGCGCCAATCTGCTGTTACTGCTCCTCGCGTCAGTGGCATCAGCCAAATGCCAGAAAGCGATCGCGTCCTCGAACGGCGACCCGGACGATTTCGCGCCTTCCTGAGAAACCGCTTTGATGGCCGATACACACCAGGCGGCATACCGCAAGACCGCACGCCGCGTCACGTTCACCGGTAAAACTCCGTCCATTTGAATAGGCCTGTTTTGGAGTCTGAACTGCCTGCCAGACAAATGTATCACCAGGTGCAGGCTGCTAAGGCCGGATCGGTAGCACACCTGTATGCTCAGCTGCGCCGCTCAGTCTGCCCGTCGCGCCAATCGTGGCGGACCTACCTACGTGGATGTGTCTCCCTCGCTCGCCTTGCTCTTAAACGAAGTTACACTGGTAATAGTCTATGCCGTCTTCCGCCGCGTTACGAAACACGACTTCGAGAAGACCAGTTTCAATAGAATTGTCGGACAAGTTGGCGAAGCACCGCCAGGTTTTTGAGCAGCTTCGCCGAGCCATCATCAATGGCGAATATCGGCCCGGTGAGAAGCTGCCTGCCGACTCACAACTCAGCGAAATGTTCGGGGTCTCGCGTCTCACTGTAATGCGCGCCCTCCAGGATATCCAAACCGAGGGTTTGGTTAAGCGAAAAGCGGGAGCCGGTACTTTTGTCAGCTCTGAAACTGAACTAACCCCACATGTATTCGGGCTCCTTATACCTGATCTCGGAGATATGGAGATTTTCGAACCGATTTGCCAGGGCATGGCCCGCACGGGCCAGTCGCAAAACCAAGCACTCCTGTGGGGAAATACGTCTATCGGTGCGGATACCAAGGCTAAACAGGCCGAGGAATTATGCCGGTACTACGTATCGAATAGAGTGGCTGGCGTGTTTCTAGCGTCTGTCGAACACATTCCGGATAAAAATGAAGTGAACCAGCGAATCGTCGCGACACTGGAGGCCGCAGGCATTCCGATTGTGCTGTTAGACCGCGATATCTATGAATATCCCGAACGGAGCCGGTTCGATCTGGTCGGCATCGATAATCATCGCGCAGGGCACCGGATGACCGCGCACCTACTGCGAATGGGTGCCAAACGGGTTGCCTTCGTGACTCGTCCGGGATCAGCGCCAACTGTGGACGCGCGCCTGGCTGGTTACCGCGAAGCACTCTGGCGGTTCGGCATCAAACCCGATGCTTCGTGGATATTCTTGGGTGATCCTTCAGATACGAGTCTCGTCCGTAAATTCATTCATTCCTCTCATGCAGACGCCGCAGTTTGCAGCAATGACTACACAGCAGGCCTCCTTATGCGCAGCTTGTCCACGCTCCAGATCGATGTTCCGCGTGAGCTGCGGATCGTCGGTTTCGACGACGTCAAATACGCCAGTTTGCTCCCGGTTCCGCTGACTACGTTACGGCAGCCTTGTCATGCAATCGGCGCGGCGGCCATTTACGCGATGTTAGAGCGCATTGCGAAGCCCGGTCTATTTGCCCGCACCATCACGTTGGACGGTGAGCTGGTTGTCAGGAGCTCATGCGGGGCTGTCAATGAGAAGCAAATAGCCCCGGAGGACACACCCGATCAAGGTTAAGAACTGCCGAACTTTCGTCGACGCATTCCGTGACCCGAACTCGCTTCGAATAGCAGCGGCTACTGGAAGCGTTTCATGGTAGCTGTCCCACGGACGTACTTGTCGTCCTCCGCTCGCTGATTCTGCACGCCGAACATGCTTGCTCCTAAGCACAATTTGCGCGTCCAAACAGGTCTATATAGGTCCACATGGGCTTGACAAGATCGCGATAAAAGTTGTACATACTACTCAGTTTTCGCTGGCCACTGACTTGGTTTAAAGGATACCGGCAATGTTCCGTCCTGCAGCAGAGCCTTCCTGGCTCGAAGGCGCTCTCGCCGCATTTCCGCAGGTTCGCGCCGCAGTGCTGGGAGACTTTTGCCTCGATGCGTATTGGGTGATAGACCCAGAGAAGACAGAACTTTCTGTCGAAACAGGCTTGCCTGTCCGGCATGTCCGTAAGCAGAAGTACAGCTTGGGAGGTGCAGGGAATGTCGTTGCCAACCTGGTCGCTCTGGGAGTTGGCCGGGTGCAGGCAATCGGAGTGGTAGGGGCAGACCCTTTTGGCGTAGAGCTACTGCGCCTCCTGCGCGGATGCGGCACGGCTGCAGCCGATCGAATGATAGTAGACGAACAATGGCAGACCATAGTGTATGCAAAACCGTATTGTGACCACGAAGAAAAGAGCAGAATTGATTTTGGTGCCTACAATGTGCTGCGAGAGGAAACAACGTTTGCGCTGATTTCGGCTTTGGACACGGCCGCTTCGGAAAGCGATGTGGTGGTTCTGAACCAGCAGGTTCAGACAGATCTCAGCAATCCGGCTGTGATCGAACAAATCAACGACGTAATCGCAAGACATCACAATACAAAGTTTGTGGTGGACGCCCGCCATCATCCCGGCCTGTACAGGCGCGCGGTGCTCAAACTGAATATGCAAGAAGCAGCGGAATTCCTCGACTCTGCTGCGGAGTACTCCTCAGCAGAGGAAGCAAAGCATATCGCCCGCCGTATTTCCGAACAGACGGGGAAGCCGACATTCCTCACTCGAGGTGAGCGCGGCATCGTCGTCGCAGATCACGACGCCGTTTATGACATCCCAGGCATTCAGATCTCAGATAAGACGGACCCCGTAGGTGCGGGGGACACAGTCGTGGCCACAATAGCCGCTGGCATCGGCAGCAACCAGCAACTCAGCGCCATAGCTAGCCTGGCCAACATGGCGGCGGCTATTACAGTACGAAAGCTGCAGACCACAGGAACGGCGACGCCCTCGGAGATTCTGGCCGCTGGGGCGCCTGATTATGTGTTCGCGCCGGAACTTGCCGATATGCCCCACGGCGCTCGATATATTGCCGAAACAGAGATCGAAAGCGTCGGCGACCTCCCCCTTGACCTCCAAATACAGCACTGCATTTTTGACCATGATGGTACCCTCTCCACTCTGCGCGAAGGGTGGGAGAAGATTATGGAGCCGATGATGGTGAGGGCAATACTGGGCCCTCGATATCAAACCGCGAGTGCTGCGCTGTTTGCAAAAACGACAAACGAGGTACGTACGTTTATCGACCGCACTACTGGAATGCAGACATTAGTGCAGATGAAAGGCCTTGTCGGCTTAGTGAAACAGGCGGGTTTCACTGACGAGAGCGAGATACTCGATGAGCACGGCTATAAGCGCAGCTATAACGAAGAGCTGCTAAAGCTAGTTCAACAGCGAATGAGGAAGTTGCAATCCGGCGAACTGAATCAGACAGACTTCCAAATCAAGAATGCCGCCCTACTATTGCAGGAACTGCTCAACCGGGGAATAAAGCTGTATCTGGCCAGTGGTACAGATGAAGCAGATGTGATCTCCGAGGCTAAGTTGATGGGATATGCGGATCTATTCGAAGGCCGCATATTCGGAGCGGTGGGAGATATCAAGGTAGAAGCGAAGAAGATAGTTGTGGAGCGAATTATTAGGGAGAACGGACTTATGGGTCACCAATTCGCGACCTTCGGCGATGGGCCGGTCGAAATACGGGAGACGCAGAAGCGTGGCGGCTTCTGCATTGGTGTAGCCAGTGATGAAGTGCGGAGGTTTGGATTGAACCTGGCGAAGCGCTCACGTCTGATCAGGGCTGGTGCGAATCTGGTCGTCCCGGACTTCAGCCAGCTTTCGGCGTTGCTGCATGCCATGCATCTGTCATAGCTCGCCTATACAGCAAAACGAAGCAATGTATATGAACAAAGTGGTGAGCCAGAACCTGAACGACGCAAAGACAGTGCTGGAACAGCTTGCCAGACTCGAACCCCAAATAACTGCTGCCGCAGCTGCAATTTCTGAGGCCTTGATCTCCGGGGAGAAGCTGATGGCGTGCGGCAACGGTGGAAGTGCAGCAGACGCATCTCATCTGACGACCGAGTTTGTCTGCCGCTTCAACCGTGACCGCCGTCCTTATCCCGCAATATCGTCATCTGTTCACGGCGGCGACTTGACCGCGATTGGGAACGATTATGACTTCAACGATATCTTCACGCGACAAGTACAGGCTTACGGAAAGCCAGGCGACGTACTTGCGCCCTTTACTACCAGCGGCAAAAGCGAAAATATCCGTCGGGCCCTGTTAGCTGCGAATGCTCTTAAAATCAAGACCGTTGCATTTTTGGGCCGGGATGGAGGGCTCAGCGCTGGGATCGCCGATATACAGTTGTTAGTGACCAGTGACGTGACTGCCCGCATTCAGGAAGGTCATAAATTTCTACTACATACTATCTGTGAAATGGTGGAAGAGGAACTGCGGAGAGGCGCCTAAAGCCACAATTCCCATACTTGTCAATGTAGTCAAGTCACTTCCCAGACGAGGACCTACATGGAAGAGCCAGCGATACTAGATCTGAAGGATGTACAAGCAGCACTCGACCGGTTCATGGACGATAGCGGTGGCATACTTAAGCTCAAGCCGAATTATGTACGCCGCTACTATCGCGATGGCGGTAGGCTCTTAGCTAGACAGGAGCTGCACACTTCGAGAAGTGACCTAAGCGGCCCCTGGACGCCTGAGAGGTGGATTGCCTCCACTGTTACAGCCTGCAACCCACATCCTTTGCCGGGCGAGGGACTAAGCTTCCTTGATGTCTCAGGAAGCGATATCTCGTTCAAGGACTCCTTGTCACTTCTTGCAGAACAGATTCTCGGGCCGCAACTGGCGACCCGCTATGCACCACAATTTCCTCTGCTGACCAAGGTGTTTGATCCATACGATCCGATCGTCTTTCATTTTCACGCGCGTGATGAAGACGTGCGCAGGTTCCCGGAACACTTTGCTCCAAACACAAGCGGCAAAGAGGAAGCCTATTATTTCCTGCCCGGGCCCAAGGGCCGCATGCCGTACACGCATGTTGGCCTTCACTCCGGTGTCACTACGCAGGAGCTGATTCATGCTATCGAGAAGGGTAGGGACTATATTTTGGATCTGTCGCCTGCTTTCGCTCAGAGATACGAAGAGGGTTTTCATGTTCCCGCTGGCATTCCTCATAGACCCGGCACAGCCCTGACATTGGAGCTTCAGCAGCCGTCCGATGTTTATACGCATCTCGACTGGTTCTCCGAAGGCCAAAAGCTCTCACCCCAACAGACGCATCCCGGTTTCGACAGCCTCGAGCAAGCGCTGGAGTTCATCGATTGGCAAGGCTCCCAGGTTACCCACATCCTCGATAAGTTCCGTCTGACTCCGGAACTTATCTCCGATACCCAGCAGCAGCGACATGGTGAAGAAGCTTGGATCTTCCCACCGAGAATGACCCGTAAGTTCAGCGGCAAGAGAGTTCGTATCACCGGCAGCTTCGAGACGCTGGAGTCTCAACCGTACGCATTGCTTGTCTGGCAGGGCCGTGGCGAACTTAATGGCAGACCCATCCAGGCTGGAGATGAATTCTTTGTCACGTTTGCAACGGCTCGCACCCCTATTGTGCTCAAGAATACCGGTGCAGGACTGCTAGAGGTATTTAAGTTCTTTCCGCCGGAGCCCTAAGTTCGTGGAGGGCACGATATCACAACAAAGCGAGTGCAACTAGCAATATCGAGGTAACGGTTCCTCTAAAGCGGATTCCGACATCAGTTCGACTGCGAGACAAGGAGAAAAGGAGCAGGTTCAACTGGGTAAAAGCTTCGACGAAATAGGTACGCAGTTTGACGCGCGGTTGCACCAGGCTCTACTAATGCCCTACCGTCTCCATCAACAAGGATGTATATGTCACTCTGCATGGAGGCCAAGCAGCGCTTCACACGCAAGAGTAAATATAACCCGAACGCCATTTGTGAGACACTCACGTGATATGTCGCATCCCCAATTTGACCGCTCCCGTTTGCACATTCGCAAACTCAACACGCGTATGAACAAGGTCGTCATTGAAAGAGATGCTGTTTCCCCGGAAGCGATACCGGAACCACTTTCCCCTGTTGCAAACGAAGCAGTCATGGAATGCGCGGCGAAAATCCGCGCTGCTCGACTTTCGGACCGTCCCGTCATACTAGCGTTTGGTGCACATACTATAAAGAATGGTCTGTCGCCCGTGCTTATCCGACTCATGGAACAGCGGTGGCTTACTCTTCTTGCGACGAATGGAGCAGGCATCATTCACGACTGGGAGTTTGCGTTCCAAGGAGCAAGCAGTGAAGATGTCCGGGCTAATGTGGATCTCGGTCAGTTCGGTATTTGGGACGAGACAGGATTCAACCTTAACTTAGCGCTTATCGTCGGGGCCTACGAAGGGACTGGTTATGGTGAGTCCGTGGGCAAGATGATTATGCAGGAGGGATTGGATATCCCCACTTCAGAGCAGTTGTTAAGAATCGCCAGAAATGTTACAGAACAAGAGTCGAACGCCGCCGCTGCCGCCCTCGATCTCTTGGCTACCATCCAAAAGTTTGATCTTGAGCCGGGGTTTATTTCGATCCCTCATCCATACAAGAACTACAGCGTACAGGCGGCAGCTTTTAGATTAGATATTCCATTCACGGCTCATCCGATGTTCGGACATGACATCATTTATAACCACCCGGTCAATCACGGAGCTGCCATTGGACGCACTGCGCTAAGAGATTATCTCACTTATGCAGAGCAGGTTCATCGGTTGGAAGGAGGCGTGTATCTTTCGGTAGGTTCGGCTGTGATGTCACCCATGATTTTCGAAAAATCATTCTCGATGGCCCAGAACCTTGAATTACAGGAAGGGCGTAAGATCACGAACCATCACCTGGTCATTGTCGATTTGGCGGAAAGCTCGTGGGACTGGAATAGGGGTGCTGAACCGCCCGTAAATAGCCCTGCTTATTATTTGCGCTATTGCAAGACATTCAGCCGCATGGGTGGAACAATGCGTTATGTCTGTGCCGACAACCGCAATTTTCTACTGACCCTACTGAAGGAACTGCAAAGGTAGGATGTCATTCACATGAAGCACTTTGTCGCGGAGTATTCCTACGCGATGAGAAATGCTCCTGAGCAACATCGCTATATCCAGCTTTCGGGGCTTCGACGACTATGAAACTCAATTGGGTTCTGCTGAACAGTACCGCAACGGCCTCGCTTGGTGGATTACTCTTCGGATTCGATACCGCGGTGATCTCGGGCGCGACTCATGCGCTGACGGTGCTTTACCATCTCACTCCAGCATTATTGGGAGTCACTGTCGCCAGTGCCCTTTGGGGCACGGTGCTAGGAGCAATGACAGGCGGCGTCATGGGAGATCGCCTCGGCAGGAGAGATGGCCTCCGGTTGATCGCTGTCCTGTATGTCGTGTCGGCGCTTGGATGCGCATTTGCCTGGGGCTGGTATTCATTGGTGGCTTTCCGCATCATAGGCGGCGTTGCAATCGGCGCTTCCTCGGTCCTCGGGCCAATGTATATCGCGGAGATTGCGCCCGCGAAATACCGGGGAAGATTGGTCGGGCTGTTTCAATTCAATGTAGTCTTCGGTATTCTGATTGCCTACGCGTCAAATTATCTGATAGGACTTTTGGGCCTCGGAGACGCGACATGGCGATGGAAACTCGGAGTTGCGGCCCTTCCCGCATTCCTTTTCGTTCTATCACTCCTTCGAATACCGCGTAGCCCGCGCTGGCTTGTAAAGAATGGGCATATAGAAGAAGCTCGGCAAACACTCGTGAGAGTTGGCGAGGAGAACGTCGAAAAGGAACTGCAAGATATAGAAGAAAGCTTGAACGTGAGAAGTGGAGAGGAGAGACTTTTTACGTGGAGATATCGGCGCCTCATCTTTCTTGCGGTTTCCATCGGGATGTTCAATCAGCTTTCTGGAATCAACGCCATTCTCTATTACTTGAACGACATCTTCGCCCGCGCCGGATTCAGTTCGGTTTCGAGCGATCTTCAGGCTGTCGTGATTGGGTTGATGAACCTTGTAGCGACGATCATCGCGATGTCGATCATTGATAAAGTCGGTCGCAGAAAGCTGCTCCTAATTGGATCTGTCGCCTGCGCCGCCTCGCTTGCTGGAGTGGCTTGGGTGTTTTTCTCCCGAGGGCACGGCCTATTTCTACTCTGGTTCCTCACTAGTTTCATCAGTTTTTTCTCGTTCTCCCAAGGAGCTGTCATCTGGGTTTACATCAGCGAGATCTTCCCCAACAGTGTGAGAGCCAAAGGCCAGAGTCTCGGTAGCTTTTCACATTGGTTTATGAATGCGACCGTCTCTGGCATATTTCCGCTCTTGGCTGCATCTTCCGGTGGTTATCCATTTGTTTTCTTTGGACTCGTAATGGTGCTGCAGTTCTTCGTTGTGTTCTTCTTCTACCCTGAGACCCAACGAGTTTCGCTCGAAGAATTGGAGCACAAGCTCGGATTCGGCCATCACTTGACTCCAGACGTGAAGAGCGAGCCCTAGCCTAGCGATCGAATAGCTCACGCATGTCCTTCATAGGCGTTGATATCGGCACATCGTTCATCAAGGGCGCCATCCTGGATCCGGAAGAACGCGCCCTGAAGCATACACGCCGGGTACCGTTTCCAAATCAGATTGTCGCTGCAAACCCGTTCCTCTGTGAGTTTGATCCCCAACCAGATCGTCACCGTGGCTAGGCAGTTGATTCGCGATCTCTCTTCACAAATCGCGCATTGTGAAGGAATCGTGATGTGTTCGCAGATGCACGGTATGGTTCTTATCAACGGAAACGGGAAGCCGGTTTCGAATTGCATAACCTGGCGAGACCGGCGGGCACTTATGCCCCATCCTTCGGGGTTGGGGTCGTACTTCGACCTGCTGCTTCGACGCATTAGCCCCGAGCAAGCGCAGCAACTCGGGAACGAATTGAAACCTGATCGACCCATTTCTTATCTCTTCTGGCTCTCGGAAGTTGGAGAACTTGGCGCGCATGCGATGCCGGCCTCTGTTCCTGACTTTGTGCTCAGCGTGTTGTGCGCATCAAAGCCCAGGGTGGAAATAACAAATGCCGGAGCTTATGGCGCACTGGACCTGACTACATTTAACTGGCATCACGACATCATCAAGGAGCTCCGCTTAGACCATCTACGCTGGCCGGTAATCCGAAGCCAGGGCGACATTATCGGACACCTGGAGATCGATAGTAAGCCGGTGCCGTGTTACACGCCCGTAGGAGATTTCCAGTGCGCTCTCGTTCGAGCGTTGCTGCATAAGGACGAACTCTCCTTGAATATGGCGACCGGATCGCAAGTCAGCCGGCTAACTTCAGACCGGAGATTTGGTTCCTATCAGTTGCGGCCATTCTTCGCCGGCGAGTTCGTTAGGACTTTCAGCGACATCCCAGGGGGTTTCTCATTGGATGCCCTGATTGCCTTATTGAGCGAAGTAGGGCATTCCCACACGGACCGGCGCACAATCTGGCAATTCATTCAGCACGCTGTTCGCGATGTTTACGACACAGACTTGATGGTCGATCTCAACTTCTCGAGGGACAGAGACAAAGAAGGAGGCTGAATTGCCAACATTCGGGAAGACAACCTCACTGTCGGTCACCTGTTCCGGGCGGCATTCAAAGACATGGCGGAGAAATATTACGCCCACGCAGAGGAGTTGTGGCCTGAGAAAGCTTGGAGCACACTTGTCTTTTCCGGAGGGCTGGCATCCAAGCTCAATGAGCTTCGGGAAATCGTGACAACAAAGTTCGGGAGTAAGTCTGGACTTGTCCCCAAAATTGAGACAAACGGTTAAGACTCAAAATTCATCGAAAGGGGAAAATTTTGAGTCATGGGATTGTCTCGCAGGCAGTTCACGAAAGAGTTCAAGCTGAAAGCCGTGCAGCGGCTGGAGCAAGGGGTATCGATAGCGGAGGTAGCACGGGCATTGGAGGTGAATGCCAACGTGCTGCACCGTTGGCGACGCGAGTTCCGGGAAGGGCCGGGGAACGCGTTTTCAGGTAACGGAAAAGCGCGCTGGTCGGAGGGGCGGATAGCGGAGCTGGAGCGCAAGATCGGCCAGCAGGCGCTGGAGATCGATTTTTTGAAGGGATGCTTGCAGCGCATCGAGGAACAGCGGATGCTGCAGGCATTGAGTGGAAATCCGCGGTCTACCGGAAGGTCCAAGAAGAAGTGAAGGCCAACCGGGGACTAACGATCGAGCGCATGCTGGAGCTGGGCCGGGTAAGCCGGTCCGGCTTCTACCGCTTTGGGGACGGCGGGCCACAACAGCGCGCGGATCGCGATATGGATCTGCGCGATGCTATCCAACGGATCGCCTTGGAGTGGCCGTGTTACGGACGCCCGCGGATCACACGCGAGTTACGGCGGCGCGGCTGGAGGGTGAATGCAAAGCGCGTGTACCGGATCGTGCGGGAAGATAACCTGCTGTGCGTGCGCAAACGGAAATTCGTGGTTACTACGGATTCCAACCATGGCCGGAAAGTGTATCCGAACCTGGCCCGTGAGATGGAGGTAACCGATATCGACCAACTCTGGGTAGCGGATATCACCTACATCCGCCTGCAGGATGAATTTGTGTTCCTGGCCGTGATTCTGGATGGCTGTTCGCGCCGGGTCATCGGCTGGGGCTTGGAGCGGACGCTAGAGGATGATCTGACGTTGGCCGCATTGCGCATGGCGCTTACGCAACGCGCGATTCAGCCCGGTTTGGTGCATCACTCCGACCGCGGCTCGCAATACGCTTCGACAGATTACACGGAGCTACTGAAGGCGCACGGTATCGACATCAGCATGAGCCGGAAAGGAAATCCTTGGGATAACGCGGCGTGTGAATCCTTCATGAAAAGCCTGAAATACGAAGAAGTATTGCGCAACGAATACCGCAATCTGAGCGAAGTTCGGCGCTCGATCGCTCGCTTTCTCGAACTGGTGTACAACGAAAAACGGCTGCACTCCGCGCTCGGCTATCGACCACCCGCGGAATTCGAGCAGGCTTTGCTGGCACAGAAGCAGGCAGGAGAGATTGCATGTCGCAGTTCGCTATAAGCGCCTATCAGCAGTTTTGGCGGAAGCAAAGGCGCCCTGTACCGGGAAACCCTGCAAGCGACCGGATTCTACATGGGCCGGGTTGTCATCGCCACAACACTGTTTGTGTCACGCCAGGGGGCAAGCCCAAGTCCCGTCTCAGCGTTTCCTCTGAAGATGCTTTATTTGGCCTGCTAATACTTGCATGCGTATTTAGTGGACGAGCCGAATCCGTAAATGCATTTACGCGGGAGCTTCGCAATAGGTGTACTGCCCAAGTGTTCTGATGCAGCTTACTTCGAGATACTATGAGGCGGTATTTGGGACCTTCGGAGTCTGTTAAAGAGGGCTAATTCGCGAGCTGCCTCCTGGTCTTGGCCGCTTTCGCGATAGGCCTGCGCAAGCTTGTAGTGGACAGTCTCATTGTCCGGGTCCAGGCGTTCGGCTTCGAGTAAGTGTGGAAGAGCTTCTCCGGGCCGTCCCATGGCACTTAGCGTTTTTGCGAGGGCGATATGGGCTTCAACCAAATCCGGACGAAGGTTCAGCGCGCGTTTATAGTGCTCGAATGCTTGTTTCGTATCCGAGCGCAATGAGTAAACTTGTCCGAGTTCGTATTCCGAATTCGCGTCCGTAGGGTTGATCGCCAACTCCGCCTCAAAATCTTTTTGCGCTTCCTGGCGAGCGGAGTCCTCTTGCGAACTGCCGAGTATCGCACGTCCCAATTCATAATGAATGCCGGGGATCTTCGAATCTATCTGCAGTACCTTCCTGTATTCCGCTATCGTACCCGGGATGTCATCTTGTGATGCCGCTCCTTGCGCGAGAATCTGGTGCATTCGTGCGGACTCGGGTGCGACCTTGGAAAGAGTCGCCACCGCGTGCGCCGCTAAATCCGAGTAAGTGCGATATGCGATATAAAGCACATTGGGATCTTTGGGGTTAGAGCGCAGAAGATCTTGCAACACGCCGACTGCATTTTCTAGCGTGCTCGACTCCTGATCGATTTTAATTAACTCCGTTCCTGCCTGGATCCTCAAGTCTCGGTTTTCGATGTGCTCAAAGGACTTCTCTAAGAGCGCCTTCGCATCCTCCATACGACCCATCCGAGCCTCTACAAGTCCAAGAAAAGCTTGCGCATTCCAGAGTGAAGGATTAAGGTTCAGGGCTGCAGAAAACGATTTTATAGCATCCGCATACTTGCCTTGAGAATATGCGATGACTCCCAGGTTTGCGTGTGCCTCTGCTCTCTTGGGGTCCAACCGCAAGATCTCCCAAAACTCATCTGCGGCTTTGTCGAGTTCGTTGGCTTTCATAGCCTCCTGGGCGCGCTCATAATGCACTTGAACTTCCCGGCGCGTATCGGTTTGCGCAAGGAGATACGAACTCGTCAGGATTGCGATGACAAGCCAAAGGCAGCTGCGGAGTTTTTTGTACACCCTCATATTCTGGTGTTTTACGTAACAATTTTACAGAAACGCGGGTGGACGAAAGCGGCGCTGGTTGCCTTCCCGCGAGCTAGATTGTACACCTTGCTGGGACGTGGAAAGAAGCAATCTGCGCAGCGCGCGCAGGCCTGCACACCGTTAGCCAAGCTGAACCTGACTGACACAACAAATACATGGCGGAGACGATCACGGCGGCAAAGCTATACGTTATTGCCGAGGTTTGCCGCGTTGCTGCGATAAAAAAGCCGTCGGCGGACCAAAATTGAGTTGGCTTCCCACGGCAGATTGGAACGGTAAGTTCCAAGGCATCGGGAATGGAGGATTTGCGGGTTCGATTGAGGACCAACAAACGGGCAATGCAATCGCGCAAGGGTACGTGACGGCATCCACGAACGCGGGGCACAGCGCGGACGGGGTGGATGCCGGGCTCGCGGCCACGCGGAGAACATCGTCGATTACGGGTATCGGGCAATTCACGACGCCGCCACCAACCCCAAGAACATCATCCAAGCGTTACGGCTCAGTTCCGAAGCATTTCTATTTCAGCTCGTGCCCGAACGGCGGGAGGCAGGCGCTGGCATCGCTCCAACCTTCGTTTCGGACAGGGAGGGACCGGGTATAGGGGATGTCCAGCACAGTATCGACACCGCGCTCGAGCAGTGCGGGGTCCAGGGCAAAGCACGGTAGCGACCGATCGGTTATAGGCGCAGGACGGCTCTGCGCCTATCCGGCCATCGCACAATGCAAAAAAGCCGGCAGCACGGACCACGCTGGAAATTTGTTTGTACGACTGCGGAGTCCTAGACTTACGGACACCAGTTAAAGCAACGGCAGTCCACCCGTGCCGCATACTTCGGCAACTGAAGTCCCACCAGATCAATTGGGAAGGTTTTGATTGAGCTTCTGAATTTTCCAATAAGAAGTCGGAATGCGTTCCTTTACAGGCGGCAACGGAATGAGCTTGCGATGCGGCTCGGTCTGATACCAAAACGCGACGCTGGTATATTCATCCTCTCTATCATTCGCGTGACCGTGTTCGATGCCCGCACGAAGAGACCTTTGGAAATAGATGGGGTCCGGTATGTGGAAGCGATACATGGTATGGCTGCCGGTCCAGTCACGATTGCCCTGTTGCGAATAGCCAACAAACGGATAGTTGAAAGGCTTCTGAAACATCCAGGCGTTATTGAAGTAATCTTCCAGCCCGGTTCCATTTATGGTGGCACGCGCCGTATCTCCATCGATGAAGAACATGTCGTCGCCTTCGCCCCACCAACCGGTCGAACGGCCGAATACGTTGAGGATAGTCCCGACATATTGGCCCCTACCGTCCGCGTCCATGAAGATGTAGTTGTCCTTGCCGTTCAGATTCTTTCCATGCGATTCCGATTCGGGAACTGGGTGCGTGAGTTCGTGTTTCCACTGCGCATGGAAGCGGCCTTTTTCCGCAGTTGGGAGGGGATCGCGAAATTCCTGGTAATCGAGGTGGAAATAAAGATTAGGTACATCTTGCGATCCATCGTTCGTCAAGGTGATATGTGCTCCCCGTCCGAACGGCATTTCGAAATAGCAGTTCATCGCACGGTCCTGCACGGTTATAGGTAAGGACCACCAGGATTGATATTTCTGCCCGCGATGGCCTCCGGGGACGTCCTCGTATTCGAATCCAGTTCCAAAGAAATCGCCGATGGGGACTTCTACGCTAGGATCTGCCTCTCCGTCCCAGTACATGCGTAAGACCAGTTCGCGCAGGTGAAAGGGGCTCGGGGAATTGACGGTAAACCAGATGTGCCGAATGGAACCCGCGCCTACGATACTAGCCAGAGTGACCGTGGAATGTGCCTTCACCGCAATCCAATCAGCATTGCCGCCGGAGCGATCAAAACTGGAGGCACGCTTTGATACTGCATTGCTCAAATTGGCGAGACCAGCCAATGGACTAGTCTGCTGGGCTGAAAGCAAAATCGAAACAAAGACGACCGCGGAAATCAGGCGATATATCATTAGCAAATTATTACAGCAACAGAAACTCGCCTATGGAAGTGCAAGAACGTTTTGCGAGAACTGTGCCGAGTTCACCGCTATAATCATCCCCAACGGTTTGTTTTGCATTCAACTTGAAAAATGGAGCAAGCGTGCCGGTATTCTGGCGCTCACGGCGGCGCTGGCCTTCGGGCAGGTGAAGGCGCGCCGGAACGACGCCGATCTCACTCCGGCAGAAGTTGCCAACCAGCAGAATTATTCGCAACCGCTCCGGCCTCAATTCCATTACACGCCGATCCAAGGCCATATCGGTGACGCAACAGGACTGATTTATTACCTGGGCGAGTATCACCTCTTCTATATCTACGATGAGTGGTCCCGTGAGCGCGCCGAGCATAAGCGATGGGGGCACGCCATCAGTGCAGATCTGGTGCATTGGCAACAGTTGCCCAGCGTCCTTGACACGATAATCGATCATGCACCAGGCAGTGGCAGCGGGGTAGTGGACTGGAACAACAGCAGTGATTTGCGAGCGGGCGTGGAGAAGACACTTCTGATCTTCTACACCGATTACAAGAAAGGCACTTGTATCGCTTACAGCCGTGATCGCGGCCGAACCTGGGTACGCTACTCCAAAAATCCTGTGATCGCCGGCGCTGAGGATGCACGCGATCCTAGGGTGTTTTGGTACGTACCAGCAAAGGAATGGCGGATGGTGCGCTATGAAAAGAAGGGTTTCGCTTTTTACAAATCCAACGATCTCCTCCATTGGGTTTGGCTTAACCGTATTGAGGAATACTACGAATGCCCCGACTTTTTCGAACTGCCTATCGTTAATGCGCCGGGTGAGCGCCGTTGGGTATTAGTGGACGGAGATGGATCTTACGTCCTCGGCAAATTCGACGGACAGCAGTTTGTGCCAGAGACTGAAAAGCTCCACGTTGAATACGGTAACGCTCTATATGCAACTCAGACTTGGACGCGCACCAGAGAAGCAGATGTCGTGTATCAGATCGCGTGGATGCGATATCCGCTTGATCGAGGCTTGACCTGGAACGGACAGATGTCGTTCCCTGTGGAGCTGACGTTGCGCTCTTTCCCGGAGGGTGTTCGCCTCTGCCGTGCGCCCCTACCGGAGGTCGAGAACCTTCGTGTCTCACAACAAGTCTGGCGGAACCTTACGGTGAGCGCTGGCCAGGTGTCCACGCTGGAAACTGACGCTGACCTTTTGGACCTTAGGACTGAAATCCAACCTGCTGGCGGGGCGAAATTCGGCCTGATAATTCACGGTAATCGTCTGCGATACTCAGCTGCAGACCAGAAACTGTGGTTGGGATCTGCTTCCGCGCCGTTGAAGCTGTCCAAGAACAGCTTGCGGCTCCGCATTCTCGTAGATCGCTCCTCTATCGAAGTGTTCGCAGACGGCGGTCAAGTGACACTCTCAGCTATCACCCTGGAGAACTCAGATCGAAAGATCGAAACGTCAGTCTCTTTTCGGACGGGGGCAGTATACGGGTGGTTTCGTTTGAAGCCAACAGGCTCGAATCGATTTGGCTGGGGCACAAAGGTACTGATCCCCGATAACGAGGCGAGTTTTGAAAGTTAGACTCACATTCCATACCGAAATCACAGTTCGGCGGAGGGCGAATTCGTAAAGAGATGCCGAACAATCACTAGACACGCCAAAGCTCCGTCTAGCCGCGTGCGGGTCGTCGGTCCAGAAATGATTGTGTGGCGGTAACAGGTACTATCGATAGCCATTTATTGCCCGTGCGACTCTGATCGTCCCGCCGACCGGCGCTGAATAGATCGTTGTAGAGTGTGCGATAGGCTAACGGGAGCGCGGCGCGCTCACTATGGCAGAAATGGCGAGTAGGCTAAAAGGGAAGAATGCTCTCATCACAGGAGCATCTTCGGGTATCGGCGAGGCGATCGCTATATGTTTTGCGCAAGAGGGGGCTAACGTCGCCATCAACTACAACAGCGGACAGGAACGCGCGGAAAGCGTTAGGAAGAAGGTCGAAGCTGCGGGAACAGCATTGATCTCCGACCATACGAGCCTCACCGTGAAAGCTGATGTTGCCGACGGACAGCAAGTAATTCAAATGTTCGCAACCGTGTTGGCCGAGTTTGGAACGCTCGACATTCTCGTGAACAACTCAGGGATTCAAAAACCAGCGCCTAGCGACGAAGTGGAACTGAGTGATTTCGACAAAGTTATTAGTGTTAATCTGCGCGGAGCCTTCTGTGTGCACGCGAGGCAATCCGGCACTTTCTTTCGCGCAAAGGCCCCGGTGTCATTGTGAACAATTCCAGTGTGCATGAAATCATCCCGAAGCAAAAGTATCTTCCATATTCGATCAGTAAGGGGGGCATGGAGAACATGACAAAGACTCTGGCCCTGGAATATGCAGATAGAGGCATTCGCGTAAATGCCGTTGCGCCGGGCGCGATCATCACGCCCATAAACCGGGCATGGATCGATGATGCTCAGGCGCGGAAGGGCGTAGAGAGTCACATTCCGATGGGTCGTGCGGGCACGAGCGGGGAAATTGCGGCGGTGTTCGCGTTCCTGGCATCTGACGACAGTTCGTACATCACGGGACAGACGATCTTTGCATGCGGCGGCTTAACGCTGTATCCGGAATTCCGAAGCGCGTGGTCGTCCGGAGAGTAGATCTTAGGGTTCCTGTGCGACCACTTCCACTAAGCTGAAAATTGACGAAGGTACCGGCACGCCCTTCACCCCCTGATTCGATACCAACTCGCGGAGACACGATGGACATCAAACAGGCTCATCGAGATCGCGCGCCGTTTGGAAGTGAATGGAGCGACCTCGTTTGCTCGTTTCGCTCGTCCATTGATTCGTTGGAAGACGAATCATTTGCGGGCGAAAGTAGTGAAGCGCCTTTGCTCGATCGCAAGTCCTGGGGGGTAACTTGGTTTCGGCGTTCTTGCCGATAAAACCGATCATGGTGAGCTGATACGGGGGTACCTGTGACTTGAACCATCCATTGGCAGTTCGTGCTCGGCGAGCCATTGCGCTCGAATCGCAAGGGCAACGCGAACCGTTTGCCGTGCGTAGACGAGCTCTT
Organism: Terriglobia bacterium; assembly: GCA_963841675.1. Lineage (GTDB taxonomy): Bacteria > Acidobacteriota > Terriglobia > Bryobacterales > Bryobacteraceae > Bog-105. Next base: position 59,250 of record CAWJEH010000032.1, read on the forward strand.
CCCTCAAATTGTGAACGCCAAACTGGACGCACGCGATACTCTACCTGCCTGTAGTGCAGCGGAATCGCTCGTAAGGCAGGAGCCCTATATCAACTCCATGCTGGCCCAACACGGCCTTGCGATGCTGGCACGGCTTTGCCGGCGCCGAGAAATTGCGTACCACGGCGGATTCCTCAGCCAGGAAACGGGACGGGTGAATCCTTTACCGATCGATCGCGCCGCTTGGAAACGGATCCAGAATCCAAGACAATCACGAGCCGCCGCGTGAGAGGGCGGCCGTTTGAGCGCGCTGGTGCGTTAGCTCGTGTTAGCATTGCTCGGCAAGAATGCGGCATCGGGCCACTCGATCGCGCATACGAGATCGATCACTGGCTCTAACCGCAACCAAAAGCTCTCGTACTGGGGAACTGGAATAGACGGTACAATTCACGACGAAGGACTTTTGTAGATATGCTCCTTCTTTTATTTCTGGTCGCATCAATTCGTGCAAACCTTGTGAACGTCCTTCCAGCTTCAACCGATTGCACCCGGCTGGCCTGGCTGAACCCGGACACTGCCGAGCTGGAGCACGGCACCTGCCGGGACGAAAGGAGACGGGAGCGCGTCCTCACTTTGACGCGCAGGTCATAGACGGCAATCTTTTGGATTGAGGAGGTGAAATCTGAATCAAGTCCTACTCTCCCTCCGAATCCTACCCTGCCTCCGAACCCGACAAAAGTAAGCCGACCGTTGCTGCCATTGCGACGATCTATTTTGGGCGACAGTGGTGATCAAGAACGAGAGCGATCTTAAGACCACGTAATGAGAGAACCTGTATCGCCCAATGAAGGTGCAAATTGCCGGTGATCAACTGGTGTGCTCTCTATGCGGCAGCCGTAACCTGGTTCTGCAATCGGACACCTCAGTGACACGGAAATTGCGGCGAATTGAAAACGGAGGACCGATCTTCGACGCGAGCCGCGAAGTAGATGAGGATGAGTGGGAAGATCGGCTGCTCTGCACAGGCTGCAGAAAAGCATTTCCCGTCCGTTGGAAGGTCGAGTTCGAGTAGCCAGCATGACGATCCGGCCCACACGAATCATGCCCCTTCCGTCTGGCAGCAACGGGAAAATAAGCACCGCAGCGGCGAAAGTAGTCTCGTGTGCGCGTTGCGGACAATCTGCGGAAAGGAAATCCCTAAGGTCGGTCAGGAACTTCCCGGCCCGTAACGGTCGATCAGACGGGTTACCCGGTAGCGGCCGTGACGCCGGCACACGTGACAACTCACCTCCAGCACAACCAAGTCTGCGGCGCAGACTTGGCCGAGCGTGACGCCCATAATGCGACGGTTCGACTGCTCAATCGCGTCGGCAATCTCGCGGTCTTCGCGGTGCCTGTTATAGCCCACACCAGAGAGCCTATCCCGACTGATTCGCCCTTTCTTCGCCCATGAATCGTGTGTTATTCAGGCGCTACTCTCTGGAACGTCTTTATCACAGGTGATGACCGCTCTTCATCGTACCCTTACGTTGCGCTATCCAGGCGCACCCTGCGAATCCGGCACGAGGAAGTGAGCCCACAACCAAGGTTGTAGTAACTAATTCACCCAACGAGTGGCAGGCAAACCGCCAGTTAACAGAACCGCGCGTCCCCGTGCCTTTTGAGCGTCGTCTTCCGGTTCCTCCTCCAGATCGTCCCGCTCATTCAAAGTGTCCAGTTCCAGCTCGTCGAAATCGCCCAGATCATCCGAGCCCGGTGCCGCGCCGCAGGCTGGACAGACCAACTGGGACGAGTTGAGCGGATCCAGCGGAAACCCGCAGTCCGAGCATCGCATCCAGTTTCTCCTTTCGCCCTCAGTGTAGAGGGCGGCGAATTTTCTTGCAAATACGTCGCCCGAACCGGCCCCAGCAAAGGTCGGCACGCCGCTCCTTTGAAATCGCCATCGACTTCTCAGAACCACAGCCGTCAGTAGAAGCCCAGTCGCTGGCGACTCCCCCGTTGCGGCCTATTCGCGGCCCGACAGGAGGTTTTCCTTTGTTCAACCAACGCTGGCTGCATCGGCGTGACTTCTACCGGATACCCGACGGCGTATCGACACGCGTCAGTATGAAATTCACGACACCAAATCCGGCATTCTCATACGAGATTTCATCCGAACACACCATTACTACTTGCGAACCACTCCCACGGCTCGATTTCGGTTTTGTCTCCGCCGCTGCGCCGAACTCGTCGGTGTGGCGGTGTTTGCCCATCCCACCAATGATCTCTCCATCTCCGGTACGCTAGGGTGTCCGGCAACGGAAGGTGTCGAACTCTCTGGCCGTTCTTTTGTCTGAGGTGCCGGGGAATGGCGAAAGCTTTTTGTGGGCGAGTGTTATTGACAGTTGCGAAAGCTCGGGCTCGCCGGCTCGTACCCTTCGCTTGCTGCCGGATGGCTCCCTTCTGAGCGATCGCACGGTGCAAAAGCTTCGCGCCCGGGAACCTGGAACGCGGGCCATCCGCAAGTCCCTCGCGGGCCTGGGTATTCTGCTGCCGGACGGCGCGGCGGGAGACCTGCTTTACTAGATCAATTTACGCGGCGCATTCGTCACCCAGGCAACTACAATACGCGTGGGCGTTTTCGAGAGCAGCCAAACGCGCGCTGCCCTCCGGTCTGCCAGATCCGAAGCAGGATCCGCTATTCCACTTTGCTGAGCGTATCGTCTCCGGAAGCGGCTTCTACCAGCCGAACATACAGAGGGAAAGATTATAGGACGCGTGCATCAGACTGGCACACGCGCTTGACCCGGAGAGAACACGCATAACTCCATATCCCATACCGGTAAAAAGGGCGGACCACAGCTGAACCGGTGCGCACCCGTATGTGCGAAGGCAAAAAGAACGCCCAGGATCGTCACCGTCAAGGGATAGACGATTCCAGGTCGCAAGCCCAGATGACGCATCGCTTTGTGGAGCGCCCAGTACAGTAAGCCGCGAAAAAACAATTCTTCGAGAAGGGGGCCGACGGTTGTGGCCAAAAGCACTAAACGAATGGAGTGCACGGTTCCCAGGGGCTGTCCCACTGTTCGCGCAACCACCACGATAGCCAGCGCCAGAACAAATCCAGCCGCCAGAGACCCAGCCCAGAATGTACGAGGAGGTGCGATCCAACCGAGGCGCTTCATCCAGGGAGTGGCACCGAGAAGCCGATACCCGTAGTAGCAGAGCGGGACAACCAGAACTGCACCGATCCATAAACCCAGCGGCCGTGTTGGAGCGCTGAGGGTGCTCCAGACCATTAAAATCGCCAAGGAGAAAAAGAGTTCCGGGCTCTTGTGAATCGTTTGCCAGGATGCACGGCAGAGATGGTAAGCAATGCTCATCGAGAGAGTTCGCGCCGTTGGCTCAGTATAGGCAGAGGTTTGCACCATTCCACGGTTATTGGATACATCGCCTTCGCCCCTGCGCCGCGTTTTGCGTTGTTCTCGTGTACATCACATCAGGCTACGTCGCGGTTCCGTCGGCGAAGATCGCCCGCAGCGCTGAAAGAATGACGTGTTTGCGTATTTTGGAGAGTCTGCCAAGACAGATCCTTCCAGTTTAGGAGCGCCATGCAAGGCCCGTGTTCCGAGTTTCATAATGCCTCCGGGCATGCCCACCGATATCCGCAATCCGCGCAACGCGCCGGCTCGCGATGGCTGCGCTGGCAATGGGTTGTCTCTTTGGCGGCTCGAATGCGGTCCAGCACAAAAGCAGCTGCCGTTTTTCGGAATCGGTAAATGGAATACGGATGCTGCCGTCACGGTATTTGATAATTCCGTAGGGAACGTTTGTTTGCAGGGTGTCTTCCACAGCAGGCAGTAGGCTGCCAGCTGCATCCGGTTGCCAGCATGTGGGCGGCCCGTTCGCGGAATCCGCCGGATTTGACTTCCACTGGCGCTATTCCTCCCGAGATCCGAACCAGGTAATCGGGCTTACCGGTCAAACCATGGCGGTGAGACACCAGGGCGTGCTTCTGGGGAGCGCTTCTCCCATATCGGCCACCACCCATCGAGTGTCGGGCAAACCTGTCGCAAACCATGCACGCCCCCCAATCACGAGGAGCAGCAGCCCGAGTAGAAAGAAGAAGATCAGGATTAGCATGGCTCTCGGCCAGCTAGCCGCGTGGCAAGAGATACACCCCGAGCAACGCAAAAATCAGGAGCAGCAATCCGATGAACATGAGAAGGCGAGACCGTGAAACACTCCACCATGCGCTCGGTGGAACGCGATTCCGGCGTCCCGGCTGGTGCACCGAGGTGACGGCTTCACGCCTTGACGGTTGTAGCCCCAAGCCTTCTCGCAAAACAAAAAGGATCCGATTTCGGACGCTCGAATATATTCTTGCTTTTGCATCAGCAGCTCCTACTGAGAAGTGGAAACGATGCTAGTAAATTGGGCGAGAAACCGGCGCGCGCCCACGCTTGCGTTCGGATTGTCCGGCGACCCGCGGTACGCCCCTTTCCCTCCTATATAGAAAAGGCGGCCGCTGGCCAGGACCGGCTGATTTGGCTTTATGCGGCTGAGCGAACGGCGACAGGCGAGTCTAAGCTAATCAGGGTCTGCCTGCCCTCTCCTCCTGTTTGTGGCATACGAGCCGTTGAAAAGCAATTCCTTGTGGTGGTGTACACCGCGGCGTGAACTCGACAAGCACCCAGGACCCGGCCACTTGGAATCTCACCTCGCCCCACCACGAATCGAAAGCGCCGGAGGAACCGAGAATTGCGGTGAGCTTACTCGCGTAGGCAGCAGGTTCTGGTTTTGGCAGGCCCGCGCGGACAATCGGATTGGGTTCATTTACGGTGCGCATAACATCGGATCGATACGCCTTCACGACCTGGCAGAATTTTTCCTGCTTGTCGCTCAGTTCCGGCATCCAAGGCACACCCGTGCTATCAGTTTTTGCCACGTCGGAAGGCCGACCCGTGTCTCCGAATTCAATAGCCGCGATATCGTGGACCGCAGTGGTTTGTACCTGTTCACCAACGGCAAAGCGAACCTGCCTGGCATCTCCTCCCATCCAGGTACCATTCAGGACCTGGCCAGATTTCAATCGGAGGGTATCCGCTGATACAAGAAAGGGACAGAGGAAGAGGGCAATCGCAGAAATTACGACCAGATCCGCATGACTCGATCGCTTGCAAAACAGACGCATATGCTGAAGAGTGGCCCAGAAACGCAAGAAGCGCAAAAATGGGCTTCTGTATGGAGAGGACTTCTCGCGAGCCTTGCCCGGCCCTTGCTATCCGGCGGTCAAATTCTCGCGCCGGCTGGGTCGGACGCCACCTTAGCTTTGGTCGACAAGAACTCTTCGGGGAAGATTAAAGACAAAACATCGCTCGAATATAAATAAAGAATCTCCGAATCGAAGGAGAAACCTATGATGCTGCCTCGTCCTCTGTATCAAGAGCCAGTGGGTCGCCCGGAAGCATTCGCGGAAGTCATTGGCGGTGCGGCCACTCTGGGCACCTTGATCGGGGCTATCGCAGGCGGTGGAAAGGGAGCTGCCATCGGCGCCCTCTCGGAGGAGGAGCCGGCGCAGCTACGCAAGTCCTTACTTCGGGTGAACGCGTCCGCGTTCCGTTAGAGACTTGGCTGACATTTACATTAAACCAGCCGATTACGATCGAAGCGGTTCACTGAAGTCACTGTGATGCGCAAAAAGGCGGCGCGATACAATCTCACAGGAGGGCACCACCTTCGATGATTTGCATTTTTGTCGGGCTTATAGCTGCTTTAAAATGC
>CAWJEH010000033.1:0-352929 GCA_963841675.1 Terriglobia bacterium
AAAACAATCGTCGAAACAACTCGTGACCATTGTTTCAAAACGAAGAGATCCGGAGTAGTCACGAAGAAGTGGGTAATCCGCCCCGTTCTGGCGCGTGATGCTGAAGCTTTTCGACAAATGAGTTAAGCGGCACAAGGGTCCGTCCTGCTTGTACTTAGCCCGTTAGGAGACAACGGCCAACAAGTTAGACAAAACTTACAGAGCGTCAATTGCAAGCGGATCGCGATTGCGGAATAGTTCCAACCAAGGAGCATCCGGCAATGCGGATCGCGCGAGCTTTTTTGTTCGTTTTCGGCATGGGTTTGCTGGCGACGCCACCGAATTCCCCTACCGGTCTGAGATGGAATGTTCTCCACAAACAAGCACTGGCGGCGGCAGAGCGGGGCTCGTTTGATGAAGCCGATGTATTGCTCCGTTCCGCTCTCCGGTCTCTGCCAAAAGAAGAAAATGTAGCGGCGGTGCTTCTGTGGAACGAGATCGGAAGCGTTCACCAGCGCAACGGACAAATCGCGGAAGCAGAAAAGGACTTTAAATACGCGCTATGTACGAACCGCGGGCTTGCAATGCCGGATGAGGGCGAAACTGCGGTCGCACTAAATGATCTCGCCACAATTGCGGGCGCCAGGCGCGAAACTCTCCAGGCAGAAGAGCTGCTGCGAGAGGCATATCGAGAACTCCAGAAGATGAATGAGACCGAAGGTAAAACCGCAGCCCTGGTAAAGAGCAACTTCGCTTTGACTTTTCAGCAGGAGGGGCGCTATTCGGAAGCAGGGCTCTTATATCACCAGGCATTGACCGCCGTGAAATCGTGGTTTGGCGAAAAAAGTATCGAGTACGCGCGCACCCTGACGAACCTGGCTTGGTTTCAGTTCCAAACGGGCGCGTACCGTAAAGCTGTAGAAAGCGGTGAGCTGGCTCGTTCCATCGAGGGCGGCCTGCCTTACGTCAGCAATTCGGAACGCGCGCTGACGCTGAACAATGCCGGAATGGCGCTTTCGGAAGCCGGCTTACTTACGCAGGCCCGAGCCGCGCTGCTCGAAGCCATCGACATCGAGCGAAACATGGCTGACAAGTCACAGCTCGTCTTCTCTCTGAACAGTCTCGGGGCCGTCGAGCAAAAGAACGGCCATTTCGAGGAGGCGAGAAACCTGGAACTTCAGGTCTTAGCCCTTCGACGGCAGGGAGTTCCAGTGGAAGATGTTACGCTGGCGTCCGCGCTCAACACACTCGGCCGAATCGCCACAGCGGAGCACGATTTCGATGAAGCGCACAAGCGGTATGCCCAGGCTTGCGAACTACTGGAAAAGGCGACAGGCGCGCTGCGCGTCCAATATGCGGCGACACTTTCGAACATGGGCGCTCTCGAGACAGCGGAACGGCATTACAAGAAATCGGAAGTCCTCTATAGGAAAGCCCTGGCGATTGACCAATCACAATTGGGGCCGAATCATCCGGCGGTTGCTACCGACCATTCGAATATCGCCGCACAGTTGTTCTATCAGAAACGAAGGGACGAAGCGCTGGAACTCTATCAAGAAGCCAGGGTAGCGATCGAAGCAAGCTATGGGCCTGCCAGTCTTGAAATGGCGCGACTTTGGCGTAATATTGCTGTGGTTTGCGTTGCGGGCCAACAATTCGAGCCGGCGGTAACCGCATACGAAAAGGCTGTGAGAACGCTCGAGAGTTTTTCAGCGGGTAAAGACCCCGGCCTTCCCTCCTGGCTGCACGAGTACGCCGTCGTGTTGCGGAAAGAACACCACTGGGCAGAGGCCGAGGCGGTGGAAACACGCGCACTTGGAATGGAGGTTCGCAACACGCTGGCCGCGCAGAGACAAACAGCGCCGTCGGCAGCGATGCAACAGAACCGCGAGAAGACGTGTGGGTGGCCTGGGTTGTGCTGACAGCTAGCGAGAAGAGTCGCGTTTCGAGACACAGCTTCTGCACAATCGAGACACAAATAAACTTACGAGCCATCCTCCAGGTAACATCTTCTGAGAGTTACAGCGCTTTGAGATTGGCCCTTCCGGTGCCCTGCTCCAGCCCTAAGCGGGGACATCATATATGGGTTCAGTCGGGCGCGGTGCATCCAAAGTATTCCGGTTTGGCGCATTCGAGCTGCGTACCGGGACCGGAGAATTGTGCAAGCACGGCACCCGTATCAGGCTGCAAATTAAGCCATTTCAGATTCTGGAGACCCTTCTCGAAAGGGCAGGAGAGCTCGTCACACGAGACGAGCTTCGCAGCAAACTGTGGCCGCCGGGAACCTTCGTCGATTTCGAAAGCGGGCTGAATACCGCCATCAACCGGTTGCGGGCGGCTCTGGGCGACTCGGCCGAGTGCCCGCACTATATTGAGACGCTCCCCCGCCTGGGGTACCGGTTCATCTGTCCGGTTCGGAGCATCGGCGGCGAAGTGACTGTAGTAACCACTCCGGCGGAAGTGGATCCCGTTCCGGACTCGGCCCCCGTTTATGAGGAAAGTCGGGCGCCCATAAATGTTGGCGAGAGTACTCACGCAGTTCCGGTCGCACAGAATTTCTTACCCGCCAATCCGCCGGTGGTGCGCGAATGGAAGACAGCGCGATTTTCCGGGGCGGTCGTGCTGTTCTTATCCGGCGCTACGGCGTTCGGCTTGCTGCACGTACTTGCGCCACATCACCATACCGAACAATTTTCACCGGTAAGTCTCCGGGGAGAAACTGTCATCGCAGCGCGTTTCCTGCCTTGTTCAAGAATTGTTTACTCGACAAGAAAGAACGGTGAGCGCCACACGTTCGTCTCCGATCTGGATGGGACCAACGGTTACGCGCTGCCGGTCGCCGGAACCATCGCCTCGGTGTCCCCGCAAGGCGATTTCGCGATGGTTCACAGGGACCCGTCAAAACTAGGATGGCCTTCGCGAGTTTTCCGTTTATCTATCGATGGACGGAAAACGGAGACCTTAGCTAATGATGCTTCCGTTGCGGACTGGAGCCCCGATGGAAAACGGCTGGCGCTCGTGCGCGAAGTTGGAATCGAGTCTCTGTTGGAGTTTCCGAAAGGCAAGGTGATCTACCGGTCGCAAGGGTGGATTGATAGCGTTCGAATTTCGCCAAATGGACGGGAAATAGCGTTTCTCGAACATCCGGTGCGTGATGACGATGCAGGTCACGTAACAATCGTGAACGCAGCCGGGAACAAGGTGTTGGTAACGAGGGACTGGGGGAGCGCTGCCGGTTTGGCATGGAGCGCTTCGGGGAGCGAGGTTTGGTTCACGGCGAGCAACGAAACTGCAAGTGGGACACTGTATGCGGTATCGCGTTCCGGCCGACTTCGAAAATTGACGACCCAGCCCCAGTCTCTGCGGTTACTTGACGTATCGAGCACTGGTCATGCGCTGCTGGCAATCGATAACGTCCGCATGACCATGCGCGCCGCCGTTTCGACGAACCAGACGGAGAGGGATATTTCACAGTTCGATTTTTCGCATATAGAGGATATTTCGCGCGACGGAAATGTGCTGCTTTTCACCGAGGGCGGCGATGCAGGGGGCCAGCATTACATGGCCTATGTATACGATCAACGCACGCAAAAGGTGAAACGCCTCGGCCCCGGCCGTGGTTTGTCGCTGTCCCCCGAAGGCAACGAGGCACTGACGGTTGACGCGCAGGACCGGACCGCCCTGACGCTGATTGAAGTGAGCTCGGGCCGTGCGATGAAACTACCTCAATCCGCGTTTCGATATCAATGGGCGCGTTTTTTCAGGCCCGGTCAACTTCTGGTCGGAGGAGCATATCCGAGTCAACCGCTCACAATTTCCGTTCTGGACGAAGCCAGCGGAAGACTTGCGCCGATTCCGGATGCTCCGTATCTGGACTACGTTGCGATCTCGCCGGATGGCAGAAAAATCGCCGGCCGGTTGACCGGGAGAACAGAAACGTTCGACCTGGCCACGAAGACGACGCACCGGTTTTTGCCCGATTCGCCGAGCATGCCGCTGGTCTGGAGCGCGGACAGCGAGAATCTGTTTCTGGTATCCACGAACCACTCCGCCTATCCCATTCTGAAGATGAACGTCGCCACCCAACAATCGGCAACCTGGCGAACGATCGTTCCCGAGAGCACCGACGGTTTCGTGGGTCTGGCGGCCATCGTCGCAGCCCCGGCATCGGGGGCATACGCGTATTCGTCGAGCCAGGAGTCGTCCAGGTTGTATTTAGTTCACGGGCTCAGTTGAAGAGTGGCGTGACTTACCGGATCTGATTCCTCCTCATCAACGCGCACGTCTAACCGTTGGTCGCGATGTAACAGCGGATATCAGTACCGCCCAACTGTACATGACCGTCCAGACGATTAGTGTAAGGTATCGTTAGCGGTTTTCGGACGGAGGGCCTGCGTGTGATTGACAAGATCATCTCGCACTATTGAATCCTTGCGTATCTCGGGGCGGGGGGCATGGGGCGGGTTTACCGGGCTAAGGACTTGCATTTGGAGCGGGAGGTTGCGCTTAAATTTCTTCCCGAGCTGCCGCAGCACGATTTAGCACGCGAACGCTTCGAACGAGAAGCACGGTCGGCGGCTGCAATCAACCATCCCAACATCTGTACGGTCTATGAGATTGGTAGGCATGATGGTACACCTTTTATCGCCATGGAACTCCTGGAAGGAGAAACGCTGGACCGGAAGATTCCACGGAAGGGCGTTCCGGTCAATATCCTTCTGAACTGGGCGATAAAGATTACCGAAGGATTGAACGCCGCGCACTCCAACGGCATTGTCCATCGCGATCTGAAGCCATCCAACATATTCGTAACTTCCAAAGACGACATCAAAATTCTGGATTTCGGTCTCGCTAAACCATCATTGGCCCGGAAACCCGCTTTGGCTGGCATGGCGGATCAGACGGTCGAGGATGTCACCGGGCTTTTGAGTACTCCAGGAACGGCAATTGGCACGCCGGCCTACATGTCCCCTGAGCAAGTAACCGGCGAGGATGTGAATGAGCAAAGCGACTTGTTCTCTCTCGGCATCGTGCTTTACGAACTAGCGACAGGATCGCTGCCTTTCCAGGGCAAAACGTCTGATGCCATCAAAGGCGCGATTTTGCATGAATGGCCGGCGCCTGCGTCGCAATCGAATCCGTCGCTGCCGTCCCGGCTGGAAGAAATCATCTTGAAAGCTCTGGAAAAAGACAGGGCAGTGCGGTATCAGCACGTCGCGGATTTGGGCGCCGATTTGCGCCGCTTGAAGCGCGATCTGGATTCGAACGAATCGCGGATCTCGGCATCGCATCTTACCTCTGCTCCAAGCCCGAAGCATTTGCGCCGTTCCCGTTGGCCGCTCTTCACCCTCGGCGCTCTTGTTGGAGCAGCCGCAATCTGGTGGGCAGTCTGGACACCGCCGGTTCCGACAATCACGGGAACCATTCAACTCACAAATGACGGAAGCGCGAAGCAGGCCCCGTTAGTCACGGACGGCTCCAGAGTATACTTCACTGCAGGGTCTGGGAGAGGATCTTACCCACGGCAGGTATCGATCAGAGGTGGGGACTCTTACTCCATTGCCACTTCATTCCAGAACAGCATCATTCAGGACATCTCACCCGATCACTCAGAATTGTTGCTGATTCATTTTCCGGGTTACGCTCTGCCGCTGGAACTCTGGGTTGCTCCGACACTTGGAGGATCCCCCGCAGGCTCGGGAATCTGACTTGCACTCTGGCAGCTTGCGCCGGCTGGTCTCCGAACGGCGAGCAGATCGTATACGTCAAAGACAAGGAACTGCGGTTAGCGCGCGCTGACGGGAGAGAAGATCGTAAACTCATCACCGTAACTGGAAGCCCATATTGGCCACGGTGGTCACCCGATGGCCGCGTGATCCGTTTTAGTTCTTACGATGCCAAGCAGAATAAATCCCAGCAGTGGGAACTGCTTACAAATGGCACTAACCTGCACGTTCTGATTGCCGAGGGCGAGCCGCGACAGTCTTGTTGCGGGAGCTGGACGCCTGACGGCAAGTACTTCTTGTTTAACTCCGAAGACGGAAACATATGGGCGCTTCGCGAAGGTAGGACCCTGGGCAAGAAAACGCAACGCCCGACACGTCTAACGACGGGACCCATGAGCTCCAGCGGTGCGATATCAAGTCTGGACGGTAAGACTTTGTACGTCGATGGCTACATAGGCCGTCTGGAACTTGTGCAATACGCGCTCAAATCAGGCCAGATTACGCCTCTGCTAGGCGGTATATCCGCCAAAGAACTCGACTACTCCCGCGACGGTCGATGGATTACCTATGTAACAGTGCCCGATGGCATTCTGTGGCGCAGCGCAGTGGACGGAAGCCAGCGTCTGGAACTGACAACCGAGACCTCTAACTACGTTCTGCCGCGCTTCTCGCCTGACGGGAAACAGATCGCTTTCATGCGAACATTGCCGGGCCAGGACACGAGAATTTGTGTTATACCCTCCGATGGCGGCGCTCCGAAAGAAGTCACCACGGCTGCGTTTGGACTCGGTGGTGACTGGGATCCAACATGGTCTCCTGACGGTAAGGAAATTGCTTTCAGCGATTCGTCCTTTGTGCGTGGTGTTGATTTGAATAAGCGGATGATCCACGTAGTGACTTTAAGTACTGGCCGTGTTAGAACCCTAATGGTTCGGAGGGAATGTGGTCCGCGCGATGGTCGCCGAAGGGCCGTTTTATTGCTGGTCTTTCTCTCCCCCCGAGCGGTGGTGCTCTACGATCTTCAGAAAGAACGGCAAGTCCAAATCTCCGACTTGCATGGCAGCTATCCGAATTGGTCGCCAGACGGGCGTTTTGTTTACTTCGCCGTCGAAGGGGAGGACCCCGCATGGTGGCGGGTACGGATTGCTGACGGCCGACCCGAAAAAGTAAAAAGACTCACGAGATTTTCCCAATGGTCAAGACGACTGGTTCACGGTAACGCCCAACGATTCTATAGTGACCCATCAGGATTCGAGCTCGGATCAGATCTATGCACTGCACTGGGACGCGCGATGAGGGATCTGGTTTTGGTGTCCACGAACACTCCACTCTTCCATTCCGAGTTGAACGTCGCACCGAGCAATCGGCCGCGTGAAGAACGGCCGTTCGATATACCAGCGATGCCATCATGGGTCGTCTGCCGCCGTGGCTGCGCCCGTATCGGAAGTGGATGTGTACTCGGCGAGCCGGGGATCATCGCGGCTGTATCTCGTACACGGGTCGAATTAGGGAGGCGTGAGCTACTACTTCGTGACTCAGGCGCTCGGATTACGACACAATCGAGGTTATGAAACTGCGCTCACTCGTTCGTCCGTTACTCGGTAGTCCGGGCTATTCGATTATGGCCATCGCTACGCTGGCGCTCGGTCTCGCGGCAGTAGGGGTGATATTTGCCGTGGTAGATACGGTGCTACTACGACCGCTACCATTTGCCAAGTCTGACCGGGTGGTGACAATTTCACAGAAGATTCCGCTCTTCGGTTCCTCGCCGACCGTGGTAACGGCGGACGAATTTCTGGGGTGGCAAAAGTCCGGTCTGTTCGAGTCGGCGGCGCTGCTGGACACCGCGGAATATACGCTCGAAGGCCGCGGGCATCCGGAGCGGATTTACGGAGCGAGCGTGACGCCCGACTTCTTTCGTGTTTTTGGATTACAGCCGGTTGCCGGGCGCGGCTTCCTGGCAGAGGACGCCAGCGAAGGACACAGCAGCGTCATTGTACTCAGCCATCAGCTTTGGAAACGACGTTTTAACGGTGATCCCAGCCTGATCGGACGAACCATTCGTTTGAGCGGCACACCGATGACAGTGATTGGGGTGATGCCAGCCGGTTTCGATTTTCCGCGGCTGGCGGATGTTTCGACCATTATGAACTGGGCGCCGGAACAGGCTGAATTCTGGGTTCCGTTTGTTATCAGCCCCAAGCTTCTCGAACAGGGCAACTTCGATTTCTATGCTCTTGGGCGGCTCCACGATGCTGTGACATTCGAGCGGGCTGCGGCGCAGTTTCGTGCCACGGCAGTCCATTTGTTGAAAGAGAAGGAAGTAAAGTATCCGGAATACAAGGGCGTGATCGAGCAGATGCTCGGGACTTTCGTGGTATATGTTACGCCGCTGAAGGAGACGATGGCCTGGGGCATTCGCGATGTGCTTTGGATGCTTCTGGCGGCGGTGGCACTGGTCCTGGTGCTGGTTCTCTTTAACCTGGGCAACCTGTTGCTGACCCGGAACGCGCAGCGGCTGCGCGAGTATACGGTCCGGCAGGCATTAGGCGCCACTCGCTGGCAGTTGTTTCGCCAGGGTTTCCTCGAGCAGGCGGTACTGGTGTGCCTGGCGTCCGCTACGGCGATTTTGCTGATGGCGTGGGGTATAGAGATGGTGCGAGCGGTCGGGGCGAACAGGCTGCCGCGACTCTACGAACTTCAGTTCAGCCTGACGTATTTTGGATTGCTGCTGGGAATGGCTTTCGTGACGGCGCTGATCTTTGGCGCTCTTTCTCAGGTGTTGTTCTCCGAGACAGTGCTTCCTTTTGGATTACATTCGCAGAGCCGCGGTGCGACGGACGACCGGCGAACGAACCGGTTGAAGTTTGGCTTGATGACCGCAGAGATTGGGGTTTCTGTGGTGTTGCTGGTGGGCGCCGGCCTGCTGATAAAGAGTTTCCGGAATGTCATGCGCGAACAGCCCGGCTTTAATCCGCAGAACGTGCTCACAGTGAAAGTGTCGTTCGATCCGCAGAAGACGGACAAGCCAGAGAAACGATTGCAGCATGTTCGGGAACTACTCGATCGATTGCGGGATTTGCCGGGAGTGACATCGGCTTCGTTAGCCAGTCATTTGCCATTAACGGGGGACAGTAATATCCATGATGTCAAGGCGGTGGGCAAACCTGTGCAGCAAAGAGCGGAGAACATTTCTGCCGAATACAGAGTAATCGAGGCAGCTTATTTCCGCACTATGCAGATCCCGGTGCTCGCGGGGCGAATGTTTAGAGCAGACGATCCGGCAACTTCGGCAATCATCAATCAAAGGATGGCAAAGCGTTTATGGCCGGGTGAGGATCCGATCGGGAAACAGTTCAGTGATGGCGATAATCCGCCGCTAAAGGTGCTCGGGGTGGTGGGCGACGTCCATTACGGGTCGCTGGAGAAACCGGAAATGATGCAGTTTTACCGGCAGATCACGGCCGATCCGTATTACGCAGATACCTTTGTGATTCGTTCGGCATACGATCCGGAGAGCTTGGCACCGCTGGTTCAAAGAACGGTCTGGCGATTGGACGCCTCAGAACCGGTAACGCACGTGCAAACGATGGAGCGCATTCTCGAGGCGGTGACGTTGCAACGCCGATTTGAGACCAGCTTGTTGAGCGGTTTTGCGGTGGTGGCGCTGTTCCTTTCGGGGTTGGGGTTATTTGGACTGGCATCGCTCTCGGCGGCGCGAAGGACGCGCGAGTTTGGTATTCGGCTAGCGGTCGGCGCGAGTGGCGCCGACATTGTGCGGCTCGAGCTTGCTCGGACGGTAACGATGGTTCTGGTCGGGCTGGCGGCCGGTCTGTTAATCTCAGTCGCGTTTTCGCGTGCGATGGCGGGATTGCTTTTCCGTGTGAAGCCGTGGAATGGAGAGATTTTTTGCGCCTCAGCGCTGGTGTTGGCTGCTTCCGCGTTGCTGGCCGGGTGGCTACCTGCTCGCCGGGCAGCGCGGACGGATCCGGCGAGCGCGTTGCGGATGGAGTGATGCATTAGCTAGCGCGATGGTCGAGCAGTCTGGCGTCTGGGGTGCAAGTCCGTCAGATGGGCCACTGCGGCTGCCGCGGTGTAGCTGATCAGCGGAGTTCCTGAGTACATGGCTGGCTCGATATTCTTCACAACTGATGGATCGCCACGCTGGGCCAGGGCTTGCAGAGCCGCCAGCTGGACAATTTCCTTACCGCCAAACGAGGCATGTATGAGGGCTGCGCGAGCCGACGGATCGGGGTCGGACGCGAGCGCCGCCGCTGCCGCAGCGTTTACTCCCGAGCTGCCCAAATGTTGGAAATATTCATACGCACCCCAACCGATGCCCCCGAAAGGAATAAAGCCAATCGCTTCGCCGATGCCCATCTTTTCGAGAGTCTTTTTATCCTCGAGGCCGCTCAAAATACCGCCACCCGATTTGCGCTTGCCCGTGAGTATCTCGTAATAAATGTCGTATCCTTCGGGGTCGTTGAACTGCTTCAACACGGCCGCGATTGCTACCACCGTTTCCGCAGCGGAAGACGGCAGTATGGCTTTGATTTTCGGAATGGACGCTCGGGAGCCGATCCCTCCCAGGGCGAGGACGGCGGCTTTGCGGACGGAGGACTGGGAGTCTTGTAGCGCGTGCTCTGCCATCGCAGCTGCCCTGGGGCTGCCGGTCACAATGCCCAGTGCGGACACGGCTTGTTGCCGCTTCCCGCCATTCGGGTCGCCAGTACCCGTTTTGAGAATGTTCCAGGCGGTGCTGCCGGACTCCGCAGCACCCAGAAACTGACAAACGACTAGAGCAAGTGTGCAGATGAGAGCAAGAAGCAGTGTATTTTTGACAATCATACGCCTTTGTGTGTATTGAACCATCGAAGGTCTGATTGACGGCGAAAGAACCGCTGATTACGTCATACTTCTGCGGAAGGGAACTCGCCGAGCCTGTAGGGGATAGGGTCTGCTTCTACGGCCTGCCGAGCGTTCTCACTCCGGGATCAGTGCTCCACAACGCGAGAAGGACGGTTCGACTTTACTGGCGAGCGAATGAAACAGATCGAAACGGCAGCCGCGCACCGTCTCGAAGGCCTGGGTTCAGGTCCGCGAAATTCGGGCACCCATAAAAAGACCTATCCGGCCGCGCGTTCCTACCATGGGTGCCTGTGTTGAAATAAAGATGCAATCTGCCTATCAGTTAGACAGCCCGCGCTTTTTCTTTCATTTTTGGTTTGCATATTCAATGAGTCTAAGAATCCGTTCGACAACGATCCTCTGCGTACGCCGCAACGGAGTTGTCGTACTGGCCGGTGACGGTCAGGTCACGATGGGAAGTGAAGTTCTGAAAGGTACCGCCAGGAAGCTGCGCCGGCTATTCAACGGCAAAATCGTATCAGGATTTGCCGGAGCGACCGCGGACGCATTTGCGTTGTTCGCACGTTTGGAGGCAAAGCTGGAGCAGTACGGCGGGAACCTGCCGCGCAGCGTGGTAGAGCTTGCCAAGGAGTGGCGCACCGATCGTATGCTGCGTCACTTGGAGGCGTTACTGCTGGTCGCGGACAGCAAGGAAACATACATCGTCAGCGGCACGGGAGACGTGATCGAGCCCGACAGCGAGGTGTCGGCGATCGGTTCAGGAGGCGCATTCGCGAAATCGGCAGCGCTGGCCTTGATCGAAAATACCGATCTGGGAGCGCGCCAGATTGTCGAGAAGGCGATGAAAATTGCGGGTCAAACTTGCATTTACACGAATGAGAATGTCACATACGAGGAGCTCTCGTAATGGTGATTTATCTTCCGCAACAGTCTTCGGACGAAGCTCCGCTGCTCGACGAACTGACCCCGCGCGAGATAGTTGCGGAGCTGGACAAGCACGTAGTAGGGCAAGCAGACGCGAAGCGGTCGGTAGCAATTGCGCTGCGCAATCGCGTGCGACGCCAAAAGCTCGAGCCCGAGATGGCCGAAGAGGTGATGCCGAAGAACATCTTGATGATCGGGCCGACGGGCGTCGGGAAAACGGAGATCGCACGGCGCCTGGCGAAGCTGGCCAACTCACCGTTTCTCAAGGTGGAAGCGAGTAAGTTCACCGAAGTCGGGTATGTGGGACGCGATGTCGAGTCGATGATTCGCGACCTGGTGGATATCGCGATCGATATGGTGCGCGAAGAGCGGCTCGAACAAGTTGCCGACCGCGCGGAGCAGCAGGCTGAGGAACGATTGCTCGATTTGCTGATGCCTCCCCAACCGGAATCGAGTGAGAGCGTAGAGCGAACACGCGAGAAGCTGCGCGAAAAATTGCGCGCCGGCAAGCTGGACGACCGCATGGTGGAAGTGGACGTGAAGGAGCGCGGCCCCACTTTCGAGGTTTCGACGAACGGCAACGTCGAGGAGATGGACATCAATCTCAAGGATGTGATTCCGGGTCTCTTCGGGCCGCGAACCAAGAAGCGAAACATGCGGGTTTCGGAGGCATTAGAGTATCTGGTCCAGGAAGAAGAGCAGAAATTGGTGGACATGGATCAGGTGACCCGGATTGCGCTCGAGCGCGTAGAGCGAAACGGCATCATTTTCCTCGACGAAATCGACAAGATTGCGGGAAGAGAGGGCGGTCACGGGCCGGACGTGAGCCGGGAAGGCGTGCAGCGGGACATTTTGCCTATTGTGGAAGGCACGACGGTGAACACGCGGCACGGTTTCGTTCGAACGGATCACATCCTGTTCGTCGCGGCGGGCGCTTTTCACGTATCCAAGCCTGCGGACCTGATTCCGGAACTGCAGGGCCGCTTCCCTATCCGGGTGGAACTGAAGACGTTGAGCGAAGCCGATTTCATCCGAATTTTGAAGGAACCGAAATCGGCGCTGGTCAAACAATACACGGCGCTGCTCGATACGGAAGGCATCAAGCTGGCCTTTACGGAAGACGCCTTGATCGAGATAGCCAGGATCGCGGCGCAGGTGAACGAAGCATCGGAAAACATTGGGGCCAGGCGGCTGCACACGATTATGGAGAAGCTGCTTGAAGAGATCTCATTTGAGGGGCCCGATCTCAAGAAGAAGAACGTGAAGATCGATTGCGTGTACGTGAGAAAGCAACTGGCGGAAATTGTTAAGGATCAGGATCTCAGCAGGTATATTCTTTAGTGGGGGCGCGGCTTCCTGCTCGGCTTGCGCCGATCCTGTTTCTGGGTTTGGCGGGGTGCGGGTATGTGGGACCGGTCCTGCCGCCATCTCCGCAGCTACCGCTGGCCGTCACCGATCTGGTTGCAGTAGAACGCGGCGATCAGATTGTCATTGATTTCAGCACGCCGTCGAGAACTTCCGACAACCTAGCCGTAAAGCGTTTTTCCGAAATAGATCTACGGATCGGGTCTGCAGCTATACCCTTCGATTTTGATCGTTGGGCGGCAGGGGCCAAGCGCTACCCGGTGGCGCCTCCACCAGAGGCTGATCCGGACAATCCTGTCGCGGTGTCGATCTCGAAGAAGATACCGGCAACAGAATGGGTGGGTAAACGAGTTGCCGTGGCCGTACGCACAGCTATCAGGAGGAAGGACCACTACTCGGCGTGGTCGAATCGCGTGGTGTTGGAGGTAGTTCCGCCGCTCGCGCCGCCGCAGGTGAAAGCGAAATCAACTGCCAAGGGCGTGCTGCTGACGTGGGATGCCGTGCCGAACAGCAGCGACTACAGGATCTTCCGGAAAACCGGCAGCGATAATGCGCCCCTCCAGTTGGGCTCAGCAAAAGAGCCCAGCTATCTCGATACGAATTCTCAGTACGAGACTCCGTATACATATACGGTTGTAGCCGTGCACGGATTGGCAGAAAGCTTACCGTCGCGGCCGGCACCGATCACGACCACGGATATATTTCCTCCTTCCGTTCCCTCAGGTGTCGCGGCGTTGGCCGCTCCGAATTCCATTGAGCTCTCCTGGCAGCGCAGTCCGGAGGCGGATTTGAAGGGCTACTATGTCTATCGCTCAGTGAACGACGGACCGTATCAAGGCGTGGGAGGGCTGCTCACTTTGCCCGCATACAGTGACCACCAGGTGGAGCACGGGAAGACGTATCGCTACCAAGTCAGCGCCGTGGACCAGAAGAACAATGCTAGCGATAGGTCAGCGCCGGTGCAAGTGAGTTACTAAGCAAGGGCAATCTTGAAAGCTATGCTACCCTCGGTCCATGAGTGCGAGGCAGTCACCAGGAGCCCCTGATTGGTCGAGTTCCTGAAGGCCTGGATTGGGTCGTTCCAGGATTTCCTCCTACTCTCTCGCCGCGCATTCCTCAATCTAGTTCGCCGCCCTCACTACGCGGACGACATATTTCTGCAGATGGACATCATCGGGATAGGAAGCGTTCCGGTGGTCCTATTAACAGGATTTTTCACCGGAGGCATACTCGCGCTGCAGATGGCCCGGGCATTGGGCACGTATGGAGCGAGCAGCCAGGTTGGCGGCATCGTTGCGATCGTTCTGGTTCGTGAACTCGGTCCGGTTTTGACGGCGTTACTGGTTGCCGGACGCAATTCGTCGGGCATGGCGAGCGAGCTCGGGTCGATGAAAGTGACCGAACAGATCGACGCGATGCGCGCGCTCGGCACTGATCCGGTACAGAAACTGATCACTCCGCGGCTGATCGCGACAGCGCTGATGCTGCCGTGTTTGACAGCGATAGCAGACGCGGTCGGATTGTTCGGTGCGTACTTGGTGGCCACTCCACTGTTACATATCATCAGCGGCAGCCAGTATTGGTCCACCTCCTGGCAGGCGCTCGTGTTGAACGATTTAGCCCAAGGATTGATCAAACCGTTTCTTTTCGGGATCATCATCGCACTGGTTGGGTGTTTCTATGG
Source organism: Terriglobia bacterium (assembly GCA_963841675.1). Taxonomy (GTDB): domain Bacteria; phylum Acidobacteriota; class Terriglobia; order Bryobacterales; family Bryobacteraceae; genus Bog-105. The sequence continues at coordinate 14,548 of CAWJEH010000033.1, forward strand.
AATGCAAACCAGCGGCGGCACACAAGGCGTCGGAAGAGCGACGACAGCGGCAGTTGTCTCGGCATCTATCTGGATCATTGCTGTGACATTCCTGATCGACAAGATCTTCGTGAATTTGTAGAACTCTATGCCAGACCAGCCGATCATAGAGTTTTCGAAGGTGAGTCTCCGATACGATCAAACCTGGGCGCTCCGTGACATCTCGTTCACAGTCAAACCCGGTGAAACACGGATTATCTTCGGCCAGGCTGGCAGCGGAAAAACTACCCTGCTTAAAGCGCTGATCGGTTTGGTGCAGGTTGATGAAGGGGAGATCCGGCTGTTCGGAGAAGAGGTTACAGGCCAAGCGGAAACCAACTTATTCCCTTTGCGAGAGCGAGCCGGTTTCCTGTTTCAAGAGGGCGGCCTCTTCGATTCGCTTACCGTGGGAGAGAACGTCGAGTATCCGATAGTGAACCGAGACCCGAGCGGAAGCAGTAATGAAAAGAATCCGCAGAAAAAAGAGGATGGGCGGGAGATAGAAGAACGCGTTCGGGAGACACTCCGATTCGTAGAGCTGGAACGAACGTTCGACAATTTCCCCAGTTCCCTGTCCGGAGGGATGCGGAGGCGCGTGGGTATTGCACGCGCCATCGTAGCGGAGCCGCCGGTGATTCTCTACGATTCGCCTACCGCGGGGTTAGATCCTATCACGGCTAACACCATCATGGAGTTAGTCGCAAAGGAACGGGACGTGCGAAACAGTACATCGCTGATTGTTACGCATCGTTACCAGGATGGGGAGATCATGGACGATTTCCGGTATGACCCACAGCAGGAGTTGCTGGTTCCCTTGATCGGGGAGGAATCGCCAAAGCGAAACCGCACCAAGTTCATAGTGATGAGGGACGGAGAGATCGTGTTCCAGGGGACCCGGAGCCAAATGGAGAGCTCGGAAGACAATTACGTCAGCAAGTTTGTCAGGCACGAGGGTTGATAATGCCCAGCAAAGAAAAAGTCAGTATCGCGCAACTTAAAGTCGGAATTCTGGGCCTGGTGGCCTTAACGTGCATCGCTCTTCTGGTGTTTCTGTTGACCGGGAACATGCACTGGTTTCAGAAAGACGTGCCGCTGCATGTGTACACGTCGGATGCCGCCGGCTTGGTTAAGGGCGCGCCGGTCCGAATCAATGGAATTCAGGCCGGAAAAGTAGACAATGTAGATCTCTCGGGCGAAACGAATCCTGCTCGTGTGATCAAAATCGATTTTCACGTCGATGAGGACATGCTCAAGCAGATACCCTCCGATTCGCTGGGCTCGATCTCGTCAGACAATTTGCTAGGCAGCACGAAATTCCTGCAGATCACGAAGGGCACGAGCCCGAGCGCCGTGCGTCCGGGCGCCACGATCAAAGCAGTCGATACAAAGCAGTTCGACGAGTTGGTAGCGCAGGGTTTTGGCATTCTCGATACATTGCAGGCTACGGTTGGAAAGATACAGAATATAGTCGGGGACGTAGAAAGCGGTAAAGGCACGATCGGCAAGCTGCTGGTGGATCCGACGCTGGCGAATAGCCTGCAGACAACACTCAACCAGATCCAAACCCTGGTGAGTACGCTGAACTCGAAGACCGGAACCGTCGGTCATTTGATCAATGACAACGAGCTCTACGATCAGGTCCGCGGAGTGGTGAACAAGGTGGATCAAATCACGGCAGGATTGCAGCAGGGGCAAGGTAGCGCTGGTCTTTTTCTAAAGGATCCCAAGATGTATAACGATCTGGATCACTCCGTCACGCAACTGAATAAGGTCCTCGACGATCTGAACGCGGGCAAGGGCACGGCGGGTCAGCTTTTGAAGAACGACAAAATCGCGCGCCAGCTTTCCACTACGCTCGACAAGGTGAATTTGACTCTGGACAAAGTGAATGCGGGTCAGGGGACGATCGGACAACTGATGGTCAATCCGGCGCTGTACGACCAAGCGACGGGTACGATGCGCGAGTTGCATGAGACGCTTCAGGATTTCAGGGCGAATCCGAAGAAGTTCCTGAGCATCAAGCTGCATATCTTCTAGTTGCGGGCGCTCGTTATCAACGCCGACGATTTCGGTTTCACGGGCGACGTGAACGCGGGTATTGTGCGGGCACATCGGGAAGGCGTGCTCACTTCGGCCACGCTCATGGCCAACGGCGATGCGTTCGAAGACGCCGTGCGCATGGCGCACGAGACGCCGACGCTTGATCTCGGTTGCCACCTTGTGTTAGTGCAGGGCCGCTCGCTGCTTACGGGGAATCTGCTGCCGAAGGGGCCTCGGCAACTCTTGACAGCGCTGGCGCGCGGCGAAATCGATTCCGACTCGGAGATGCGCGCGCAGATTGAAAGAATTCTTGCGGCCGGGTTCAAACCGACCCACCTGGACACACACAAACATACGCACCTGGTTCCGCGAATCTTCCGGCAGGTAGTGCGGCTGGCGAGTGAGTTTGAAATTCCTTATGTCCGTCTGCCGCTGGATAGAACTGTGAGGCTTGCGAGTTTCGCTGACCGCTTCTACCGAAGAATTGCGGGCAGGTCCGGCGTGCAGCTGACAGACCATTTCCTTGGGTTTCGATTAACCGGATCGTTGACGGAAGATACTTTCGCAGCGGCGATCAGGAATTTGCCGGATGGTTTCACGGAGTTCATGTGTCATCCCGGGATGCTTGGCCCGGAACTGGCGAAAGCAGAGACGCGTCTCAAGGAATCGCGCGTACGGGAAATGGAGGCTCTGATATCTCCCCGCATACGCCAGGTTATGGACGAATCCAAAGTCCACTTGCGTCCTTTTGGTAGCCGGGGCGACAAGGAGTAGAACAAGCTACGACCTCGCCGCCGAGAATCGTCATGTAGACGTTGGTATCGGCGATTCTGACCGGATCGATTTGCAAGATGTCGTCGCTCAGAACCACGAAATCCGCGAGCTTTCCCAGGGTCGATCGAGCCTTTGATTTTCTCTTCGAAGCTCGCATAAGCCGAGCCCATGGTGTAGGCGTGAATGGCCTCGGCGATCGTAATTTTCTGTTCGGGTATCCAGCCGTTCGGATGCTTTCCATCGAGAGTACGCCGGGTTGCTGCGGCATAGATTCCCATGATGGGTTTCATCGGAGCCACGTCCCAATCCGACCCGAAGGCGAGTGTTGCACCGGAATCGAGCAGTGAGCGAAAGGCGTAAGCGGTCTTTGCACGCTCGGGCCCGATACGTTTCTCGGCCCAGCGGCCATCGTCTATGCAGTGATAGGGCTGCATAGAAGCGATCACGTGAAATTTTGCGAAGCGAGGGATGTCAGAGGCAAGCAGGTGCTGGGCATGCTCGATGCGAAAGCGACGGTCGCGGGCGCCATGTTCCTGTTCCACACGCTCGTAGAAGTTCAAAATCGTATTATTCGCCTTGTCGCCTATCGCGTGTACGGCGACCTGCAAGCCGGCCGCGTCAGCCTGCTCGATGTTGCTGAACATCTGCTTGGGATTGGCAAGCTCGGCGCTCGGTATGCCGCTGGTATTCGGCGAATCGAGGTAAGGGTCAAAGAAGAGAGCGGTGGTTGAACCGAGCGATCCATCCGCGAAACCCTTCAGACCGCCGATGTGGAGTTGCGGGTTGCCGAAATCTGCCATGAGGCCGATTTGCGCAAGATTTCGCCAGGACATAAGCGGCTGATGGCCGGAGATGCGCACGTGCAGTTCGCCCTTGTGAAGCATGGACTGATAGACCCGGAAGATATCAGGCGCGGCCGACATGTCCTGCACGCTCGTGACGCCATTTGCGTTCGCGTATGTCTGGGCAGCCCGGATGGCGGCTCTGATTTGATCGGGCGAGGGCGGCGGGATCGCTCTCTCCACCAGATCCTGGGCGGCATCTTTGAGGATTCCAGTGGGTTCGCCGTGGGCGTTGCGTACGATCACTCCGCCTGGAACATCCTTCGTATTGCGATCGACTCCCGCTAGCTTGAGAGCGAGAGCATTGGCGAGCGACATGTGCCCGTCGAGGCGGCTGATGAAGACGGGATTGCGCGGCGTAACGGCATCAATGAGCTGGTGCACTGGAAGAACAGCAGGGCGCCAGTTTTCGTGATCCCAATCGCCTCCTTCGATCCACTCGCCGGCAGGCTGATGACGAGCGAATTTGGCGAGCGTATTGCGGAATTCCTGTTGGGTTTTCGTGTATCGCAGTTGCGGTCCGGCCAGACTTATGCCGCCGGAGTAGAGATGGACGTGGGCATCGTTGAAGCCTGGCAGCAATCGGCGGCCGCCTAAGTCGATAACTTCGGTGCCGGGCTGTTTCCATTTGAGAATCTCGGCGTCGCTGCCGACGGCTACGATGCGGTCACCGCTGACGGCCACGGCTTGCGCTTCTTTCTGATTCGGGTTTTCGGTCCAGATTTTCCCGTTAAAGAGCAGCAAGCTCACCGGCAACTCTGCCGGAAAGATGCGAAGCGAGGCAAGCAGGAGCAATACGAGAGGTTTCATGGCGGATCAGTTTGAACTCGCGCCATTGAATCCGACGTATTGAACTTCTTCTTGAAGCTCGAAACCAAATGAATCGGAGACGCGCGCTTTCAACTCGCTGATGACTGCGACGAGATCGGCCGCCGTACCCGCGCCGTCGTTATAGACGAGATTGGCATGATAATCCGCGACCTGAATATCGCCACGACGCATTCCTTTGGCGCCCGTCTGTTCGAGAAACCAGGCGGAAGGCACCTTGCCTTCGCGGATGACTCTGGGCGGGATACGATCAATCACCGGGGCCGGAAGATCGGAGAGCAGGAGATTTTTGAAAATACTACCCGCGCATTTCATGGTGGGCGGATACTTGGCGTCGCGAATGGAGCGAATCTCCCCGGCAGTTTTCGAAAGTGCAGCGACATCGCCGCCTGCAAATCGTAAATCCGCTGAGAGGATGATCCAATCTTTTTGCTTCTTAAAGATACTCTCGCGATAGGCGAACTGGCAGTCCGCGTCACTTACAGTAACTAGACCGGAGCCATCAAACATTCGAACCTGCTGGACGATCTCCTGGATCTGGCGGCCATAGGCCCCGGCGTTTCCATAAATTGCTCCACCCAAATAGCCCGGAATTCCGGTCATGGTTTCGAGCCCCTTGAGGCCCAGAGCGATGCTATGATCGACAACCTCCTGCAGTGCGGCGCCGGCTCCGACTGAAAGAACCGAGTCATCGGTAAAGATTGCGGAGCCCGTATAACGAAGGACCACGCCCGTGAATCCGGCATCGGAAACAATCAGATTCGTGCCGCCGCCGATGATGATACGCGGCAGTTTCCTCTCGGAGGCAATGAGTAGAGCTGTGACGAAGGCAGATTCGTCGCTCGTGTCGAACAAAAGCGCAGCGGGCCCGCCGATCGAGAAGCGCGTGTAATCGGCCAGGGATGCGCTCTCCACAACGCGCGATTCTGGAATCGCGGCCAGCGCTTTGCGGGCCTCCGGGAACAAGGACATTCGTCCTGATTATAGGGACACTCCCTCACTGGCGAACCGCCGTGTTGTCGAGCACACTGTGCATTGACTTCAACTCCTTTCTGTATATACTGTATATATACAGATGCACGGCGCCCTTACACTTTCGCAATCCGACAAGCGCCCCCTGTACCTCCAGATCATGGAGCAAATCAAGCGGCAGATTGCCGTGGGTGATTGGGCGGAAGGGCAGGCAATTCCTTCCATCCGCCAGCTTGCTGTGGATCTTGAAGTGAGCGTGATCACGGTGAAACGTGCCTACTACGAACTGGAACGCGACGGCATCATCGTGACCCAACACGGCAAGGGGTCACAGGTAGCTGGCACGCCCGGGCTGGGCGCACGGCTACGTGAAGAAGAACTGCGACGACATCTGGAACAGGCGACGCGTATTGCGGCGCAACTTGGCATTCGGCCGGAAGAACTGGAAGAGCGTTTGCGCGAAGCCGGTGACCGTCTGGCGGAGAAGGAAACAATATGACAAATCTTGCGATTGAGCTGAGCGGAGTCAGCAAGAAGTATCGTCATTTTTTGCTGGACCATATTTCTCTGAACGTCCCGCGAGGCGAGATTATGGGCCTGATCGGAGCAAATGGCGCCGGCAAGTCCACTACCATTCGTATTGCGATGGGCCTGGTTCATCAAGACTCAGGCGAGGCTCGGGTGCTGGGTCATCGAATGCCCGAGGGCCAGGTCGCGGCCAAATGGGACATCGGTTTCGCATCGGAGGACATGCGTCTCTACGAGTCCATGACCTTGGGCTGGCACATGAACTTTATTCAGTCGATCTATCCGAGTTGGGATTCCGCATACGCGCAACTTCTTCTCAAGCGTTTCGGACTGCGGACAGATCAGAAGATAAAAGGGTTTTCGCACGGCCAGCGCGTGAAATCGATGTTGCTTTTGGTCTTGGCTCGAAGACCCAAATTACTGGTATTGGACGAACCCACCACGGGCCTTGACCCTGTGGCGCGGCATGAGATCCTGCGCGAGTTGACAAATGTGATGGCCGACGAGGGTCGAAGCATTCTGTTTTCATCGCATAACACCCAAGATGTCGAGCAAATCTCTGATCAAATCACGTTCATCGATCGCGGCCGCATCATCGATTCCATGGACAAAGAGATGTACATGGACCGCTGGCGCCGCCTGCGCTTGGAAGTGCCATCAGGGACCACGTTGCCGGCGCTGCCTGGAATCATCGATGTGAGGCAACAAGGAAGGCTGGCCGTGGCGACTGCCAACGCGTTTGTCCCGGATCTTGCCAACGCCTATGAAAGCAGCGGCGCCAGGATTCAGTGCATCGAGAACATGACGCTCGAAGAAATTTTCGTTGCGAACGTGGAACACAGCCGTGAGGAGGTAGAAGCGTGAGGAACCCGGTTATTGCGCAGTTAGTTCTTAAAGATTGGCGTCTTTATCGCCGACACATCTCTCTAACGGTCGCCGGGGGTGCTGTGGCTTTAGCGGTGTCCCAGTTTGCTACCCAGACCAGCGTGCTTCTAGGCAGCGTCTGGTTCTTTGTGGTCCTGTGCATTCTGGGAAGCATGCTGCCGTTCGCCTCCATCGTGAACGAGCGAAAGAAACAAAATCTCGCTTTTGTAATGAGTCTTCCGATTTCCTCCACTCAATACACGGCAGCAAAGATTATGTCGACTGTCGGAATGTTTCTGGCGCCCTGGCTTGCGCTGCTGATCGCCGCCATTCTGCTTATTGAAACGCGTGGCGTTATTCCGCACGGGGCGATTCCAATGTTACTGATTTTGGGTCTGCTGCCCTTTGTCGTTTTCTGCCTCATCTTGGGAATGGCGCTGGTTAGTGAGTCGGAGGGCTGGGTAATTGCGGCTAATGTCGTCTGCAGCTCCTCCTACTGGTTCATTTTCTATTTGTTGGCCCGCATCCCAGCGCTTACCGCCAATTCGAAAGCTCGAGTTGCCGTGTGGAATTCAACAGTATTGACTGTCCTGCTCTGCGAGCTTGGATTGATTGTGCTGGTTGTGGCGCTCACGTTTTTTCTTCAGTCAAGAAAGCGCGATTTCGTTTAATGACGTCTCTTGAAGACATGAAAGGAAGTGCTATGCGATACGTGTGTCTATTTGCGTTGATCAGCTCAATGCTTTTCGCTCAGGACGGAGCTGCTATTTACAAGCAACGTTGCGCGTCCTGTCACGATACTCCGGCCTCGCGTGTTCCGTCCTTGAGCACGATCAAGGCGATGAGCGGAGAGGCGGTCTACTCGGCTTTGACGACCGGTTCAATGAAGACTCAGGGGCAAGGACTTTCCACTGCCGCGATCCTGGCGTTGATCGGCTACATTGCCCCGACTGGCGGCTCCCACGCCGCGGCTCCCGATCTTAAGCGAACCTGCAAGGTGGAATCGCCGTTTCAAACTGGCGCAGATGCGCCGCAGTGGAACGGCTGGGGCACGAGCACAACGAATTCGCGATTCCAGGACGCAGCGGCCGCCGGCCTCACGGCCGCCGATCTGCCCAAACTCAAGCTCAAGTGGGCATTCAATCTCGGTGAGGTTAACGAAGCGCGATCGCAGCCTACTGTCGTCGGTGGCCACGTATTCGTTGGATCGAGTACCGGCGCGCTGTACGCGCTCGACTCCGATTCCGGCTGCACGCTTTGGGGATTTCGCGCCGCCTCCGGAATTCGTGGGGGCGCCACTGTGGGTAACGCCGACGGTGTGCTGGCGGTGTTTTTCACCGATAGCGGAGCAAATGTCTATGCACTGAATGCCCGGACGGGAGCGTTGATCTGGAAGGTGCGACCAGCGGATCACTACGCCACCGTCGCCACAGCAACGCCGCGCTACTACCGGGGAGTGATTTATCAATCATTCTCGTCCTATGAAGAGGTCTTGGGAGGTGATCCAAAGTTTGAGTGCTGCACGTTTCGCGGAAGCGTGACCGCTCTTAATGCGGATACCGGCCATAAGCTATGGCAGACTTTCACCATTCCGGAAGCCGCAAAGCCTACCATCAAGAGTCCCGCGGGTACGCAGCAGTATGGTCCATCGGGAGCGGGCATTTGGTCGACTCCAACCATTGACGAGCGGCTTGGGGTTCTGTACGCCGCGACCGGAGATAATTATTCGGACCCGCCGACCGACACGAGTGACGCGGTTGTCGCGATCGATCTCAAAACCGGAAAGTTGCTCTGGTCCTCGCAATTGACCAAGGATGACGCATACAACAATGCTTGCGCCATCCCGATCCCAGGGAATTGTCCAGAGGTGCACGGCCGCGACTCGGATTTCGGGCAACCGCCAATCCTGGTCAGTCTGCCAGCGGGAAAGCGGGCGCTGGTCATCGCTCAAAAATCCGGCATGGTATACGCAATCGATCCCGATGAAAGAGGCAAGATCCTGTGGCAGGCGCGGGTTGGCGAAGGAGGTCCATTTGGGGGGAGTCAATGGGGCTCGGCATCGGACGGCGAGAAGATCTATGTCGCCGTTTCCGATATGGGAGTGAGACCTGTGCGGGACCCGAAGTCTCCCAAGGGTTTCCGGCTCGCGTTGGATCCAGCGAAGGGAGGTGGACTACAGGCCCTCGATCTCAAAACCGGTAAGGTCATGTGGGCCGCACGGCCTTCGTCCTGCCCGGCATCGAGCACGGACTGCTCGCCGGCGGAATCTGCCGCTGTCAGCGCGATCCCGGGCGTGGTTTTTTCCGGTTCGGTAGATGGGCACCTGCGAGCATATTCGGCGGCCACGGGCGAAGTTTTGTGGGACACCAACACCGCGCGCACTTTTGACACCATAAATGGCCAAACGGCGCGCGGGGGCTCGATCGACGTGGCTGGCCCAGCGATCGTGAAGGGCATGGTCTTCGTTAACTCTGGGTACGGGACCTGGGGCGGTATGCCCGGAAACGTACTGCTGGCCTTTTCGAATGAGTGAAACATACTGATGGAAGCGTGGTCACGACCTGGAGGCAAGCGCCAGGAGCGGTTCCCCCGTGAGTCGATAGCCGGTCCATGCGTCTAGAGGCACTGCGCCGAGGCTTCGATAGAAATCAATCGACGGCTGGTTCCAGTTGAGCACGGACCATTCCAGCCGTCCATAGCCGCGCTCGACCACCAGCCGCGCCAGATGCCGAAGCAAGGCTTTACCGATGCCCAGCCCGCGCGCCTCCTCCTCGACAAACAAGTCTTCCAGATATATGCCGGGCTGGCCGAGAAAGGTCGAGAAGCTCGTGAAAAACAGGGCGAAGCCGACGGCTCGCTCACCGAGAAATGCCAGCGCTACTTCGGCCGCCGGGCGATCGCTGAACAGATACTGCAGCAGCTTCTTTTCATCGGCCACAACTTCGCCCGAAAGCTTCTCATACTCCGCCAGTTTGCGAATGAAGCCGAGAATCAAAGGAACGTGATCAGACTGCGCGGGAACTATCCGAATATCGGGCTGCGTCTCAAACATGAATCGATCCTATTGGGTGCTACGATCAGGGGTTAGATTACATGAAGTTTTTCCTCGATTCAGCCAACCTCGAAGAGCTGAAGAAAGCGTCTGCCTGGGGCATCATAGACGGTGTCACCACCAATCCGAGCCTCATAGCGAAAGAAGGGTTTCCGATTGAAGAGCAGGTGCGAAAACTCTGTGAGTTGGTGTCGGGCGACGTGAGTGCAGCGATTGTTTCCCGTGATGCGAAGGAGATGATCAAGGAATCGCGGCGGCTAGCCAAGGTTCACGAGAACGTCGTGGTCAAAATTCCGCTGATCGAAGAAGGAATCAAAGCGGTTTCGGTTCTTTCGAAAGAAGGAATCCGGGTAAATGTCACGCTGTGCTTCAGCGCGGCCCAGGCGTTACTGGCTGCCAAGGCGGGAGCTTATATTGTGAGTCCGTTTGTCGGGCGTGTGGACGATATCGGCTGGCCGGGTACGGAACTCATCGCCGACATTGTCAAAATCTACTCCAATTACGAGTTTCGGACGCAGGTGCTCGCCGCATCCATTCGCGGACCGCTCCAGGTAATCGAAGCAGCAAAGGCCGGTGTGCACATCTGCACTCTGACTTACAAGGTGCTCGAGCAAATGTTCCATCACCCACTTACGGAAAAGGGCCTGGAACAGTTTCTCAGCGATTACAACAAGGCGTTCGACCTGGCAACTGCCTGACTTTCGCTCGCGGCGTGCGCGGCTCGTTTCAGGCGATCGAGAATACCGCTCCACTCTGTTGTATCCGGGGGACGAATGACAGCGATCCAGTCCCAGCCTTCCTCATCGGCCCGGTGCAGTTCAGCATAGAGTTGATGCGCGTATGCTTCGCGATCGGCAGGTAATTCGATTATCCGGCCGCGCCCCGAAGGCGAATCGGAACGGGACCCGAGGACATAGAACGGCGTGCGCGGTGCGTAATGCCGGGGATGCTGGCCGGGAGATTCAGCGGCATCGGTTAGCTGGGTCCGGTCGATCTCTTCGCGCCATACGATTCCGGTGGCAGTCTCAAGCTCGGTTCGCGAGATCATGCCCGGACGCAGAATCGACGGAGGTGTCCGCCTAAGCGAAACAACCGTCGATTCGATGCCCACCGTAGTGGGCCCGCCATCGAGAATCATATCGACTCGAGTACCAAGTCCGGCTTCGACATGTTGCGCGGTAGTGGGAGAAAGTTGGGTGAAGAGGTTGGCGCTGGGTGCGGCGATCGGCACGCGTGCGGCGCGAATGAGCGCAAACGCTACCGGATTCGCCGGGACGCGAATGCCAACCGAATCCAGTCCGGCGGTAACAAGATCCGGAACGCTTTCAGCTTTTTTCAAAACGAGCGTCAGAGGGCCGGGCCAGAACCGTTGTGCCAATTGCTGGGCGTACTTTGGCCACTCGGCTGTCAGCGAGCGTGCGCCGACCTCATCGCCGACGTGAACAATCAGTGGGCTGGCAAACGGCCGGCCCTTCGCTTCGTAAATGCGCGCCACGGCATTGGCATCGAGCGCGTTCGCGCCCAGGCCATAGACGGTCTCAGTCGGAAAAGCCACGAGTCCGCCACTGCGGATGATTTCCGCAGCGCGTTCCAGCGCTTCTTTTGTAGGCTGAACGATCATGCCGACGCTACTATTCGGGCAACTCTTCCTTGCTGTCTCCAGCAGTCTGGCCGGTCTTCTGCCAAACCAGGAAAGCGTGGATGAGGGAATCGATGTCGCCGTCAAGAACGCGGTCCACATCGCCGATGGAGAGCTTTGTGCGGTGATCCTTGATCAGACGGTACGGCGCGAGCACGTAGCTGCGAATCTGGCTTCCGAAATTGATTCCGAGTTTGGAGTCTTCGAGCTTCTGATCCGCTGCGCGCTTCTTTTCCATCTCGTACTCGTAGAGCTTGGCGCGCAGTTGTTTCATGGCGCTGGCGCGGTTCTTGTGTTGCGATCGCTCGTTCTGGCACTGCACAACAAGGCCCGTCGGTAAATGGGTAAAGCGCACCGCGGATTCCGTCCGATTCACATGCTGACCGCCCGCGCCGCTGGCCCGAAAAACGTCTATTTTCAAATCGTCGGGCTTGATGTCGATATTGATATCGTCTTCGATCTGCGGATATACAAACACCGAAGCGAACGAGGTGTGGCGCCGGGCATTGGCATCGAAGGGCGAGATTCGAACCAGCCGGTGTACGCCCACCTCCGATTGCAGTTGGCCATAGATGTTTTCGCCGTTGATTTCCACAGTGGCGGACTTGATGCCTGCGCCTTCGCCTTCGAGCCGGTCTGTCATCACCGCTTGATAGCCGTGGCGCTCAGCCCATCGCAGATACATGCGCAGCAGCATCTCGGCCCAGTCCTGGGATTCGGTTCCGCCCGCCCCTGGATGGATGGTAACGATCGCATCGCGCGCGTCGTTTTCGCCGGAAAGCAGCATTCCGGTTTCAAGCTGCTCGAGTTTACTCTCAAAACTGCGAATCTCGCGTTCCAGATCGCCATTGACGTTCTCGCCTTCACGTGCGAGTTCGAAGAGCGTGTCTATATCAGATGCCGTCGTGGCGACTGAGCTCGAACTCCGGATCGCTTCCTCCAGGCGCTTGCGCTGCTGCATGATGCGCTGGCTCTTCTCCGGCTGATTCCAGAAATCCGGACTCCCGATCTCCTGTTCGAGTTTGTTCAGTTCCTGTTGCTTGGCAGGCGCGTCAAAGATAGCTCCTGACAGCTTCACCTTGCTGCCGGAGCGTAACGTACTCTCTTTCCAGTTCTTCCAGAGTCATTCAACATTCAGTTTACAGGCATGCTCCTTGACATCCTCGCAAGCCTCCTCGTCAGACCGAAGCAGCAGATGCGTGTGGCGTGTGACTATTTCTGCCCGCAGCTCCCTGATAAGCCGGGCCATTCAACACCTGCAACACTTCCGAGTTAGTCAAGTACCGAACGGGTGCAGATCGGTCGATTCGCCGGAGGACTTCTGCCAAACCCCGAAGTACTTCAAGTTCTGCTGGCGTTGTCTGCGCACTGCGGAGCACACCGCCGCCGTCGATCAAAAGGATCGAGCCTGGCAAATGTTGCCGGGCTCCAGATTCGTTCAGAGATGAAGTGAGCTTTGGGACGGTTTCAGGGAAGAACATGGCTTGGCAAGGGTAAAGCACGCCTCCAGAGAGGATTTGACGGGAGAGTGGGTCAGTCGCCAACGTATGGACTTCCATGCACGCCGGCAGTGACCAACCCGATCCTGAGAATGACTCCTCGAGCAGAGCAGCCTGAGGTTTCGGCGCCCTCCGAGGGACGATGGACAGCTTCGATTCGACATCGGCGAGCAATCGTTCGGCGGAACGGCAACTCTCGCCGCACACTACTAGCCCGTGATTTCCCAGGACGAAAACATCGGTTTGCGAGCAGTCAGATAGAGCCGTGTGAATGCTGCGCGCGAGAGGAATACCGGATGGCGTGTATGGAATCCACTTCCAATTGAAGTCACGAAGACGCACGCTTAATTCTTCCGGTCCGTCTTGCCTGACGGCCCACGCGATCGTGTTCACGGAATGCAGATGAACAACCACTCTGTGGGGTAGCACTGCATGCATTGCGGTTTCGATCGAGGCGCATGTATTGCCGCAAGGAGCCGCTGTTTCCGGTATGTCCAGGCCATCTCTGAAATACTGTGTGGCGGTTGCCAGACTTACCGGGACCAGGAAGTCGTCGTCCTCCGCATCCCTCAGCCACTTGCCGGATGCCTTAATCCAGAGGGCGTCGCCGATTTTGATCGAAGTGTTCCCGGTACTGGCCTGAACGAGCAACGGATCGCGACCGAGTCGAGCGGAGAGTTCTCGCAGGGCTTTTAATTCTTTTCTTGGAGTCGAATAACGTGACACTTTCCCATCTCCTGCAGTTACGGCAGAACCCGGAAGGCAGAGACAGCTTGAGGCCGTTCTGAGTTTTCGCGCGAACTGAACTGCCCAATTTTGAGCGAAGCTTTGAAGATTTTTCCCACCGGTATAAAACCACCCAGCCTGTGTGCGGCCACGGCAGCCAACCCCATCGAGGCTATGCAGCCGCACGATTTGCAATCGGGATTCCCACCGAATTGACAAGGAGTAATTTGCGTTTTCAGGTCTGCGGAAATCGTCTGCGTGGTCAGTGCGAAGACGCATTCCCTGGGGCTATGAGGAGGAGCAGCCAATTGGCGGATCAGCCCTTCCGCCATATCCAGTTTCGGAAACTGCTGCCGCAGTACAAGCAGTTCGTCAATGAGTCGCGACCGTTCTTCGGGACTAAGGATTTCTGGTAAGTCGTCGCCAATTTGCGGGGTGAAGATGCTGAACCAAAGTTTATGGATCTCAGGACGAGGCGTCCAGAATTCCAAAAATTCGCGAAGGTACCCCGGCCGCTTCATCATCTGAGCCGTGACTGTGCAATGAATGGTGATCTTTTGCCCGGCAATATTTTTGAGAATCCGTTCGTACGTCGCGGGCTTGCGCCGAACATCGTGCTCTGGCTGAAGTCCGTCGATTGAGACCACCACATTCATGTGAGGTAATGCGGCCCAAGTTGCCGGAAGCGCGCGGAAGGCGCTGGTTACAACCTGGACATGGATGCCGCGCTTCAGGATGAGGGGAATCATCGCCTCCAGTTCGCGGTACCGCACCAGTGGATCTCCACCGACGAGAGAAAGGTGCAATGGTTTCAACCGGTCGACAACGCTTATCACACCGTCGATCAGATCTTGGCCCCTCCGATCATTCAGCTCACGTAAAGTAATGCCGCCACCTAGGTGCTCCGGCTCATATGCGTAGCACCCGGGGCAGCGCAATGGGCACTCTCGTGTAATTTCGATCGATAACGAAGGACGCTCCCCCCTGAGGATCTTGCCCCAGGCTTTGATAATCTCCGATGTCTGCACGTTTTATCCTTTTTTGACTGCGATCGTCGCCACCGTGTAGAAACGCATGGTGCTGGCAGAATCCAGCAGTCCTACACGGGTACATTCCAACTCCTGGTTTCGACTGCTATCAGCGCAACGTCTGGAGGGCTGGCGAGGACGTGAACCAAGACCTGCCAGATAGCTGAAGCCGCGGAAACAGAGTTTAATGGCCAACTGAAAGTACGGTGAGCGTCAGGCGCTCGGAGGAGAAGGATCTGCAGCTTGATGCAAGGAACGCGTCACGCAGCACGGTAAAGTAATCGGCTGCACGTCGGCCGCGACATGACTATCGAAGGTCGGTGACGGAACGATTCCGGAAGCAACACAAACGCTGTTAAGAGCCGGCGATGCATGATGAGCGCTGTTCACCATCGCGGATGTTGCGGTCGTGGAGGCAAGCAGTTCCGGACAGTCCGGAATGTTATCCAGGTTCGAGCTAATAAGAAAAACCGCAGCTGCGAGCGCGACAATATTCGAGTATCTCTGAACCCGGTCCAAGAAATCCCTACCCGGCTTCATTCTACAGCCAAGGCTGTGTGGTAGGCAGATTCAGCTTTCGAGCTCATCCAGTTAGGGCCAAAGTACTAGAGGCTCACGAAAGTACTTCTCAGGCTTGTAAGCTTGGCTAGTCAATTGCCTTAATTGAAAAGGAGGAGTTCGCCCAATGCTCCGACTTCACGCGCTACTCGCGCCTGCCTGCCTGCTCGCTCTACTACCCGGGATGCGCGACCCTCTGCCGTCATCGGCCACGGCTGCCGACTTTGATCGTGTAATTCGGGCGAATGACTTGACCGCTCTGCGTAGGTTGGTGCTGACGCCAGCTGCTGCCGACGGTGAAGACAAACTGCATTCGCGCCCACTTCACTACGCCGCTATCTACGGCAGCGTCGATTCCGTACGCATCCTGCTCGAAGCGGGCGCGGATCCGAATGCCCGCGATCTGCAAGGCGCGACGCCGCTGATTTATGCAGCCTGGAACTGTGAGAAAACGCGCTTGTTGGTAGAGAAGGGCGCGGCTGTAAATGCCGCAAGCAAAACGGGGGTAACTCCGTTGATGGTCGCCTCTTCCGTACAAGGCAACATAGCCGCCGTGCGGTATTTGATTGCTCATCACGCCGACGTACGCGCCACAGATCAAGTGGGTAGCGACGCGCTGGTTCTGGCCGGTCTCAAAAGCGATGCGGAAGTTGAGCAGTTCCTGCTCCAGAATGGCGCGGACCCGCGTCATGCCGACAAGGCGGGCTTCACCGCGCTGCACAATTCGCTGGCGTATTCCGATTTCACGGGCGCCAAACTTCTGCTTGCGGCCGGTTCCGATCCAAATGCCGCCAATAGTTTTGGCGGAGAAGTCAAGAACGGCCCGCTTGCCCTGGTTCACCTCACGCCACTCATGCTGGCGGTCCCGCACAGTCAATCGCAAATCGTCGAGAGACTTCTTCAGGACGGAGCGCACCCGAACGACCTCGATATCCGAAAAATGACACCATTAATGCTTTCGATAGCGACCGACCAGGCAAACCCGGAGATCGTGCGCCGGTTGATTGCCTCGGGCGCTGATGTGAACGCGAAGGATCGGTACGGTGAGTCCGTCCTCGATTGGGCACAGAAGTTTCGCAATCCCGAGATCCTTTCGGCGCTGCACGCAGCGGGCGCGCAGGGTTCTGCGTTTCTTGCTCCACCGCAGCCGCCGTCAAATTCACAGGCTGCAAATCCAAGCGAAGCAGTCAAGCGCGCGCTGCCGCTGCTCTGCAAGTCAGGGCCGATGTTCTTTCGCGAAGGCGGCGGCTGCGCCGGGTGTCACCATCAACCGCTGTACGGGCGGGTTTCCGCTGCAGTGAAGGCGCGCGGCACACTGCCTGACTCATCTCTTCGGCAAAATTTCCTGGATGCGATGCTGGCTATCCGTCCCCGATTGCGGCCCGATCTGCCGCTGCTGAACGGTCCTGGAGGCGACTTTGATAGCCTGCTCGCTCCAATCATGGCCTATGCCGATCTCGAGGAACCCGCCAACGACTTTACTGACGTCATGGTCCACTATGTGGCTCTTCGTCAGAGCCAAAGTGGCGCGTGGGAGCTCAAGGGCATTGCCCGTCCGCCCATCGAGGACGGCGACATCACGCGGACGGCAATGGCCATTCGTGCCCTGAAACAGTATGGCTGGCCCGCGCGTCAGGCCGAATTCAGCCAACGCATCGAGCGCGCCAGAAACTGGCTCACCAACGCCGTGCCTGTCACCACGTATGAACACGCGGACCGCATTACAGGTTTACGAGCCGCCGGAGTTCCTGCATCTGAGTTGCGTTCTGATGCACAGACCCTGATAGGTTTGCAGCACGCGGACGGCGGCTGGGCTCAAACACGGTACCTCGATTCCGACTCCTACGCCACCGGTCTCGTACTCCACTCTCTTTACACCGCCGGTCTGCTGAAGCCCAATGACGCGGTTTATTCAAAAGGCGTTGCCTTCCTGATGCGCACACAATTTCCGGATGGCTCCTGGTACGTGCGCAGCCGTGCGCCCAAATTTCAGCCCTACTTCCAGAGCGGCTTTCCCTTCGATCACGATCAGTGGATTTCAAGCGCTGGCACCGCCTGGGCCCTGATGGCTCTGGCTCCAGCGAGCTGATCTGAGTACGGGCTTCCGCGCATATCAGTAGAATTCTAAGGGTCGGGATGCGCGATGAAAAAACAACTCCCCAAAATCTCCAAGCTGATTGAGCCGTACGCCGTCTCCAGTTCCAAAGGATTTCGCCTGAAGGATTTCGATCCCGGCGATACCCAGGGTTTCGACCTGAAGGCGGAAGCCCAAGAGTATTTGAACACAAACATCCAGCGGCTTAGCGACATGCAGCAGAAGCTTTATGCGCAGGACTGCTGGTCCGTATTGCTCGTCTTTCAGGCAATGGATGCCGCCGGCAAGGACAGTTGCATCCGCCACGTCATGTCCGGCGTGAATCCGCAGGGCTGTCAGGTGTTTTCTTTCAAGCAGCCTTCCGTAGAGGAGTTGAGTCACGACTATCTTTGGCGCGCGTCGAAAGCTCTGCCGCAGCGCGGGCGTATTGGCATTTTCAACCGCTCTTATTATGAGGAAGTTCTGGTCGTGCGAGTTCACTCACAATTGCTTGAACAGGAGCGCATTCCGCGGCCGCTAGTGACCAAGAGCATCTGGAAAGAACGCTTCGAAGATATCAACGGATTCGAGCGTATGCTTGCCCGTAACGGGACGATTATCCGCAAGTTTTACCTGAATGTTTCAAAGAAAGAGCAGCGAGCACGCTTTCTGAAGAGACTCGACGAGCCTGAGAAGAATTGGAAGTTCTCGGAAGGCGACGTCCGGGAACGCGAGCATTGGGCAGACTACATGGCAGCTTATGAGGACATGATTTCGCACACCGCGAGCAAGAACGGGCCATGGTATATCGTCCCGGCCGACAACAAATGGTTCACGCATCTGGTCGTATCCTCGGTTATTGTTCAAGCCATCAGAGAACTCCGCTTGTCGTACCCGCAAGTAGACGATGCCAGGCGCAAGGAACTTCAGGCCGCTCGCGAATTACTGGTCCACGAACCCGCCAAATGAGGGCCGGTAATTTTATCAGAGGTCTCCGGCTTGGAGGAAACTCTTCAGATCCGACTCGTTCACGGTAGGCTCACCGAGCGCAACGTTATTCAACCTGCCGGCACGCATCCACTTTTCAAGATCTCCGACAAGCCCGAAGAGGTGATCGAACGAGTCGACAATGAAAAGCAGCGGCTGGTAGCGATCGATCTCGAAGGCCTGATTGATGACCCATTCGAGCTGCAACGGATACCGCTGCACTTCGCTCGATTCGATCGCATGCTCGATCTCCCCATATGAGCTGAGCAGGCCGCTGCCATAGACCTTCAGTGCGTCGTCGCTACGCATGAGTCCGAACTCGATGGTGAACCAAAAGAAACGCGCCATAGCGCGAATGATGCTTTCGAGACTCGCTAGGCGCTTGTGTTCGTCGCGCATATCGGAAACGACTTCGACCGCCGTATGAGCGCACTCTCCCATCCGCACCAGCGTGTCCGCAAAAAGACGGTCGGTGTGCATCGGGACATGCCCGGCAATGTCGTGAAAGATGTCCGGCTCGGGCAGGTAATCCAGGCGGTCGCTGCGGCGTATGGTGATCGTGGTAGGAAATTCGCGATTACGCAGGCAATCGAAAAACACGAAGCTGGGTACGTAACCGCTAACCGCTTTCGCGCGAAACCCGGTAAGCGGATTCAGAAACCGATTGACGTCCTCGAGCCGGGGCACGCGCTCAGGATTGAAGCACAGCGAAGCAATGCCTCGCTGGAAATGTGGATTCGCGTACCGCCGCCAGCGCGAAGCCATTCGCGCATAGAGGTTGCGCCACGCATTGTGGTTTTCCTCTGAATACAGCTCGTAAGGCTGATGGATATAGAGCTCACGCTGTTCCCGAGCTTGTTCGATGAATGGTGATTCAGAGGTGGTCAAGCCGGGAGTGAGGACGGCGCTCATAAAACCATCTACTAACAATATAGCACCACATACAAGTGGTGTTTGATCCGTTAGCGCCGGTAACTAATCGGCGCGTAAAGCCTCCATGGGGTCGATACGTGCTGCCCGGCGCGCTGGGAAATAGGCAGCGAGGAGCACGACGGCCAAAATGATGACGCCGGCGAGAACACGCGATGATACGTCCCATCCGGCAACGCCGTAGAGCAGAGTTCGCAGTACGCCGACCAAAGAGAACGAAACGATGCAGCCCACCAGCAGGCCTAGGTGAAACCGAAGCGCATCACGCCCGCAATGACGTAAGGGACGCCATCGAGTCGGATGGTTCTCTCAGTAACGTGAGGGTCAGAGCCGTAACGGGTCTGCCAAAGATTGGCGCTGATAAGAGCGGAGTGGTGAGTGCCTGGTTGATCTTCCTCAGGACGAAAGTTGCGGCCGAGCAGCGGTTTGACACCCAGGATAGGAAGCAGATTGGCGGTAATTTGGGTGGCCTCCACCTGTTCCGGGTGACCGCCGCCGGTGATGGAGAAAACAGTGTTGTCCGTAGCGGCCATGTCAGTGAAGACGTGGTTGCGCATATTCCAATCTGCGAAGCTGGCCGCGGCAGCGGGATCATTGGTGACGCTGAAGCCAGGGCGCTTTTCCAGACTTGTATCAGGCGGGACTCGTTTTCGAATTGTAAAGGGCGAAAGAGGATGGCGTCGGTCAAGCTGAAGACCGCGACCGTGCTGCCAATGCCCAGGGCCAGTGAGAGAACCGCGGCCAGGGAGAAGGAGCCACTTAAGCGGTAACCGGAACACGGCCTGGTTCCGCGAACCGACCGACCTTTTGACATTCAACAAGAGCGGTGGCATACTCATGTTGAACGGCAACAGGAGGCTATGTCCGCCGGCAAATCCGACATTCTTCAGGGCACCCTGGATCTCATAGTGCTTAAGACGCTCGAAACTCTGGGCCCTACACATGGCTATGGCTTGGCAGTTCGCATCCAGCAGGTGTCGGCCAATATCCTGCACCTGAACCAGGGCACGCTCTACCCCGCGCTACTGCGTCTTGAACAAAAGGGCTGGATCTCGTCAGAGTGGGGAGAATCAGAGAACAAGCGGCGGGCGCGCTTCTATTCGTTGACCAGAAGCGGTAAAAAACAACTGCGGGAAGAGACGGCAAACTGGGAACGCTTTGCTGGCGTGATGCAGCGCGTGCTGACCCCTGCGGAGTAAACCCAGTTGGAGTAAACCCCTTGGAGTAAACGATGTTCCACTCGTTCTTGCAGCGTTTATTAGCGACTCTCCGGCCCGGGAAGAGCGAGCGCCGCCTCAATGAAGAATTTCAGGAGCATCTATTTGCGCTGGAGGCCCGGCAATCGGAACAAGGCCTCAGGCCAGAGGAAGCGCTGCAGGCTGCACGCCGGGAATTCGGACCCATGGAACCGGCAAAGGAACGGTACCGCGACCAGGTGCGCTTTCGGGGTATCGAAAATCTAGGCCGCGATCTCCGCTTCGCGCTTCGGCAGTGCCGTAAGAGCCCGGGTTTTACCGCGGCCGCAGTGCTCTCACTTGCGCTCGGGATCGGAGCAAATGCCGCTCTGTTCTCATTTGTCAACGCTATTTTGCTGAAGCAATTGCCCGTGCCACGCCCGACGCGGCTGGTAGTGCTCAAGAACTCAGGAGAACCGCTGGTTCTGAGCTATCGCCAACTGAACGAACTCAATCGGCAGGCCACAGAGATCGATGGATTGTTAGGAACGCACCCGATCGACGTCAGCGTAATGTTCGGAGATCATCCTCAATGGATATCCGCCGAGCTTGTCACAGGAGAATACTTCCACACGCTGCAGATCAAACCGGAGCGCGGCAGGTTGCTCACACAGCACGATCTTGATGAAGCCGAAGGCAATCCGGTCTGTGTAATCAGTTACAGGTTGTGGAGCACTCAACTTCGCGGTTCGGAAGATGTAATCGGACGCACGATTCGTTTGAATACACGGCCGTACCAGATAGTAGGCGTCAGCGAGCCCGGGTTTACCGGCACGGACTTGCAGAGGCCGGCGGATCTGCAGATTCCGGCCACGCGCCTCATCGACTACATGCCGGCTTTTGTAAGTCTGCCAAATTACGATTGGAAATCGGGGCTTTCCCTTTTTTCTGCGATGGCGCGGCTGAAACCGCAGGCACTACGGGCTGGCGCGGCGGGGCAATTGACTCGCCTGAACCGCACTTATGTCAAATCCGCGAAGCTGGATAACTACGCGACAGACGTTCAATTAACAGACGGCAGCGCGGGGCTTCAGTCTTCTTCAAAGCTCGCGAGACCGGCATCGATTCTGCTCGCCGTATCCGTGGTCGTCCTGCTCATCGCGTGCGCGAACCTCGCGACGTTGCTTCTCTCGCGCACATCGGCGCGGTCTTCTGAGTTTGCTCTGCGGCTCGCGATAGGCGGCTCGCGCAAACGCATACTTGCGCAGGTATTGACGGAAAGCGCATTACTTGCAGTTTTGGGTACGGCGGCCGGTGTCGCGGTGGCGTACGCCATCGAACGACTCCTGCTTTCTTTCTTGAATCGTACGACTCCTCAAACCCACCAACTGCATGTTTCGCTCGACGCGACCGTTCTGCTGTTCGTCGCCCTGACGTCCGCCAGTTGCGTTTTGCTGTTCGGGGCGGCGCCAGCTCTCCAAGCCTCGAAGACGGTAGCGCTTGGTTCATCTGCTGGTAACACCCGCACAGGGCTGACCTTACGTAAGGCTTTCCTCGTCGTGCAAATCGCGCTATCGTTTACCGTTGTTCTTTCCGCCGCACTGCTGGCCGGAACGCTGCGCAACCTGAAAACAGTGAACCTCGGCTTTCGTCCCGACGAGATAGCAGCTATCGAAATCCGCCCGGCCGCCGGCGGTTACACCGGGGCTCGCGTCAATCAGTTCTATGCCCGCGTCGTTGACCGCGTTCGCACTCTCCCGGGAGTGAAAGCCTCCGCTACGGCATTCGGCACCAATTACGCGGGCGGTTTCAAGATGAAGCTCTATCCGCTGCTGCGAGCCGGCGCGCCCTTTCAAGTAAACATTTTTGGCGTCAATCGCGGCTATTTCACTACTTTCGGCGCGCGCATTCTGGCTGGCCGCGACTTCGACGCCGCCGACACGCCGGACAAGCCCCAGGTCTACATCATCAATGAGCATCTGTCTAAGTCGTATTTTCATGGTGAGAATCCTATTGGCCGCGACCTTCGGACTGAGGACGGGAAACTGCGGGTCATCGGGGTTGTACCTGACATTCGTGACGAAGGCCCGAATGAAATGATCCCCGACACCGTTTATCAGGATGCCGGGCAACTACTGACGTCCAGCTTGACGGTGCTTGTGCGCTGCGATGGCGCATGTGCGCCGCTGCTGCCCACCTTGAGAACGGCTATCGCAAAAATTGATCCCAACACTCCGATACTCTCCATTCGTACCTTGAAGACCGAAATTGAAGGAGCATTCTCTTCGCAGCAAGTGCTCGGATTTCTTTCAACCTTGTTCGCAACACTCGCGATGCTGCTCGTCGCGGCGGGAATTTACGGAGTTCTGTCCTACACCCTGACGCGGCGTACACGTGAAATGGGAATTCGGATGGCCTTGGGAGCTTCGGCGGGAGATATTGCCGGGCTATTCGTGTCGGAAGCGGTGGCGATGATCTTGCTCGGTACTCTCATCGGGGTGCCGGGTGCGCTGGCCGCTGTCACGTTGCTCCAGTCTCAATTGTTCGGTGTCGCACCGCACGATCCCAGAATGCTCGCCGGCTGCGTGCTGTGCATTGTGGTCACAATCATCCTGGCGTCAATCGCACCTGTCCGGCGAGCGTTGCGTATTGCGCCACAGCAGGCGCTAAGAACCGAGTAGGCGTCTGCTCAGTAGGCAATCCTCACAGAAAGATGATCTAATTAGCGCAATGGGGTCCGATGAGGGTGCCGGCCATTCGCCGCGTGCCTCAGTGCAGAGCCGCAGCTTTGCAGCTTCTTGAGGGGACCGCTCTGTAGCGTCTTCAGGAAGACCATTGAGGGTGTCAACTGCCGCATCGGCTCCATGGATGCGAAGGAGAGCCATGGGTGTCGCTACTTGCAGTCAGGAATCTAAAGGTCTGCGGAGATCTCTCAGCGGACTGTTGTTGGCCGTGTTAATTGCCCTACCCGCCATGCTTTGCGGCCAGGGCTACTTTGGGACCGTGAGCGGGGAAATCACCGACCCAAGCGGGGCGGTAGTGCCCGGGGCCAACGTTACGCTTGTCGACCAGCGGAAGGGTTACCAGTTTACAGCTGCCTCCGACAAGAATGGACGCTACTTGTTCAGCTCGATTCCACCGGGGACTTATTCTGTAACGGCGGAAGTGCAGGGCTTCGAGAAATCCGTGCGCACCAACGTCACGGTAAACGTGAGCGAGAACGCGACAGCCAACCTGAGTCTGAAGGTGGCCACTGCCAGGCAGGCCGTGGACGTCCAATCCGAGGGACGCGTTCTGGCCACCGAGGATGCGGTAACCGGGCAGGTAGTCAATCGCCGATTGATCAATGATCTGCCTTTGGTTGACCGCTATGTACTGGATTTCGTCGCACTCGGGCCGGGCATCAATGACATGAGCGACCAAAACTCGGTCGGCGACACGGGAACGAACTTCGTTTCCAATGGCAGCCGCGGAGCCAGCGCGGACATCCTGATGGATGGCGCTTCGATCACCAACTTTGAGCCGAACGGCGGCATCACGCAGGTCACCTACACGCCATCGGCAGAAGCGGTAGAAGAATTCAAAGTGCAGCAGACGAACTTCAGCGCGGAGTATGGATTTTCCGGCGCTTCGGTGGTCAATATGATCACGCGTTCAGGCGGCAATTCCTTCCACGGCAGTGCGTATGATTTCCTTCGCAACCAGATAACCGACGCGAACAACTGGTTCAACAATGAGAATGGCGTGCCGATCCCGCCGGTACACCGGAACAATTACGGCGGCACCGTCGGCGGCCCGATTATCAAGAACAAAACCTTTTTCTTCTTCGATTGGGATGGTACGCGCTCTTCGAATTTGGGCACTTATCAGGCTGGTGTTCCGAGCGCCGCCGAACGCAAGGGCGACTTTGGCGAATTGTGCGGCGCGAATGGCGGTACGTTCAATGGAGTTGGACTCTGCAGCGTCATCGCCGGGCAGATCTACGACCCTTATTCCGGCACCTTCCAAACGCCCTCAAATGGCCCAGCGGGCGCATATCGCAGCGCCTTCATCCCGTTCAACAACCTTGCGAACTACACTAGCCCGGGAAACGCCAACCTGGCCGGCACGCCCTACCAGTTGCCGCAAGTGCGGGGGAACCTGATTGATCCCGTTGCCCAGAAGATGATGAATTTGTTCCCGATGCCGAATATTTCAGGCGGCACTATCTACGACAACTGGATCGGATCGGGAGCGGGCCGCAACAATAATGACCAATTCGATATCCGGATCGACCACCGCTTCAGCGAAAAGAACTTGCTGACGCTGAAGTACTCGCAGGGATGGAATAGCGCTACTCCTTACAACTGCTTCAAGGACTTTGCCGATCCCTGCGGCAGCGGCCCGAACAGCGGTTCGGCGCACCTTTTCGCGATCAATGATACACAGACCTTCAGTCCTACACTGATACTGATCAGTACACTCGGGTTCACGCGAGGAGCAACGCATATCGATGCTTACAACCAGAGTCTGAACTCGAATCCGCTGGGCACGCTCGGGTTCCCATCCTATCTGAATTCGAATGGCTTTCTGGGCGTTCCCGCTATGTTTATCGGCAGTGGATACTATTCCGCTGGTTTCACGAGCATCGGGCAAGATCCCTATGGCAACTACAGGCAGGGACAGGATACAGGCCAGCTCAGCGAGGTTCTTACCAAGGTCCGTGGGAAACATGAGTTGAAATTTGGCTTCGAGGGGCGGTTGCACCAGCAGAACTACATCCAGACGAACGCTCCGCTCGGCTACTTCAATTTCAACAATATTGGCAGTTCACAGTGCCCCGTTTCCGACATCACGCAGTGCGGCGGGGACGGTATGGCCAGTTTCATGATGGGCCAGATGATAGGCGCAGGTGGGTCTTACGAAACTCAGTTTGAGCCGGCGACAGAAAATTTCCAATATGCCGGATTTGTCCAGGACAACTGGAAGGTCACTCCGAAACTGACCTTGAATCTGGGGCTTCGCTACGATGTTTCGCTGCCTCGAACGGAACGCCGCAATCGCATGAACTGGTTCGATCCGAATGTGGTAAGTCCGCTGAACGGCGGCAATATTTCTTACGTGGATCCAATCAGCGGCCAGACTGTCACCCGCGCGCTGCTCGGCGGCGAGATGTTTAACTCCGCGAACGCGCGTACCAATTGGGTCACCGACTGGAAAGATATCCAGCCGCGTTTCGGCTTCGCGTACCTCGCGGGAAAGAACACGGTCGTACGCGGCGGTTACGGCATCTACTATGACCAGTCACGCTCCGGCGCGAATGGCCTGTTGAGCTATGGATCACAGGGCTTCAACCAGTCAACCAGCGTCGTCACCACCTACAACAACGACGGTGCTACGCCCTATCTGCACTTGAGCAATCCCTTTCCGAACGGGCTGATCGCGCCACCGGGCAGCTCGCTCGGTTTGCTGAACGACGTCGGTTACGGTGCCATCGGCCCACTGAGGACGGCCGCGGCGGGCAGGACGCCATATGAACAGAGCTGGAGCTTCGGCGTGCAGCAGGAATTGGGATCAAACACTGTGCTCGACGTTGAATACGTCGGGAAAAAGGGCACACATCTGTATTTCGCGGGCGGCAACAACTTCAACGTGCTGGGTCCGCAGATTGAGAATCTGAGTCCGGCTCAGATTGGGAATCTCGGGAACTACGTCTCAAATCCCTTCGCCTCACTTCTCACGGGTCCCTACTACGCCAATAGCGTTCTTTCGAGCCCGACCATTCAGGCGTACCAGCTGCTCTTGCCGTTTCCGCAGTTCACGAGCGTGACCACCGATGAGCCGCCAACTGCGGACTCCAGCTATCATGCGCTGCAGATCTCGGTGGAAAAGCGCTACTCCAACGGCTTGCAATTGATGGCGAATTACACCTGGTCGAAATCGATCGACGACTCCTCGATCTACGACACCAACGTGGCCTGGCTGGGAAATTATGGTCCCAACTCGGGCTATGCTCTGCAAGACCCAAATAAGCCGTCGGCCGAACGCAGCCTCTCGACGTTTGACATCCCGCAACAAGTGAAATTCAGTTACAGCTACGATTTACCAGTCGGACGGGGTAGAGCTTTCTTAAACAACATGCCCCGGCCGCTGGATCTCATCTTCGGCGGGTGGAAAACCGCCGGGGTCTGGACCATCCACGACGGTTTCCCGCTTCAGTTCACGGTTGCCAATGGAGGAACTCCCATCTGGACGTACGGGCCGCAGCGGCCAAATCTCACTGGCACTCCAACGCGCAGCGGCGGACCCGAATCGAACTGGATTAATAACTACTTCGCGAATCCGGATGTGTTCCAGATACCGGACCCGTACACGCTGGGCAACGCATCTCGGACGATCGGAACCGTGCGCAGTCCATTCTTCTTCACGACCAACTTGTCCATCTTGAAGCAATTCGGACTCTCCACGCGCCACGAAGCTCTAAGGCTCGAATTGCGCCTGGAGGCCGAGAATGCCTTCAACCATCCTGTGTTCGGTACGCCGGACACCCTCGTCGGCGATCCGAACTTTGGCGTAATTAACTACACGGCCGTCGGGCCCAGACAGTGCCAACTGGCCTTGAAATTTTATTTCTAGCTGGCTCGCCCTCTGACCAGGAATGAATCGTTGACAAACGGGCAAGAGTCCTTGAGGACGAGTGATCATCGCCCATCACCTCGATCGCACCTATATAGGTGTCGCAGAGAATGCTGAATCACGTACTCGCCGACAGCATTACCGAGCGCCTGCCCGGCAGTACAATCTGTCCGAAAATGAATACCACCAAACACACGAGCGTTGATTACTTCTTCGAGGGCGGCGGAAAAGCTCGAAAAGCTGCGCATTTCTCCCGGCAGTGCGTCGTTTGTAACAGTGATCGCTGTGTTCTCGCCAAAGTAGTGAGAGAGCACTCGGGTCGCAGCGGCGCTGGCGCAGGAATGGGCTGATGGGTAGCCCGGGAACGGCGGAGTAGCGAGAAGCGGCGTCCATGTTGGATCAGCTAGCGTATCGGGATTCCCATCTGTGTCCGCCAGCTGAATAGCTGTAATCGGCCGCCAGGATACATAGGTGTATTTCGCATCCCAACAGCCAATCATGGCATCGGACATGGCCAGATTCACGTGGGCGAGCAGGTGTGCAGTTTGCAACAGGCTGAAATGATGCTTTTCGGCAAGAGCAGTCGCAACGGGATCCCAGAAGTCGGGCGGATTGCCGGGATTCCAGAAGAGCGCATATTCCGTCTCGTCCGCGCTCCGGGCACTGCTGGAACTGCTTCCCATCACTTTGATTTCATTGAAGTCTGCTGTATATTGAGCGCTGTCCAAGGCAGGAGGTGCAGGAGGCCGAAACTGCGATGGTGACTCAATAACCCATGGAGCAACGTGCGCGAGTTGCGGGGTGAGACCTGGAAGGAACGCTGGCGGAGTGGGGCGCCATTCGCCGGGAGCGGTCCCACCTTTAAAGGGCGGCGGCACGTCCGCGAAGCCATCGTGGCTGCGCCAGGCCCAGATCTCGTCGGCAACCCTCTGCCCCCACTTGATTCCCTCTGCAATCGATTCCGAAGAGCCCGCGTTCCAACCGCGAGAGATTTCCTTTAGCGATGCCGCCCGCTGCTCGTCGAAGGTGTTCGATTGCGTGGGATACAGACGGATCAAGGTAGCGTAGGCAGCTTGTACTGCCGCCGCACGCTTGGAGGCTTGGCGCGGGCCGGACTGTCGGACAAAAATCGGCGTGTACTGGGGATCGATGCCGTTCACCGCGTCGAAAACGGCCGCCTGTACGATGGCCGTGCTTCGCGTCGAAACGGGCGCGGGTGTTGCCGGGACTGTAGGCGTTGCCGTCAGCGTGGCTTCGAGCATAATGTGGTTCCAATCGGCTACTTCGTCGGCTGTCAGCGGCCTACTGCCCGCGACAAATAGTGCCGGCACTATCACGAAAAGAGGTAGCAGAGTGCCAAGAAACCCTCTTGGAGTACTGGCATTTCCGGCCGCTTCCTGATAATTCGTGCTGCCATGGTTACTGGCTATCTTCGATTTGATCGCGGTCATCTTCCGATTCTTCCTTTCTTGTCTTGCGCCTTCATTGCCTTAGCGAATAAGTGCGTGCGGATAGCCTGTCGCGTTTCCGGCAACAACTGCAATGCAAGAGAGGTGAAACGGAGGTGACACCGTATCGCATTGAATATTCGGCAGTTTCAGCGAGTGGTGAAAGGAGCGCAAAGGGTGCGCATCCGCGCCGCCGTACAAGAGAAGCTTGCGCGTGCGTTCTTTACACGGGTGTAGAATCGTACCTCAGAATAGATGTCGACCGCCGCTGCCAGGCCGGAGTCAAGCGCTTCTGGCCAGGTTTTTCGGTTTGGCCCCTTCGAGTTCTACGCGCAGGCCGGCGAGTTACGAAAACATGGTCTGCGGATTAAGGTCGGCGGCCAGCCGGTCAGCATCCTTCGCATGCTCCTGGAGCGCCCCGGCGAGGTGATCACGCGCGAGGACCTGCAGAAGCAGCTCTGGCCCGCGGGCACCTACGTCGATTACGAGCACAGCATGAACGCCGCAGTCAAAAGACTGCGCCAAGCCTTAGGTGATTCAGCTGATTCACCGCGGTTCATTGAGACGGTAGCCCGCTCCGGATACCGCTTCATCGCTCCGGTCACTCAGCACCCCGATGAGGCAACCGGGCCTGCGGCGGCAATCAAAATTGATATCCCGCAGCACGTGGCCAAGAACAACGGGTGGATGCGGCAACACCTCCGTCCGTTGCCAATCGTGCTTGCCGCGATTGCACTGGTGGCGGTCGTCGAAGGCGTACAGGTCCTTCGACATGAGCGGCAGCGGATTCAAACGAGTTACGGCCCAATCCGGTCTTTGGCTGTCCTGCCTTTGGCGAACCTATCCGGAGATCCCGAACAAGAGTATTTCGCCGAGGGCATGGCCGACGTGCTTCGCCAAGACCTCGAAGGTGTTAGCGCTCTACGGGTGATATCTCGAACCTCGTCCATGTATTATCGCGGAAGCAGTAAGCCCCTTCCCGAGATGGCGCGGCAGATGAAAGCCGATGCTGTCGTCGAGGGCTCGGTTTTGCGCTCCGGCGACCGCGTGCGTATCACGGTGGAACTGGTTCAGGCGGCTAATGACCGGCGCCTGTGGGGAGGCAGCTTCGATCGGCGCCTGCAAGACGTATTTGCGCTGCAAAGCGAAGTTGCCCAGAGGATCACTGATGAGATCCGGGTAACCTTGACGCAACCGGAGCGCGCGCGGCTCGCACGCCTGCGCAGTCCCGACCCGGAAGCTTACCTGAGCTATTCCAAGGGGAGGTTCTTCTGGAATAAGAGGACCGAAGCGGATCTCAAGACAGCGATTCGGTATTTCCAGCAGGCGATTGAAAGAGATCCCAATTACGCGCTCGCCTATGACGGTCTTGCGGACTGCTGGGCGCCGCTCGGGTGGTACGCCTACATGTCGCCGGGCGAGACGTTTCCGCGGGCCAAAGCCGCGGTGATGAAGGCGCTCGCTCTCGACCAGTCGCTTGCGGAGACGCATACCACGCTGGCGTTTGTAACCTTTTACTACGATCGCGATTGGGCCAACGCAGAACGGGAATTCCGACGGGCTATCGAGTTGAACCCCAACTACGCCAACGGGCACCATTGGTACGCCGAGTTCTTATCGCTTGCCGGCCGCCATGCCGAGGCCATTGCGCAATCGGAACGTGCCCGGGAACTGGACCCCCTATCGACCATCATCAACACCTGGGTGGGATCGCGGTACTTCTTCGCGCGGCAATACGACCGCGCCATCGAGCAGTATCGAAATGCGATTCAGATGGACTCTAAATTCGTGCCCGTGCATCTGGTCCTCGGGCACGCACTCGAGCAGAAGCACATGTACCCGGAAGCCATCCTGGAATTCGAGAAGGCGGTGAACCTGTCTGGCGGCAGCCCGGTTTACCTCGCCTCCTTGGCGCACGCATATGGCCTGACCGGCCGGCGAAGCGAGGCGCAGAAGGTCCTGCACGAGCTTCGAAGCGCCGCCAAACACAGGTATGTGTCCTCTTACGATCTTGCTCTTGCGGAATTGGGTATCGGGGAAAGAGATCGGGCATTGATGTTGCTGGCGCAGGCAGTCGAAGAGCGCTGCCCTCGGGCCGCGTTCCTGGGCGTGGACCCTCGGTTCGATGGGCTCCGCAGCGATCCTCGGTTTAAGATGCTACTTGCTCGAACCGGGCCGCCCTCGTAGCCGGCCGCCAGCTAGCGCGGAGAGATGCCCGGAGCTTCTTTACTGCGGTCGCACAGTTCAGCGGCCTGCGAGGCGCCGGTTACCGCTTCATGCCGTCCGGGAGCAAACACCAGTGATGCCTGAAATGCTTTTGCGGCGGCGCATGGCCGGTGCTGTTCCAGAAGCAGGTAGCCGAGCTGTTCGCGGGCCGGGAGGATCGGGCCCGGTGTTACCGGCAGCTTTTCGATTGAGTCCTCGTCATCGGCCGCGGCCCGCATCAGAGCCTGGGCTTCGTCGGGCTTGTTCGCTTGCGCGATCCACGCCACGATTTCGCGGATCAGAATGCAAATCTGCGACGCCCAATAATCGTTGCCTGACTTCCGAAGCTGCTTCTCCAGCGATCGCAAGCTCTCGGCTTCCGTGTGAGCTTCGGTGAACCGCGCACTTCGTGCGAGTCCGAGCCCCCGAGCCCAGACTGCAATTGCGACAACCTGCGGTGCGGCCCCTGCGGGAGATCGAATAAGCGCAGCCTCCTCCCACCGCTGTCGTTCGACGGCGTAGCGAATGGGAATCGCCGTTGCGGCGTAGCCCACCTTGAAATCGCCGAAATCCAGTCCTGACATCCTACCCAGTTCATTCAAGACCTGAGCCGCTTCTGAGTAGCGGTCGCATTGCAGATACGCATAGACGAGATAGTCCATCGCGTGCAGCTCTTCTCCTGTATCGCCCTGCTCGTGTGCCGCGCGACGTGCCGCAATATTGGAGGCAATGGAATCGTCCCAGCGTCCGAGCCGCGTGAAGATGTGCGATGGCATGTGCAACGCGTGCGGGGCTGAAGGTGCAATTTTGGAGTATTCCCTGGCGGCGAGAAGACCTCGCGGCGCGAGTTCTGCGTTGTCATAAGCATGGATGAGGTAATGAGGAATTCCGGGATGCTGCGGATAAGCCGCAGAAAGTGGCTCCAATATCTCGGCCGCCCTTTTCTGCTTTATATGCGATTTGTCCGACGGAGATGCGTTCGAGAGAAGAGCCAAGGCGCAGAACACCTGTGCTTCGGGATCTTCTCGGTTACGTGCCGCTAGGTCGCACATCGCGCGCTCGTAGCGCGAGGCCCGCGCTGCGTAGCTCACGCCGGCATCGCCTTCATACATCAAAGCCAGCGCATCGATGAAGCTGCGCTCTCGCTCAGAGCCGCCGCCAAGTGCTTGCGCTCGCCGGATTTCTTCTTCACCGGCCGGCATTTTCGATGCTGGTAGCCGCGGTTCCCAAAGCTGATGAAAATGCGTCATGGCTACGCCCCAATGCGCCATCGCGCAGTGTGGATCGCGTTCCCCCACCTCGCGGAAAGCATCCTCAGCGGCGCCATACGCAAAAGAATGTAGTAGGGCGACGCCTTTGTTGAATTCCCGCTGAACTCCTGCGACGCAGGAGATCGGAAATGATACGGCGCCTAATTTTTGAGGCGCGGCATGATTGTGGATTGTTTGAGGAATCAACGCAAAGGGAAAAAGCAGTAATCGCGCATATCCGGTCACGGCCGAACGAAATATAGCCTTCCTCTTCATCCCAGACGGTTTAACTCAGTTTTCCACAATCCCGAAAGTTGGTTTCCGAGCTTTCGCGTGCTATCTCCTTTGGCCAGGAGCCGCCCACTCATGACCGCACGATCAATCCGACGCGCCACAGAGCGCAAAGCCCGTAAGGCCGCCGAAAAAGAAGCTCGTTTGCAGCAGCCGTCTGTTGAGACCAAATCCATAATCTCCGAATCTCGTGTAATCGCGAATCGCGCAAATGCACAACTCTCCACCGGTCCGACGAGCCCGGAAGGCAAAGCCGCCACTTCCATGAATGCCGTCAAAACGGGGCTCACCGGCCGTACCGTCCTGCTGCCTTCCGATGATGCCGAAGCCTACCGCCAGCATCTCGCTGCCTATGAAATCGAATTCCAGCCCGTCGGACTGCGCGAGCGCGAATTGGTGCAGTCGCTCGCCGACATCCAATGGCGCCTGCAGCGCATCCCGGGTCTCGAAATGGCGATCTACGCTCGCGGGCGGGAAGAGTTCGCCGAGAGATTCGAGGAGCCGGACTCTGCTGTCCGTTCTGCGCGAATCGATCTTGAGACCTTCCTTCAATATCAGAAACCCTTGCGCAATCTGCAAATCCAGGAAGGCCGCTTGCAGCCGCAGCGTGAGAAAGACATGGCTGAACTGCGCGAACTCCAGGAGGAACGTCGCTCAACCGAGCAGCCGGAAACCGAAACGGCCGAGCTTCCTACCGGTAACCTGGATGCTTTGGCTTCGTTCTTTTTACTCCGCTCTGCATCGCTGAACGGCGCAACTGAAAGCTCCAAAATAGCTCCGTCGGAACCGCACAAGTTAGCGAGCTGTAGTTCTTCGGGATGCTAATCGCTGAACCTGAATGTTGAGTGCTGATCGCTAATCGCCGCAACTTGGTGTAGACTCCTTGGATTCAGGGAGAATCATGACTCGTCGAGATGTTTTGCAGGCTTCGGCCGGGGCCGGTTTGCTCTTAGCAGGTAAGAGCCGTGCGGCCGGAGCCAAGAAGAAGGTGGTTATAGGTGGCGGCGGTATTGCGGGTCTTTGCTGTGCCTATGAGTTGTCCCGCCGCGGACACGATGTCACCGTGCTCGAAGCTTCGGGCCGAGTGGGCGGTCACGTAAAAACAGTACGCGACGAATTGCCGGACGGCATGTACGTAGATGCTGGAGCCGAGCAATTCACCAAACCCGGCTACGACATCTATTGGTCTTATGTGCGAGAGTTTAATCTTCCTCACATGCAGGATCACCGCCGCGAGCACATGCTCAGGCACATCGGCGATCGCGTTTATACAGAAGAGCAGTTGGCTGACCCGAAAGTGCTCGCAGGATTCGGCTTTAATCAGAAAGAGATCAACTTCCTGAGCCGGCACCCGTGGTGGGACTTGGCCTCTCTTTATTTGGACAAATACACCGGCGCTTTCCACGACGAGTACGATCCTTTCAGCGCCGGGCTCAACAAACTCGACCAGATGACCGTAACCGAACTTCTGAGACAGGAGGGCGCCTCGGATGCCGGAGTGCGTTTCGCCGGCGGCAACGCTTCCGCATTGAATGATGTATGGCATGCGGCGATTTTGAAGAAAAGAGGAGTTCCCCTGTGGCCCACGCAAGTCTTCCGGCTGATCGGCGGCAACAGTTTATTGCCTGAAACTTTCGCCAAGAAACTGGGCGATCGAGTAAAGCTGGGCTGTCCAGTCACTGGAATCAGCCACGGCGAGAGCGGTGTCACAGTGCAATATCGCGAATTTCGTGAGAGCAAGCGGATCTCAGCGGATTACCTGGTCTGCTGCATGTCGGCCGTGATGCTCAGGCAAATTCCGTTTACTCCCGCCCTGCCGGAAGACAAATCATGGGCGATTCAGAACGTGCGTTATTATTCGGCAACTCGCCCGGTCTTTCAATCGCGCACGAAATTCTGGCGCGAGGAGAAAACGAGCATCAACGTCGAATTCAACGAACCCGCGCTGCAGCATGTTTGGTCGATGGCCGATGATGTCCAAACATCGCGCGGCTTGGTGGTTGGAACCGCGCAACCCGGGATTGAAGCTCCGGCTGCACTGAAAACCTTCCGAGATATCTATCCGGCAAAAACAGACACAATCGAAAGGGCCATGATTATCGACTGGTCACGCGACCCCTGGTGCATGGCCTGCGAGACCACGGGTTGTAAGCCCGGTGAGTTGATGAAGTTCTGGCCTGCTCTGATAAAACCGCATGGCCGGATTCACTTCGCAGGCGCCTATTGCGACAACTTGAACTGGGGCCAGGAAGCGGCCACTCGCTCCGCCCACCGGGTAGCGCGTGCAATCGACGAAAGCACAACTTAAGGAAACTGCACCAACTATTTCGCCTACCCTGGATCTCTACGCACGTCCTATCGGTACTAGCTAGTCTGGGAAAGTTAGTCTCAAACTCGCGAAACATTTCTTGACAGGTCGCGGCACTCGTGTTCCAATACTGGCAACCCGAACTGCGTAGTGGTGG
Source organism: Terriglobia bacterium (assembly GCA_963841675.1). Taxonomy (GTDB): domain Bacteria; phylum Acidobacteriota; class Terriglobia; order Bryobacterales; family Bryobacteraceae; genus Bog-105. Next base: position 49,356 of record CAWJEH010000033.1, read on the forward strand.
TGAGTTAAATATATTCGATGAATCATTGTTCGAAGTTGCTTGGGCCGTGGGCGCCAACTTGCTTTTCCCGGACCTGCGGTGCCGTTGTAGTTCTGATCGCCCTGTCTGTTGGACCGAAAACACTTCGAGGGGCTGCCGTGTACCCGCTGGACCCTCTCTCCAGCCAGGAGATTCTTGAAACCGTGGATGTGTTGCGATCTGCCGGCAAGACAACAGGCGATAGCCGCTATTCACTGATCAAACTGCAAGAACCTCCGAAGAGTGAAGTCCTCGAGTTCCGCCCCGGAGCGGCCTTCGACCGCCAGTCTTTCGCCGTAGTCTACGAACGTGCCGCGAACAAGACGTTTGAAGCAGTAGTGGATTTAACCAAAGCCAGCCTGCTTTCCTGGAAAAACATTCCGGGCGTGCAGCCCTCATTCCTCGAAGAGGATGCCGAGATTTTGCAGCGTGCGGTGCGAGCCGATCCGCGCTTTCCAGAGATTATGAGGCGGCGGGGAATCACTGACCTTTCGCAGGTCGGTATCGGCGACTGGCCCGGCGGCTACTTCGGCGATCCCGCAGAGAGGGATGTGCGCTTCCGCCGCGCGGATTTCACGTATCGCGATCCTAAAACGTCCGCCGAACGAAAGATCGAGAACCTCACTGCCGATGTCAACCTAAATACCGGTAAAGTTTTTCGATGGATCGACGGCGACGTAACGCCGATTCCCGCGGAAGGGGCAGGGCTTAGCGGCGTTCCTCCATCTCCGACTCGCAGCGGTCCCAAGCCTTTGATCGTGAGCGAGCCCCAGGGGACGACCTTTGAGGTGCATGGTCACGAAGTCAAGTGGCAGAACTGGCATTTCCGGTTTGGCTTTAACTCCCGCGAGGGTCTTATTCTCTATACGGTGGGCTATGAGGACAGCGGCCGGCTGCGGTCCATTCTCTATCGCGCGACTTGCTCTGAAATGGTGGTGCCTTACGGCGATCCAGGCATCAATTGGTACTACAAGAACGCGTTCGACTCGGGCGAAGACAGCTTTGGGCGGTATGCGAGCCCGTTAGAGCCGGGTACTGACGTCCCTGAGTACGCGAAAACTTTCAACGTTGTGCTTCCCAGTGAAGAGGGCGAATGGTTCCAGGTCCCGAGAGCAGTCGCGCTATACGAACGCGACGGCGGACTACTTTGGAAACACTACGACAAGGACCATGATCGGAACGAATCGCGGCGATCCAGAGAATTAGTTCTCTCCTGGATAGCTACGGTAGGCAACTACGATTACGGTTTCGATTGGGTGTTCCATGAGAACGGCACCATCGAGATGCAGGTCTTGCTCACCGGATTCATGGAGACCAAGGCAAGCACTCTCACGAAGATTTCCGGGGAAGATCACCACGGCGGAGATCTCGAATATGGGCACTTAGTCGCACCTAATCTGGTTGCGGTCCACCATCAGCATTTCTTCAATTTCCGTCTCGATATGGATGTAGATGGAACGGAGAATAGCGTCGTCGAGAACAACACTGCATCGTTACCGGCAGGTCCGGCTAACCGCTACCAAAATGCCTTCACGATGACCGCGACCCTCTTCCACAATGAGCAGGAAGCCGAGCGGCAAATGAGCCTTCCGGAGAACCGCCGCTGGACCATCATCAATCCATCGGTGAAAAACGCGCTGGGCTCGCCCGTCGGATACACGCTGTTGCCGGAGGGCAACGCCGTACCGTATTCGGCGCCCGATTCATGGATTCGCAAACGATCCGGCTTCACTAACGCGCCGTTCTGGGTAACTCCATATGACCCGAACCAGATGCATGCAGCGGGTTTTTACGTGAATCAAAGCAAGGGCACTGATGGCCTGGAGCAGTGGGTGAAGGCAAAGCGCGCCATTGAGAACAGAGATGTCGTGGTCTGGTACACGCTGGGCGTGACGCACATTCCGCGTCCCGAAGAATATCCCGTGATGGACGTTCAGAAAGCGGGATTCATGTTGGTTCCAAGTTCGTTTTTTACAGCAAATCCCTCGATTGGATTGCCGTCGGGCAACGCTTCCCCGTAATCGCAGTCAGCGAAAGGATGGATTAACAATGCTCTTCTCGATGCCTCTGAAAGCACGCAGGCGATGCGTTTGCGTCGCGATATTCGCACTCCTCCTCGGAGCTTCTTACGCGTTTGCGCAAGTCGATACCGGCTCGATCTCCGGAACCGTCAAAGATACCAGCGGTGCTGTTATACCGGGGGCGAGGATTACCCTCACCAATGAGGACACCGGGCTGGTTGTGGCTAAGAACTCGGGTTCTGCTGGAGAATTCGTCTTCTCACCCCTCAAAATCGGGCATTATTCGCTGGCGGCGGAACTGAAAGGCTTCGAACGCGTCGAGCACACTCATGTATCTGTGGACGTGCAACAGCGCGTTGTAGTCGATTTCGAGCTCCCACCCGGCCAAATGACTCAAACGGTGACAGTAAGCGGGGAGCCGCCCGCGCTTCAGACACAGGATGCTTCAGTAGGGCAGGTGATCGGGGTGCGTTCCGTCAACGATCTACCGCTCAATGGGCGCAATTTCACGTTCTTGGCTCAACTCGCGGTCGGAGTCACGCAAGACCAGCAAGACACTCGTGGACTCGGTTCAAGCGGCAGTTTTTCGGCCAACGGTTCCAGGCCCTCGCAGAACAACTATCTGCTCGACGGCATCGACAACAACGCAAACCTTGTGGATTTCTTAAACGGCACTGCCTATGCGGTGAGGCCTGCAGTGGACGCAATTCAGGAATTCAAGATCCAGACGAACGATTACAGCGCCGAGTTCGGACGATCGGCCGGTGCAATTCTGAACGCCACCATCAAGTCCGGTACCAACCAAATTCACGGGAGCGCTTGGGAGTTCTTCCGCAACGACAAGTTGGATGCAGCTAATTTCTTCGAGAACGCGGGAGGAGTTGGTAAAGGCGAATTTCGCCAGAACCAGTTCGGAGCGAGCATCGGCGGTCCGATCCGCAAAGACAAAACATTCTTTTTCGGTGACTACGAGGGCACGCGCATTCGCCAGGCGATGCCGTCCATCAATACAGTTCCGACAGATCTCGAGCGCAGCAGCAGCTACACCAATCTCTCAGAACTTCTCACCCAAGGCAGTACCCGCAGCGACGTGCTTGGACGGACATTCGCGTTGGGCCAGGTGTTCGATCCCTCGACGACTCGGGCGGTAAATTGCGGGGTGCCTGACGCTTTTACAGGACTAACGGCACCCTGCAGCGGCATGGCAACAGGTACACAGGCTGGATTCGTGCGCGAACCTTTTGCCGGAAACATACTTCCTGTCAACCGGCTCGATCCCAACGCAATCAAACTGCTCAACCTGTATCCTTCTCCCAACCTACCCGGGTTGTTTAACAACTATGCGGCAGATCCCATTCTGAAAAACGATGTAAATCAATTCGACGTTCGCGTTGACCAGAACTTCAGCGAAAAGGACAGTATCTTTGGCCGTGTAAGTTATTCCAACAATCCCGAGTTGATTCCCGGTCCGTTTCCGGGTATAGCCGACGGAAGTTCGTTCGCCGAAGGCGATCAGACCGCAACAGGCATCAACTCCGTGATCAGTGAGACGCACTCCTTCTCGCCGGACCTGGTGAACGAGGCTCGCGCCGGGTATAACCGCATCTCCACGACGCGCGCCCAGCCCTTCGCTTCCACCCTCGGCATTCCCGCGCAGTTCGGGATTCAAGGTGTGCCCCAGGTTCCCTCGAACGGCGGTCTCGGAAGTTTCTTTATCTCGGGCTTGACGTCACTCGGCAGCAGCCAATTCATGCCTTCGATCGAGTACAGCAATACGCTTCAATTCAGCGATAACTTGACCAAGCATGCCGGCAGACACACGCTTAAAGGTGGGTTCCAGTTCCAATTCTTGAGATTCTCGATTCTGCAGCCGCCATCCTCGCGAGGTGTTTGGCAATACGGCGGTGTTTACACCGAGGTTCCCGAGACAGGCGGCGGCAATACCGGATTGGCCCAGATGTTGTTGACTCCGATTCCGGGCACTGTGCCGGGAGCCAGCGACTACGTGGGAGGCGCGGATGACGTCCAAGCGTCGAACATAGCGAATACCGACATGGCGCGAAGTTACTACAGCGGCTATTTTCAGGACGATTTTCAGGTCTCCTCCAAACTAACGATAAATCTCGGAATTCGGTGGGAATATTTCGGCCAGATCCGTGAACGGTACGGCGCGCAGGCTAACTTTCTGCCTTCCGGGACGAGCAGCCCGAGCCTTTTTCTTCTTACAAAGCGCCGGTGCAACACGCCGCTATCACCCGATTTCAACGCAGCGGCTAAAGCTGATAACATCGATGTTACCTGCTCGAGCACTCCTGGCCTGGGAGTGTCGCAACTCACCAACTTCTCTCCACGAGTAGGTTTCGCTTACCAACTTACTCCGAAGTTTGTCGTTCGTGGCGGATATGGGATTTTCTACGGAGGATTTGAGAACTCAGTTGTTGAGACTTACTCCGATTTCCCTTATCAATTCAATCTCTCGTATCCGAACCTTGTTCCCAATGCCCCTATCACGTTTCCGAACGGATCCATTGCCACACTTGAAACGGGGTTATCCGGAATACCGGTCACCTCAGCCGCCGCGGAGCCGAGTGGAGTCGCCTTCTTGGGCGAAGACTATCACGTCAAGACGCCGTATACGCAAGGTTACAATCTCACGATGCAGTATCAACTGACGGCGAACGATACAATTCAGGCAGGTTATGTAGGTAACACGGTCCGCCACTTGGGCTCTTATGTTAATCCAAACGGGCCTAGCGAGATACTGCCTCCCGGTTTGAATAAGTACGACTATTCTCCGTATCCAGATTTCCCCAATAACTTCACTTACACTAGCTTCTCCGGTAACAGTTTCTACAATTCGCTGCAGGTCAATTACGAACGTAGATTCAGCGCGGGCCTCAACGTGCTTGCAAATTTCACCTGGTCAAAGTGCCGCACCGACTCCTCGGATGTGCTGAATGAAACCGCAATCTTCTACCGCGCTCCGACCCTGCCCGGCTTCGGAATTCAAGGTGACTACGGCCTGTGCGATTTCGATATCCCGAAAGTCTTTCATGCCAGCGGAACCTATGAATTGCCCTTCGGTAAAGGGAAACGATTTCTTTCGAGCAGTCCCGGAGCTGTCCAGGCGCTGCTCGGCGGTTGGTCCACGAACTGGATACTAACTATTCAAAACGGTCAGCCCTTTACTGTGCCGTGCGTGATTACGACAACCTCCGGCTTTGGTTGCAATGCTCTGCTCGTGCCGGGCCAGAACGTCTATGCGACCCAGGCGGTTTACGGCACCTCTAATAACGTCAACCATTGGCTGAATCCGAATGCTTTCGCGAGCCCGCCTGTTGCAACCACGATCGGGCAAAAAGATTACACTCCACTGGGAGGGGCGCCGACGCAATTCCTGGGCCCCGGCTTCCGCCGCCTTGATTTCTCGCTGTTTAAGCAGTTCCGGCTTACGGAAAGAACAAGGATCGAATTCCGCGCAGAGGCTTTCAACCTGACGAATACACCGAATTTCTCTCCGCCGGGGTTCAACGGAAATGGAGTGGTAGCCGCTCCCGGGTCGTTGGACTACACGTCGCCGTCGACCTTTGGGGTAATCACTTCAACGCGTGACGGCCAGAACGATCAGCGCGAGCTTCAGTTCGCTCTTAAGCTCTATTTTTGAGGCCGGAAACTATACTTCTTCCGGAACAACGAACGGCGCACGATAGCCGCGGTCTCCGTCGCGCAGAATTTCGGCTGCTTCCACATCGCCGAGCACTTCCTGTGTTTCAGGATTGAATTGAATCGTGCGCCCTAGCCGGTATGAAGCGTTCGCCAAGTGAACCATCGCGGTCGAAATATGTCCTTCTTCGATGGGCGCGTGCAAATCCGCCTTGTTGCGGCTCACCACGCAATCGATGAAATTCTGGAAGTGCGCCTGCTCTGTGCCGCCGCTTACCGGCTCTTGTGGCTCCTGATCTCGACCCAGCCACACGCGATACGTAGTGGCATCCTCGTCTCCGGTAGAGAGATAGCCTTTCGAGCCGTAGAAGATGTCTCCAACGGTATTGTGGCCGCCGGAGAGTGGTCCGAGTTTCGCGTGAGTGGCGCTCTTCTTCGGCTCCGGCGCGCCTAACTCGTGCGTTCCGATTTCCGCTTCGTGGTTTGTAATCCAATGCCGGACTTCGAACGTGATCATGCGGCGCTTGCCGTTGGGCAGGTCGAATTCGAAGCTGCAGTTCAGATCGTTGGGCGTTTCTTGATCGTCCTCGAACATGAAATGGCCGCCGATCGCGCTCACTCTGTTCGGGAAGCCTAGGCCCATGCCCCAGCGCGCAAGGTCAACCTGATGGACGCCTTGATTGCCCAAATCGCCGTTGCCGTAATACCAGAACCAGTGCCAGTTGTAGTGGAAGCGGTTCTTGGTGAATGCATGCTTTCGGAGCCGGACCCGTCCACAGGTCATAGTCCACTCCCGGCGGCACTTCGCTGACGGGCGCGGTTCCGATGGTGTCGCGCCACTTGTAGCAAAGCCCGCGGGCCATGTACATTTCGCCGATCAAACTGTCCTCCTGCATCTTGCGAACGGCCTCGCGCACGGCCGTAGCGGAGCGAATCTGGGTGCCGTGTTGCACGATGCGGTTATATCTTTGAGAAGCTTTGACGAGCTGCCGACCTTCCCAAATATTGTGTGAACACGGTTTTTCAACGTAAACATCTTTGCCGGCCTGGCAGGCCCATATGGCCATCAGCGAATGCCAGTGGTTAGGCGTAGCGATAGAAATGGCATCGATTGATTTGTCGTCCAGCAACTTCCGAATGTCGGTATAGGTCTGCGGCTTGGGAAGACCCATCTTGTCCATTTGCGCCAGGCGCTGCCGGAGTACGGAGTCGTCGATATCACAAAGTGCGGCGACCTGGCAGTTCTTGGTTTTGGAGTAGTTATGCAAGTGATCGTTGCCGCGTCCGTGGAGGCCGCAGATGGCAACTCGCACATTGTCGTTTGCTCCCAGGACGCGCTCCGGCCTTAGCAGAGCCAGTGTTCCGAGTGAGGCTGCCGCCGTGCCGCTGCTCAGAAACTCGCGGCGATTCAAACTTTCATCTTGTGATGACATGTGAAACTCCTAAGTCAGATATTTGAGTGTTTCAGCGATCAGCTTCCGCGTTCCTTCAAACGGATCGTTGTCGAGTGTCTCGAATTCCATTGAGAAGTAGCCCTTGTACGAATTCTCTTTGGCCAATGCGAACATCGTCTGAAGGTCTACGGTCGCTTGTTGGTGCTTGTCCGTTTCGACCGTCCCTTTTACATGGCACATGTTGAAGGCGTGTTTCAGCATAGCCGCTACGGCTCTCTTGTTAAATTCGGCGTCGTGTACCTGCAGCGCATTGCCGAAGTCCGGAAGACCGCGCAGATATGGATTGCCAGCCTTCTCGATAACAGCAACCAGGAAGAACGGATCTTCTGCTACCGGACTATCATTCTCCAGATTCACGACGATGTTTCGCTTGGCGCCATAGTCGGCCATCTTACCCAGGCTGGCTGCGGCTAGTTGTACATCCGGCCGCTGACCCTTACTGCCTTGAACATGTTGGCGGACGCTGGGCGACCCTACCTCGACCGCCATATCGATCCATTTGCAGCCATCAGCTACCGCGGCTTCCCGAGTTGCCTGATCAGGCGAATAGAATTCTCGACCTCCAAGGCCAAGATCTACCACGTGCGAACCGGCGTCGGATACGGCCTTTCGAAACCGAGCGAAATAAGCAGCATCGGTTGAACGAAAATGAGCGATCAGCGGATTGATGTTTCGTATTCCGAACTTGTTAACCACCAGCGCCGGAAACTGCGTCATGTCTATACGCTGCTCGGCAGGGATGTTGGATCGATTCGATGGGCTCTCGATATAAGCGCGGAAAGGGTAGGACGTCACCGCAAGCCGGTCGCGAGGTTTTGTCGGGAACTCGAGCGCTGGTTCCGTGGTGCTTGCGGAGGAGCGGCGAGCATAGAGTGAAGCGAACGCAGCCAGTAGAAGACCGGCTTGTTGCAGAAAATCACGCCGAGATAAGTGCAAGGCAACCTCTGGATGGAGCGAAAGAGCTTAATTGAGCAGGCTGGGAAACTCCAAGCTTCTCATAAAGTCAATCATAGCGGTTTCCGGTAGTCAAGAAAAATTTCCCGGACGTCCGCTCGGGCTGTTAAGGGCTTGTAAATCCAATGTAGACTGGGTGGTGATCCCAGCGCCGGGACGAATTTCTTGAGAAATCGAGCATCCAAGACAAAGAAGGAACTCCTCGTGAAGGAACCTTCTTTTAAGGATTTGGCAAAATTCGCCAAGGTCAGCCCAGCCACAGTTTCGCGGGTCGCCAAAGGCCAGCCAACGGTAGATTCAGCGATACGTGCGCGCGTTCGGAAGGCTGCTGAGACGCTGGGCATTGACCTCGACCGGCGCCGCAACGAGAAGTCCAACATTATCGGCTTTATGCTTTCCAACCGGGACCTGCTGCACAATTTCCAGGCCCGCATCCTCTTCGGATCTGAAGCCTTCTGCGCTTCGCAAGATCGGGAACTGCTGTTTATGTCGTTTCGATATTCGCCAGCAGTACCTGCGCCCGAACTGCACCTTCCGCGAATACTTAATGAGAGCGGGATCGTGCGCGCCATGATTCTGGGCGGCACCAATTCGGTGAACATGCTCACTGCTTTGCGGGAGCGCGAAATCCCGTTCGCCGTCCTTGGGAACAATGTATTGGGAAGTTGGGACTCAGATCAATACGACGCCGTATATTCTGACGATGTGACTGGCGCGGCAGATCTGACCAGGCAGCTCATTCTTGATGGACACCGCGACATCTGGTTCATCGGCGACGTCGAACTGCCATGGTACAGAAGGTGTGGCGAGGGCTACCGCCAAAGTATGCTGCAGGCGGGTCTTGAACCAAGGGTCAGTGAAATTCATTCGGACGATCACCAGCTCGGGTATCTGGCGATGCGCTCGATCCTTTCACGAGGCGAACCGGTCAGCGCGGTCTTTGCTGGTTCCGATCAGATTGCGCGGGGCGTTTACGAAGCCGTCCGGCAATCGGGCCTCAATATTCCAGGCGACATCAGCGTGGCCGGTTTCAATGACAGCGAAGGAGCGTTGATGGATCCGCCACTCACGAGTGTTCGCGAGTTTCCTGAAGAGTTGGGAAAACATTTGGCCGAGTTTGTGTTGCGTCGCAGCCAAAAACCGGATCGACCGCCCCAGCAGCTTGTCATTCCGACGAAGGTGATGTTGCGCGAATCTACCAGACCATTCCTGGCGAAGAGCAAGTGATAATCCTACGAGGATCACGCGACGATCTTCGGCTACGATAAAGACGGAGGAATGGCCGAGTGGTTTAAGGCGGCGGTCTTGAAAACCGTTGACGGGGAAACTCGTCCGGGGGTTCGAATCCCTCTTCCTCCGCCAGAAACTTGTGTTCCCTTCGCGGTGGGACGATGATGCCTAACACTCTCGATCAATACCGGCAAGCGAAGCAGGACATTCTGAAGCTTCACGGGGCGGCGAAGAAAGAGTTGATTGCGCGCTTCAACGAACTTGCAAACGAGTTACTGCTGGTTCAGAAAGAGCTGCGAGAGGAATTTGGGGTTAAAGTCGTTGTTCCGGCGAAGCCAAAAAGCGCGCGTGTCAAGAGGGCTGCTCCCGCGATGAAAAAGGAAGCGCCCAAAGCTCCGGCAGACTCCGCTGAAACTTCCATGCTCGAAAAAAAGCTGGTCATGCAGAAGCGCAAACTCGACGAAGCTTCAAAGAACGGCAAACCAGAGAAGCCCATTAAAGATCGCATCTATGAGCTGGAAGACGAGTTGAGGCTCGCCAGGGATCGCTAATCGCCAGCAACACTAACTTCCGGCTGTTCGCTAATGCAAATACTTGTCGAACCACTCGACCGACCGGCGCAGCACGTCGAGGCGATTCTTGGGATCGCCGAACGAATGACCTTCGTCGGGGTACACCACCAGTTCCGTGGGCACGTTCTGCGCCTTGAGCGCATGCCAGAATTCGAACGACTGCGGAGAGGGACATTCGCCGTCGCGCTCTCCTACGAGGACCAGAGTTGGCGTTTTCACGTTCTTGATATAGGTGATCGGAGAACTCTTCGCGTAAACCGCCGGATCGTCGTACACTGATGCGCCGAAGAATGGAATCATCCATTCATCGATTGAATTTTCGCCGTAGTAACTGAGCCAGTCGGTGATGCCGGCGCCAGCAACGGCTGCGCGAAAACGATGGGTCTGGGTCACGGTCCACATTGTCATGTAGCCGCCATAGCTCCAGCCGGTAACGCCGATCCGGTTCTCGTCAATGGGAGCTTTCTTCAGCACCGCGTCAAGGCCGGCCAGAATATCCCGCAGATCTCCGCCGCCGAAATCCTTGATATTGGCGCGCGTGAATTTCTCGCCTTCTCCGTAGCTTCCCCGCGGGTTCGGGAAGAATACGAAGTAGCCAAGAGACGCCATCACCGACATGTCGAAGTGAACGCTCGGCCAGGATGCAGACCGGTCACCCGATGGACCGCCATGAATGCTGACCACCATCGGATATAGCTTACTTGCGTCAAAGTCTTCCGGATAGAGCAGCCAGCCCTGCACGCGATTGCCCTCGTTGTCCCAGATGAGGCTCTCCGCCTTACCCCAACGAGGGTGCTGCTGCACGTTCTCCGATGTGAGCGGTTTCCAGTCTCCCACTGGACCCGCGCTGACCTCCGGAGCATGTTCCCACGTACTTTGGACCGCGGCGCTTGTAGAGCCGTCCTTCGCGAAGCTGAGGTTCGGAAAATTTCCGTCCTGATGCAAGCTCTGACTGCCCTTCCACAACACCTCTGTTTCTCCACCGGTCAGTTTCAGAGTGGCTATCCCGCCGCCGCCGTCAATTGCCTCCGTGTAAAGAATTGTGTCTTTATCGCGCCACAGCAAGCCCGTTGGCGTTGCGTTTAGCCCTTCCGTTACGTTGCGTACCTGGCCACCCTGGCTCGGAATGATGAACATATCTCCGCCATCGAAACCTTCATCGCTCATGATGCCGCCGAGGAATCCGATCTTAGCTCCGTCAGGGGACCAGTGCGGCGCGGCGATCTGCCGGTCCGGGGGCGGCGTGTAGATCATTTTCATCCGGCCCGAATCGAGCGGCACCGTATAGAGCTTTGCCGTCCACCAGTTGTTATCGGCGGGCCCTGGCGCGGCTATCGCGACGAATTGGGTCCCGTCTGGCGACCAATCGTACTCATAAATGTTGAGGTCCGCCGGGGTTAGCTGCCGCAGATTGCTACCGGTCGCCGCCATAAGTGTTAGCTGCTGGTTGTGAATCTCGCTGCCAATGACACCGGTGGCAGCGGGTTCTGCTTCCAATGGTCCGCCGCCTCCCCCGTGCTGCGCATAGAGGACCGCAATCTGTTTGCCGTCAGGCGCCCACCGGAGATCTTTCAGGTGTCCATCGAGGTTCGATATACGGCGAGCTTTCAGAGTCTCGATGGAGGCGCTATAGATTTGATCCTGTGGCGCCGAGTGCCCATGAGCAAGGAACACAATTTGCCGGCTATCAGGAGACCACGCTATCCCGGATGCATGTGGAGTATCCAGCGGATCCAGGATGCTGACGCGCCGAGGCTTCGCGTGCGCCTCCTTCCACTCGAGCACATCGATCGCGTCCTCGGCTGTGCCATTGCTTGCAACCCAGGCTACCCATCTCCCATCCGGTGACATGCTCACGCCCGAGAAAGAATGGACCTGTTCGAGCTGTTTCAGCACATCATCGATTTTGCTGTTCTGAGCATTGGCCGAGGAGACGAAAACATAGAGCGCCGCAATGCAGAGCAGACCCTGAAATCGCAAGGACGACATAGATTTCAGCTTACGACTGCTCCGGAATACCACGGTTGTGATACCGTGATCGCGAAGACATGTTGGACTACAATTCAGTCAAGGCGGGCAGTAAATGAAAGGATCACCGGCAGTCATATGTGTTTCGCTGCTAACCCTATCGGCGTTAATGCTATCTCCTTCGGATGTGAGCGCTCAATCTTCAGAACAGAAGGGCTCCGGCGTGCTGATCGTAGCCAATAAGGGCGCGCACTCTCTAGGCATAGTCAATGCTGACGCCGGTACGCAGATCGTCGAGATTCCGGAGACCGGCATCACCGGCCATGAGCTTGCCGCATCTCCGGACGGCCTGACAGCGTTTGTCCCTATTTACGGCAACTCGGGCGTCGGCAAGCCTGGTACGGATGGCAAGAAGATTGATGTGATCAACCTTCGAAGCCGGAAGGTTACCTCCAGCATTGATTTCGACCACGGCGTGCGACCGCATTGTGCAGTCTTTGGTCCTAAGAATGGTCTTCTCTATGTGACCACCGAACTGGATAAAACTGTTACGATCATTGATCCCAAGACACTTAAGGTCACAGGAACGATTCCGACCGATCAGCCGGAATCCCACATGCTGGCCATTTCGCGCGATGGGACTCGCGGCTACACCGCGAACGTCGGTCCCGGGACTGTATCAGTCCTGGACATGGAGGCGCGCAAAGTCTTGAAGGTGATTCCGATTTCAAAAGAAACGCAGCGCATTTCAGTTTCGCCTGATGGCAGCATGGTGTTCACGTCCGATCAAACCAAACCGCAGCTAGCAGTGATCGACACCGCTTCGAACAGCGTGAAATCGTGGATTCCTCTTCCAGGCCTGGGATACGGAACCGCGTCCACATCCGATGGACGGTGGCTGCTGGTGGCGGTGCCGCCTGCGAACAAGGTCGCGGTGATCGATTTAAATACTCTCAAAGTCGTTAAAAATGTCGATGTACCTAGCTCGCCGCAAGAAGTGCTGGTGCGCCCAGACGACAAGGTTGCATACGTTTCCTGCGATCGGAGTAACCAAGTCGCTGCGATTCATATTGGCGACTGGTCGGTTGAGAAATTGATTGACACCGGTAAGGGAGTGGACGGTCTTTCCTGGGCGGCTGAGTAACTCTCACACGGGCGGGATAAGTTTCGAAAAAATGTTCTCGTTTATCCGATAATCGAGAGTCCTTTCAGGTGAATCGTTCAGTTCATGGGTCCACTGTGCTCGAATGCCGACAAATTCCAGCGTCATGAGAACTATTTCCTTTCGCTCCGACTGCTTAAGGAGAGATGCCCAACCCGACGCTCACCCAACTGGTTGTCGCCCGAGCTCCGCGTTCGAATTCACTAGCGACGGTCAAGGAAAGCTGCATCGTCGTCCGTGACACGGACCGGCGATCCCACATCATCATTGCTCTCTCTGATCTCTCCGGCATGAAACGTATCAGAACCACATGCCCGGCCCTGATGATAATTGCAGGCGGTCTTCTCCTGATTGCTGCTGCGGCCAGTTGCTCACGAGAAGGAAATGGGGCTGCCATACCATTTGGTTTTCTTGCGGGTATTTTCGCGGCTGGATATTTTATGTGCCGGCGAGCGTCGGTCGTATTCGTTACGGGTTCCTGCTGCACCGAGACGGACAGCGGTTCCTTTTCAGACGCTGACGCTCTCATCGAGGAGGTTCGGGCTGCGCGGGCGTCATAGAGGGAAAATGGCTCTGGCCCTCTATGCCACACAAATACACAGCATCTTATATTGAAGACTCGCTAACTCTCTTCCGCTATTACAAAATGCTGGGAGAAGGCGCTATCCGTCAGGTGTCCGATGATCAACTCCTAGCCGTCCTGGATTCGGAAATGAATTCGATCGCCCTTGTAGTCAAACACATGGCCGGTAACATGCGTTCCCGCTGGACGGATTTCCTTACTGCTGACGGGGAGAAGCCGGATCGCAATCGGGACACCGAATTCCTCGATCCGCCCGCCAACCGGAAGGCGCTGCTAGAAATGTGGGAGCGGGGCTGGAGCCAACTATTCGCGGCGATTGAACCACTTTCCGACGACGATCTTGCCCACAGGGTAGAGATCCGAGGCGAACCCCATTCGGTCATGCAGGCCATCAATCGCCAGATCGCGCACTACTCGTATCACGTCGGCCAGATCGTCCTGCTCGCTAAGCACTTTTGTCATTCCGACTGGCAATCCCTCAGCGTGCCGCGCGGCCAATCCGCTGATTTTAACCGCCGCGTTAAAGCGGGGGAAGTCAGCCAGCGCTGAGATCTGCTAAATCGGAACTAACATTTAGAATCGCCGGTCATAAATCGATTATTGATACGATTTTTACACAAACCGTCCGCGATGTCTGATAAGATACGGCTACTGTTTTGACTTTACGCAAGCAGATCAGGACATCAATGTTTGGTAATCGACATTTAATCCATATGGAGATTAATTAATGAAGATGTTTCGTGTGGGTCCCGTCTTGGGCTTGGCTCTATCCATCGCTGCCAGCGCTGGTATCGCAAACGCCGATTCGATTTTGGCGAGCCTTTACTCGCCCCTTGCTCCGTCCGGAACCACACCTACCGCCATCAACCTGGTGGGAATCACCACGCCCTCGCGCAGCAACATCACTGGCGCCGGCTACAGTGTTGCGTTCTCTGTCGGTTCCGGTCAGGGAGTTGTGAAAGGAAATTCTGCCGGGCTTCATGCAGTACCCGTAGCCGGTGTTAGCGGAAGCACGCCCGAATATCTGACGGGAAATTACGGGTCAGGGTTGACCACCAGTATCGCTTCTTCGGGTAATTATTTCTCGACGGGCATTGGTACCATCACTTTCACCTTCACCACGCCGCAAACCTCAATCGCTGTGCTCTGGGGCTCAATCGACGCCGGAAACTCGCTGACTTTTAATGACGCATCCCACTACAAAGTGACCGGTACCCTAGTTCAAAGCGTTGCTGCAGGTTTCATCAGCAATGGCTTCCAGGGTGCGGGGGGCAGTGCTTATGTCGTCGTTAACACAACAACACCTTTTACAACAATCAGCGCGAGTAGCACTGTGCCGTCCTTCGAATTTGCAGCGTTGGCAGCATCGACGGCCGCGTTCACAACCAGCCCGGAGCCGGCTACCTTGCTGCTAATCGCAGTTGGAACGGCCATGATAGCCTTCGGGGCCCACCGCCGCCGCACCGGCAAAACCACGGATCGCGTGAAGGTCTGAGCCCGGAGCCCGGTTTTTCTGGCCATTCGATATTGGCCGGATCGGCGGCTCATCCATTCGTCGCGAGCTACTCTGAAACGGTTTGAGTAACTCGCTGCAACAATTCTGGAAGATTCTGCACAAAGGCAGATCGGGCTACGACGATGTCGCAGCCCCGCGTCTGCGCTGCTTGCCTCAGGTCCACTTGAACGTGAGCTACATAGCCGAGGAGCGGAATCTTTTTTGTCTTTTCATCTCCCTTCAGAGCTGAAATCAATTCCAGCGGTTTGGCGTCCCCGTAGTTCAAATCCAGAATGATGGCCGAAGGACTGTCTCCGGCCAGATCCGTGACCTGCTTCCAGGACTTAACGAAGACAGGCTCGAGATTGGCCCGCTTTGCAACCTCCTGGATTTTTACTGTGAACATCAGGTCATTCAGCACTGCTACAATTCTCTTGGCATCGGGCATTGACACTCCAGATTACCGGTGCCGTAACTCGAACGTTATCCGACACCAGCTCTCACCTTTTATCATCAGAAGTAAACATGAGCGTTTCCGTTGAAGCTCCTCCCGAAGTCAATCCCTTACAGGATTCACTCCGCTTTGCTCGCCGGGTTCCGCCTTGCTCCATTGTTATTTTCGGGGCCAGCGGCGATCTCTCCAAAAGAAAACTACTCCCCTCCCTCTACCGGCTTTTTTATGAGCGTAGGATCTCGCCGAACTTTGCAGTTATAGGCAGCTCTCGGACGCCGATGTCCGACGATCGGTTCCGCGATATGATGCGCGAGTCAGTTTCGAAGTTCCTGGAAGATGCCCCATTCGATGAAGATGTGTGGAGATCCTTCGCACAGACGCTTTTCTATGTACCCGGCGACATCAACAAGTCCGAGTCGTATGACGATTTGCGGCGGAAGCTTGACGAAGTAGAGAAATCTCACCAGACCGCCGGCAATGTTCTCTTTTATTTGTCTACCCAGCCCAGCTACTACGCGGAGGCCGTGCTCGCTTTGGGTGAGCACAAGCTTAACGAAGGGAACGGCTGGCGGCGGGTAATCATTGAGAAGCCTTTTGGCCATGACCTGCAGAGCGCTCGCAAGCTAAACGAGGAAATCCATAAGGTGTTCGACGAATCCGAGGTCTACCGCATCGACCACTATCTCGGAAAAGAGACCGTCCAGAACATATTGGCCTTCCGCTTCGGTAACAGCATGTTCGAACCATTGTGGAACCGGCGCTATGTGGACCACATTCAGATTACAGCGGCGGAGTCGATCGGTGTCGAGGGCCGCGGAGGCTACTACCAGGAGGCGGGCGCCCTTCGGGACATGATCCAGAATCATCTCAGCCAGGTAATGGCAACCGTGGCCATGGAGCCTCCTTCCGTTTTCGACGCCACTAATGTTCGCGATGAGCGAGCCAAGCTTTTGCGCGCCGTGCGCGTCATGAAGGCGGAGGACGTCCCTCAATATGCTGTGGCTGGACAGTACGGCCCCGCTTTTGTGGGCGGTCAGAATCTTCCCGGTTTCCGTGAGGAGCCGAGCGTCAGCCCGGATGCCCAGACGGACACGTACGCGGCTGTTACTTTTTTCATCGACAACTGGCGCTGGGCCGGTATACCGTTTTATATCCGGAGTGGCAAACGTCTGCCCAAGCGTGTCACCGATATAGCGATTCAGTTCAAAGCTCCCCCTCTCGGCTTGTTTACTCAGGAAACGAAAGCGGGCCCGCGGGAAGTACGCCCGAATCTGCTCGTGGTCCGTATTCAGCCCGAGGAAGGCATCTCGCTACGCTTTTTGTCGAAGAGCCCGGGCAGTGGCATGCGTGTTCGGCCCGTCTCCATGGACTTCAATTACGGCTCCAGTTTTGGCGAGCGCACGCCGACCGCGTATGAGACGCTGCTGGTCGATGCCATGGTTGGTGATCCGACCCTCTATACGCGGCAGGACATGGTCGACGCCAGCTGGCAAATCGTGCAGCCGATTATGGACGTTTGGGCGCACACGAAATTCGAGTTCCCGAATTACGCGGCAGGCACTTGGGGGCCGCACGAATCTGACGAAATGCTGGCCCGGCAGGGCCACCAGTGGAGAATTCCATGAGTAGCGCCGTTATCTCGCCGGCCCAACCGGAGCAAATTCTAAAGGGTCTCGGGAAGCTTTGGACCTCCCTCGGAGAAGAAGAGAAACAGCACGGCAAGCCCACCGTCCTGCGCGCTTGCGCCATGACGCTGATCGTAGCGACCGATGAAGCGGACGAAGGATTCTTCGCTTCTCAGACAATCTCCGAGCTGATGCGGGAGCATCCGAGCAGAGGCATTGTGTTGGCCGTCACCGAACAGGGAGCCGAAGAACCTCAGGCTCGCGTTCTTGCGCAGTGTTGGAAGCCTTTCGGCAAGGCACAGCAGATATGCTGCGAACAGATCGAGGTGAAAGCTCGCCTGGAGAGCTGGCCTAAAGTCGGCCCGATTCTGCTAGGGCTCATCGCCGCTGATTTGCCTGTTGTTTTTTGGTGCCGCTACCGCGACGCATTCACCACCAGTGCCGATGCTTCCCAGAGGCGCGGTGTTGAAACCGTCATGGAGCTCGCGAGCAAGACGATTGTGGATACGCACGGGCTTGACGCAGCCGGGGCTTTCGGACAGATTTCTGCCTGGCGTAAGCAGGGCCGGGTGATCGCCGATCTCGAATGGACACGACTCACTCCATGGCGCGAACCGCTTGGTCATATCTTTGATAACCAGGCGCGCGAGAACCGCTTCTCCAACTTCCATACTGTCGAGATCTGCCATTCAGGAGAAAAGCCCACGGCTGCGGAATTCTACGTTGCAGGCTGGTTGTCAGGGCCCTACCGGGCCGGCGTCTCTTTCAGCAGAGTCGACGGCTTCGGTCCGGGTCTTCATTCCATCGCCCTCCATTCCGACACCGAGACCATTACTTTCGAGCGGACAGGTAAGGAGTGCATGAGGATCCACAGTACAAATGGAAGGGAACGCCGTTACAGCTATACCGACGCCTCCATTAATGCACTCATGACGGAAGAGCTGAGCATTGTCGGTCCGGACCCGGCTTTCGATGCTGCGTTCGCCCGCGCCCTGGAGCTGGTTCGTGAATACCGTTAACACGCCGGAGCTGCGCATTCACGAAAATCCTCAAGATTCCGCTCAAGATTGTTCGAAACACATTCTATTTTTGATGGCAGAAGCGCTGAAGTCGCAAACGAAAGCGACGATCGCAATCTCTGGAGGCACTACGCCTAAGCTGCTTTTCTCCGAGATGGCGAAAGCCGGATTCGATTGGTCGAGGACCGACCTGTTCTGGGTCGATGAGCGTTGCGTTCCGCCGGATAGCGAGGAGAGCAATTTTAAACTTGCCAATGACACGCTCATCGGACCGGCAAAAATCCCCGCCGGGAATATTCACCGGATATACGGCGAGTTGCCGCCGCCGGAAGCAGCGCAGCGCTACGTAGGTGATATCAAAACATCTTTCGAATTAGACGCCGGCAAGCTGCCTGTATTCGATGTTTTGCATCGCGGTATGGGCGCCGATGCGCACACCGCCAGTCTCTTCCCCGGCTCCCATCTTGTTGAAGACCGTGCGGGTATCGCCACGAACGTCTGGGTCGAAAAGATGAAGATGGACCGGGTGACGCTGCTGCCTGGAGTTCTGCTCGCGGCCAACCATACAGTGCTGCAAGTGTCGGGGGCGGATAAGGCCGACGCACTACGCAATGTTCTCAAATCAGAAGAGGATTTCCTGAAGTACCCTTGCCAGATTGCGAGCAGAGATCGTCGGGCCGTTTGGTTCCTGGATAGGGCTGCTGCTTCGAAGCTTTAGTGCGTCTCGCATTCATCCCATTACTGCCCATCACGGCCGTTCTGATTGGATGCGCTGAAAAGTCCATTCCGCCTCCGCCCAAGCCGGCGCGCATCCTCACAAGGTTCAATCGGCTGTTTTTCGCCGGAGACGTCATGCTTGCGCGCGGTGTACGCCGCCAGATACTCGCTTCTGGCGATCCCGCGTTGCCATTCCGCAAAATAGCGTTCTTGCTTTCCACCGCCGATCTCGCGTTTGTAAATCTCGAATCTCCGTTTTCTGACCGAGGTCCCTATTACGAAGATGGACTCGTCTTCCATGCTTCACCATCCGCAATTGCAGGATTAGAGCTGGCTCACATTGCCGTCGCGTCTACCGCGAACAATCATTCTCGTGATTGTGGCGCACACGGGGTAGATTTTACTGTGCGATGGTTGTCTTCGCACGGGATCGCTCCGGTCGGTAGCAGCGAATCCGAAGCCGCGACTCACTGCGGAGTGGTTCTCGAGAGAAACGGTATTCGGTTTGGATTTCTAGGTTACACCTACGATCAACAAAATGGAAACTGGCGAGATATCGATTCCCGCATTGCTGTGGCGGATCGGGCGACTGTCGCGAGAGACGTAAACGATATACGAAAGCGCTGCGACGTCGTGATTGTCTCGATGCACAGCGGAATAGAATATACCACGCAACCGATGCGGTCACAGATCGCGTTTGCACATGCGGCCATAGAAGCTGGGGCAACTCTGGTCATCGGCCATCATCCGCATGTGATTCAGCCGAAGGAAAACTATCGGGACGGAGTAATCTTCTACTCCTTAGGAAACTTCGTCTTCGATCAATTTCAACGGCAGGCGACCCAGCATGGCGAGATTGCAGAAGTAGACTTCCTGGGTCGCGGCATCTTCGTCGCGAATGTCTGGCCGGTGAAAATCACCCCCACTGGCCCTCAGATTGAATAGAAAGCCGATCAGCCGCCGGTCGGCTGTTCGACGTGCCCGCCAAATTTGTAGCGCATTGCAGACAGAATCTTTTCAGCAAATGTGTGTTCTTCGCGTGAACGGAAACGGGTGAAGAGCGCGGAAGAAAGGACTTCGGCCGGAACGGCTTCCTCGATAGCGGCGTTGATCGTCCATCTTCCCTCGCCTGAATCTTGCACGAAACCGCTGAAATTCGAAAGGTCGGGATTTTCGGTCAAGGCCATCGCTGTCAGATCCAGAAGCCACGAACCAATGACGCTTCCTCTTCGCCACAACTCCGCGATATCCGCGATGTTCAGTGTGTAGCGCTCGTTTTCAGGAAGCTCGTCTGAGTCTTTCTTCTTGAGAATGCCGAAACCCTCCGCGTAGGCCTGCATGACGCCGTATTCGATGCCGTTGTGAACCATCTTAACGAAATGTCCTGATCCGGGAGGTCCTGTGTGAAGGTAGCCTTGTTCGGCAGTGCCGCCCATCTTCTCGCGACCCGGTGTCCGATCAATGTTGCCTATTCCGGGCGCCAGAGTCTTGAAGATTGGTTCGAGATGTTGAAAGGCTTCTTTCTCCGCTCCGACCATCAGGCAGTAGCCGCGCTCGACACCCCACACACCCCCGCTTGTTCCGGCATCGAGGTAGTGAATGCCTCGTTTCTTGAACTCCGCAGCCCGTCGGATATCGTCTTTGTAGAAGCTGTTTCCCCCATCTATAATGTGATCCCCTGCTTCCATAGCGGCCGCGAGAGCTTGTACCGTGTCTTCCGTTGGTTTCCCCGCTGGAACCATCACCCAAACTGCTCGCGGCTTCGCGAGGTTCTTCACTAGATCTTCCAGCGAACTCGATCCTGCAGCGCCTTCGCTAACCAGCTTCTTCACATTTTCAGCATTGAGATCGAAAACTCTGCATTTGTGACCACCCTTTTCGAGCCGCCGTACCATGTTCGCGCCCATGCGCCCGAGACCGACCAGACCAAGTTCCATTGTTTTCTCCTGGGTAAGCTAAGAAGTTCCGTTAGACTTTCTATGAGATTCGTTCAAGCCCGTCAGGTTTCAAGCTGCTTGTTGTGTGTCCTGTTCTTCACTCTCGTGACCAGTTGCAATCGTCAACACGTGACAACTATCGCAGTAATACCTAAAGCGAGCGCAGACCTATTTTGGCAGAGTGTTCACGCCGGAGCAGTCAAAGCCGGCCGTGATAATCACATCGAGATCGTCTGGGATGGACCGCCGAACGAAACCGACATTGCGACCGGGATGCAGATCGTAGAAACCATGATCAACCGGCGGGTCGACGCGATTGCGTTGGCTCCATCGGATCGGTCAGCGTTCAAGATTGTGGTGGAGCGTGCAGCCCAGGCCGGTATTCCCGTCGTCATATACGATTCCGGAATCGAAACCGATCGTTATTTCAGTTTTGTAGCAACGGACAATTACCTAGGCGGCCAGATGGGTGCGGACCGGCTTGGCGAGATTTTGAAGGGTAAGGGCAACATCGTCATGGTAAAAACGACGCCAGGCGGCGCATCTACCACGGCACGCGAAGATGGATTCAGGCACGAAATACAAAAAAGATTTCCCCGTATACGGATTCTGGACGAGCGCTTTGGAATGGCGAGCATCGCGCAATCCATCAACGTCACCGAGAATATGTTGACTGCACATCCCGATTTAGACGGCGTCTTCTGCTCAAACGAATCGGCAACCGAGGGCGCGGTGCAAGCGCTGGAAGCGCGTCACGATCACTTGAAGTTGGTCGGATTCGATTCAAGCCCTATACTGATTACCGAATTAAAAACCGGCTGGATCGATTCGCTGGTTATTCAGGACCCGTTCAAAATGGGTGAAATGGCGACCGATCAAGCGGTAAAAGCAATCCGGCGAGAGCATGTCAAAAAAGACATTTTTCTCCCGCCGCGGGTTGTAAACAGCTCTAACATCGATGATCCCGCGATCCAGACGCAGTTGCATCCCGACCTGGAGAAGTATTTAGGCGCCAGCGATTGATTAATGACGGTAGGAGGCGATCAAAGTGTCGCCAACCTGGGGAGTTACGCTTGTGCTCGCAAAAGTGACATTGGTGCTGCTTAGAGTGTAGTCGACGCCCAGATTGAGCAAAACACCGTTCTTGTAGAGTTTCAAGCTGGTAGCCGGAGTTGGTGTGTTCGCCAGGGTGAAGCTCAAGTTGTTGCCGTCTATAGTCCCGGCTGGAACTTCAGAATCAACAAAAACCGCAGCCGTGGGAGGTCCGGCAACTCGGTAGTAAGCGCTCATGATGTCAGTGCTGCGCGGAACGCTATTAGGCATGAAGGTTACCGTCGTACCCGCAAGCGTGTAATCCACGCCTGCGGTTTGCAACAAACCGTTGCGATAGATGGCAAGGCTTCCGCCGATCGGAACCTGCGAAATGGTGAAGGTGGTGTTATTTCCGTTCAGGGTTCCCGAAATCGCGTCGCCGTCTACGAATGAAGCGTTAACTCCGACGCTTGAACCGGACCCGCTGTTAACCTGCACCTGTAAAGCAGCGATTGCCGCATTGATACTGGCCAGGTCGGCACTCAAACTTGTGATTTGGCTGATGGAGATAGGGAGCGTAGCGTATTGACCACCGGACGAGGTACCACCGCCAGAGGTCCCGCCGCCCGATGTCGAGCCACCACCTGTTCCCCCTGAAGTTCCGGTGCTTGAAGTCCTCACCGCGCTAAGCGCGAGCGGCGTCGAACTGGGTGGCACTTGCCAGCTTTCGGACCACATCACTACGCCGCTGTTGCTGTAGTAAACCACCTGATAGAAACTAACCGATGATGCGGTCGTTGTCGGAACCAGGAGGACAGATAGCGCCCCGTTATAGATATGCGCCGACGTACTTAACGGAGTAGTTCCAGAATTCGATCCTGTTGAGCCGTTCCACGTAATCACAACTGTTCCGTTGAACGGAGAGCCGTCGGCGTTAGTGACCGTGTCTTGAATTTGCGTTAGCGTCGACTGCGCAAATATCGCTGTAACAGCAAGAATCGAGCAGATCCAAAATATCCAGAGCGCCTGGCGAGTTTTTACCATGATGCCTCAGTCATATGAAGTCGGGGTGCGTTGCGGGCGACTTCAGTCAATCACGAGAGCTTTTTAGAACGAGATGCCAGACGTCCTCTCAAGCGGCGCGCAACAGACGCAAGCTTTTCATTAGAGGAGGTTTAAAGAACTACCAAAAAAGATTTCGATTGGTGTGATCGCGCGGTCGCGGTTCAGACTAGTCGGCCACTGGTACGGTCGATCCGTTCGGCATTCAGGTAGGGTTGCAGCACAGGGGGTACAAGCACGCTTCCGTCGGCTTGCTGATAGTTTTCGACGATGGCCACCCACGTCCGACCGACGGGGAGGCCGCTTCCGTTCAGGGTGTGAACAAATTCGCCTTTCCCTTTTCCACTCTTGGTGCGAATCATCGCCCTGCGCGCTTGAAAAGCTTCATAATTCGAACAGGAGGAGATTTCCTTATAGGCGTTCAGGCCGGGTAGCCATACCTCGATATCGTAGGTCTTGGCGGCGCTGAAGCCTGTGTCGCCGGTGCAGAGGACTACAGTGCGATAGGGTAAACCGAGTTTTTCCAGGACCGATTCAGCATTCCGTGTCAGCTTTTCATGTTCGTCATTGCTATGCTCTGGCCGCGTAAACTTTACTAATTCGACCTTCTGGAATTGATGCTGCCGGATAATGCCCCGAACGTCGCGCCCATATGAACCCGCCTCACTTCGGAAACATGCAGTGTGGGCGCACAGACAAAGCGGCAGGGTTTCGCTCTCCAGGGTCTCATCTCGAAACAAATTGGTTAGAGGCACTTCGGCGGTCGGTGCTAACCAGAGATCATGTCCCTCACAACGAAAGAGGTCTTCCGCGAACTTCGGGAATTGACCGGTGCCGTAAAGACTCGCCGAATTTATAAGAAACGGCGGCAGAACTTCTTGATAGCCGTGCTCTTTCGTGTGCAGATCGAGCATGAAATTAGCCAGCGCCCTTTCGAGCTTCGCACCCAAATTCCAATACACGGCGAAACGTGCACCAGCGATCTTAGCTGCTCGTTCCAAATCGAGAATGCCCAGCTCCGGGCCGAGCTCCCAGTGGGGCTTGGGAGCAAACTGAAAGTCCCGGGGAGAGCCATGCCGTCGAATCTCCAGATTCGCACTTTCATCTTTTCCTACCGGAACTACAGGCTGAGGCAGGTTGGGAATGCGCGCGAGGAAATCCCGAAACTCTCCGTCAGTTTTGCCGATCTCCGCGTCGAGTGATGCGATCCTTTCACCCAAGGCCCGCACTTGCTGCTGCTGCTCCGTGGTATCCGCGCCGGATTTTTTCAGTTGCCCGATTCTGATCGTAAACTGATTGCGATCCGCCTTCAGACCTTCGCTTTCTGTCACGATCTGACGGCGTTTCTTGTCGAGTTCTAAGAATCCTGCCACATCGAGCTCATAGCCGCGTGTGGCCAGACGTGACCGTATCTCGTCGATGTTATTTCTGAAGAAATTTAGATCGTACATCCCGTCAGGAACGGTCCTGCAAAGCCACCCACTTCTGGCCGTCAGGCGCACCAGTGTATTCCGCCCTGGGCCGAATGAGACGGTTGTTGCGATATTGCTCCAGAGTATGCGCAGTCCAGCCGGACATGCGGCTGATCGCGAAGATGGGCGTGAAGAGGTCCACCGGAATGTCCAGAGAATAATATGTCGATGCGGAGTAGAAGTCTACGTTCGCGTTCAACCCTTTGAGTTCTCTGACCGTCTGCTCGACACACGTGGACTTTTCATATAGGTCGAGGTGATCGGTACGTTTTCCAAGCTCTTCGCTCATCTTCTTCAGGTGTACGGCTCGCGGGTCCAGAACGTGGTAAACGCGATGGCCAAAACCTGGGACTTTGATTTTGTTGTTCAGGTCGGTCCTGACTTTGGCCATGGCCTCGTTACTTGAATTTGTCTGGAGCAACATCTGAATCACTGCTTCATTGGCGCCACCATGCAGCGGGCCTTTTAACGCACCCACAGCGGACGTAACCGCGGAGTAAATGTCCGAGAGAGTCGCGGCGGTCACTCGGGCCGCGAAGGTCGAAGCGTTCAATTCATGATCCGCATGTAAAATCAGCGCGAGATCGAAGACTCGTTCCATGATTTCGTCTGGTTTGTTGCCGGTTAACGTATATAGAAAGTTGGCGGCGTAACCGAGCTCGGGATCACCCGGAACGATAGATTTGCCATTGCGGAGGCGGTCGAAGCTGGTAACGATTGTTGAGACTCGCGCCATCAGCTTGACGGCTTTTTGCTGGTTCGCCTCGAGCGAGTTATCGCTAGCGAGGGGATCATAGAGGCTCAGCATGGAGACTGCGGTGCGCAGCACGTCCATTGGCGACGCACCGGAGGGAACGCCTCGAAGGAAATTTGTTACCTCGGTTGGTAACTCGCGTTCGGCGACGAGCGAAGCACGCAATTTCTGCAATTGAATCTTATTGGGTAGTTTTCCGTTCCAGAGGAGATAAATGACCTCTTCGAAGGTTGCATTCTCCGCGAGCGTGTGGATGTTGAACCCGTAGTAGCTAAGAACTCCTTTGTCGCCATCGATGAAGCAGATGTTTGAGGTTGTTGCGACAACTCCCTCGAGACCTGCACTTGCGGTCGCCATGAACCTTATAAATCTCCCGCTTTGATTCTATAAGAGTCGGCCGTTCAGTCCGCTGTTTTACGGTGTTACAATTGCTGACCCGGGAAGGCGATAATACGGGTTGGTGACATCCTCGCTTCAGGCTTTGCAGACACAAATGAGTTCTGCCCTTTTGCCGGAAGAGCTCAGCCGGGAAGAGCTGGTTCGCGCCTTTCGTCTCATGTATCTGTCGCGGTGCCTGGACGATCGGGAGATCCTGCTCAAGCGGCAAAACAAGATCTTCTTCCAGATCAGCGGGGCCGGTCACGAGGCCGTTCAAGTTGCTGCCGGTTTCGTACTCAAGTCTGGGTTTGACTGGGTTGTTCCATACTACCGGGACCGTGCTCTGATGCTCAGCCTGGGAATTACCCCGGAGTCCATGTTGCTGCAGGCAGTCGGTGCTGCTCGCGATCCGAGTTCGGGCGGCCGCCAAATGCCATCACATTGGTCGTCGGCAGCGCTGAACGTGATAAGCGGTTCGTCGCCTACAGGTACTCAGTTTCTCCACGCGGTCGGGTGTGCCCAAGCCAAAAGGTATCTCAAACCCGGCACTGATGAGATCACGCTGGTGTGTTCCGGGGAAGGCGCGACTAGTGAAGGCGAGTTTTGGGAGTGCATGAATATCGCCTGTCTGGATCGCTTGCCTCTGCTGGTCTTGGTCGAGGACAACGGATATGCGATCTCAGTTCCGGTAGAGAGGCAAACTGCAGGTGGTAATATCGCCCGGTTGATGGAGGGCTTCCCCGGACTTCTGCGGCGCGAAGTGGATGGAACAGACTTTGTCGAGTCTTATCGCGCAATGAGGCAAGCCGCCGAATACTGCCGTGCCGGTCACGGTCCCGCTCTGGTGCGCGCGTCTGTCATTCGGCCCTATTCGCATTCGCTATCCGATGATGAGCGGCTCTACAAAACACAATCGGAAAGAGCGCAAGAGGCATCACGAGATCCTCTGAGGAGCTTTCCGGAGCTGTTGGTGCAGGAAGGAGTTTTGGGCCGCCAGGCGCTCGATGACATCATGCAGGATATCGAGGCCGAAATTGCGGATATATCCCAGCGGGTTTTCCGCGAAGCGGCGCCTGACCGTGGTACCGCTTTTCGGTTTCTGTACTCCAGCAAAGTGGACCCCTGTGCCAGGTCGTTTATCGCCGAGCCAGCTTTTCGAGGCCAGCCGCGAACGATGATCGATTCCGTCAATCAAACGCTGGCCGAGGAAATGCGCCGTGATCAGCGCGTGCTCGTCTTTGGCGAGGACGTTGCGGATTGCAGTCGCGAAGAGTCTCTCTCGGAGGTGAAGGGCAAGGGTGGCGTCTTCAAAGCGACCACGGGCTTACAGCGTGAATTTGGCAGCGATCGATGTTTCAACACTCCGATAGCGGAAGCCGGAATCGTAGGCCGCGCGATCGGGTTGGCGGTGAGAGGGCTCAAACCGGTCGCGGAGATTCAATTCTTCGACTACATCTGGCCCGCGATGATGCAAATCCGCGATGAACTTGCCACAATGCGCTGGCGCTCCAACAACGAATTCAGTTGCCCCATCGTACTGCGCGTCCCGATCGGCGGCTATTTGACTGGAGGCGCCATCTACCACAGCCAGTGCGGGGAGGTGACATTTACGCACATTCCCGGACTACGCGTTGTCTTTCCGTCGAATGCTTTGGATGCTTGCGGCATGCTCCGTACGGCCATCCGATCGGATGATCCTGTCCTCTTTCTCGAGCACAAGAAACTTTATCGTGAGCCGTATAACCGTGCTCCGCACCCCGGCGTCGATTTCACGATTCCTTTTGGAAAGGCTAGAACAGTCAAGCTCGGGCACAATCTGACGATAGTGACCTATGGTGCGTTGGTCCAGAAATCTCTGCAGGCTGCCCTACAGCTCGAACAGCGGATGCGGGACGTCTCGGTCGAGGTGATCGACCTTCGTAGTCTGTCGCCCTATGATTGGGAAACGATCAGTGAATCGGTCAAGAAAACGAGCCGTGTCCTGATTGCCCATGAGGACACTTTGTCCTGGGGATATGGCGCGGAGCTTGCGGCCCGAATCGCGAGCGAACTCTTTACCAATTTGGACGCGCCGGTGGGACGGGTGGGTGCGCTCGACACGTGGGTCGCCTATCATCCGCAGATGGAAGACGAAATTCTGCCGCAAGTATCAGACATTGTGCGCGAAGGCGAGCATTTGCTGGCCTTTTAGTGCCGGTCTATGATTTGCTTGTCCGACAGCCGTTCAGCGCTAGCGCGCTCAGGAATAGCGGAGCAGTGGCTATCCAGACTACTTGCGGATACAGGTTATGGTCGCCCATTCGTCCGATAACCGGTGAAATGACAGTTTGCAGAATGCCGAACGCCCCCGTCAAGGCTGAGATGGCGAGACCCGAGCGCGCCGCTCCATAGATGTCGATAGGAAGAGCATAGATATTTACACTGCCGGCGACTGAGAAGAAAAAGCTCAGCGAGATTCCCGCGGTCGCCCAACCTGCGTTGGGCGCAAATGGCAGAAGCAGGGCAAAGAGCGAGCAAAGAGCACTAACCCATACGGCCTTTCTGCGTGCCTTGACCGGTTCCATACTTCGCTTAATCCACCGAAGCGACAGCCAACCACCAAAGAATCCGCCTAGATTCGAAAAGAGCGGTGGAATCCAGAGATAGTGGGCAGCCTCTTTCAAGCCTATTTTCTGAACATGAATCAAGTAGAGCGTCGTCCAATTGGACCACAGCGAGTATCCGCTCATCCAGAGGATATTCGCCAGGACCAGGAGAAGGAGGTTCCGTTCTCGCAAGATGGACAAGCTGCTGCGCTCCGGTGTGGATGTGGAAACGAATTCACTTTCGCGATAACAGGCCGGGACCGCACGGCTCACCGCCAGCCACACCGGTATCCACAGCAAGCCGATCAGGCCATTAATGACGAAAGGCTCGCGCCAGCCATGTGAGACCGCAAAGACGATCCATAGAGGACCAATCACGCCGGCTAAACTCAACCCGATCTGATTGGCTGCCGCGCCTAGGGCGCGCTCTTCCGGTTTGAGATAGATCCCATTCAGCTTTCCAACCGCCGGCACTCCCGCGGATTCTCCGATGCCTAATGCTGCCCGGCACACTGCAAGTCCTCCGAAAGTGCGCACCAATCCATTACTAATGGCCGCAACTGACCAACAGGCCACGGCTCCTGAGATCGCGCGGTTGATACCGAAGCGGTCTAGCAGCCAACCGGTTACAAGGGAACTGGCGGCGTAAGCGATCGAAAACAGGGAAATGAGAAAACCGAATTGAGTTTGGTTGAAGTGTAACTCCGCCATCATAAGCGGCGCGAGAAGCCCGAGGAGATTGCGATCCAGATAATTCAATGTCGATGAAAAGATAAATACGCTGACTGCAAGCCAGCGAAAAGAGAAACTAGAAGGTATAGAGTGCAAGCAACTATGATCAGACAGAGTCGTTTCAATCGGCGAGGACTGCTGCGTAAAACTGCATTGGCTGCAGCGGCGGCCCGAGCCGGCACCAAGGCGGCGCAAGTTGCCGATCATCAGGGATCGATCACCGATGTGGGAAACATCCGCGTTGGTCACTTCACCGATACACGGCGGCCTACGGGGTGTACGGTTGTGCTCTTCGAACATGGCGCAGTGGCGGGCGTCGACATCAAAGGGTCAGCTCCGGGAACTCGCGAAACCGATTTGCTGCAGCCGGTTAATACTGTAGAGCGCGTAAACGCGATCGTTCTCGCGGGTGGAAGCGCTTTTGGCCTGGATGCTGCCACCGGTGTGATGCGCTATCTGGAAGAGAACGGACAAGGCTATCATCTCGGCTCGATTGTGGTGCCCATTGTCCCCGCCGCGATTCTGTTCGACTTGAATGTAGGGGATTCCAAAATTCGCCCCGATGCGGCAGCCGGTTACGCGGCTTGTCGGGCCGCGAATGCGTCGCATGTACAGGAAGGCAATGTCGGCGCCGGTGCCGGAGCAACGGTGGGGAAATTCTTCGGCCCGCATTCCGCGATGAAGGGCGGACTGGGGACGGCGAGCATCCCAATTGGAAATACGGAAATTGTTGTGGGCGCCATCGTTGCAGTAAACGCGGTAGGCGACGTGTTCGATGCGCACACGGGAAAGATTCTTGCCGGCTCTCTTATGCCCGGCGGAGAGCGATTCCGCGACACCGTATCGCACATTTCAGCAGGCGCCTTATTGGAGAACCGCGCCGAACAGGTAAAGCCGGGGGCGAACACTACCATCGGCATCGTTGCTACAAACGCCGCGTTGACCAAGACTCAGATGGCGAAGGTGGCGCAGATGGCGCACGACGGATTGGCGCGCAGTATCAATCCCGTGCATACGGCCATGGATGGCGACACGATTTTCGCAGCGGCGACCGGTTCGGCCAGAACTAAGGCCGATATAACGACCATCGGAGTGGTAGCGGCTGAGGCGATGGCGCGCGCCGTCCACCGCGCAGTGCTTACGGCGGCCAGCATTCCCGGCTATCCAGCGCATTGTGATCTGCCGGCAAAGCTTCGCTAAGTCACCATCTAATGCTGCGCGCTTGGAAGCTGTCAGGCTCGATATTGACGGTTTCGTCATGCCGTAGCGCTCCGTTTGTGAGCGCGATGTGATGCACGCCGGCGGAGAGGTGAAGCGTGGCAGGCGTTTGGCCATATCTCTGACCGTCGACGATGACGCTGGAACCGTTGGGTATCGAAGTGACAACCAGGACGCCGGTGTTTTGCGTCAGCGGGACATACAAGCTTCTCTCATCGGGAAGAACAAAGATGCGGCGCGCGGTTGTGTAGCCGTTCAATTGCGCCGTGAGTGTATGTCGTCCCGTAGGTAACGACATCGTGCAAGGCGCGTTGCAACTAGCGTCTGAGCGGTCATCGACCACGATTCTGGCTCCGGATGGCTCGCTGAGTAGGTCGATGTCTGCCATGGTGGGACTCGACACAGAAGCGGGTACAGGGGGAACCAGCACTCCACGCGAGTGCGTCTCGTTCGAGGACGAGTTAACAGCTGATGTTCTTTGCGGCGTTCGTGACTGAAATGTCTGCCGCTCGGGAATTTCGCGCGCGGACCTGGGAGCCCGGGTGCGGCTCTTCTGGGTGGTGTTGCTTAGACTATCCTGCGGCGGGGGCACGGCGGGGGCCGACCGCGTGTCCAGAACCTGAACCGGGATCTGCGAGCCAGAGTTCATGCGTACGATGAACATGATCGCCGCAGCAACAGCAAAGCAAAGAACCACAATGAGCGCCAATTTGGCCCGCGCCGGGTCTTGATTCTTGAGCTCGGCTTCCGGCTCTCCGTCGATTTCTCTCAATCTTCTGAGGATGTCGGTCGAAGAATACCCTTGCAAAACAGTTGCCGCTACTTTGGGTGGCGCATGGCGTGGGCCGCCGTTGCTCGCTGCATCACGCGCGGGGGGGAAATGAGATTCGGCGAGCGCGATCGATAAAGCTCCAACGAAATCGCTCACGGACGGAAAGCGGTCTTGCGGCTTCTTTGCTAAGGCACGCCTCATTACTTTCCCAACCGTTGGACTAAGCGCTGGGTTTATCTTTTCAATCGGCGCTGGATCCTCGGTGCATATCGAACGAAGCAAAGCCGGAAGGGTATCCGCTGCAAATGGCTTTTCCCCACTGAGCAGTTGGTAAACCAGTACAGCTAGCGAAAACTGATCCGAGCGCCCATCTACCGCAGTCTCTTCGATCTGCTCGGGAGACATATAGCTCGGTGTTCCCGTAAGACTTCCACTCTGTGTGATGTCCTGTGAAACGGGCTTTGCCACACCAAAATCCGCTATCTTGGCTACTCTTTCTCCGTTGGATGCTGGCTCCGAAATGATGATATTGGCAGGTTTGACATCGCGGTGAATGATACCTTTGCGATGCGCGTAGTCCAGAGCCTCCGCCACTTGTCGCAAGTACAAGAGCAGCTCATTCCCCGCCGGCAACTTGCCTTCACGTAGCATCTCCTCAAGGGAGGGTCCGGGGACGAACTCCATCACGATGTACGCAAACTCATCCTGCTTGAGCACGTCATATACAGTCACGATGTTCGGATGTGAAAGCGTGCCTGCAGATTGAGCCTCACGCATCAGCCTCTCGGCGACGCGCTGGCGAGTATCCGAGTCTGTCAAGTCCGTTAGGTAGATGGTCTTGATGGCGACTGTGCGTCCGATGGCGGGGTCAAGTGCTTTATAGACCACCCCCATCGCGCCGCGCCCGATCTCCCCGGCAATCTGGTAGCGCCCAACAGGGTTCACCGCTATCAGTATAGCCGCGCAAATTACACAATCTGCTGAAAATAGGCGGCCGGAGAGGCTGCCGCAAGCTGTTGTTAGGATGAAGATACCGCATGATTCCAGAGGTGATCGAAGAGGGACTGACATTCGACGACGTCCTTCTGCAGCCCGCTTATAGCCAAGTCACTCCTGCGGAAGCAGATACCACGACACGCCTCACACTGAAGATCGAACTTAAGATTCCGATCGTCAGCGCTGCTATGGACACTGTCACGGAGTCCCACATGGCGATTGCGCTCGCTCAGCAAGGTGGAATCGGCATCATCCATCGCAACATGTCGATCGAGAAGCAAGCCGAGGAAGTTGATCGCGTGAAACGCAGTGAGAGCGGCATGATCGTCGATCCCGTTACCATCGAGCCCGAACGGAAAATCTCCGAAGCGCTGGACCTGATGAGTCGCTATCGGTTTTCCGGCGTCCCTGTCACCAAGAACGGCAAGCTGGTCGGAATCCTGACGAATCGCGACCTTCGCTTCGAAACGCGTTATGACCTACCCATTGAGGAGGTCATGACGAAGGAAAACCTGATTACCGTTGCGGTAGGTACAACGCTCGAAGAAGCGGAAAAGATCCTGCATCAGCACCGGATAGAGAAGTTGCTAGTCGTCGATGACTCGTTCGCTCTTAAGGGCCTGATCACCGTCAAGGATATTCAGAAGAAATTGAAGTATCCGCACGCGGCCAAGGACGGGCAGGGAAGGCTGCGCGTCGCGGCCGCGGTTGGCGCGACCGGCGATTATCTCGAGCGCGCGCAGGCGTTGGTTGCCAAAAAGGTTGACGTGCTGGCCATCGATTCCGCTCACGGTCATAGCCAGCGTGTTATGGATGCGGTCAGCGCCATTAAGAAATCTTTTCCGGAACTCGAGGTCCTGGCTGGGAACGTTGCGTCGTACGAAGGCGCTCGCGACCTGATTAAACTCGGAGCAGATGGCATCAAGGTTGGCATTGGACCCGGCTCGATTTGCACGACTCGCGTGGTGAGCGGAGCTGGCGTTCCTCAGATTACCGCTATTGCCGAATGCGCCAAGGCAACTCGTGAAGCGGGCGTGCCCCTCATCTCCGACGGCGGCGTCAAGTATTCCGGAGACGTGACGAAGGCCATCGCTGCCGGCGCGGATTCGGTGATGATCGGCAGCTTGCTCGCAGGAACGGACGAAAGCCCGGGCGAAACAATCCTGTATCAAGGTCGCACCTTCAAGACTTACCGGGGCATGGGTTCGATTGGAGCGATGCCACAGGGAAGTTCCGACCGCTATTCGCAGTCACCGAACGGGAAGTTGGTTCCCGAAGGAATCGAGGGGCGCGTGCCTTACAAAGGTCCGCTCTCGGAGATGAGCTATCAGTTAGTGGGCGGTTTGCGCGCCGGGATGGGTTACTGCGGTTGCCGTACGATCAAGGAGTTGCAGGAGCAGGCTCGTTTCTTGCGTGTGACTGTTGCCGGTCTGCGTGAAAGCCATGTACACGACGTCATCATCACCAAGGAAGCTCCGAATTACCGGCTCGAATAGTTCTTTCCTTTGAGGATCATGGGAAATGCAACGGGGTACTCGACTCACGGCGGCAGCAATGATGATTGCAGCCGGAGCGCTGGCCCTAGGCTCTTCTCAGCCGGTGATGATTACTGCC
Organism: Terriglobia bacterium; assembly: GCA_963841675.1. GTDB lineage: Bacteria > Acidobacteriota > Terriglobia > Bryobacterales > Bryobacteraceae > Bog-105. The sequence goes on from CAWJEH010000033.1 coordinate 82,843, forward strand.
GAGCGTGTTTCTGATCGGCCGCTTCTACAGGACGGACCGGAGTGGGCCTCATTCGGGATTTTCAACCCCGGAGCGATAGCAATCAGCAACAAGACGATACTTCTATTCCGTGCGCAGGATCGTAGTCACACTTCCCGCATCGGCTATGCGGAAAGCGCAGACGGTATTCACTTCGCGATCCGCCCTGATCCTTTCCTTTCTCCGGAAGCCGCTTATGAGCAGGGCGGAGGTTTGGAAGATCCGCGTGTTTTGAAAATAAATGGGACCTATTATCTGACGTATACAGGTTACGACCTGCACTCTGCCCAACTTTGCTTGGCCACCAGCACGGATCTCGTCCACTGGCGGAGACGGGGCGTGATCCTGCCCGCCTATAAAGGAACCTGGAATACTCAGTGGACCAAGTCGGGCGCCATTGTTGGAGAAAAGATCGACGGAAAGTGGTGGATGTACTATTTGGGGACCCGCACGGACGCGGACGGCAAGGCACGAGATTACATGGGTCTGGCCTCTTCGAATGATCTTCTTCACTGGACCGATGCAACGGACAAACCGGTGCTCGAGCGCCGTTCGGATGCCTTCGATTCACGCGTTATGGAGCCTGGGCCTCCTCCGTTCGTTACCAGCCGGGGCATCTTGCTCCTCTATAACGGCGCTGACGAAGGTCTTGTGTACCGGCCCGGTTGGGTACTTTTCGATCGGCACGACCCCAGGCGCATCATTGCTCGCGCCGACAAACCCTTCGCCGCGCCTATGCTCGATTGGGAGAAAAAAGGCAACGTCCCGAACGTGATTTTTATTGAGGGCGCCACTTTACGGGCCACGACGGAAAGCCACGGCCTGCAGTTGGTGGGCTACTACGGGGCAGCGGACAGACGCATCGGCGCTCTCAATATTCGCATTGACTTCTCGCAAAAATGAACGATGTTATCCTCACGGGCGAGGCCATGTGCGAATCGCTCGCGCGAAGTTCTGGCATTACTTTTTAGGCACATCTGTGCTGTTTTCAGCCTTGTATGCCGCTGATCACACCCTTCCCAAATCGTTCCGCGAATACCCTGGAGATGAATATCGCATCGGGCAGATTGCTTTGCCTCTCGATTTCGACGAGAGAACGGAAATGGTGTTTGCTCGTTTGATGTATCCTTCTATTCCCGACGCCCGCTTCCGGCACGCCGGCTGGGACTGGACGAAGGGCCATTCGAGTTGGACTAACGATTATCCTCGCGCCGATCGCCATTTCTTAGAAGCCGTTCGCCGGTTGACTAGGCTCAACATCCGCTCTGTAGAACAGCCTGTTAATATCGACGACCCCAGCGATCTGTTTAACTATCCGTGGCTCTATGCTGTTTTTGTCGGCGAATGGAATCTCACCGATCAGCAGGCCGCGAAGATCCGCGAATACCTCATGCGCGGCGGATTTCTGATGTGCGACGATTTCTGGGGAAGCAATGATTGGAGTGTATTCGAGAAAAGCATGAGCCGCATTTTCCCGAACCGGCCTGTTGTCGAAATACCTACCAAAGACGCGATCTTCCACACGGTCTATGACCTCGACAATCGCTATCAGGTGCCCGGCGAGTGGGGCGTGCGAACTGGTGTACCGTTTCGAAATGACGGCTATGTGGCTCACTGGCGGGGTGTCTACGACGACAGGGGACGCGTGATGGTTGCGATCAGCTTCAACTCGGATCTCGGTGATTCCTGGGAGTGGGCTGACGATCCCGAATACCCGGAACAGTATTCGGCGCTGGGTATCCGGGTTGGGGTAAATTACATCATCTACTCAATGACACACTAGATCGAATAGACGCGTGGAGGAATCGTGACTGTGATCCGCATCTTTTTCATGAGCTGCCTGCTGATAACCGGCATCTCGGCATTTGACGAATTTGCTCCCGACCAAATGGCGCTCCTCCAGGATTCCGGAGGGTGGGAGTACATCAGCATGAATGACAACCAGAACGGCTTTCCCACTCAGCACGTCTGTTTCGACGGCCATCCCCACCCGGATTCGTGTAGCGGCAAGTTGACTCTGACGGGCTCCAAGACTTTCGTACAGGAAGTTGCCATTCAGCACCGGACCGTGTCCCGGCATGGAACCTATCAGCTAAACGGCAAACAGTTAGCCTTTTTCGACGAGTTTGGCACGCGCGACGGGCCTTACACGATTAATATCGACGCGGCAGGTAAGTTCATGACCATGGACATGCCGCAGGTAAAGGTGAAGTTGCAGCTCTATAAGGAATATCGGAAACAACTCGACAAACTACGCCATAAGCGCACCGCCGCTACTGCCGGTACCAATCCATAACCAACTCTCTGGGCCGGTCACGATTTGCGTCTGAACGCCGTGTGACAAGATTGTAAACCGTGGGAATCTATCCGACTCGAAACACGCCCTGTCTCTTAACCATCTTTCTTTCAGTTGCCCTTCTACCTATGATGCCTACTCAGCCAAACCTTTCTGCCGCGCAGAGCGCCAGCCAACACAATCACTATTTCGTATACGTCGGAACCTACGGCAAGGGAGTCGAGGCGTTTCGTTTCTCTCCCGACAGCGGGTCTCTTGAGCCGCTGGGGTTAGTGGGTACGGCTACTAATCCTTCCTGGGTGGGGACCGATCCCAGCTTTGAACACCTGTACGCTGTCAGCGAGCTCGAGGGTAAGGAGGAGGGCGGAGTTACAAGCTTTGCGATTGATAGGAAGACCGGCAAGCTGAATACGCTGAACCATCTTGCTTCGGGAGGCGAAGCTCCGTGTTACCTCTCCGTGGATGCGACCGACAAGATGTTGATTGTTGCTAATTACTCCAGCGGCGGTGTTTCGGCGTTTCCTATTGAGGCGAACGGAAGCCTCGGCAAAATGTCGTCTCTGATGACTGCGCAGGGATCCAGCGTGGACAAAGCTCGCCAGGAGGGTCCTCATGCACATGAGGCCGTCATCACCTCCGATAACCAGCGCGTCTACGTTCCCGATTTAGGACTCGATCAGATTCGCATTTACAAGCTTGAGCCTGCCTCCGCGAAGCTGGTTCCGAATGATCCACCTTCGGTCAAGGGTGAACCGGGCCTTGGACCGCGCCACATGGTATTCGATAAAGCCTCCCGGTACGCTTATGTGATTAACGAACTCAAACCGGTCGTCTCTGTTTGGACGCACGATTCGGGAACCGGGAGTCTGACGTTCGTTCAAGCGGTTCCCACTATTCCTGCCGACTTCAGTAAGGAAAATAGCGGCGCGGAAATCCGCATAGGTCATTCGGGGAAATATCTATACACCTCCAATCGCGGCCACGACAGCATTCAGGTGTTCGCGATCGATCCGTCACACGGCACCTTACGCAAAGTCCAGGACATCTCCACTGGAGGAGAAGTTCCGCGCGGCTTCAATCTGGATCCCACCGGCCGTTTCCTCCTGGTTGGCAATCAGCAAACCAATAATCTGGTGGTTTTCAAGGTTGACTCTGAAAGCGGCAAGCTGAGCCCTACTGGCCAGAAGTTCGACGTACCGTCCCCGGTAGATGTACTTTTCGTTCCGGCTGGGTAATCACATTCGGGGTGCTTTCCAGCCTCCGAACTCCTGCTCGATGACCCGGCAGACTGCAAGTGCAGTCAGGTCTCGCCACGGTGCGGCGACCACCTGCACGTTAACTGGTAATCCGTCAACCTCGTCGCAGCGCACCGTTGCAGCGGGTGTGCCTGCGATGCTCCACGCCATGGTGTAACTGAAACCCTGAAAATTCGCTTCCTGCACCGACTCGCCATGCCGCAGCGCAACCCGCGTGTAAACCGGACAAAGCACGACGTCGTAGTTCCCGAAAAAGCGTAGGATGTTTCTTCGGTACTCGTCCCACTGTGTCCAGCGACGCGCTAACCCGGAAGCGCTGGTTTCATGTGGGCGCATGTGGTCCAAGAACGCCGATAGAAATGAATGGACCTGATTACTGCCTTGCTCCCGGAGATACTCCTCAATTCCGGTTGTGCCGTCCGCGCCGAGCAGTGCCAACTCGAGTTCGTAGGCATTCTCTACTCCTGGAGGCCTCGTTTCTTCAACAGCTAATCCGATCCTGGTCAGGAACCGCGCACACCGGGTTATCGCGTTTTCGATGGGCCTCTCACACTGAACAAATCCGTTCGATGTAAAAAATGCTACTCGCAGCTTTCTTAATTCGGGAGCGTCGAACAACGGCACGGGGGGTGAAGTGAAGTCCTCTCCATCGGGAGCAGCCAGAAGTTGCATGGCAAGAGTCAGGTCCTCAACATAGCGTGACATCGGTCCCATCTGCCACACAGCTTCGATCCAAGTACTCGCCAGCGGAACATGCCCGGTTCGCGGCAAGCGGCCGCTCGTTGGCTTGATGCTCGCAATTCCGCAAAATGCAGCCGGGACTCGGACGCTGCCCAAAGCATCGCTTCCGAGCCCAAGCGGAGAGCCGCACGCGGCGAGCAGCGCGGCTTCTCCTCCACTGCTTCCCCCGGGGCTTCTCGTCAGGTCGTAAGGATTATTTGTCCGGCCGAAGATCAGATTGTCGGATTCGAAGGCGAACAGGAGGTCGGGCAAATTGGTCTTGGCGATCGGAATGGCGCCCGCCTGACGTAAACGCGCGACTAAGGTGGCATCCTGGTGGGCGGCGGCGGCCTTCTTTCGTCCCAGAGTTCCCGCTGTCGATCTGACGCCTTCCACATCGATCGAGTCCTTTATTGAGAAAGGTACGCCGTGCAGTGGCCCATTCCATTCCCCTTTGGCCCAACGGTCATCTGCCCTGCGAGCCGCCCTCAAAGCGGATTCGGTAAGCAGCTGACCGACAGCATTGATCGACGGATTGAGCCTCTCGATCTGCGCCAGATGCGCGGTCATCAACTCCATCGCCGAGATGCGCCGCGTGCGAATCGCATCGGCCATTTGTGTTGCACTTAGGTCGAGCAACCATCAATTTAAGCACGACGTGTCGTTATCAAAGCTGCAAGACACCGTGCGCTAGTTTCGAGGCCACGGCCGCGGAGGGAGCTGCTCAAATTTGTCTTCTACACTAATTACCAAGTCCTTCAATTCTTTCATCATGACTCGTCTCAGGCTTTTCGGCTGTGCAGCCGCATTGTGTTCTCTGTTGCTCGTTGCGGCCGATATCCCGCCTGTCGAAAGCCGTTTGTGGGAATATCGCAACCTTGGTAAAGCATTCTATGAAAACCCCGATACCCATGTGCAGGCAGTCGAAGAACTGCAAAAAGCTCTCGAATTAAGGCCCGAATCCGTTCGCGAACGCATTAACTATGGATTGGCTCTGCTGCGCGCCGGACAAACCGATAAAGGAGTCGCCGAGTTAGTAAAAGCGCAGAAACAAGATCCTTCGCTCCCGCATACATGGTTCAATCTCGGCATCGCATATAAACACGCGGCTGACTACGAGAAAGCCATCGACCAATTCCGGGGCATGATCAAACTCGTCCCAAACGAGCCGGCTGGGCACTATAATCTCGCCGCCGTGCTGCGCTCAAAGGGCGATATAGACGCCGCTCTTCCCGAATTTATCGAGGCGGCCAGACTCAATCCCGAGCTTGCTGGGCCGCATTTTCAACTCTTCAGCCTCTATCAGCGAAAGGGTGACCACGATGCCGCCGCGCGCGAGCGGAAGCTGTTCGAAGAAGCGAAGAAAAGGAATGAGGGTTCTGCCGTTCCGGAAGACATGGAATGGTGCTTCTATGCCGAGCTGTATGACCCGCCGGAACAGCGGCCCTCGGCTGATCAAGCGCAAACCCGCTACGACGACCATCTGATCGGTAAAGGTTGGGATCCTGCTAGTTCCGGAATCTTGGCGCTCGACTCAGACGGTTCTGGCCGCGTCAACCTACTGGTCTGGTCGAAGGATCGAGTAGCTCTATACCAACTTGGAACGGCGGAAACTAAATCGGTGGGCCTTGACGGCATCAGCGGGGCGCTGGATATCGCCGCGGGGGATTTCGACAATGATGGGCTGACCGATCTGTGTGTCCTCACAGCCGATCGCGCGATTCTGTTTCGCAACGATCAGGGCACTTTTGTTAAGTATTCCGAGTTTCCCTCCGCCGGTGCGAAAAGGGCGCTCTGGCTGGACTACGATCACGATAACGATCTGGACCTCTTGCTCTTCGGTTCGAAGTCTGCGCTGCTGCGTAATGACGGTAACGGTAAATTCGAAGACAGAGCAGCTAGTTTCCCCTTTGTGGAAGGTGATCCGCTCAGCGCAATCGTTTTCGCCGTCCGTGGCGATACGGCGGCGCGAGACGTGGTTGTCTCGTATGCGAATCGCGTCGGCGTCCTTTACCGGGACAAATTGAACGGTCTGTTCGAGGCCGGTGATCTGTCAAAAATCAAACCGCGCGTTCATCTCTTCCCTGCCCAGGATGTAAATCACGATGGGCTCTTCGATTTGATCGCATACGACACGTCTGCACACGTGCTGCTCAATACCGCGCACGATGTTAACTTGCCGGCCAGTTTCGAAGAGGCGGACAAAGTTACCGCGCCTGCTGCACCCGTTCGCGCCGATTTCAACGGCGACAGCCGTGAGGACTATGCCCGTATGGAACCAGACGGATCTGTGCATGTCTTCACCGATGTTTCTGCCGGCCAGCGCTGGCTATCGGTGCAGGTCCAAGGCGTCAAGAATCTGAGGCAGGGCACTGACGCAACGGTGGAGATGAAGTCGGGCGCCTATTATGACAAGCGCATCGCGCGAGGCATTCCCCTGACCTTTGCCATCGACGGGCGTGCCGATGTAGACACAATTCGTATCACCTGGCCCAATGGACTCATTCAGAATGAGCCGCATCAGAAGCCCGGCACATTGCTGAAGATCGCCGAAGCGCAGCGGCTCTCGGGTTCGTGCCCCATGATCTTTGCCTGGAACGGCGGGAAGTTTCAATTCATCACGGATGTTCTCGGTGTCGCACCTCTCGGCGCCAGTTCAGGTGACGGCAACTATTTTCCGGTCGACCATGACGAATACGTTCAAATTCCCGGCTCCCAATTGAAAGCCGTCGATGGCAGGTACCAAGTACACATCACCGAAGAATTACACGAAGTTTCATATCTGGATCAGGTACGCCTGATTGCTGTCGATCATCCGGCGAAGATGAACATTTACACAAACGATAAATTCAAGTCGCCGCCCTATCCGGAGTTCCGCTTGTTCGGTTCTCAAGCCAAACATCACCCGATTCGGGCCAGCGGTGTTCACGGTGTCGATGTCACCGCTCGCGTGGCCAGGCAAGATCACACATATCCTGACGAGTTTGCTCACAATACCGCCGGAGTAGCTGAGTTGCACACCTTAGACCTCGATTTCGGCGATGTCGCGAAGGACAACAAAGGGGCGCTTGTTCTCAATGGTTGGGTGGATTGGGCGGACGGCAGCACCTTTCTTGGAGCTTCTCAGGGCGGCAAAGGTCTGATATTCCCTTACCTTCAGGTCAAGGACGCTCGCGGCCAATGGAAAACCGTGGTCGATGATATGGGCATCCCCTCAGGCAAGCCGAAGACAATCGTGGTAGATCTCGCAGGAAAGTTTCTCTCGAACTCGCGTCAGGTCCGCATAGTCACCAACCTTTGTGTCTACTGGGACGAGATTTTCCTCATTGAGAACTCGGGTAATCCCCAGGTGCGCTTGAGCTCCATCAATGCGGATAACGCGTTACTCCATTTCCGAGGATTCTCGAAAGCTTTAATCGATCGATCGCGTCAGCAGCCAGAACAGTTTCTATACGATCGGGTGGGTTATGTTTCCAACTGGAATCCTACACCGGGTAACTATACCCGGTACGGCGACGTGCTTAGCTTGGTCACCGGCGTTGATGACCGCATGGTGATCATGGGGTCGGGAGACGAGTTGAAGCTAGACTTTCCTGCAGCCGGCCTTCCCCAGCTACCAGACGGCTGGTCGCGTGATTTTCTTCTGCTGGTTGATGGTTGGGCGAAAGATACCGATGCGAATACAGCGTTCAGCCAGACCGTGACACCGCTTCCGTTCCACGCTATGAGCGGCTATCCATATAAAGACAACGAAGCCTTTCCGACCGATGCTGAGCACCAGCAGTACATTCACGATTACTTGACGCGGCCCGCTTTGCGGCTTATTCGTCCCCTTACTCCATCCTCCGGAGCAGACTGACTCATATGAAAAGGATTGGTCTGACGCTTGTGTTCGGTTTTGCGACTTCGATCCTGGCTCCGGGGGCGACAACCATCACGGCTCGCCAGATTGTAGATCGCATTCGGCAGCACCTGGGTGTGCAGTTGCCGACCGACACAGTCGATACCTTCAAAGCCGGGGATCCGAACACGCCCGTAACCGGTATTGCCGTTACGATGATGGCTACTCTCGACGTGCTTCAGCGCGCCGCAGCATCGGGACAGAATTTCGTGATCACGCACGAACCGACTTTCTACAACCACCGGGATACAACCGACCTGCTCCGCGCTCAGGGTGACTCGGTGTTAGCTCAAAAGGAGAGGTTTATAGCTGAGCATCACCTGGTCGTCTGGCGGTTTCACGATGGCTGGCACCTGCGCCAGCCGGATGGCATCTTGCTTGGGATGACCCACGCGCTAGGCTGGGCGAAGTATCAAAACAGTCGCGACCAGAGTCTATTCATCGTGCCGGAGACGAGTGTCAGCAACTTGGCGGTGGAAGTCAGAAGAAAACTTAATATCCATGTTCTCCGAGTCGTCGGGGATCCGGCTATGAAGGTGAACAAGATCGGATTTTTGCCAGGCGCTGCGGGTTCTGACAAACAAATCGGCATGTTAGAGCGTCCAGATGTTGAGGCTTTACTCATCGGAGAAACACCCGAATGGGAAACGGTTGAGTACGTAGCCGACGCGGTAAGTGAAGGTAAACGCAAGGCTTTGCTGATTCTGGGTCACATAGTTTCCGAGCAGGCTGGAATGGAAGAGTGCACATCCTGGCTTCGTAATTTCGTTGCCGAGGTGCCGATTCGCTTCATTCCGGCGAAAGAGCCGTTTTGGGAGCCGAGTGAACCGGCAAACTCGGACAAGTGACATGGCTTACTTTTCAAGAGCTTGGGGGTACGGTACTAGTAAGACTACGGGTATCGCTTGCCGGATTTTTCTCGGTAGTATGCAGGAAGACGCAATTGTACCTATTTTTGCGCGTTGAAAAGATGTTGGAGGTTATTCTATGAATCTTAGAAACGCCAGTAGAGTTTTTGGAGCTCTGGCAACAGCGTTCGTGTTACAAGGTGCTGCATCCGCGGCTTCGGTTGGGGCTGGCATGTTCAATTTAACAAGCAGCGATTACATTACGAACACCGCATTCTACATCGGCAAGGATGCGACTTCAGCAAATTCCGCTGCAAATCAGATGGGGAATCTAGATGTGCCTGATACGGGCGCATTTGCGGATCTCAACTCGTTTGTCGCGTCGAACACGTTGGTTCACTTTGGGAGCATCATAACCACCGCCGCTACGCCCCCCGGCCCGGTGATTGTGGGTGGATCATTTGTGCTTCCTCAGTGGATCGTTCTCCCTGACGGAATCGACGTTGACCTGACCGGCCTTCCGGTTAGCACCTATCCCGTCTGCTCTGGATCTACCGTAGGTCCCTGTCAGGCGCAAGCCGGTTCGCCTATTACGCTCTTCCAAACTCCGACTGGTGCCACAGTGGCCAGCTACAATATCATGGGACGAGCGTACTTCGCCGGAACTACTACTTATACTCCGCTCACTGGTACCTTCTCGAACCAGTTCAATAACGAGACGATCGCGCAGCTGCTAGCGAGTTTCACGGCGAATGGGTTTATCTCGACCTCATTCTCGGCGACGTTTACGACGACGCCTTCGAGCGTTATTCCGGAACCTGCGTCAATGGCCCTCTTGGGTGCTGGCCTCTTCGGTCTGGGACTAATTGGCAAGAAAAAGTGGATCGGGTAAAACTCCGCTCCACTCTCAACAAAGCAAAAGAGCCGAGGTCACAAGCCTCGGCTCTAAGTTTTTGGGGCGCTGCTGCAGTTGCCTTGTGTGAGTTTCTATTGTACTTGATGAAGTCCTTCCGACCGTTGGTATGAACCGGGTAAATAGTCGGTCGGAATCAGATGCTTGGGCGCCATCTGGGATACTTCGGCGGGACAGAGAACCAAGGCGCTGTGCAGTTCAGCACGCAAATGGTCCAGCTTCAGCCTGCAGCGCGGTTCGAGATTTCTCATGTCGAGATGGAGAAGTTCAAGAAAGCTGTCGAACGTAGGCTCGTAATAGGGTTCAAACCCTGCAAACGCCGAGCCCCCGATCCGTTTCAGTATTGAGGACGCATGATGGCGCGTGCTGGCTGTAGTAAGTCCCACGCCGCCTCCGAGCCACTCCGCCAGGGCAAATGTCATTAGAGCGATATTGACCGCCGCCGTTGAGCAACGCGCTCGCGGGCTCAGCGCCCAAGCACTAGCCTCTCCATAATGAAGGTCGCGTCGCCGCACTTCCGCGAGCTGCTGGGCGAATACCGACCTGAATACGGGACCTGTAACGGGTGATAGTGCCACGGCCATCTTGCTGCAGATCAGATCATCGAACGAATCGATAATCCTGTACCGGGAGCATCCGATCACTTCTCCGCTTTCGTCCTGTAGGAGAATGTGCCAGCTCTGTGCATCCAGGCGATGCCAGTACCGTCCATCCGGCAAAAGGTTGGCGGCTACGGGTGCGTACTCCCGATAGACCTCACCCCGAAGCTTCTGCATGTCGAACATCAGATCCGAGTGGAACTCGGAGCTGACGACATTGCAAACTCTCGTCCTCGGGACCTCTCTCCGACAGGGCGCGAGCACCATGAACCTTAATTTGCCAGATTGGCACAAGTTTCTTTCTCTGACGTACATCTAATCCCCACTTCGTCAATCGTTAACCAGACAAATGCCACAACCACCACCCATGTCTCGTGGCATACTCCACGGCCAAGCACTCCGAAACACTTGCGCCGCGTAACCGGCCCAAAAGAAATTATGTAGTTATTACATTCTCATCGAATTGTGGGCCTCAAGACAAGAGGTATTAACAAAAAGTTTTTATCGAGAACTCTGGATCTATAATCTACGCTTATGTTGGCCGTCGTGACCCCTTGGCCACCTCTCTTTCCGTAACCCTTATCGATTAAAATGTTTCAGAGTCTAGAATTTTTTGAGATCGATTGTTGTGATCGCTCCGATTCGGTAGAGAAGCTCAGATATAGTCGTCCGGCTCAACCAAGTACTTTTCCGTTAAACATCGGCTCTTTTTTCCGATTTCGACGAGAGAACTGGTAATAATTTCAGGTCCGATCTTCTATCGGCTGGATTCAACAGACTCTGTGGTCCCGGTAATTCGGGGACACATATCGAGGGTCGCGAACTTCTGGATTAGCATGAGAGGGAGCCCCGTTGACTTCTCCGCTGAGAATTTCGAGGCCGCACCTAACGTTGTCTTTGCGACAAGAATGGCTCCAGATATAGAACTCCCTAGCCTCCCGCGGCAAGCTGCGTCGAGATCACGCGAAGATCATTTGTTGCGGGACGTGCTAAAGCGGCGGATCGAGGTGGAGCACCATTTCGCTCAGCTAGGACACACTTATCGTCACGGGCGGTTGTACCGCAAGTTCGAGCACTCTGTAGCCCGACCCCTTCTTAGGGCTGGCCTACAACTTACAGGCCTCTACGGACGCGGAGTAAAGAACGCGCTATCCCCTGTCGTACGAGAGATCACTGCTCGGTTTGTGGATCTTCCGTCAGCACTCGTCGGCTTCAAAATTCTTCACCTCTCAGACTTCCATCTGGATGGCATTCCTGAGATTACAGAGGCGTTGGTCCCTCTGCTAAGGGAATTAGCCCCCGACGTGTGCGTCATGACTGGCGATTACCGGTTTGAAGATCATGGGCCCTGCGAACAGGTCTATCCCCTCATGCAGCGGATTGTGTCGAATCTCCGGACCCGCTTCGGCGTTTTCGGAGTTCTCGGGAATCACGATGCGACTGAAATAGCCTTCGGACTCGAGCGAATCGGAATTCGCATGCTGGTGAACGAATCAGTGCCCATCGGTGACACCCCCCTTTGGCTCATAGGGGTCGACGATCCCTTCGATTACCAGTGTCACGACTTGGCTGCGGCAATGAAAGCTGTTCCTTTTGATAGCTTTCGAGTACTGCTGGCACATGCTCCGGAAGTCTACGAGGAGGCCGTCGAGGCAGGCATTCACCTTTATTTGTCCGGCCACACCCACGCCGGGCAGATTCGGTTACCGCGCTTGGGCCCAATCCGCCGGAACGCGAAGTGCCCCAGAGCATTGGCACATGGGTTATGGCGATACAAACAAATGCAGGGCTATACGAGCGCCGGTGTCGGGTGCTCGTCTCTGCCGGTCCGATTTCGCTGCCCGCCTGAGATCGCGCTTATCGAGCTACAGCCCCGCGACAACTGTTCAAGCTGATCAACTCTCAGTACTCGCTACCCCTTCCGTTAGGACCTCTTAAGCTGCCGGTGTAAATATACCAGCATTCGGGTATATCTAGCGCAGGCCAGCCCAGAACCATAAACAGTACTCCATAGCCGTATTAATCATTGGCTTCTAACCACAGTGATGCTAATGTATTCATAAATCAAAGTAAAGGAGTCAGTCATGCGGGCTTTCGTACCGTCCTCTCAACTGGCCAAGAAGTCATCATTCTCTTACAGCCCGGCATGCGGGTTTCTTCGCTATGTTGTGCCTCGTGAGCGATTCCGAGGCATTGCGAAGCTTCGCTGCGCGCTCCTCGGCCTCGCGTCTTTCGTAGCTCTTCTCACGCCAACGATGTCGGCTTATGCGGCAACTGCAGAGTTAAAGGCAGTCGATTGTTCCAGTTCCAAGCTGCTGCCGGGAGACAGCGTATCGTGTACCGTTATGCTGACCTCTGCTGCCCCTGAAGAAGGAGTGGTAGTTGGCTTGACTAGCAACAGCGCGATGGTTTCGGTCCCGGCCAGCGTGACCGTCGAGAGCGGGAAATCTACGGCAACCTTCACTGCGAACTCCTCCCAGGTGGCTGATGCCGAAAACGCAACCATCACTGCGGCGGCCAGCAACGTCCAAACGGCAGTGACCTTAGCGCAGGTCTCAACGAATACTCCGCTCGAGGTGGTCTCAAAGGGTAGTGGTAAGTGTCTGACCGAGAATGGTAGCGGTGCCGGAGTTGATCAAACAAGCTGCTCGGGCAGCGCGAACCAGAAGTGGTTGTTCAAGGCTAATGCCGACGGTTCTTACGAGGTTGAGTCCTACGCAACCAGTTTGAGTCTCGAGGGTCTCGGGGTCGCCGGGAAACCGGGTGAAAAGGTCATCGTGTGGCAACCGTCTTCCACCAACAGTCAGAAATGGAAGCTTCAATCTGCCGGCACCGGCTATTACAGTCTCACGCTGGAGGCGACCAGTATGTGTCTGGGCGCCGCGAGTACTGCGAATGGCGCTGCGGCCGCGCAATATACGTGCTCCGGGGCGAGTACTGAGGCGTGGCAGGTCGTGGGCCAGTCAACGGCGCCGGCGGGCCACAAGGTATCTCTGGCTTGGAGAGCCAGCACCTCTTCCGGCGTCGACGGCTATTACGTTTACCGCGCGACAACTTCCGGCGGATCTTTGACGAGATTGAGTGGCAAATTGTCAGAGACAAACTACGTAGATGCAAGTGTGCAGGCGGGGCAGACGTACTACTACGCAACTACCGCAGTCAATTCTGCCAATGGTGAAAGTGGCTACTCGAACGAAGTAAAAGCGACGATCCCGTAATTCGTCAGTCTCGAAGAGCTTCGACCCGAGTGCCGGTTGAAGCTCTCGCAGATTCACAGCTGGAGCAACTGGGGCGTTCTCCTGCTAAGCTCGTGTTTCATGTCTGGCGCCCCCCGCGAGAAAGCTCTCCGTGCTCGTCACCGGCCTTCTTGCGCTCCTTCTTCTCACACTGCCTGTCCGTGGGCAGATCAATGTCGATCAACTCCCCAAACCGACCGGCTATGTCAGCGATTTCGCTCATGTCCTCGAACCGGCACAGCAGGCGCAACTCGAAGCCTACTGCGCGAAAGTTGAGCAACAGCTTGGAGTTCAGTTTGCGTTTGTAACTGTCGATTCTGTGGGTGATCGTCCCATTCGCGACGTGGCATTGGATATTGCGCGAAAGTGGGGAGTGGGCCCGAGCAAGGACAATGGCGGTGTCCTGTTGCTACTCGCTGTCAAAGATCGCCAGAATGACATCGAAACCGGGCGTGGCATCGAGCCTTACATCACGGACGGTTTTGCCGGTAGCACCCTGCGCTCCATGCGGCCCTTGTTGCGAGGCGGCGAATACGGGCAAGCTCTGATAACTGCTGCGCGCGCGATGGCGACCCAGATCGCGCAGGGCAAGGGAATCGCCTTCGCGGATGCCCAAATGCCTCCCCAAGCATCGGGCGGAGCCACTGAGCATGGCCGGGGTATTCCTTCCTTCTTCATCATTCTGGGTTTTTTCTTCCTGCTCTGGCTGCTTAGTCGAAGCGGTGGGCGCCGCGGGGGCGGTGGCGGATTCTTAACAGGACTGGTCCTCGGTAATCTTTTAGGGGGTGGTAGGCGTTCCGGTGGCGGCTGGGGCGGTGGCGGATTCGGTGGGGGCAGTTCGGGCGGTGGTGGATTCGGCGGTTTTGGTGGGGGTGATTTTGGCGGCGGCGGAGCCAGCAGTAACTGGTAGGTGATGGACAAAGCGGAGCGTCGGGTGGAGCAGAAACTATTTGAATTGGTCGAACGCTTGAAGAGGGCGTTCGATCGGCATTTGATCTCGGTGCTTCTATATGGTTCCGGTGCTACTTCTGATTGGAATCAGGGCACCTCCGATTTGAACGTTTTGTGTGTTTTGGACGCGATTTCACCAGCGGAGCTCCGGCTGGCGGCGCCCATCCTGCGCTGGTGGCACGAGGCAGGCCATCCGTCTCCACTCCTCCTGACGGAACATGAGGTGCAAACATCGACCGATTGCTTCCCAATCGAATTTCACGATATGCAGCAGCATCGCCGGGTCCTTTTCGGTACCGACGTCATCGAGCATCTGTCGATTGACAACAAATACTATCGAGCGCAAGTAGAGCATGAACTTCGCTCAAAGCAGCTTCGCCTCCGCCAGCGAGCTGCGGAAGTGTTATCTGAACCGGACCGCTTACTAAAACTGATGACCGACTCGGTTTCAACATTTTGCGTACTTGCCCGGCACGCTCTCGTGTTGAAGGGTGATCGACAATATTGGGATAAGAAGGAACTGCTTCACGCCTTGCAAGGCGAGATCGGATCACCCCTCGCGGCAATAGATGAGATACTGTCCATTCGGATATCGATGAGAAGGGTATCTGGACCAGATAGCGTGGCGCTCCTAGGACGCTATTTAGCCGAAATCGGAGCCTTGGTTGATTTTGTAGATAAGCTGTTGCAATGACGTTCTGATGAACACCCGGGGAGGGAAGGCATGAAGGCGGGAGTAGGAATTCTGGTTGTATTGGTCGCCGCAGTATTGGTTATCGGGGGCCCTCTCATGGCCGGTAAGAATACCCTGGTCACCGAAAAGAACAATATCGACGCCAAGTGGGCGCAGGTCGATAACGACATGAAACGCCGGGCCGACCTCATACCGAACCTGGTGGAGACTGTTAAGGGGTATGCCAAACAGGAACAGACCGTCATAGGCGAAGTGGCGAACGCGCGCGCGGCGCTTCTCGGCGCCCGGAGCAAGGAAGACGAGATTAGCGCCAACAGCCAGTTGAGCGGTGCCATCGGGCGTCTCCTCGTGCTGCAGGAAAATTATCCGCAGTTGAAGTCAAACGAGAATTTTCTGCGCTTGCAGGATGAACTCGCCGGCACTGAGAACCGTATCGCAGTAAGTCGCCGTGATTACAACGAGGCGGTGAGAAAATACAACACCGATGTAGAGGTCTTTCCGCGCAGCATAGCGGCCTCTCTATTCGGATATCGCCCCGAAGACGCGTACTTCAAGACAACCGAGCAAGAAAAGAAAGTCCCCCAGGTGAAGTTTTAGTCCTTAACACTGGTATCAGCTATTCCGCTTCCTCGGGTTCATCGAACTCCTCGACCCCGCGACTGTAGCGTTTGAGCACGGACAAGGCCGCACCCGAACTGAACCCCCCTGTCCTCAGACGCCGATACGCCGCTGCCAAGTTCTTTTCCTCCGCGAGGAAAGAAGCCATATCCTTCCCCCGATACTTGCGTAACAGAAAGCTCTCGGCAAGTTTTTCTTCGTTCGTTCCGGCGAAAACGGAGGCAACAGCTTGCTCGGCAACCTTTGAGGAAACTTGTTTCGTCCGAAGTTCCTTCAACACGCGAAAGCGACCTATACCGGAGTTCGCCAGCTTCGCTGAAGCGAACGATTCAGAGAACTTTCTGTCATCCGCCAGTCCGTATTCGTGCAATTTTGAGATCACCGCGTTAACATCAAGAGACGATTCGGCCCGTCGCTGCAACTTCTTACGGAGTTCGGCGGAGGAATGTGAGCGATTGCCTAGTACATGAAGCGCATATTCCCAGAGGGCTTCTGGAGACAGCCTTTTCGGGGCGCGGTTGGCCATCCTGCTGAAACGTTTGTTACTGTATCATGCTCTACAAAATGTCGACTGTAAATGAACTACCCTCATCAGAGGAATAAACGCTTAAGGAGATTTTGAACATGGAGGAAAGAAACGGCTTCGGTTATTTCCTGCTTGGTTTGGGGATTGGTGTCGCTGCTGGTTTACTTTGGGCGCCCCGCTCGGGAGAGGAAACTCGCGCATTGATCGCGGATAGGGCCGGCGAAGGAGCCGATTATTTGAGGAGTCGCGCGCAGGATGGTTCGGAGTTTGTTAAACAGCGTGCTGATGATTTGAAGAGTTCGGCGTCTGACATTTACGACCGCGGGCGATCCACTATCCAACAGCAAAAAGATAATTTGAGTGCTGCTGTCGAAGCTGGTAAGCAAGCCTATCGAGATGCGATCGGCGATGCGAAGGGTACAGCGTCCAAGGCCGCTGCGGGCGGAACGCCAGATCGCGGATAAACGCTCTTTCTCTGGTAAGTGACCGCAATCGGCTTGAAATGGACCAAAACACTCTTCTAGTTGTGCTGATCGTTTTTGTGGCGATATGCGCGGTTGCTTTGCTTATGCAGGGTGTCGCCCTTCTTGGCGTCTTCCTGGTGGTCCGCCAACTTCGCAGCAAGGTCTTACTTGTATGGCCGCAGATCGAAACGATCGTTGGCGCGGCCAAAAGGACGACCGAAGACGCCGGAAAGCACCTGAATACGATTGGCAAGACGAGTACAGATATGCTGGGGCTCGCCAAACAGCAGCTCGTCAAAGTTGATGGGTTGCTGGACGATGCTTCCACCAGGGCCAGGGTTCAGATGGAACGGGCAGAGATGGTGCTGGATGACAGCATGACTCGTTTTCAGAGCACCGTGTCGGTCGTTCAACGCAGCATTCTGCGGCCGATTCGCGAGGTCCATGGTCTTGTCAGCGGCATTCGCACGGCCGTCCAATACTTCGGCCGTGGTTCCCGGTCCACTGTTGACCATGCGACGTCTGACGAGGAAATGTTTATTTAAAATTGCACCTTGAGTTGGTCCGTCCTATTGCTAGGATTGCGCTGGGCAAACGCAGAAAGACTCTAATGGTCTCCAGGCAGTCCGATAAGACTTCCGCAAGCAATGGACCACAAACGCGAGTCGCTAATCAAACTTGCTATCGCGTTCATGACACTTTCCCTTTTACTTCTGGGTGTTCTCAACGTCTTGGCGTACGCATTCGAGCTTTCGAAGCCCGCAAACGTCTCCATCGACGCCACATCGCGAGCGCCGGCGAAGCGAACGCTTATTTCAGCTTTCCCTCTCACGAAGCTTCAGAGCACATAAGCGGTTAAAGGGAGTTCGAAGTCATCTGCTCCGCCTTTACCAGGCGATCAAATTCCTCGCCGGAAAGTAAGCCTAGTTTGATCGCAGCGTCTCGCAAACTGGAGTTGTCCACGTGCGCTGTGTGCGCAATTTTCGCCGAGTTATCATAACCGACCACCGGACTCAGAGCTGTGACCAGCATAAGCGAGTTCTTGACGTACTCGTCTATCTGACTTCGGTTTACCTCGATACCTGACGCGCAATGCTCGCGGAAACTGTGGCAGCTATCGGTTAGCAGCCGCACGGAATGGAGGAAGTTGTATATGATTACCGGCTTGAACACGTTGAGTTCGAAATTACCCTGTGATCCCGCGAGACCAATTGCCACGTCATTGCCCATCACTTGAGCAGCCACCATGGTGATGGCCTCGCACTGGGTCGGGTTAACTTTGCCAGGCATGATCGAAGATCCTGGCTCATTCTCCGGAATTATGATTTCACGCAGGCCGCAACGGGGTCCCGAGGCGAGCCAGCGGATATCGTTCGCAATTTTCATCAACGATGCCGCCAAGGTTTTCAATGCTCCGCTTGCAGCCACGATCTCGTCGTGCGCCGAAAGCGCGGCGAACTTGTTCGGATGGGAGCGGAACGGTAAGCCTGTGAGTTCCGCGATTTTTCGGGCCGCGCGTTCCGCAAATTCTGGGGGAGCATTGATACCCGTTCCTACCGCGGTTCCGCCTATCGCCAAATCGTACAATCCATCGAGTGCGCTACTCAGGCGCGCAACATCCCGGTCCAGCAGAGCCACCCATCCCGAGAACTCCTGGCCCACCGTCAATGGAGTGGCATCCTGCAAGTGAGTCCGGCCAATCTTAACCACGTCTCTAAACGCGGTAGCCTTTTCCTGTAAGGTTTCGCGCAGCTGCTCGACTGCTGGGATGAGCCGTTGCTTCACCTCGCCGGCAGCGGCGATGTGCATCGCCGTCGGGAACGTGTCGTTTGAGGACTGCGACATGTTGACGTGGTCATTGGGATGGATCGGCTTCTTGCTGCCCTTCACGCCACCGGCCAATTCGATAGCTCTGTTTGAGATCACCTCATTGGCGTTCATGTTGGTCTGGGTGCCGCTGCCGGTCTGCCAAATGTGAAGAGGGAACTCGCTGTCTAACTTTCCTGAAATCACCTCTTCTGCCGCTTGCACGATAGGAGCGGTTTTTTGCTCATCCAGCTTACCCAGATCCCGGTTGACGAGCGCTGCAGCTTTCTTCAGCACGCCAAAAGCATGTACGAGTTCCGTCGGCATCCGATCCAGACCGATTTTGAAGTACCGGAGCGAGCGCTGGGTCTGGGCGCCCCAGTAGTTCTCCGAGGGAACCTCTACCGGTCCCATGCTGTCTGTTTCTGTACGTTTGGAGCCGTCCATTTCTTTATCTTCTAACGCCGGACCGATACATTGGTTCTTAATTTTCAGCCAGGTAAGAGCGTGTTAACATCGAACGAGATCCAGAACGTACGCTTGTTTGCTCGGTAGAGCGGGTGCTGAGCTTGGTCCTTTGCCGGTTACCGCTTCGGGGGGACCGTAGAACGCGCCGTATGGGCCTTGCGGGTTGATGAGTAGTTTCGCGTGATTCAGATCGTTCCCTCCATCTTTGCTGCCGATTTTGCGCGCTTGGGCGAAGAGGTCCAGCGTGTCGAACAGGCTGGCATTGAAATGATCCACGTGGACATAATGGACGGCCATTTCGTTCCGAATTTCACGATGGGTACGCCGATTACTGAATCCGTTCGGCGCGTCACTCACGTCAAACTCGATCATCACTTAATGATTGAGGATCCCGATACCTACGCGCCCATCTTCATCAAGGCCGGAGCAGACGCAGTGAGCGTGCATTACGAGGCCTGTAAAAATCTCGACCGAACCCTGCATATGATTCAGGACCACGGGGCGAAAGCAGGTGTCGTTATCAATCCAGCTACACCAGTATTCTTGCTGGAGAATGTGGTTGACATCGTGGATTATGTTCTTGTGATGAGCGTTAATCCTGGTTATGGGGGACAGAAGTTCATCCCCAACAGCTTGCGGAAGGTCCGGGAATTGGCCACCATGCGCTCTCAGCGCCAACTAGATTTTGCCATCGAAATCGATGGTGGAGTAGGACTTGAGAATATCGCCGATGTCGCTCGCGCAGGTGTTGATTGGGTGGTAGCTGGCTCCTCTGTTTTCGGCGCCAAAGATCCTGCTCAGGCGATCCGCAACATGCAGCAAACTGCCGAAGAAGCGTTTCAGATTAAGGTTTAGTGCTTATGTCTTTTCGATTCAGACCTCAACCAGCCTTTCTCCTCGTACTAGCTGCGAGTATCTTTGCGACCTCCTGCGTGCACAAATACGAAACGCCGATCACCAAAAACACGCAACAGCCGGATAAGGTCTTGTTCGATCAGGCCATGAAAGACATTGAGCATGGGCGCTACGAGACGGCGCGCATTTCGCTACAGACGCTCATGAACACCTACGAATCGAGCGAATACATGGCTAAAGCTAAGCTCGCTGTCGCCGATAGCTGGTACCGCGAGGGTGGCGCCAACGGAATGGCGCAGGCTGAAGCTGAATACAAGGATTTTCAGTTGTTCTATCCCAATATGGAGGAAGCCGCCGAAGCGCAGAACCGCATCTGCGACATCCATTATCGGGAAATGGACAAGAGCGACCGCGATTGGACTCAGACGGTGCAGGCGGAAGCGGAGTGCCGCGCCGTGCTCATCCAATATCCAAACAGCAAGTTTGTGCCGCAGGTCACTCAACGAATTCGCGACATCCAGGAGAGTCTGGCGGAACACGAATTTGATGTCGGCGACTTTTATTGGAGACACGACATGAACCCCGCCGCGGCTAATCGGCTGAATGCGGTTGTTGATCAATATCCTCTGTACAGTAAGGCCGGCGACGCGCTGTATGAAGCGGGCGATGCCTATTCTAAGATGGGCCCACGTTTCCGTAACTCATCGGCGGATATGTTCTCCCGCGTAGTAAGCGAATATCCGCTGAGCAAGCGTGCCGACGATGCAAAGAAGCGGCTGGAAGACATGGAGAAGCCGATACCGAAGGTTGACCAGGCTGCGCTCGACCGTGAGAAATACGATCTGGCAAACTATCACCGCACGAGTATGCTTAAGCGCAGCATGGGGGTGTTCGAAGGCGGCCCGGACGTAAGCCACGCGGCGAAATCCGGAGCTCCGACGATGACCGACCCCAAGCGAACCTTTCCCGCCAGCATACCGGTCGTCGCTAATACCGAGGGTGGAGGCACAGGAGCAGCCGCTACAGGAACTGCCGAAGTGACCGCTTCGACCGTAGGCCCTAATAGCGCTCTCGACAAAAATCCTGATGCCAGGACTACTGCCAGCACGCCTTCAACTCCGCCCGCGTCAAATCAGCCCTTGCCAACTAACCGGGATGCTGAGTTGAAGAAGTACCGGGAAAAACAGGTCAAGAAGCAGGAGAAGCTTGCGAAGAAAAAGAAGAAAAAGGACGAAAACGCTACTCCCGCAGTCCAGCCGGCCGCCGACCAGACATCCGGTTCTTCCACACCAGCCCAGTCAGCTGTTAACTCCACCAGTTCGCCTCAGCAATGAGCCGGATACTCTTGGCGGACGATAGTCCGCAGGCTTTGCGCCTTGGCGAGCAGATCCTGACCGCTCAGGGATTTGAAGTCGTCAGCGTTACCGACGGTGCAACGGCTCTCCGCCGCCTGGATGATGTCAATCCCGATCTGCTGATCACGGACGTCTATTTGCCGACGCGGAACGCCTTTGAGATGGTTCGTTTTTTGCGCTCACAGGACCGTTATCTTCACCTGCCGGTGATCTTTGCCGCCGGTCCTGCGGACGAGTTCGATGAGCAAGACGCGACAAATGCCGGGGCCAATGTCATTCTTCGTAAACCTTTCGAAGCCTCTGCTCTTTCGAGCGCTGTTCACAAACTGCTCGAAACAAGTCAGGCTGTCCGGCAAAACACGAGTGCTTCGGCGGCGCATTCATTCGACCGGCATACGATTCGGGCCGCTGTCACGCTCGCGCTGGATAGTGCTATGCCAGCGATGATCGAAGAACTTACCGAGCGCGTGCTCCTCGCCCTCTCACATAACCCGGCAGTCCGCTGAGCGTCCCGTTGCTCCTGGCAGCTTAGAATCGTAAGAGTCGGGTGCGTCGTTTTGACGTCTCCTTCGTAAAATCATGCCTGAAAATACTTTCGATATCGCCTCCAAGATCGACCTGAATGAAGTGCTCAACGCGGTGCACCAGACGGCCAAGGAAGTGCAGACACGTTACGACCTGAAGGACACAAAGTCCACAGTTGAGCTGAACGAGAAGGAACACAAAATCTTGCTGGCCAGCTCCGATGAATACAAACTCAAGGCCATCACCGAAATCCTCGGCCAGAAGCTGGTCAAGCGCAATGTTCCATTGAAAGGCTTGGAATATGGAGGTGTTACTACTGCGAGCGGCGGCACCGTTCGACAGGAAATCAAGCTGCAGCAGGGCATCTCGACCGAGAAAGCTAAAGACATAGTCAAACTCATCAAGGACAGCAAGTTGAAGGTGCAGGCGAGTATCCAGGGTGACGTTGTCCGGGTTAGCGGCAAGGATCGCGACGCGCTGCAGCAAGCCATCGCCCTTCTCCGCGGGAAGGACTTCGGCATTGACATGCAGTTCACGAACTACCGCTCGAACTGATGGCCCGCCGTATCGAATCCTTGTTCCTGCGCGGCGAGGCAGGAAGAATCGAGGCTCTCCTCGAAGAGCCTGAAGAGGGTACGCCTCTCGAAGCAGCCATCGTGTGTCACCCTCATCCGAAGTTCGGCGGCACCATGCACAATAAGGTTGTCTACCGGCTGGCTCGCGGATTACGCAGCAAGGGTTGCGTCGTGCTGCGCTTCAATTATCGCGGCGTCAATCTCAGCCAGGGCCAGTATGCCGAAGAAGTCGGCGAAACCGAAGATGCTCGCGTCGCGCTCCGGGAGTTGCAGAGCCGGTATCCTGCTCTTCCAGTGCTTGCCGCTGGGTTCTCTTTCGGGTCCCGGGTAGCGCTTCGGCTAACGTCCCAAGAACCTGTTGTCAGGCGCGCTATAGCCGTTGGGTTTCCTACGCGCGTGGCGCAGCGTGACTTCGTGTATCGAGTCACAGTGCCGAAGTATTTCATTCAAAGCACGAATGACGAATTTGGTCCCAAGTCAGACCTGGAAAGCTTCTACGCTTCCTTAAGCGAGCCGAAGCAACTGCACTGGATAGCCGCAGCCGATCATTTTTTTGTTGACGCGCTCGATGGGTTCGAGCAGGTCGTGGAGCAAATCACGCATCAACGCGATGCAGCTTATGATCTACGCAGCTGAAGTTCTACCATGCGAGCTGCTCTTTGGCTGATCAGGTCAGCTACTTTGCTGAGTAATTCGGGCAGGTCTTCCGGTTCGATCAGCACGGAGCGGCTGACGCCCGGAAGCTTCGTCTGATAGGTGGTCAGAATCGCTGTTGCCGGCTTGTAGTCCATCAGCCGTGCGTGCGCCAAGACCTTGAGGCCCGCTCGCGGCGATTCCATCTGCAAGTCGCTCAAAACAAGCTCATATTGTTGGTTATCGAGTTTCCCGACGGCCTCTGCTGCTGATGCTGCAGCATCCACCTGGTAGCCCCCCGCCTCCAAAACCGTCTTCAACGTCAGCCGTGCACTTACGTCGTCGTCCACCAGTAGTACCCTCGCGAGTTCGAGCTCGCGGTCCGAACGGTTCCGCACGCTTGGCAACATGGTGGCCACTTTCTCCCGGCTACAGTGTAAACGAAAATGCTCAAATTCGTCATGGGTAATTTGGCGTAGAGAGATCCTTTCCCTCTAACCGTTTCCAAAAATCCGGTGGAAAATCCGGTCTATATTTTTAAGTTGCCGCTGCAAAGAAAAGGTCTTTTCGAGCTGCTTGGGCGACAAAAAGCGCTTCACAGAAGGATCGGCCATGATGGCGCCTCGGAAGTCGGTTTCGTTTTGCCAGGCATCCATCGCCTGTTTCTGGACGACGGCATAGGCTTCCTCACGAAGCATTCCCGCGGCTGCGAGGTCGAGAAGAAGCTGGCCAGAAAAAATAAGTCCCTTTGTACTCTCCAGGTTGCGGAGCATGCGGGCGGCATCGACGACCAGCCCGGTAATAAGCCAGTCGGTTCTGGCAAGCAGGTAGTCGACCAGGATTGTCGAATCTGGCAGAATCACCCGTTCCACGGAGGAATGTGAGATATCCCGCTCATGCCAGAGCGGGACATTTTCGAAGGCGGCTTGTGTATTCGATCTAACTATACGGGCCAAGCCCGAGATTTGCTCACAGGTGATGGGATTCCGCTTGTGCGGCATGGCGGACGAACCTTTTTGTCCTGTTGCGAAGGGCTCGGCAGCCTCCCGCACCTCGGTTCGCTGCAGATGCCGAATCTCGACGGCGATCTTGTCGAGGCTCGAAGCGATACCCGCCAAGACGGCTATATAGTGGGCGTGCAGATCTCTCGAAAGCACCTGAGAGCTGATCGGAGCCGCCTTCAGTCCCAGGCGTGCGCAAATTTTTTCCTCAGCTTCCGGCCCGATATGGGCGAAGGTGCCGACCGCGCCAGAGATTTTGCCCACACGAATTTCTTCCGCGGCACTAGCAAAGCGGCGCCGGTGCCGCTCGATCTCGTCCCACCACAAAGCTACTTTGAGTCCGAAGGTAATCGGCTCGGCGTGCATTCCGTGGGTGCGGCCGATCTGCACGGTGTCTTTGTGTTCCCAGGCGAGTTTCTTAAGCGAAGCTGCGAGACGTTCGAGAGCGGCTGCGATTAGGGCGGAAGCATCTTTGATCTGTAACGCTTGCGCTGTATCGACGACATCGTTCGAGGTGAGTCCGAAATGCAGCCAGCGCGAAGCTTCGGCTGCCCCCTGAGCTTTCATTCGCTCGGAGACCGCGGTCGTGAATGCAATAACGTCGTGCTTCACATTGCGTTCGATCTCGTGAATCCGGTCGAGATCAAACCCCGCGTGCGCGCGCAACGCATTCGCCGCTTCCACCGGCACGTCACCTAATTCGGCCAACGCTTCGGCCGCCGCCAGTTCCACCTGCAGCCAACATTCGTATTTATGTTGTTCACTCCAGATTGCGCCCATCTCCGGGCGGGTATAGCGTTCGATCATTCACTGACCATTCTGATATACATAGGTCCGATGTCTAAGGAGAACGACGGCTTGATCGGCCGCAGAAAACTTTTAAAAACGTCCGCAGCATTCCTGGGTGGAGCGCTTCTGGGCGGGCGTGTTAACGCCGATCCGGAACCGCGCATACGGAACGTGAATACGAATTCGAGTCCCTCGACGCTAAAGATCACGGACCTGCGTGTTGCCACGATTAAAAAGCCGGGACCAAGTCCGTGCACCCTGATTCGAATCGACACGAACCAGTCTGTCTACGGACTCGGCGAAGTGCGGGACATCGCGAGCCCGACCTACGCTCTTTTTCTGAAGAGCCGGCTTCTCGGGGAGAATCCGCTCAACGTTACTTTTCTCTTTGAGAAGATCAAGCAGTTTGGCGGCGATTCGAGGCAGGCCGGCGGAGTATGCGCGGTCGAGGAAGCTCTCTGGGACATCGCAGGCAAGGTGTATGGCGTGCCGATTTACCAGATGCTGGGCGGAAAATTCCGCGACAAGATACGGATTTATGCGGACACAGAGGAGTCAAAGGACATCAAAGTTTACGCCCAACGGATGAAAGCCCGCAAAGAAGAAATGGGCATCACCTGGCTGAAGATGGACCTCGGAACCTACATGGTTGACGACATTCCCGGCACGTTGACGCGGCCCTCGGGAATGAGCAAATGGGAGCAAAACTATCTTCCGCATCCATTCGTGGCCGCGGAGGTCACCGATAAAGGAATAGAGAAACTGTGCGAGTATGTAGCCGCCATTCGAGAAGCGGTCGGAATGGAGATCCCGTTATCGATGGACCACCTCGGGCACATCGGCGTCAACTCTGCGATCCGTTTGGGAAAGGCGTACGAAAAATATAATCTCGAGTGGATCGAGGATGTCATTCCATGGCAATACACCGATCTGCTGGCGCACATCACTGCTGAAAGTCCGACACCCACCATCACGGGCGAGGATATTTACCTGAAGGAAAATTTCATCAAGCTGTGCGAAAGGCATGCCGTCAGCAAAATTCATCCGGACATCTCGACCTCTGGCGGAATTCTCGAAACGCATCTAATTGGCAATGCGGCGATGCAATACGGAGTTCCGATGGCTATGCACTACGCGGGCACGCCGGTCGGAGCTTTAGCAAGCGTTCACTGCGCCGCGGCAACGGAGAATTTTCTCGCGTGCGAGAATCATGCGCTCGATGTCCCCTGGTGGCAAGACTTGGTAGAAAGCATCGATAAACCGATCATCGATAAGGGATTCATAACTGTCCCCGACAAGCCTGGACTCGGCGTTACCCTGAACGAAGACGCAGTAAGGCAACACCTCCTGCCGGGTACAGGATTTTTCGAGCCCACGCCCCAGTGGGACAAGGAACACTCGGTGGACCGGCTCTGGAGCATGGCTCTGCCCAGTCCGCTAGGAACCAAAAAACCAATTTCGCGGGTTTAGCCGGCAAATTATTGCCATAACAGAACGCAAGAGAGAAATCTCGCCGGTCACGCACCTGACGAGTGTGGATTGTCGAAAACTTTGTCACCAGAACGGTGCATAGGACAAATCCGGAGATTTTTATGAAAAAGCTTTCTTTTTTAACCTGCTTGTTTCTTTCAGCGGGCGCCATGTTTGGCGGCCCGATTGGGTACAAAGTAAATTACACGCTGACGTCGGGCTCAGACGTGATCACATTCAGTCTACGTCAGCAACCCACTCTTGCTGAATCTTGTGTCTTCTCTAATGATTGTTTCAGCGTATATTCGACAAATCTCGTGGTTGACGGCGCTCCTGCGGTCCATGGAACTATCAGTTTCTACGCCCCAGACAGCGGCGGTGGAATGACCATCATGGAGGGAGACACGCTGCTAATGAATAATAATGGACCTAACAACCAGCAGCTCTTCTCGGGCACACTCTCGAGACCCGATTTGACAAGTTTCTCGAATCTGCAGTTGGTAGAGGAAAATATCGGTTCTCCGACCTTGGATGAGGCATTCGTCTTAAATGCGACTGCACCGGAACCGGGAACTCTCAAATTATTGTTTCTCGCGGTTCTTCTCTCGGCCGCGTTGTTAGGCAGCCGCGCCACCTTGGCCCGCAAAACTTCAAAGTGAATTCGAACCTGGTCAGTGGAGACAAAGACCAGGGAAACAGCGACGCAATCGTTGTGTAAGGTAGGTCGCGAGTTCGCGCGGAGAAAAGCTACGGCCTTCGTCGAATATCGCGACTACCGCACCATCGAGATCTGTCGCGACAGGCATCTCGAATTCTTCCGGAAAAAATTCGAGTTTCTCTACTTCATCTCCGGTCAAGGCTACGCTAATCATCGGAGCCCAGGAATAAAATCCGATCCTGAGAGTGACCAAGGTTGACGGACAGGTAGATTTGAGCATCCGAAAATCGGAGCCGGTTGTGCAATGAATGCAGTGATCTGCATCCAAACCGCTCTGCGTCACAACCGAGTTGATGGCCTCGGCTTGGCGCTGGCATTCTTCAGTTAACTGTCTCCAATACTCGCTTCCTTCGCGGAAGAGGGGCAAGGGGGCTGGACTTGCGGCAGCGCTCATTTGGGTTCCCTTTCAAGCTCTTCGTCGTCATGGTCGAAGATGAGTTTAAGTTAGTGTACCGCTTTTCGAAAAAATTCTGGAGCGTGTTTTTTCTCTGCTTCGGACCCCCAACCACTGAGCTCGAGTCTTTGAGCGCGAGCTAAAAATCCATTTCGCCGTCCGGAGACCAGCTGGCTTCGACAATGTCCTGGAGTTCGGAAACGCTCCGACATTCAACTTCCGCACGCAGTCTTTGTTCGAGCAAGGCTACCTGGGAATTATACGGATTGAGTCACCAGTCTGCAAGCGGTGAACACCGTGCCCTGCTGATCTCGCTTTTCGCTTTGCAGCAGATTCATCACAACCAGTAATATGTATGTGCTCCGCAAGGTGGCAACGCGCGCTTGACCTCGCGCCTCGACGCCTCGAAAACGGATGGGGTGAGGATGGAATTTAAGAATGGCTGGCCGATCCAATGAGTTTTTGCACGGTTTTGGTAAATACCCGGCCTTAAGAGGCGGCCCGAAAGCCTGCCTCGCCCTCGTCCTGGTTCTCTTCATGTGCCCGCACCTGCATGCCGATGGCTATGCAGATCTCTTCCGGCAGGCGGCAGCTTACACTGAGCAGGGTAAATACGAACAGGCGATTGTTGAATACAAAGCCGCGTTGGCTATTCGCCCCGGGGCGCCGGAGGCGCTCAACAATCTGGCTGTCATGTACTATGAGCTCGGAAAATATTCGGATGCATTCGATATAGCCTCGAAAATCTGGGCGGACCATCCCGAGCTGAAATCCGCAGCTCTTATAACGGGAATGGCTGCTGTTCAAACGAATCGTCCCAAAGAAGCGATCGCGCCGCTCGAGAAGCTCCTTGCCTCGAATCCTGCTGACCGCGACGCCCTTCTCGCGTTAGCCAGTGCTCGCTTTGCGCTGGGCCAACTCGTGGAAGCCGCCCAGCTCTATGAGAAGGAGACGCAGAATTCGGAGAGCGACTCCAAGGCGTGGTATGGCCTCGCAATCTGTTATGAAAGCATGGCGGAAAACGCTTCCAAACAAATCGCGCGAACGCCCGGCGGCGCGGCATATTCGCGGCGCTTGTTAGCCGAATATCTCCAGAATGCGGGCGATGACAAACTCGCTGGCGAGGCTTTCGGCGATTCCAAGGCAATGGCGACAGATTCGTCACCGGAAGTGCTTCGGCAGTATGAGACCGCTCGCGGGTTCGCCGAAAAGTCCCGGATTGCGTTCGAGCGGTTCGTAAATCTCGCGCCGGATTCCTGGCAAACCTCCGTCTTTCTCGGCGATGTGGACCGGCAGCACGGAAACCTGGTCTCCGCTCTTGCCCATTATCAGAAGGCGGCCGCTGAACAGCCCCGAAATCCGGCTCCACTGCTGGGGCTAGGAACAACTTATTGGGAGATGGGCAACTTCGACCGCGCTGAAGCTTGTCTGAAACAAACACTCGCACTTAATCCCAATGCGCACCAGGCGGTTTTCGAACTGGCAAACATTGCCGTGCGTCGTCATGACGAGGCTGCGGCGATCCCGCTACTTCAGCAGTATTTGGCGGCCCAACCGGACGCCTTGGCTGCGCATGCCGATCTCGGACGCGCCTATCTTCACCTCGGTCGATATGAAAACGCCGTGATCGAGCTGACGCGAGCGGCTGAATCGGACGAGCGCGGCGACGTCCACTATCAACTTTCTCTTGCGCTCCGCAAATTAGGGCGAATGGAGGAAGCGGACTCCGCGTTGAAGAAGAGTACGCAGATCCGCGAGGCTGAGTTGCAACGCGAGCGGCAGTTGCAAAAATGACGGGCCGCCTTGCAGCTAATGCTTCGGCGAACTGTATCGAAGTTGCTGAAATTGGGCCATTGCTTCCTGAGCCGAGCGTTCGTCGCCGGCCTGCCGGTAAGCACGATACAGCAAGAAATGGTAGCTGCCGTCCGGATCGGCAGCGATGACTTTACGCAATTCACTGACTGCCAGTTTCGGCTCCTGTTTCGCCAAGTAAATTCGTGCCAGAACAACGCGGGTCTGAATAAGATCGGGATTCCCGCGCAAGGCTGTTTCCGCATAGCGCTGCGCTCTTGCATAATCTCCGCCGTGTTCGACGATATCGGCCATCATCCCATTCGCTTCAGCATCATTCGGAGACTTAAGGAGCACATGCTTCAGTAAAGGCAAAGCCTGATCGAACTGATGCTGCTTCCAGTATTCGGACGCCAGCCCCAGGTAGGCGCCGTCGAGTGCGGGATCTAATTTCATAGCCGCTTGATACTCGGGAATCGCTTCCGCTGGTTTTCCCGCATCCGCCAGGGACTCCGCCATAAGAAGATGCGTGTGTGCGGAGTTCGGGTCGAGTTCAGCCGCGCGAGTAAGAGCCTGCATTGCACCGTCGAGCAGATGCTGCACTTTCGCCTTTGTGGCCGGCTCGTTTGTTGTGCCGGCGCGCGCCGCCTGGTTCAGTATCTCCTCGGCCATGCTGCGATCGGTGACTCCCAAGCCGTACCAAGCCTCCGCGAGGTTGGCATCAAGCGCCGCTCCTTTTGCGTAAAAGCCATTCGCTCGACGGTAATCGCGCTTTGCCACGTATAGTTTCCCGAGCGCCAGTAGCGGAGCTGGTCTCGTCGGATCCAATTCCTTTGCTTTTTCCAGGTAGGGCAGGGCGTTTTCGAACTCTCCCAAATCGAACTCGGAGAGGCCCGCGAAAAGGTTCGCGCCCGCAAGCGCCGGATTTTCACGGAGCGCCAGGCGAAATTGTTCCATTGCTTCGCGGTTTTTTCCGGCGAGATGCAGCATCACTCCGCAGTTACTCCGGACTTCGGGTGTGTCGGTTCCCTCCGAAATTAACTGTAAGTAGAGTTTCGCTGCCTCCGCGTAATTCCCAGCATTTTGAGCGGCTTTTATCTGATCGGCCAGCGATGTCTCCGCATACACTCCAAGATCGAGGCCCATGAGGCATAAAGCTAAAACTATCGCCCGCACTATTTACAAGTAAACACCTCACCAGTAAAGCTTCATGCCGAACTGTATAGAACGAGCGGCCAGGGCGCCCGGAACGACTCCGAAAGTGGATGTTCCAAAAGTTGTCGCTGGAGCGAAAAACTGCGTGCGATTGAACAAATTGTAGAACTCAGCGCGAAGTTGCAGCTTCGATGTTTCGTTCCAGAGACGCCAATACTTCTGAAGAGTCAAATCTGTATTGATTGTGCCTTGAGCTCTCAGATACGGCAGAGTTCGGGGGGCATTACCGAATGTAAATGGAGCGGGTTGGGCAAACGCCGCAGTGTTGAACCATTCATAGATGCTGTTGCCTTTTAGATTCGGATTGGCAATAACGTTGGGCCGCTGGTTGCCGCCGAACGAGTTCGTGTTGTTCGTGGCATTCGTAATCGCCAGCGGGAATCCATCCTTGAAATTCGAGATGCCGGCCACCTGCCAACCGCCAATTACTCCTTCTACGATCTTGTTCGACGGAGCGAATTTCCTACCGGTGCCTACGGGAAGTTCATAGACGTAGCTCGCAACCAGACTCCGGGGAATGTCATCTACCATCACGGATTTCTCGAGCGCTGTGTTATACCAATTCTGGACGGACTGGGCTTGACCGTTCGTCCAGCCTTCAGGGCCTTCGCTGTTGGTCAGGTATTTGGACCAGGTGTACGAGAGCAGGAACTGGATACCGTTCGAGAAACGATGATTGGCCGAGAGTGCCATCGCATTGTAACTACTAGAAGCGGAGGGAGGCTGTACGTCCTCAACTCCTGTGTATTCGGGGAAAGGCCGCAGCAATTGCCCGTACGGAATGGTAGGTCCGGAAAGAGCTCCGCTCGTGATGATTCCATGAAACGGATTTGGGACCTGCTGGACCAGTTGGTTCCCCAAGGCCAGATCCGCAGGGGGAAGCTGGTTCAGTTCGAAGGTCGTACCATACAGCAGTTTCAAGCCGTGATTGCCGATATAAGCGGCCTGCAATACGGTGTTTCCGAGTTGGTACTGGACATTAGCGGTCCATTGCTGAACGTACGGACTAGCGCGGTTGCGAAGCACGGCGTTGATGTTCTGGCCGACGTTTGTCGCGCCTCCGTTGGCTTGGCCAACCGGCGCCAGGAGTCCGGTCGGAAACGGATTGCTTAGAAGGTTCTGGGGCGTGACGCCGTCCAGCGTTCCCACATAGGGAGTAGTCTGCGAGTACCCGTTCAGTGAAAGTCCCTGGTAATCGCCGAACTCCATGGCGGGCGTATAGAAGATTCCATAGCCCGCACGGAAGACAAATTTCGATACCGGTGAGTAAGCGAGACCTACCCGCGGCGCGAAATTCGTGTAGTTCGTGTTGTAAACACCCCGCTGATTGCCATTGACGTACTGAAGATTGCCGCGTAAATTCAAACCGGGCACTTGGGTATTGATGGGATTCGGAGCGAACGTGAAATAGGACAGCCGGTTGAACCGGTCTGTCGGTGCCGTCTGAATGTCGTACCGGATTCCCAGATTCAGAGTCAGCGCCTTGTTTACCTTCCAATCATCGTTGAAGTACATTCCATAATTTTTCTTGCTGTAAGCAGCCTCGGCGCTAGTGGTGATGCCTGCGCTGTTGTTATCGCCAGTGCCCAGCAGGAAAGAAGCCACGCCCGAGCCGGTATTTGAATTCGCCTCAGTCGGGAAGGGGCCCTGTGTAAAGTCTGGCGAAAAGTTGAATGAAGCTTGCGCCGAATTGAAGGTATTCAAGATGAAATTGATTCCCATGAAACCCATTGAGAGCGCATGCGAACCCAGGTTCCTGGTGAAGTCGGCGGCGTAGGTACGAGCCTCGCGAGGAGTCGCATTTAAAACGCCAGATCCGAGGTTTTGGTAGCCGGTGATGTTGACCGTTGGGAAGGCGCCTGGACCGTTATAGGAATTGAGTGAAGCTGGGAGGCCAACTTGCGTCACATCGAAAGGCACTCCCTGGGGCGTCCGGCCTTCTACCCAGCGGCCCCATCCCAGATTCAACGACATTACGAAAGTGGGCGTGAAGACGTAGGTGTACCCAAAGCCCCCTTCAAACCGGTTATCAGGAGCCACAGTGCCATTGCCCCCTGGATCATTCGCGCCGAAGAACTCACCCTCCAGTTGTTTGAACTGACGCTTCTGCGACCAGCGGGCAAAGAAGTTCTGTTTCTCGCTGATGTTCTGATCGACCCTGATCGTGTACTGGTCACTGTCCGTTGGAAGTCCCGCTGTTCCAACGAAATTGTTGGCACCGGTCAGCGGATCGCCGGGTCGATTCGGGGCTGGATAATAGTTCAGCAGCTTCATCGCCACCGGATTGAGCAGGGCAGGCGGTATGACGTTGCCAGGAAATGCCGTACGTACATACTCGCCATTCACCAAGTGAGTCGTGAACGGGTCATATATCGTGGATAGCGTTCCATCCTGATTGAAAGTTTGCGAGAAATTTCCCTGGCGCTGAAGGGCGGTCGGCACGGTTGCCAACAATGTAGTCGGAGTCTGCTGCCGCAAGCCTTCGTAGGTACCGAAGATAAAGGTTTTGTCCCGTTGCTTGTAGAAATGCGGAATATATACTGGGCCGCCCGCGGTAAAGCCGAACTGATTGCGTTTGAACTGCGGACGCGCCAAGCCGTTCAGATTGTTGAAGTAATTATTGGCATCGAGATTGTTGTTGCGTAGAAACTCGAAGGCGTCCCCATGAAAACTGCGCGTTCCGGACTTCGTCACGGCATTGACTACGTTTCCCATGCTGAGTCCGTATTGAGGGGAAAACGTATTCGTCTGGATACGAAACTCCTGAAGCTCGTCCACCGAAGGAACGTAAATGACGCCGTCCCAGTCACCCGCGCCATCCCATGCGCCGTCCAGAAGAAAAGCAGTCGTGCCGAAGCGGCCGCCGCCGAAATTAAAGAAGGCGATGTCCTGATCGACGTTCCCTTGCGATCCGGGTGGATTCAGCGCCTGAAACTGCTGGCTGTTGTTCACGCTCGAATCCAGTTCCACAAGGCCATAGACGTTCCGAATGTTGAGCGGCAATTCGACGGCCTGTTTACTGCTCACCTCCGAGCCGATGTCTGCGCTTCCGGTATTCAGTACGGGCGCCTGCGCACTTACTTCCACCGTCTGACTCACGTTCCCAACCTGAAGCTGGGCGTTCAGTGTTGAGGATTGCCCAACGGCCAGGACGATGTTTGATTGAAGATATGAATTGAATCCCGTTTTCTCGACCTTCAGTTGATATCTGCCGGGCGGAATTAGCGTGAACGTATAGAGTCCGTTGTCCGCCGTCGTGACCTCGCGTGAAAATCCGACCTCAGGATTTGTCAGTGTGACCTTCGCGTTGGGTACGGTCGCACCGTTTTCGTCCTGAACCGTTCCACTGAGTTGCGCGCTGACTGCTTCACTCTGCGACCAAGCAGTTTGTGTCAGAAGCAAGGCCAGAATAGACGCTAGAAGATACCGGTAACGCATAAAGACCCCCGCATTCCTCGACGACAAATATCGCCAGCACGGTGATACTATCACTTCTTAAATTGCCGTTCAATCGAAAATCTCGGAGACGAGACGAAACGACTTTCTATTGCGCGAAACGAGTGGCAATTCTCCTGACCTTCGTTGGCCGCCCGCTCAGTGCTCAAAATCACAATCCAAATTGCGCGACATGCCATCCGAAAGAGACGGCAAGCTATTTGCACTCGTCCATGGCCAATTCACTGCGTGCTCCGGATTCCGTACCTGCCGGGCGAGTGACCGATCCGCAATCGGGCAGTCGGATCACCACAGAATGGCGGAACGGCAAGATGATTCATCACTTGTCCGAGGACGGCCTCAACGCCACTTACGAAATCGAGTATCAGATCGGCGCGGGCAAAGTCGGCCACAGCTATGCGACACAGTTGAACGGTGTTCTGCTGCAATCGCCCGCTTCGTTCTATCGCCGTTACGGCTGGGACATTTCGCCCGGCTACGCAGGCATGGAACTGCTCGATTTCAACCGGGCGCTTTCGACCGGTTGCCTGTTTTGTCATTCGAACGATCACGGTCAATTCACAGCCATCAGCTGTGAGCGATGTCATGGCGATACCAAAGAGCATCTTGCCCATCCATCAGCCACAAACATCGTCAATCCCGCGAAATTACCCGCGCGGGCCCGCGATAGTGTTTGCGAGCAGTGTCATCTGGAAGGAGCGGCTCGTGTGCTCAATCCGGGAAAGACGCTGCATGATTTCGTGCCTGGAAGCAATCTGGAATCAACTCTGGCCATATATGTCGTAAAGCACGCAAGAAGCGGCATCAAAGCGGTAAGCCAGGAAGAGCAGCTTGCTTTAAGCAAATGCGCGGTCAAGAGTAATGGGAATTTGTGGTGTGGCACTTGCCACAATCCGCACACTCTGACGAGCAACAGAAACAGCGAAGTCAAAGCAATCTGCCTCTCCTGCCACTCCACGCTTTCCCCTGCTGCCCACTCCGCTAATCTGTCTGAATGTGTAAGCTGCCACATGCCGCGCCGCTCCCCTACGGATGTCGCGCACTCCGCGCTTACAGATCACCGGATACTCGCAAAGCCCGAAGCAGAAGCATCTGAGGCTGCGGCTGTTCCGGAAGGGCTCCGCGCGTGGCGCGAGCCGGCTGTCGACGTGCAAAGCCGAGACCTCGCTCTTGCAGACTTGAAAGCTTCTGCAACGCAGGGCCTAGAACCCCTGGGCGAGCAGGCTGACAATCTGTTGAAGAGTCTGCCTCAGGCTCAACAGGATAACGATGCCGCCGTCCTCGCGGCGCTCGGGGATATCAATCTGTCAAAAGGTGACCCGCGGGCAGCGCTACCTTTTTTCCGTCGCGCTTGCGAACTCGAACCCTCTTCTGGTGAATACGCCATGTTTCTCGGAATCACGCTCAAGCAGACCGATGCTACGGAAGCCGCTCGCCAGCTGAGGCGCGCGATCAAACTGGACGCTTCGCTCGAACGGGCTTATCTCGAGCTCTCCGCGTTGTTCCAAAGCAAGGGCAAATCGGGCGATGCCGTCGACGTCTTGAACGACTATCTGAAATGGAACCCACAAAGTATCCTGGCTCGATTGACGAAACAAGGGTTGACGAAAGCTAAGCACTGATAAGCGTTGTGCTCTCCACTTGATATCCTAGTAAACTGTTGAGAGAGTTCACTGGAATGCCAAGTAAAGCCAAGGATCGCGTGGATCTCCTGCAAGGCACTCTTGATTTGATCGTCCTGCGCGTGCTGGCCACGATGGGCCCTCAGCACGCTTACGGGATCGCCGCTCGCCTTGAGCAGATATCTGAAGACCTGCTTTCCTTGAATCAAGGAACTCTCTACCCCGCTCTGGTCCGGTTGGAACAGAACGGCTGGATTCGCGCGACGTGGCGCAAGACGGAAAACAACAGAGATGCCAAGTTTTACAACCTGACAAAGGCCGGAAGCCATGCGCTCGAAAAGGAAACGGAGCGTTGGCGTCGTTCGGCGGGATTGGTCGAAAAGCTTCTGCTTGAGAAAGCTTGACAATATGGCGTACGCGCGACGTTTCTTTAGCAAACTACGCAATTTCTATCTGGCCAACTCGCGCTGAACGGGATCTGCAAAGAGAAATAACCTCTCATCTGGAACTCCTGCAAGACGAGTTTCAATTGCGCGGGATGAACACCGAGGAGGCACGACTGGCAGCCAAACGTGCTTACGGCGGCATTGAGCAGGCAAAAGAACTGCATCGGGAAGCACGCTCCTGGTTCTGGCTGGAACAGGTTCGCCAAGACATCCGGTATTCAGCGAGAACACTGCTCAAAAGCCCTGGATTCTCACTCACGGCGGTTCTAACGCTGGCGCTGGGAATCGGTGCGAATACGGCGATCTTCAGCTTGATCGATTCAGTAATGCTGAAAGCGCTGCCCGTCAGCCATCCCGAACAACTGCTTCAGGTGAACATGGCCCGGAAGGACATCTGGGGCTTTGAAGAACCGTTCATTACCAATCCCAATTGGGAGCAATTGCGCGACCGTCAAGACGTATTTGCCGAAATCTTGGCTTATGCCACCGCGCGCTTCAACCTCGCGGCCCGTGGCGAGGCTCGCTACGTCCAAGGGAACTACGTCTCCGGTCAGTTCTTTCAGCACACTGGGACTGCGCCCCATCATCGGTCGAACCTTCACAGCGGCGGACGATCACCGGGGCTGCGCTGGAACCGCCGTACTCAGTTATGGTTTCTGGCGCACCGAATACGCAGGGCGCGCCGGCGTGGTAGGAAAGACCATTTCGCTCGACAATCATCCCTTCGACGTTCTGGGCGTGATTGGACCCGGATTTACAGGCGTTGATGTCGGCAGGCAAAGCGACATTTACGTACCGATCTGCGCAGAAAAGATCGTTCGCGGCGAGAACAATTCCCTCGACGAAGGTATTGGCGGATGGCTTCGTGTCGATAGGCCGGCCGAAATCGGGAGTTTCCGTGAACCAGGTGAACGCACGTCTCAAGATATTGGCCGGTCCAATCTTCCGAGCAACGGTGCCGCCGAACATAAGGCCCGAACAGCAGGAAATCTATCGTAGACGCACCCTTGAAACGCAACCGGCGGTGAATGGGCTTTCTCCTATCCGCTCGAAATACCGTCAGGCGCTGCTGGTGTTGATGATGATCGTCGGCGTGGTGTTGTTGATTGCCTGCGCAAACGTAGCCAATTTGTTTCTGGCTCGCAGTGCGGCGAGGCAGCGGGAGATCTCTATTCGCATGGCGCTCGGATCGGGGCGCGGCCGGCTCATCCGGCAGCTGCTTGTGGAAAGCATGCTGGTGGCTTTGACTGGAGCGGCCCTAGGCGTTGTATTCGCACAGTGGGGTGCGCGGCTGCTGGTCGGACTTCTCGTTTCGAGCGTCTACCGGGAGAACAAGGTGTTTCTTGACCTGAGCATTGATGGGCGAGTGCTTGCCTTTACCGCCGGAGTCTGCGTTTTGACCGGTCTACTGTTCGGGCTTGCTCCTGCCTGGAGGGCTACAAAAGCAGACCCGCAATCCGCGATGAAGAGTAAAGCGCGCGGAGTGATACAAGGCGGGAAGTTCAGGCTGGGTAGGGCGCTCGTAGTCCTGCAGATAGCGTTATCTCTTTTGCTGGTGAGTGGTGCGGGACTGATGCTTTCGACATTCTTCCGACTCGAAACGCTCGACCCGGGGTTTGACCGGGAGCACGTTTTGCTGGGGGATCTGGCGCTGCACCCCGAAGCATATAGGCCCACCCAGCGTCACGCCATCTTCGAGCGCATCCTGGAACATCTGCGCGCTCTGCCTGGTGTCCGCTTTGCCAGCTATTCGGGTACTACGCCGATGGGCGGCAGCATTGATGCCGATGACGTACAAGTCGAAGGCAAGTCGAAGAGGAAAGAGCCGACGCTGATCTATCTGAATAACGTCAGTAATGGGTATTTTGAGACACTCGGCACCAGTCTGCTCGCCGGACGCGATTTCGACGCGCATGATACCGTCGATTCGCCCAAAGTGGCCATCGTGAATCAGACTATGGCGAAAAAGCTCTTCGGAACGGCGAGCCCTGTGGGCTTGCATTATCGGCCGATGCAGGGCGCCAAGTTGGGTGATCCAGTAGAAGTAATCGGCGTGGTTCAGGATGCAAAATACGCTGAACTGCGCGAGGACATCGTCCCTACCGCGTATCTCGCGGCCAGCCAGGACCCAAGAACCAGCGACTCCCTCACGTTTGAGGTGCGTGCAGCCGGCGGCTCTCCGGCCTCGCTGATTTCGGCGGTGAAATCCTCCATCTCGGATGTCAATCGCGACGTCCTCATGCAGTTCAGAACACTGGCCGTTCAAGTGGACGAGTCACTCGCGCGCGAACACCTGCTCGCCACGCTTTCCGGATTCTTCGGTGGACTTGCCCTTCTCCTCGCAATGCTCGGCCTCTATGGCGTGATGTCCTACAACATGACCAGGCGGCGCAACGAAATCGGAATCCGCATGGCGCTAGGAGCCCAGCAATACACGGTGCTCCGCAGCGTGCTGCGCGAAATGACGGCCTTGATCGTGATCGGTCTGGGAATCGGACTATGCGCCACGATCGGCGTAACGCGTTTCATCGCCGGCTTCCTCTACGGAATCAAGGCGAATGATCTTCGAACACTCTGTTCAGCCGCCGCCGTGCTCGCCTCGGTAGCGCTGTTAGCCGGATTTCTTCCCGCGCATCGAGCTTCCCGTCTCGATCCGATGACTGCTCTTCGGGAAGAGTAAACGCATGAAGTTCGCCGGTTTCTTCTTCGCGCTTATAATCGCATCTGCAAGAGGCAGTGTCAGTCCGGGCGCAGAAACTCTTGCTCAGGCTTGCCGGATCGGCAATTTGAAAACGGCTCAGAGCCTTCTGGAAAACGGAGTCAATCCCAATGCGCCCGATCGGTATGGAAAGACGCCGATCTACTACGCCGCGTCCTTCAATGAAATCCAAACTGTTGAACTCCTGCTCGCCTCTCACGCTGATCCGAATGTGGGGATGGAAAATCGAAAATCCAGCGAATTTCCGGCAACTCCTCTCCAGGTTGCAGCTTATATGGGCAACTTGCGCCTGGCCGAAATATTGATTGCGGCTGGCGCTCGTATGGAAGCAACGGGACCTACGGCGTTGCACTTTGCGGTGCGCGGCATCCACTTGGATGTCATTCATTACCTCCTTCAAAAAGGAGCCGATCTGAATATTCGTGATGCGGAGGGAACCAGCCCCCTCGATCAGGCCGTCTGGGACGGCTCTCTCGATAGCGTTGCCGTCCTGCTGGCACATGGCGCTCGGCTGAACGAAGCTGAACCGAAAACCGGCGCCACGCCGATCAATGAAGCTGCGTACCGGGGCCACATAGGGCTCATTCGATATCTGCTTCAATTCCATCCCGATCTCGAAATTCGCGACAAAGAAGGCTACAGCCCTTTGGAAAATGCCGCACGAAGAGGGAAAGAAGACGCGGCCGTATCACTCCTCGAAGCAGAAAGACTGCGAACACCTCAATCCTTAGAAAAACCGCTGAGTTTCGCAATCGCAAAAGAGGAGTCAACTCTGGTCGCGAGTCTTCTGCGGCACGGAGCAGCCGCCAACGATCCGTTAGCATCGGGCTTATCACCGCTGGAAGATGCCTGTCTAAAGGGATTCGACGGGGTTGCAGGTACGCTGCTCGATCATGGCGCCCTGGTGAATCAGGTAAATAGCGGTTCGGGGACAACAGCTCTCTATGCGGCGGCCTCGTTTGGGAAAACCAACATAGTGAAGCTGCTGCTCGAAAGGGGAGCAATTCCAAATTTGTGCGGCACGAATCGGAAAACGCCGTATCGAGCCGCTCTTGAGAACGGCTACACCAACATCGCAAACCTGATCAAGGCTCGTGGCGGCACCGCCGCCTGTACCTCGGAGCCATGAGCGAAGCGCTCGCGGTCCGTCCGGCTCGACCTTACCGGAACTCTTCCTGCAATTGTTCCAACTCGGCCGCTCCGGGACACAATTTTTCGAATTCAATTCGAGAGAGCGGGATTTCGGAAGTCTTATTCATCTCGTGAAGATCGCTGACCGTTTCGTCTATATAAAGCAGGCCCGTCAGAATCTCACCTTTGCTCTGTCGCTCTGAAAGGTAGCTGATGACCTTCTGGCGGTCCGTGGGATCGTAGCCTTCCGGTACAGCCTTGAAATTCAGGACACTGCCATCGTGCATCGTCACGCTTGTCACGCCGTTGCGCGAGATCGTCGCCAGGATCTCTGACGCGTGCGGCACAAAGTCGGGCTCCGCACCCTTTACCGCGTGCTTGCGGGTATATGAATAGGCTTTAGTCGATCCGGAATGATCGTTGAATGTAACGCACGGCGAAATCACGTCGAGTAGCGCCAAGCCTCTATGTATAAAGGCTGCTTTTAAGATAGGCACAAGCTGCTCTTTGTCGCCTGAGAAACTGCGTGCCACGAATGTCGCCCCGATACTCAGCGCCAGCGCGACCGGATCCATCGGAGCCAGCTGATTCGGTTCGCCGCGTTTACTCTTCGACCCTACATCGGCTGAGGCGGAGAACTGGCCTTTAGTCAATCCGTACACGCCGTTGTTTTCGATGACGTAGACCATCTTCACATTACGGCGAATCGCATGACACATATGTCCCAGGCCGATCGAAAGTGAATCGCCATCGCCGGAAACACCGATGTATGTGAGCGCACGGTTTGCCGCAACCGCGCCGGTCGTGATGGCCGGCATGCGTCCGTGTGCGGAGTTAAAGCCATGAGCGCCGTTCACAAAGTAAGCCGGCGTCTTCGAAGAGCAGCCGATACCGCTCATCTTCGCCAGCATGTGCGGCGGCATCGAGAGCTCCCATAGTGCGCGCACGATCGCGGCCGTAATCGAATCGTGCCCACAGCCGGCACAAAGCGTCGACATCGATCCTTCGTAATCACGAATCGTCAATCCAAGCTCGTTGCGCTGCGCGCTCGGATGCTGCGCGACCGGTTTAGCTATGGACGGCACTGCGGACCTCCAGTTGGCGTGTAACTCCGTCCACCACCTGCTGAGCGCTCAATGGATAGCCGCCGTAGGCAAGAACAGACCGCAGCCTGTCTTTCGGAACACATGTCTCGAGCGTAAGGAGCGAACGAAGTTGTGCATCGCGGTTCTGCTCTACTATGAAGCAGAATTTGTGCTCATACAAAAACGTTTCTATGCTCGGATGAAAAGGAAATCCGCGAATCCGCATATAGTCAGCGTGAATGCCGCGTTCGGCAAGCCGGTCGAGCGCCTCACGAACCGCCGGATCGCAACTCCCTATTGTGATGACCCCGACGTCAGCATTAGAAGGGTTTGAAATCTCAGGTAGCGGCACGTAGGCGGATGCCGCGCGATGCTTTCTCAACAGGCGATCGATGACTTCCTGATACTCGTGTGGAGTTTCTGTGTATGCACCGAATTTGTTGTGACCCGATCCGCGCGTAACGTAAGCGCCGTTTGCATGAACTCCGGGTAGCGTTCGTGGGGGAACATGATTCTGATCCTCGTCGCTGTATCGATAGAACCTTCGTAGATTGCGAAGATCATCCTCGGAAAGCACACGGCCGCGGTCAGGCCTATATGAATCGTCCCAGGTGAGACGCGGCACTACCCAGTCGTTCATGCCAAGATCGAGATCGGAAAGCATAATGACGGGAGTTTGGAAGCGTTCAGCGAGATCGAAAGATTTGACTGCGAACTCAAAGCACTCGGCCGGATTACCAGGGAAGAGAAGAATGTGCTTGGTATCTCCGTGAGAGGCGTAGGCACACTCCATCAGATCCCCCTGCTGGGTGCGTGTCGGCATCCCCGTTGAAGGGCCGACTCTCTGAACGTCTATAACAACTGCCGGAATCTCTGAGTAATAAGCAAGGCCAAGTAGTTCGTTCATCAACGAGATTCCAGGGCCGGCGGTGGAGGTGAAGGCGCGGGCGCCATTCCAGCCGGCCCCGATAACCATGCCGATCGCCGCGAGCTCGTCCTCGGCTTGCAAGATGCAGTAATTATTCCGGCCAGTTTCCTTGTCGCGCCGGTAGGTTTCACAGAATTGCTTGAAAGCATCCATTACCGACGTTGCAGGCGTAATCGGATACCAGGCGGCAATGGTGGCACCGGCATATATGCAACCGAGCGCGGCCGCGGTATTCCCATCGATCAGAATCTTGTCGTCGTTTGCATGCATCTTCTGCAGGCGAAACGGCAGTGGGCACGCGAAATGCTGTTTCGCGTATTCATAACCAATATTGAGAGCTCTGCGATTCGATTCGTGCAGTGCCTTCTTGGCGGCGAATTTCTCCAGCAACAGACTCTCGACGATCTGCATGTCGACATCGAGCACAGCCACAAGGCACCCGGCGTACGCGATGTTCTTCATCAGTACACGTTCTCTCGGATCTTTGAATTGCTCGTTGCACATCTTCGCGAGCGGTATTGCTAGAAAATGAACATCGGCCCGGTAGAGCGATTGGTCGAGTGGCCAGCTCGAGTCGTAAAGCACGTATCCGCCGGAAACGACTTCTTCAATGTCGCGCGCGTAGGTCTGAGCGTTCATCGCGACCATCAGGTCGTAGTCAAGCGCACGTGCGGCGTACCCGTTGCTGTTTACTCGAATCTCGTACCAAGTCGGCAAACCTTGGATGTTCGACGGGAATAGGTTTTTCCCAGAAACCGGGATGCCCATGCGAAAAATAGCCTGCATCAGAAGGCCATTCGCGCTCGCCGATCCCGTGCCGTTTACGTTAGCCAGTTTGATGGCAAAATCGTTGATACGCGTACCAGATTCTTGCTGCACGCCTTCTACTGAACCTGCGCGCAAGGGCCTGGAGCCTCCTTACCGACTGGTTGCTTGTCGGGATGATTCTGCGCTAAACCCGCGTAGGGAATCAAAAGCTCAAACTTTTGCATGTCCCACGCCGCCGTAGGACACCGTTCCGCGCAAAGCCCACAGTGAACACAAACATCCTCATCTTTGGCCATGATCCGGCCGGTTTGCGGAAGCGAGGAAGACACGTATAAAGCTTGATCGAGATTCAATGCGGGGGCTGAGAGCCTGGTTCGCAGCTCCAGTTCGTCGCCACTGCGCGCAATCGTCAGGCATTGAACGGGACAGACGTCTATGCAGGCATCACACTCGATACACCGCGGAGCCTCGAAGACTGTCTCGATGTCACAATTCAGACAACGCTCTACTTCGCGCGCCGTCTGCTCGGCGGAAAACCCAAGCTCGACCTCAATATTCAGTTTCTTGAACCGGTCGACCAGGTCCACATGCTTCATCTTCTGCCGTTCAGCCGGGTTGTAATCGTTGTGGTAACTCCACTCGCTTATCCCCATTTTCTGGCTGATGAGATTCATGCCATGAGGGACCCGCGCGCTAACAGGGAGGTCTTCGCAGTAGTTGTGGATCGAAATGGCGGCCTGATGACCGTGCTCAACCGCCCAGATGATGTTCTTGGGGCCGAACGCCGCGTCGCCCCCGAAGAAAATTTCGGGCCGCGTGGACTGAAACGTCGATTCGTCAATCACCGGCAGATCCCACTTGCCGAACTGGATACCCAAATCGCGCTCGATCCAGGGAAACGCGTTCTCCTGACCGATGGCCAGAATAACGTCGTCGGCCGGAAGAAAGATCTCGTCGATCGTCTCCGAGTATCTTGCCGCTGCATCCCATTTGACGCGCTCAAAGAGCATACCTCGGAGCTGACCGCCTTCAACCACAAAGCTCTTGGGCGCATGGTTAACGATGATCTCGATGCCTTCCTCTTCCGAGTCTTCGAGTTCCCAGGCGGACGCTTTGAAGAATCCGCGCGGGCGCCGTGCCATGACCTTGATGTCTTTTCCACCGAGCCTGCGGGAAGACCGGCAGCAATCCATCGCCGTGTTCCCCACCCCGATGATCAGAACCCGCTCTCCTATCGATTCGATATGGCCAAAGGCGACCGATTCCAGCCAGTCGATACCGATGTGGATCCGATCCGTATCATGACGTCCGGGAATTTCTAGTTCTTTGCCGCGAGGGGCGCCACAACCGACAAAGATTGCTTGGA
Source organism: Terriglobia bacterium (assembly GCA_963841675.1). Taxonomy (GTDB): domain Bacteria; phylum Acidobacteriota; class Terriglobia; order Bryobacterales; family Bryobacteraceae; genus Bog-105. The sequence goes on from CAWJEH010000033.1 coordinate 126,999, forward strand.
ATCCCTGCTCGAGTAAAGCCCTCATGCTTTGGACGGGTGTATTGAACCGAATATCCACGCCCATATCCAGGATCAGATCGATTTCTTCGGCTGAGAACTTGCTCAGGCAGCCGGAAGGCAGGAATATTTGATCGCATCAAGCCGCCGGGCTTGTCCTGTTTCTCGAAGATCGTGACTTCGTAGCCGAGCGGCATCAGATCATTCGCCACAGTCAGAGAGGCCGGCCCGGCTCCAATGCAAGCCACGCGCCTGCCGTTCTTCTGTTCGGGGATTCTAGGCAACAGATCAGAGATCTCGCCCCGAAGATCGGCCGCTACCCGTTTCAATCTGCAGATGGCGACGGGTTTTCCATCCAGCCGGCCCCGCCTGCAAGCGGGTTCACAAGGGCGGTCGCAAGTCCGGCCGAGAATGGCTGGAAAGACGTTCGATTCCCGGTTGAGCATGTAGGCCTCGGTGTATCTGCCCTGTGCGATCAGCCGGATGTATTCGGGAACGTTCGTATGGGCAGGACATGCCCATTGGCAATCGACTACTTTGTGGAAATATTCCGGATTTTGAACGTCTGTGGATTTCACGCGTTCGCTTTCGTCCAACGACTTGGGGACAAGCGCCTGTTTGGTCACTTATTATACACGTGAAGAAGTTAACTAACGTCTGCCGACGCTCGTCGGAATGGATGATCATCGCTGCCGGCGGCTCTACTTGCCACCGAGAGCAACCCGCGTCATTCGCCGATGATTTTGACCAGTGCCCGTTTTTTGCGGCGGCCGTCGAACTCGCCGTAGAAGATCTGCTCCCAGGGGCCGAAGTCGAGCTTTCCCTGCGTGATTGCCACGACTACTTCCCGCCCCATCACTTGTCTTTTCATATGCGCGTCGGCGTTGTCTTCGCCTGTTCGGTTGTGCAGGTATTCAGAAACGGGCTCGTGCGGTGCAAGCTTCTCGAGCCACTTATCGTAGTCCTGGTGCAGCCCGGATTCGTCGTCGTTGATAAATACCGATGCAGTGATATGCATGGCATTGACCAACACCAGCCCTTCACGAACGCCGCTTTCGCGCAGACAAGCCTCCACGTCGCGAGTGATGTTGATGAACGCGCGCCTGGTTGGCACGTCGAACCAAAGCTCCTTGCGATAGCTCTTCACGGCATCAGCTTACCCAAAAGGAGCCTGTTCGCGCTCCGTATTCCGTCCCAGCGGCGCAACGCGGAGACGCAACACCCGGTGACATAGAGGTTTCAGTACATCGCGCCACGGCCCTGTGTGGCCTTACAAGCAACTTGCTGATTGTACTCGCAGTATCCTTATAGGTCGACCCGGCAACGCAGCGGGTCTGATACTGCCCGACGTAACGAACGCTTGCGGACGCTCGTCGGAATGAATGATCATCACTGACGGAGGCTCTGTTTGCCAATCACGGTGGGGGTGCCGCGCGAAACGTTCCCCGGTGAGCGCCGGGTTGCGATTATACCCAGAGCATGCGAGCTCTTGCGCAAATCCGGGATCGAAGTCCTTGTTGAGTATTCGGCAGGCAGCGAAGCCGGGTTCCCCGACGAGATATATCTCGCTCGTGGGGCCCGCATTGCGAGCCGGGCCGCAGTGTTTGGCGAAGCCAATATCATTGCGCAAGTGCGATGCTTAGGCGCCAATCCCGAGGAGGGCCGATCGGACTTGTCGCTCTTCCGTCCTGGTCAGGCGTTGGTTGGGTTCGGTGAGCCATTAACAGCAATCAAGGAGAGCGCGGATCTGGCGGACGCCGGTGTGTCCTTCTTCGCTCTCGAACTTATGCCCCGAATTACACGCGCCCAAAGTATGGATGCCCTGTCTTCGATGGCAACTATATCCGGGTATCGTGCCGTTTTGCTGGCGGCCAGCTCCCTGGCGAAAATGTTCCCGATGCTGATGACGGCTGCCGGTACCATTACTCCGGCCAAGGTGTTTGTGCTGGGCGCGGGGGTCGCTGGCCTGCAGGCTATCGCCACCGCACGACGCATGGGGGCCGTGGTCTGCGCCTACGACGTACGTCCGGCTGTCAAAGAGCAGGTTGAGAGCGTCGGAGCTAAGTTTGTTACTCTGGACGTCGATTCTCAAGGCTCGCAGGACAAGGGTGGTTATGCAAAGGCGATGGACGAAGCCTTTTACCGGCGCCAGCGCGAGCTTATGACGGACGTTCTATGCGAACAGGATGTCGTCATCACCACCGCTGCGGTTCCCGGACGGAAAGCGCCGATCCTGATCACGTCCGAAATGGTCAGCGCCATGTGCAGCGGATCTGTGATTGTCGATATCGCGGCCGAACGGGGCGGCAACTGCGAAGTCACCCGGCCCGGAGAGGATATTCTGTACCAGGGAGTTCATGTACTTGGCCCCCTGAATGTACCTTCATTAGTGCCCTTCCACGCCAGCCAAATGCTCGCTTCCAACATTACGGCTTTTCTCAAACTTATTGCGGCAAACGGAGCTTTGAACGCCAATCGCGAAGACGAAATCATTCGTGAGACTCTTATCACCCACCAGGGCAGAGTCGTTCACGCGCGCGTCTCAGAGCTTCTCAGTGCGCTGGTAGGTGGTTAAAGCGACAGGAGAGCTACACGCATGCCTTCTTACGAGATTGCGATTTGGGTCTTTATGCTGGCCGCCTTTCTCGGATTCGAATTGATCCGCCGTGTTTCGCCCTTACTCCACACGCCGCTCATGTCTCTTACGAACGCCATCTCGGCCATAGCCGTGGTCGGAGCAATTCTCATCACGGGCGAGAAAGAGGCGAGCACACTTACCCGCGCACTGGGGTTCATTGCTGTTGTGGCATCGACCGTCAACGTTGTCAGCGGCTATCTCATTACAGATCGCATGCTGAAAATGTTCAAGAAGCGGGGCTCTGAAAAGAAATGACGGAGAGCATTCTTCCCGCTTTCTATATTCTGGCTGCTGCCGGCTTCATCCTGGCCATCAAATGGATGAACTCTCCCGCCACCGCCCGGCGCGGTGTTCTCGTTGGCGAAATCGGGATGCTGTTGGCCGTAGTGGGTACTCTGCTCCGGCATGAAGTCGTTAACTACGAGTGGATCCTCATCGCGTTTTTTGTCGGAACGGCAATAGGCGTACCGATCGCTTACTACATGCCAATGACTGCGGTCCCGCAGCGGACAGCTATTTCACACGCCTGTGGCGCGCTCGCTTCCGCACTGATTGGCACGGCCGAATACTTCCGCCGGGCACCTCACGGTTTTGTCATGGGCGCTCTGATACTCGAGACGCTTCTCGGCTTCCTGACTTGTACCGCCAGCCTCATGGCCTTCGGGAAACTACAGGAAATTCTACCGACACGACCGATAACCTGGCGCGGTCAGAATCTCGTGAACCTGGGGGTTTTCGGTCTGGCCGTCGTGGTCGGCGTCGCGCTCATCATCTCACCTGAGCAAACCTGGCTCTTTCCTGTCTTCACCCTGCTTTCGCTTGTCTTTGGAGTCCTTCTGATAGTGCCCATCGGCGGTGCCGATATGCCCACTGTCATCGCGCTTCTGAACTCTTATGCCGGGCTGTCGGCGAGCGCGATGGGTTTCGTCCTTGATAACAAGCTGCTTATTGTGGCGGGCGCGCTCGATGGCTCTTCGGGCTTCATTCTCTCGGTCATCATGTGCCGGGCTATGAACCGGTCGTTCGCGAACGTCCTCTTCGGCGCCTTCGGCACAGTTCAAACGAGCGTCAAACAAGCCACGGAGCGCCCGGTCCGCTCGGCATCGCCCGAAGAAGCTGCGGAAATCCTCGACGCTGCCCGCAGTGTGGTGATCATTCCGGGCTACGGCATGGCTGTCGCTCAGGCTCAACATAAGCTCCGCGAGATGTACGACGTGCTCACGCGGCGCGGGGTCGATGTCCGTTTTGCCATACATCCCGTGGCTGGTCGGATGCCTGGCCACATGAACGTCTTGCTGGCGGAAGCCGACGTCCCCTACGATCGGCTTTTCGAGATGGACGACATCAATCCCGAGTTTCCAAGGGTCGATGTCGCCCTGGTGATTGGCGCGAACGACGTTGTAAACCCGGCCGCCCGGAACGACAAGAACAGCCCGATAGCCGGCATGCCCATTCTGAACGCTTATGAAGCCGGCACCGTTATGGTAGTGAAACGCAGCATGAGTCCGGGATTCGCAGGCATCGAAAATGAGCTCTACTATATGGAGAAAACGCTTATGCTTTTTGGCGACGCGAAGGCCTTTGTAGCCGGCATTGTCAAAGAGCTGAGCTCCGTCGGTGCCGCGGCCCGATAGGGCTAAAGTACAGATACGGCTTTTTGTATTTCTTCGTATTGATGATGAGCAGTGCTCCGAGAGTGGCGCCGAGGAGCAGCAGCGTCGAGGGTTCAGGAACGGCCACGATTGCTATCGGCGTAATCTGAATAAGTCTCTGACCCGTAGCGTCTGTCTGCACCAGCGGGCTCTGCAGGATAATTGCGACCTGTTCTTCGGTTAGCGCCGTCCCAGGGGGGAAGAAAGGCGCCATCAGGTTGGCGGAACTAAAGAGATCGTGCTGTAAGTTCAAGTTATGGCCCAGTTCGTGACCCATCAACGGGGCGGGTGAGAGTTTGGCCGCATCTGATTCCTCCACGAACACATGGCCCGGCAGCTGCGCGCACCCGGCGAATATACCATTGATTGTCGGCTCCACCGAGCCGCAGGCATCGAGTTGGTCCACAAAAAATGCGTCCACTATCGGAGCAGGATCCGGCGCCAGGTTGTACAGCGCCCTCAAATCGGCTTGATCCTTGATATCCAGCAACTCGGGAGCAACGATTACCCTCGGCGCGTTGAACCGAATGCTAACGGGTGTCCCATCGAAGCTGGATTGTGAGAAGATGGCCTGCATCTCTGGCGAATCGATCGTGATAGAGCCGCCCTCGGCGATGGCGGGCGTCAGGAAGATTACGAGTGCCGCCATTATGAGGCAGCCGGCAGCAGCGCGGGGCGTGTTGCGAGATTTCTCGACGAAGCATTCGGGTCCTCTTCGAAGCGTTTTTAAGCTCAGTCTGCCAATTCTATCCCGCCAGGGTGGGCGAGGCTGTCGTGCTCAATCGCAGCCCGCGTTAGCGCTTACCGCGAGAGTCATACTCGAAGCACTGCTCGAGCGGCACACCAAGTGCAAGTGCCACTTTGAAGGCAGTCTCAAGTGAAGGCGAATACTTGTCTTGTTCTATGGCTATCACCGTCTGCCGTGTGACGCCCACTCGATCGGCGAGTTCCTGCTGTGTCATCTCGCGTCGGGCCCGGAGTTCTCGAATCTGGTTCCGTATCGCAGCCATCAGAGTGCTTTCCGGTAAGCCACAATCTGGGTGGCGGTTTTCGTGATATCCGCGACGATCAACATTCCGAAGAAGACGCTCAAAAAATGCAGTCCTAACATCCGGCTGTCCAATTGAAGATGGCCGAGGGCCGCGTGAAACCACAACATGCCCAGCCCTATCACCATCAATGAGGCGAGCGCTAGATAGCCGGCACGATACCCTCGCAGCTCGATCAAGCGATCGCGCTCATCTGTTACGCGGTTCCGCGTCAGTGCGGCAATGAGCGACTGCAGGATTATTTGCAGGACGATAATAGCCATAATCATGCCCGCCACCTTATTCACGGAGTTTTGCGCGTGCAGGAAAAAGTAAGGTCCGTAAACAACGAGTTCCGCCGCCAACGAGGCATAAAGACTCTTCTCCCGATACGAAAGGCTTGGCACCATGGCAAAATGCTCCAATGTAAAAAATGTTTGACACACAGAACATAGCGCATCCCCTAAGATGTGTCAAATATTTTTTACATCCCTGCGGAGCCCAACAACTACGCGAAAAGTGTTCGTGAGCTATCGTACGCAGCGGTAAACTTTTCATCCTTTTTCTCAACCGTGGCAGTTTTCGGCAGATTTCACTGCTTACGCGTTTGGAGGTCTCAAAAAAGGAGAGTAGATGAAACGAAGAGATTTTCTTAAATCCACGACTGCGGTTACCGGCGGACTGGTGACCGGAATTCACAAAGCGGCGGCTCACAGCAGCTCCGGCCCGGTGTCTGGGCCAAAACCGAACATCCTGTTCATTCTGGTGGACGAACTTCGCTACCCGAGCGTGTTTCCCAGCCATATTTCAGACGCGGGAGAATTCCTGCGTTGCTTCATGCCGAATCTCCACAAACTCTGGAGGAGCGGAGTCAAGTTCGGAAATTACCACACCGCGGCTAATGCGTGCACACCAGCCCGGGGAACGATTATCTCGGGGCTGTACTCGCAGCAAAGCTGGCTGATGACGACCATCCTCTCGCCTCCAGACCCCAATCCTCTGCTCGCAAAATTGATGCCGGTTCTCAACCCGGCATATCCCACATATGGGAAGTTACTCCAGAAAGCGGGGTACCATACGCCCTACTTCGGCAAGTGGCACGTCTCCATTCCGCAGCAGTCAACGGGTGGTTTGCAGGCTTACGGTTTCGAAGATTACAGCACCTATCCTGACCCGACTGGGAGCAATCTGCAGGGTACCTACGGCAGCGATTTGGCTTCAACCCCGCCGCCTCTTTCCCAAACTTTTCTGAGCGACAAAGATACGGCCGACGTCGCCGTTAAGTTTCTGCAAGACCGGAAGCCGGCAGATTCACCCTGGTGCATGACAGTGGGATTCGTCAACCCGCACGACAAAGAATTTTTTCCTGCGGGAACCGAATACAAAACAGTTGCGGACCTCTTCGCAGACCCGAAACTCAATCCGACCGGCTTGGAGCAGTTCACTCCATACGCCGAGAAGGCTCCGGCGACTCAAGTTCCCTGGGACCAGAATGCATTGAAGTCTCCCCGTTCGTACGGTTATCCCGAGTTGCCTCCCAACTGGGAATCGACGCAAGACTTGATCGATCGGAAGAAGCCCACCACTCAGCAATTCACAAAAGAGTTCCAAGAGGGCGAATGGGGCGGGGTGACCGACAACCCATCGCAGAATAAGCCGGCTGACCGGTACATCGAGGAATATCCAGTAGCCGAACTCAAAAAGGGCGTCGTCAAAATGGAGTTTACTTATTGGCAGCGAGCGCTCGACAGCTACACCCAAATCATGAGTATTGTCGATACGCAGATCGGCCGTGTAGTCGATGCTTTGGATTCTCTTCCAAGTGAGATCAAAGATAATACGGTGATCGTCTTCGCCTCTGACCACGGCGAATACGCGGGCGCGCACGGCTTGGTTCAGGGCAAAGTAGGAACCCTCTACCAAGAGGCCTGGCACATTCCTCTGATCGTTGTCGACCGAAGTGAGCGCTTCACGGCAGACATCCACAAAATCCGCACAGGTCTGGCGTCATCAGTCGACTTGTTAGGGTTGCTGGTTGGTATCGGCAATCTTGGTACCCGTGACTGGATGACCGGTTATTTGCCTGCGATCTATGGCTCTCGCCTGGACATGATCTCGATGCTCAAGTCCGCCTCCGCTCCCGGACGCCCCTACCTGCTTCTTGCGACTGACGAGGTCAGCCCCGACTTCTTCAACTGGCTCAACGCGCCGGCGCACGTTCTTGGTGTTCAAACCGAGGCAGGCAAGCTCGGCGTGTATGCGGACTGGCACACGGCAACGAGTGTGATCAACCGAAGCACCGTTCAAACTGAGTACTACGATTACTCGACGGAAAGTGGTCGTCTGGAACTCGACAACACGGTACAGGGTAATCAGCAGGCAAAAAGGCTGTACGAGCGTTTACTGCTCGAACTGATTCCACAAGAGCTGCAGCAGCCTCTGCCTCCACCCCTCCGCCTCCAGCAGGAGAAATCGAAGGTAGCTCACCTGATTTACCGCGCCATAATCGCAAACCTGCCCATCAGCGTTTATGAAAACATGGGCAAGGACCTTTCGGCCATTACCGGCTGGGGCGCCGAGTTTTAAAAGGCGATTCGGCAGCTTACCGAATCTTCATTCGATCTCGTATCTTGCTCGCCTAGGATGGCGCAGGGTTGGCCCTGCGCCATCTTCACCGCACCGCCCGATTTTGACAGATACTCAGTAATGGCAACCAAGGCGTCTCGCTGAGGAGGATTGAGATGTTTCGTCTGCTTGTTGCGCTGGTGGTGTGCGGCGTGGCGTTCGGTGAGAGTGTGCAGGACTGGATAGCGAAGGGGACGCGCACCTACGCCGAGTTGAAGATTGACGAGAGCGCAGCAAGTTTTCGAAAGGCGGTGGAACTCGATCCCGATTCTGCTCAGGCTCGACTCTGCTACGGCGTTATCTCAATTTTTATGTATCAGAATGCAATCTCTGAGGCGAGCACGCCATCCATTCCCGGCGATCAACATACGCCGTCGCAACAGGAATTCGATGCCGATGCGCGACGCATACGCACCGTAGTGCCGCAGGTCAATGGGACGCTGGGCAAGCAGGCGGAGGAGAACCTGCGGCGGGCGTTGGAAATCGATCCTCATAGCCTGGTTGCAAAGGAGTATCTGGCCGGGCTTTACTTCTGGTGGAAAGACGCGGAAGAGGGCAACTCTGGGAACACATATCCGTCTCGCCTTGACGATGCGCATCGGGTGTATGCAGAGATCGTCGCGAGCTATCCGCGGAACAAATCAGCGAACTACATGTTGGGTGTGATCGATGAGAACGAGGCCTTCACACTAGTCCAGAAATCGGGACGCTACCCGCGGCCATTGGAAGACGCTCAGGCACGTGCAGCGCTAGCCGCCAAACTTTCGCCGCTGGTAACCGAGGCGGAACGGGTATTAGCACTCGTGATCGAGATCGATCCAAACGATTGGTTCCCGATGAGCTACCTGATGGAGATGAGGCTGCTGCAGGCATATGCTGCGCCCACCGAAGAGGAGGCCAACGAGGCAAAACGCCGGGCTGACGTCTTGCTGCGAAAAATACGATCCTTTCCCGGAATGCAACCGGGAGTGTTGGGACAGAACTCCTCGTCGAGCGATGATAATGTTCTGGTGTTCGACCGCAGGCCCGGAGAGGTGCCGATCCCAGCTTTTCCGCCGGACCCGAAGCAAATGCTCGTTCCGGGAATGCCGCCCCCGCCCCCAGCGCCGAGCCCTGGTGGGTTCCCGAGACAGCAGTAGAACCGCAATATCGCCGATGGTCGCTGGATTCTCTATGTAGGCCTGAAGGGGCAGGAGCGCGACATCATGGTCGTGGAGGACGGGCCCTGGAGGAGGACTGATGAAACGCACGTGGACGATTGTAGGGGTCGGCGAGGTTCAGCGCAGCTTCGAATGGTACCAGGCGCTGTTCGGTCAATCGGCTACACTTCCTGGCCATGACTACTTTGTGCAAATCCTTGATTCAGATGGCACTGTATTGCTCTGCCTTCACAAATGGGGAGCGCACGACCATCCCTCATTGCTGAGTCCTGATAACGGCACACCCGGCAATGGCCTCCTGTTGTTCTTCCGTGTCGATGATTTCGACCTGGCGCTTCAAAGGGCACGCTCTCTCGTCAGTCGACTCGAAGAGGAGCCACACGTCAATTCGAACACTCGAACCAAGGAGTTCTCGCTCCGAGACCCGGACGGATATTACGTTACGATCAGTGCGCTCTCTGCGGGCTAAGAAGACATGCCAGCCCTGCCGAACCTGCCCGGGGCTCCAAGAGTATTGCCCGCTCCCTTAGAAAAACTAGCTCTGAGCATGCCTGTCGAAACAAACAACTCGCAAACTGCTGCTAGACTCGTTGACTCGCCCGCTCAGCTTTTGCCCAGGCCGCCCGGCGGCTCCAGAAGGTCGATCCAGGCCAGCGACCCTCGCCGGCATAGTACATTCGACGCTGCCGAACATATTCTTTGAATTCATCTCGCACCATTGCAGAATACGCCGCTGCCGAGCCTTCCGCGACCGCGCGGGCTGCTTCCACTCCGTGACGAAGTGCCTTGAGCACTCCGCGCCCCGATAGAGGATCGTATGAAGATGCGCTGTCGCCTACGGCCAGCCAGTTTCCGCCAAAAATCCTGCGCCGGCAGGCTGAAGTCGCGTGCAGCACGCGGCTGGCAGCGATTCGGGTGGATGCCATGCGCGCGCAGGTCAGCGGAGCCCGTTCCAGTTCATCTCCGATCACAATGCCCTCCCTGGTATAGATTTCCGGGTCGGTAAAAAACATGGCCACCGTCCCACCGGACGGAACCGGCGCGGAATACCACCAGCCGTGCGACGTGGTCTCGATGATCGTCCGCAAATCCCGGCTGGAGCCCGTCAGCCGCAAAGCGATCGCGATCAGGCGGTCGTCGTCATCGTACCGATGTTCGTCGTCTGTCCGCAGTCCCGTGCGGCCCGAGGCATCAACCAGATACCCCGCGCGGAGATGCTCCGGTGCACGGCTGTTGAGCAACAGTGCCGCGCCGGCACGCGCGGCTTCGCGGCAAAGCATCGCATCGAAGCGGTTGCGGTCAACATGCCAGCCGCAGCCGTACGCATTCGAGACGAAGTCCTGAACGACCGGTGAATCTGAGCCCCAGCAGGATAGGATTCCCGGAGCTTCCAGCGAGCCCAGCGCCGAAAATTCGTCCCAAAGACCCAGCTCTTTCAGCACGGGATTGATTTCGGGCGGCAGAGTCTCGCCCCACCGCTCACTGTCGAATCCTGTGGCCTCACAGAGCGCAACGCGAATGCCGCGGCGCGCTAGGCACAGCGCTATCACAGCACCAGCGGGACCGCCACCGGCCACACCAACATCAAAAATATCCGGCATTCACGTGGTGGGTTGAACAATCATGCAATAAAATCAACTGATCTGCTACGAGGACATCATTCATGAATTTGGAATCAATCGTCGAAGCGCGCATTCATCCCGCGATCGGGATTGCCCGCATCGGGAACAGCGACGAATATTTTATCGGGCCGCAAGTGCCGCATCCCACACCGCCGCCTCCGGGTGGGTACCGCGACGGATCGGGGAAGCTGAAGAGGCAGGCCGCGCAGTTTCGAATCTATGGCTACGATTCGAATGGCGAGGTGGTGACCGAATTGACTTCCGCCAATGCCCGGATTGAGTGGACCGTTCATGTCGCGAACAAAAAAGCCGCGTGGTACGACTTCGATGCGGCGCTCGATCTTCCGGAAGCGAAAGATCTGAAGTCGTGCAGGCGCAACGCCTTCATAAAGGGAGAGCACCGGGAAAATCTCGTCATCGACCCGGGCCCGCGCACGGTCTCGGGTCCGAACGTCAAATCGACGCCCTTTGATACGGGCAAGTTTCTCGATTCACCGGTATATATAGGTGAGATCTTTACCGACGATGTAGGACGGCTGGGATTCATCGGCGGCAAGGGAGTTTCGGCCTCGCCGTTGAACTTCACCCTTATCACGTTCGCCAACAATCCGGGATGGCATGACGACACCTCGGATGGTCCGGTTAAGGCGAAGGTCGTCGTCAATGGCAGCGAAATCGGAGTTGCTCCCGCGTGGGTCGTGACAGCTCCGCCCAACTATTCTCCGGATCTGGTAACGCCCCAGACCATGTACGACGTGATCACTGACGCTGTTGCTGGATCACTAATGAATACGCCGAAGACCCCATCGTTTACAAAAGATATTCTGCCGCTTCTTAAGCAGTTTGACGACGCGCAGTGGGTGAACTTCGGATTCGCCGTACAGTTCGGCTGGCAGGCTCCCAACAGTTTCCTGCGGCCCGAAATGCTGGCCAAGCTGGCGGCCGCTCCGGGCAAGGACGACCCGTACGGCGAACTGCGGCGGCAGATTTTCTACAGCTTTCGAAATCCTGCTTCAACAACCTTTGAGCCTCTCGCGTGGCCGCCGATCTATGGAGACGCCTTCGGGAGCTACGACTCGCCTCCCGTGGCGGGCGATGGATTCGCGGTCACCAACACCTTGTACGCGTATTTGCAGCAGTGGAGCTCGGGCGATTTCATTGCCGATTTCGATAAGGATGCAACGGCGCCTGTTTCGATCGACGAGGTGCCGTTGAAAGATCAGCCGGCCACCCTGGACCTGGCGGCCCTGCACTTCTGCATGGGCGGACCGTTCCATCCGGGATGTGAAATGACTTGGCCGATGCGTCATTCGTCCATGTATTCGGCGCCCTATCGACTCAGGGTGTACCCGCATGGCCTCACGAACTCCGATTACGGCGAGTTTCTTACTCAGGCCACCATCAATGCTTCAGACGGGCCGCTTTCCGTGAGCGGCCCGGGAGATATCACGAAATGGATGGCCGTTCCCTGGCAGAGCGATACTGCGAGTTGCCGCTCAGGCTATCCCAATACAGAGTTTCCTTCCGATCCGTTCATACCGACTTTCTGGCCGTCGCGCGTTCCGAATAACGTGATCACGGAGGAGCAGTACAAGACCATAACGAATCCAAATACGTCGCCGGAAGCGCGTATGGCCGCGTTCAATACGCGGCCATACTGGCTGCGAAGCCTTGACTTCTCCAAACCATACGTGGAGCAGATCACAACCATGATCAGCACCTTCGGCGATTTGGGGCTGATTCTGAAGCGCGAAGCAGATGCGCCGGGGCTCCCGCCGTTCGTCTACGTAGAAACGCTGCCAGAGCAGAAGAAGTTGATCGCAGCGACCGCTCCGGCGACCCCGGACCCGAAGAAGCCATCGGTCAGCGAAGAGTTTGCGCGGGCACGGTTCGGAGGATTACGGCGGCGCTAGTTCCTCGTTGTTCGGGACACCGCAATGCTCGAACGTCCATGGCTTCAGCTTTAGCTCGCTACTGCTTGTCGTAGTACGCCGCAGACGATTTGTGAGCTGCCACTAGATGGCCACTCTCCGGTGGCTCTGTCGCGCATTTCGGCGATGGCCTGGTCGGGCCAATGGCTACATCGGCCGACGGCAACCTTGGTCGCCTATCTATATGAGGTTTACTATCCGAAACCCACCGTTTACTTCCGCATCATAGCGGGCGGCACGGGTGCCACTGTGAAGACCGTGCGGACGTCGGGCTCGGTGTACGGATCGTCGGCGATACATTGGCGGCCCGATGGTCTGGCGCTACAATTCGCGGCAACCCACAACGAAACCTCTAACGTTTGGGAGCAGGCATTGGACGATAGCGCTCCGAAACAAATCACCGGTTTTACGTCCGGTCGAATCTTTGATTTCAGTTGGTCGAGAGATGGGAACCGGCTCCTGCTGGCGCGGGGGGAAGTAAGAACTGGAATCGTGCTCCTGACCCGCTGAGCACACTCTGCAGATTCTCGAATGCGCGGGGCCGAAAACCTCGACGCTAACGCTACGGGTCTATCCGGGAAAACGGTACCGAATCCCTTCAGCGGGCCCGCTCAGCGCCCGCACCCTCACGCGTCAGTGTCTACGACGACCATGAACGGGGGGCGTTCCTTTGTTCTGTTCGCCGCGACGAGCACCCGGAAATGAACGATGAACATGCTTATTGGGAGCGGGGCGATCCGTATGGATTTTCGGTTCTGTCGACTCGTTCGCCTCCTGCACAATCTCCGCAGCTACTGTCTTCCGCGTGAGGGACACCTTGCACTCCAATTCAATACGGCGCAGCTCACCTCGTTCTGACTTCATACTGAACGTGGATGCCGCGCCTCTTTGGCCTGCGCGCCCCGTGCGTCCTACACGATGGATGAAATCCGTCGGCGCTTGTGGGAGATCATAGTTCACCACGTGGGCCACACTATCGATGTGGATGCCCCGAGCTGCCACGTCAGTCGCCACCAGGATCCGGTACCGGCCGTCGCGAAATCCCGCTAGCGCCTGATTCCGCTGGTTCTGTGTCCGGTCACCGTGCATCGCTACCGCCGGGAGCCCCAGCCGCGAGAGCCGTTTCGCAAGTCGATCCGTTGCGTGCTTGGTTCGCATAAACACCAGAAACGATCCTTCGTTCTGGGCCAGCATGTGACGCAGCAACTCAAGCTTCACGTGGTTCTCCACTTCGTACACATGCAAGTCGATTTGATCGGGCGTGGTCATCTGCGACCCATCGACGAAAATGCGAACCGGGTCCTTGGAATGACGTGCAATCAGGCGCTGCACATCCTTCTCCATGGTCGCGGAAAAGAAAAGGCTCTGCCGTGCTGTCGGCAATACCGGCAAAATTCGTTCAATCGCCGGGAGGAAGCCCATGTCGAGCATGCGATCCGCCTCGTCCAGCACCAGCACTTCCACTGAGGCAAGTCTCACCAGCCCGCGATCGAGAAAGTCTTCCAGTCGCCCCGGGGTCGCAATTACCAGTTGTGCGCCCCGCCGCAGCGCGTTGAGCTGGGTCTGTTCGCTTACCCCGCCCACCACCACAGCCGCGCGTAACGCGGTATTCGCACACAGGTCAGTGAAAGCCTTCGAGATTTGAATAGCAAGTTCCCGCGTCGGTGTCAGCACCAAGGCTCGGATCGGCGCTACAGCCCCGGCTTTCGGCTTCGGCTCGGAAACTTTCAGCAGCCTTTCGACGATCGGCAATAAGAAGGCCAGGGTCTTGCCAGTGCCTGTCTGTGCCGTGGCGATCACATCGGCGCCGCTCAGTGCCGGCGGAATCGCCCGGGCCTGCACCGGCGTTGGTTCCGTAAAACAGTTCCGGTTCAGATTGACTTGAACGGATTGGGACAAAGATAGTTCGTTGAATGATTTCATGTTTGCAAAGGACGTAGGCCGAGTACCGGAACGACGCCCTTAGGCAATCAACCCAGAGATTCAACTTTGCTGAAGTCTAGAGAATTGCGAAGAAAGTGAAAACTCACTTATATGAAGGACGAATGGATCGGGAGGCTTACTCAGTATATCAGTACCTGACCCGGGTCCTGCAAAACCCAAACACCCCCGTCGCCGATTGACTTGCCAATTGTCGATGGTAGAGGTATATTGTCGATATTCGAGGTGTTGACGATGCCTAAGCCTTCCGACCTCCTGCAAGGTACGCTGGACCTGCTAATCCTCAAAACGATTTCACGGGAACCACTTCATGGCTGGGGTATCGCCAAACGAATGCAGATGCTTTCCGGTGACGTTCTTTCGGTAGGCCAGGGTTCGCTTTATCCGGCGCTGCATCGCCTCGAACAGCAAGGCTGGATTTGCGCGGAATGGAAAGACTCCGATCTTGGAAGGCCGGCGAAGGTTTACTCCCTCACGCGGGAAGGCCGCAAACAGTTGGAACGTGAACTGAAGAGTTGGACCCGGCTCTCCTCCGCTGTCGAACTGCTCATCGAGAACGCCTAGCGAGGAGCATATGCGTATCGTCCACATTCTCAGGCAGCGCCTTCGTTCACTGGTTGATCGAACGCAAGTCGACTTAGATCTCCAGCGCGAAATCGAACTTCACCTGGAGCAATTGGCCAAGGAACAAATGGCTGAGGGCATGAGCAAATACGAGGCGCTCCTCGCCGCCAAGCGCGAATTTGGTCCCGTCTCCTTGACCGAGGAGCGGTGTCGTGATATGCGAGCCATCAGCTTCATTGATGACCTGGTCCGAGACCTTGTGTTCACATTTCGAGGGCTGGCGAGATCACCGGCTTTCGCGTTAGCGGCGCTCCTGTCGCTCGCGCTCGGCATCGGAGCCAATACGGCGATCTACAGCTTCATGGATGCCATTTTGATGCGCGCTCTGCCCGTTCCAGATCCGCAGAGTCTCGTAATATTGAACTGGCGGGCCAAAGCTTCGCCTGAAGTTGTCCACGAGCAGCATGGAGATGACAACGGCCACAAAGATCCGGGAGGAATCTATGTTTCAGGCGCCTTCCCTTATCCGTTCTTCGAGTCTGTCGGCGATCACAACGACCTCTTGTCTTCCATCTTTGCGTTCGCCACTGCTGGACGCCCGAATCTGGTGGTCGGAAACCAGGCATTCCTTGGAGAAGGAGAGTACGTCTCCGGGAACTACTTCGGCGCCCTTGGCGCGCCGCCTGCCGCCGGGAGGCTGATCGACAATGAGGATGACCGCGCAGGCGCCAACCCGGTTGCGGTGATCAGCTACACTTTTTGGCAACAGCGCTTCAGTGGTGCCCGTGATGCGGTCGGGCAGACCATTCTGGTCAATCGGAGGCCCTTCACCGTGGCTGGCGTGACCGCGCCCGAATTCTATGGGGTCAGCCCGGGCGACTCTCCCGAAATGTTTTTGCCGCTCCATTCGCTGCCTTACGTTGATCCCAGAGTCCGGGATGACGCCTGGTTTCACGACCGCAACAACTACTGGATCGAAATGATGGGCCGCCTCCGTCCGGGTGTCACCTTGCGCCAGGCGAACGTTGCGATGGCAACCCGGTTCCACGTCTTTGTTGTCGGCAGCGCGACCAGCGATAAGGAAAAGGCCAATCTTCCGGCGTTACGGCTGCAGGACGGCGGTTCGGGTTTAGACGTTCTCCGGCGCGAAAACGCTAAGTCCCTTTACATCCTGTTCGCGATGACCGGTCTCATCCTGGCGGTCGCCTGCTCCAATATCGCGAATCTGCTGCTGTCCCGAGCTACTATGCGGCGCCGCGAAATCGCGGTCCGGCTCAGCCTTGGCGCGGGGCGCGGGCGCATCATACGGCAGCTTTTGACAGAGAGCATTCTGATGGCGCTTTCGGGCGGAGTATTGGGATTGTTCGTGGCCGGTGCCGGTATTCGCTTCCTGACTCGGTTGTTCGACGATGGACAGCGGATTGCCGCGCTGCACGCTGGAATTGATGTTCGAATTCTACTGTTCGCTCTCCTTTTGTCGATCGTAGCCGGAATCGTGTTTGGCCTCGCTCCAGCCATTCAGGGAACCAAGGTGGATCTGGCGCCGGCCCTCAAACAGTCCCGCATTGCTGCCGCTCGTGTGCGACCCCTCGGCCTGCCATTTGGGTTGAACCAGATGCTCATCGTTGGACAGATCGCTTTCTCTGTGTTGCTGGTCATCGCAGCCGGGTTGTTCGTGCGGACGCTCGTCAAGTTGCATTCGGTCTCGATTGGCTTCAACACGGAAAAGCTTCTGGTTTTCAACCTGGATGCCAAGCTCGCTGGATATAACGACCGCCATGGCCCGATTTTCTACGAGACTCTGCGGCAACGCTTCGCGGCCCTTCCCGGCGTGCGCGCCGCCACAATGAGCGACATGCCGATGGTTGCGGGCCCCGAGAGTGCTATGGACATCATTGTGCCAGGCATTCCAGCATCGCCCCGCCGCCCGGTCTCTACAAAAGTCATGCTCGTTGGCCCCTCGTTTTTTGACACGATGCAGATTCCGATTCTGCTTGGGCGCCCGGTCGGGGAGCAGGATACGGCGGATGCGCCTCGTGTCGCCGTGGTGAACGACGTATTCGCGAAAATGTTCTTTCCCGGTCGCAACGCCATCGGCCAGCACTTCAAATTTGAAGACGCAAATCCGATCGATTTCCAGATCATAGGGATTGCCAGGAACACCCGCTACTCGTCGCTGAAGAAGGAGATTCCGCCGGTCACTTTTTCCCCGTGGTCCCAGATGCCTGGATGGGTCTTCGGAGGTATGTATTACGAGATCCGAACACTCGGCGACCCCCTCGCGCTGGCGAATACGGTGCTCCAAGTGGTTCATCAGGCGAATCCGCTCATTCCGGTCGCAGATCTTGCAACTCAGGTGTACTACATCAACACAACCATCGCACCCGAACGCACCTTCGCAGACCTGTCTACCGGCTTTGGCATGCTGGCATTACTGATCGCATGCGTCGGTTTATACGGAACGATGGCATATTCTGTGGCGCGCCGCAGCAACGAAATCGGAATTCGGATTGCGCTTGGTGCGCGACGCAGAGCAGTTATTTGGATGGTGCAGCGCGAAGTGCTCGCGTTGTCCTTCATCGGCGTTGCGATCGGGCTGGGCGCGGCCTGGGAAATGGCGCGCGTGCTAGCGTCTTACTTGTTCGGCGTCCGTCCGGATGACCTTCTTGTCTTTAGCCTGTCGGCGGCGACTCTGGTAGTATGCGCGGTCGCGGCCGGTTACGCCCCCGCCTGGCACGCTTCACGCATCGATCCAATGCAAGCACTCCGCAATGAGTAGCCTGAGTGGCAACCATCCGAAACCCGACTTCCCGGCACATGCTCGGACAAGCCGAGAACGTGCTCGAATTGCCGCGTGGCGTTGACGGTGACTGCTCATGGTGTAATGGCCGGGTGCGCAACTTTGGAGGGAGCAGCGCGCGCAACGAAGTGCCCCTGCAGCCTGATCTAGCCTTGCCCGTCAGGGCGAATCTATCTGGCCGGATATGGCCTGCAGCTTCTCGAGAAGGATTGAATACCGCTGACCGGTTTCAATGATCTGAGGGTCACTACCGCCAATCCGCTCATTCGCGTCACGCAAGTGCTCGAGGGTCTTGCGTACGGAGTCAGCCAACAATCGCACCTCTGCAGCGCTGAAGCTCGGAATACCTGTCACGACTAATTCTACGATCTCAGCCGAACCCACAGGTCGGCAGCGGTCAGATCCCTTCCGTGTACCGCTGTGCGGATCGGAACGGTGTTTTATTCCGTGAGTTCTCAACCGGCAAGCTGATATTTTGCGCAGAAACGCATCGCGTCATCCTTTGAGTAGATGTTGTTGAAAAAGACATACTTTGGACCGGGTACGTGCGCGTGCGCGTCCACCTTGGCTTCGAGTAAGGTCAGATCATCATCCGTGTACCGGTATCGATAGCCCGATTTCCCATGAAGCCGCCAGTAAAGAGAGTCGCCATAAACAGGGGTTGATTGGAATGGATCCACACAATGGACCAGCCTGTTTTCAGCGCACAAATCACGAATTAGATGAGCGCTCCAGTCATCTCCTCGCGGCTCCCAGGCTATAGTGCAATGACCTCGGTCGATCCGCTGGAAGAACGCAGTGAGATTGCTGATGTGCTCGCGGGTTGGCAAGAAGGACTTCGGACACTGAAACACAATAACCTCTGCCCGGACAATCTCAGCTACCTCTTTGGTGCGCTGCCATGCCAGCCACACCTGCTCGCTAGAGCGAAAGCTACCATAGAGATCTCGTTCTGTGGAGCTTAAGGCTGATTTCAGCCGGCGGTACGTCGGGCTTGCAGGCGTGTGCGTAATCAACTGCCAAGCCTTCATGCAGAATCGAAACTTCGGAGGCGCTTGGGCTCTCCATCGCTTTGCGACGGGGATGGATGGCGGCTCGTAAAACGTTGACTGAAGCTCAACGGTTCTGAAATGTTGGACATAACGAGCCTGGGCCTCGGTCCAGCCGCAGCAGCCAACAAAGAGCGGAGCTTGTTCCATTCTGAAAAGCGTACAAGGTACTCACGGCTCCGGGTTCCGTTCCCTGTGTCGGGTTACAACCAAAGCTTCAGAAATAGTCTGCAATTGGCGCGGCATGGCCCGAAGTAGAGTTCCGGAGACGGCTGCAACTGTCGTTCAACCCTGGTCTGGACCGCAAATGCTCCTGGCTCGCAGGATCGGGCAGGTTGTTGTCGGCCGGGCAGATCTACGCTTCGCCGTTTTGCGCGATTAATGTTGCGGCAACTCGCCAGTTTTCGCATGGCAGGCATGCGCGATCGACACTGCAATCGTGGAGGCGATGGACAGGAGTCTCTTCCCCGAGCTTCATTTGGAAGTCAGCTCTGTCGCAACGCGACGATTGGGTCAACAGAGCTGGCGCGCCGAGCTGGAATGTAGCAGGCGAGCAAAGCAACGACTAACAACAACCCTCCAACTTCGCCTAACGGCTCCCAATCCAGCGCACCCGTCCCGTAGAGGCTGCTTTCCATCGCGCGCCCTGCAACATAGGCGCCGACAAAGCCCAGCGCCAGTCCCGCAGCAGCCATCTTCAGTCCTTGATGGAACACGCGCCGCATCACGTCGCCCTCCGTGGCTCCCATCGCCATCCGCAAACCAATCTCCGATGTAGTCTGCGCAACCAGGAAAGACATGACACCATAGATTCCGAGAGAAGCCAAAAACAACGCTACTCCGGCCAAACTGGTGTAGACCGCCATCCCGAACCGATCCTGGGCGAACTCATCATGCACCAGCTGATCAACCGTCTTAACATCCACCAAGGCCACGTTGGGGTCCAACGAGTGAACAGCTCCCGCAATCGCCTTCAGCATCTCTTGGGGATCCACAGCGGTGCGTACCACGACGACGGCATGCGGCCAGGGACTCTGCGCAAACGGCACCCACACTTGGGGCAGTTTGGGTTGCCCCGGGCGTTCGCTGTTCTGCACATCGTGAAACACGCCCACAATTTGTCGCTCGACTGTAGCGCCAGGTGCTAATTCTCCGTTGTGAAGCTGCCCGACTTTGACACGAACTGCAAGGGGATCGACACCTTTTAGAAAGCGGTGCACGAATGTCTCATTGACCATTGCCACAGGCTGGCCCTGCGCGGCGTCGTGCTGATTGAGTGACCGGCCTCGATCTACGCGCACGCCCAGAGCCTCGAAATAGCCCGGCGACACCGCCACAAACCCGATTTCGCTCTCGGCAAGCTCGGACACGAATCTTCCGGGAATGCTAACCGAGGGCTCGAAATTCGGATCGTTCAAGGGAGTATCGGTGGCCACTGCCGCACGCTGGAGGCCTGGAATCATCTCCAGTCTCGCCAACAGAGCGCGATAAAAAGCATCGGTCTGCTCGGCTTTCGGGAGACGGGATTGTGGAACCGCTAGAGAGAACGTAAGCAGGTGATCGGTCCGGATTCCAAGGTCGACGCGAGTGCGATTAAGAAAACTGTGAATCGTGAGCGCGGCGCTCGCAAGCAATGTCAACGCAAGTGCAAATTCAAGAACGACCAGACTCTTCCGCAGTAGGCCATGCCTGCCCCCGATCGCGGACCTTCCCCCTTGCTTCAAGTTCTCATTCAGATCAACCGTCCACGTTTGTACAGCAGGTGCGCACCCGAATAGAACTCCCGAAAGCACCGTCACCGCAAGGGTAAAAAGCAACACAGGCAAATTGAGCCGAATATCGGCTTCTGAGGAGATCGTCCCCACAGGCAAGAGGAGCAGAATAAACTTCAACAACGCTGTGCTGAGCAAAACGCCGAGGACTCCGCCCAATCCGGCTAGGGTAAGACTCTCGACGATCATTTGCGAGATAATCCGGCCTCGCGAGGCGCCCAGGGCAGCGCGGACGGCGAGTTCTCGATGACGCGCAACACCACGCACCAGGAGCAAATTCGCCACGTTCGCGCACGCCATCAGCAACACTACACCAACGGCTGCCAACAGTAGCCAGAGATTCCTGATCGTTTCCGGATTCTGAAAATCGTTTTTCAGCGGCTCTACTCTGGCGCCCCAGCCTTTATTTGTTTCTGGATACTGCTCGGCAATGCGGCGTGTCACGGCATTCATCTCCGCTTGAGCGCGTCCGATGGAGACGCCCGGCCGCAGCCTGCCGATCACATACCAGAACGCATTCCCCCGGGTCAATTCCCCGCGGCTGAAACGCAGTGGCACCCAAATCTCCTCTTCATGCCGGTCCGCGGGTCCGGCGGGCATTACGCCGATAGCCACATACGGTTCGCCGTTGAGCAGAAATCGTTTGCCGATGATCTTCGGATCGGCTCCAAAGCGATTCGCCCAACAGCGATGCGAAAGCAGGAAGACGTGGTCCTTGCCCGGCTGATCCTCTTCAGCCCGAAAGTCACGGCCCATCCAAACTCTTTGTCCCAGCAGCTTGTACCAGTTCGTGGAAACTCGCTGTGCCGTGACGTACTCCGGCTCTTGCTTGGACGAGAGATTGAATGGTTGCTCCACGAAAGCGGCCATGTCCTGAAACGAGGATGCCGCGCGCTGCCAGTCCAGGAAATCGGCTGCCGCGACCTGATAACGGTCGCCATTTACTTTCGACCAGATTGCGACAAGCTGGTCCGGGTTGGTGTACGGCAAAGGAGCCAGCACACTCCCATACACCACGCTAAAAATGGCCGTGTTAGCCCCAATCCCAAGCGCTAATGCAAGTACCGCCACCACAGCGAATCCAGGGCTCTTTGCCAACAGTCGGAACGTAAACCGCAGGTTGCGAACCAGACCAGCCATCCTGGCGATCAAGCATACCGTAATGCTAATTCGATTTGCGCTCAGACAAGTCCGGATACGCCTGAGCTTTGCTGCCGATCAATCCGCCCTGGTCGCCATGTGTAGATCTATCCTGGGCCGTCAGAACGAGGCCGAGCGCGCGAGGGACGCTAAGCTTAGGGTGCGCATCTACCGCTCGGACTTAATGTGCGGTCGCGCGTTTGAGCGATAAGAGGGTCGCCGTGCCGAGCTTCCCATCGTTTTACAGCAACCATTCCGGCTCCCTGGCCGACCACATGGCGAAAATCGATTGAAATTCCATACCGATACGTTGCCATAGTTGGCCGCGTCCCTCGCAAACGCCACCGACTCCCGTCAAACGCCTCTATCGAAAGTGAACCGGCGGTCAGTTCTGCTTCGTGTGTCGAATCGTCGTCGCTAGCTCACTCCCGATAGAGTCCTAACGTTACACACGAGTTACGGCTAGTGTCGGACCGCGCGTGAGACATCCCGGTCGGCGCATTTGCCAACCTGTGCGGCGCGATAGTCCAGCTGTCGGAGTCCAATCTGGCAGCGGCACCCATGAACGCGGACCAGTTTACGTTCACAAGCTGGTCACTTAGAGCTCCGCTCATGCACTGGCGTGAGATTCTCAAACAAGAATGCAAATTCATCGGCGAGGTTTTCGGGCGAGAAGACATCGTGACCGGCGCCAGGCATAACCTTCAGCAAAACCGGCTTTCCGCTCGTGCTCGCCGCTTGCAATCGCGCTGCGAATTTCGCCGAGAAATAAGGCGGGACACGCGGATCGTTGATGCCGTGTATCAACAACACCGCAGGATACTTTACGCCTTCTCGGATCTTCTCGTAGGGATCCATGGCAGCGGTTGCCTTGAATTCTTCCTCGGTCCCGATCCGCCCAAATTCCGGGTGACCCTTACCGAACGGCGTCAATGACAGGCGGAGCGGGTTCATTAACCCCGCGCTAATTGCAACGGCGGCGAAGAGATCCGGCCGCTCCACCAGAGAGTTGCCTGCCAGGATCCCTCCAGCACTCACCGCTACCGCTCCCAGTTGTTCTCGCGTCGTATACCCGTTCCGCACCATATATTCCGCGCATGCGATGAAATCTTTCCAAGTGTTGGGTTTGTTCGCGCCTGTGCCCGCCCTTTGCCACTCTTCGCCGTATTCTCCGCCGCCGCGGGCGCCCACAAACGCTTCGATGCCGCCGCGTTCGTACCAGGGAATGGCGCCCGACGCAAAGAACGGTGCTGTCCACTCCATGCCGGAAGCACCATAGCCGAACATAGCCGTTCGCGCGGGCCTGTCAGGTGCCCGGTTTCGTGGAGAAATGATGACGAGCGGAATGCGCACCCCATCATGGCTCGGCACCAGAACGTTCTCGATCTTCACGTCCGGTAACCGAACCGAAGAAGCTGGAAGCCACTGCGTGGGTGTGATCCGTTTCTGTTCCGGAGTCCAAGCAACAACCGATGGCGGCTCTGTCCAGGATTCCACGTACAATAAAACACCGGGCTCCGCCGGATCGTTCGCGATGATCTTAGCCGAAGAAGCAGCAGGTATCGGTAGGGTCTGTCGCACCCAGGACCCATACTCGATCCGATACACCTTGCGCGTTCCACCTTCTAAAGCCTGAACGTATAAGCCATCCTTTGCGGGTACGCTGCGCTCAAGGACAGCATCACCGCCTGGGAAGATGCGTTGTGCTCGCGCAATATCAGGAGCTGTGGCCTTGAGGCGTAGGATCTCAAATCGCGGGGCTCCCTTTGAGGTTCGGAGAAAAACGTCGTCGCCGTGAGTAGAAATGTCCCGAACCTCATCGTCGAGACTGCTTATCCGCCGCCAAACTAACGGCTGCTGTCTTAACGCAGAAATTGGCGCAATGAAGAACTGCTTGTTTGGCTCTACGCTCGCGCCTATTTGAGCGATTAGGTTAGGCGAATCTTTCGCGAACCACACGAAGGGAATCCCGGAACCGGCAGCAGCCATTCGAGTGCTTTCAGATCCGAACAACACCAGATCTTTCGCTCTCTCGGTTCCGATCGTATGTAGCAGGACAGTGCTGTCCTTGAGCGAGCCATCACGGCCCAACCTCCTATATACGAAAGAGCGATTGTCAGGCGCCCACCAGGTTCCGGTGAAGCATGTCACATCGGGCATGAATGGCTCAACCATCCGCGTTTCCTTGATCACGTCCGGCAGCAGTTTCCCGGTGTTCGTTTCAACAACGCGCAACTCACCTACTTCGCGGCCCTGGCTTGACGTGACATACGCGACGTAGCGCCCGTCGCGTGACAGATCGAATTCCTCGATCTGATGATTCTCCGACGGGCTCGTGCTCGCTAGCAGCTTTTCGGGCCCGGTTAGGCCATCGCGAACGTAGAGGGCCGAGGTATGATTGGCGAACGTCTTCTTTACGTAAGCGTATTCCTCAGCCTGGCGGCGAACCCGGTCGATGCCAGTCGTTTCTGTTTGCACCTCGCGTTCGCGCTTTTGGAAATCCTCATGACAGCGGAGGCCGTGCAAATAGCTGCGAGCTTCCTCGTCTTGCTTTGCCATCCAAGTCAATAGCTCTGGACTATTCGTGTCCTCCATCCATCGATACGGATCGACGATGCTGTGGCCAAAGTAGGTGTCCGTAACTGGAGAGGCTCGCGCCATCGTGGGAGGCCGGTCCTCGAACGCTTGAAATGCGCCCGCCAACGTGCGACAGAAGATTGCGATCGTCCCGAGCCACAATCCTGCCTTAGGGCTAATCATTGTTTCTATTCTTTACGTTCTACGGCCCGTTATGGGCAGTATTGACGGGGTAATCATACGGTATGAACGTGCTCTGTTAGACTCAAAGTCCCATGCCTGGGTCTGTTTCACCTCGGATTTCCGGCGTGTCAGTACGGAGACCGTCTGAGGATGCTGTTCGCGGACATGTGAACCGCGTGCTTGAGAGTTCCGAGTTTCGGAACTCTCATCGTATGCGTAGGTTCCTGACCTTTGTAGTAGAAACCACGCTTGCTTCTGACACCGGCGAACTCAAGGAACACGTGATCGGAACAACGGTATTCGACCGTTGCCCTTCCAGCTACGATCCGCGAACTGATCCAATAGTCCGCAATGAGGCACGCCGCCTCAGACGAAAACTTGAACTCTACTACGAGTGCGAGGGACGCTCTGAAACCGTTCGCATCGAAGTTCCGAAAGGTGGCTACGTACCTGTGTTCCTGACCGTGCAACCTGGGGTAGACCAGACATGTGCCAGGCCGCCCCAAACGGCAGTTCCAGTCGCCAGGTGGAAACAGAGTCGAACAAGCATAGCCGTGGCTATAGCTGCGGGCGTTTCGGTGTGCGTCTCGGTTCTCACCTGGACCTCAATGCGTAATGTTCAAACTGTCCCAACCGGGAGTCGGTTCGAGGCTCGCCAGGAGTACACCGTTGGCAGGAGAATGCTGACCGATGAGGACCTTCCAAAGCACTTCGCATTCTCCCACCTTGAACGCGCTATTCAGCTTGATCCCACTTACGCAGATGCCTACGCCGGGCTTGGCATTGCTTATTCAATGGCCGTCACTCGCGGCCAACTGGCGGAAGCTGGTAACTGGTCACATGCCAAGCAGTTGTTTTCCAAGGCGCTTGCGCTGGATCAAGACTCAGCCGAAGCGTATGCCGGCGCAGCCGCTTTGGAAGCGAGCGACGCTAACTTCAGCCTAGCTGAACGACTCTTCCGAAAGTCAATCTCCATACGTCCGGGGGACGCGTTCACGCACTTCGTTTATGCACGCCTACTGCTGCTTCCGCTGGGACGTCTCGACGAGGCAGCGAGTCAGGTGCAAGAATCCATTCACTTGGACCCGACGAGTGCTTTTCGCAGCGTTGGGCTCTGCTCGATACAACTTTACCGGGGAGATTGGAGCGAGGCGCTTATCGCAGCGCGAGAAGCCATGCAGGGTCTGGCACAGGCACGCGATTTGGCCTATGACATCCTTGCCGAAGGCCTATGCCAAATCCGGCCGAGACCGAGGAATTCAACGACCTGCTCAGCCGGAATTCGTTGAGTGAGCCCGACCGGCTGTGGACGGAGGTCGCCGCGGCAAAAGCCACGGACCAGGACGAGCGAGTAAAGGAGCTTGCTCGCCGCTTACTGCTAACCGAAAAAGATGACGTGAAGCGAGCGAAGTTATTCAGCCTTCGAGGAGACGTCCGCAACGCGCTAAAGAGTCTGGAAGCTGCCACGCATACGCAAAAGCTGACCGCTCGCATCGAAGTACGCAATTCGCATTACTTCGATGCAATAAGGCAGCTTCCTGACTATCGAGATTTGCTCGGGAAGATGAAGCTTAACTAGCACTTGTTGACCGCCGTCAATAGAACCTACAGCAGCGTATGAAGGCCCGCGGGTGAGAGCGAAGTCGCCCAGTCGTATTTCGGGGACCCGATCTGAACCGCCTCCGAGGCCTTGAGGTTCTTCGCTACGCGCTCCAAGGCTCCGAGCTGTGAAATCATCTTCACGGCATGGTCGCGGCTGATCTTAGCTAAATCTGCGGCTTACTCGGGGGTAGTCAGACACCGTAGAGGATATTAGTTTGAAAATTAACAAATAGTAGGCCGTTAACTCGCGATCTATGCGGCCATCTGCGCCGATTTTCGGTTAGCCCGCACAACTCGGAAGTTATTCTCCACGATCTGTAAAGGCTGGGCGGCTACGGCGGATGTATGACGGCAAAGCGGCTTCCGTCCAGATGGTCGATACCTTTGGGACAGCCACCCGGAAGACGGATGCAGCGGCTAAATTCGAGCGTATTTTGGAAGAACTATCTTTCGCAACTCGAGGAGGTGCTCAATGTGACTTGCTGGGCTAGACAATCAGAAGGAGCACCGCGACAGAGCTCAAACCCATGTAAATGGCGTTTAATTAGGAACGAATGCAGGATCGCCCATTTGCCATAGAAAGAATGCATAAACCGCCCCATAGTTTCCGGCGAACTGATCGATGTTCATGCCCGCTGCATGGCCGGCGTCGTAGTCGATGTACAGCAGCACAGGGCGGCCGCTCGCCGTGTTAGCTTGAAGCCGCGCTACCATCTTCGTGACTTCCCACAATGGAGTGCGCACATCGTTGGCGCCAGCGTAGAAAAATACCGCAGGGTACCGCACGCCTGCCTTTACCTGGTGATAGGGACTGATAGAGTACATTGCAGCGAACTCATCTTTGTCCTTCACTGTTCCGAACTCAGGTGTTTGTCCGGGCCCGATAGGGGTGAGTTCGAAGCGCAGTAGATCGTGAACGCCAACGTAGCTCCCGGCAGCACGAAAGAGATCCGGTCGTTCAGTCAACGCGCCTCCAACGAGAATGCCACCGGCACTTCCGCCTTCAATGGCCAGGCGTTCGCTGGAAGTGTAGCGGTCGTGAATCAAGAACTCGGCACAGGCGATGAAGTCGGAGATGCTGTTCATCTTGTGCGTCTTGATTGCCGCCTGATGCCAAGCTTCGCCCAACTCGCCGCCGCCGCGCACGTGCGCATAGGCGTAAACGCCGCCGCGCTCGAGCCACGCAACGGGGATGGGATTCCACGGTAACAAGTTCGCGAAGGACGGAACCATCATGAACCCATACGCACCATACCCTGCCAAAACGGTTGGATGGGTCCCGTCCTTCTTCAAATCCTTCCGATGAACAATCGTCAACGGAACCAAGACGCCGTCCTTAGACGGAACATCGATCTCCTCAGACACGAATTGGGAGAGATCTACTGGATATGGCGGTAGCGACATCAGCGGTGCCGTCGCCTGTTCCGCCGGATCGTATCGGAAGTATTGGGCCGGATGTGTCCATCCGGTGAGTTGAAAAAAAACGCCGCCGGTCTCAACTGGCTCCAAGCCACCGCCAGAGTTAGATGCGGAATCGGAGCCGACATGATGAAGATAGCCCTCGTAAGGCAGCGAGAGCGCGACCGGTTTTGCTGACTTTTCATAAGGTACTCGTAAGACCTGGGCACGACCTTTGGTCGAGCATTCCACATACAACGCATCGGGAGCCACCACAAAGCTGAGGATCTGCATTGCCGGAGTGTCGGTAAGTAGCACCTCAGCATTTGCATAATCCGGATGCGCGAACTTCGTCCTCACCAGTTTCAAGCCGAAGCCCGTATTGGGCACCAGTGCGCAGATATCATCGCCGTGAAAATCAATTCTTCGTATATGATCGCGCGCCTGAGCGATGGTGCGCCAAGGGGCGCCAGTGCCTTGTAGCTCGGAGGCGGGCACAGCGTAGTAATTGAAGTCGGGGTCGCCGTGATAGTCATAGGCGAGAACGTATGGTTGCCCTAACGCAGTGTAGGCAAATTTGGCGTGCACGTGAGCCGAGGTTTCTATGCGGTCGCCGAAGAGGGCTTCTTCGAGGTTGGCACCTCCGCCGATCGTGTGGCGATAGACGGTTGACTGCGAGCCAGTTCCGCCCGGACCTTTCGGTCCAGTTTGCGGCTCAGAAATACGTGTGAAGAGAAAGCTTCGATTGTCCGGCAGCCATGCCGGCCTAGCCCAGCGGTCGGCGGCTATGGGCGGCTCTGTTTCGTTACCCGAATGCAGATCGAGAATATGGAGGGTGGTGTTCTCTGAGCCTCCGGTGTCGATTCCGAAGATGACATGACGTCCGTCGTTCGAGGGCCAATAGTTGGCGAGGGAAGCATGCGCAGTGGCGGTTCCGAAACGAACAGGATCTACCAGGACGCGCTCCGCCGCAGTCGAACTGTCTCGCTCACAGAGGACTGCTTGACGCGCTCCGTTCGCCACTTTGACGTAGAACAACCGCCCATTTCGGATCTTCAGATTCGCGATGAAGGAATACTGGTTCGCAAGTGCCCGTGTGCGCTCAGCAAGCTGCCGAGACCCCGGAATCTCATTGAGGATGGTTTCTGTATAGGCGCTTTGACTCTTAGCCCACAACGCCAGTTCCGCTGATTGAGTTTCCATCCAGCGGTACGGATCAGAGACGGCCAGGCCGTGATACGTGTCAACGACGTTGTCCTGGCGAGCCGCGGCGGGAGGAACCTGCGAGGCAGGCGACGGCGCCGAATATACGGGAAGTAGTAAGAGGCTGGCAAACACGATGGCCATTACAGGAACCGTCAGGGTGCCCGATGTTGGTTCCACAACCAGCAGAACGACTGTCAACCCGATCCTTTTGAGCTCGCGCCAAACTTTGCGGAAACGGCGAGCAGGTTTCGCGGCAGCGGGCGTGTTGGCAGAACTTCGCGATCCGTAAGACATGCCGGAATTTTGGCGGACTCGGCCCAGCGAAAAGCAGTGTAATTGACCGGTTTTACGGTGTTTCTACGGTATAATCACGAATTTCAGTTGACAGTTTGCGACGATCTCAGCCCGTCCGACCGTGCCTCCCATGCCACTGCCGACAGTTGATTCCCGGATGATCGAAGAAGAACTGGCTCGTCTTCTGAGTAGCCGCGAATTTCAGGACTCGGACCGCATGTGCCGCTTTCTCCGCTTTACGGTAGAAACCACGCTGGCCGGGAAAGCCGACGAACTCAAAGAGTATTCCATCGCCCTGGCTGTTTTCGACCGTGAGCCGGACTTCGATGGGCGGGCAGACCCGGTTGTGCGCAGCGAAGCCCGTCGCCTGCGCAGTAAACTGACTTCTTACTATGCCAGCGAAGGTGCTCTGGATGAGCTGGTTATCGAAATGCCGAAGGGTGGCTATGTTCCTCAGTTTCGAGAACGCCCGGCGGCAACGGTCAGCGATTCCGCCGAAGAGGCTGACGGGACAGAGGTCCCAACCCAGCCGCCAGCTCATGCCATAAACTTACACGCTCTGCGCCGGTATTGGCCCGCAATCGTCTTGGCGGCTTTGGCTCTGGGCGTGATAGTTCTTTTTCTGGTGCGTACCCGCTCCAGCGGAACACGCTCGGAGCCGGTCCGGTCTGTGGCCGTGCTGCCATTTGAAAACATGACCGGGAATTCTCAGATGGAGTACCTGGCCGATGGCATCGCCGACGAGGTTCTAAATTCGCTGGCCTACCTTCCTGATCTGAAGGTGGTTGCCCGCACCTCCGCTGCTCAGTTTAAGGGCCGCAACGCGGATGTACAGGAGATTGGGCAACGCCTCGGGGTGAAAACACTGCTCGAAGGCAGCGTCCGTTCCTCAGCTGACAAGCTGCGTGTCATGACGAGGCTGGTCAATACCGAGACCGGATACCAGCTTTGGTCACACAGCTACGAGTTTCAGACCAAGGATTTGTTTCAGGTGCAGGACACGATTGCGCAAGCGGTCGCGCAGCAACTCGGGCAAGGAACGAACATGCCGGCGCGGCGGCTCGCTCCCTTGAATGAAGAAGCCTTTAAAGATTACCTGCTAGCGCGTCACTACATGGCGGATGAGGAAGTGAACGCCGATTCTCTACGCAAGGCCAAGATGTTGCTGGAAAAGGCGGTCGCTCTCGATTCCAAGAACGCAGATGCCTGGGCTAGTCTCGCCGGGGTCCACGCGATGCTGACCATGACAGGTATTCTTCCACTCTCCGAAGGCTTACAAACCGCAATGCAATATGAGCAGAAAGCGTTGGAACTCGATCCCAACTCGGCGGACGCGCTGGCGCAAGAGGCAACCGGCGCGGCGTTTCTGCATCACGATTGGAACCGGGCGGAACGCCTGTTCCGCCAAGCCCTCGCAATTAAACCGTCGGACGCCTTAACCCACGACACATACGCCTGGTCTGTTCTCTGGCCGACAAACCGGCTGGAAGAAGCGCAGGGGGAACAGAGAAAAGCCTTCGATCTGGATCCGCTCAATGCCGAGGCGCGCATGGGACTGGCCGTAACACTCTACTTTCAGCACGAGTATCATGCAGCTATCCGAGTGGGGCAGGAGACACTGGCCTTGAATCCGAAGTCCCAGCACCTGGCGGACAATCTGCTACGACCGCTGGTTATCACAGGGCGTGTGGAGGAAATCTCGGCCCTGATGCAGCGCTTCTGGAAGGAGGAGCCGGACCATTCTTTCGCTCTTAGCATGAGAGCATTGGCAGCAGGGGACAAAACCACGGCCCGGCAGCAGGCCAAAAAGGCGCTGGAACGGGACAAAGACATAATTCACCGAGCGCTATTGTATGCCGTTCTGGATGAGGAACTCAATGTTATCCGTACTCTTGAACACGCGACGGTGAGAGACGGGATGTTGGCCATCGATGCAGCCGTGCTAGACCCAGTCTTCGACCGGTATCGGTCTTCAACGTCGTTTCAGCAATTGATGAAGAAAGTAGTGGCTTCTCGCTAAAGGGCTAACACCGCGACTCCTCGGAAGACGATCCACAATTTCGCTGTGGGTGAGTGATCGGCCAACCGGAAAGTAGATGCAGAGGGAAATAAATCCGTACTGGTTGCGAAGGGTTTAGGAACCCAAGCCGGAGCGCGGGAGAACAGAACTGTGGCTCTGACCTTGTTGCGGTTATAAGCGCGCCACGAACTGTTAAACGGCTCCATGGGCGCGTCTTCGGGGACAGGCTCCTTCGCGAATTCTTTGTGGTCATATGCGCCGACCCACGAAACATACAGATAATGCACTCATTGCTCTCTCAACAAGTTGGCTGCCGGCGCGACCACGTCCGGGTCATTCGGCCAGACATCTAAAACCACATCAAAGCGCCGTTGCGATAGTGCCGCAAAGTTCTGATCATTCGGATCGGAGCTGCGAAAGCCGCGCAGTCTCTCCACGCGAGGAAATAAATCCGGGTTCGTAACGCCGCGATTGAAGAGTGTGACGCTATCGCTGAGGCTAGTAAGGCATCGACTACCGCCGGCCCAAGAAAGAAGGTATCTCCCAGCACCAAGACCCGCTTGGGCACAAAGCTGGCCGATGCCACGGGCAGCAACCACGGACACTCCGATCCAGCCCCCAGCAGTAGAGAGCCTTTGAGAAACGCGCGACGATTCGTACGCTATTCCTTTCAGCGTTAGGAATTCCTGTTCTGACCATCGCGGGCTCGTGTCAATTGTATTCGTACGCGTCACTCTTGCAGCAGAATCTATGGCCGGGTATTTCTCGACGCAAATGCATCGAGCTTCGCACAGATTGCAGGGAATGCTCGCCGTGAAGCAGTAAGAACCAGCCGAAATCTGCGCAACCGGTGGAACCTGGAACTTCAGCTCTTAATTCGAACGCTTATGAGACCAGGGTCGCCGGGCGGCCTAATGGCCCGTCTTTTTGCGCCCGGGTTTTTACCGTTTTGCCACTTTCGCCGGAGTTATCTTCTGGCGCACGTTCTCACCTGCGTTCTCAACGTGCCGCCTCGAGAGTCATCTCGATGCTCCGTGCGTCAGCGCCTTTCTGATTGCCGCCGCGACCCGAAAACGTCGATCCTGGTCACGCTCGACGCAAATTTTTCGACTTTGCGCTTACAAGCATTTAGCGCCGAGGCTTGATCTTGGTCTTCAATCCCGAGCCGGGAAAAGCTCTGTTTGCAAATGTTTCACGTGAAACATACGCGCCGTTTCGACTCTGAAAATTGATCACCGCAATCCGTTCACACTCGCTCGCCGGAACCCGCGGCAATTACTATCGCTATTTCCTTTGATAGACGGTAAAAACCCCCCTCGCACCTCCGTGCAATTCAGTTCGCCTCTATCCTCACATCGCGCGCTCCCTGCCGCCGAATCTGCAGTATGTAATCGCCGTTGGATGCGGGTCGAATCGTGTAGCCTGGTTCGCGTGAAGTCTCCAAAACCTGCAACTGCGAATTTCCAGCGGTAATGCGCACCGGCTTGTAATTCACTCTCAGTAAATCCGTCCCGGAATCGTCGAATGTTCGATAGGCGATTTGATGCGCTCCGTAGCTTACGTTCTGCACCACGGATGTCGAACGTAGAAGATGATCCTCACCGATCGGAGCGAGGTCGGGCAGAGCGCCCATGATCCAGTTGAGGTGGCGGAGGTAATCGGCATATCCATCGCTGAACCAGTACGGATCGTGGTAATCGACTCCGCAACAGGCGATTCGACCTTCGGAGTCGGCGAAATAGGTCGCGTAATTCATGGAGCGAAAGGCGTCTTCACGGGCCTGCCCATCACCGGTCAACCCGGCGTAGAGCGCGTTGATAGCTGCCCAGCGGCCGCCATGGCTACCCTGCCCGGCGCGAGAACAGCAGCCGTAGTAGTCTCGTTCGGGTTCGCCTTGCTCATCGATCGCCCAAGCGCCGAGAAAGGGCCCGCGGCCAAAGTGCCGCCGCACCCAGTCAATCAGATGACCCACGTGACTGGTCCATGCGGGGTCAACCGCGGCAGGGTCCGGGCGCGTCATGATGTAATACGCGGTGATATCGGGCAGGAACTGGTTTACGTTCGTGGGGCGATACGGCACGTCTTCAAAAAAACCGGACCATTTGTCCCACGCCTTGCTGGAAGGGTTGAGCGGGTAATGGAGCAGCCAGTCCCATGCTTTGTCCCGAGCGGTCCGATATGCCGCGATATCTCCCGAGTGAAGGCGAATCAGCTCATCGAAGAGGCGAAGCGAAGAGCTTACATCGCCGCCGTACTCCTCTAGTGCCAAAGTCACGCCTGTTCGCGCATCTACGCGGAACGGCCATGGAGTATGGTCCTGGTCGCCTGTTCGTACGTGGTGTGCCAGCGCGTCTGCGCAGCGCATCCCCGCATCCAGGTACTTGCGATCCCCGGTAAGCTCGTAAAAAAGAACATAGCCAGTACCGAGTTGGCCGACTTTGTCCGTTTCGATGCCGCCATAAAATTCATGTGGAAGGTCCTGAACGCAGTGGCCGTAATCAGCGTCGTTTCCGCAAGCGGTGGCGAAGGGCACTCCGGGCCAGTTCCAGTCGCCGGGCGTTGTCCCGTGTGCGAGTTGATAGTCGAGCATTTCGCGCACCGTGGAAACCGCGTCCTGGTCTCCGGAGTATGCATGCCACGCCACTACACCGTCTACAAAAGCTGCGTACACCATTGCGGGATTGTGCTGCCAATAGATTCCTTGCAACGTTTCCGGGTCGAAGACTGAGTTGATGAGATAAATCTTCTGCCCGGTGTTACCGCGGGTGTCTCGCGGGACTTTGTGCTCGATGAAATCCCAGCCGAGGTGCAGGACGTGGTCGTAGCCCAGGTTCTTTTCCGGCTTGTACCAGGCGAGCAATTTGCCCTGCTGATCAATCACCGCCTCGTGCCATCCGAGCTGGGCGTTCACAAACTTCCTCGCCTGAGGAGGCGCCATGATAGGCAGTAAAGCAATCAGAAGCACTCTCCATGAAGATCTGATCATAGGTCTTACTTGCTCACTTGCTTTCCACCACCACCGTCTTGGCACTGGCAGCAATCTCGAGTGTTTTCGCGTCAGAGTTCCATCTCATGGATCCGCCGCGAACGCGCGCAGGCGTCCAGGCCCCTAATTTCAGCCGCTCGTTGGAACGGGTGTCGAACTTCGTGTAAGTGATCTTGTCCACGCCGTACGAGATTGACTCGATGGTTGAAGACGTCCGCAATAGATGGTTTTGATCGCTCGGCGCAAGCTCCGGTTGCGCGGCCATTGCCCGCAGATAGTGCCGAACATAATCGCCATAGCCGTCAGTCAGCCAGATGTCATCGCGCGGATATCGGTTCTTGCCGTCTGTATCGACCATGTATGTCGCCCAATTCAAACGCCGGATGGCCTGTTCCTTGCGCGAATTGTCACCGGTCACTTCGCAATAGCGCAGTTCCACCGAGGCATGCCTCGAGGTATGGCTGTTGCCCGGAACCCTGTAGGCAGTTTGTTCATTGATGGCGGTAACGCCCCACTTCTCGAATTCGTGATTCGCAAACTCGCGATCGCTCCAGTCGAGGATGCCGCCGGCCAGTTTGGTTGTATTCGGATCGAACTGCGGGTGGTCCAGGAGATACATCGCCATCGTGTCGCCGTTGATCTCGGTATCGGAGTAGTCTTGCGTTGAGACATCCTCGAAGAACGGCCCCCACTTGTTGGTCTTCAGCGGATACTGCTTCAGCCAGTCGGTCGTGATCGACACCGCTTTCGCATAACCATTCCGATTTCCGCGCCCTAACCTCTGGAGTTCGGTGAAAAGGTCCAGAGTGCCGGTCCAGTTTGTGGTGTAACCGGCCCGGAAAGTCTTGCCTTTCGCCGTTACGGTGTGTACTTCGCCCGTCGTGGCATTGACGCGAAATGGCCACGGTGAATTGTCCGCGTCGCCCTTCGTTACATGCTCTGCCATCGAATCTGCGATGGTGGTGGCAGACCGAAGATACTTCTCGTCCCCTGTGATCTTGTAGAGGTTGATTAATTCTTTGCCAAAGCTGCCTGCCTTATCCGGCTGCAGAAAATTCTTCCCGGCCCGCATGTCGCCATCGAATACGCCCGAGTGCTGCTGCGTGTTATAGGGAAACGGTAGGTTGGCCCATTTGTCGCTAGCTTTTGATAGGCCGTGCGCGAGCCAGTAATCGGCCATGTAGCGCATGTTCTCGATCAGCTTCGAGTCGCCGGTGTAGTTGTAGAGAAGAGCCCAGGAGGAGAGCGCCATGGAGATCTGATCTCCTCCTAGCCCGCGCGGATCCTCTTCAGGTTTCCAAACCTGGTGTTGGAGATAGTAGGCGACGCCGTTCGAGCATGGTTTCATCTCGCGCCAGAAATTCCAAACCAGGCGGATGACGTGATCGTACGCCTGAGATGGTCCTGTTCCGTACCACGGCACAAGCTTGCCTTGGGGATCGGTTCTTACCTCGTGATAGCTGATCTTTTCGCTGTTCCCGATGGCAAAGGGACTGAGCGTGAGTCCCAGAAACACTGCGAAGCAAGAGAGGGCGTAACGTGGCTTGAGATTTGCGCGGATTTTGACGAGCATAGAACTGTTTAGCTTCGAGTCGAAGGAAGACTTGTTTGATCGCCCAGGTAACCTGATGACTCCTCTTGCGAAGCGCGGTCCCAAACCGTAATAAGCAGGGTGCTCGCGAGGGCCAGCAACCCGCCGGCAATCATGAACCCGGTCAGCCGCTCATGCAGTACGAGAGCCGCGATCAGCACTCCGAAGAAGGGGATCAGGTAATTCGATAGCGCTGCTTGAGTTGCGTCGAGCCGGGTCAGTACATTCAAGAAGAGCACCATCGACAAGAAGTATTGAAAGACGGCAAGGATCGCAAGACCTATCCAGACCGTGACTGAATAGCGGGGCAGATTTGCAAATCCAGACGGCTCTGCGGCGATCGTAACTGGAAGCAATACCGCGAGCAGAGCGTAATAGCTATACAGCAATACCTGCAGAGGCGAATGACGCTCTAAAGCTTTCTTGCTGTATGCGTTGTAGAATGCGCTTCCAAGCACGCTGAAAAAGATCAGCGCATTGCCGCCAAGATAATTTCGACCGAAATTCAGGTTGTTCCAGTCCACGCCTGAACAAACCAGAACTCCGAGCAGAGCCAGTCCGAAACTGATCCATCGAATCCGGTTCATGTGCTCGCCAAGCAGGAAATGAGCCATTACGGCCGTCGAAACCGGCATGATCAGGGCGAGCAGTGCGGCATCGGAAGCCGGCGCGAAGCGTACGCCCCAGGTGATGAACAATTGGGCGACGAGTTGCCCCGCGATTCCGAGCAAGATGAAATCCCGAACGTCAAGAGACGTGATGCTCGCTTTCGGTTCTCGGCGAACCAGCGGTATCAGCATAATTGCCGAAAGCGCAATCGGGAAAGTGACGGCAAACAGAGGGCCCATTTGCTTCTGCACCAGTTTGACCATCACGAACTGACTCGCCCACATCAGATTGCAGGCAAGCAGCATGAACCAGTCGGCAACCTTCCTCGACCGAGGGCTCATGCCTTGCCGACCCGATTGAGCGCCGTACCCAGGCTCCGTTCGATAAGGTCACACATCTCCTCCAGGTCGCCTTCTTCAGCGATCAAGGCCGGAGCGACGGCGAACCAGCTCGGATCGATCCGGAGAATGATTCCGTGCTCGAGAGCCGCTTTCTTTAGCGCTTGTCCGAGTTCCGGAAACGGCTGCATGCTCTTCGTATCTCGAACCAGTTCAACGCCAAGAAGAGTGCCTCGACCGCGAATCTCGCGGACGACGCCAAACTTCTTCAGGCACGCGAGCCGGTCACGAAGATAGTCACCGAGCGAACGAGCTTTCGAGCAAAGATCTTTTTCGATAATTTCGCTGAGAACCGCCACTCCCACCGCGCACGCAAGCGGGTTCCCCGCAAACGTGTGCCCATGGGCGAAGTGCAACTGTTCCTGTGGGCTGCCTCGAAAAGCATCGGCCATATCCTCCCGCGCGGCCATCGCTCCGAGAGGCAAAGCACCGCTCGATATTCCTTTCCCCATGCAAAGGATGTCAGGCACTACTCCGAACGTCTGGGCTGCGAACATCTGGCCAGTCTTGCCAAATCCCGTAATCACTTCATCGAAGATCAACAGAACGTCATGCCGGTTACAAGCGTCTCGAATGATCTGGAAATACTCTTCCGTCGGTGTGATCATGCCGCCCGTATTACCGATCGGTTCGAGCAGCACGGCGGCCACCGTTTGCGGGTCTTCGTGAAGTATTACGTCTTCAACCGTGTGAGCCGCGAACCGGTTCGCTTCTTCCCAAGTTGAAAAATGGTCGCGGTAAAAGTTCGGCGGAAATACTTTTAAGAAGCCGTCCATCTGCGGCTCGAATTTCGATTTGCGCGGACCGCTGCCGCTGGCGCCCATGCCTCCGAACGTGCCACCGTGATACGCATAGTACCGGCTGATGAATTTGTATTTATTAGGCCGTCCGGTCTGCTTGTAGTATTGGCGAGTAAATTTCAGCGCCGACTCGACCGCCTCCGAGCCCCCGCTGTATGGCTTCACAAAGTTGAGATTGCCTGGGGTCACTTCCCCGAGCTTCTCGACGAAGTCCAACGCGACATTTGTAGTGCTGATCAACGGCGGAGCGAATGTAATTTCCTCCATTTGATCTCGCATCGCCTGCATCACTCGCGGATGCCGGTGCCCGAGTGATGCGACAAAGATTCCACCGATCGCGTCGAAGTAACGTTTGCCGTCCGTGTCCCAATAATGCAGACCTTCGGCCCTCTCGATCACTAACGGGTTTTCAAGGAATTCGGATGTCGCTTGATAATCAATGAACGTGAGGTTGAGCAGCTTGCGCTGTCTCTCCGTCAGATGCATCTTATTCTCCTGGAGGCAGACCGGAACTGAAGCCGCCGTCTACCATCACGGCCGATCCGGTCATAAACGAGGCCTCATCACTCGCGAGAAATGCAGCCACTCTCGCCACCTCTTCCGGTTTCCCAATGCGTTTCAGGGCGTGCAGCTTCCCGGCTTGCGCTCTCGCGGCATCGGGATCGGATTGCGCGAGGAAATATCCTTCTGCGAGTCCTGCGTCGATGTAACCCGGACAGATTGCATTCACACGAATACCCTCTCCGCCGTGATCAATTGCCACCGCTTTAGTGAAAGCCAGAATGGCAGCTTTCGTGGCGCAATAGCCCGCGCACATCGGCTCCACGAACGTTCCGTTTACGGAGGACATGTTGACGATCGATCCCCTGACTTCGCGTAGGTGCGGCAGGAAGCTTTTTGAACAGAGAAAAACGCCGCCCACGTTTACCGCCATCTGGCGATTCCATTCTTCGAGAGTTGTATCCTCGATCTTCTTGCTGACTTGGATTGCCGCGTTATTGACCAGCACGTGCACTTGGTGGAAACGAAGAATCGTCGTCTTCACCAGTTGCTCCACGGACCTCGGATCGGCAACATCAGTATGAACTGCCAGAGCTGTGCCACCCTCTCGCGTGATCAGATCCGCTGTGTCCTGCGCGGCCCGGGCATCTACGTCGGCGATCACCACATTCGCGCCTTCTCTCGCAAATGTCCTTGCTATAGCTCTCCCAATTCCGGCTCCGGCGCCGGTGACGACTGCCGTCTTACTTTTGAGTCGCATTCCGCCTAAAAGAAGAGTCGCAATCCGAATTGCATCCGCCGATTGTCCACAGAGGTCGAAAAGATCTGCCCTTCCGAAGGATCGCCAACCGTGTTATCGGGAGCAGAGAAGTTGGGATGGTTGAAAGTATTAAAAGCATCCGCACGAAGCTGTAGGTTAATGCGTTCCGTGATTCTGAAGCTCTTAAAGAGTGAGGAGTCCAGCTGCTGCAATCCATCTGTATGCAGGGGGTAGATGCCGGCATTGCCATACGAGTCGACTGTTAGATCATCGACGAAGCAGCTTGTGTCGAACCACATGTTCACGGTCGGGTTCGGGATGTTGCCGCCGCAGACCCGATTCGGCCGGTTGTTCTGACCGTTATTCAACAGGCTTACGCCAGAGACGACATCAAACCGAAGTCCGCTGCGAATCGTCACAAAGCCTGAATATTGCCAACCGCCCAGGAGTGCATCGACAGCCCGGTTTGCGTTCCCCAGGAATCTCCTGCCGTGGCCTACGGGAAGCTCATAAGTGAATTCGGCTGAGAAGGTATGTGCGATATCTTGCTGGGTCGGCCCGTAATACTGATAGAGGTTGCTCGGATCGATGTTGTTGCCGTTCGCGAAATTACGGCCATGGGCGTAGCTCGCGCTCAGAGTGAAGCCGTTGCCAAGCTGCGCCACGACCCGTGCCGTCACAGCGTCGTACCAACTCGCCGCATTTGAGAACTGCACCGGGATGTCACCCAATTGCGGATACTGTTGAGTTAAGGGCCGTGCGAGGTTGTAGTCAACGCCCAAAGGTTGCGGCGGCGCCTGGTTGATATTTGTGGTGTGGTTGTTGTGCAGGCCGCGAACACTCAGATATCCAACGTCGACCAACAGCCCTCGACGCAGCTCACGTTGCAAATTGACGGAGGTCTGAGCTACCTCTTGACTCCGCCAATTGTAGTTAGTACCTCGGATGACAGCGTTTGCCGGGATTATCAGTTGTCCCGAGGCGTTGTACTCTGCGCTCGCTAACGGAATGCCGTCACGAGACAGGAGGAGGTTGGGCGTCAGATTGTTCGAGGACAGGAGTTGTTGTTTCGCGTAGTTCGGATAGCCGAGTCCCAGAATCGTCAGCGGACCCGTCCAATAAGTTTGCCAGTAAGATATTCCATACCCCGCGCGTATGCTGGTCTTGCCCTTATCCGGAGACCAGGCCAAACCTACGCGGGGACCTACGTCGCCCTTATCCAGATTTAGAGCCGGGCTCCGATTGTCTTTAGTAGCCAGGACCAGCTCATTCGTCCTGGTGTCCCAGTTCGACTGCCGATTGTAGCGTTCGACCGGGCGCGTAGTCAGTTCATAGCGAAAGCCGAGATTAAGAGTGAGAGATGGCAGAACCTTGAAATCATCCTGTGCGTAAAAGGCATTCTGCCAATAAGTCTGGTACGGCCACCCTGAAACAAATCGCGCCCGTGCACTGCTGGTCATGGTCCCAAGCAGAAAGCTTGGGTAGGCAAAGGGCGGAGCGACGCCGCTATAGGAAGTCATAGCGGGATCGAAGGTCAACGACCCGCGCGGGTCGTCGCCGCCGATCGTATCGGCGGACGTATCCTCTATATGATTCAGGTTCACGCCAGCTTTTATCGTGTGCCGCCCCTTCACCCAGGTGAAATTATCAGTAGCCGCGATGGTGTTGCTGATGATAAATGCAACCCAGTCCGGTTGGCCGAAATTGGAGAATGGCGGAAGCGAGGAGATTTCAAAAATCCCCTGTGTGATTGGATCTCCGAGATTTCCGTTGGGAATGCCGTAATAGTTGTTCCAGTTCTTATCCATCGAATTGGTGTTCGTGTTTACATGGGTGCGGTTGTA
The DNA here is from genome assembly GCA_963841675.1 of Terriglobia bacterium. Lineage (GTDB taxonomy): Bacteria > Acidobacteriota > Terriglobia > Bryobacterales > Bryobacteraceae > Bog-105. Next base: position 167,687 of record CAWJEH010000033.1, read on the forward strand.
ACCGAGACGTGCCTCGTTAGCTTGCGACGAATTCAGCGTGCTCAATAAAGTAAGCTGCATGTTCTGATTCAGACTATGCGAATTCGCCTGCCCGTCCTGGAAGAACTGGTTGATGTTGGTTGAGTTGTCGTTTGTCGAATCAAGCAGCGAATAGCGAAAGAACCAGCGCTGCTTCTCGGATTCGTTGAAGTCGATTCTCGCGTCCGCTTGATTGGCATCCTGCGCGTTTCGATAAAGGTAGTAAAGATTGTTTGTAAGACCGGGCAAGTTTGCTGTGCCGAACACATGATCGGCGTTCATCTTGGCCGCGGCTGGATCGAATCGGCTTGCGGGAATAATATTGCCTGGAAAAGGCGCCGCGTACGTCACATTCCCGTTGCCGTCGAAGGTCCTTGAAAAAGGGTCATAGAGTTGACTGTACGTGCTGCTCGAGCCGGGCGGCGGCGTGAGGGAATAGAGTTCTGAGAAGTCGCCTTGATACATCTTGGCAGTTGGAGCGCTCGTGTATTCATAGTTGCTGGTGCGAAATAGCGTGCCTTGATAATCCGCGAAATAGAATACCTTGTTTTTTCGGATCGGTCCGCCGACAGCCCCTCCGAATTGATTTCTCTGGAATGGAGTATTGGTCGCTGCGAAAAAGTTCCGTGCGTCACTCGCGTTATTTCTCAGATACTCAAAGGCCGCGCCGTGCAGGTCGTTGGTGCCGGATTTGGTGACCACGTTGATCACCGTGCTGCCAGAGAACCCGTACTCGGCGTCGTACTTTCCTGCAAATACCTGAACTTCCTGCACCCCTTCAATGGGAGGCACCACGCCGACATAGGCGTTCTGGGGCTCGCGATTGAAAATGCCTTCGATGTACACGCCGTTTGCATTCGCGTCCACGCCGCCAATAGAGCTTAGCTGGGGACGCGTGAGTCCGACTGCCGACCCGTTCTCTCCACCGTTTGATCCGTAGTTCCCGCTGCCGCTCCCATTGTTTGCGCCGGGTAGCAAATTCATCTGATATAGCGGGTTGCGGTCCATATTCGGCAGTTGATCCAGAGCTTTGTAACCGAAAGTTTGCGTGAGTTCCGCACTTTCCGTATTCACGGCCAGGGGATTAGCTTGCACTTCGACCGATTGGCGCACCTGACCGATCTGCATCGAGAAGTCGCTTCGTGCGATTCCACCGGCAGTCACTTCGATACCCTTTTCGATGCTTGTCTCAAAACCAGGCGACTCTACTTGTACCGTGTACTCGCCCGGGATGAGGAAATTCAGCAGATAACTGCCATTCTCTTGACTCTGCACCGTTGTGACTACAGCGGTTTGTTGATTCGTGGCGCGAACCGCGGCGCCGACGATTACTGCCCCGGCAGAGTCAGTGATCGTTCCAGTGATCCTGCCGGTGTTTATTTGTGCATTGATGAATGAACTGTTCCAGAAAACCGCGACGAGGAGGGTGAAACTGGCTCTCCACATCGTGGCGAGCGAGTTTTGGAGACACTTCGAACCGAACAGCGACATGCGCAGCTCCTCTCAAACAAGACTTTGAAAGATCATATGTTTAATTGGGCGGCACGTCAAGTGTTTTCTGCAGAACCGATCCCAAACGGCTGTCTCGAACTAATTCAGATTTGCAGCGCTTTTCGAGAATCCTCGAGAGTCTGCTTCATCAGACGGCGAACTGCCTGCCGAGCGCCCACCGGGTTGTGTGCGCGAATTTCGTCGAAGATATGACGATGTGCAGCGAGTCCTGTATGGAAACTGTTGGTGAGCTTTATCTGCTGAATAAACACTGAAACGATCGGATCGAGAACCATCTCGAGATATGAGTTGTGAGCAGCTTTCACTACAGCACGGTGAAACCGCAAATCAGCTTCGATCGTTGTGTCGAGATCCGCCCGCTCATCCGCCATTCCCTGCAAGGCTGCTTCGATTTCCAACAAATCCTCCTTGGTTGCCCGCACTGCAGCCAAGGTCGCACTGGTCTCTTCGAGTACCTGCCGCAATTCCAGCATGGACTCCATTTCCGCCAGCGTCGGAAGCGGCTGGTCTCTGAATAATTGCATGAGCGATTGCTTGACTCGATCGGGCCGGGGCGCGACCGTTCGGGTGCCGCGGCCGGCCCGAACTTCCACCACTCCACGATCTTCAAGAATCTTCATCGCCTCCCGGATCACGATTCGGCTGACCTGAAAATGCTCGGCTAACTCTGCTTCTTTAGGAAGACGCGATCCCGGATCAGAGTACTTTTCATTGACCATGCGCTGCAGTTCATCGAGCACCCGTCCACTCAGGCGACCATTGCGGAAGCTACGTTTGTGCATGCTTGCCAACTCTGAATTCTACGCCCTGCATTTGTACTTCAATTTCTCCGAGTTTAAAGGTATGATCTTTAGATCACATGCCTCGTTGTAGCTCAATCGAGCAGATTCACTGCAAAAACGACACATTGCAGATCGCGGTATTGCCGGACGTTGGCGCAAAGATCCTGGACCTTACATATCGGCCCGCGGCGCAAAATTTCCTCTGGCATAATCCTCGTATCGAGCCGCAACGATACCCTGTTGAGGCAAACTTCGACAACTACTGGTGCGGCGGATGGGATGACGGGTTTCCGACGTGTGAGACCTGCTTCCACAACGGCGAGACTTATCCCAATCTCGGCGAACTGCGGTCAATCCGGTGGGACATAGAAACTGCGACGGAGTCTTACATCCACTTGTCGGCATCCGGACCCATCAGTCCCGTTCGGGCTCGGAAAGAACTCCGGCTGCTGGACGACACTCTCGAAATGCATTTCTCTGTGCAGCATGTCGGGTACACGCCTATCGAGTTCATCTGGGGCACACACCCCGCCTACGCGATCACGCGAGATTGTATTCTGCACATCCCCGCAAAGAGAGGATTGGTGGGGCAAGCCAATTACCCTGTGCTCGGAGAGCCCGGACAATCTTACGAATGGCCGATTCTGAACACCTCTCATGGTTCGTTGGATATGAGCCGGATGCATGCGCCAGGCAAGCTTTCGGCGGGACATTACGCGACTGAGCTTACGGCGGGCTGGTATGCGCTCGAGTATCCGGAACGGCAAACGGGCATGCTGCTCGAATTCCCCATAGATGTTTGTCCATATCTTTGGTTGTGGCTTAGCTATGGCGGATGGCGCGGCTACTACGTCGCAGTTGTTGAACCCTGGACCAGTTGCCCGGTCACATTGACAGATGCAATCGCTGCCAAGACTCATCGCGTTCTCGATCCCGGAGAAACGTTCTCCTGTACGGTGCGGGCAACGCCTTGGAGCAAGCCTTCGACCTTGTCCACGCTGCTCGAAAGAAAAGGGATCAAATGACTTTTGGACCGTCACTGAAGTACAAGTTCTGCGCACTCGTTTGTTTCTGCATTTCCGAAGGGCTGGCGGGCCAGCAGCCGTTCCAGACGGTGTCGACCCTGAACGTTCCGACCATTGCAGGCCGGCCAGTCCAACGAGATCCAGCAGGTAAACTTCTGCCCTGGCCAATGCCTGACGACATTGGCTACTCCTATAGTTCTCATTTCCTGACTCAATGGAGCATTCTCTGGGATCAGTACAATCGCCAGCGTTATCACTATTTCTTCTGCTGCTTCGATTTCGATCGGACTTCCTTCGAGATGCAGCCCGACTACCATTGGGCGAACTCGACAGCCTATTTGCGGGCGATGATGCAAGGCTTCATCGAACGACTCTATCCATACACCGGCGATTCCAACACGCTCACATTCCTACAGGATTTCATTGATTACGAACTCGAGAATGGCCTTACGCCGGAGAATTATGCCTGGGCTCGCGTCCCTTATACGTCCGCCAATCCGGGGGACCGTCGCTACACGGGCTGGAGCCGGCACGGAGAAGATTACCTGGAGCCTCATGTTGTGGGCGAGGACGGTTACGCCTACTTGCGCTTCTACGAAGTGACCGGCAATACCAAATATCTGGAGGCGGCGATTCGCTGTGCAGCGGCGCTGGTTAAGAATTACAAGCCGGGAACCGCGGACGTTTCTCCGTGGCCCGTGCGCTGCTATGCTCGCGACGGCAAAGTGGAAGGCAAAGGGATGGGACCCTACTCAGCTAATGTTGTCGAACCTATCATGCTGTTCGACGAACTGATCCGATTGGGTCAAGGCGATATAGCGTCCTATCGCAAGGTGCGCGAAGGCTGCCAGCAATGGCTACACACATATCCGCTGAAGAACAACGTTTGGGTCGGATATTTCGAGGATGTTCAGCCGACGATGGCGAACATGAATCAAGTCATTCCTCTGGAGTACGCCCGGTATGTGCTGCTCAATCCCGACAAGGATCCGGATTGGAAGGAGAATGCGCGCAAGCTCATTGAATGGGTTAAGACTACGCCCAAGTGGCCTAAGTACATCGTTGACGGCGCCACGGTTACAACGGAACAGGGTAATGGGCGAAGCTTCTGCTGCAATCTTCCGAATGAATGTTGTGACAGCCACACGGCGCGTTTGGCGGCCGTCGAAGCGCTCTACTACATGCGCACCGGCGATGTGGCCTATCGGGAGCAGGCATTTCGCTCTTTCAACTGGGTGACATACTTTCAGGGCATGCCCGCTGGGGCTCACGCGCCGTTTGGTGGACAGTGGTGGTTTACCGATCAGTTTGCGGACGGTCCCAGGCGGCTCATGGACGCTTTCTGGGCCGTTCCTGAATGGGCTCCTAGTGACGAATCGCATTTGCTCGGTTCGAGTTCGCCCGTGACCAAGATCGCTTATGGGAAGGGCTCGGTTACCTATTCCACTTTCGATTCAGCTTCGACGGATGTTTTGCGGCTGAATTTCGATGCCGATTCAGTATGGAGTAGCGGACGACGCTTACCGCTCCATGCAAATCTGGATTCAGAAGGCTATACATTCGATCGCAACACTCGCGTACTTCGAGTCCGGCATATCCAATCCCGCGAAGTGGATATTCAAGGGACAGCGCTGGAGCCGGTGCCCCTCGTCGTCGATTTTGACAATCCTCACCGCGGAGCCGATGTTCCTTTAAGAAGCGATTATCCGTCCGGCGTCATTGAGTGGCCGGAGGGCCAATGGAAAGTTTGCGTGCCGGGTGGGCGGATGAGCACCTTCTCACTGTGCACGGCAGATCCTAAGCTGGTCAAGGCTTCATTTCGCTTCGTGGATCCTCGCATTTTGCTCCGGGCCGATGTTTACAACTCTGCGAATCACGAAGCGACCCTTACGTTGCGGGCTCCCGAGATGCGGGAAGTTACGTTCCGCCTCAAACCGGATCAACTGCTGAGGATCAGAACCGGCTGGCTTGATCGAGCTTCCATGGTTACGGTCGAATCAGAGGACCTACCCTCGTTGCGCTTGGATAATCTGGGCTATTCGCCCTATTTTTGGGCAAATGTCTATCGCGGAGAGTAGGAAGCGATTCTGCTGGTTGATCGTAGTCCGCCCGGGGCTGCGCTGAATTGGCTATGGCAGAATGCATGGGTGCTACTACCGCTGACCGAGCGCAAAGAATGGAAGTTCTTCAGCGTTCTGCCGAAGGCTGGTCGAGGACTCGCCGTCGCCTGGTGGACAGCGCTGCTTCTCCGTGGAATTCTGCCGGCTGCCTTTGCGATCGCCATGGGATTGCTCGTGGGAGCCGTGCGGCGCGGCCATGGCCTCTCCGGACCACTCGCGCTGATCGGCACGGTTTTCATTCTGCTTCAGGTGCTGAGCCCGATTCACCAGGTCGTCAGCGCGAATTTGGGAGACCGGACAGCCGCGTGGCTCTATGACCAGCTCACCTCGGCCTGCGTAGCGCCACCAGGTATCGGACACCTGGAAGACCCGACGCTCTCGAGCGACCTCACCGTCGCTCGTGACTTCGATCTCGGGATGACCGGCCCGCCTCTCTCGATTTCCATGGACTTTATTGCGAATGGAATGGCGGAGATGATCGGAGGTATCGCATCCGCGCTGATCCTGATTGCATACAGTTGGTGGGCTCCTATCGTACTCGCGGGCGCATGGCTGGCCACGCATTGGTTGCTGCGCGAAAGCGCAGTCTGGCGTGACCGCAACACAGAGGAAGTCCGCGCTGCGCAGCGGGACGCCGACTACGCCTACCGGCTGGCAGTGGATCCGCCTGCCAGTAAGGAACTACGGCTATTCGGGCTTGCCGGCTGGACTACCGATCGCTTTGTCGCGAGGCGCAGGCGACTTCACGAGTTGCAGTACGCAGCGACTCGTTTACGGGAGCGTCCGGTGATCTGGAGCATTCTGCTCGTTGTCGCTGCCAATCTTCTGGTGTTCTGGTCCATGGCAAACGCCGCTGCCACCAGTCAAATCAGCCTGGGTGAAGTTGTTACTTATATGCAGAGTGCGATCGGCGTGTCGATGATCGCCTTTGGTGGATTCAGCTGGGCCCTTGACGGCGCGTCTGCGCCGGTGGCCGCCGTACTTCGGCTTGGGGGGGCTATGCGTCGAGCCGGCGACCTGCCCATCGGGAATCGTCGTGCGGAGGGTAAGCCGGCCCGTGAGATTCGCCTGCACGATGTGACGTTTGGATATCCTGCGGACGCCTTGGGTCGGTCCGTCACGCCCGTGCTGGAGCATTTCGATTTAACCATTCCGGCCGGTTCATCGCTCGCCATTGTGGGGCAGAACGGCGCCGGGAAAACGACGATCGCAAAGCTTCTGTGCCGGTTGTATGATCCGCAGTCGGGTGCGATCGAGATCGACGGCGTGGATGTTCGCGAGTTCGATCTGGACTCATGGCGCGCGCGTGTTACAGCCGTGTTTCAGGACTTTACCCGTCTCGAGCTGCCCATGCGGAACAACGTGGCGCCGGCGGGTGCCCCGGATGAAGTTGTGTATTCGGCGCTTGAGTCGGCGGGAGCCACCAACCTTGCCGGGTTGGACACAGTGCTTGCCCGCGGGTACAGCGGCGGGACCGATCTCTCGGGCGGACAATGGCAGCGTGTCGCCCTCGCTCGAGCGCTTGCCTCTGTGAAACTTGGCGCCGGCGTTGTGCTGCTAGACGAGCCGACTGCACAGCTCGACGTTCGAGGAGAAGCGGAGATCTTCGAGCGCTTGCTCGCGGCCACCCGGCATTGCACAACCATTCTCATTTCGCATCGCTTCTCTACCGTTCGGCAAGCGGATCGAATCTGCGTGCTCGAACATGGCCGGGTCATCGAACTCGGTACGCATGACGAGTTGATGGCGGCAGGCGGCCGTTACCGGACGATGTTCGATCTTCAGGCGCAGCGTTTCAATGAGCCGGATGAGGAGGGCACCAGTTATGACGTCCTCCAGTGACCGGAATCACGCTATCGAGCCGCTCCCGCCGACGCTTTCGTCTATGTGGCGGTTGTGCAAGCTGGGTTACCGGCACGAACCGCGTTTGATGGTCGGATCGCTTGCCCTATCGCAATTCGCGGCGCTACCGGATGCTCTCCTTGCCTTGTGGTTGATGCTGCTCGGTGAAGGCGTCGTTCAGCACAGGCCCGGTTTGGTGGATGGCGCAGCGATCGGATTGGCTGTGTCGGCCGCCGCGACTTGGTTTCTTCGAACGGCCAGCACACGCCTGCAGCGCCGTTTTCGTGATCGGGTGACCATCGCACTCGAGTCGCATGTTGCGCAACTGCAAGCGTCCATTGCGACTATCGCGCATCAGGAGCGCCCGGAGTATCTCGACCGGCTTTCCATGCTTCGCAACCAGGTGTTTGTGCTCGATCACATGTACGCGTCGTTATTTTCGACGCTCGGGTGGATTCTGCGTCTGGGGGTGACAATGGCGCTGCTGGCATCCATCCATCCGGCTCTTCTGCTGCTCGCCGTGTTTGCTGTTCCGACTGTCTTGACCTCTTCGTGGCGGCCCGCCGTGGAGAGAGTTGCGCAGGAGCGCGGGGCTCAAGCAAACCGCCTTTCACGTCACCTGTTCACCGTAGCTACCAGCGCGGCACCGGGAAAAGAAGTCCGTCTCATGAACCTCGGAGAGTGGCTTATAAAGGAGCGCCGGGTTGCATGGCAGCGCTGGTATTCGCCCGTGGCCTCCGCTCGCTGGACTTCGGCCTGGTGGCATGCACTGGCATGGGCAGTGTTCGGCTGCGGGTATGTCGGAGCGGTTGTTTTTGTGTCCTTTGCAATCCGCGCCCCGGCCGCCCAGGTGCTGCTGGTGCTTGCGGCTGGTGCACGGCTCTCGGCTTACATTGCTGCCACCGTGGGCGAGATCGGGTTTCTGCGAGGATTTTGGGCAGACGGCTCGCGCCGGCTCGCGTGGCTTGAGGATTATGCTGCGTCTTCGGAGGCCTCCGGGGATTTGCGCGTGCCTCCAATGCTGCGCGATGGCATTCGACTCGAAAATTTGTTCTTTGCGTATCCCGGCACGTCGCGGGTCGTACTGGAGGATGTGTCGGTCACGCTGCCCGCTGGCGCGGTAGTGGCGATCGTCGGGGAAAATGGGGCTGGCAAAACAACGCTCGTCAAGCTACTCGCGAAACTATATGAGCCCTCGTCCGGTTCGATCCTGCTGGATGACGTTGCTCTCGCTCGCCTTCCGGCTGGTGAATGGCGATCGCGTCTGGCGGGCGCTTTCCAAGATTTCTTCCGCTTTGAATTCAGAGCGAAACAGACGATTGGCTTGGGCGACCTTTCCCGGCTAGATAGCGAGCCAGCGGTGGTGGCAGCAGTTGAACGCGCCGGCGCCCGCGATGTTGTTGCGCGACTGACATCCGGGCTCGACACCCAACTCGGTCCGACTTGGCCGAGTGGAGTCGACTTGTCGTTTGGGCAATGGCAGAAGCTTGCGCTCTCGCGTGGATTTATGCGTGACGAACCGCTGCTGCTGATCCTCGACGAGCCGACTGCCGCACTTGACGCGGAAACTGAACATGCGTTGTTTGAGCGCTTTGCCGCGGCTGCGCACCGTCAACAGAGCGCGAATGGCCGTATCACCATACTCGTTTCACACCGCTTTTCTACCGTCCGGATGGCCGATTTAATTCTCGTTCTGGACGGGGCGCGACTAGTGGAGGTCGGCAGCCATGACGAGTTGATGGCGAAGGGAGGTCAATACTCTGAGCTTTACGCCATCCAAGCCTCTGCCTACCGTTAAGCGGCCGACTAAAGCTTTGCCTGAATCAGTTGTTTGAGCTCGGCGATTCCCTGCTTGTCTCGCTGATAGAACGTCCATTGCTTGATCCGCTTGCCACGGACGAGCCCCGCCTGGCTGAGAACTCTCATGTGCTCGCTCAAGGTCGGCTGGCTGATGCCCAATTTGTTTGCGATCGAGCATCCGCATACTCCGTCTGCCCTAAGATCGCCATCTACCTGAGGAGGAAAATTTTTCACCGGCTCCTTCAACCAGTCCAATATCTGCAATCTGCGTTCACTAGCGATTGCCTTCAATGCCAGATCAAAATTCATATAGACAATTAGCCAACAAACGAACTATACTTACCTTAACACGAGCAGAAAAGCCGTGCCTAGGTCGCGAGAGTTCCTATGCCTCATCAACATCGTTATCGAGTAGTCGATGTCTTCACGCGAGTGCCGCTGGAAGGGAACCCGCTCGCTGTATTCCCCGATTCAGGAGGCATCGGCAGTGACATGATGCAACGAATCGCGAAGGAATTGAATTTGTCAGAGACCGTGTTCATTGAACCCGCCAAGCTCACCGGTTGCGCCATTGCCTTCCGGATCTTCACTCCATCGCGAGAAATGTTGTTTGCCGGTCATCCGACAGTTGGGGGCAGCTTTGTAGCGATGGATGAGGGTATCGTAGGCCGGGATAGCGAAACTTTTGTGGTCGAAGAGAAGATTGGCCCCATTGCCGTTCGGGTCGAGCGAGACGACGCTCCTATGATTTGGCTGACCACTCCGCGTATCGCATTCGAGAAATCGTACGATCCGGTTTCATGTGCCAATGCTCTCGGGATCGATGCGCGCGAACTGCTGGACATAAGCCCTCAGGTCGTGAGTGCCGGAAACCCTACACTCTTCATCGGTGTGAAGAGCAAGTCGGAGGTCGACCGAGCCCGGTTGAACAACGATGCATTCCTCAAGCTCAAGAGTGCCGACGATAGCTTCTGTGTCTTCGTTTTTGCGCCAACGCCTGACGGCGCCTACTCGCGAATGTTCGCGCCCGATCACGGCATCGTGGAAGATCCGGCCACCGGTAGTGCAACCGGACCGCTCGCCGCATTCATGAAGCAGCACGATCTTCTGCCGGGGGGAGGGAAGGAGCGATTCGTGAGTGAACAGGGCACCAAGATGGGTCGGCGCAGTCTTCTCTATTTCCAGTTCTCTTTGGAAGGAATTCTGGTCGGTGGCTATGTGACGCCTTTAGTAGACGCCGTGATGACGCTGTAACAAGCGGCCTAGCGGCATTCTGCTGGAGCGGCCACGGCTAACCACTGCCCAAAACTTTGCCCTTCATCGCGAGCAAGCAAACGAAGCCGCCGTGTGCCGGCCGGAATAGGGACGCGCCAGAATTCCCATTGAACATCCTCGTCCTGCATCGGCATTTTCTCGATCACTCTTCCTGTGTCACTGTCCAATAGCTCAACAGATAGATCCGCAGTTGACGGCCCGTGAAGTACCGGAACTATAACGCACGGCGCTGCGGGAACTGCAAAATTCGAAGAGCTGATCGTGCCGGTGGTTCTGTCCGATCCATTCCAGGTGCCGTAGATCGCCCCTGGCGGGAGAAAGGAGGTAACCAACTCGTGCGGTCCCATTCCATCCCGGACCCAGGAGCTATCGGGGTGCCACGTCAACCCGGGAATGGTCGATCCGACGCCATCTTTGTCTACGGCCGCTACCAGAGGGAACTCGCACAAGCCGCCGAGATGCAGCAACTCTTTCGTTTTCGCTTCGACCAAATAGACATTAAACTTGCCTCTCGCGTATTTCGCCGGTACAAAAGCGATCCATGCCAAGCGCGGCAGCGTCTCAGGAGACAGCAGTTCAGAGGGCAATCCTTCTGCGGGTCGCAGGCCGAACCCTATGATCTCGTCCTGCTCGCCGACGACGGCAACTTCCTTCGATTGCGCTGCCCAACCGACGATTTCGACGCCCGAAGAAACTGGAAACACACGAGTGACTTCACCCTTGCCGAAGCCGGGAAGCTCCGAGCCGAATCGCGACACTGGTCTTCCTAGCCACTCATTTTTGCCCTTATAGAAGATAGACAATCTGGCTTTTTTAAGCAGCGGGAGGTAGCTCTGTACAAAGTGAGGATCAGGAAAGATAGAAAGTAACAATCTCGGGTCTAACAGCCCGTCCTCGATACTCAGTTGTGTTACTTGGCCGTTAACGAACTCTCGAGTACCTGTTTGTAACCACCACTTCAGCTTCAAAAACGATATTGAAAGCAGAAATGTGAAGAGACATACCAGCACCGGTACCGAAAAGCCGCGCCACTTATGAACCGAAGCAATCCATATAGTCAGGATAAGGAAGACTGCCCAGTTGATAGTCACCGGTACCAGATAGCGCGTTGCCTTCGCGCCGCTGAAGCTCACATCCATTATGTCCATGCGGCCCGCTGCTATCAAAATCGCAGTAAGCAGCGTAAATGCGTAGTGACCAAATAGTACAATGCCCAGCCGAGTCTTGATCAGGTCCTCTCGGAACGCCATGATGAAGAGCCACACAGCCCCACAGAGGCTTATCATCCCAAGATATAGCCCAAATTGGGGCGATTTCATGCCGCCGAAAGGCATACTCAGGTAGACGGCGATAAAGGAAATACTTGACCAGGGATGAGAAATGAGATTCAATAAATCTGTTTTGCCGGAAAAGTGATATCCAAAGAAATACAGTCCGTCCGAGATTATCGCGCTAGTCATCAGGATTACCATCTGCGCTTTATTAAGTTTCAGTAGATACGCGCACGCGACCAAAACGATCCAGAGTAACAAGCCATTTGCAGAAGAGTAAGTCGCAATGATCGCCGAGACTATAGAACCAGTCATCAGCCAAGGGCTACATTTCGCCGGCACGCTGGCCAGCAACAGCAAGGACGCGAGTGCGACGATCTCAACCATCGTCCACTGCAGAAGAAAGGGGTTAGCCAGAACAAGGGTGCATCCTTTCCACCCGATCAGCACAGCGGCCAAGCAGATCATGGCGCTCCTGGTGGTTACAGGAATACCGAATTCCCGGCTCACGAGGCGAGCTAGAATCAGCCAACTGCCCAGATAGCAGAGAACGCTGGTGATGATGGGCAAAATTCTGCGGCCATGCGCAACGAGTACATCCAGCGCGAAGACGAGATCCGGAAACACGATGCGGTGTTCGTTGTGCTGGCGCCAGAGAAAGCGGAAATCTAGGCTCTGGATACGCGTGAGGTTCTGGACGACTCGCCAATAATCCTCGGTGGGGATTTCCACATACAAGCCGGGTATGCGGGCGAGCGTCGAAAACCAGGTCCAGGCTGCCCACGACAGCAGTAGGATCATCACCGTCCACGTGAACAGCATCCGCATCGAACTGCGATCTCTTGACCCTGCTGCTATTGAAAGAGCCATCTGTTTATCTTGTGGTCGCGCGCCCTACAGGATACGAATATACAGGCCCTCCCGAAGGCCTTTGACAATCCTGGCCGTGCGTTAGACTGCCTTTAGTGGCGAAGAAAGCTCTTGTAACAGGGTCCTGCGGTCTTATCGGTTCGGAAGTAAGTCTCCATCTCGCTGATCATGGATTTCAGGTTTATGGCGTCGACAACAATGAGCGCGCAGTCTTCTTTGGGCCTGAGGGTGATACGCGTTGGTCGCTTGGACGTCTGCGATCCCAGATCAAAGACTATACTCATTTCGATTTAGATATCCGTGATCGCTCCGGTGTACTCAAGCTCGTAGACGATATCCGGCCGGACGTGATCGTTCACACTGCGGCCCAGCCGTCTCACGACAGGGCAGCGGCGATTCCTTTTGACGATTTCGACACGAACGCAGTGGGTACGCTGAATTTCCTCGAAGCTGCTCGCCGAGCCTGCCCTGAATCCCCCTTCGTACACATGTCCACCAACAAGGTCTACGGAGACTTGCCCAACACCATTGCTTTGCGCGAGTTGGAGATGCGCTGGGACTACGCCGACCCCGCATACGAGCACGGAATTCCGGAGACCTTCTCCATCGATCAATCCAAGCACTCCATCTTTGGAGCCTCAAAAGTTGCGGGCGACGTGATGGTGCAGGAATATGGTCGTTACTTCGGGATGCCTACCTGCTGTTTGAGAGGTGGTTGCCTGACCGGGCCGAATCACTCGGGCGTCGAGCTGCATGGATTCCTGAGCTATCTCGTGCGTTGTAACATTCAGGATCGCGAATATAAGGTTTTTGGATACAAAGGTAAGCAAGTCCGTGACAACATCCATTCTGAAGATGTGGCCAACTTCATTTTGGCATTCTGTGAGTCGCCTCGATCTGGCGAAGTGTATAACATCGGAGGCGGAAAAGAGAACTCCTGCTCTATTCTGGAAGCCTTCAAAATGGTAGAAGAATTCACCGGCAAGCCGCAGAAGTACGCTTACATCGAGCAGAATCGTATCGGTGATCATATTTGCTACTACAGCGACCTGCGCAAGATGAAGGCTCACTATCCCAGCTGGACAATAACGCGTCCACTGCGCGATGTTGTCCGCGAAATTACCGATTCCTGGAACGTCCGCCTCGCTGAATCCAATTCGATCGTCGACGCTCGCTGATGAAGGTTCTCATTACCGGAGTCTGCGGCTTTGTGGGAGCTGGATTGGCGAGGTCTCTCACCGAACGTATTACCGGCATTGAGATTCATGGCTTCGACAATCTGTTGAGACCCGGCTCTGAGCAAAATCGCATAGACTTGGCCCGGTATGACGTCCATTATCTGCATGGCGATCTTCGCATGCGCAGCGATGTCGAAGCTGTACCTGCCTGCGATTGGGTCATCGATGCCGCCGCCAATCCCAGCGTTCTCGCCGGCGTCGACGGGCGATCGAGTGCCAGACAAGTATCAGAGCACAATCTTACCGGAACTCTTAATCTACTCGAGTACTGCCGCAGCCACAAGGCTGGTCTCGTGTTGCTGAGCACGAGCCGCGTCTACTCAATACAAGATTTGGCCTCATTGCCGGTCCGAGTGCACGCTGATTCTTTTGTCCTTGACGAAACCAAGGCATTGCCGAATGGCGTCAGTCCAGCCGGCGTGACCGAGACTTTCGACGTCCGTCAGCCCGTTTCTCTATACGGAGCAACCAAGCTTTCCTCCGAGATCATGGCGATCGAGTACGGCCTCACATTTGGTTTCCCAGTATGGATCAACCGGTGCGGGGTTCTCGCTGGCGCAGGCCAGTTCGGTACTGCTGAGCAGGGAATTTTCTCCTACTGGATACACGCTCATGCGGCTCGGAGACCTCTTCGCTACATAGGATTTGGTGGAAAGGGCTACCAGGTGAGAGATGCGTTTAATCCCACTGACTTGGCAGACTTGATAGCCCGGCAATTGCGGCGTGACCCTTCTGCCGATCCAATCTATAACGTAGGCGGGGGCGCCCAAAATTCCATGTCTCTGGCCCAGCTCACTGCGTGGTGCAATGATTATTTCGGCGTGTTTGAGCCTCAGCCCGACACGCAGTCGAGACCTTTCGATATTCCTTGGTTGGTTATGGACCACACGCGCACAACAAGCGATTTCGGCTGGCGTCCGGACGCATTCAATTCATGACATTCTTGAGGAAATCGGGGCTCATGCGCGCAAAAACCCGGATTGGCTTGCGCGTTGCGGCGTCATATGACGGACTCTGAACCAGCTCCGAGCCGTGAACCGCTGCGCCTGCTCAGCGTTGTTATTCCTGCGCGCAATGAAGAGGGCTGTATTGCCTCAACAGTCGAACATCTGCATGTAGAGCTGCGGCTTCACAACGTTCCCCACGAGATCATCGTTGTGGATGACGGGAGTACCGACAATACCTGGGAGAGACTCCAGGATGCTTGCAGCCATGTTCCCACTCTGAGACCTCTCGAGAATACTGGCCTTCACGGTTTCGGACGCGCCATCATCTACGGATTGGATAACGTCCGGGGCGACGCAGTGGTCATCATGATGGCGGATGAATCAGATGACTCGCGCGATGTAGTACGTTATTGGAATTTGCTTAACGAAGGCTGGGACGCCGTATTTGGCTCTCGATTCATCAAAGGCGGCGGGGTAATTGATTACCCATGGGTAAAGATGCGAGTCAACCGCCTGGCAAACTTCTTCATCCGTGTGCTGTTTGGAATTCGTCTCAACGATACAACCAATGCCTTCAAGGCCTACAGGCGCACAGTCATCGATGGATGCAGGCCGTTGCTCTCGCCTCACTTCAACTTGACCGTTGAACTGCCGCTGAAGACCATCGCACGCGGTTATACCTGGACCGTTATTCCGATCACGTGGCGGAATCGAAGAACAGGCACTCCCAAACTGAAGATTAAGGAGATGGGTAGCCGTTACCTATTCATTTGCCTATATGTATGGCTCGAAAAATACTTCAGCGGGGGCGACTACCGCAGAAGCGACTGAGTCATCCGTCACTTAGCGCGCGCAAGAACGGATTTGTCGCGGATCGCTGCGAGCGCGGCTTGGATCTGGGGATCATGTTTGGCTTGGATTTCTTCCCCTTGCTCCACGCCGCGGGCTTGCGTCACGATCTCTTCTTTCAGACGCGTGCTGATCCACGGTCGCTCCGAGCTCCATTCTCCAAGGCTCGGCTGAATTGACCGGGCTGCCAGATAGACCTTCAGCTCGTCCAGCGTTCCAGCGTTGATTTCGAATGCCTCGCTAAGGGGCGAGTGCTTGGATAAGTATTCTGTTGCGAACGAGGTGAGGACACCACTCGCGTCGAGAACAGTCTCCAGCCTTGTCATGGAAGGGGGACCGACGCGAATGTCGGGTTGAATACCGCCGCCTCCCACCACCTGTCTGCCTTTGTCGGTTCGATAGATCGGAGCGTTCGGATTGGGCCTATCCGTGAACGTACTCGAGAGTGCTGAGTCTCGAAGCGGCTTTTGTATTGAGCGGCCGCTAGGGGTGTAATAGAAGGCAGTTGTTATAGCCAAACCGGTGCCGTCCGAGAGCGGCATCACGCTTTGCACCAAACCCTTGCCATAGCTCGGCTCTCCGACAATCACGGCGCGATCGTGGTCCTGAAGTGCGCCTGAGAGAATCTCGGAGGCGCTTGCGGTTTTTTCGTTCACAATCACACTGATAAGAAACTGGTATGGATTGGCAGTTTTAGGAACATCCGCATTTTGAGGCTCACTGGACCGTCCCTTGGCTGTAAGTATTCGCTGGCCGGGTTTTAGGAACATTGATGCCGCATCCAGAGCGGCTTTCACCACACCTCCTGGATTGTTCCGAAGATCTAGTATCAGGCCCTGCAGCCGGTTTCCGCCGATTTTGCTGATGGCATCACTGAGTTGCTTCGCGGTCTGAAGATCCCAACTGGCGATTCGAATGTAACCGAAGCCGGGCTGCAAGAGATAGGCCCGATCTACGCTCGGAGAATCGACTAGTTCTGGCGTAAGTGTGAATTCTAGAGGACGTGCCGATCCTTGCCGTCGAACATAGATTTGTACCCGCTGCTGGCGTGCTTCTGTCAGTAACTCAACAATTTGTTGTGGCTCAAGAGATCGAATCGCGATGTTATTTACGGCAACGAGTTCGTCACCCGCCTGTATACCAGCTTTATTGGAGGGAGTTCCAGGGAGAGTTTGGAGAAAAATCACTTGGCCGGGCAACACGGAAACAATGCTGCCGAATCCCTTTTGTTCGGAATCTTCCATTTGTTTCAACTGCTGGAATTGTTGCGGATCGAAAAACTGGGTGTGCGGATCCAGCTGCCGCAGCATGGATGGAATGGCTCCTTCATACAGCATCTTGTCGATGGACTGAGGCTCCGCAGCCTTCTCTTGAACAACCGACAGCACGTCGATGAATTGCCGAAGAGCCGGATTGAGATCCTGGCTAGGGTCCACTTGGCTGGAGCTGCGGAGTGTACCTGAACCGCTTGCGAGTGGCGCCTGGGGAGCCGAAAAGAGCGGTTGAAACCTGGGTGCGCCGCTTAAGATCAGGACGAACACCAGTCTGGAGGACCAAAGCCGACGCGCCTTCATCGTGAATACTGCGTCGCTCGCTGCGCTGAGGCTCGCTGCAGGGCTAAATCGATGAGAATGTCGAGCAGCTCGGCATACGGAATTCCTGAGTATTCCCACATCTTCGGATACATACTTATGGACGTGAAGCCCGGAATTGTGTTTATTTCATTGATGTATAAATGCCCGGAACCGCAATCCATCAGGAAATCCACCCGAGCCATTCCCTCGCAATTCACGGCCTCGAAACAGGCAACAGCGAGAGCCTGCATTTCAGAAACCTGAGTTGGGCTGAGCTTTGCCGGCAACTCTATCGTGGCCTCGTTCAAAAGGTACTTGTCTTCGTACGTATAGAAATCTTGCGAAGGTAGTATCTCGCACGGTATCGACGCTCTGGCTGGTTCGCCGCCCAGTACAGCGCATTCGAATTCCCGGCCTTCTACTCCTTGCTCAACCAAGATCTTGCGGTCGTATCGAGAGGCGACCTCGAGGGCAGATTTTAGGTCGGTGGCTTGCTTCACTTTTGTGATGCCGACGGAGGACCCCAGATTAGCGGGCTTTACAAAGGCCGGGTAGCCGAATGGCAGAGTGATTGACCCCGGGTCGAATTGCCCTCTCGCCAAGGCAAAGTGCGGCACCACCGGCAATCCCGCCTCATGGCACAGGCGCTTGGTCATGGCCTTGTCCATCGATATGGCGGACGCAAGAACACCCGCTCCGACGTAAGGCAACTCTGCTAATTCGAGTAAGCCCTGTATTGTTCCGTCTTCGCCGAACGTTCCATGCAAAACAGGGAACGCGACATCAATGTTCGGATTTCCACCCGGTTCCGGGCTTATTGAGTTCGGTTCCCACCTGCCTTGCTTTGTAATGAAATACTCAGAGACTTCGTACTTCTGCGGATCGAGAGCCCGTCCGATGCAGTCGGCAGAACGAATCGATATGTCGTGTTCGCCTGATCTTCCGCCAAAAATCAGCGCTAAGCGAATCCTGTTCCGTCTCTGGTTCAACCCACCATTGTCTCTCGCCTACTTGCGAGAGGATTGACGGTCCAACGCATGAATGAACGGCTCAGCTTCAGCAGGAACGTGCATAGTCCCTCTGATTATTTCTTTGTTGGTGAGGGCTTCGCCGTAGAGCTCCTTGATTGCTTCCTTATCCTCCGTCATCGCCGCGCCGGTCAAATCAATCCCACCGAATATGCCACGCTGTCGGGAGTACGTCAGGATTTCGGCACGCATCATGGCGTCTGTCATCGCTGACGAGTCGCGCCCTACGGGACCAGCCGCCGCGGAAGCTTCGCCCCCGATCTGCGTTTTGTCTTTCAGCAGGTGCTCCATGCCGTCTTTGTTCATGACTAGCATGATCAAATCGGTCTCGGCCCCGCCAATCAGTAATCCGAATTTGCCTCCCGTGATCCGTATAGCGCCCGGAGCGCTCCAACCGACGCCGCTCTCTTTACGGCAAGTGAAAAAACCCTTGCCGTATTCGGCGCCTACGATAAAGCCGCCCTTTTTGAGGTTCGGCACGACCACTACACATGTCGCTTTGTTCAAAAGATCCTGTGGAATTCCTTTGTCCGA
This sequence comes from Terriglobia bacterium, assembly GCA_963841675.1. Classification (GTDB taxonomy): domain Bacteria; phylum Acidobacteriota; class Terriglobia; order Bryobacterales; family Bryobacteraceae; genus Bog-105. The sequence continues at coordinate 186,372 of CAWJEH010000033.1, forward strand.
GGCATTCATCATCTCGTGCAGAGCGGTGGTCGCCGCCTGCAGCCGCTCAGCTGCCGTTTTCTGCGCAAATACTGGAGCCGCAACCAGGGCAGCCGCGAAAACTCCCACAATAAGTTTCATCAAAGTTCCTCCGTTCTGTTGACGTATGTCGGCTGCAAGATGGAACACGCCGATTGCTGGTCTTAGTAGCTTTTAATCGGCCGCGATCGCGCTTGCAGTGTCGCGCGCGCGACGGACGCAGTCCGGGATCCCGACGCCGTCATACGCGTTACCTACAAGGTGCAGGCCCCGGTAAGCCGGAAGCAGCGCTTCGATGTGTTTTACCCGTTCGTTGTGTCCTGTAACGTACTGAGGCATGGATTCAGGCCAGCGGCTGACGATCGAAGTTTTAGGCGCGGCCTCGATGTCCATCAGTCGCTTGAATTCGTCTCGAACGAGCCTGACCAATTCGAAATCGCTGGTTCGCAGGAGTTGGACGGCGGCCGCGCCCACGATAAATCCACGCAGCGCCACCAGATTCGGAGCAATGCGTGAGGGAAACTTGGTGTTTATCCAAGTGGCCGCAGCTAAGGTTTGTCGCTCGCGGTTCGGAACTAGAAAGCCGAAACCATTCAAGGGATGTCGAATCTGATCTGCCGGGAAGAGCAGGGTAACCAGGATTGCAGAAGAATAAGGAATATCAGCCAAGCTGACGGCGAGGTCCGGCGCGGATTTTTCAAGAAGCTTGGCACAGACCCCAGCGGAGCACGCGAGTACGAGGTGTTTTGCCGCTAGTTGTTCATCTCCTGCCCGTATGATCCACGATTGTCCGCTGCGAGTGACGGCACTCGCTTCCCGGTGCACAACCCGAGTCGAGTTTTTGATCGCGTCCGCAAGGGAATCCGTCAGCGACTGCATCCCATTTCTAAAAGAACGAAACAATCCAGCCGGAGTGTTGGACTTACTCTCCTTTTGAACGCCTCTGATGAGGCTTCCGTAACGTTGCTCGTAGCCTAGGAACCGCGGCAAGACGCTCTGAGCGCTCAGATTCTGGCTTTCCCCTCCATATACGCCAACTAACAACGGATCGGCCACGTACTCCAGAACCTCGCGGCCAAAATGGTCGGAGACCAGTCGCCCGACGGAGATGTCTTCCCTCCGCTCTATAGGACGGAAGAGCAGTTCGGAGAAAAACCGAAGCTTTGTCTTTCGCCCAAAGAGCTCTGACCGGAGGGCCCGTCGCAACTTTCCGGGCACCATCATGCTCATTCCGTCCGGTAACGGAACCAGCTTGCCCGACCGAACAATAAAAACACGCCGGGCGGAATCATTCGAGGCTATGATCTCCGACTGAAGTCCGATTTCTCCCGCCAGTTCTGTAACCGCGGGTTTTGTCACAATGTAGCTGTCCGGGCCAGCCTCAAGCTGGCATCCTTCGATGCTATCGGTCTTGATCAGACCGCCAAGGCGTTCCCTCTTCTCGACGAGAATGGATTCGATCCCGAGGCGTCCGGAGTAATACGCCGTCGCTAGGCCGGAAACACCGCCACCGACAATGACTAACTCGGCGTCGTTCACCTCGTAGTCGGGAATTCTCGCACCATTGACACCACTGCTCTTACATTCTCAACAGGGGTCTCCGGAAGAATGCCATGCCCGAGATTAACTATGTGACCCGGGCGCGTTCCTGTCCTTTGAAGCAGTTGTGTCACTTTAGCGCGCAGCTCCGGAAGAGGAGCAAACAGAGCCACCGGATCGAGATTACCCTGAATAGCCGAGCGGTGGCCAATTTCCATCCATGCGTGATCGATGTTGATACGCCAATCGACGCCCAAGACGTCGCCGCCTGCAGCATGCATTTCACGGAAGAAACCACCCGTGCCGGTGCCGAAGTGAATCACTGGAACTCCGGTTGCGCGAACTCGCTCAATGAGAGCTCGTGAATAGGGCTGAACGTAGTGTACGTAGTCCTCGGGACTGAGCGCACCCGCCCAGCTATCGAAAACTTGTAGCGCTCGAGCGCCGGCACCGATTTGCATTCGCGCAAAATCGCCCAGCACGTCGACGAGCTTGCCCATCAGTCTCCGCCACATCGTCTCGTTGCCAAACATTAGCTTTTTGGTTTTCAGGAAGGTTTTGGACGGGCCACCCTCGATCATGTAGCTGGCGAGAGTGAAGGGCGCTCCCACAAAACCGATAACCGGTATCCTTCCGCCGAGAGCAGCCGTGACTTTCCGAATCGCTTCGCTCACGTAGCCAAGATCATCCGTTCGGCCCGTCGAAAGCTCGTCTATATCTTCGGGCTCGCTGATGGCGTTCTCGATCCAGGGCCCCTCTCCCGAGATAAACTCCAGCTTAAGTCCCATGGGCTCGATGGGGAGCAACAAGTCGGCGAAGATGATTGCTGCGTCTACATCGAGAATGTCGATAGGTTGTAGAGTGACTTCGGCAGCCAGTTCGGGCCGCTTGCATATTTCGAGAATCCCGAAGCGCGCTCGTAAGTCACGATAAGACTTCAGATATCTACCGGCCTGACGCATGAACCAGACAGGCCGGACATCGGTAACGCGGCGGCGGCAAGCGTCGAGAAACCGACCACCTACCGGCGCGGCCCGCGTATGCCCCCCCATAACTTCCCTGAGTACGAGACTATATAACTGCCTCCCCGGCTCATGTCGAGTGTATCGTTATTGCGGTTAGGCGTCGCGGGGACGTCCGCGGCGAATACGCTTGAGCAGGTGATTGAGGCGAGCATCGGCTGTCAAAGAGATGTCTGCCTCGAAGTGCAGCTCCGGAACACGAAAAAGACTAAGCCGCTCCGCCAATTGGTGGCGCAAGAAATGACGGGCTCCTTCTAGAGCCCGTATTGTCTCCTGCCGCTGCGTCAAGTCGTCCGATATGTGCAGACGAACCTTCGCATGCTTCATATCGGGTGAAACCAGAACTTCCGTTACCGCCGCATCGGCAACTCTCGGATCGGAGAGCTCATAGGCAATCATCTCATCAAGTTCTTCGCGTAGCGCTTCCGAAACACGCTTGGCGCGATGGCTATCCACGGGTGTCCTTTCTTGGAGTTTTCATAACCACTCGATGTCCCCGCCCGTCAACATGCCACCCAGCAATCCGGCCGCATGTGCCTCTACCGCTTGCAGCACCTGCTCTGCACGGCTTCGGTCACCCGAAACTGTGACTACGGCAACCACCGAGTTTTGCCAGGAATCAAGTCCATCGATTTCAGCCACAGAGATGTTGAAGCGCTCGCGCAGGCGATCCTTCAGGCTTTTTATCACGTGCCGCTTCTCCTTAAGAGAATGCGAGTACTCGACGTGGATGTGCAGCGTCAAAACGCCGACCGACGGCATCAGGCGCCGCCGGATTATTGCGCCAACGGCATCTCAACCGCGATTCGTTCCATGGTAAATGCTTCGAGGGTGTCACCGACGTTGATGTGGTTGAAGTTCGCTAGTGAAATTCCGCACTCCAGACCGTTCTTAACTTCACTGGCGTCGTTCTTGAATCGCTTAAGAGCTTCGATCCGTCCGGTGTGAACCACGTCCCCGTCGCGTATGACACGTAGCTGGCTGTCACGCCGAATCACGCCATCTGATACGTAGCAGCCGGCAACGGTACCCACTTTACTGATCTTGAAGGTTTCACGTACTTCGGCGTGGCCCAGAATGATTTCCCTATATACCGGCTCCAGCAGCCCGGTCATTGCGCGCTGCACTTCATCAATCAGTTCATAGATGATGGTGTGGAGCCGTATGTCCACCTTTTGCTGATCGGCGGTCGCCTGCGCGTTGCGTTCCGGACGAACATTAAAGCCGATAATGATGGCATCCGAAGCGGAGGCGAGCAAAACGTCATCCTCCGTAATCGCGCCGACACCAGTCCGTAAAACGCGAACTCGGACCTTCTCATTCGACAGTTGCTGGAGAGTGTCCGAGAGTACTTCGGCAGTTCCGCCGACGTCGGCCTTAATGATCAGGTTGAGATCCTTGAGTGAACCCTCCGCGAACTGCTGGTTGAGTGAGGCAAGTGTCGCCACGCGAGCACCCTTTGCCATAGCCGCGTCGCGCGCCTTCGCTTCGCGATAAATAACGATCTGTTTGGCCTTCGAAGTATCAGAGACCACCTGGAAGCTGTCACCGACTTCGGGCAAACTTTCCAAGCCGATCACCTCGACCGGCATTGACGGCTCCGCCTCCTTGGCCGCATTGCCGCGATCGTCGAACATCGCTCGGACTTTGCTGAACAACGCTCCGCAAATGAAGAAATCACCCACCCGAAGGGTTCCGTTCCGTACCAGCATGGTCGCGACAGGACCGCGGCCCTTATCGAGTTTCGCTTCGAGCACTGTTCCGAGCGCGGGTCGATCCGGATTCGCTTTCAGGTCCTGAATGTCCGCTACCAGCAGAATCATCTCGAGTAGAAGATCGAGGTTCTGATGGGTCTTGGCTGAGACCGGAACAGTAACAACATCACCGCCCCAATCTTCGGCAAGTAATCCGCGATCGGCGAGTTGCTGCTTGACGCGCTCCGGCTGGGCGTCCGGCTTATCGATCTTATTGATCGCTACGAGAATAGGCACGCCGGCAGCCCGGGCATGATCGATGGCTTCCAGCGTCTGCGGCATCACACCGTCATCGGCGGATACAACAAGCACAACGATGTCGGTGACTTTGGCGCCGCGGGCGCGCATGCGCGTGAAAGCCTGATGACCGGGCGTGTCGATGAAAACAATCTTGCGGCCATTCTTCTCGACGTGATAAGCGCCAATATGCTGTGTAATACCACCAGCTTCCCGCCCGGCCACATTCGTCTGCCGGATAGCATCCAGAAGAGAGGTCTTGCCGTGATCGACGTGCCCCATGATTGTGACAACGGGAGCCCGACGCACCAGATTTTGAGTGTCTTCAGCCACGCCGACGTCCTGGGTGGCTTCTTCTTCGTAACTGATTTGATTTGTGGAAGCTCCGAATTCCCTTGCAAGTTGTTCGGCCAGCTTCACGTCCAGCGTCTGGTTGATCGTCGCAAAAATCTTTTTCTCGACAAGCTTCTTCACGACGAGGTTTGCTTTCACGCCAAGCTTCTCCGAGAGTTCCTTGACCGTGATGCCTTCTGCTACCGTGATTTCTCGGTCGATCGGAGGTGGTTCGAGAACCGCAGCCCGCTTCGAGATCCGTTCGCGGATATTTCCTTCAACTTCTTCACGCTTTCGCAGGAGCTGTCGTCCGCCCGGTTTGGCCTGATGACGCCGTTGCTGTTCGATCGGCATAGTGGCCGGTTCGGGACGCAACGCGGTGGGATGCATTGGTCTAAGACCGCCGGGGCGACGCAGTCCAGGTTGCGATGGACCTGCGGGTGTGCCGGGACCCCGCATCAAGGGTTGGCCGGGACGAACAGGACCACGATAGAGCGGCTGCCCGGGGGCCGGAGATGGCCGAGCGGGCGTGCCAGGCCGCGGCATCGGTGCACTGCCGGGTACCGGTCGTCCTGTTTGCTGCTTATTCAGACGTTGCAGAATATCCTGACGCGGCGGAACCACGGGACGAGCTTGGGGCTGGCCTGCCAGCTGCGGCCGCCCGGCTGGTGGGCGTGGAGCGATCGGTGCACCGGGAGTCAAACCGGGACTTGGTGGCCTGGGTGCGGGTTGGCGAGGCAAGATCGGCGTTCCAGGAACCGCAGAAGCACTCGAGGTCGCGGGAGGCGCACCAGGTGCTACGAGGTGAGTAGGCGGTTGAACTCTCGGCGGGGCTGGTAACGGACGCGATGGAGTCGCTGAAGGCCGCGTTGGGGATTCGGTACTTACTGCCGGTCTCGCTGGACGCTCAACAGGAGGCGCGGGTGTTCCGGGCTCGGCGGCTGGGGGCTGACTAGGAGCCGGAGGGTTTACCGGCACAGATGGCGTCAATCTGGGTCTAGGTGGCGGCAGCGGTCGTGCGGGTATTGAAACGTTTCTATTGGCCGGACCCGGAATCGGTACGTGTGATTGTGGCTGGGCCAAAGGCGGGTGAATCGCACCGCCCCCGCTTCCAAGCGGCGGTCTGAGCGGTCTGAAGGAAGGAACGGGGCGCTCGGGCTCGCTTGCAGTTGGTTGTGCCGGAAGCGTCTGAGTTGCGGTTTCTGAAGCTGCACCCGGCGCGCCAGGCTTCAAAACGGGTGTCGCGACGGGCGATGCTGGTGCACTCTCGCTCCCCTGAGGGCGAGTGGGAATCGGAAGAGAACCGGGCCGAAAAATTGGCTCGCCTGGCCTTGGAACTATCGGGCTCGGATGCGGCGTTGGCCTGGGTTGCAAGCTCTCGCCGGAAAACGCCGAGCCAGAAGCGACAGCAGTTTCGGCTGTCTCAGCCGTTTCAGTGCTTGCACCGTCGGCGTGTTGGCTTTCGCTGACGGAACTCAAATCTCCGTTTGACTCGCCTTCCGCGCCGGACCTGTCACGGGGCGGAGCATTCGGGCCAAGAAGCCGTTTGCGAAGCTCAAGCGCGACATCTTCATCCACCGAACTGGAGTGCGTTTTCTTCTCTTGCACGCCCAAGTCGGGCAGCATTTCGATGATCACGCCGGGTTTCACTTCAAGCTCCCGCGCCAGCTCGTTGATTCTGATTTTCTTCATAGATGGTACAGCTTCTGCTAAATCCCTTGGCAACCGTTCCTAAGTCTTTGGCGCGCTTGAATCGCGGCCTCATCTTGGGCTACGTTGGTTGTCCGTATCGTTGATCGGACGCAACCCGCTGCCAAGCCACATAACTCCTTCAAACACTGAGGTTTTGACCGATTAATCCGCGTTTTTCATGGTACCAGATTCAGCGTCCTCGTCGGTCTCGCTCGATCGCACTGCATTGCGCAGGGTGGATGGGGCCGCCGAAAGACCTTCTACGCGACCCAAATCCAGAACCTCGCCTTCTTCCGTTTCTTCCAGTTGCGCGGGCTCGTTTCGCGCTAAGTCGTGTTCGAGCAGCCCACTTTCTATGTTCTCGAACGCATCCGGTAATTCACCTTCGGTCATATCGTCTCCTGTAGAAGTGAGGGTGCTCTCATCTATTGCCTCTTCGACCCCTTCTGCGTCTGCCGGGGCCTGTTCGCTTTGCTCCTCATCGTATTGTCCGTAAAAAGCCACTACTACCGATTGAATCTGGCTCACTACGTCCTCGCTGATGCCCGGAATGATCTCCAACTCTTCCGGCGTCATGGAACCAAGCCGTTCGACGGTTCCTATTCCTGCGTTTACCAGAGCCTCCACGATATTATCGGGCAAACCGTGATCAATCAGAATCGAAACTGGCGCTCCTGAGATAACCATGTCGGCCATTCGAGACTCGAGCTCGCGCCGCTTCTCTTCCTCGCTCTTGATATCGATTTTCCAACCAATTAGTTTGGCGGCGAGTCGCACATTCTGGCCGCGCTTTCCGATAGCGAGTGAAAGCTGCAAGTCGTCCACCACGACCTCCATGTGTTTCTCTGCGAGGTCGACTATGGTGACGCGCGAAATCTTCGCTGGGCTCAGAGCTTTTGTGGCGTACTGAATTGGATCGTCTGAGTATTCGATGATATCGATCTTTTCGCCCCGCAGCTCTCGGATGATCGACTGTACACGCATGCCTTTCATCCCAACGCAGGCCCCGACGCTATCGACGTCCCGGTCCCGGCTGAACACCGCAATCTTCGTTCGCTCGCCCGCCTCCCGCGCACACGCCTTGATCGCCACGGTATTGTCGTAAATCTCGGGGACCTCCTGTTCGAACAGACGCATGACGAGTTCAGGCGCGGCGCGCGAAACAATGACACCCGAATTCTTTCCGCCGCGCTCGACTCCTTTGATTACGCAGCGCACGCGATCACCGATGCTGAAAGTCTCAACACGAGACTGTTCCTTTTTTGGGAGACGCGCCTCGTTCTTGCCCATGTCCACAATGAAGTCCAGGCCTTCCAGACGTTTGATGACGGTATTCACCAGCTCACCTGACCGGCCCTGGAATTCGGAGTAAACGCTGTCGCGCTCAGCCTCACGTACTTTCTGCAAGATCACCTGCTTGGCCGTTTGCGCGGAGATGCGCCCAAGAGTGTCAGTGGGCTTGGGTATGCGGACCGCTGAGCCGACTTCGACCGTCGGGTCATACTTTTTGGCCGCCGAAACACTGATTTCTGTCGCCGGATTCTCAACGGCCTCGACCACTTGCCTGACACTATAGATCTGGATGTTGCCGCTGGATTCGTCCAAATCGGCTACCAGTTCTTCCTGCGACCGAAACTGCTTGCGCGCAGCGGCCAGCATAGCGTCCTTCACAGCATCAAGGACAATCTGGGGATCAATTCCCTTCTCTTTACTCAAGATTTCAATGGACTGGTAGATCGAAGCCACGTAAAAACCCCTTCAACAATTAACTAGATTCCAGAACGTTATTCTCAGGACGAGTGCAGTTTTACCAATCGAACTTCAAGGTTGCTTTTTGCACCTGGTCGAGTGGAACGTTCAGAAGTTCACCGGAGGGTCCTTCCAGATCAAGAACACCCTCTGCGACTTGCTTCAACTTGCCCTCCAGTTGAGTGCGACCGTTGACGGGTTGCCGGAGCGCCAGCTTCAGCTTTTGGCCCAAGACACGCTCGAAGTCGCGCGGTTTTACGAGTTTCCGCTCCAAACCTGGGGAGCTGACCTCGAGGGTGTAACTGCCGTCCGGCATGAGATCCTCGTCGTCAAGCAGCTTGCCCAATCTCTCCGAGATCAGCTCGCAATCGCCATGGGTGACGCCACCGGGCTTGTCGATATACACACGGAGCAGGCGAGCCTTCCCCCCGCCTCGCAGTTGCACTTCAACAGTTTCAATCGGCGTATTGATAGCGGCCCGCTCACACAGCTCGGTGATCCGCTCAATCATGCGATTTTCTCCGCCGATATCATTTGACAGCCGTGGACCCTAAACGTATTTACTGGAAGCACTTATAAACAAAAAAGTGGGCTTGCGCCCACTTTTGCACACACTCTACTAGTTATTAGAACATTTTCGGCCCGGTATACGCAATGTGGCAGCATGCTTACGGAACTCTGGTCGCCAAGCTGCCGACCACCTAAGTCAGCTCAGCCGAATGGAAAGCAAGTCGTTCAACTTCCGATAGCAGTCGATCCATTCCTGGGCCTTTTGATCGCCGCGCGCGACACGTCTTCGCATCTGCGGGTATAGGCGGATTTGAGTCGCGTAGATATCGTTCTGAACGGACCAGAGATTTACCGGAAACGGCATCTGCCGGCCGATATGGAGAACCCTTTTCAGGTCTTGAATCTTTTCGATGTTGCCCGGGTCCGCCGCGAATAGGCGAGCGAGCGCTTCGAGTCTATGGCGCAGCAAGAACTCGAGCGTCGTCGTGTCCAGACTGATGTTGCTGAGCTGAGCTTCGTTCAGCAGATTGCGTATACGCTCGCCATCCAGCACATCGGCACCGCAAGCACGGCGCAGCAAGCTGTTGATCGCATATTCGACGGCCGCGGTAAATTCGCGAGGCATCGGTGTTCCAAGGCTGGACAGAAACCGCATCAAAGCGGCATGGTGCTCATAGAGCTGAAGATAAGCTGCTTCAGCCTCGGCTACGGTGGTCGATAGTATTGTCCGAAGAATGCGGCGCTGTTCGTCGCGGAAGAGCGAGCGCAGTGAGTAGGTCTTTTCGCCGAAGCGCCGGTCTAGCAGGCGGACCACCTCGGGAATGTCCACTCGCGAAAATGAGTCGCCGATGGATTCCATCAGGTTTTGATATGCCGGCGCCCCATCCAGTTTCATCACTCCGCCCGCCACGTTGTGGTCACCGAAGTGGACTACCCAAAAAGTGAGCACTTCGCATTCCTGGGTGACCTTGGAGGTGAAGCTCGCCTGGCCGAGAGCCATGCGCATCTTGCCTGCGTCGCGAGCATGGTAGTCGAGACGCTTCACAGCGTAAGAAAAAATATCCGTGCGCTCACCGTACGGCGCGAAAAGCGAGCTGATCGAGTAATGCGCCCCCACCTTTTCAAGATCTACGATGGCCGGTTTTACATAGCGTGTGTAGATCTGCGCGCCGTCGCCGTATTCGCTTAGATTGCTTTTAGCAAGGGCGAGCCGTTCGAGAAATTGCATCTCAACAGGTTCGTTGAAGAGCTGCTCGGCGAGTTGCACTACGCGGCCGCCATACTGAATCACCTGCACTGTTTCAATGCCGGAGAGATCGTCAAAGAACCAGCCACAGCTCGTATACATGAGCATGGCGTGACGTTGCAACTCCATCAACTTCCAGGCGATGACCTGCTCGTTCTCGCGTAGATCACGGAGAAAATGTTCTTTGCCGAAGCGCTCGCGAGACTCGGGGTGCCGGTCCAGCACCACCTGGACATAGGAATTGCGAGCCTCCCAAGGATCGCGAAGCAGTGTTTTCCCCAGCGTCTCGAAACGTGGGGTAACCCAGTCGCGCAGCCAATCGAGAGCCTCGCGGAGCGGCTTTCGCCATTCTTGATTCCAGCCGCCGCGGCCGGCGTTACAGCCGCAGTTGCTGCGCCATCTTTCTATTCCGTGTACGCAGCTCCAGGCCGTACGTTCATGAATTTGAACCTCATAAGCTGGAGGCGCGAGGTCGAGGAATTCGGCATAGTTGGTGATTCTCGCAGACTTCTTGCTCTCGACATAATCGAGCGCATAAGCGAGCGCCATTTCGCCGTGTTTGTGATGATGCCCATAGGTCTCGCCATCTGTCGCTATATGCATCATCTGCGGCCCGGACGGCGCCTCGGCGAATGCGCCGAGAAGCCGGGAAGCGAACTTCTCGCCGTTGTTCAGTAATTTCTCGAATGCTACAGCCTGTGAGATGGGTCCGTCGTAGAAAAACAGATTGATAGTTTTGCCGCCTGCTGTCTTGAAAAGGTAGGAGCGCTTTGGATCGATTCTCGCGCCACTGACGTCCTGCCAATCACTAGCGCCGAGAGGTCGGATGGCCTTCGCTTGGTGGGGCGCCAGGATAGTGAATGACAAGCCCGCTTCGGCCATGATGTCAAGAGATTCGTTATCGACAGCTGTCTCCGGCAGCCACATCCCTTCCGGGTGGCGGCCAAACCGGCTGACAAAGTCCTCGCAACCCCAGAGGACTTGGGTCTCTTTGTCACGGCGGTTCGCGAGCGGCATGATGATGTGGTTATAGGCTTGCGCGATAGCCGATCCGTGACCCGAAAACTGCTTCTGGCTTTTGCGATCGGCAGCGATAAGACCGTGGTAAGTCTCGGGCGCGTGCTCGGCGGCCCAGGAGAGCAAGGTCGGACCGAAATTGAAGCTTATTTTCGAATAGTTGTTGACGATACGTGTAATCCGCTGTTGCTCGTCAAGAATGCGGGCGGCGAGATTGGGGCCGTAACACTCGGCCGCGATACGCTCGTTCCAGTCATGGTACGGATAAGCTGAATCCTGCAGTTCGATCTGTTCCAGCCAGGGATTCTCGCGTGGCGGTTGATAGAAGTGGCAATGAATACAGAGATAGTTCATTGTTCGACCAAATGCCGGCAAAGACGAGGGGGTCAGATATTCTCAGCTTTCTGGAAGCGAGATGGTGAAAACGGCGCCGCTGCCTCGTTCCCGGTTAGCCGCAGCCACTCTGCCCGAATATTTTTTGACGATCGAAGCAACGATGTGCAGGCCCAGCCCGGCGCGCGCCGCCTTGCCTGTTTTAGTAGAGACATTGGGTCGAAAAATCCTGGGAAGAAGATCGGCCTGTATGCCGGGCCCATTGTCAGAGACAATAATGGATAGACCATCCTCCGCTTTCCGCGTTTCTATTTCGATGCGCCCCGGGCAGTGCATGATCTCTGCCGTATTCAGAAAAAGGTTGGCGAACACTCGTTCCCAATCCTTTGAGGAACCCGGGAGCCGGATATCGGACGGGATGCGGCGGACCCAGCGCATCCGTGGCTTGCGGGCCGCTACGCAGTAATCGGTCACCGATTGGATCGCATCATCGACAATCGCCGCCAGATTCGGCGTACCATCCGGAAGGGCTCCCAGCAGACGTTTGCCGCGCTTCACGCTGCGGCTAAGAGTAGCCGCGAGAGTCTTCCAGCGCCGGTCAGAGTTTAGCAGTTCTGCGGCTTCGGTAATTGTTTCGAAGACGTTGTTCAGATCGTGAATTAGGCTTTCATGACTGAGATCGGGGTCGAGTGAATCTTCCATGGTTCTCAGTGGCGAAGGTCGGAGTTACGAAACAATGCTGCGCAGAGTATTGTAAAACTCCGGGAATGAGACAGAAGCGGCCTCCGCCTCGTGGATAACCGAAACTCCATCGGCCAAGAGGGCTGCCACCGAGAAGGCCATCGCAATACGGTGATCGCCGCAGGACTCGATTTCAGCCGCGCGATATTGTTGACCTCCCGGTATCTCGATACTGTCGGCAGTGGTTTTCACGTTGATGCGCATGGCGCGCAGGTTTCGAGCGATTGTTTCGATGCGATCCGTTTCCTTGACGCGCAGCTCACCGGCATTTCGAACAATCAATCCGTTCCGGCTCACTGCGCCCAGAACAGCCAGAACCGGAATCTCATCTATGAGCGCCGCCGTAGTCGCCGCTTCGATGATGCCTCCCTCGATGCGAGAACTCCTGATCTGGAGATTGCCAATCATCTCACCATTTACCTGCTCCACGTGAAGAAGCTTAAAAGAAGCCCCCATGCTGCTGAGAAAATCGAGCAGCGCGGTACGGGTGGGGTTTAGCCCGACGCCGGTGATGATTAGCTCGGAATCGCGAACCAGCAGGGCGGCCACAATGAAGAAAGCGGCCCCGGAAAGATCGCCCGGCACGGCCAGATTCCTGGCGGAAAGAGATGCGCGTCCTCGAAGGCGAACGAAGCGCGGAGCAAGCAAAATGTCGGCGCCGAGTTCGCGTAAGGCAATCTCGGTGTGATCGCGAGTCGCGATAGTCTCGCGCACGCTGGTTTCACCTTCGGCGTAAAGACCGGCCAGCAGTACAGAGCTCTTGACCTGAGCGCTTGGCACCGGAGTTTCATAAGCGATCGGATGCAAGCGAGAGCCGTGAATTGTCAACGGAGGGAATTGGCCATCGCGAGCTTCTAACCTGGCGCCCATGTCGCTTAGCGGATTCATAATGCGACGCATCGGCCGCTTTACGAGCGATTCATCGCCGGTGATTGTCGTCGTAAACGGCTGGGCGGAGAGTATGCCCGAGAGCATCCGAATCGTCGAACCCGAATTGCCCGCGTCAAGCACGGCGGATGGAGCGGACAGCCCGTCGATGCCTTTGCCATGAACGATCAATACTTGCCGGTCTTCTTCCGCAACAAATTCATGGCCGATTCCAAGCGCTTCCATGCAGGCGAGAGTCGATTGGCAATCTGCACCGGTTGAATAGTTATAGATCCTGGAGGAGCCGTTTGCAATTGAGGTCAGCATGGCGTAACGGTGCGAGATGGACTTGTCGCCCGGTACTCGAACGACACCGTTAAGAGCTCGCGCCGGCGAGACCTGCTCAGTCATGGAAACCGTATTGTAGCGTTGGGGGTGGTGAAAACGGCTCGAGCCGCCATCGATGTGATAAACCAACAAAGTATGATGAACCGGCGTGAGTGGATGGCGGGGACCGCAGCCGTTGCTGCCGGCGCGACTGCAGCCAGCGGCAGAGAGAGCGGCGCAGCAAAGAAGCCCGTGGTGATCTCGAGCGCGAATGGTATGGCCGCTTGCGCGAAAGCAATGGAGGTGATCAACGGCGGTGGCGACACACTCGAGGCGGTGATCGCCGGCGTGAATATCGTTGAACTGGATCCGAACGACACGTCAGTTGGTTACGGTGGTTTGCCGAACGAAGATGGCGAGGTTGAACTGGATGCTTGCGTGATGCATGGGCCGACACGGCGCGCCGGATCTGTGGGCGCTATTCACGGCATCAAGACTCCTTCGAAAATCGCAAAACTGGTGATGGACCACACCACGCACGTAATGATCGTGGGTGAAGGCGCTACCCGGTTTGCCGAAGCTCAGGGCTACAAACGAGAAGACTTGACGACGGAAAAGTCCAGAACAGCATGGCTCGTATGGAAGGAGAGTCTGCGGTCGCCGGGCGCTTTCAACAACTGGGTCTCGATGAAAGACAATCTCACCGCTGAAACAAGACCGCCCGTTGATCTTCTGCAAGAACGATTTCCGGGTGTCGATCGTGGGACGCTTGCATGGGCCTGGAAGATGGCTATGCATCCCACTTACGGCACGATTAACTGCATGGGACTGAACGCCAAGGGTGAAATCTCGGGCGTCACGACCACCAGCGGATTGGCATGGAAGATCCCGGGCCGAGTGGGCGATTCGCCCATCATCGGAGCTGGTCTGTTTGTAGATCCTGATGTCGGCGGCGGAGGTTCCACAGGGGTTGGCGAACTGAATATCCGGGTGGCGGGAGGTCACACGGTCGTTGAGAGCATGCGCCGCGGGATGTCGCCCAAGGACGCCGTCCTCGAAGCGCTGAAGCGAGTTTCGAAACTTTATAACGACGACAAAGCGCTACTGGACAAGCTCGACATCGAATTCTATGCCTTGCGGGTGGACGGCGAGCACGCGGCCGGTTCCTTGTGGGGCACTCATAAGAGCTACAAGATGTATTCGGTTAACGATGGCGGCGAGAGCCGGCACGAACCGTGCGTTTTCCTCTACGAAAAGGCTAGCTGAGCGGACACTTAGCTGCGATAGTCGAGCTTGTCGCCTTCAAACGAAGCGTTGCCCTTCTTCTCACGAAATACTGCAAAGACGGTTACCACGACCTGCGCTGCGAAGAGAATCAACCAGAAGTTCATGCCCTGATGAGGGCAGCCGGTACACCAGGTTGCGTCGCTGGTAAGTTGTTGAAAGATATATATCCACTTCGTGCTTCTCCATTCAAAATGCCGTTTTGAAAGCGAGTGCCGTTTCGTTCCGGCACGGGCGTTCCATTTCAGATATTTTGATAAGATTCCGTAAACAGCCGACTAAATCTCCAATGAGCGACAAAGTCCTGCTGGCAATTTTGCTTTTGGCCTGTCTTAGCAGTTTCACCTGGGCAGTGCGCAAGTTTTTCGTCAAGCCTGAACAAAAAACCAGAGGGTTGCAGATAACTCTTCTGGCTGGATTCTCCTGCGCAATTGCGAACTTTGCCGGGATCGCTCTCACGCCCGAGCTCAAGCCTCCGGCAGTTCTGGCGGGTGTCGGACTCTACTGCCTTTCGCTCGGCGTCTTTTGGTGGACCATCGCTTCGCATCGAAGCAAACCGCTGGCGGCCTGCTTCTCGAAGGATGAACAGCTGCATCTTGTCCAGCATGGCCCGTATCGTTTGATGCGTCACCCTTTCTACTGTTCGTACCTGCTCGCCTGGTTGGCTGGAGCGGTAGCCACCCTCAACCCCTGGCTGGCTGTCGCCGTCGCCGGGATGTTTGTCCTTTATTCAACCGCCGCACGGGACGAAGAGAAGAAATTTGCGTCCAGTAACCTATGCGACGCTTATGCGAACTATTGCTCTTCGACTGGTCAGTTCTTTCCAAATCCTCTCAAGCTGATGACGAATCGCCGCTCACACTAGCATGCTGCTAGCGTGGTACAACATCGCGCACGATCGCCTTCGCTATACAGTTACAGTGCTCGGCATCATGTGCGCAGTGTTCCTGATGGTCTTCCAAGGGAGCATCCTGCTCGGATTCATGCGCGCGGCATCGAAGATCATCGATTCGACGGACGCGGACATCTGGATCGTAGGCCGAGGCGTACCGTGTTTCGAGTTTCCGGTACCGATCGAGCGGCGTCTCGTGGAAATCACGCGCGGAATTCCCGGCGTTGCGGAGACGAGCCGCATTTCGACCGGCCAGATTCAAATTCGAAAGGCTGACGGAGTCCGGCAACAGGTGGTCCTGGTAGGAGCGGATTCGCAGGTTGGACCCAGGTTTCCTTTGCCGCACCTGGAGGGAACGTCAGGGCCAATGGAGCCGGACGCTCTGGTGATCGACAAGAGCAACGCCAAGCTGCTAGATGTGCAACAGCTTCCGCTTGAGGTCGAAGCCAATAACCTGCATGCCCGCGTGATCGGCGAGACATCGGGATTCAGCTCTTTCATAGGGAGCCCTTACGTTTTCACGTCCTATGACGACGCGGCGAAGTACATCCGGCTCGGCGAGGACGAAACGATGTTCCTTCTGCTTCGGCTCAAGCCGGGGGTGCCGGTTGACGTCGTACAGAACGAGCTCCGGTCGCGCTTTCCGAACGTCGATGTCTGGACGCGGGGCGAGTTTTCAAGAAAAGCGCGCTGGTACTGGATCTCGCAAACGGGAGCTGGCGGCGCAATTCTGATGGCCGCTATGTTGGGTTTTTTCATCGGGCTGGCGATCGTGTCGCAGGCTATCTACGCCACGACAATGGAAAACATCGAAGAGTTCGCGACCCTGAAGGCGATCGGCGCGTCGCGGCAGTTCATCACGGGAATGATCGTCTGGCAGGCCTTGATCTGCGGAGCCAGCGGATACATTTCGGGAACTCTGATCACGGCACCCATCGTGAAAGTGGCGACTTCTACAATTCCTTGGGTTTATACGTCATGGTGGCTGCCCTTAGCGGCATCGATTCCGACGCTCGGCATGTGCGTGCTGGCCTCGATTCTTTCGGTGAGGGCGGCATTGCGAATCGAGCCGGCGAGGGTGTTTCGTGCCTGAGCATCAAGTGGCTGTCGAAAAGGTGAGCGTCTATTTCGGGCCGGAGCATGCCCGGACGGCAGCCGTCGACAACGTCTCGCTCGAGTTCAAGCCGGGGACGCTGACAGTCATCATGGGCCCGTCCGGGAGCGGCAAGACCACCTTGCTATCCATCCTGGGAGCACTACTGCGTCCGGATCAGGGGAACGTCTACTTAGGTGGAAGCGAGATCGGCGGTCTTAACGAAGATGAGCGGACCTCTCTGAGGCGCGATCAGGTCGGGTTCGTGTTTCAGGCATTTCGCCTTCTGCACGCGCTTTCGGCTATTGACAATGTCTTAATCGCCAGAGACATCCGGGGTAAACGGGACAAGGAAGGCCAGGAGACGGCTGCCAAGCTCCTGGTCGAGCTTGGCCTGGGGAGTAAGCTAGTTTTAAAGCCCAACGAGCTTAGTGGTGGCGAAAAGCAGCGCGTAGCGATCGCTCGAGCACTACTCGGGAATCCTAAAGTGCTGTTGGCTGACGAGCCGACGGCTTCGCTGGATTCGCATTCGGGGATGCAGATCTGCGGGCTGCTCAGGAAATTATCGGATGAGCGGAAGTATACGACTGTTGTCGTTTCGCATGATCCGGTTTGGTCAAAGTTCGCGGACCGTGTGGTGAGTCTGGCGGACGGACGTGTTATCGGGGAAAGGATGATGACGAAATGAAGAAGAGCGCGCTTCGGATTGCGATTGGTGCGGCCGCCCTTTGTCTTCTAGCGGTTTTGTTTCGGGTGCTGACCTCAAGCCCGACAGTTTCGGCGATGCGCGAGGCAACGGCACGGCAGGCGGACGCGGATCCGGTAGTGGTGGCTTGCCCCGGCCGCGTGGAAGGGCGCTCAGACACGATTGCGGTAGGAGCGGCAACGGACGGCGTGGTGCAGGCGGTGCACGTTCGCGAGGGTGACATCGTTACCAAAGGAGCGGTACTGGCGGAAATCGGATGCAGCGACCTTCATTCTTCACTGGCTGTAGCGCGGGCGGAGGCGGAGAGCGTCAGACAGGCGCGCGCGCATCTGCTGCGAGGCAGCCGGCCGGAAGAACGAGAGGCGGCCGCACAGAAAACATCTGCTGCCCGGGCCGTAGTGGCACATACGCAGGCCGAATTCAATCGAGCGACCCAATTAAGCGAGGCCGCGGCAATTTCGCAGGCAGCATTGGATCAGGCGCGGCGCGACAACGGTGTGGCGGAAGCGCAGTTGAAAGAGGCGACTCGCAATGAAGAGCTGGTGGATGCCGGCCCGACAGACGAAGACCTCGCCAAAGCCGACGCAGACGTACAAGCGGCTGATGATCGGATCAGGCTCGCACAGGAAAAGATCAGCAAGTGTACGGTAGTGGCTCCGACACAAGGGACCATTTTGAGGGTTGATCTCCGGCAGGGCGAATCGTTCTCGACCGTGTCGCCGCACCCGTTATTCACCATCGCCGATCTCTCGGCGCGACGGGTTAGGGCTGAAGTCGATGAACGGGACATCAGCAAAGTCCACGTGGGGCAGAAAGCTGTTCTGACGTCGGAAGCATACCCGGGGAGGCGCTTCTACGGAACGCTTGGGCGGGTGGCTTCCGTGATGGGACGCAAAACTATCGATACGGGAAATCCGGCCGACAAAAGCGACCGCGACATCCTGGAAGCGCTGGTCGATTTAGGGCCGAATTCGTCGGCACTTCCGATCGGTTTGCGCGTAACGGTCCAGTTTGTCCGCTAAGGGTTTTTACCGTCTATAAAAGAGATCAGGGGTAATAACAAAGAGGCGCCGACGATCAGCGAGATGCTGGTCATCCCGGTGGCGGGATACGACAGCATGCTGTTGAATCTCAGTGGTGCGCATGGCCCGTTATTCTCTCGTAACCTTCTCATTCTTAAGGACGAACTTGGATCGGCCGGTGTCGCCGAGGTACCCGGAGGCGAACGCATCCGCCAGACACTGGAGGATGCCCGGGACCTGGTAGTCGGGCGGGGTCTCGAATCCTATAGCGATTCCCTGACCGCCATACGGCGCAGATTCGCTTCTTTGGACGTAGCTGGACGGGGTGTACAGACCTTCGATTCGAGGACAGCCATCCACGCTCTAGCGGCAATAGAGTGTGCTTTCCTCGATTTGCTAGGGCAGTTCCTGGGCGTGCCGGTCTCGCATCTACTGGGCGACGGGCAACAGCGGGACCGGGTGGAGGTGCTGGGCTACCTGTTCTTCGTGGGCAAGACGGTAAAAACCCCCCTTCAGTACCGGAACGAGGGCGACTCCAAGGACGACTGGCTGCGGCTCCGTAACGAGCCGGCGTTGACTTCCGAATCGGTGGTGAAGCTAGCGGAGGCAGCGCATGCCCGGTATGGGTTCCACGACTTCAAATTGAAGGGCGGAGTCTTCGCGGGCGCTCAGGAGATGGAAGCTGTGACGGCGCTGGCTGAGAGGTTTCCGAAAGCTCGCATCACGCTCGATCCGAATGGCGCGTGGCCGCTCGAAGAAGCGATCCGGCTGTGCTCGAACAAACGCGGAATTCTGGCGTATGCCGAAGATCCGTGCGGGGCGGAAAACGGCTACTCGGGGCGGGAGATTCTGGCCGAGTTCCGCAGAGCAACCGGGCTGCCGGTAGCCACGAACATGGTGGCGACAGATTGGCGCGAGCTCGGGCACGCCATCCAGCTACATGCGGTGGACATACCGCTGGCCGATCCACACTTCTGGACCATGCGTGGTGCGATCCGGGTAGCTCAGATCTGCGCCGAGTGGGGGTTGACCTGGGGGTCACATTCGAACAGCCATTTCGATATCTCGCTGGCTATGTTCACACAGGTAGCGGCGGCCGCGCCGGGCAGGATCACGGCCATCGATACGCACTGGATCTGGCAGGATGGGCAACGTCTGACGAAAGAGCCGCTCGAGATTTCGAACGGGTCGATCAAAGTGGAGCAGCGGCCGGGATTAGGGGTCCAGGTCGACATGGCTCAAGTCGAAATCGCGCACAGGCTATACCGGGATGCCCAGCTCGGCGGACGCGACGACGCGGCGGCGATGCAGTGCTTGATTCCCGGATGGACGTTCGACCCGCAGCGTCCATGCATGGTGCGGTGAGGCGCCGAGCCTACTCTGGTAGAATGTCTTCTATAACATGCCTCGCTCCAAAGGATACCAGGACCGCATTGAGCTCATGCAAGGGACATTGGACATGCTGGTTTTACGAACGCTGCAATGGGGACCGCAGCATGGACATGGCATCGGCCAGGCAATTCGTGCCAAGTCGGAAGACGCCCTTCAGATCGAACATGGATCGCTGTACCCCGCGCTGCACCGGCTCGAGAAGAAGGGCTGGCTCAAATCGGAGTGGAAGGCCTCAGAGGCAAATCGACGAGCGAAGTACTACAGCCTGACGCAAACGGGGAAGAAGCAGTTGTTGACCGAGCAGTCAAAGTGGGACGACCTGGTGAAAACGATCGCACGCGTCATGAAACCTGCCTCATCCCCGGGGTAGATATCCGACCAACACTTCCGTTTCTAGCGCGATGAGGAGACAGGCTGATAGCATTGCTGGGCAGTCGCCGAATCGCTATTGCTGGTTTGGAAAAATTCGCCGCAGGGCGTCGGGGAAAGGTTCGTGTTGCAAGCATAGATGTTCCCGAGGAGCGTTCGCTTGATGCGAAGCAGCCAGAATCGGTCCTCAGATCCGCGAGGTCGGGCAATCCGTTGCCGGGCTCACTTGGCGCCCATTTTGCGAGGGCCGCAGTTAATTCGCTGTCACTGTCATAACAGCCATAGCTTTTTTCCCCAAGGTCTGGCGATCGATCTCGAGCACCTGGTACTGAGTTGTGCAGGGTTGTATCGGATGACGCGGGGTGGTTTGCGAGGCCCCGTGGAGAGCATTGGAGGAGAGTTGAAACCAGGGCGCGCCGTTCGCTTGTCCGCTGGGCGCCACGGTTGTGATTCCGATCGCGGCGGTTAACTCGAAGAGAGGAACATCAGACGGTGGCGGTTTCGCTACATGTTGAAGGGCAATTCTTTTCGGGACGGAAGATCTTCATAATCTGCCTGGCGTTGATACTCACGACGAGGCTCTGATCATTTGCACGGCGCGCCTTCTCGCCCGAGGGCACCAGAATAGCCTTCGAGTGGGACGGACCCAACCAGGACAACGGCGACATCTATGTGAAAACGACGAACTCTTACGACGTCCTGCGGCTGACAAAGGACCCATAAATCGATTACAGTCCAGCGTGGTCGCCCAATGGAGGTTCGATCGCGTTCTGCCGGGGGTCAACCGGAAAAGCAGGCGGCATCTGGCTCATGTCGGCGCTGGGGGGTGAGGAACGGAAAATTTGTGATCTCGCTACTCCTTCGGTCCGCCAGAACCGCTTGCTCAGCTGGAGCCCGGACGGCAAGTGGCTAGCCTATTCAGATGTCGAACCGGGCGCCACGACCGGCGCGGTGTATCTCCTCAATGTGCAATCGGGCGAGAAGCACAGACTCACTTCTCCCTCGCAGAACGAGGTAGATATGTACCCAGCTTTCGCTCCGAACGGCCGAACGGTGGCGTTCACTCGAGATGTGGGACGAGGCGTGAGCTTCATTTATTCCTTGCGCTTGCATGCGGATGGATCTGCCGACGGGCCCGAACGACGCTTTGCGCCTCCCTGGCTTTGCATCCGTGTACAGTGCGCGACCCACTTGGACACCCGACAGCGGATCGATCATCTTTTCCTCTAATCAACGGGGCCAGCAATCACTCTGGCTCATCTCAGTTCAGGGCGTCGAGAGGCCTGAATTTCTAAGTGCGGCAGGAATTGATGTAAAGGAGGCGACCGTCTCCGCCGGCGGAAAACTTGCTGTCCTTCGCGAAATCGCAAACGTGAATATCTGGAAGCGGGACGTGAATGGCGCCATGCACTTGGACTTGCCGGCGAGGAAGGTGGTCGGGACACCGCGCATTCAAAGTTATCCGCGGATTTCGCCCGATGGCTGGCGAATGGTATTCGAATCGAATGTTACCGGGTACACAGAGATATGGATCGCGAATTCAGATGGCTCCAACGCGTTTCCACTCACCGCGATGCGGAACCCAGTAACCGGGTCGCCGAGCTGGTCGAACGACGGTTCGCGCATTGCGTTCGACTCCCGATCCGGAGGGCACCCCGCGGTCTACATCATTCCAGCGCAGGGCGGCGAGGCGGTTGCGGTAAGCGACCGCACTCATCGCAGCTTCCTCCCATCTTCTTCCGCTGATGACTCGCTCATCTATTTCACTTCCGATCGTTCCGGCCGAGCCGAGATCTGGCGGGTGGCTGTCCGAGAAGGGATACCTGAACAGGTCACGAAGGAGGGAGGCTTCGCTCCGCTGGCGTCCCGCGACGGCCAGTAACTCTATTTCACCGCGGGTGAAGCCGAACCTTTGCTGCTGCGCCGACTCACGCTATCTACGGGCGAGGTCTCGAGGATCGCGACTGGAATCGTGCGCAGGACCTATTGTCTGGATGCCCACGACGGAATCTATTTTGCTACCGGGAACGCTTTTGAAGGCGCCCGCCTCCACTTCTTCAGCCCGCGGACCGGATCGCACGAGTTGTTTTCGTTCGACAAGCCCCTTGCGGAGGGCTTTGGTCTCTCCCCCGATGGACATTCCCTGTTTTACAGCGAAGTCGATTACCACGGCTCAGAACTCATGCTTTCGAAGATTTTTGGGGCAGGTAAGGCAGGAGATTTGGTGCCGCGATGTTCGCTCCCCGGTCGCGGTTCGGTTCGGAGAATTTTGCGCTCCCTCTCTCCACGGTTTCGACGATGCCTTCCTGCGCGGCTCGGTTCGAATAGAGCGGCGGAGATAGCCGGAGCTAAGTCTTGCGGTTGCTATTTCTTGGACGCGAAGGTTGTCGAGAAGCAATAAATCAGAGCTCAACCATGGCCAACGGCGGTCCGCTTCACCATGCTGGTCACTGAGAGGCGATTGAATGATTAAGATCAAACTGAAAACAGCATTCCGGCAGCTCTGCTTTGTAGCCGGAACGAGTCTTTGGGCGCCCGCCGCTTTTGCCGCGGATCTACTGATTCACCAACCGGCGAATGCGAATTTCTCGAGGAAGTCAGTCCAGTATTCCTGCGATGCGAACGGAGCCAAAATCGATGTCCCGGGCGGCTCCTTTTCGGTTGAATACATAAACGGAGGCGGAAACGGTCTGGTGGTGGTTCCAATCGGCGGTAATTCCCTGATCTTCTCCAACGTTTTCTCAGGGTCGGGAGCGCGCTACGTCGCTCAGCAATATACCTGGTGGGAAGCCGGGGGCGGCGTCACGCTCTATTCCGATTCGCTGGCCGGCAAGATGCAATCTGCATGCAAGCGGGTGAATGCACAATGAGGAAGCTACTGTTTTCCGGATTACTTGCCGCTCTTTGCGGAGTCATTCCTCTGTGGGCGGACACGATCATCCTGCACGATGGATCCAGCTATTCGGGGCAGTTCGTCGCGGGCTCCTCGGAGCAGCTGACGTTCAAGGGCGATCAAGGTGTTCAATACACGTTTCCTAAAAAGAATGTACAGAGCATAGTTCTCGCGCAATCGACCGATGTAGTCACGTTGCGTACCGGGCGGACCTACTCGGGCCAATACAGGGGGGCAAAACGATCGGCTTTGAAGATTCGGAAGGCGTGCGCTACGAATTTCCACTAGGCCTTGTCTCGTCCGTGGTTTTCTCTGCTGACCCGGCAAACGGCGTCCCCACACCTTCAACCCACGCCTCACCCGCGCAGGCTGGAACGAAGGTGATTTCACCGGGCACGGGATTTTCAATCCGAGTTGACGAAACTATCGATTCAAGCAACTCAGAACCAAGACAACAATACGCTGCTACGGTGAACAAAGACGTTTGCGATGCTGCCGGCGCAATCGCAATTCCGAAGAATAGTCCCGCGAAGATTATCGTTCGAAGCGTGAACAACCAGTCTGGCAACGGTCCCGAACTAGCGCTGCACCTCATCTCAGTGACGGTAGATAACCAGAGTTACCGGGTTGCGGCATCCGACGTGGATAAAGAGGAGAAGGCGAACCACTGCGGATTTGGCGCAAACCGGGCAACAGCAGAGTTCGGCGGCGGTGGAGCGAGTCTCGGAGCTTTGCTTGGGGATGTTCGGAGGCGGACGAGGAGCTGCGATCGGCGCGCTTGGCGGCGGGACCGGCGGGCTTTTTACACAATTCGTGACTCGCGGAAGAGTTGTGAAAGTGCCGGCGGAGACGGTGCTTGTATTCAGGCTGAACCGCCAGCTTGTACTGCAGAGCGGAGGGAGCCCCAACGAACATTCAGGAAAAGAGAAGAAGCGGCAGTCGTACGAACGCGATGATTGGGGCGAGACCGAGAGAGAAAAGACTTCGCTTGCGGACTTGCCACCGCTATTGCGCTGAGATGAGCGCGGGGCGCCGGCGTAGAGTTGGGCGGGCCAAAAGATCGGGATCCGCCCCTTGAGCCCGATCCTGGCTGCTGGACAAAGGCGGTAACGTCCTCGGGAGTGTTGAAGACTGAGTTAGCTATAGGCGCGTTGAAGTGCGCTTCGGTGATGACAACCGTAACAGCTTTGCCAGAGAGCGGGGTTTCTATGTAGTGGGCGGTAGCGAAGCCGTTTTCCGTTCGGTAGTCACTGAGGTAACGCGCTCGGGAGAGCAGCCCCTGCAGTCCGGATGCCGACAGTGCGCGCGCCCGAAGTCTTGCAGACCCTGCGCCAGGATTTCGGAAGTAGAGGCGGAGCCGTGATCGACCAAGCCCGCTAACGGACGGGTATACGCCTGAAGTCGCGGATTAATCTCGAAAGGAACAGTGCCGCCGCGGCTACTCATCGTGCCCAAGAGTTGGCCCGGTCTGGAAACGAACCAGCCGGAGCACGTTCGAACATGACATGCAGAAGCTTCATTGCCTCCTGCGAAGCGGCGTTGTGGCAACTCGGATCCCGCCGCGTCGTGCTCTGGGATGTTTCCGGTTGGTTCAGGAGAAGGTGTACGTGTTCAGGCGGTGAGATAGGGAGCGGGGGGTATCGACTACGGCTCTTGCGCTGAACTGGGTCCGGGGGCGTAACCAGGGCGGACAAGGAATAAGTAACTCGCGATGCCCAACAACAGCACGAAAAAATTCACCGCCATGGGGGCTTGATAGCTGCCGGTTGATTGCTTTAGCCAACCGGTGAGGATCGGTGCCACGATGCCAGGGATGCTGGCTGCGAAATTTTGAACTGCGGCGAGACGCGCGGCGGGCGCGCCGGGGAGAATAGCCGGGCTGAGCGCCCAGTAGTTGCCGGTCGCGAGCCCTAGACCGCTCAAAGAGAAGATCGCGAAGAACAGGGCCACGCTGTTGGATCGGGAAGCGGCTCCTATGAGTTCGGTAGAAGCAACAACGAAACCAGCGACGATAAAGGCCTTGCGAATGAAGATTGCGTCGCGCCCGTGCGAGATCAGACGATCTGCCGCAAAGCCCGCAGCGACGGCGACGACCGCGATACCCCAGAAGCTCGCGCCCGTGAACCAGCCAGTCGCATTCAACGAGAGGCCCCGGCGCTCGGCAAAGTAAGCGGGCAGCCAGGTAAGACAGAAATAGTTGAAGTAGTTATAGCAGAACGTGCCGATGATGATGCCCCACAAGACGCGATTGCGAAGGAGCAGGCTGAAGGCAAGCGGTGGAGCGGGAGCAGTGCGGGAAGTATGCACAGCGGTCTCGCCAACATCGTCTTTGACGAGCAGCATCCAGGGAATGAGCCAGATCAGGGCGCCGAAGCCGACCAACATGAACATGGCCCGCCAGCCGAAAGCGAGCACCAAGCCCGCAGTGAGCGGCGCGCCAATGGCAGGACCGATCTTGGCAGACGCCTGATAGAGTCCCATCACGAAGCCATGTCTCTTGCTTTCGATATTGAGGCTGATCCAACGCATGCCGGCGGGCGTGTTGACCGCCTCTCCGGCTCCGAGCAGGAAGCGAAGCAGGAAAAGCTGGCTTACCGAATCAGCCCATCCAATGCAGCCGGCGAGCAGACTCCAAAGAGCAAAGCCAATCGCAAAAGGACGTTTTACGCCGTAGCGATCGACCAGCCATCCGGCAGGAATCTGGAAAGCGGCGTAGCTCCAAAAGAAGGCCGAGTTCAAGAGCCCGCGGCTGTTGTCCGAGAGGTGGAAGAGGCGGGTGAAGGCGCGATCGCTCAGGACAATCGAAAAGTTCTGGCGGTCGAAGTAAGCGACGATAAACGCCGCGCAGAGCAGCGAGATGATGGCCCACTGGCGGGCGTCGAGGCGCGCGGATTTGGCTGCGATGATTCGTGACGGAGAGATGGACATTGCGAACCCGTCAAGTAACAGGTCCTGGGTTGAACGGGATCAGAGCGTTGCCCAGGCCCCAGCGGTCCGCCCAGGTTTTTTTGCGCCCGCTCGCTACGTCGAGAATGAAGTGAAAAATCTCCCAACCGATTTGCTCGATCGTGGCATTCCCCGTGGCGATACGACCAGCATCAATGTCGATCAGGTCGTGCCATTTTTCCGCGAGTGCGGTACGCGACGATATTTTGATAACCGGCACGAGCGAGAGTCCGTAGGGACTGCCTTCACCAGTGGTGAAGACGTGCAGGTTCATGGACGCAAGCTGCTGAGTGCCGCAGATGAAGTCGCTTGCCGGGGTGGCTGCGAATACTAGCCCTTTACTACTGGCTTTTGCACCGTGGGCGGTCACTTCCATTATTGCGGTGGTTCCGGATTTAGCGATGGAGCCGAGCGCTTTCTCGACGATGTTAGAGAGGCCTCCGCGTTTATTGCCGGGTGTGGGGTTAGCGCTGCGGTCGGCACCGCCCTTTGCAAGATAGGCATCGTACCAACGCATTTCGTCGACGAGGGCACGCGCGACTTCGCGATTGGCGGCGCGAGGCGTGAGCAGGTGGATGGCATCGCGCACTTCGGTCACTTCGGAGAAGAGAACTGTCGCGCCGGTTCTGACGAGCAGATCGGCGGCGTATCCAAGGGCAGGATTGCAGGTCACGCCGGAAAATGCGTCACTGCCACCGCACTGCAGACCGACGACCAGTTGCGATGCGGGACACGACTCGCGGCGCCGCTTATTCAACTGGGAAAGCTTTTTCTCGGCGGCACGCATAATGGCGCCGACGCTTTCGGCGAAGCCGCGCTCATCCTGAAGGCGGATCACGTCGAGTTCTTCCAATACCGGCAGGTCCGAGCGAAAGAGACGCTCGGGCTGTAGCTTTTCGCAGCCGAGACTGACGACGAGCGGTTGCGCCGCAACATTCGAATGCAGGCTGATGTTTTTCAAGGTGCGGATGGGGATGGCTGCCGCGGCGGCATCGATCGCCACACCGCAGCCGTAGCCGTGGGTGATGGCGACGACGTCGTCGACATTGGAATAGTGCGGAAGGATCTCTGCTTTGATGCGGCGAGCAGCGAGATCGACGGTGGGCGCGACGCATTGAACGGTGGTCGTGATGCCGAGGATGTTTTTGGTGCCGGCGCTACCGTCGCGGTTTACAAATCCCTCGAATGTGTACTCCAGGGGCGGAAGAGCCGGGGGCACAGCGGTCGCGAGGGGAAGGGAATCGAGGGGCGGCGGCGCGGGCAGGTCGATCATCTCTTCGCGCACCCAATAGCCCGCGGCGATGGAACGATTGGCGCGGCCGATTTCATGACCGTAGCGCAGGACGGGCTCACCTGCTTCGATGCAACGGAGCGAGACCTTGTGGGATTGAGGGATGTTCTCCTGAACGATCAGGCCGGAGGCGTCGGCGGAAGCTTGAGCGGCGCCCTGCGGATCGACGATGATGCCGACATTATCGGAGGGGTGAACACAGACGAAGAGCCGGGTCACAGAGGGATTTTAGCGCCTGTCCATGTTTCATAATCTGCAAGTTCCTGGTTTTGATGGGTATCGATTTCTTTCTTCTGCCAGCAGGGCGAAACGTATAGTGGATGTTCGCCGTGCATACAGCCTTCGTCATCATCGCCATGGTCGCAATTGCGCTGCAGGGAATCAATCTCTACCTGGCTTTCTTCGGCCGGGGTCTGCGCTACGAAGTGAAGGAGCCGCCAAACACCGCTTTAGACAACCGTAAATTCGCGGCCCTGCTGGCGTTTTTGACCGAAGCCAAGCTACTGGATGGTAATAACTTCGAAGTCCTGACGGACGGGCCATGCTTTTATGAAGCAGAACTGAGCGCTATCGCGGGGGCACGGAGCAGTATCAACCTGGAAGCATACATTTTTCACAAGGGCGAGATTGCCCGGCGCTATATCAGTGCGTTAGCTGAGCGCGCCCGCGCCGGCGTGAAAGTCCGGTTGACGCTCGACTATTTCGGGAGCTTCAGCACGCCTCGAAGCTATCTGAAACAGTTGCTCGACGCGGGCGGAGAACTCTGCTGGTACCACCCGTTTCGGATCGAATTCATCCCTCAGTTCAATAATCGGACCCATCGGGAACTGCTGATCGTGGACGGAGCGATTGGTTTTATTGGAGGCCCGGGCATCGCCGACTGGTGGCTGAAGGACGGCGTGAGAGGCAAACGCTGGCGCGACATGATGGTGCGGGTAGATGGCCCCTCCGCGGCCGCGCTGCAGGCTGTCTTTGCGCAGAACTGGTTGCGGGTGTCCGGAGAGATTCTGGCAGGCGACGACTATGTAACGTACGAAGAAGATGGCCAGGGTGCGTCCACCCTGGTCGTCGGGAGCACGCCTTCGGCTGGAGCGACACAGGCGCGAATCCTCTTCCAGCTGTTGATCTCAAGCGCTCGCAAGTGCATCTACATCTCGAGTCCGTACTTCTTACCTTCGGCCAGCGCACGCCGTGCGATCATTGAGGCCGCGCGCGAGCGGAATGTCGAGGTAAAAGTGCTCACGCCGGGAGATAACAACGACGAGAAGCTGACTCGTGCGTCAAGCCGTAACCTGTACGGATCTCTTCTCAAACACGGAATCAAGATCTACGAATATCTGCCATCCATGAACCACACGAAAGCGATGATGGTGGACGACATGTGGACGGTAGTCGGCTCAACGAACTTCGACTATCGCTCTTTTTCCATAAACGACGAAGTCAATCTGGCTGTTATGGACCCGTCATTGACACGCCGGGTGGCTCAGGATTTCGAGCGGGACCTCGCTAACAGTCGCGAGATCACTTATGCGGAATGGCGCGAGAAGAGCCGGTTCCGTATTGCGGACCGCATCTTCTCGTTGATGGAGCGGCAGGAATGACAGCGTTCCGGATTGGCACTTATAACGTTCATAAGTGCAAAGGAATGGATTGGAGGGTTAGTCCGGCGCGCATAGCGGACGTAATGGCTTGCCTGCGCGCGGACATAATCGCCACTCAGGAAATCCTGCTGTCACAAGCCGCGGAGATCTCAAAACGCCTGGAGCTTCCGTTCACGTTTGGATCTGCACGGCAGCACGCGGGCGAACCCTACGGAAACGCCGTGTTTTCAAAGCTTCGAATCCTGTCAAAGCAGAGCTATGATCTAGCGGTGCGCGGGCGAGAGCGTCGCCAATGCCTGCGTGTCTCATTCCAGCTTTCTTCGAATGGCACGGCTCACTTCTTTGCCGTTCACCTGGGAACATCCTATGCGGAACGTCGGGAACAAGCGCGCATACTGCTCTCGCCCGATGTTTTACTTGCGAGTGAGACCAATTCAAAGCGCATCATTGCGGGGGACTTCAATGAATGGACGCGCGGATTGGCCACGCAGATGCTAAGCCAGCGCTTTGAGAGCGCCGATATCCTGATGCACTTGAAGCGCACAAGGACATATCCGGGTGTCCTCCCGTTCATGCATCTCGATCACGTCTACTACGATGCTGATTTCAAGCTGCGAGATATGCACCTCCACCGAACGAAACTGGCCCTGCTCGCTTCGGACCACCTGCCGCTGGTTGCGAGTTTCTCAGAGGCGTAGCCGGAGCGAGAAACGGTTCAGGGAGGAGGCGGCTATTCAGAAATTGCGTTTACCTCGGGTTGTGGGCGAGCGGTGCGCTTCTTCTCCGTAACTGCCGAATCGAGCCGAGAAGCTATTGTGGCGAAGGCGTCTGTCGGACCCTTCCATCTCAATTGCTCCACATCGTCGAACAGAGGGATGTCCGTTCTGAGAGTGGCAAGCCTCCGAAACAGCAGAGCTAGCTCGTATTCGTTGAATAATGTAGAGGCGAGAGCACTCGCCCTTGGGTTGTCTACGCCCCATTCACGCCAATCGCTGGGAACCGATTCGAGATGAAGATACTTTGCGAGGATCGCAGCCGAAGATTTGGCGCCCCATCCTGACAAGCCTGGATAACCGTCCGCGGTATCGCCGACCAAAGCTAGGTAGTCAGGAACCGATCTGGGAACTACACCGAACTTCCTGGTCACGCCAGCCTCATCCAGCAAGACACGCGTTCGACGGTTCAGCTGAACGATGCGGGTACCTTGCACGCATTGCGCGAGATCCTTATCCGGGGTACATATGACCACCTGTTCGACACGCGCGTCACGGGCCGATGCCGCCGCTGCGGAAGCTAGTGCATCGTCCGCCTCGAACTCGACCATGGGCCACACGACAATACCGGCTGCCGACAGGACCTCTTCCAGCAAGAAGAACTGCTCCAGCAGCGCCGCCTCAATCCCTTCGCCGGTTTTGTAGAGTGGCCACATTTCGTTGCGGAACGATTCGATCACATGATCGGTAGCAACAGCGACATAAGCGGCACCTGCTTTGATCATGCCCAAGACTGACGTGAGCACGCCGCGAACCGCACCTACCTCAAAACCATCCTGATCCCTTGCGGACGGCAGCGCGTAATAGTGTCGGAACAACTCGTAAGTGCCGTCAATGAGATGAATCTTCAGAGGTACCCTCGCGTTCAGGTTACTCCCGATGTTGTCTGGGGAACGGGCTACTTGTCCCACTCGCTGTACTGGAACCACCGTCACATTCGAGATATGTTCTAACGGGAGGAATTCATGGCCAGTTGGACGCGAAGAGGTTTCGTCGCATCGCTCTCGGGCGCCGGGACAGCAGTGTCGCTCGGCGCTCGGCAGAGGGGCGATTCGCCGGTCCCCGAACAGCGCAAGGGCATGTATCAATCAAGATCACGGACCTCAGATGCGCGATCATCGGCCGGAACCCAGTAGTTCGAATCGTCACGGATCAGGGCATCTCCGGGTTCGGTGAAGCCGAGTCCGCGAAGCCCTATCTCAAGCCGATGGTGCTTTTCTACAAAGATTATATTCTGGGCGAAGACCCGACGGATGTCGAACGGGTGATGCTGAAGATCCGCCGGCTCGGCGCGTTCAAGCCCTGGGGTTCGGCGGTAAGCGCTATCGAGATCGCTCTCTGGGACATCGCAGGGCAAGCGGCCGGAGTACCGGTTTATAAACTCCTGGGCGGGAAGATTCGCGACCGCGTACGCGCCTATAACGGAGGCGTGCGATTTCCGATGAGCGGCCAAAGCCCACAAGACTACGCCGAAAATATGGCAAAAATGAAGGCGGCAAAAGAAGGCTTCACACTGATCAAGCAGGCCGTCGGTTTTCATAATCCGGCGATGATGCATGCGATGCCGAACGGATGGTACGACGAACCGCGCACGGGCGCGCCGCATTCCGATCGCGGTCTCATGACAGAACGCGGTCTCGAGCAGGTCATCGCGTGCGTCGAAGCCATGAAGAAAGTTCTCGGCGATGAGATCGGGCTCGCGCTGGATTGCGGGCCAGGCTGGGCGGTAAAGGATGCGATTACGTTCGCACGAGCACTCGAGCCACTCCATATCACGTGGCTCGAAGATCTGATCACAGGCGACTATACGCCTTATCCCAATGCTGAACTTTTCCGCGAGGTCACGCAGAGCACTTCAATCGCAATTCACACGGGAGAAGAGATTTACCTGCGGGAGAATTTCAAAGATCTGATCGAAAAACAGGCGGTCAATATCGTCGGCCCCGATCCGGAAGATGTCGGCGGGTTGGGGGAAATGAAGTGGATTGCGGAATACGCCGACCTCCACGGAATACAAATCGCTCCGCACGGGATCTT
This sequence comes from Terriglobia bacterium, assembly GCA_963841675.1. Classification (GTDB taxonomy): domain Bacteria; phylum Acidobacteriota; class Terriglobia; order Bryobacterales; family Bryobacteraceae; genus Bog-105. Next base: position 218,056 of record CAWJEH010000033.1, read on the forward strand.
CGACGGGCTGATCGGGCTCGCCGCGCATGTTCACCTGGCGGCAGCGTTGCCGCAAAACTACATAGCCTTCGAGTATCCGATAGGCCAACCCGACTGGTGGTACCAGATTGTTGACGGTTTGCCAGACCCGATCATGAAAGGCGGATTTATCGACGTTTGGGATCGGCCGGGTCTCGGTGTGACGTTCAATGTTCGGGCAGCTAAATCGCACCTCTCGGACGAGGATCGTCAATTCTTCGACTGAGGTCAGGTCTGCGGAGGAGCCGATCAGCTAGGGGCCAATCCTTATACTTTGGAGAGCATGAGGGACGAGCGCGGTCTTCTGCAAGCACTTCTAGGGGACGGCCGCTTTTTGATCGCGCTGACAGCGGTCTCGCTCGTGCTTAGCGGCGGGTTCGCAGTCCTTCAGTCTATTTCAGGAAGTTTACTTCCGCACGACAGTCATGCGATTGGCATGGATGCGACGGCATTGGTCCATGCGGGCCATCGCCGCCTACTGAAATTCATGTTTCACGACAGGGTAGCTTATGGCGGATCTCTTCTAGCCATCGGCTTCGGTTATCTCTGGCTGGCGGAGTTCCCCATGTGTGCTCGCGCAAGCTGGGCTTGGTGGGCGCTTCTTCTCTCCGGAAGCGTCGGCTTTCTGGCATTCCTTACCTATCTCGGGCAAGGATATTTGGACACTTGGCATGGAGTAGCAACGCTTTTTTTGCTGCCCGTTTTTGTTGCGGGACTCTGGCGCTCCCGGCCGGAGAAATTCTCGGTCCGCTCGGCTTGGGTCTCCAGCCGCAAGGAGGAGAACGCTTTCGCAAGATGGGGAAGACATCTCCTGGCGGCGTCGGCTGCTGGGCCTCATTCTGGCAGGAGTAACAATTGCAATTTTTGGAATGACGACGGTGTTTATTCCCTCGGACCTGAGGTTCATCGGGATGGAGACATCCGCAATCCGGCAAATTTCACCGATGCTGATTCCTGTTATTTCGCATGACCGGGCCGGCTTCGGAGGGGGATTGTGCTCGATCGGCGTTTTTCTCCTCTTTGTAGCGCGTTGTGCACAACTCAGCAGGAGCTTTGTCGAGATCATTGCGGTCATGGGCTGCGCCGGGTTTGGATGCGCCATCGGCGTACATTTCGCGGTGGGCTATCTAGATTTCTTTCATCTCTTGCCAGCTTTCGCCGGATTGACCATCTTCGTTTTGGCTGACGCGCTGCTTTGGATCGGGAGAAGAGAAAGGTCCTCCGCAAACACCAGAGTGAACGATTGATTATTGCTTGAACCGCCTCTTCCCGACACGGCGCGGTCGTGTTCCGCTGAATGTCCAATTCCGGTTACGCTGTGGTAGCATGTCTCCACGTCGAAGGATGCTCTGTTGCCCGACACGAGACATGGCTACATCGCCAGTTGACTGAAAGCTGACCAGAATGCCCCCGACCCGCTGGCAACGGCTGGAAGAACTGTTTCATGCTGCTCTTCAGCTCTCAGAGACAGAAAGAAGTTCATTCATACGCCAGGCTTGCGGCCACGATCCTTTGTTGGAAGAAGAGCTGAATTCTCTCCTGAGACATCATGAAGACAAACTGCTTGTAACAGCTGAGCAGCAAAACGAATCGGGTTCCGAAGAGCTGGTAAGACCCGGTACCTACATAGCTCACTTTCAAGTTTCGCGGGTGCTGGGCAGCGGCGGGATGGCGACCGTGTATCTAGCCTTCGATTCCAAGTTGGAACGCGAAGTAGCTCTGAAGATATTTGCCCGCGGCGAAGATCCGATCAGCGGGGCACGGTTCATGCGAGAAGCTCGCGCGCCATCGAATCTCCGACATCCAAACATAGTGAACGTTTTTGAGACAGGCCAGGACGGCCCGTTTCTCTATATTGCGAGTGAGTATGTCGACGGCGAAACGCTGCGGCAACGATTGCGAGCCGGTCCGCTTGCGTTTGTTGAGATTCAGCGCATTGTCGGGCCCCTGGCCGCGGCTTTGAAGGCAGCCCATGGAAAGGGCGTCATTCATCGCGATCTGAAGCCGGAAAACATAATGTTCACCGCGGAAGGGGATTTGAAGCTGGTCGACTTCGGTTTGGCGAAACGCGTCGGCCCGAAGTTTAGCGAAACCGAAGACCTGACGCATACCGGCACCTTGTTGGGCACTGTTCATTACATGTCGCCTGAGCAGGCGCGCGGGGATGACGTCGACGCGAGGACTGATATCTGGAGCCTGGGAGTTCTGCTGTTCGAAATGGCAGCGGGACGCAGGCCGTTTGAGGGGCCCACCGCAGCGCATGTTCTAATTGCGATTCAAGAAGCCGACACAGCGACCCTTTCGGATAAAGCTCAAGTGCCTTCGGAGTATGGGGCCGTTGTCTCGAAGGCTCTTGATAAAGGACAGAGCCGAGCGCTACCAGACGGTCAGCGAATTCCTGGATGCCTGGGAGCCGATCGCGCTTTACGGCGGCGCTCCGGCGAATTTCCGAAAACCGTTTCGGATCCGGCCGCATCGCACTTGGATCGCAGCCATTGTCATTGCGCTAGCTCTTGCTGCAGGCATTTGGTTTGCTGCTCGGTACAGGCCGCGGGTGCAGCCGGAAGAAACCTTCGTGACCGGAGCCATGAAACGCCTTACCGAAGTGGGAGACGTCAGTGACGCGGCACTTTCGCCGGACGGCAAACTGGCGGCGTATGTGAGATCCGAAGGCGCCGGGGAATCTCTTTGGGTGCGACAGGTTCAGGCTTCGGGTACGTTCTGCATCCGGCCAGCGGCGCGAGTACAGTACAGCGGGTTGACATTCTCGCTGGACAGTTCCTGGGTCTATTTTGTTCTGGATAATCTGCGCGAATTCCGATCGTTATACCGCGTCGCCGCGTTCGGCGGGGAACCGACCAAGGTGTTAGATGATATCGATTCACCCGTGGCTATCTCGCCGTCCGGGAAGAAGTTAGCATTTGTTCGCAACGATCCCGACCGCAATGAATGTTATCTAATCGTCTCGAACACGGAAGACGGGCAGGAACACAAGATCGCGAAGTTGAAGTTTCCACCCAGGCTTTCTTCGACCGGCTCTGTCTGGTCACCGGATGAAGCGTCGATTCTTTCTGCGATCAGACACCCCGGGCCTCATCCCAGCGGCGCAATGAACATCGCAAGGATCGGAATGTCGGGAGCATTGGCGGACGTGCTGGAACATCCGTTCACCTGGATCGGGCGCGTTAGCCCATTAGCAAACGGCGCCCTGACCTTCGTGGCGGCCGAATCGGGGTTCCTGGCAGCACAAATCTGGGAACTACCGCGAGGCGCGCGAAAGGCGATACCGCTGACGCGCGGAGTGACGGACTACGGAACTGTTACGACATCGGCCGAAGGACGTACGCTCTTGACGGTTCAGCGCGACCAAGCATCGTCACTCTGGATAGCTAACCCCTATTCTTCGGAGATGCCTCACCGGATCACTCCTGTATCCGGCCATTATTATTCAGTGTCATGGCTGAACTCCGGGGAGTTGATCACAAACCACGGGGACTCCGGGGAATCGCAACTGAGCAGGTTGGGCGCGGACGGAACCCGGCTTCGTACACTCTCGCAGATGTCTGCCGTTAACTGGCAGCCGCGTGTCTCGCCAGACGGAAAGTTTATTTCCTACACTTCCAATCGCACCGGCACGTGGCAGGTTTGGATTGCCGAGTCCGACGGATCGCACCCCAGACAACTTACGCGGTCGAGCGGCATTAATTCTTACCCGCAGTGGGGACCGAATTCAGAATTTGTGTATTTCACGAATCACGACGACTCAGGATCGCGTATCATGCGCATGAGAAAAGATGGCAGCGGCGCTGCTGTGGTAGGCAGCTTGCCGTGCCGCAAGCAGGCGGTTTCCTCAGATGGGCGACGAGTTGCCGCCGAATGCCAGATCGAGCAGAATGGCCCGTGGAGGGTTGTCTGGTTCGATGCAAACGGGCAGAACATGCACGTCATGCCGCAAATACCAGTCAGTGCGTTGCTCGGACCGGCTCCAGCGAGCTGGGTGCCCGGCGAACAAACACTTGAGTTATATAGATACCCAGAATGGCGTGTCGAATATCATGGGTTTTTCCGTGAAAACAGGCAAAACGAAACCCTTGACGCATTTCATCGATGAATCAATTTTCGACTTCGAGTGGTCACGGGACCGCAAGCTTGCACTGGTGAGGGGGACATCGTCCTCCGATGTGATTGCGATTGATCTAAAACAAACGGGACTCGATGCCGCGAGGCGATAGGAGGTAAAATGCCGACATTCGTAAAGACAATAGGAAAACTCACGCTGTTCCAAACGGAGGTCTATAAAGGACATCTCAGCGATCCCGCGAATAAGCCGCTGAGCTTGGACCTTCCCCCGCAACTCGAAACGATCAAACCACCCGTTCCCCTCCACCTGGGCACCAATACTCTGCCCCGGAACCCGATCGATTCCGGTCTGGTGTCTGCGAGCGGTTCCGGACGAAATCTCGCATTCGGCCTCGTACATATCGAAGCATCGGCAAAGTTGAGGGCCCTCTCGCTGCAGATCTTTCGTCAGGACGAGATCGTGTTCATGACCGGGTCCGATTGCGACGGATGCGGACAATTGGTTCCGCCTCAGAGTGTTTGCATTTTTACCTTGGATCAGGAGGCAGCCAACGCGATTCCGCAATATGTTGTAGAGGGCAACTCCGTGACGGTTGAAGCTACGGTGGAATTCGAAATCGGGACGGTAGGAGCAGAGCTTGCCGGATATTTGGGCGTCTTCCATCTGCTCGCGGCCCCGGCGGGCCAGCCGGGCTGATCCCGTGAGATAAAAATCGATTCGGAGATGAAAGAGTACCGGTCCGGGTCACACCGGGAGGGTCGTCGTCCGTCAAACGCGTGCGCGGCGTACGAGTAAGCATGCGAGTTCGCGGATTCGTTGAGACCCACTACTCTATTGCTATGGACAGACGAAAAGCTCTGAATCTCATGGCGGGTGCCGGAATCGCTACATTGAGCCGAGCTCAATCTACCGGCGACACGGCTCAGTCTAACGGCATGATCTACAGGAAACTCGGTAGTACAGGAGAACGCGTCTCGGCCATTGGTTTGGGCGGTGCTCACCTGGCGAAACCGAGCGAAGAGGAAGCCATCCGTATCGTGCGCTCGGCATTGGACCGCGGAATCACATTCCTCGACAACTGCTGGGATTACTCGAATGGCGAGTGCGAAGTTCGCATGGGCAAGGCGTTGCGGGACGGCTATAGACAAAAGGCGTTCCTGATGACAAAATTCGATGGCCGCACCAAGCAAGCGGCTGCGCAGCAGGTCGAGGAGTCGTTACGGCGCCTCCAAACCGATCACATCGACCTCATTCAGTTCCACGAAAACATACGGCTCGACGATCCAGACCGTTTCTTCGCGGATGGTGGAGCGCTCGAAGCCATTTTGGCAGCAAAGCAGGCGGGAAAAGTGCGGTATCTCGGCTTCACAGGCCATAAAGATCCTTTGGTGCATGAACGGATGCTCGAGGTGGCCAAACTGCATAATTTCCACTTCGACTCCTGTCAAATGCCCTTGAACCCGATGGACGCGCATTTTCGCAGTTTTGGAAACAATGTGGTGCCTAAACTTGTTGAGCAAGGCATTGCAGTGCTCGGGATGAAGCCGATGGGCAGCGGAGATCTATTGAAGAGCAACACGGTAACGCCGATTGAATGCCTGCACTACGCTTTGAACCTTCCTACATCGGTGGTCATTACCGGTTGCGACAGTATGGGCATTCTCGACCAGGCTTTCGAAGCGGCCCGCACCTTCAGGCCGCTGGCCGAAGCCGACGTGATTGCGATTCTCGATAAGACACGCGCGGCGGCGTTGACCGGCAAGTTCGAGCTGTTCAAAACCAGCACCAAGTACGATGGGACCATCAAAAATCCGCAGTGGTTGGGCTGACTGCTGGAGAAAGCCAGGGCCAGGTATCTGGGTGCACCTCGGCTGGCCAACGTGGCACGTGATCGACACTTTGTCGTGAAAGGCGTCAGTCGGTCATTACGTGCAGAGCAACGATTCCCAGGATGCCTCCGGCTGCCAGCGTCGCTCCAGCGACGACTACCGTCGTCAGATGCGCTCGAAGAGCCGCGAGAGTTTGCCGCGTCACTTGGCGCAGTTCAACATCATCGCTCCATCGGTGCACGAGCGTAGCGCAGCCTGTGACCAGCACAGTCAAGGGTAACGCGATGAGAAAGCCCCAGAGACCGATGCGCGGCTGCCCGGCGTACCACGTAACTATCTGCTGGGCGGTGTGAGCCGGTTCGTACTGAACAGGCTGTACATTGCGCAGGAAGAGAGCGGCCATAAAGAGAGCGGCTGGAAAGACGAGGAGCATTTCCGTAGTAGCGATGGCGTATTTTGGTAGGCGCATAAGTACTTTATAGCGCAAAGCACGCCGTTGTGCAAGAGTTCTATTGCGCGATGAGAGACGACTAATCAAACTTCCGGAGCCAGATATCGCGCACCGAGATCTTGCATGGCTGGCTTTCGATCTCGAAGCCGATGAGACCCGGCTGGTTATTGACCGAGTCTTTGTTGTCATCGATGAAAACGGCCATCAGCTGGCCGTTCATGATGTGCATCATCACGCCGCCACGCGCGATGACCTCGTAATCATTCCATTCGTTGACCTTCACATATCCGCCTAGCGCCCGAATGTCCCCGATATTGGCAACGAGACGGTTGGGTTGGCCGGGAAGGGCCTCGGTTACCTGGCCGCGATAGGCGAGGATGCCTTGCATTGTGTTTTCGGAGTACCACTGGCCTGTGTAGGACGCAGACTGTGCACTGACTGGAAACCAGAAGTCTGCTTGCGGGCCGGTCATCATAAAGCGGAGATCATAGGGCGGCTGGCCGGCGGGCTGCGGCCGTGTCCACGGTACGCCGGTGACGCTTCGGTACTGAATGCCGCCACCACCGCCTTTTTCGATTTTCATTTGGAGCTTCAGGTCGAAGTCGCGTGTTTTCTCGCCGCGATAGACGATGTAGTTGTTTCCCTTTGGCTTGCCCTCAAGGGTTTCGCCCACCATGATGCCGCCTTCGACGCGCCAGATCGCGGGGTCGGCGTCCCACCCGGCGAAACTCTTGCCATCGAAGATCTGCTTGTAGCCGGTGTGCTCGTTAATGTCATATGGCGCCGGGTCATGAAATTTCGGCATACCTACCAGCTTTTCCCCGTGCGGGCCTGTCCGGGGCGGTTCCGCCGCGGGAGACTGTAAGGCCGACGGCACAGACTGAGCGACGGCCGGCACTAAACAGACGATGAGAAAGGTCACGAGCAGAAGCGCTTGACGGTCGAAGCGCGAGTAAGGACAATACGGTGCAGCAGGCATGGAGTTCGTGCCCCCGATTGGTACACGTCAGGAACAATAGGAGTTTAGCGTGGCGGAACTTTCGATGGTATCTATCACCGACTGATGCGCCATATTAAAAGCAGGCTTGAGGGGAACAATTGTACGCACTTAGCGAAAAATCGGATTTGCGAGTCAAGATCATAAGCGCGGCCCGGCAACACTCCAACTTACTTCTTCTGGCGACCTTGTGGGCGATCTGCCTGTTTCTGTGTATTCTTACCTGGGCACAGTGGGCGGATGTCAGCATCGACGTGGGCCGCGAGATGTATGTTCCGGTTGAATTGAACAGAGGACGCACACTTTTTCGCGACATTATTTATCAGTATGGGCCTCTGATTCCCTATTGGCACGCGCTGCTCTACAGAGTGTTTGGAATTCACTTATACGTACTCTACAGCGCGAGTCTGGCTGTGATATTGGCGATCGTAAGCTTGCTTTTTCGAATCGGCCGGGAGTTTGCGCCCCCAATTTACGCGTTCACCGCCGGGCTTGCATTTCTGCTCGAAGCTTACGAGCGCAGAGTTGTCTTTAGTTACGCTCTGCCCTACGGCTTCCCTGCGATCTACAGCTCGCTTGCGATGGTACTCATGATGTACCTGGGGATTCTGGTGATCAAGAGGCGTGGAGGACGCCAGCCCATTTTCTGGGTGGCAGTAACAAGCGCACTCAGCTTGTTGATCAAACAAGAGTTTGGTGTTTTCTCACTCGTTTTCCTGCTCATTCTTCTGGCGGTGCGCTACTGGCAAGATCGTTCCGGGCGTGCTTTGGCGCATGATGTTCTGCTCTGCATACCCCCGATGTTGATCGCGGCCAGCGTTTACCTGTACTTCTGCTCTCTGGGAGGCCTAAAGCTGCTTCTCACAGAAAACTTTACAAGCGCCCCTCAACACTACTTCACAAAGCGCTACGGCGCGGTCTGGGCTGATGTCACCGGAATGAAAATCACAACAGTCCGGCTGTACCAAATGGGCAAAAACGCAATAAAAATGGCGCTATTCTGGGCCATCTGGATTCTCGTGATGCGCTGGATACTTGGCCGACTTGCATCCGGATTCCCCCGATCAAGAAGTCTGCTTTTTGGCTTTATTTGTGTGTTGTCAACGGTAGCGATAGCGATCAAAGAGACAACACCACTTCACCCTACATTTGCCTTTCCGAATTCCATGTATGCGTTTGTAGTGGTCTTTTTGATTCTGACGGGGTGGCAGCTGGCGCATAACAAACTAGAGCCGTCGTTGCTTGCACGTGCCTTTCTGGCGTTCGGGGCGTTGGTCATCGGGTTGCGCACATGTACTGATGTCACATTCTACGGGTATCCCATTTACTACAATCCCCTTCTGTATCTCTGTGCGATCATATTTCTCGCCTGGCTCATTGAACGAGCGATGGCGGGAAAGTCCCATTTTGAACAGCAGGCGATGAGATGGGGCACGATCACGCTGCTTTGGGCAGGCCTGGCCGGAGCATCGCTTCCCAACTACGTGCCGCGAATCCCTAGCGATAAGATGCTTGTCGCGCCACGAGGCAAGATGGCCATACATCCGGGGGCAAAGGCGGCGCCGTACAAGAAGACGCTTGCCTTCCTCAACTGGGTAAAGGCAAACGGCAGGAGCGCGATGATACTGCCTGAAGATACATCGCTGTACTTTTTTGCCGAGATTTCTGCGCCGAGCCGGTTCTATTCGCTAGCGCCAGGTATTATTGCGCCGGGCGCCATGACAGAGAGTTATTTGCAAGATCTTGCCCGGGCGCAGGTGGACTATATCGTACTGACGAATCGTCCGTCCCCAGAGTATGGGGTGCCGTATTTCGGCATCGATTTCGATCAACCGGTCCTGCAGTGGATCGACGCCCACTACGAGGTCGTCGGGGAGATCGGGCAGTTCTCGCATCATCCCCTTGAAGTGCCGTGGGGCGCGCTCATCTACCGAAGGCGAGGTCTTGCTCCAGTCGGTGTTCCGGCTCCGGTGCCGGGGACACTTTAAGACAGTGGTCTTATGACCGCTTTTTCTTTCGAAATGCCTGCCAGCATCTGCTGCCCGACCTTCAGATGCTCGTCCATGAGCAAATGCGGCGTATGGGCCATCCATTCACCCAGGGAGATGTCCTTATATTCGCTGGATTTGAAGACTTCGAGGAAAACGAGTTCGCTGTCTCCGGTGTTCTCGATGTAGTGCGGTTGAGAGATGGGTATGTATCCGACATCCCCTTCCTGAAAATCCATAGTGCGCGCGGTCGAGCCAGCCGCGAAAACGGTCATGCGCGCCTTTCCCGTTATGTAGTACTGCCACTCGTCGGCGTTGGGATGCCAATGGAGTTCGCGAAGTCCGCCGGGTTTTAATGAAACGATCGCGACGGAGATTGGGGTGACGGGAAACTCTTTGGAGTCGATGATCGTAACGTGACCGCCTTTTGTGGTCTTTGTAGGAGGCAATTTGGCTGCCTTCAAGGCGTAGCGGTCCGTAAGGCCAGTGGACTGCGAAGCCTGCTTCTGTTCATCCGTCAGAGGACCGGGCAACTCGCTCTGAAAGATAAACAGTTCTCTCTTCGGCAGGTTATCGAAGGTTGATTCGGGCACCTGGAAGTTCTTTGCCAGTACTTCTTTCGGCGTATGTGAAAGCCAATCGGTCAGCAGGAAGGTGTGGAACTCATCGAATTTGCCGTCATTGAACACCAGCAGAAAACGGCAGCCATCCGGTCCCAGACCTTGAATAGAATGCGGCACTCCCGGCGGAAACAGCCATAGGTCTCCTTGCGTGACATCGCTCACGAATGCCCGACCCTGAGTGTCGACGGCGGTGATGCGTGCATTACCGTTAAGCATGATGGACCATTCGGCTTCCACGTGCCAGTGCAGTTCACGGACACCACCCGCCGTCAGACGCATTTCGACACCTGCAATGTCAGTTGAGATGGGCAATTCACGGACCGTCACCTGCCTAGTCCAGCCGCCGCTCTCAACCCGTTTTCGCGCAAACGCGAAGGGATACTTAAACGGTTTCACAGAACCGTTGTCGGTCGGGGGAGCCCATTCAGAATCGGGGTTCTCATTTGCCAATGGCATGTTCTGAGGGCCGGGGTCCGTTTCGTTCGGCGCGTTGTGCTTCGCGGCTCCTTCAATCTGCGCAGCATTGACGGCGCCCGACAATCCTGCCACGCCGAGCGTCGCCGAACTCAACTCAAGCAATCTCCGGCGACTGACTGTTGTGTTCGATTCCATGACCTTTCTCCATTTTCCGTGCCGGCTTATCAGAAAAATGTCCAGGTGCACCCGAACCTTTCCTCGATGCCAATGCGACGATCCTTGATGTTCCGCCAGCCAAACTGATCGGCGAAATCCATCTTGTCATGCGCCGACAGGTAAAGCCGATTGTGCGAATCGCGCACCGAGTGAATTAGGAGAAAAGATCAACCCAGTCTAAGGCATGAACGTGACCGAGTAACGGCCAGCTACGCGGAGTAGTTCTGCCACGGGAATCTGATTATGAGGCTCGCCGATCGGGTCGTTCTCATCGACCGGACGGCCGAGATCGCGAAAGTACGCCTCGAATCCGCCCGGCGTGACGTAAACGAGAAAGCGTGCGTGGCTCGAGACAACCTTGAAGGTGTGCGCCACGTTTCTGGGGAGAAACGCGGACTGCCCCGGGCCGACTGTGATCTCCTCGTTGCCGCGCAGCACCTTCAACTCGCCTTCCAAAACATAGAACAGCTCGTCCTCGTTGCGATGCACGTGTAAAGGCGGCTCGCCGCCCGGACCGCCTTTCATTTCCAGCAGAGCGAATTGGCCAGACGTGTCAGTTGAATCAGCGTGAAACTTGATCAGGCCCCCTCGGAAATTGACGAACTGGGGCGGCTTCAGATCAGGAATTTTGGTTTCGAAAGAAAGTAGTGCCGTGCTCATGATATGTCTCCTCACCTCAATACGCGAAACGGCACGCCGATTCGGCTCACCGAACCGGAAATTAACAGGAACGCCGGCTAGCGAAGGGGCCGGTCATCTGGAGTGTCGTGTCATCTCACGTTTGAGGAAGGCCTTGGCAACGGCCCAATCGCGTTTCACAGTAGCGGGTGAAATGTTCAGCACCTCGGCCGTCTCTTCAACCTTCAAACCGGCAAAATAGCGAAGTTCAACGATGCGGCTTTGCTGGGGATCCGTCTGCGCCAGCAGTTTCAAGGCATCGTCCAAAGCAATCAGATCGACATCTTCGGGGACCGGCGGTTCCATGCCTTGTTCGAGCGAGAGTTTTACCTGATCGCCACCTCGTTTACCTGCCATCTTGCTACGCGCGTGATCAACCAGTATGCGTCGGATGAGCTCGGCGGAAAGGGCAAAGAAGTGGTTGCGATCCCGCCATTGGACCTGCCGCTGATCCACCAGCCGGACGTATGCTTCGTGAACCAGGGCTGTCCCTTGGAGAGTATGGCCAGGGCGCTCGCGGTTAATGTACGACTGGGCGAGCCGTCTGAGCTCGTTGTAGACCAGTGGGGTCAACTCGTTCAGAGCTTGTGCGCTGCCACCCTGCCATTGGCCCAGCAAGGCCGTGATGTTTCCTCGGTGTTCACTCATTTGGCCGTTTTCGAAGAGTTGAGATCGCGAATGAGTACGACATCTGACGTGGTCAGCCCGCGAGAGTAGACAAGGTCTCCTTTCGGAGACCAATCGAAGGAATAGATCTCGCCGGACTCGAAAGATGTCAGCGGATGCGGCGGATGCCCGTCGACTGGCAACAGCCAGATATTCGAAGCGGAATGCGCGTAATCGAGAGACGAAAGCGCATTCTCCTTCGGCGTCCAGCGGATGGGAGTGTCGGGCCGTGCATTTGCCGTGGGATTCAAAACTCGTAGTGGAGCGCCGCCCGTAGGCGCGAAGATACCTATCTTCCATTGCGGCGCGTCGGTCCGGTCACTGTACCAAGCCGCAACCTGGCCACTGCCACGAGCTACAGCCGGGTGCATTGTCATGCCGGCCGTAAATTGCCTAGCCACGCCTCCTTCGACCGGTACTTGCCAGAGGTTGAAGACGCCGTCCGGGCTGCTTCGATGAAACAGGACTGTTTTCCCGTCCGCCGAAAACTGTGGCCAGTTCCCATCCCGGGCGCTGTTGCTGAGCTGCTTCGGCTGTATGCCGTCTGTATCGGTACGCCAGACCTGCCAATTGCCGCTTCGATTGGAATGAAAGACAATTGTGCGGCAATCCGGAGATGCTGCCGGGCCGTAACTGCGCCCGGCACCGAAAGTGATCTGGCGTTGTCCGGTGCCGTCGGAATTCATTAGCCAGAGGTCGGCCGAGCCCGTCGCGTCGGATGCGTATAGAATTCTGCCGTCCGGAATCCAGGCAAGGTCGAAATAACGGCCGCTTCCAGCCGTGAGCTGCACTGGATTTGACAAGTTATTTTCTTTTGCCAGATATACGTTCGAGAGCGTTTGCGATTGCACCGAGACCATTTCTGACCCGCGTTCATCGAGGCTCGCGCCGATATACTCATCCAGATCGTTTCCAATTCGGCGCGCGGGGTTGCTCGAACCCGAGTACGGCACATACCAGATTTGTTGAAAAGATGATTCATGCTCTTGCCCTACAACCGCGAGCGCCGAATCGTTACGGGTCCATGCGATACTTTGAACCCATTCCCATCGCGGCGAGACAACCGCGCGCCGCTGGCCGGTAGCAGCATCGACCACGTTCAGCCGGACCAGGAAGCCTCGCTCATCCCGCTCTTCGCTGGGAAAGGCGATCTGTTTGCCGTCGGAAGACCAGGCCGGGTTGCAATTCCATGCGAAGCGCAACGGGTACCTATAAGACGCGAGGAGGTGTCGCGCCCCGGAGTTTACATCGAAGGTAAACAGCTCGTCTGCTCCCTGGTCCATATTTGAGAAGTAGAACGCCGCCTGAACACCGGTCGCAGACAGAGTTACGGGGCCTTGGAAGCTACGCTGAATCTTCCTCACCGGTCCGCCGCCGACGGGTGTTGTGAAGAGAGTACGGTTCGCGGGATCCTTTAGAGAAGATGTGACGAACTGTATTGCGGCGCCGTGATTCGTGAATCCGAGACTGCTGAGCCTTCCATTCAAGCCATCGACCAGTTTGGTCAGACGGCCGGTTTGCATCTCGCGGCGCCAGACTGACATACCGGAGATGTCCCGCGCAGCAAACACAACGGAGTTACCGTCGGGCGATATGGCCGCACTTTCGGCAGTACCGTTTGTGGTCACTTTCGTGAACTTCACATTGGCAAACGGGAGCGGACGCGGTTTTGCGATCCACCAGAGGGCAGAACCCGCAACTAAGATGACGGCGCAAGCGGCTAGCGCATATATGAAACTGAACTCACTCCGGGTTGCGGGCTCCCGAGCCGGCAGAAGCTTCTTGAATCGCGACTCGCTGCGAAGCGGGTCCCAGCGCGGATCTACTTCGATCCAGCAGGCCCACCAGTCACGATCGATGCGGGCTTGTTCCAGCAAGCGGAGAGCTTCCTGACGCCCTCCAACGGCGAGGGCAGCGGATGCGCGATCGTAACTGGAGACGTACATTCTTTGGGTACGCTCCTCGATCTCATTGCGACACTCGCGAGCTGCGGCGACATTTCCGGCAGCAGCCTCGGCGTGGGCGAGGGCACTCAAGGCAGCGGAGCTGCGGCAACCGAGCTGAACGGCGCGCCGTCCGCTTTCCAAGGCCGCTGCCACATCGCCGACTTGCAGGTAACACCAGGTGAGCATTTCGTGAATGATCCCGGATTGCGGCAGTTCCCTTGCAGCATTCAGGACCAATTGCAGCGCAGTGTCAAACTGGCGGGCGTTGTAGTAGACAAACCCGAGAGCAGCGGCGATGAGGACCGAGTTCGGGTCCACCTTTTGGGCGCGTTCGAGGTTTGCGATGGCCAGCTCCGGGCGATTGCGCGCGGAGTTAAGAAGCCCAAACCAATGGTGTGCGCTGGCATAGTTCGGATTGCGAACCACTGCGAGGTTGAAGTGTTTCTCTGCCGCTTGTTCGTCGCGGTGATAAGCCCATATCGCAAATGCGAGCGAGGCATGGGCCTCGCCCAGCGTGGGCTCAAGACTGACGGCAGTCTCGGCCGATCGGATTGCCGCCGCGAAACTTTCCGAGGGCGGCAATCCGCCCCAGAGCCCCATGCGGAGGTAATAATCAGCTATGCCCGCGTGCGCCCGTGCGAACTTGGGGTCGATATCGATCGCCTCGGTAAAGCAGACGAGCGCTTTCAGCAGTCTTTGCTGATCTCCGCCGGCGTTCGTCCAGAGCCAGCGCCCACGCAGGTAAGCCGCGTGCGCCGCGCCGCTATTTGTTCCCGACCTGCTGATCTCGGCGCGTTCCTCCCCGCTCAAGTGAGGCAGCACGGCGTTCGCAACCTGCTCCGCTATCGAGTCTTCGAGTTTGGGAAGAGTTTCCTCAGTAGCTTCGACCTGACCTGCCCAGACGGCAACGCCAGCTTCCGCGAACACCAACTGCACAGTCGCCCGAACGCTTCCGCCGAAGATCTGAAGCGAACCTTCCAAGATGTATTCGACGCGAAGCTCTTTTGCAGCACGCGCCGCCATGACGCCGTCCGAGTATTTAAGTACTGCGCTCGGCGGAGGAATGGAAAGCCGCTCGATTCTGCTGAGCTTGGTTATTACTGTTTCCGTTATTCCAGGCGCGAGGAAAGCACTGCTGCTGTTTTGATCCCCCAGGATGCGAAACGGAAGTATGGCGAGGGTGACCTTCGAGTCGGGGGCCGGCAGCGATACCGGCCCAATACCTATGGGTGGAGAACCGCTGAGGTAGCGGCGAATATCAGCGGTGAATGCCTCAACCGAGGCGTATCGTTCATTGGGATTTTGATGAATTGATCGAAGGATAATCGCCCGTAACTGGGCCGAGAGGTGAGTCTGGTGCGTGCACGGCGAAGCCGCGGTGCCGGCGGATAGGTAGGCCTCGTCGGGGCGCTTACCGCAAAGAAGCTCATACAGAACAATTCCGAGCGAGTAGATGTCACTCTTAACGGTTGGTGTCGCGCCACGTAGTTGCTCGGGGCTCGCGTAATCAGGCGTGAGCATCCGCAGGGTTTGGTGCGTCATCTCGGGATCGGATCCGGAGGTTTCACCTGACAGGATCTTGGCTATGCCGAAATCCAACAGCTTGGGAGTTCCGTCCTGTTTGACGAGGATGTTACCGGGCTTCAGGTCTCGATGAATGATGTTTCGATCGTGCGCATATTGGACGGCGGAGCAGACTTTGATGAAGAGGCTGAGGCGATCGCGGATGGTTAGCGAGTGTTCCTCGCAATAATCGGTGATCGGCTTGCCTTCGACATACTCCATCACGAAGTAGGGCAGGCCGTAGACCGTTGTGCCTCCATCCAGAAGCCGCGCTATGTAGGCGTTCTCAAGGCGGGCCAGAATCTGCCGTTCACGGCGGAATCTGATGATTGCCATCGCACTCTCAGACCCGTTCCTGATCAGCTTGACGGCAACTCGCTTATCGAACTCGCTATCGGCACGCACCGCCAGATAAACGTCACCCATGCCGCCGCGGCCGATCTCTTTCTCAATACGGTACGCGCCGATGCGGGCCCCGATGTGGCTATCCTGCTCAGGCGGTGGCAAGTGGCAGTCGTCGAGCAGGGAAGAGACTGACGCAATCGGACGGTCGAGGAAATCGTCCGTCTCGTCATAGCTGTTGAGCAGGTCTTCAACTTCTTGCTTCAGCAGAACATTGTTCGCGCAACTTCGTTCCAGGAAGAGCACGCGATCCTCGCCGTCATATGTGAGCGCTTCTTCAAAGAGCGCCTTCACTTCCGGCCACGAGATGTTGGCGGCCTTGGTCAGGTCTTGCGGCGAGCACGAAGCAGCCTCTTCTTGCATGCTGCTTCCCTCCTAGAAAAGCAGTAGTTTGAGGAACGTCCGCCATTTTACATTGATTGCGATTCAACTACAACATGTAGCCGAACAACAGGTACGCCTGGCTCAGCAGCGAGCCGAAGATTGCCGCATAGTTCTTGATCATTGTCCGTGTTCCCTCTCATTTAGAACCGCGAGAAATCCCCAGGGAAAGGCTCACAAAATGCGAAACCCGCAATCGCGAGTGCGATTGCGGGTTGCTGTACCGGAGTTCTCGCCAGACTTATCTCGAGGCGCGCGATGCGAACTGAGTCTGCCCGAGCTGGGCGTTCAGGGTCACCGTGCTGCCTGCGGTGACCTGCAGGTTGCGCTGCCATAATTGATTGCCGGTGCGAACCGATACCTGATGTACCCCTGACGGGATCGGTATCGTGGTCGGCGTGTTGCCTACAAATGCACCGTCGACTTCGATATCGGCGCCCGGCTTATCCGAGACGATGGTGATTGAACCCGATCCGGCGCCCGACGCGGCTGGGGCGGCGATTCCCGGAGCGATCCGATTTCCGGCGGCCCCGGCCGGTATCTGTGCCGCGTTCAAAACGTGATCCTGGTCAGTGAACGTGTCGAAGACCATTCCTTTGTTGAGCGTCACGTCCTTGCCTTTGATGAGCAGGAAGGCAGGCGCCGCAGGCCAGAACAAAACGGCAGCACCTGCGGTCAGAACGCCCGTGCTGACGGCATGGCTGCCGCCGTTCCGCTTGTTCACGGTGTAACGAAGCGGTATCCACTCACCGTCTATCGCGCGCACGCGGTCGATTGAGAAGTCCAGCTTGCCGGCCCGGCCCATATGACGCTTCTCCTGAGCTTCCGTGATTGTTCCCGTCACTCTAGCGCCGTCGGGGATCACGACCTGATCCCCGACCTTCACCGCTTCCGTGATGCTCAGTTCTACGGATTGCCCTTGCTCGGCGGTAGCGGAAGAGATACTTTGGTCCAGCCGGACGCGCAGCCGCGTACCGTCCGGCACTGTTACCTGCGCGGTCATAATGCCGGCGAAGGCTAAAAAGGTTATCGTGGGTTTCAACATTGTTTGCTCCTTGTCTCCGGCTTCGATTGCCGTGTTACCCGGTACGCGCAGGAGAGTTGCATTTTGGCTCAGCTGAAACGAAAAATGAAAGCCTGTCACCCTTTTTTGACCTGGCGCGCAAAAAGTAGCTAGAAAGTTGAAGAACGTGAGCTTTTTGGCGGGCGCCTTACGCGTAATCGGATGAGGATGAAACGAATGCTCTTAGAAGTTCAAGATTCTGCTATTCCTGCGAATACCCAGCCGCCGGCGCTCGATGCTGCGATGTTGCAACTCCTGTTCGGTAAGCACATCAGTTACTCAATCTCAGCGATTGCCCGGTTGGGCGTCGCCGATCGAATGGACGACGGCCCGGTTAAGGTTGACAAGCTTGCTCTTGCGGTAGGCGCGCAACCTGCCGCGCTCTATCGAGTGATGCGGGCGCTGGCAGGGGTAGGGCTGTTCGAAGAATCGTCAGAACGGTCTTTTCGCCTGACCCCGCTGGGCGCTCTTCTGAAGGCGGATGCGCCAGGCTCGCTTCGCTCTTTCGCCATACAGCTGGGCGACCCGTGGAGCACGCGACCTTGGGAGCGATTCACAGATACCATCAGGACTGGAGAGGACGCAGTCAGCCAGGTCTTTGGGAAAAACGCCTTCGAACTGCTCGCGGAGGAGCCGGAACAGGCCGAGCACTTCAACCAGTCGATGAGCGGGCTTTCAGCTTCTATGATGGATGCTTTGTTAGCCGCTTACGACTTCAGCCCGATCCGCCGACTTGCCGATGTGGGGGGAGGGCACGGCAAACTGCTGGCGGCGGTTCTGAATCGATATCCACAAATGACGGGAGTCGTTCATGATCTCCCCGAAGTGGTAGCGGGCGCATTAGGCCAGGACCATGTGGCTGGTTGCGGTGGACGCATCCAATTCGAATCGGGCAGCTTCTTTGAACGCGTACCCTCAGGCTGCGATGGGTACATGATGAAGTTCATTCTGCACGATTGGAGCGACGAACATTGCCGAACCATCTTGCATTGCATTCGCGAACAGCTTCCGGCGCACGGCAGAGTTCTGGTGATCGAACAGATTGTCACATCCTCGGCGGGTTTATCCTTTGCCAAACTGCTCGATCTCGAGATGCTGGCCCTGACGGTGGGCGGTCGCGAGCGGACACAGGGTGAGTTCGAAGAGCTGTTTTCTTCGGTAGGCCTAGAACTGGCGAGAGTGGTCGCCACTGAAAGCCCGGTGTGCATTCTTGAAGCTCGTCCGGTCTAGTGAACCCAGTACATTTCGCTGCGTCTTCAGAAATAGGTAGGTACTTGCTCGCCTTCGATTAATAAGATCGTCTGAGAAGCCAGGCTATCGGGGCCCGTTTTCTGCGCCACAGTACGAAGCTCGGGCAAAGCGGCCTTGGCACCGGGTCCCATTTTGCCCAAGGCCAGCATCGCGCTACGAAAGACGAAACGTCCTTCTGCCTTGTCAACAAGTTTTGCGCCAAGTGCAGGAGCCGCTGCGCTCGCCGACGGGCCGATTGCGCCGAGTGCGTCGGCGGCCGCTATACGAACCGATTCAACGGGATCATTTAGCGCCCTAGCGAGCTGTTCGACCAAGGGAGCCGCTTGCGGTCCGATCGATTTCAAAGCAATGGCCGAGAGGCAGCGGATCTCGCCGTCAGAATCCTGCAGCGATGTATTGAGAGCCGCGACTGCTTTCGGGTCCGCCGGCCCGATCTTGGCAAGCGAACCTATCGCCGCCGCTCGGACTTCCAGGGGCTTTTCAGTAAGAGCCTCGCTCAGGCGCACTGTTGCACGTGAGCCGTCCGAGCCGAACTCTCCTAATGCACGTAACACCCGCACTCGGTCCGATCCGACAGCGCCGTTCAGTTTGCTCAGGTAATACCCTAGTGGCTGCCCGCGATAGAGGGGCTGGTTCTCATCGGCGTCCACCGTCATCGCGTCGACATCCTCACTTGGGGCTTCTTGCTCCGGCGAGTTTGCAACACGCTCCAGAACGATGTCATTCAAGCCGAAGTCATAACCCACCGAGTGTGGATCTTTGCCCGTACAAACGAAAGTGAGAATGTGCCGGCCCTTCTCGAGATCCAACATGCCTAGCGCACGATCCTTGGCGACATAAACCTCAGGCAGATAGTTGAAGAAAATCTCCGGGCCGGGTGGAGGAATTTCCGAGGTAGCGGGTTTCCGAGGATCTATATTCATCGGCTTGCCGTCCATGAGCGCCGTATAATCGCCATAGTTCGGGGCCATTGCAATCAGGCCCATCAGCTCGTACCGTCCGGTCTCCGGAATATCAATTGGGATGTTGATCTTGGCTCCCACAGAATCGGCCTGCAGGCAGAGCAGATCTTTTGCCCAATCGACTTCTTTCTGCACAATTGCTTTACCTTTCTCCGTCGTAACATCGTTGACAGCCTTCTGAATCCCAAGCTGCTGGGCGTTGCCGAACGGAAGCCGTTCATAGCCATATGGAGGCTCAGGAAGTCCCTCGTTCACGCCTTGCTGGTACCAGAAGGCTACGCTCGAGAAATAGTCCGGCCGTTCCTCAAAGCCGGAGCGTACACTTCCATCCGGGTTTGCTGTCCATCCTGAATGCTCGATGCCGGCCCAGAGCGACTTGGTGAACGGAATGGGATCAGGAATGTGCCAACGATAGCCGGTCAGCCTCGATCCCAACTTTTCCCCTTCTGCAATCGGCGTTCCCGTCCAGAGGCTCGTCGAGTCGCGCAAGCCCCAAGCATCGTTGAAATAATCTTCGCTGCCGGTCCCTAGTATTTGAGGCTTTTTAGATCCATCGACATAGAACAGATCATCACCCTCGCCGAACCAGGAAACCTGAGTTTGTACAACGCTCATCACGGTCCCGACGTAGTGTCCTGTCCCTTTGATATCCAGGAAGGCATAGTTGTGACCTTTGCGGGCCGGCCGCTCTTGCCGGTAATATGCGTGAAAGTATCCAACGTCCGCTGGTAGGGAGTCATAGATTCGGTAGTCGACGTGGTAGTAGAACATAGGCAGAAGTCGATTACCTTCATTTGTCACGGTGATCTTGCAAGATTTACGGTAGGGCATGGGCCAATAGCTGTTTCTTGCGCGCCCGAACGAGCTGTCATGGATCATGGCTGAATTTACATCCCGTTCCGAGCCATGCCCAACGGCGAAGAAATCGCCGACGGGCGCATCCACGCTCGGTGTCTTATGTCCGTCGTAGTAGATCCGCAGGCGCAACAAGCGGGGCCAACCAAATTCATTTGAGGCCACGGTCAGCCAAATATGCGTGACCATGCCGGCTCCCTGCAAGTCTGCCATCACGAACGTCTCGCCAGGCATGACGCGTTTGCTATCGTCGTTGCTCGCAACAAACCGATTGCTACTCGAAACGCGAGCGCTCGAGTAATTTTTCATTCTGGCCAGATCGAGAAGGTCACTACCGCTGGGATTAGGGAGCTGCGCGTTGCAGGCCGTGATCGCGAGTGTACCGATCAAGAGAAGTCTCATAATTCTCGTTTTGCGATTCCTTATCTAATCACGGAAATGTATTGGGCTGCCTCCCGGCCTCAACTAAACTTATGGGATGTCACGCTCGATGCGGTTTGCGGTGTGTCTATTCAGCCTATGTTTCGCGGTCGTACTTCTCCCGCAACAGAGGCCGGTCAAGGAACAGCAGCTGCGGGTGAGGGGTCTTAAGGACTCCGTCGAAGTGATACGCGATCGCTGGGGCGTTCCGCATATTTATGCTAAGAACTCGGATGACCTTTTCTTTGCTCAGGGGTACATTACCGCCCAGGAGCGCCTGTTTCAACTCGATTTGTGGAGAAGAATCGGCACAGGTAAGCTCGCCGAAGTGCTTGGGCCGAAGTATCTCAGCCGCGATCGCATTGCACGGCTAGTTCGCTATCGAGGTAACTGGGATGAAGAGTGGGAAAGTTACTCGCCCGATGCCAAAGCAATCGCCACTGCTTTCACGAGCGGAATCAACGCGTACATTCGATCGCTGTTTAGCCGCCGTCCACTTGAGTTTCGGATTGCTGGTTTTGACCCGGGTCTTTGGGCACCAGAAGATGTGACGGCGAGAGTCGCCGGATTGCTGATGACCGGCAACCTGCTGGCCGAGGTGAACCGGACTTTGGATGTGGACAAGCTAGGGCTGGTTACAGACGCGAGACTCTTTCCGCCAGAGCCGAAAATCCCGTTGGTGATACCCAAAGGTCTCGATGTTGCCGATGTTACTCCCGCCGTTGTGAAAGACTATCTCGCTGCAATCGGTGCGATCCATTTTCCGGGCGAGCAGGGAAGCAATAACTGGGTGGTAGACGGAACGATGACGCGCACCGGCAAGCCGATCCTGGCGAACGATCCGCATCGTGGGATTGAACTACCATCGCTGAGGAAAACAGTTCACTTGGTTGCGCCTGGTTGGGATGTGATTGGCGCCGGCGAGCCGGCCCTACCTGGCATTGCCCTGGGGCACAACGAGAATATCGCCTGGGGCTTCACGATCGTCGGTATAGATCAGCAGGACTTGTATGTGGAGAAGGTGAATCCGGCAGACTCCAACGAGTATTTATACCGAGGCGCATGGAAGAAATTCGAAGCGGAGCAGCAGCGTGTGGATGTGAAGGGACAGGGTCGTCAAAGAGTCGAACTGAAGTATACGGTTCATGGTCCGGTGATTTACGAAGATGACGTGAGGCATCGGGCATACGCTCTGAAATGGGTAGGAACGACGGCGGGCGGCGCCGGTTATCTGCCGGCGTTGAAGCTGGCGCGCGCCGAGAACTGGCCAGAGTTTCGCTCCTCGGTCGCGAATTACAAGATTCCGTCGGAGAACCTCGTCTACGCGGATCGTGAGGGAAACATCGGTTGGATCGCGGCGGGTCAGGCACCCATTCGAAAGGGATGGGCGGGGCTGTTTCCAGTTCCGGGTGATTCCGGAGAATACGAATGGTCAGGATTTCTAGCGACCAGTGAGAACCCGACCGCTTATAATCCGGCTCGGCACTTTGTGGCGACGGCGAATAATGACATCCTTCCGCCGGGTTATTCGCATGAGCTTGGTTATGCATGGGCACCACCGACGCGCTACAACCGCATCGTTGAAATGCTAACGACCGGGCGGAAATTCGACGTAGACGATTTCGCGCGTATGCAGCAGGATACGATTTCGCTTCCTGCCCGTGATTTCGTGTCGATGTTGAAGCAGTGGCATCCGGCAGAAGGCAGCCAATCAGCAAAGGTGCGTGCGGCGATGCTGAGCTGGGATTGCAACCTCAGTATGGAATCGAGCACAGCCCTGATCTATGAGATGTGGATTGAGCATTTGCATGATGCGGTCTTCCCAAAAGGGATTGCTTCGGTTCGCCTCGCTCCCGATGTCCTGCTCAACGAGGTGAGGACTAGTCCGGAGAGGAACGCACTTTTGGAAAAGACACTGCAAGCCAGCCTGGCAGAGATTCGAGAACGGTTGGGGCCGGACCAGGCGGAGTGGAAATGGGGTAACTTGCATAAAGTTTATTTCCGACATCCGATTGGAGTAGCGAGCCTGGGTCTGCCGGCGCATTCGCGGCCGGGAGATGCCTACACGGTTAATGCCACAGGTGGTCCGAACTATACGCAGACACACGGCGCGAGCTACCGCGAGATCCTGGATCTTAGCGATTGGGATCGTTCCGTGATGACGAATGTTCCAGGAGAGTCCGGAACACCGGGAGACCCGCACTATGGCGACCTGATTGAAGGTTGGGCGGATGGGCACTATCATCAGATGCCCTTTTCAAGGAAGGCAGTTGAAGCGGCAGCGGAACTGAAATTGAAGCTGATACCGGCGGCGGACCGCTGACGCGAGGCGGCCATCAATAAGACCGAATCAAAAAACGTGTTTGATGCCTTTGACGACTTTGCCTATGGCTTTGCTCGTCCCCACCGACACGTCCTCACCAGCGGACACACCGCCTTGCCGACCCCCCTGCTGCATTGATCGGATGCAGTGTGGCCAAAATCTGCCGCTGCCTTCCCACCACCTTCGGTTGCGTGGCCGGCCCCTTTTGCCGGCCCCCCGCGATATTGCCGGATCCACTGGCTACATCACCCACGGTGCCGGCGCGGAGCACAGAATCAGCGCAGTTCCGATCTTCATGTTTTATTATCGGTCGTGTCGAGCAGCGCCGGTAAGCGCTGAAGTTGGATCGATTCGCGGTGAGTTTCGCTATCGTTATTTCAGCTTAGTTATGGATTTACCGCTCGATTTCGCTCGAACTGATAGTCAGGAAAGTTGTCGGAGGCGCGCCTGTCTCGTGTATGGGTCGGTTGTGATACAGATGCTTTTCGCGATCGGTTGCCGCACCCAGACGACAGGCCAAGAACATGCCCGGCTGCAGGCGCTCATCTCGCAGGAATGGGGGCACCGGCTGCGGACTTATCCGGAGTTTGCGACAGCGATCGGCGACAACCGCTATAACGACCAGCTAACGAACTACTCGGCTCCGGCCATCGCCGCGGAAGCAGAGTACAACCGCAATATTTTGCAGAGCTTCAAGAACCTCAATCCCACTGGCTTGAGCAAGGAAGATCAGCTCGACAGGATCCTGATGGTACGAACTATCCAGACGAGAGTAGAAGACAACGGATTAAAAAACTGGGAGATGCCGGTGGACCAGATGAACGGCCCCGGTCTGGAGTACGCCAGTTTACCCGAAGATATGCCATTCAAAACCGCTCACGATTGCGACAACTATTTGAGTCGTTTGCGCAGTTTGCCAGGCCTGTTTGCCGAAGTTACTGAAAACATGCGATCGGGAACGCGAGATCACCTGATGCCGCCTCGCTACTTATCAGAGAAGGTCGCCGCCGAATCCGCAGACGCTGCAGATAAACCTGTGGATGAGAGCCCGTTTACAGAACCGCTCAAGCACTTGCCGACGAACTTTCCGCATCAGAGAAAGAGCGGCTCACAGCGGCCATTCGACAAAGTGTCGGCAAACGGGTTCTGCCTGCATATGCCAAATTTGCCGGCTTTGTCAAGAACGAGTACGCGCCGCAAGGACGAACCGAATTTGGCATCTGCTCGCTTCCGGACCGCGCGGCACGATAGCGGCAGGCGATCCACGACCTGACAACAACGGACATGAATCCGGCCGACCTGCATGCGCTTGGTCTCAGGCAAGTGACAGAAATGGAGCAGCAAATGCTGACGATAGCGCAGAAGCGTGGCTACACCGATCTGAACTCATTAACGCGCATATCGCACCCGACCGGCAGCTCTATCGAAAATCGGGTGAGCAGATCCTATCTCTTTACCAGCATTACACCGATCAGATTTATGCGAAGCTGCCCCAATACTTCGGGCGCTTGCCGAAGAACAAATTGATTGTCGTTCCCATGGAGGCATATCGCGCGCCTCACGCTGTGCCGACTGACTATTCTATCGGCGCGGGCGATGGCTCGCGCCCTGGTCGCATCAACGTCAACGAATATGAACCGACACACCGGCTGTTATTGAATGTCGAGGCTATTGCGTACCACGAGGGTATCCCAGGACATCACCTGCAATTTTCGATTGCACAGGAACTCACAAATCTTCCACCGTTTCGAAAATTCGCAGAATACAATGCGTATTCCGAAGGATGGGCACTCTACGCGGAGACCCTGGCTCACGAAAATGGGCTTCTACCAGGACCCGTACAGCGAGTATGGACGTCTTCAGAACTTGATGTGGCGATCCGTACGTCTGGTTGTTGATACAGGAGTTCACGCGCGGCATTGGTCGCGTCGGCAAATGAGTGACTTTTTCCATCAGCACACAGCTACGGATGACCAGAACATCGAAACGGAAGTGGATCGATACATCGCGTGGCCCGCGCAAGCATTGGACTACAAGCTGGGTGAAATGACGATCCTTCGAGTAAGAGAACGGGCTCAAAAGCAACTCGCGGCGAAGTTCGATTTGAGGGCCTTTCACGACGCCGTTTTGTGCCAGGGTCCATTGCCGTTGGATGTGCTGGAGACAGAAGGCAATCACTGGATCGCTGAAAGGGCCAAGGCGAATTGACTGCCAAAGATTTTTCTTTTCCAAAAGAACTGTCGAAAGAGTTGAGCAAAAATCGCTGCTCCACCCACTAGCTCTATATCGCCCGTAACTCGTTCGTCTGTCGGATGCAACCGAATCATTATCGATGCGGCCGTCTCACTCGGCTGCTGCGACAAATTGTGGAGCCGGGCAAACGAGTTCTCGAGCTGCGGTGTCGAGCTGGTCACCTGCTCGCAGGTATGGATGCAGCGCATGGTGTGGGAGTCGACGTCAGCCACGAGCTCGTTACGATGGCGCAGCAGAATTACCCGCATCTAAGCTTCGTGCGAAGTGACACGGAAGCTTTAGATCTTGGCGGGCCGTTTGACTACATTATCCTGAGCCAGGTTTTCGACACTCCCGACATCTTAAAGGCATTCGAGAGCGTTCGACGCCATTGTACGACGGACACGCGCTTGATCGTGATCAACTACAATCCGCTCTGGCAACCGATTCTCGAACTCGCGAGCAAGATCGGCCTATGCCCGCCCTTCGAACAGCCGAGCTGGGTCGACGAATACGACCTGCGGAAATTCATGGATTTGGCGGGATTCAGAGCGCTGCGAACTTACCGGATCCTGCTGCTGCCGCAAAAATTTTGGCTGCTTTCCTCTTTTTGCAATGATTTTCTAGCGCGGCTACCCGGTTTGCGCAAACTATGCATGACGCAAGTCATGGTGGCACGCCTGCAGCCCCAAGAAAAGCGCAAAGACGCGATCTCGGTATCCGTTATTGTGCCGTGCAGAAATGAGGCTGGCAACGTACAGCAGGCGGTCGAGCGAATCCCGCATCTGGGGCGCCGCACAGAGATTATCTTTTGCGACGACAAGTCAACCGACGACACGGCGGCGGAGGTTCGCCGAATGCAGGAGCTTCATCCGGAACGGCGCATCCTCCTTCTGAATGGGCCCGGCGTTTGTAAAGCGGAGAACGTCTGGACAGGTTTCCGGGCCGCGACCGGGGACGTTTTGATCATTCTCGACGGCGACCTCGCTGTCAGGCCCGAAGAGTTGCCTGTCTTCTTCAACGCCCTGGTCGAGAATCGCGGAGAATTCATAATTGGTAACCGGCTCGTTTACCCGATTCCGAAAGCGGCAATGAAGCTTATTAACCGCGTGGGCAATAAAGTGTTCGGAATGGTCTTCTCTTTTCTCCTCGATCAGAGGATTAAAGACACCTTGTGCGGTACCAAGGCGCTATGGCGGAAGGATTGGCCCAGAATTACAAAAGATGTTGGCCAATGGGGAATTAGGGATCTTTGGGGTGATTACGATCTTCTCTTGGGCGCCTCAAAATTGCAGCTGGAGATCATCGATGTGCCAGTGCATTATCAGGAACGCGTGTACGGGGTGAGCAAAATGACGCGCGTCTTCTGGAACGGCTTACGCATGCTGCGGATTTGCTGGGAAGCGTGGCGCAGGCTGCCGGGTTGACGACGAAAGCGACAAACGGAATCGCGAAACGATCCGATATTCCGGGGTGGTGCCAGCTGTACTGGTGGCGATCTCTGTTAAATCACCTGTCAACATTGATAAGCTAAAAGCGCGGCGAGTTGCGACCAGCATGATCAGAGGAATTGTTCTTTAGTGGAAGTATTAGCGGCCGACGAGCTATCCTATCATGAGACGCGTTTCCCGTTCGATCAGCGCAGGGAAATCGTCTGGCGAACGCTTTGCACCAGTTTCTTCAATCCACTTATCTCTCCTGACGATCACGTTCTAGAGTTGGGTGCGGGTTACGGCCACTTCATCAATAACGTGCGGTGTAAGGCGAAAACTGCGATCGACCAGTGGCCGAAGATGCTGGATTATCTACACCGTGATGTCAAGGGACATGTGGGCAGCGTTACTGATTTGAGTTTTTTATCGGACAACTCCGTCGATTTTGCATTTGCAAGCAATCTGTTTGAGCATTTGTCCCAGGCAGATTTCGCGGTTACTCTCCGGGAACTGCGTCGAAAGTTGAAGCAGCGAGGCTCTCTGAACATTCTGCAGCCGAACTACCGGTTCGCCTATCGGGAATACTTTGACGATTACACGCACGTCTCCGTTTACTCCGATTCAAGCCTCTGCGATTTCCTGGCCGCAAACGGATTCGAGATCATCGAAAGCCTACCAGGACTATTGCCATTTTCGATTAAGTCTTCGAAAAGGCCAGTCCGGCCTTGGCTGATCAAGCTGTACCTGGCTTCGCCCTGGAAACCATCCGCGAAACAGATGTTCGTGCGTGCCCGGCCGATTTAGTCGATCGGAAGAGTAACGCACCCTTCGAATTTCATTCAATCCTTGAGTGTGGATCGGAAGCACCCCCACGATGCTGCTGCTTTCGGAGTTCTGACCTCGTAATTCAATATTAGGGCTATCGGCTGCGTTTCTTTCTTTACATATTGCGCGATCGGAGACTCTTGTACTGGCGCCGGTCCCGCGGGAGCCAGAACTGTAGAGGGCGGGAGTTACAAACCAGGCATGGATGAGCGCGTCGGCGCACCATTTCCACAATCTCATTCTGCTCGCCGGTTATGAAGACCGTCATCCAGGGACCGACATCGTGTCCGTTTGGCCTCGGGACGCCTGACCATAAATTCAAACTGTTCATGCCGGGCATTGTGAAAAGGAAATCGTACTTGTTGCCAATTCGGAGACGAGGCGTTCGTAAATTCGAGCGTTCCGCCCGCTGACATGGATCATGTTGGGTCCAGGAAAGTCGAGCGTTGCGTCACCGCCGTAAGGACGACGTGCTAGCGCGCTTCCACAAGGACCACACCTGCGAAGGAGAGCGTCAAAGCACTGATTAAAGCCGGCTTCTTGAGTAATGAAACGATTTCGCCGAACCGAGGTTTGGTTTGACGCGCCAGGTCCTGGAAAGCGTCAAAGATCAGAACGCAAGCCCAAATGGCGGCGGGGGCGAAAGCAATGAATAGCTGATCACTGGTGACCGGGTAAGCCTGAAGAAATTGGAATGCGATCATCGTGCTCAGCATCAAACGCGGAAACAAGTCCGTGAGCGTGCTGCGATCAAACCCGAAGACTTGCTCCTCTGTTCTCCAATACAGGAGAGGTAATAGAGGCAAGATGATGACGATGGTGAATTTGAGTCGAAGAAACAGGGTGAGAATCAGTACCACTCCAGTCACGGCTTTGGCAGACCCAAGCAGATCCGAGCGGATCATAAGCTTTCGTTTGAAGTGCCAACTAGCTGCCATCGCAAACACCAGAATGCTCGCCAAGATCATGCCTCGCGGGAAATATAAAGCGGAATATACAGCACCGCCGGATGCTTCAGAGGTAGGAGGATGATGCCATCCCAGCAATGACGATGGAGACACTCCTTGAGCTAACGCGATTCCCAAAACGTCGGCACCATCAAGAGCATTGGCCGAATTTATCAGCAGACCTTCATCGACACGTATACCAAGGTTGCCTTTGCCAAGCTGTACGATCGCAAGAATGCGCTGGTCGCGGCCGACATGCTGAATGACCGTTCCGTTGCCCCGCATCCTAACCGACCGTGGAACCGAGTACTGCGGCCAGCGTGAACATCATCATCAGCTGTTTCTGGCAGTGGAGAACATCATGACAGCCGAACTCGAGCCAAGTCTCCGCAGACCAACGGCATCTGTGAACGGTTCCACCGCACCATGCAGGATGAATTCTATAGTGTCGTCTTTCGCAAGTCTTCTAGGTCGCCTACGAAAGGCTAGAATTGCTCCCTCATCCGGAGCGGTGTTATCTTCGCCATGGGGTAAGCTTTCCTTTCTAGGTCTGGCTCCTGCTCGCAGCGAAACCAACTTACACACTCCTCGCTTTACGAAAACCGAAATTGGATCACCGCGAACCAGTACATCAATTACCGGAATACAAGCTGTAATGCCCCGCGGTGGTTTAGAATCGAGGGAAGCTGGCTTGTTGGCAGCGTGCGCCCCTCCGAGCGGTCAAGTGTGGCTCGGGATAAGATTCCGAACCCGTTTGGTGCGAAACATCGGGACCGGCGGCTCGCAAACTCTTCACACCCGTAAATCAATTCGGCCGCTTCTATACAAACATTCTTGACCCAAACCGCAACCAACTCGCCAGAGCAACGCCCCCAAGTTCGTCATCATGACGTGCCGTTATTCTTCTATGGCGCACTGTTGGGTACCCTTGGGCTGACAATTTATTTTCTGGGCATCCTGTTTTCGGTTGTTCGGCTGATGCTATTTCTCGGGGAGCCCTTCAGGAAATGGAACGATGCCGTAATTTGGTTCAGCGGCCTGCCGTGTACTCTGGCGCTGCTTTTGGCGGTGGCAGACATCGCACTGCTGCTGCCCAGGAAACGCAGATCTTCTCGGATGGGCTCGCTGACGCCGATTTCGGACAGACGGGTAGTGGTCGCACTTACGGCTTACAACGATGCCAAAAGCATCAGCGGTGCGGTTGCGGACTTCCGCGAACACCCCTCAGTACGGCACGTGATCGTTGTCGATAACAACAGCGCGGACGAGACCGCGAAACTGGCGCGCGAAGCGGGAGCCGAAGTCGTAACGGAAATCCAGCCCGGATACGGCAGATGTGTCTATCGGTGCTTTCAAGAAGCGTTGAAAGCACCCGAGGCCGGCGAACTTATCGTGTTATGCGAGGGCGATCTGACCTTCCGGGCGGCGGACCTGGGAAAATTACTCGCTTACGTCGACCACGCCGATATCGTTAATGGCACGCGCATTGTCGAGCAACTTCGTGATTATTCCACGCAGCTATCGACGTTCATGTACTATGGAAACTTTTTCGTCGGAAAGCTCCTGGAATTGAAGCATCTCGGGAGCGGCACGTTCACCGATGTCGGTACAACGTACAAGTTGGTCCGCCGCACTGGCCTCGAACGTCTAATGCCGCATCTTAATCCAGCAGTAAATCTCGAATTTAACGCGCATTTCCTGGATACGGCGCTGCACGTCGGCGAAAGAGTTGTCGAGTGCCCGATTACGTTTCACCCAAGAGTCGGGCTGAGCAAGGGCGGTAATGTCAATAATACACGAGCGCTGGCCGTCGGCCTCCGAATGATTTCGGGATTGGCCTTCGGCTGGAGGAGAGCTGGATGAAAGCTACGGCTACATATCGAGTCACTTTGGGGGAACGCAGCCGGCTTGTCGCAAATCTGTCATGA
Source organism: Terriglobia bacterium (assembly GCA_963841675.1). Classification (GTDB taxonomy): domain Bacteria; phylum Acidobacteriota; class Terriglobia; order Bryobacterales; family Bryobacteraceae; genus Bog-105. The sequence goes on from CAWJEH010000033.1 coordinate 248,551, forward strand.
GGGATGCGTTATCTCGTCGAACACGAGGTAAGTACACCAGGTATCCATTCGTAGCGCATTGGAGTTTGTAAGCGGAGGTAATCGACGATTCCAGCTCTGGATCGACGTGAGGAATGCCCCGCCAGCTGAGCGTGCGGTCAGCAGAAGTGACGACCAGATCGAATCCTCCGTTTCGAACTTTGGTCATAATAGGTTGCCCGTCGAATTTACCAAGCCTTCGCATATACGTTAGGAGATAGGGTTCGACGAGCACGGGCTGTGGCTCGAGAAGCGCGATTCGAGGAACCGTGGAAAAAATATGGCGGCCGCGCAGAGCAGCAGCGACCTTTTGGAAAGTCGTGTTCTGCGCGCGGATTGATGACGGGGTCATTTCATTCCAGCGGTAACGTATGTCGCGCACGGTCGCGGGAAGAAAATGAATCAGCACCAAGGCCGTCGTAAACAAGGCGATGCCGGGGTAGCGCCGGCTCCAAGCGACCAATTCATAAATGCCGAGCACAGCGAGAGGCGTCAAAGCGAAAAAGAATTCGAAGAAATAGTTGATGTTGCCGCCCGCCTGAATGTCGGTTAACCCGCTAATTGCAAAGGAGAGGCAGATAAAAAGCAGTAAGAGCATCCAGCGGGGCCACCGACAGGTGAGGACGAGCGGCAAAGGTATCAAAGCCAGCAGAACGATTGGCTCTCCCACCGCATCGAACACCAGCTTGATACAGCCGCGAATATCCCGAATACCGGGAGCCAGCGCGAGCATTTGAGAAAACATGTGAGGCTCGAACAAGCCGAGGACCAGGTAGAGCCCCACCGATGCCAACGCACCCGCGCCGAGGAAGACAGCCAGATCCTTCCACTGTTTTCTGAGCAGCAACCACAACGATCCCGCAGCCAGCGCTGCAACATATGTGAACTTGAACTGAGTAGCCAGACCCGCACAGAGGCCCGCGAATAACACGGCCCTGGACGACCGGGCGAGTAGCAAGCGAATGGAGGCGAAGCCAAACAGGATGCCCGGGAAATCGCCGCGAAGCTGTAGCGGCCAAAGTTCCATGCTTCTGACGGAGCTCGCGAGCAAGAGGCCCCAGAGCCAGGTATGCCGCACGGGAAGAAGCACGCGCACGATGGAAACAATCACGGCGATACACAGTATGAATATGACCAGCGCTATCAGACGTGGTCCGAAAAACGGATTCGCCAAGTGAAGCCGAGACGGACCGGAGTAAAGCATGTAGAGCAGAGGACTGTATTGGGCAGGCAGGTAGGGCGGCTTGGAAAGGTCTCTGTAGATAATGCCGGTTTCTTGAAAGTGCAGTACATCGTATAAAACGTAACTGTCGCCGTAACCGCCTTCCGTCAAAAGAGGAAGCCGGGAAATCTGGAGTGCCGCGACCAAAAGAGAGTTCGCCACGAAGAACAAGAGCAACACTCCGATCAACACGCGCGTAGTGCTGATGCGCCAGAGTCGAAGGCCGGGATTTATCTTTTCGCGGCGCGCTAGGAAAGTCGTCTCCATTTGTCTAAGATCCGAACCATGACCGGCGCACGGGACTATGGTCAAGCGCAGTTACTTCTGGATGTGACTCTTCCAGTGTTTTGCCAGGCACTCGGCAACCGACTGCATCCGGCCCCCCTGTTTCTTGCACGAATCGCTGAAAACGATGTCTTTGGTTTCGTGTTGATAACAGCCATGGAGATCTGGTCTGAGGCCCCGGTGTCATAGACAACTCGCAGGGCAGCGTTAGCTGTCCCCGTGGTTAGCGAGCCTGGATCAGAGTCATTGGAAAATCGGACGGCATACTCGGCGCTACGATCGCCCGTGAGCACGACAGGAACCTTCTTTTTGGCGGCACACGCAGAGAAGCAGTTTGTAAACGGATTGTTTTGATTGACGTAAACTCTCGATCCCGGCTCTTGAGCGATTGCCACAGCGGGGACCAGCAAACAGAAAGCGAGTAAGATCCTCATACACATATCTTGCCCTAGTTTGAGAGTTCTGAAGGACTCGACTTTCAAGCGGGTATCACGCCGATGACGGCTAAGCGGCTGACGCGCGGGCCCGGCAAAACGATTCCGCTGAGATTGAGCGGGTCGGCGCTGGAAAGTTGAACGGCGGGCGTGCTGCTTGAATTGCGACGCAGCAGCCGTAGCAGGTCAAGTGCTTCGGGCCGGGCGAATTGCTCACCGGACAATGCAGAGACGAATCGTCCGCCCCGGATCTCGCCGCGCGCTTCCATTCTTCGCAGGATGGGCAGCAAGTCGCGCCAGGGGGGCGCGAGCGTTTCCCGGACGAGCAGGTCGCGTACGAGGACGCCCCAGCGCAGTAACAACTGACGGGCAAACTGATCCACTTGCTTTTCCCGTGCAGGCGTCTCTCGAGCGAGGGGTACCAGTGCCCAGCGCCCGGCAGCATGACGAGGATGTTTTTGGCCGGCGCGACCTTCTCTCCGCCGCTTCGGGTGGATGAGCGCGCGCAGATTGTCGAATCCGTCGGCTGTAACGAAGCCTCCGGCAAGAAGCTCCCACAAAGCGCTCTCAACTTCGTTAGGCAGGCGATGACTGTGTTTCACAATGTCGATGAAAAAGCTCGCCCCGTTGCATTGCAAGGCGAGTAAGACATCCCTGGCCGCGTCGGACAAGCTAGAGCAGTCGCGCGGCTCATCTATGGTCATTATCCAATCGGCATCTTCACGTCGGAACAAGGTAACGGGCGCGAGGCGGGTGGGCCGGACGCGCCGGTTCTCAGCGATCGCCGGATGTGGGGAAACCCGGGCCCACATGACCTCCCCTGAAAAACAAAGCTCGTCGAGAAAGGCCGGCTCGTAGCGCGCGATGCGCCGCGCGAGGATTTGGGATTCCCACGCGGACGCTGGAATCTCGTAACCCTGGAGTTGGCGGATCACCTGCAGCGTGCCGTCGGCGCCGTGCAACTGCGAGCCAGGGGAAACATGCTGCCAAGTTTGCAAGAACCGCTCGAAATCTAGCGACGTGACGGGTTCTATTTCGCGACGCAGGCGACCGAGTGTGGCGCGATGAATGCGAGCCAAGATACGGCGGTCGCACCATTCGATTTCGCCAGCGGCGTTACGGAAATGCCCGCGGAGCACTTGGCCTCGCGACTCGATATGTGTGAGAGCTGCCTCGATTTCGTCAGTGGCAAAAGCGAGACGATCCGCAAGTTCCGGCGCGCTGACCGGTCCGAGGGATTCCATCCAGCCAGCGACGACCGCGTCAACATCATCGACCAGTGACATGCGTTCGGCGGCCACCCAAAAGATTTGACCGACTCGCGGGATGGCAGAAACCCGGCCCGCGGCGCACAGCTCATCAAAGAACGGTTGCCACGGCGCGACGGGGGGCATTCGGACCAGAGTAAGGAGTGCGTCGTGCAGTTCGTCAGCATCGCGCGCCTCGGGGAAAGCATCGGAGGAGATCTCCGCGATGAGAGCAGGATCGAGAACGCCCTGGCCGCCGGTAACATCGGTACCGAGGGACTGACGCAACTGAACCGCTCGCGTACGGCGCTCTTCGAGAGGGGCGTCGTCCAGGAAGGCATAAGGATTCGCGTTTAGAATTTCGTGAGAGAACTGGGAGGGCTGCGCGGTGTCAATGGCGACAGTGCGGATGCGGCCTCGTTCGATGTCTTCGAGAATCTGACGCAGCCCGTGGAAGTCCATTCCTTCGTAGAGGCAGTTCTCGATCGTCTCTTTGACGAGCGGATGGTCGGGTATGCGAATCGGGCCACTAAGGTTCTCAGCGCAGGCAACCTGATCCGGGAAAACTGCGGCAAGCAGATCGTCGGCGCGCATGCGCTGTATGGGAGCAGGAACACGTGACCCGGCGCGCGACCGGAGAACGGCCAAGGCTCGAGTGGTGTTCCAGCGCCAGCGGGCACCGAAGAGAGGAGCCGTGAGCAGCGCCTGGCGTAGCACGTCCTCGACGGTAGCGGGTTTCAGAAAGGCAAAGACGAGCTCGAGCGGAAACGAATGCTGATCGCTGAGCGAGAGGGCCAGGCCGTTGTCAGTGGCAGCAGCCTGCAGCTCAAAGTTGAAGGTGCGGCAGAAACGTTTGCGCAGGGCGAGTCCCCAAGCGCGGGTGATGCGTGAGCCAAAGGGCGCGTGGAGGACGAACTGCATACCGCCGGCTTGATCGAAGAAGCGCTCGGCAACCACAGTTTTGACGGAAGGGAGTGCGCCGAGCTCCGCGGCACCGGTGCGGATATAAGTTGCGGCCTGTGTTGCACCGGCTTCGTCGAGGCCGCATTCGGAGAGGAGGAAAGGGGGTACGGGTTCGGATGCCGCAAGAATGCGTTCGCGAAGACGAGAGACCTCAGCAGATAATTCGGGCGAGCGGCCGGGAGCTTCTCCTAACCAAAAGGGGATGGAAGGTGCTGCGCCGTGAGCGTCTTCCACACGGACACGGCCTGACTCGATCCGGCGAATGCGCCAGGAGTGAGTTCCCAATAGAAAGACGTCTCCAACGAGACTTTCGACGGCGAAGTCTTCGTCCAGATTGCCGATCGTCTTTCCGTCAGGCTCGGCGACTACGGTATAGTTCGCGTTTTCAGGAATGGCCCCGCCGCACGTGATGGCGGTGAGGCGCGCGCCGCGACGGCCTCTGACCCGGCGATTCACACCGTCGCGATGCAGGAGAGCGCCGCTCCGGCCGCGAGCAGTAGCGATGCCTTCCGACATCATTCGAAGAACCGAATCGAAATCTTCACGGGAAAGATTGCGGTAGGGATACGCGGAACGAATGCAAGCGTAAAGATCGTCTTCCTGCCAGGGGTCGGTAGCAGCGGCGGCAACAAGTTGCTGAGCGAGGATATCGAGGGCGTTCTGAGGGATGGATATTTCTTCCAGATCTCCCCTGCGAATTGCGGAGACTACGGCAGCGCATTCGAGGAGTTCGTCGCGAGTGGTGGCGAAAAGCCGGCCGTACGGTTTTGCTCCGACAAGATGGCCGGAGCGGCCGATGCGCTGGAGCGCTACGGCGATCGCTCGAGGCGAACCGATCTGGCAGACCAGATCAACTGTGCCGATGTCGATTCCGAGTTCAAGCGAAGCAGTGGCAACCACGGCGCGCAGCTCGCCGGATTTCAGCTGAGCTTCCGCATCAAGGCGCATCTGCCGGGATAAGCTGCCGTGATGTGGAAGAACAGCATCAGGGCCAAGGCGTTCCCCGAGTGCATGCGCTATACGCTCTGCGAGGCGCCTGGTGTTCACAAAGACGAGCGTGGTGCGATTTTCGAGGATCAAGGCCGCCAGGCGATCATAAACCTCATTCCACATTTCGGTGCTTGCTATCGAGCTGAGTTCGTCACGGGGAACTTCAACCGCAAGTTCCATGTCACGGCGGTGGCCGGTATTAACTAGGCGTGTGCCGGGGCCGAGAAAGCGCGCCACTTCTTCGATGGGTTTGACCGTTGCGGAAAGACCTATGCGCTGCGCACGCGAGCTGGTTAAAGCGTCGAGACGGGCGAGCGAAAGCGCGAGGTGCGAGCCGCGCTTATCATCGACTATGGCGTGAATTTCGTCAACAATTACCGTGGAGGCGGTTCGCAAGAGCATGCGCGACTTCTCTGCTGTGAGAAGAATGAAGAAAGATTCGGGTGTGGTGACGAGAACATGCGGCGGCTTTTTAAGCATCTTCGCGCGTTCAGATACAGGCGTGTCGCCAGTTCGAACGGCGGTGCGAATCGGCATGAGCGAGACACCCTCGCCCGCGGCCAATATCGCGATTTCATTAAGCGGCACTTCAAGGTTGCGATGTACGTCGTTACTGAGCGCCTTTAGAGGCGAGACGTAAATAACCTGCGTGGTATCGGGCAACGCCTGGGCACGTGCGGCTCGCACAAGCTTATCGAGACAGATCAGAAAAGCGGCGAGAGTTTTGCCCGAACCAGTGGGCGCGGAGATGAGGGAATCGCGGCCACTAGAGATCGCTTGCCAACCAAGCTCCTGAGGCGGAGTCGGCGAACCAAAGCGATTCAGGAACCACTTTTCAACGATCGGATCGAACACGGGAAGCACTTCCTATTGTGGCGGAGCGTAAACAGGCGGTTGTCGGAATTGACAACATAAACGTGACGGAAGCCTGCTCATACGAGTGACATCTTCCAGGAACTCACCCGCGCCATCAGTCTATTTTCCTCTAAGCGGAACAGCTTGCTGCACGATACAGTGAAGACGTATCCTCATATGGCTCGTTTCCCCGGTGTTGACTACCTCCAATTTGATTCCGTGTTGAGCGAACAAGAGCTGATGGTGCGCCGGACCGCGCGCCAGTTTGTGGATGATCGCGTCGTGCCAATCATGCGCGAAGCGTACAACAACGGAACGTTTCCCAAGCAACTGATTCCGGAAATGGCAGAACTGGGATTCTTTGGCGCGAATCTCGAAGGCTACGGTTGTGCCGGCATGAATAACGTCGAATACGGCCTGATCATGCAGGAGATTGAACGGGGCGATTCGGGGCTGCGCAGCTTTGTCAGCGTGCAAGGCGCTCTGGTCATGTATCCGATATACACATTCGGATCGGACGAGCAGAAACAAAAATGGCTACCGAAGCTTCAGTCAGGCGCGGCGATAGGCTGTTTCGGACTCACAGAACCGGACTTCGGCTCAAATCCCTCCGGCATGCGGACGACGGCAGAAAGGCGCGGCGATAGCTGGGTATTGAACGGCGAAAAAACGTGGATCACGAATGGTTCGGCGGCGGAGCTAGCCGTCGTTTGGGCACGCACTGCGGAGGGAATCCGAGGCTTTCTGGTTGAGCGGGGCACAAAAGGTTATTCGACAAGCGATATACATGGCAAGCTCTCAATGCGCGCTTCTGTGACCTCCAGCCTGCACTTCGCCGAGTGTGCGATTCCGGCTGAAAATCAACTGCCCTGCGGCAAGGGATTGAAGGCTGCTCTAAACTGTCTCTCACAGGCACGGTTCGGTATCGGCTGGGGGGTCATCGGCGCCGCGATGGATTGTTACGAAACAGCTCGTGTTTATACAGTGGCGCGCAAGCAGTTCGACGCCAGGCCCCTTGCCAGCCACCAACTCGTGCAGGAGAAACTCGCCTGGATGATAACGGAAATCACGAAGGCGCAGCTGCTCGCGTTACAGGTGGCGAAGCTGAAGGATACGGGCAGAGTGGAGGCGAGTCACATCTCTATGCTGAAGCGCAATAATGTTGCGATTGCGCTCGAATGCGCACGGCTTGCCCGCGATCTGCTCGGCGCAAACGGCATCATGGATGAATATCCGATTATGCGGCATATGTGCAACCTCGAAACGGTGAAGACGTACGAGGGAACCGACCACATTCACACCCTGGTGATCGGAGAAAGAGTGACCGGTATACCTGCTTACCGCTAATACGGAATCAAGCCAGCCGTTTCTCCAGATCCTGGTGATGAATGGCCACGCCCGGATCGCGTTCGACCGCATTGGCATAGTGCTTCCAAAATCCGTTGGCTTCGCGGGAGGGCGAGAGCAGGGCACGAGTGTCTGCGATCAATTGCTCGAAGTCCTTGGCAGTCGCAGGCGGTTTTTTGGCCGCGAGCGTCTCGTCTATCTGCACCAGCAGCGTCGTGATTGGCCTAAGCCAGGCAAAGCGCTCGTTGTTTATCAGCAACTGAAGGAACGCTGCGGGCGAGCCGATTGGCCCATGGACGATTTCATAGGCAGTTCGCTCTGAATCGAGCAACGCCTTATGCAGAATGAGAAGAGTCTCCCGAACGTCCGCGAGCCTAGCTCGTGCGGGATCAGGGGCGGCTTGGGGTAACTCCATTCTTTTTCAGGTTAGCGCGGTAGAAAAGACGTGACGGATCGGTAGTACGGAGTTAAGCTTACATTTCATGCTGTTGTGACAATCGACCTCTACCTTGTGAGTAAGGGGACGATTGAAGAGACTCTCAGCAGGGCTAGCAGCTCGAGGCTTTGCTTGCACCTTCCGCTAAGCTAAGCAGTCTCTTTCCACGACCAATCGGGAGGTAGTCTTGCGGTATTTTCCACAAGGAATTTTTACGGCTGTAGCCGGTATTTGGATTGTATCGAGTGTTCCTGTTTTGCACGCGCAGCAGATTGTCGGGGCCATTACAGGCACCATCAAAGATGTTAGCGGGGCGGTTCTACCGGACGTCTCAGTTACCGCACATAACACGAATACAAATCTAGAGGTGTCCGCCACAACCCAGTCAAACGGCGGGTACTCGGTTCCCAATCTGCCGATCGGCAATTACGAAATTTCCTTCTCCCGGACCGGCTTCGACAAAGAAACACATCCAAATATCCTCGTTCAGGGTAATCGCACTACCACTGTAGACGGCACATTGCGGGTGGGGAAACAAAGTACAATCGTTGAGGTCAGCGGGACTCCGCTGATGAATCAGGTCGACACAACGAACGGCTACGTGGTCGATCATCTAACCATTCAGCAAACCCCTCTCGGGACTGGTAGTTTTACGCAGCTAGCAATTCTGGCGCCGGGAGTACACGCCGATTTTTTGGGCGGATCCGGAAGCAACACGGGTTTGGGTAACCAGGCAATCTTTGCGAATGGCCAACGTGATTCGAGCAACAGCTTTTCTCTGAATGGGGTCGGGACCAACAATTTATTCAACGGCAACTCGACAAGCCAGGTGGGGGAAAACCGTTTCGTTTTGAACACTGGCGAGAGCTTTGGCGCGGGCGGCAGTATTACCACCAGCACCTCTGTGTACGGTGCAATCGGCCAGGCGCTGCCCACCCCAGCACCGGAGACGATTCAGGAGATCAGCGTCAACGCTGCCATGTACGATGCGTCACAGGGAGCAAACAGCGGAGCACATATCTCGGTAATCACACAATCGGGTGGGAACGATCTGCATGGTCAGCTATACGAACATTTCCAGAACAGCTTCTGGAATGCTGCACCATTTTTTTACAATTCCGATCCCTCAATTCCAGCCGGCCAAAAGGTGCCGTTTCTGAACCGAAATATGTTCGGGGCCACACTGGGAGGGGCAGTCAAGAAAAACAAGTTGTTTTATTTCGTCGCATACCAGGGCACGCGAATAGCGGATGGGGCGCCGTCGATCCAGAATGTTACGGTTCCACTCGGGCTAACAAACGACCGATCGGCTGCCGGATTAGCAGCGGCAGCCAACAATAGCTTTACCGGTATTAAGATCACGGCCAGTCAAGTCAGCCCGCAGGCTATCGCAATCATGAACGCCAAGCTGCCGAACGGCTCCTATCTCATCCCGACGCCCAGCATCACGAACCCGGGTATCGCGCAGCAGCTTGGTTATGATGCCACTACGATCGCGCCAAATGCGGAGAGCACAGTCAATCAGGGAAACGCTAATATCGACTACGTTGTAAGCGACAAAGACCGGCTTGCCGGCAAATATTATGTACAGGATGATCCCACCACCACTCCATTTGGCTACGGCGGTAATGCGCTCGGATTCCCCAGCCAATTGGCTGCGGGAAGCCAGGTGGGTTCAATCGATAACACGGTCATCCTTACCCCCTCTCTGACCTGGCAGCAGCGTGTAGGTTTCACGCGATTGCGGGCTTACGCCACCACTTCACAGGGATTTTCCGCCAGTGATTTCGGCATAAATCTGCTGAACGCCAAGAATTTCCCGAGTATCGAGATCCAGAATGCCGACGGAACACTTGGTAACGGTTTCGGCTTCGGTACTCCCACCAGCTTCGGCAACGAAGGCATGTTCCAGAATCAGTGGGAATATGGCACTACTTTGAACTGGGTTAAAGGACGGCACACGCTCTCTTTCGGCACCCAGTGGGACCACACGCAGCTGAACATCATCAACAATGATGATGAGACGGACGCGATCGCATTCCGGACATTCGCCAACTTCGTCACCGGCACGGTTCGGACCGGTACAGATACTGTTTCATTTACCGGATCGAGCAATCGCTACTACCGGTCGGATACCGTTGGCGCATTTGTCAACGACAACTACAAACTGGCTAGCAATCTGACTCTTACGTTTGGTTTGCGCTGGGATTACGACGGACCGCTGAGCGAAAAATACGGTCGTCTGACTGCTTTTGATGGCAATGCGTATAACTACAATCCCGCTAGCGATACGATCGTCAATTCCGGATTGATCGTAGCCGGGAATAACAAAAGCTTCGCAACGCCGGGCGCGAGCAATTCGCTCATGAACCAAAGGCAATGGATGTTGGAACCGCGTTTCGGCATCGCCTATAGCCCTACATCAAAAATCACTGTGCGCACTGGCTTCGGCATGTATGCGGACCGTGGTGAGTTCTTCAGTGAACTGTCGCCGAGTGCGGGCAGCGGATTCAATGGACCTTTCGGAGTGACGCTCGCGCCACCATTTGTGACGCCGATTTTCGCTAAGAAAGGCGCGACGTTCGCCGCTCCTTTCGGAACGGTTGCCCCGGCTCAGCCGCCCGGGAACCCTGCGGCATTTCTCGCTTTACTTCCAAACGTCAGTCAAATCTCGAGCGGCGATTATCCCGCCGGCAATTTATTCGGACCTTTCCTATTTGGAGGCTACGACCCGAATAACAAGTTGCCTTACTCAGAAAACTGGACGTTCGATATTCAATATCAGCCCACTAACAGCTGGCTCTTCAGCGTTGGATACGTCGGGAATCACAGCTTGCACCAAGTTCTGCCGATTCCGTTCAACCAGCCTTTGGTTGCTACTCCGCAACGTCCGGTAAATGGACAGATCTACTCGTATGGCTTCCAGGTAAACAATAATCCCTACGAGACGCTCAATACATTCACCGGCGGCAATACGGACGTGCGCGTTCCGTACATCGGTTATAGCCCGAATTCGGTCTACTACGAAGCGGAGGGCATCGCCTGGTACAACGCTCTGCAGCTTGAGGCGCGTAAACGGCTATCGTTCGGTCTACAGATGACAGCTACGTACACCTGGTCCCATAGTCTCGATGAACAAAGCGGCCTCGGGCTGTTCTACACGGGAAACAATCCAGCAAACCCAAAATCGGGATATGCGTCGTCCGACTTCGACCAGCCTCATGTGGCTTTGGTGAACTTCAGCTATCAAATTCCGAAGCTGAGATCGCATCGAGCTTTGAGCAGCGTGATTAACGGCTGGAGTGTCAGCGGTCAAGTAGTTGCGCAGAGCGGACAGCCGTACAGCGTTTACGATTACTCCGGATCTGTTGCGAGTATCTACTATAGTTCCTTTGACGAAATCACCAATCCGATTTTGGCACTCAAGCCCGGAGTGACCACGGGCCAAGCCCAATTACAGGGAACGACCGGGGTTAATGCAGGCAGACCAGTTCTGAATGCGAATGATTTTGCCCCTCAGTTCCTTGCGCCGGGGGAAAGCGGCGTTCCGCCCTGCGGTTCGCCAACAACCTGCGACGATTACGAATCGGAATTCAGCAATGGCGGCCGGAATAACTTCCGGGGCCCGTTCCAGACGCGCTTCGATCTATCGGTGGGTAAAACGTTTTCACTCGGCGAAAGGCTCAAATTGCGTTTCAATTTCGATGCCTTCAATCTCTTCAATCACGCGAGCTTCGACGCGCCGAATAACGACGTCATCTATTTTCCTGACTATTCGCCTCCCCCGGCCTCGACGCCGGAAGGGAGCTTGGGCATCATCCAGCACACTATCGGCAGCCCGCGTTTTCTTCAAGCAGATCTACATTTGACATTTTAGGAACCATTCGTAAAGCTCTCTTCTGCAGCGGGCAGAACGTCGTGGTCGCGCGCGATCCAGACATAGAGTGTCGGCAGCACAAAAATGGTCATGACCAGCGTAGCGGACAAACCTCCGACTATGACGATCGCGAAGGGCCGCTGCGAATCCGAGCCAATTCCGCGGGAGAGCGCGCGGGCAGGAGACCGAGTGTCGCAACCAGCATAGTCATCATGAGGGGTCGCAAGCGCAAGACCGCGCCTTGAACAGCCGAATTTTCCACGGAGTACCCGCTAGCCCTGAGCTGATTGATGTATTCGATCATGATCACGCCAGTTTGCACAGATACCCCGAAGAGCGCCCATCCCGATTCCGGAGGAGACACTGAAATGGGTATCGGAAAAGTAGAGGGCGATGAGTCCGCCGATGGGAGCAAGAACGACCGTTACCATGACCAGTGCGGCCCACCTGAATGAATTGAACATTGAGTAGAGCAGCATGAAGATGACCGCAATCGTGATCGGTACAATTACGGCCAGGCGTTTGTTGGCGCGTTGTTCGCTGGCATATTCACCGGCCCAATCCAGCTGTAACCTTTGGGCAACTTCACATTCTGGTTGACTTTTGCGATCGCCTCGCCAACAGTGCTACCCAGATCACGTCCGCGGACGCTGTATTTGATAGCTATGTAGCGGGAATTTGACTCGCGGTAGATTTCTGAGGCGCCATCAGTTTGTTTCACGTTGCAAAGCTGTGCCAAAGAAACTCTTTCTCCAGAACGGCAAGTAGCCGGATGTGCTCGATCTCAGACGGCGTGTCGCGATACTGCGGTAGATAGCGCGGCACCATGTCGTAGACCTGCTCGCCTATTAAAACCTGGCTGACAGCACTGCCTCCAACGGCGGTCTGTATCGCATCCTGCACGTCAGCGACATTAATCTGGTAGCGGGCAGCCTTCTCCCGATCTACCACGAAATTCAGATTGGGCTGGCCAAGGACGCGGAAGATTCCCAAATCCGCTACGCCGCCAATCTTGCTCATGAGGCTCACAATTTGTTCGCCCTTATCCTCGAGTGTGTGAAGATCCGGCCCGAAGATTTTGACCGCGAGTTCGCCTTTCACTCCACTAACGGCCTCTTCGACGTTATCGGAAATCGGCTGCGAAAAGTTCCAGATGACGCCCGGGAATTTCTCCACTTGCCGGTCCATGGCCGCAATCAGATCGTCTTTATTCTCACGAAAACAGCGCCACTGATTCTTCGGATTAGATCGACAAATACTCAGTATTGAAAAACTGGTCGTATCCGTGCCGTCGTCGGGCGGCCCACCTGCGAGACCACCTGCGTGACCTCCGGAAATGACGCGAAGACCAGACGCGCCCGGTGCATCAATTCTTCTCCTTCGTCCGGACCCGTACTCGGAGCAAGAGTGCCACGCGCTCAGATTGTGCCTTCGTCGAGATGCGGCAGAAACTCCGAACCGATATGGCCGCCTATGAAGAGCCACATAGAAACGATGAAAAGGATCACAACGGGAAGCAGGACCAGGACCCGCGAACGGATGGTCCGGCGAACCGCAAGGCGATAGTTCCGGATCAGAAACTCCATGTCCGGGTTGTGCCACTCCTTAACGCTTCTTCGGAATAAGAAGCTGGAGAGAACGGGCGCAATCAGGATCGAAAACAATAGCGCGCCGAGTAGCGCGAACGCAACAGTCAGTGCCATCGGCCGGAACAATCGGCCCTCCACCGCCTGCAGCGTGAAGATCGGAAGATACGCTGTGATGATGATGGCTATCGCGTAGAAGACCGGGCGCTGCCGTTCGTGCGCAGCATCGCGAATGATCTCTAGAGGAGTTCTTTCATGGGTTTGCTGTCGCCCCATATGGCGCACGACGTTTTCTACCATGACCACCGCTCCGTCCACGACCATTCCGAAGTCGAGCGCGCCCAGCGAGAGCAGATTAGCAGGAACTTTATCCAGATCGAGGCAAATTGAAGCGAAGAGCAGCGAGAACGGAATAGTCAGGGCCACGATCAGAGCTCCGCGCAGGTTCCCTAGAAAGACAAACAAGATGATCGAGACCAGAATGATGCCTTCCGTCAGATTGTGCAGAACGTTGTGGGTGGTGGAATGCAGCAGGTCACTCCGGTCGAGGAAGGGAACAACCTTTACGCCCTTCGGCAGAATCTGATCGTTTAGCTGCTTAACCTTTTCGTGTATCGCGTCGAGTGTTGAATCCGATTGAGCTCCCTTGCGCAGCAGTACGATCCCTTCCACTACATCGGGGCTGTCCAAAATCGTCCCGTTCGCTAAGTGAATCGCTTTGCCGATCTGGCCGAGCCGGATTTTCGGCCCCTGTTCAACTACCGCGACATCCTTTACTCGTACCGGCGTTCCGTTCTGAGTTGTGAGAACTATTTGTTCGATGTCCTGTATGCGATCGACCAGACCAACCTGTCTGATGTTTATTTCTTGTGCGCCCTCCTGGATGAAGCTGCCACCGGAGTTGTGATTGTTGGCGGTTAGCTGCTGCTCTATCTGACCGATACTGAGACCGTATTCGATTAACTTGTCTGGATCGATGCGGACCTGGTATTCCCGCGTGGGACCACCAAAACTCGATACGTCGACAACTTCGGGCACAGATTCCAACTGCTTTTCCAAAGTCCAATCTTCAAGGGACTTCAATTCCATGACGTCGTATTGAGGGTTGGTGCTCTTGAGGGTGTACCAATAGATCCGCCCACCCGGACTCCAGTCGGTGCCCATCTGCGGTTGCACGCCGTCAGGCAGCGTAACGGAAGCCAGACGCTCAAGAACCTTCGCCCGATTCCAATCGTTCAGCGAATCATCGTCAAAGATCAGGGTGAGACTCGAAAGTCCGAATAGTGAAAACGATCGCAAATGTTGCAGATGCGGTATACCGTTCATCTGGATTTCGATGGGAATCGTTACCTGCTGTTCGACTTCCTCGGCAGCCCGTCCGGGCCATTGCGTAATCACCTGAACATAGTTGTTGGCTACATCAGGATAGGCCTAAATCGGGAGATCATGAAATGCGATCGCGCCCCAGATGAGCAGCACGACGGCGACTGTCAGGACGAGCAGCCGCGCGCGCAGGCAAAATCTACCAGAGCTCGAATCATACTGGTCTCTACTGCTCGCTTTCCGCCGAAAGCGCGAGGGCATCGCCAACTACGCGCTGTCCTGGTGAAATTCCCGAGGCGATGTCTTGCTTGCCGTCATAGAGCTTTGCCGTGATCACTTCGGTTCTGCGGAACTGACCTTGTCCGGCCGGCACGAACACCCAGTCGCGGTCGTGCAGGTGCAAAATAGCGCTGCCTGGAACGGCAGCATATTGTCGACCGTGCTGTCCATAGAGCGTCGCCGTAACAAACATGCCGGAACGCATTATTCCCGGATTTGTGAGGACGATGCGTACCGGGGCGGTTCTGATATTTGAATCGAGCACCTTGCCAATGTTGCTGATGCGCCCATGAAACGTGCGCCCGATATAGGCATTGAGTTGAACGTCCGCAGTATCGCCTAATCGCACGCTAGGAAGGTCATTTTCGTAAACGTTGCAGACGGCCCAAATGGTGGAGAGGTTTGCGATCGTGAAGAGGTTCGACTGATTATCTGGGCTGTGAACAATGCTGGTGCCGACCACATTCTGTTCGACGATCGTCCCATCCGATGGCGCGTAGATACTGACCACGGGATCCGGCCGGTCGATATCTGCTCCCAGAGTTTTCAGTGCTTGTGCCGCGATATCGCGTCCGACCTTGGCTTTTGCCTCCGCGTCTTCGGCCACTTGAAGATCATTCAGCGACATGGTGCCGTGGGCGTAAAGAAGTTGGGCGCGCTCCAGTTGCTTGCGCGCGAGTTCCTCATCGGCCTTCGCCTGAAGGTACGTCTGGAAGGCGTTGGAGATATCGTTGCTCACTATCTTCAGCAGTAACTGCCCTTTACGCACGTCGTCGCCGAGCTTGGCGTAAATCGCGACTACTCGCCCCGACGCCAGTGAGATCACCGGGACAGATTTCGCTATGTCAGGAGTGATCACGCCGGTCGCCTGTATTTCCGGGAGCTCTTCATGCTGCCCGGCGGTTATCAGGGAAAAGCGCTCCGGCCTGTCGACTTTCACCAAATTCAGATCGGGCACCTGCACAACTTGTGCGGCTGGAGGCGAGGCCGCTGCCGGATCAGTCTTGTCTTTTGTGCCACAGCTGGAAAGCAACGTGGCCAGCAGCGCCGCGCATATTACAGCAGTTATCCTGGTGCGCTTCATCGAATAACCTCACGCCCTACGGAAAAATTCACCTGGTTTGCCGCGGAAAGATAGGATCCGATCAGGTTTACGTAGTTGAGTTGCGTGTCGCGATACTCCTTCTGTGCGTCCAGAAAATCGAGCAACGAAGCGCCCCCATGTTGATACGCGTACGAAATTTCGTCGCGAATATCTCCTGCCTCCTTCAGATACTTAGTTCTGTAGGGGCGCAATAGCGCGACGGTGCTCTGCAAGGTCGCATAGGCTGAATCGACGTCATGGTAAGCCGTTGTTTGGGCCTGGTCGCGCAGCTTCTGAGTGCGGTTGATATCGAGCAAGGTGTGCAGCTTGTCCCCCTGGTTTCTGTCGAAGATGCGCAACGGAATACTGACACTGAAGCCTACGTAAGTGTTCAGAGGCGGAGGTTGGTGCGAGCCGTCGACACCAAAAGTCGGGTCCGTAGAGCCGTTCGCAATCGAAAGCTGATGGTCGGTGCGTGCCTTGTCCAGTGATTGCTCAGCTTCCTTCAGGTCGGGGCGAGTCTGTGAGGCCAATGTTCGCAACTCGGGTAAGGTGGATACCGGCTCGGTGTAGTCGAACTTCTCCTCGACATCGAACTGCTCCACCGGCGTATTGTCACGCAAGAGAGCCAGGAGGTCTATTTTTGCGGTACGTAAAGCCACCAACGCATTTTGCAGATCGGATTCAAATTGAACGCGCTGGATCTCTACTCGCTGGAAATCAACCTTCGAGATGCCGCCGGCATTGAAACGGTCGCGATTGATAGCTATTTCCTTGTCGTAGTAATCGAGATTGGCCCGTGTGACACCTAGTACGGCTTTCGACAGCAGTACTCGCACGAACGCATCGCGTAGATTGAACATCAGATTTCGCGCCAGGTCCGCTTGTGTGGAAATCGCAATTGCGGTTCCTTTCTGCGCGCTTAGCAGTCTCAGTTCGCGCTTATGCTGACGTTCATGCAGGTAATCGAGGCTGCCGAAAGCGTACGATTGCCAAATCGGCCGATACGGATTACCGGTGAAAGGCGTAATCTGATCCCAGCCGAGATTGAGGTCGGGATTGGGACGCAAATATGCCGTTATCTCGTCCGCTCGCGACTCGTCGATGTTGACTTGTCCGGCCAGCAGGGCGGGATTGTTTGCTCTAAACCTTGCCTGAGTTTCCTGCCACGAGAGTGCGTGCCCCTGGCCGGGAGACTGGGCCAGTAATCCAGGGACTACAAGCAGGAGACCGAGGCAGAAACGCCCAATGAGGCGCTCCATCTGTCCTCCTCAAGATTGCACTGCGAACTAACGAGTGATATTACGCAAGGGAAAGCGGAGGAGAACGGCCTGCCAGAAAAGGTGTACTGCGATCGACTCGCCGCAGAACCGGGGTGAATATCAAAAAGACAAAGAAGAGCGTCAGTGAAATCTGTCGGACAACGCAGACGATCGGCGTGTCCATGACTTCGTAGAGCCGTATAAGTGCGTCGCTTGGGGCCTTTTTGCCGGTTTCTCGCGAGTGGTCCGGACTCTGCTGCAGATTCATGTGCTGAATGCGTAACACGTCATCTGTTGCAGAAATGTAAGGAAAAAGCGCAGCTACAATCAGCGCCACGCCGCAAATATGCAGCCAGGCCGGCCCGCGGTTGATCGGGCTCGCCTTGCGCAATCTCATGCGCAGGGTACCTGCCAAAGCAAACGCACCGAACCCGAACCAGATCAGGTTGAGCGCTGTGTCGAATTGCACTTTCTTTTAACGTAACATTGTGGCGCCGAAGCAGTTCGGGAGATCGATCCGGGAGCGCAAAAGCAGTCAACGCTTGGAGTAAATACTGCATCAAAGAAGTGTAGTCCGGACCCATGAAGCGACCTGTCAAATGCGTAATCCTCTTACTCGCGATGCTGGGTGGGGTTCAGGCCGCGATCGCGGCTAACACTATCACTTACTTCTGGGAAGTTACGCCGGTTGGGAACACGGCTCAGTTGGCGACCTTGTTCTGTGACAAATGTGAAAAGAGACCCATGGACCAGGGCAACGTACCTCTGCTTACGGTTCTGCGGGACACACTCGGGGACGACAATCCTGAAAACGATCGCATCACGTCAGTCTGGCTATTAACTCATTTGCGGCCGAACCCTGCGCAACGCCTCATTTCGGCAATACCTTTCTTCTATTGGAGGGTAGGCAATCCCTCTGAGAAATCCGGTGCAAAGGGAACCGCCCCGCTCTTGGATCTAACATCGCTACAGCATCCGATGATCAACACCATAGAGCGTGGCGTTCTGCAGTGGGCGATGCTCGACCCGTCCACAATGCCTATTAGAGCCACCTCTCGGGCATATCGAACCAACGAAACCGATGACGAGCGCCTGCACCTGGAGGAGGCGATTAGTTACTTGCGTGAGTCACCTTCCGGAGATGGCCCGTCTACCCTGACAACCAAGCAGATCAACACGTTAATTGCCCGACTAGAGCTGCGCAAAACTCTTCTGGGCGGCTTTGTGAGTGAACGGGCGGCAGCGCGGATCGGGGAAGAGTCCAAAATCAAGTACGAGCAGGTTCGAAGCCGGAACTGGGAGTTATTGAGACAATATGCCGACAAAACCGGGTTATATTTCGAACCCCTAAACGTTGCCGGTACTTCCGGAGAGTACGCCATACTTTGGTTTCCGCTTGAAGAGTCTGTTCAGCCGGGAGGTACCCAACTCGGACCCGTCTGGAAGCTGCTTAACATAAAAAATCCCTGGAATGATGCTCGTCTGAGATCGGCGTCAATGACTGGGTATGCGCGCGATCTCGATGTAGACGGAAATTTGCTACCCATGGGGAAGAGTGGCGCAAGACAGGTCAAGCTTCTTCCGCTCGCTCTCTACAGTCTCAGCTATCCTAAGATGCCGCTGCTGTTAGTGGATTTCCGCAACACCATGCACGTCAAATGGCATGAGATGACTCAGCGATCAATCAATGAAGTAACCGCCGGCGTAATCGGAATATCACACTTTACAAACTGGTACTACTACGTGGCGGCCGATCTGTATGACTTCGTCGAGTCACGGCACGGGGCAGCGACGAATCTGTCCAGCCGGTTAGACTGCTACTCACAATTCCGGGTAAAACTGCAGCTCGATGAACAACTTGATTCCCGATTGCGGAACGAGATTAAGCAGCGTGTAAATTCGATCGCAGTGAATCCCCTCGAATCGGCTCCGCAGAACGAAACAGCGGTGGCGGTTTCGCGTTACAGGATTCTACAGGAAGAAGCGGCAACCGGTCGGCTCGCCCAGAGCGTCGAGAGAAATCGCCGCCTCGAGCTGGCCTTGGATACCGAAACAAAGAAGGGCGTCCTACGTGACTACGTTTTGCATATCGGCAGCTTTGGTACCTACACTCATCGTGCGAAGGCAGATGCTCGAAACGTCGAGCTCATCGATAGTTATCGACGAGCGCAATACGCGCTGGCTTGGCTGGATCATGTTTCCGAGGGCGGCACACCTCCGGAAGTGGCTTACGATCCGACCAAAATCCAGCGCGCGATTGCGGAACTTCAGCAAGCAATGCCGGAAGTGCGATCACGAGATTTGCGTGCCCATGCCGCCGCCACTCTACAGCGAATCAGGAGTGTTTCTCAGGATGATGCTCTCCAGTCCGATTGTTCAACAGCGATCGCTTCCCTGGACCCCAAGCAGTTGCCGCATGGCGATCGCGTAGTCCTGGAGCCATCCATAGTCAAAAGTTCTTCGTCCGAACACGAACCCGGTCTAAGCGGAGCAAATGGGTTTCAGTGAGGAGCGCAGCTCTATTTTGTGCTCCTATTCTGATCGCCCTTCTATCTTCTTCTACTAGGGCCGAAGCGGCAGCGCTTCCGAGAATCGAGCGCGTGGTCATTCTGAAGGTTGACGGGCTGAATGCCGATTTGCTTTACCGGGCTATGCAGGAGAGGGATCCAAGCAGCGGCAAATCTCAATTGCCCTGGTTCTCGCATGTCTTTTCCCAAAACGGAGTAATTTTTAGGAACTTCTACGTGCGCGGGATCAGTCTTTCTGCGCCTTCGTGGTCGATGTTGGATACGGGACGGCACAGCGTCATCCGAGGCAATGTGGAATACGACCGCTATACGGGAGAAGTTTACGATTACTTGAACTTCTTTCCCTTTTATCTTGGGTATGCACAGAATCGCGCAGTCGACATGCCGGGCGTGGAGGTTCTCGACCGAGCCGGTATTCCTCTTATGATCGATCAGTTTCCGTACGATCGCATTCTGCAAAGCTTCCAACTTTTTCAACGTGAAGTCAGATGGACCACTCTGAAAAATGCGCTGCTGCGCAGCGTGTCCGGCAAATCCTTGGTTTCGATGCTCGAGTCCGCCGCGCCGATTTCACTCAGCTCGTCACTTTCGAGAGAGCTGGAAGCCCAACTGGAGCAAGGCCTGCGCGGCTCCGAACCTTCTGTATCTCGATTTCTTCACGGGCGAAATCGATCATGAAGGTCACGCGACGAGCGATCCTGCTGCGCTACTGCATCTGCTGCAGGAGCTGGATGCGCTAGTCGGTCGTGTTTGGACGGCGATTGAACAGGGTCCATTCTCCGAGAAAACGTTGTTGGTTGTTGTCTCGGATCATGGCATGAACAACGTTCCAGGTGTTATTAGCCAGACGTTCAGCCTCCCGGATTTATTCAACAGCGCGGAAGGCGGTGCACATCATGTCGTGACGGATCGGGAACAACTCAGCGACTATAAGTTGAAGGGTATCAATCCCCTGGTGCACCGAGTCATCACGCCCAGCACGCAATCGTTCTATCTGGACGGTCAGGCTTCACATTATCCGACCGTCTGGCTGGATATCGACGGCAATGAACGAGCGGCGGTCCAGCTTCGAAACAGCGACCTCAACAAAATTCATATTCTGCTGCAGCAGCTAGCCAGGCAAAAGTTGTCAGCTGCAATACGTAAAGCGGCCGCGGAACGCATCTGCCAAACGATTGATCGTCATCGCTCCCGGTGGATGCAGACGGTTTCACAGCTTAGTGATGAACTCGAGAAGCTTGATCAGGCGATTGTCGATCGGAAGACAACGATAGAGAGACTTTCCCCCGCGGAGACGCTGAGAGAGCACGAAACAGGAGAATACAAGGCTGCGCCCCGTCTGCGTCGTGAACTGCAGAATTGGCAGAACGAAGAATCCAGCTATAAGGAGTATCTAACCCACTTGCGGGCACTGCTCAGATTCAAGCCGGATGATGCGCACCCATTCACGGGCAACATCGCGGGGCTGATCCCGGAGATGTCTTTGGGAGACAACAATATGGTTGACGACATTCAGCACTATGTTGTCGGATTATCGCCAGCGGGACTTGCTCTTGACGAACAAGGACATCTGGACGATGGGCAATCCTTCCGGTATGTAAACTATTACAGCATTTTGGCGAAGCAGCGCGCGCGGAATAATCCGCAGAGTCAATTGCCATCGAAACCAATCGATTTCACTGCGACGGCGCTTCCCGAGGGAAAGTATTCACCTGGTTTGCAGATGCCTGAACACGCCTACTGGCTTTACGGCGACGTAGAAAAACAATTGCTCATTCTGCAAGATATTAGCGGAAACCTGC
Organism: Terriglobia bacterium; assembly: GCA_963841675.1. GTDB lineage: Bacteria > Acidobacteriota > Terriglobia > Bryobacterales > Bryobacteraceae > Bog-105. The sequence continues at coordinate 270,089 of CAWJEH010000033.1, forward strand.
GTCTCGAACCCATTCGCGACCTTAAGCAGGATGCAACCGGTCGAGTTACTTGGAAAGAGCAAGCCTGGCAAGCAGGTTTGCCTCTGCGGCTGTACGAAGATCCAAAATTGCAGCTAGCTTCTGGCGAAAACAGAGGAAAATGGTTGAGCACCTGGCACACAGAACACGAATGGTTGTCTGCCGTTCATCAGTGTGAGTATTCCAACGGCGTTATCGGGATAACGGAGGAGCTTTCTCCGATTGCCGCAAACGTACCCGGACGGGCCGGGATCAACCCGGTTTTGCACCGTTATGAGCAACGCCGCCGCGAACTGGTCCAGGCCGATTTCCACGTCTTCGCTTCAGACCACTGGAACTTCAATGTACGATTTCCGAACCCGGGAGGAAATCATGGAAGTTTTCTGCGAATCTCCACTCATTCGGTTTGGATGATGGCCGGCGGCGGTCTCCCAGTCAGTGATATCGAGGAACCTTATGACAGCTTGAATTTTGCTTCTACGATTCTCAGTTTGGCTGGCCAAACGGCACCGATGCCCGACCGGGTCGTCTCGCTCGCGCGATAAACTCACTGTTCCGATTGCAATTCTCTGCTCACGCGCTCAGCTTGCTCCATGACGCGCAGAGTATTTCCGCCCAGAATTTTTCGAATGTCGTTGTCGGAATACCCTCGGCGTACGAGTGCCTCTGTAATCTTCGGCAACTTGGAGCAATCTTCCATGCCGTCCGGCATGTCTGCACCGTCGAAATCAGATCCGAGACCGACATGGTCGGCGCCCACCAGTTTCACAGCATGATCGATATGGTCGATTATCCGTTCCCAACTGACGCGCGGCAGTTTCCCTTGCTGAGTCAGTTTGTCCTCCAGCTTGGACATTTCGCGTGAAATACATGCCTCGTCATTGTTGCAATGCTTGGTAAGTTCGCTCATGTGTGCCACCACGCCACCGGTCTCTTTGTCGTACGCATCTTTATATGCCTGATCGATGAAGCTCTTTTCGTAGTTGATCTGGATGACGCCACCTTTGGCCGCCAAAGCCTTGATCATATCGTCGGTCATGTCACGCGGATGATTGCAAAGAGCCCGGCATGAGGAATGAGAAGCGATAAGTGGCGCCTTGCTCACCTCGAGAGCGTCAAAAAAGGTTTTGTCGCTGACGTGCGAAATGTCGACGAGAATGCCCTGCCGGTTCATTTCCCGGACGACTTCTTTGCCGAAGTCAGTGAGCCCGTTGTGAGCGGGCTTATTCGTAGAGGAGTCCGCCCACTCGTCGTTGTAGAAATGAGTAAGCGTCATATAGCGCACGCCGAGATCGGCGAAGATACGCACCATCCGAATGTCATTGCCGATCATATGACCACCCTCCACTCCCATCAGAGCGGCGATTTTGCCTTGCGCATGGGCGCGGCGAACGTCGTCGGCAGTGCGAGCGAGCATCATCTCGTTCGAATATTTCCTGACGTTTTCCCGAACAGCATCTATCTGATCCAAAGCCTTCTCGACTGCGGGCGGACCCGTGATGCGTCCATCGATCCAAATGGAGAAGAAGATCGCATTCATGCCGCCTTCCCGCATGCGAGGAATATCGACGTGCCCCTCGGGGTTGCGCTTGCCGAGATCGTAGTCCTTCGAAAAGAAGCGCTGGGTGGTGTCATCGTGCGTGTCCAGCACGATGGAGGTGGATTGCAACTTAGACGCATGCTCCGAGATGTGATCAACTGCTAAGGCCCGGCTCAGGACCGCCGTCGTGATCAGGCAACAAACGGCAGATACGGCGAGTGCACGGCTACGGCGCATTCTTCCTCCACTCGAATCATGCTACACGTTGGCTCGCCGGACCCGCAGTTTCTGCTTCGGGATTCGGCGATCAGGCTGAATCCGAAATCAGGCCCATTGCCTGTTTTTCGAATAGGCGTTGATAGGTTCCCCCCATTTTCCGAACCAGATCGTCGTGAGATCCCTCCTCGACGATCCGGCCATGGTCGAAAACCAGGATGCGGTCCAGCATTCTGACGGTCGATAGGCGATGTGCAATGACGATCGAGGTTCGGCCGATCATCAGCCGCTCCATCGCATCCTGTATAGCAGCTTCCGATTCCGAGTCGAGGCTGGAAGTCGCTTCATCGAGCACCAGAATAGGCGCGTTCGCGAGGAACGCTCGTGCGAGCGCTACCCTCTGTCGCTCGCCGCCAGAGAGTTTGATGCCACGTTCCCCGACAAGCGTGGCATACCCTTTCGGTAGCGCGCCGATGAAATCATGAGCGTTGGCCAGACACGCGGCTTCTTCTATATCGGCGCGTGTTGCGTTTGGACGGCCGTACGCAATGTTTTCGGCAAGCGAGCGATGAAACAAAATAGGCTCTTGCGGGACCAGCGCCAGTTGAGCACGCAACGATTGCTGTTGAACGCGGGAGATGTCCTGTCCGTCGATCAGAATGCGGCCGCCAGTTACGTCGTAGAGCCGGTGCAGAAGCTTGACGAACGTTGTCTTTCCGGAGCCAGAGTGACCTACGAGGCCAACGCGCTCACCGGGCGAGATCCGGAGAGAGAAGTCAGTGAACAGCGAGTTCAACTGGGACGCGTAGGTAAAGCTCACCCGCTCGAAAACAATTGTGCCGCGCGAAACGCGTAAGGCTGGCGCATGAGGCCGGTCGGCAATTCCCAGGGGTTCCGAGCGCAACGCTACCAGCTCCTCCATTTCATTCACACTGCGTTGCAGGTTCGCCACGTGTTGTCCCACGTCGCGGAGATACCCATGCACGATGAAGTAGCTGGTCAGGATGAATGTCACATCGCCCGGGGTAGCCATTCCGAGCCACCACAGACGCACTGCGTAAAGGGTGATAAGAGTGCGGAGAATGAGCAGGAGCGTCAGTTGCACTCCACTGCTTCGGGTCGCGAACACCCAACACCGAAAAGTGCGACTGCGCCACTTTGCCAGTACCTGATCCAGGCGCGCTTCTTCCCGTTCCTCGGCGCCGAAGGACTTTACCACAGCGTTGCAGGTGACGGAATCAGCAAGTGTTGCACCAACACGTGTATCCTGCGCATTTGATAAGCGGGCTGCTGGCGCGACGTATCCGACGGAGAGCATGATGGATGCAATCACGTAGCAGCCTGAGGCCATAGCCACGAGAACGCCCATGCTTAGCCAGCGGATGCCCAGCACTACGGCGGAGCCGGCGAGAACTACGAAAGCGGGAAGCAACGCAAGGAGCAGCGTGTCATCGATAAGATCGATGGCCCACATGCCTCGCGTGATGCGTCTGACGATTGAACCCGCGAAATTGTTTGCCTGCCAATCTGTGGAGAGACGCTGTAAGCGCCAAAACGCCTCGGCTGCAACATTCGACATGACGTTCACGGTCAGCCGCGTCACTCCAATGAAAGCGATGTATCGCGCAAGGATCAGCAGTATGCCCAGGCTCAGCATGAAAACAACATCCGCTTCGGCAGTCTGGAGCGAGCCGATCCTGGAGGCCTTGGATGCCGCAATCGCATCAACAAGGCGCCCTGAGTAAACCGGCAGTAAGAGATCCGCAACGGTAGCGATCATCATGCTCACGCCGATCAGGAATACGATTTTGGCCTGGCGGTTCCAATGCCGGAACAGAAAGGCGAACACGTTTATGATTGCTTTTCGAGTAACAGACTCAGAAGTCATTTTGTGTACCGGTTAAGAAGGACAGAACCAGGCGCATCCTCCGTTTAATGCAGGATGAGCCAGAATCACGACCAATTTTTGAATTGTTTTTAAGGAACGGCTTCCGGAAGGAGCGCGCGACTCTGGCCGGTCTGATTCGAGGTCTAGCCAGACGGCTAGCGGTTCAGAAGGAACGAATCAACTGGAGAGCGCTAACGCCCGCGAGCCAACAGAGAGCCGCAGTTTCCCAGGAAGGGTTGAATTGGTGATGATCTTCATTTGCGGCACCTCGAGTGATGAGCGAACTTTTCGAGAATAGCAAGAAAGAGCGGGAATGTGCAAGCAAACGGTTCTGAGTTACGTTCCCGAACGCAATCAATCAAAAAACCAGCTTGAGACCGTGGCAGTACACTGAAAGATCTTAATTACTATGGGACGGGGATTTTGGCGGCGCCAGATCGCGGCCTGTGCGCTGTTCCAGTTAGTCGCCGTAGCTCTGCCCGGCCAGCCGCAAAAGAAAAACCCTGTCGAAGGTGATGCGGCCGCCATCCGCGAAGGGGAATCACTTTTCCGAGCGAACTGCTCACCCTGCCATGGTTTGAATGCACGCGGCGGCGGACGCGGACCGGACCTGACCGCGGGTCGTTGGGTTCACGGCGGCAGCGACGCGGCCATCTTTCAAACCATCAATCAGGGTGTCCCCGGCACCGAGATGCCGGCGAATGCCTTCGAAGACGGCGAAGCTTGGGCGCTCGTGGCCTATCTGCGCTCGCTGAACCCTGGCACGGTGACCACTGCACCGGGCGACCGGATCGCCGGCGAACACCTCTTCTTCGGAAAGGAGAAGTGTGTCAACTGCCACATGGTCAAAGGTCGCGGAGGGCACCTGGGTCCTGACCTGAGCCGGGTTGGTGCGGCCCGTTCGCTAACCTATCTAACCGAATCGATTCGTGAACCGAACAAGGAGTTGAGTCTGGGATATTCCGACCCAAACAATCATTACGGTATTCCTCTCGAATACGACACCGTGATCGTTTTGACGAAAGATGGCAAACGCCTCCGTGGCATCGCCAAAAATGAGGATGCCTTTTCCATTCAGCTCCTCGGGGAAGACGATGAGTTACACCTCTACTTGAAAAAGGAGTTGATCGAAGTACGACACGAGCGGCGGTCACCTATGCCCGCCTATACACCCGAAATGCTTAGCGCCAATGAGCTTCAGGATATGTTGGCCTACTTGTCAAGTTTGCGAGGAGAATAGCTTGAATCTCAAAGCGCTAATCGGCGGGGTACTTACAGTTTTGACGCCGCTCGTGGCACAAGTAACCTACCAAAGAATTCTTAACGCTCCCAACGAACCGTGGAACTGGCTGACTTATTCAGGGACTTATCGAAGCTGGCGCTATAGCACGCTCGAGCAAATAAACGTCTCGAACACGAAAAACTTGGCAGTTCAGTGGGTTTTTCAAAGCGCTTCATTGGGGCAATTTGAGACGACGCCTCTGGTGATTGATGGCGTCCTCTACGGCACCGGTCAAGACAACAGGGCGTTTGCACTAGATGCCCGCACGGGTAGACCGATTTGGCGTTATCAGCGTACTTTGCCGGAGAAAATCCAGCCTTGTTGCGGAATGGTGAACCGCGGCTTTGCAGTTCTCGGGGATCGCCTGTTCATGGCTACACTGGATGCTCACGTCATCTCGCTCGACACCAAGACCGGAAATCTCGTGTGGGATACAGAAGCCGCGGATTACCGCAGCGCATACGTTTTTACTACGGCCCCTCTGGTTGTGAAGGACAGGATCATCGTGGGGGTCGCGGGGGGCGAGTATGGCGTCAGAGGTTTTATCGATGCTTACTCAGCCGCCACCGGCACACGGCTATGGCGTTTCAACACCATTCCTGGGCCGAGTGAACCCGGCCACGAAACGTGGACCGGCGATTCGTGGAAGACCGGAGGCGCGCCGGCTTGGCTTACGGGTTCTTACGACCCGGAATTGAATCTGATTTACTGGCCGACCGGCAATCCATCGCCCAGCGACTACGGAGACGAACGTAAGGGGGACAACCTGTACAGCAACACCATACTTGCTCTCGATGCCGACACTGGCAAACTGAGGTGGTACTTCCAGTTCACTCCGCACGATTTACACGATTACGACGCAACACAGATTCCAGTACTGGTGGACGCCGATTGGCAAGGCCGACCTCACAAGTTGCTGATACAGGCAAATCGTAACGGCTTCCTTTACGTGCTTGACCGGACCAACGGACAATTTCTCTCAGCCAAACCTTTTTCGCAGGTCACCTGGGCAATCAACATCGGTTCCAATGGACGCCCGGTCGTAGCTCCTGGAAGCGAGCCCACCCTGGAGGGAACGCGCGTCTGCCCCGGTGCGCTCGGCGCTACTAATTGGTTCTCGCCCTCTTACGATCCAGAGACGAAGCTCCTTTACGTAGCGTCATCCGTCGAATGCGACACCTTTAGCGCCGCACCTCAGAAGTATCACGCAGGGCACGATTTTCTCGGAAGTATTTACGTCCCGGCAAAAGGTGAAAAGGCTTCGGGGGCGATGCGTGCCCTGGACCCGTTTACCGGCGAGAAGAAATGGGAGTTCCGATACTCCTCGCCGCCTTGGGGTGGAGCATTGTCAACGGCTGGACATCTAGTGTTCGGTGGCGATTCGGAAGGAAATTTCATCGCTTTCGATGCGCAGACAGGGAAAGTTCTCTGGAACATACAACTCGGCGCGGCAATCTATTCATCGCCCATGACCTATTCAGTAGCCGGCCGGCAATATGTTGTCATTCCGGCGGGCGCCGCGCTCTTCGCGTTCGGATTGCCCGTGATGTAGTCGACTGATCGGGTCAGCAACTTCAAGGGAAGCTTATGCCTGTAAAACCTGTCTATGCTCCTGGAGAGATCAAATGAAAGCAGTGTGTCTACATGCATACGGCGGTGTTGATCAATTGCGGTACGAAGATGTTCCAAGGCCGGAACCACAAGCGGATGAAGTGTTGGTGAAGGTTGCCGGAACCAGTGTGAATCCGATCGATTGGAAGATACGAAGCGGTGCAGCGAAGGATAGATTTCCTGTGAACTTTCCCGCAATCCTGGGACGGGACGTCGCCGGAATCGTGGTTAAAACGGGCGCGAACGTTCGGAATCCGGAACCGGGGCAAAAAGTGATGGGGTTGGTGAATGGTAGCTACGCGGAGTACCTCACCGCACGAGCGGACCACCTCACGGTAATTCCCGACGGACTCGACGTGGAGCAAGCAGCCGCTCTACCGCTTGTGGTAACGACGGGTGCACAGTTGATACAGCACATGCAGCCGAAACGAGGAGACTTGATTCTGGTGACTGGCGCGCTGGGAAATGTAGGCCGTTCAGCCGTGTACCTGGCAAAGCATCAGGGCGCTCGCGTTATCGCCGGAGTGAAGACCGAGCAGAAGGAAGAAGCGAGTTCGTTGGGTGCGGATCAGGTGGTTGGAATCGACGATCCCAAAGAAGTCTCCGAAGTACCTGAACTCGATGGCATAGCAGATACCGTCGATCAAGACACCATCGGCAAACTGATCCCCAAATTGAAATCGGGCGGCGTTCTCGGGTCCGTGTTGGGAAAGCCGAAAGCAGCGGAGGGTAAGGATTTTCGAGTCGAAGCCTTCGTGGCGACACCCGATGCATCTCTTCTTCGACAAATGGCCGACGCTGTTCGGGATGGGAAGCTCGTGATACCGATCGCGAAAAAAATGAAGCTTTCTGAAGCGGGCGAAGCGCAGAGACTAGCCGAACGAGGTTCGGTAGGCGGTAAGATTCTGCTAATCCCTTGATCAGATACAATACCGTTCCTGGAGATCGGCACAAGGCCAAATGGCTGCGCCATCGGTTCAAGATTGATTCAAGCGAGAACGCATGACAAGGAGGGAATTATTGTGTTCCGTCCCAGCATTTCTCCCGATGTTGCGCGAGACGGGTCCCAAACAATTCACCGCCGTTCCGTCGCTTGGTTACAAGCGGATGATTCTCGACTACCACTTTTCCGATTTCTCGACGGAGATTTTGCGCAGCTACAGCGCGGACGAGATCGTGAAAACCATAGTGAACTTGGGCGCCCAATCCCTTCTGTTGTATGCCAAAGATCACTGGGGACACTGCTATTTCGAAACCAAGCGCTTCAGACGCCACCCGGCCGTGCCCACCGACTTATTTGGCGATGTGTTGCACGGCCTGCATGAACACGGTATCGGCATCAATGCTTATTATTCGGTTGCTTGGGATGAACTCTCGGCCCGTCAGCACCCGGACTGGGTTCTTCGGGACGCTAACGACGCGCCCACACGGCTGAATTATCCTCTGCCGAACTATGCTCACTGGACATTCCTATGTACCAACACGGCGTACGGCCAGTACTCGCTCGACGAGCTCGATGAGTTGATGAGCCGTTACCGGTTCGAAGCGTTGTTTCTTGACATCTTCGGTTCGCTTCCCGCGTGTTACTGCGAGGTGTGCCGAAAACTTTGGCGCGCCCACGCAGGCGAGGAACTACCGCGCAAGCTTGTTGGCGGAGATCTTGCAAGCTACATTGATTTCCAGACGAAAGAGATCTTCGGCGCTTATTACGATCGGGTGTTGGCCCTGCTGAAGCGCCACAATTTGAACATTCCGTCAACTCACAACGCCGGGTTGGAATACAGCCGCGATGGCTATGTAGCCTCGGAGATCGATCCTTACGGCGCGGATTTCTTTCGTTCCGGCCTCGAGGCCAAAATTTGGCGCGCAAGGGCAGCTGGCAAGGACGTCGAATTGATCTGCCATCGTACGAACGGAATGTTCGATTTCACACTCAAACCGACTGCGGAGCTGACCTGGGAGGTAGCAACGGCGGCGGCTCACCGGGCCGCGGTCATGTTTGTGGATCAGCCTTTTGCCAGCGGACGAATCGATCATCCGGCCTATGGAGAAATTCGCAAGGCCTTCGGGGCGGCCGATGACCTGCACCCGTTCCTGACAGATTGTTCCACTTTAGCCGACATTTTGATCGTCACCTCTGAGCGCAGCGAACAACTCAACCAGGCGGATTCCACGCTATTTCGTCCAGGCGGCGAGCGCGCGGATCTGAGCGGAGCTTACAAGATGTTCGCCGAGCTGCATTATCCGTTCGACATCATCACTGCCGAACAGTTGCTCAAGCGAAACCTTGCCGCGACAAAAGTGATCGTGTTCCCCTACATACGGTGCGTCAATCCAGCATTGGTCGCCAAGGTGAAGGAATGGGTGGCTGCAGGCGGCGTGCTGCTGTTTACGTACCGAACGGCCGAATGGGACACTCAGAGCCGGCCGCTTGATGAGAAGTATTTCGGCCTGATCCACCTAGGCGCCGATAATCCGGACCAGGTGACGTTTGTTCGCCCGTCCCCGATGTTTAGACTGCCGGACAGCTATCTCCGAGTGCGCGAGACAGCGCTTCCTTCGCACGATGACCGGTTAACCACGCTCGGCACTCTCACCCATCCCGCTCTGAGAGTAACCGAGCAGGAGTGGGTAACACACAATGTAATACCGGGCGAAGATACGTCTTCGCCCGTCCTCGTGGCGGGCCGATTCGGCAAAGGTCTGTTCATTTACTCAGGATTCCGATACTTCAAGGAAAGTCGCGAACAAGGCATCGGTGCCTATCGCCGTTTGCTCGATCACGAATTGAGAAGGCACTATGAACCAGCCCTCTTCGTGGAGGCTCCTGGTTTGATCGACTCGATCTACTATAACGGCCACGGCGATACGCGCGTGGTCCTTCTGAATGCCGGGTCCGACAGGCCGGCCGGCGAAGATAACCACCTCAACATCGAGGAGTTCATTCCGGTTGATGTGACGGTATGGTCCCGGCAAGCGGTAACAGGTGCGTTTGATTTATCCGGGGCGGCGCTGCCGCTCTCGAAGTCCAACGGATTTGGAATGGTCCGGGTATCTGTAAGACGGGCGTACGAGGGTGTACGCCTGCTCACGGCTGTGTAACCCTACCCGAATCGTACTGCGCCGCACATAAAGTTGTCGAGAGATCATCTAAGAGGAAAAGCTGTGGAGAAACCAAGCGCATCCGAGCGCCTCAAAACACTCCTGCCCGAAGTTTGGGGTCTCATGAAGCCACGGCGAGGCCTGCTGCTCGTGGGCGCCACACTTATGGTCATCAATCGGGTGTGTGGACTTGCCCTGCCAATCAGCTCGAAGTTCCTCATCGATAATGTGATGCGCAAGGGCCAAGTCGCTTTTCTGATGCCCATCGTGTTCGGCGTGGTTCTCGCGACGGTGGTCCAGGGTGTTACGTCTTACTCGCTTACGCAGCTTCTTTCCAAGGCCGGACAGCGCCTCATTTATGAGATGCGCATCCGAATACAGGAACACATCGGCAGGCTTCCGGTTTCTTTTTACGACGCAAACAAGACCGGAACACTCGTAGCGCGCATCATGAGCGATGTTGAAGGCGTCCGGAATCTGCTCGGAACCGGCTTGGTGGAGCTGGCAGGCGGCCTGCTTACCGCAATTATTTCAACCGTGCTGCTGTTCCGCACAAGCGTGAGTATGACGACGTTCGTCCTAGTGATTTTGATCGTGTTCGGATTGGTGTTGCAACGCGCCTTCAGGACGGTTCGCCCTATCTTCCGCGAGCGGGGCAAGATCAACGCTGAAGTAACCGGACGCTTGACGGAAACACTGGGAGGCGTTCGCGTGATCAAGGGCTATCACGCGGAGAAACGTGAGGCCGGGGTGTTCGCCACCGGGGCAAAACGCTTGCTCGATAACGTCTTCCAATCGCTGACCACCATTTCACTTATGACGCTGGCTTCGACCGTCCTCATGGGCGTGGTCGGAGCAGTGATCATGTTTCTGGGCGCGCGCCAGGTTCTGGCCCATAAAATGGACATCGGCGATTTCGTCATGTACACGTCGCTCCTTGCATTCATGGTCGCGCCGGTGATTCAAGTCGTAAACATCGGCACACAGATCTCCGAAGCGCTGGCTGGGCTGGAGCGTACGCGGCAGATCCTGCGAGAGCGCCCAGAAGACGAAGATCCGCGACGGTCCACGGTGCTGGCCATGATCGACGGACATGTGCAGTTCGAGGATGTTTCCTTCGCCTACGAAGAAGGGAAGGATGTGTTGCACGACATCTCTTTCGATGCACAACCAGGGACGGTTACGGCGTTGGTAGGCTCTTCTGGTTCCGGGAAATCCACGTTGATCGGCCTGATTACTGCGTTCCACTCGCCGAATCAGGGCAAGGTTCTGGTCGACGGCATCGATCTTTCCACCGTGGAGCTGGCGAGCTATCGCCTGCAACTCGGCGTGGTTCTGCAGGATTCGTTTCTCTTCGACGGAACGATTCGTGAGAATGTTGCGTTCTCGCGCCCCAACGCGACCGAAGAGGAGATTCTGAGGGCTTGCCGAATTGCACGAGTAGATGAGTTTGCCGAGAAGTTCGAGTTGGGTTATGAAACGGTGGTGGGCGAGCGCGGGGTCAAGCTGAGCGGAGGTCAAAAGCAACGTGTTTCCATCGCGCGAGCAATTCTTGCCGATCCGCGGATTCTGATTCTAGACGAGGCGACTTCGAGCCTCGACTCCGAATCAGAAGCTTTGATTCAAAGCGGCTTATCGTATCTCATGCAGGACCGGACGACGTTCGTCATCGCGCACCGGCTATCGACGATACGGCGGGCCGATCAAATCCTGGTTATTGAGGGTGGGCGAATCATCGAACGCGGGAACCATGCAGAGCTGTACGCTGCGGGCGGACGTTATTGGGATCTTTACACGCGCCAGCACGGGTTGGAATCGAATCTATTTCTCGCGCCTGGGGAAGGCGACGAAATGGAAGCGTCGGTGGTTTGAAGTGACAGGAAACTTTGAGACACTGTCATTGAATCGATTATGCGTCCCACGGCCAGACGTGATCTGATCGTCGACCTCGTCCGCGAAAGACAACGCGTAACGGTTGATTTTCTGGCAGACCAATTAACGACTTCCAGGGAAACGATTCGACGTGATTTGACTGAGCTGGCTGGGCGCGGGCTGATACAGAAATATCATGGTGGCGCGACTGTGCCGGATCTTTCGGGCGCCGGACTCAAAGGGGAAGGATCTTTCCAGGCGCGCATGCAAGACCATATGCGCGAGAAGCGCACGGTAGCGAGACGCGCAGCCGCCCTGTTTTCGCCGGGCGATACTTTGTTTATCGACACCGGAACAACGACGGTAATCTTCGCTGAAGAACTGTGCAGATTATCGCGGCTTACGGTTATCACCAACTCCGTCTCTATCGCTCAAACGATCGTTCGGGGCGAAGAAAATCACGCCTTTCTTCTGGGCGGGGAATACAGCGATGATGCCAGCGAGAATCTTGGCACACTGGCAGTGGAACAGGTCTCCCGCTTTCACGCGACGCATGCGGTTCTTACAGTGGGCGCAATCGAACCGGAGGGCGTTTTCGACTATAACTTGAATGAAGCGGAGATCGCTCGCGCGATGATCGCACAATCCCGGCACGTTACGGTTTTGGCAGACGGAGGCAAGTTCAGCAGGAGCGCGTTATTCCAGGTGTGCCCGCTCGCGGCGATCGACAGGTTGGTGACAAACGATGTACCGCAGGGGATCGTCGAGACTTTGCGCCTTGCGGAGGTGGAAACGATCTTGGCGACCCTTCAATCCGTCACCAAAATTGCGTGAGTGGAAGTCGTCAGAAATCGAGTCGCAAAGAGAGCTGAGTGATGCGCGCTCCGGCACCCTCGGTCGCCTGCAGGGTGCTGATTACCCCAAACGAACTGGAGTTTGCGACCATGTTCGGCGTTCCGAAATTGGGATGGTTCAGCAGGTTGGTAAAAGTAGCCGTCCAGGCGGAGACGGAGGTGTTCACTTATGGAAAGGTATTTGCCGAGGCCGGCGCTCCATACAACTGTGCCCCGCCCGTTTAGAATGCCGACACCCGAGTTGCCGAATCGCCCGATGGCTCCGGTCCATCCGTAGTAAAAGCAATCATTGTCGAATACCTGCCCCTGGCTGATAGAGAGCCCATCGCAGGAGCTCGCCGGGAGCCGGTCGGGTCGCTGGGTATTGTAGCGATTAGGTGCATTGGTTCCGGACGGATCGTTGCTTCCGTTGTAGTAGGGCGTCAGGAACGGACCCGTTTGTAGCAGAAAGATGTGGGTTGTCTGCCATCCCCCCAGCAGCATGTCAGAAAACCGGTTCATGCCGCCGCCGAATTTCCTACCGCGACCGAATGGAAGATCGATGGTCGCCGTTGTGAGCCAGCGGTGACGGCGCGAGAACGCCACGTTGCCGTAATTGGCTCCCAGATCAAAGTGATTCTCCACACTGGCGCCGTTCTCCGAGGAGTAACCGGACGGGTTGTCGCCTTCCGCGTCGGAGAGGTTCTTGGCCCAGGTGTAGCTCGACTGAAGAAAAACACCCGAACTGTAACGGTGGGTAAGCACTGTTTCCAGCGCGTTGTAGATCGATGTTCCGCCATTGTCTCGAACTTTGATCTGATTCCAGTTCGGGAATGGTTTCTCACGGGGATCAAACGGGGTAGATTGCGGCATGATCTGGTTGAGGTCGCGACTGATTGGCAGCCCCACAGAGCGCAAACCGGTGTAGGTCAGGCGCAGACCGGTCTGCGACCCGAGCTCACGCTCCACCGTGAAATTCCACTGAGAGACATAAGGATCGTGGAAATCGATTTGGTTGCCAGTTCCAAAAGATGCGTTGCCGGCGGGACCGACGCTGGAGGCGGTCCCCGTCTTGGTATTGGGAAACTGAATGGCTGGCACGCCGTTTGTGATCGAGTTCTGATAGGACTCGTAATCGCTCGTGTGTATGCCGGTGAGCGAGTAAAAGACCTGCCCTAGGATGGTTTGGTCATAGATTCCCGCACCTGTTCGGATGACAGTTTTGTCATTCAAGCGATATGCCAAGCCGAGGCGCGGCAGAATGTTTGTCTTATCGCTGACCCGCAGTGTATCGGGTACTCCGTCTTGCGCGGCGGTTTCTACGACAGTGCACGGGTACAGGCCATAGGAAGTCGGGTTGGGCGTAGGAAGGCTACAGGCGTTGATCGACTGCAGGAACGCAGGCGTTGCCAGCGCGAGCGACTTTGCATTCGGAACGATCACGACTCCATTCGTCCGATCGAAGTTTGTGATCTGCAAGCTATTGTCGTGGAAAGGTGGATGGTATTCGAATCGCAAACCTATGTCGAGCGTGAGCTTCGAGCTAACCTTGATCGAGTCTTGCGCGAAAAAACCGTACGCTCTGTCAAAGCCGTTAAAGTCCGGTCCAGCATTGACCACTACGGTTCTGTTGGGCAGTCCCAAGAGAAAATCGGCAAAATCACTGCCCGTGAAGGCACCGTTGAAGAAGTAGCTGCCGAAATTATCGGGACCGGCGAAGCTCTCGTAATCAGAGAGACGCATTGCGCGGACGTCGAATCCGAATTTCATGGTGTGCCGGCCACGAATCCATGTAAGATTGTCGGCCCATTGGTACTTGTGCTCATGCAATAGCTCTTCTCGGGACCCCCCTAAAGTGGTGATGCCCGACGAGCCGTCGAATTCAAAATAAGGATAGGCCGATCCTTTGGGAAAAGGACCTAGCTGTTGTAAGCCCAGGTCGCTGATGAGCTTCGCACCGTCCGGGAATTGCGGATATGTGATGTCGGTGGTTTGCATGTTGTACCCAAACCGAAATTCATTGAGCAGATTGGGATGGATCGCGTAGTTATGCGAGACAACGATGCTTTTCGGATCGAGGATCGTGTCCTGGGCCACGGCCAGACTGCGGGGTACTTCAGAGCTGAAACCTTTGGAACTCCAGCGAACAAAGAACGACTGCTTGCTCGTCAGATTCTGGTCGATACGAATGTCATAGAGATTAGCGGTAACCGGCTGAGGGGCGTTTATGCTGTAGTCGTTGTTCGTGTTCAGGGGATTGGCACTTGGCTGGTTGGCAAGCGGATAGAACGTGCTGAGGACCTTCTGCGATACCGGATTTATCAGGCTGCTCGGGATCTGATTCCCAGGGAACGCAGAGCCGGTCAAGGGATTGTGGAGTTGCGTGCCGCCCGCGGTGGTACAGTTTCCTGTCGAATCATAGGAGCCGCAGAGGCTGGAGAAATCGCCCGCTCTCATGGCCGCCGTCGGCACATTATTGGTCACAGGCGCCGCGCTACGTTGCCTGTTGCCTTCCCAATCAAAGAAGAAAAAAGTCCGATTTTTACCGTTATAGATTTTTGGCAGCCATACCGGACCGCTAAAAGAGCCGCCGAAAGTGTTGTCGCGCTTTTTAGGCTTTCCGTTTGCAAAATCGGGCCGGGCATCTAGGGCGTCATTCTGAAAGTATTCAAATAGGGAGCCGTGGTAATCATTGGTGCCGCCCTTAGTGACGAACGTGACATCCCCTACCTGCCCATACTCAGCCGTGGCCAACTCGGATGTCACTTTGACTTCAGCGACCTCCTCGGTCGAGGGGAACATTTCGGGTGTAGGCCCATTGCGAAGCGGAGAGGTGACTGAAAAACCATCTACCGTAAACTCGTTCTGTCCCGGGTGGCTGCCGGCGATCGAAACGCCGTTGGACCCGGTAGGCCCTGTGGAATCGACCGTGATTCCAGGCAACGTGGTAATAGAGTTCAAGGGAGTTGTGCTTCTGCCGCGGTAGTTTATTGGTAGCCCCTTCACTTCCTGGCCTGTCTGCACGTCCCGCACAGTTGCGGTTTCGGTCGTAATCACTGGGTTCGCCGCCGTGACTTCGATTTGCGAAGTGGTGGTCCCGACTTCGAGCGGCAGATCGACGCGCACCTCCGCGCGGGGTTCAAGTGTCACTCCTCGCCTTACATACTTCTCGAAGCCGGGTGCCACAGCCGAGACTTCATAGTGTCCGGGTAATAGGTTGGGAATCTCGTAGTTGCCATGAGTATCCGTGGTGGTGGTTTTCTCGGCGTTGGTGTTCAAGTCTGTTACCGTTACGCTGGTTCCGGGCACGACACCTCCGGAAGCATCGTTGGCGGTGCCCAGGATAGTCCCGTAGGTCGATTGGGCGCCAAGCCAAGGGGCAACAAGACACAGGATGGAAAGAAGCGTGATGGTGCGAGTCATGATTTTGGTCCTTTGGCCGTCCGTAAAAGACTCAGAGTCCACTTGAATTTCAAGCTATGTTGCCACGAGTTGACCGAATAGTCAAGTTAATCTATCATTACAATGCAGTATGTTGACTAACCGGGCATCTATGGCATGAGCCGTGACCTTTATGACGTAGCTGTAATCGGTGGCGGGGTGGTTGGCTGTGCCATGGCGAGACGCTTCACTCTGGAGGGTGCGAGTGTCGTTCTCATCGAGAAGGCACCTGACATCCTGGCGGGTGCCAGCAAAGGCAACAGCGCTATTCTGCACACAGGTTTCGATGCGACGCCTGGGAGCTTAGAACTCGCCTGCATTCTGGAGGGTTATCGCGAATATCTGGAAATCCGGGAAGGGCTCGGATTACCGTTGCTGGCGGCGGGCGGGATGGTTGTAGCCTGGAACGAACAGGAAGCGCTCCAACTGGAGCTTATGGAGCGCCGAGCTCGCGGCAACGGGATTGGAGATGTTCGCCGGTTGTGCCGGAGTGAATTGCTCGAGCGCGAGCCGAATCTCGCTCCCGGCGTACTAGCTGGCCTGACAGTACCAGGAGAATCAGTCATCGACCCTTGGTCCGCCCCGCTTGCTTATCTGAGACAAGCGCTTGAAAATGGCGCTCAATCCCGGTTCGAAACGGCCGTTGTGTGCGGGAGGTTTTCCGGCTCAAGCTGGACTCTGATTACCAACTCTGGGATCATTTCTGCCCGAACCGTCATAAATTGCGCCGGGCTATATGGCGATTCGCTCGACAGTAAGCTACTCGGAAATGCCGGATTTACCATTCGTCCAAGGAAAGGCCAGTTCGTCGTTTTTGACAAGACCGCGGCTAAACTAGTCCGCTCGATCATACTCCCCGTTCCCACCGACCGTACGAAGGGGATCATGCTAGCGCCGACGATTTTCGGAAACGTACTCATTGGGCCGACAGCCGAGGACCAAGAAGATCGCGAGCGGGCGACCGTGGATGGCAAGTCGCTGAGGATGCTTAGAGCAAGAGCCTCGGAGATCATTCCCGCTTTGCGAGATGTTCCGATTACGGCCGTTTACGCCGGTATTCGTCCGGCCACGGAAAACAAAGAGTATCGGATAAGATTTCATGCAGAGCGCCAGTGGATTACCGTGGGCGGTATCCGTTCGACCGGCCTTACCAGCGCTCTCGGGATCGCCAGGCACGTCTTCGGGCTGTACTCCGGAAAAGGAACGAAGCACTGCCGTCTAGAACGGCCGATTTCACCAAAGATGCCTAATCTGGCTGAAAACGGCACACGAGATTGGCAAGTGCCCGGTTACGGTGAAATTGTTTGCCACTGTGAAATGACAACACGTCGAGAAATTGAAGCAGCGCTCAGCGGGCCACTGCCGGCGAGGGACTTCGGCGGCTTGAAGAGAAGGACGCGCGCTGCGATGGGCCGTTGTCAAGGTTTCTATTGCGCTGCGCGCCTTGCCGATTTAAGCCGCGGCCGTCTGGCGGACCCGCTCGCAGTGAATGGCGAGCCCGGATAGTGCTTTGATTGATGTCGCCATCGTCGGAGGAGGACCCGCCGGCATCGCGGCGGCCCTGGAGCTACGCCGGCGCGGATTTGCTCGAGTGACTGTTCTCGATCGCGAAGCAACGGCAGGAGGAACTCCCAGGCACTGCGGCCATCACGCGTTCGGATGGAACGAATTCGGGCGAATTTTAAGAGGACCCGTCTACGCCCGGAAGCTAGCCGCGGCGGCCATGGCAGCAGGTGTGGAGATTCGTCCCTATCACACGGTCGTGGCAATGGGCGAAGCAGGCCACCTGCAGGTCGCTACGCCAGAAGGAACAACCGAGATCGAGGCAAGACGGATCATTGTAGCCACCGGTGCTCGCGAGACGCCGCTCTCGGCGCGATTGGTTTCTGGCGACCGGTTGGTGGGTTGTGTAACCACTGGGACCCTTCAATGTTTTGTCTACCTGTATGACTTGATTCCCTTCCGCCGTCCACTCATTCTTGGAACCGAGATTGTCACCCTTTCGGCTCTCCTCACCTGTCGCTCTGCGGGAATTCGACCTGCCGCAGTAGTAGAGACAAGTGCACGGCCAACAATCGAATGGCCCTGGCGCTGGCTGTTACGAATCATGCGCATCCCACTCTATCTTGGGACGGAGATAACAGATATGCGCGGTCGTGGCCGGGTTGAATCTGTGACGATACAGCTCGCCGATGGTAGCAGTCGGCAAATAAACTGCGATGGAGTTTTGTGCACCGGCCGTTTCGTGCCTGAGATCGGAGTGCTCGCCAATAGTCACCTCATGGTCGATGTGGGAAGCGGCGGCCCTCTGATCGATCAGTTCGGACGCTGCTCCGATCCCTTCTACTATGCCGCAGGAAATGTTCTTCGACCGGTTGAGACGGCGGGCTGGTCCTATAAAGAAGGGCGACGGATCGGCGGTTTTGTGGCGGACGATCTCGCGGGCGGACTACCAGGCCAGGTTCGGAGCGTTCGTATCCAACGTGGCGCTAACGTTAAGCTCGTAGTGCCCCAGTGCCTCGCCTTACCGCCGGCCGGCGAAGGCCTTGGGCATTTGCAACTCCGCTTCGATACTGTCGTGACCGGAAATCTGACTGTAGAGATCGACGGGAAAAAGGTCTGGCAACGAAGAATCAAGACCCTTCCGGAACGGCGCGTCCTGGTGAAGCTTGCCGATCTGAATATCAGCGCTCAAACAGAAGTCATCAAAATCGAAGTTCACTCAATAGAATGCAAATAGAGAAGTGATGCGGATAGCGATAGAGAAGTGATGCGGATAGCGGCGATTGATCAGGGGACCCGCAGCACAAGAGTGCTGGTTGCTTCCCGGGATGGAGCTCCGCAAATCACACATTCGATCCGGCACCGAGAGTTTCGCCCCAAACCGGGCTGGGTGGAGCACGACCCGGCGGAGCTGCTTGCGAATATCCGAGATTGCGTAAAGAGAGCGGCCGACGCCGCAGCCCGATTGGCCGCAATCGGACTTGCCAACCAGGGAGAGAGTTGCATGGCATGGGATGCCGAGACCGGAGAGCCATTGTCGCCCGTGATCGTATGGCAGGATGATCGAACCGCAAGTGCGATAGACCGCTTACGCGCGGATGGATGCCAAGCTGTTACGAAAGAACGTGCAGGGCTGCCGCTCGACACGTATTTTTCCGCCTCAAAGTTGGCTTGGATTCTGCATAATATTCCTGCGGCTAGTGCCAGCATGAGGCGGGGCCGGCTCCGTCTCGGAACGACTGATGCTTATTTTCTCGATCGCCTCACGGGTATGTTCGCGACCGATGTTACGACGGCATCACGAACTTCGCTGATGAATCTCGAAACTCTCCGATGGGACGAAGAATTGTGTCGCATGTTTGGAGTGCCGGTCGAGCATTTGCCGGAAATTCGCCCGACGGTGGGGTCATTCGGAGAGTTGGACGGTGTTCCTGTCACCGCCTCAATTGTCGATCAGCAGGCGGCCCTTTACGGTCACGGTTGCCGCCAGGGCGGCGAGGCAAAGATCACATTCGGCACAGGGGCGTTCGTACTCGCGGTGACAGGCAACCGGGTGGTTCGTGTCTATGAGCGAGGCCTGCTGCCTACGGTCGCATGGCAGATCAGAGGTGAAAAGCCGATTTTTGCGGTGGATGGAGGAGTGTACGACGCAGGAGCGGCAGTCGAGTGGATCCAGCGGCTTGGGTTATTCGATAATTTCGCCGAACTGAAGGATTTCGATTCGCCCCCGGCGATTTCGCGCGGTCTCGCCTTTGTACCTGCGCTCTCCGGACTGGCTTGTCCCTATTGGGACCGTAGTGCGACCGGATTATGGATCGGGATGACCGCGGGCACTACCCGCGCTGATCTTTGCCAGGCAGTGCTCGAGGGTATCGCTCTTCAGGTCGCTGAGGTTATCGCGGAAATCGGCGAGAACATTTCCATTTCCGATGGGTTGTCCGTAGACGGAGGACTCGTCGCGAGTCCTTACTTCGTGCAATTTCTTGCTGACGCAACCGGACGAACGATCGTGACGAAACCGTTGCACGAACTTACTGCGTACGGGTGCGCTGCTCTGGCATCGCTGGGCGCTGGCGAAGAAGTGCGGGAACTCAAATCGGGATTGAAGGTGTATGCGCCCCGAAACCGAGAAGGTGAGTGCTGGCGCGAGCGGTATGCAAGCGCTGCATCCAAAGCGAGAGGCTGGCGGGTGAGAGAAGAGCGAATCTCGTGAACTGAAACTTGCTACGGCTGAAGCGCAAGCGAGGCTTTGCCGGCCGGGCCAGAATAAGTCAGCTCAAGCGAGTGGATGCTTTGGGTCTTGCCGCGGTACTGGAAGTAAATCAGTCCTGCTTCGGGAAGGGCGCGATCTCCTTCTGGCAACGAAACCTTTTGAACGTGCAGTAACATCGCACGCTGAATTTCGATCGGAACGTGGACCACTGGCGGCGGCAAGTTGGAGTCTTGACCACCAGTGCCGAAGCTACTCTTCGACTTCTCAGGGGGAGCAGGGGGCGACCAGTCGGGATCTTTAAGAGACCTGACCACGAACCCATAAGGCTGGCTGAGCAAGGGCGTCTTCTTACCGTTGATGCGCAAAGAAAAGTCACCCGTCGATAGCGTTAGCCGCGCGCCGGGAGGTCCGAAGAACGCCGTTTCGATCACGACGTAGTCATCTGTCGACAGGGGGTCTGGAGCACGGGGGACAGCGTGGCCCGAGAACTCTGCCGCAATTGTCACGTTCCCTACCTGAACGTGTGCCTGATAATCGCCCGGGGCTGCTCTGGGCGGCATGCCCTTCACTTCGCTCGTCGGAGGATTCTTGCTTCCGGTGTCTTGCCCGTCCACGTACGGAAGAAACATTACGAGAAAGATAACGGTCACCGACGCAGGAAAAAGTCGCATTCCAGCTCACAAAGTAGCATAGTCTACAGTTCGTTTCCTGGTACGCCTTCGAGTGCACGGCGCTAGCTGAACAGCGCATCAACGAGTTCGCGCGGGCCGAAAGCGATACGTGTAAGACAGGCTGACATAGGACGGCATACGAACCCCCGTTATCTGTTCAAATGGAAGGTTTTGGCGATCGATCAGCGAGAAGCTCAGTTGTTTGGCCAGTGAAACCGGTGGCGATCAAGAAATTTAGGCCGAGATCCATGCGTTGAAGAAAAGACCGAACCAGCGCACCGCGAAATTCTTTCACCGGGACGCTTGTGAATCCATCGCCCAGCGGTTTCGCTCCTACCTCCTCGAATTCGGCGCGTGCCCCCAAGCCGAAAGCGGGAGAATGATTCGTAATGCCTGGCTTGTTCCTTCGGTCCTTGATCATCGCCACGTGCAGCGCCTTTCTGATAAGTGTTTGGGCATTTGCGGGTGCAGAGCGCAACTGGTCTGCCGAGCAGGCCGACATTCACGTCAGGACAACTTTGGTGGTTATTCCAGTCGCCGTGACGGACTCGCACAATCGGTTCGTGCTTGGCTTGGAGAAAAAAGACTTTACGCTGCTCGAAGACGGGGTAGAACAGAAACTAGCTCAGTTTGCCGACGAGAACGCGCCGCTCTCTGTGGGCTTATTGGTGGATATCAGCGGGAGCATGGGAGCGAAGATGGCGATTTCAAAGGAGGCTGTCCACCAGTTTCTGAAGACGATGGAGGCGTCGGACGAGGCCTGTTTGATCGAGTTCGGAGATCGGGCGCGCGTGGCCGAAGGTTTCTCCGATCGCCCAGAAGCGATCGAGGACAAGATCTCACAAACGGAAGCTGAAGGTCTCACCGCACTGCTGGATGCGGTTTCGCTCGGTTTGGACGAGATGAAGAAGGCGAAAAACACGCGCCGGGCGCTCGTGATCATCTCCGACGGCGGAGACAATAACAGCCGATACAGCGCAGCAGAGATCAAAGACCTGATACGCAAGGCCGACGTGCAGGTTTATTCGATGGGCGTATTCGAGCCGTTCCCACTGCTGGCGTTGAGCGCGGCCGAATTGTCCGGACCGAAGCTGCTGGGCCAGCTCTCTGAACAGACGGGCGGGCGCGTCTTTGCTGCGTCGGAAGCGCACGATTTGCCTGCTATCGCGGCGAGAATTGGGGTCGAGTTGCGCAATCAATACATATTGGCGTATTCGCCTTCGAACCATGAAAGGAACGGCAAATACAGACGCGTGGAGGTGAAAGTGAAAGCGCCGTCCGGGTTGGCTGACTTGAAGGTGCGCTGGAGGACGGGCTACTATGCGCCCGCGGACTGACGGATTCGAAAATGGCTAGCGGCGTGCTGGACCGATGGTCATCGGGTGAACCATCGTGGGCGCTACCATTCGGCGGGCCGGCGCTGCAATTGCGCGACTCGGTACGGCAGTAGTAGTAAGCCGTGGGCCCAAGGGGACTGTCATTGGCCGCGGCGTGAACAATCGAGGGTAACCGGTCCTGCTGGATGTCAGAGTCGGGTAGCCGGTCCTGTGCGGAGGTACCGGCCGCCCCGGTGTTGGGCGCCAGGGATTGCGTCCGTACCAGCGCGGGAACACGTAAAAGACCTGTATCGGATAGCCGAAAGGCGAGCCGAAGAAAGGATTGTTGAAAGCGTACAGACCATTGTCCACAAAGACCGGAGCGCCGAAGGTACCATAGCTCGGCACGGCGGCCGACGGGTTGGGCACGGTGGTGCCGAATGGGGAAGGGAGCGCGGCGCCGGGGTCGGCCATATTTGGATCGGCCGTACTTTGATCCGCCGCGCGGTTATCGGCCGCAATCGTTTCGGCGCGGCTGCGGGCCCATTCGGAGAATTGGTCTACCGCACCGTCACCATACTTTCTGGTCTCGATTCCGATTCCAAAGAAAAACTGGTGCGACTCATCGATTGTTTGAGGAGCCTGACCTTCCGCCGTGATTTGAGCCTCACCAGTGTAGGTCTCAAAAACGCCGGGTTCGGAATCGAGCCGGTAGACGCCCGGTTTTGGGAAGCGCAGCTGAAAACTCTTGTAGGTCAGGAGAACGGAATTACCCGGCGCTGCATCGTTCGAATCGAGGATAGCGGCTCCCTGTAGGAACTCTATACGGGTATCGGAGAGAGCACCGGATACGAGACGTACGGAACTGTTGTGATCGATTCGGAGAAACATGCCGGGCGTAAGCAGGACCTCGGCACGCCCCTGTTCGGTGCGGAGCGTCGAGCCCTCCCGAATCGCGGGAAATGTCCCAAACTGCTGATTTAAAGGCTGCCCATCAAGAAAAACAGCGCCCTCGGAAAAGTTAACTACGCCTGAGCGCGCCGAGACAACAGCTTGAGCACAGGTGTCCCGACACGTGATCAGGATCGGGAGCCAGAGGCATAACACGCGCAGGAGGCGCATCAGAGGAACTCCTCCTCAAAGCATGTATCTTCCGGCTGAGGTTGTCAATGGCATCTTGTGGCCAGGCTGCGAACTTAGAATCGAGGGATGCAGGACTTCGAGAAGCTCGGTGTATTTTACCTAGGGAAGCCGGTAGATCTGGCGACGAAGACGGAGATAAACGCTCCTCTGCTCTACGAGTCAAAGGATCTCGTGACGCACGCGGTCTGCGTAGGAATGACAGGCAGCGGCAAGACCGGTTTGTGTATCGGGCTATTGGAAGAAGCGGCCATTGATTCGATACCGGCCATCGCGATTGACCCCAAGGGCGATATCTCGAACCTGCTGCTGACTTTTCCGGAATTGCGGCCCGAAGATTTCCGGCCCTGGGTGAATGAGGACGAGGCTCGCACGAAGGGCGTGAGCGCGAATGAGCTTGCGGCGCAACAGGCAGAGCTCTGGAAAAGCGGACTCGCTGCATTTGGGCAGGATGGAACCCGGGTGGCGATGCTGAAGAATGCTGCCGATGTGGCAATCTACACGCCTGGCAGCGACGCGGGAATGCCGGTATCGATTCTAAAGTCGTTTGCGGCCCCAGACGATCGGATCCTGGGCGATGGGGAGATGCTGCGGGACAGCATCAGCACTACGGCCACGAGCCTACTGGGGTTAGTGGGTATCGACGCCGATCCGATACAAAGCCGGGAGCACGTTCTGCTCTCGAACATCTTCGAAGCGAATTGGAAACAGGGGCGCGATCTTGACCTTCCGAGCCTCATCGCACAGGTTCAGAAGCCACCCTTTCAAAAAGCCGGGGTGATGGACTTGGAAACATTTTATCCGGCAAAGGATCGTTTCGCGCTGGGGATGAGCTTCAACAACTTGCTGGCGTCGCCGAGCTTTAAAACATGGCTCAATGGAGATCCGCTGGAGATTGGATCGCTGCTCCATACGTCTACCGGGAAACCGCGCATCTCCATCTTTTCGATTGCGCATCTGAGCGATGCAGAGCGAATGTTCTTCGTGTCTCTTCTGCTGAACCAGGTGTTGAGCTGGGTGCGGACACAACCGGGTACCACCAGCTTACGGGCACTCCTCTATATGGATGAGATCTTCGGCTATTTCCCGCCGGTAGCGAATCCACCTTCGAAGAAGCCTCTGCTGACGCTCTTGAAGCAGGCGCGCGCTTACGGCCTGGGAATTGTACTTGCCACGCAGAACCCGGTGGATCTCGACTATAAGGGCCTGTCGAATACGGGGACCTGGTTTATCGGGAGACTTCAGACCGAGCGCGACAAGATGCGCGTGATGGAAGGACTCGAAGGAGCTGCGAGCGAAGCTCACGCCGCTTTCGACCGGCAATCGATGGAACAACTACTGGCAGGGCTCGGCAGCCGAGTCTTTCTATTGAACAGCGTGCATGAGGACCGGCCCCAGCTTTTCAAGACGCGCTGGACGCTTTCATATCTGAGCGGCCCGATCACGAGAGATCAAATCAGAGCCCTGATGCAGAGCAAGAAAAGCGTGAGTGACGGGCTTCCTCGGCCGGAAGAACCCGGGCCAGCAATGAGTGATGCCACAACCGAGCAAGTCCCTCCAGTGCTGGCCCCCGAGATCAAGTGTTATTTTCTGCCGGTCGAAAAGACTGGCGCCAGCAGATATCAGGCGGTGCTGCTGGGCGCGGCAAAACTGCATTACGCGGATGAAAAGCGCAAGGTCGCGGAGACACGGGAGGGGGTCTGGATCACAGCGCTGAAAGGTGGTCCGACAACGGCTGACTGGAGCGCCGCCGAAGCGACTGATTTTTCACTGAGCGAGTTGGAGGACAAACCGGAACCAGGCATCGCATTCGGGGCTATGCCACCGGAAGCTGCGCAAGCGAAAAGCTATTCGCTCTGGACAAGAGCGTTCACAAACTGGTTGTTCCAGTCGCAGCAGCTTGATATTTTCAAGAGCCCGAGTCTTGGGCAGACCTCTGCTCCCGGCGAATCCGAGCGCGATTTCCGGATTCGTTTACAGCAGGCGGCGCGAGAGGAGAGAGATCGATTGGCGGAGGTACTCAAACAGAAATATGCGCCCAAGCTGGCGGCGATAGCTGAGCGGAAACGGCGTGCCGAGGCTGCGGTAGAGCGGCAAAAGGGCCAGCGCAGTCAAGCATTATTGCAGACGGCGGTATCGGTGGGAAGCGGATTGCTTGATGCGTTCCTTGGAAGAAAAGCACTCAGTGCGACAACCGTATCGAAAGCCGCGACGGCAGCGCGGCAGGCGGGAAGATCCTGGCAACAGATGCGGGGAGTCGATGAAGCTAACGAGAGCGCGGAGCAACTCGACCGGCAGGCTGACGCGTTACAAAATCAGTTCGAGACGGAACTAGCAGCTCAACAATCTAAGATTGATCCTTTGACAGAGCGGCTGGAGACTGTAACGATACGGCTGAAGAAGATAAATATCGAAGTGCAGGTGGTGGCGCTCGCCTGGAAGGCGGTTTAGAGTTGTGTTCTCGATACCCAATCTGCTGAAAACCTGATACAGTAAGTTCTACTTTAGAGCGAAAGAGGGCATCTTATGCACGTACTCTGGACGTTGTTAATCGGCCTGATTATTGGTGCAGTCGCGAAGCTTATCATGCCAGGGAAAGATCCTGGCGGAATCATAATCACGATGCTGTTGGGCGTAGCGGGTTCTTTTGTGGCCACCTACCTGGGAAGGGCGGTTGGGTTATACGGACCCGACTCTTCGGCCGGCTTCATCATGTCGGTGATCGGTGCGATCATTCTTCTCGCCATTTACCGGCTCTTTAAAGGGAGAACCACAACCGCAACCAAGTGAAGGTCTAAGGATGCGCGATCCTGAAGCCATATGAGTTGGCTTCTGTGGTCGTTGCTTTCAGCCTTATTCGCTGCCGGGACAGCCATCCTCGCAAAGATTGGGGTTACAGGCATCGATTCCAATCTCGCAACCGCTATCAGAACCTTGGTGGTTGTGGTATTCGCGTGGGTGATTGTAGCAGCCACTTATAAATCGGGAGAACTTTCGCAGGTCACCCGGAACGGATGGCTGTTCTTGATCCTTTCCGGGTTGGCAACCGGGTTGTCTTGGCTTTGTTATTTTCGCGCTCTCCAACTGGGTCCGGCCTCAAAAGTAGCACCCGTCGACAAACTCAGCGTAGTGTTCGTGATTCTCTTCGCGGCGGCAACGCTGGGCGAAAGACTCTCGGCTGGCAAAATTGCAGGTGGCGCGATGATCGCGGCGGGAGCGATTACGTTGGTATTCAGCTGAGAGCGTTGAGATCCCGCGCAAGACGGGCACTGGCACGTAGATCACGCACGATACCACAACTCGGCTGTGCACTTGACATGCCGCCCGAAGGGCAAGCGAGTTCCTTCCTGTTTGGCGACACGCATCGGTGCCATTTCGCTATTGATTCACGCCGCTCGCCAGGAAACCGCCATCTACTGCGATGCACTGTCCTGTGATGAAACTGGCCGCGTCGGAGGCGAGTAGAACGGCTGCGCCGATCAGTTCCGGGATGTTACCGAAACGCTTCATCGGGGTGCGGAGAAGCATCTCGCACCCGCGTCCGGTGCCGTCCAGGAGGGCCGCATTCAATTCCGTACGAAATACACCGGGGGCAATCGCATTAACATTGACGCCCTTGCCAGCCCACTCAACGGCCAGACTCCGCGTAAGGCTCAGCACCGCGGATTTGGAACTTGTATACGCGGCTACCTCCATGAATCCGAGGTAAGAGGCCAGGGAGGCGATGTTGACGATGCGTCCACGCGCCTGGCTCACGAGAGGCTCATAGAAGCTCCGGCATGCGCGTAGCGTACCGTGCAGATTCGTGTCCATCAGCTCATTCCATTCGCTTTCGCTGATGTCGTTGGTGGCCTTGCGGAAGGTTTTGCCGACGGAATTGACCAAGATGTCCACTGAGCCGAGCTGGTTCACCACAGCGTCCCGAAGCTGGTCGATTGATTCCCGATCGGAAGCGTCGACGGTCTTCCGCAAGGTCTTTCGGCCGAGTTGCTCAATTTCGTCAGCTACTTCATCGACGAGCGGCTCTCTACGCCCAGCGGCGACAACATCCGCACCGGCAGCAGCAAGTCCCGCGGCAATACAACGACCAATGCCGGACGTTCCACCGATGACGACCGCGACGCGCCCGCTCAGATCGAACAATTGAAAGGCCATTTGAATCATTCTTCCAAAGCACGAGAGTGCGCAATCCTTTCTCCGGATTGGGCGATCGCATCGACTACTATCGTTGTTGGGAGTTTCCCGATAAGGACAGACCAGCCATGCCAGCTCGTGTCGTAAATGAGAGTGCTAGGGAGAAAGTCGGAGAGGGTCCGCTCTCACCAGCCGAGATCGGACTGGTGGTCGCGGAGGAGCTGCGAAGCGTCTCGATTGTCGACGTCCATACGCACCTGTTCATGCCATCACTAGGGAAGCTCGGGTTGTGGGGCATAGACGAACTGATTACCTATCACTACCTCGAAGCCGAACTCTTCCGTTCTTCTTCCGTAACTCCAAGCGAGTATTGGTCGCTCAGCAAGAGCGAGCAAGCCGATCTGATCTGGCGTACGCTGTTCCTTGAGAACGCTCCGGTTTCGGAGGCCACGCGCGGAGTGGTTGCGGTGCTGCAGGCGTTCGGCCTGCAAATACAGGCACGAGACTTGCGCGAAGCTCGAGAGTTCTTCGCGCGGCAGGATCTGGAAACACATATTTCCCAGGTCTTTAAGTTGGCCGGGATCAGTGCTGCTGCAATGACCAATGACCCGCTCGATCCCGAAGAGGGTCCAATCTGGGAGCGCGGGGCCGAATCGAATCCGCAATTTCACCCAGTGCTCCGGCTCGACAGAGTGCTGAATAGATGGAGCGAACACTGGGAATTGTTGGCAGCGAAAGGTTACCAGGTGGAAGGGAAGCCCACGGAGCGGAGTCTGGCGGAAGTGCGGCGGTTTCTAGCAGACTGGTGCAAACGCATGCAGCCGATTTACATGGCATGTTCGCTGCCGGACACGTTTGAGTTCCCGGAAGAGAGTGCGCGGGGAACGCTCCTGGAAAAGGCGGTGATTCCGGCTTGCCATGAATTCGGCATTCCGCTTTCTCTAATGATCGGAGTCCGATATCAGGTGAATCCCGCGATCCGACTAGCTGGCGACGCAGTGGGTAAGGCGGATCTGCGAGCTTTAGAACGGCTTTGTGTCACGTTTCCAGAGAATCGGTTCCTGACGAGCGTGCTCAGCCGCGAAAACCAGCACGAATTATGCGTTTACGCGCGTAAGTTTTCAAATCTCATGCCATTTGGCTGCTGGTGGTTTCTGAACAATCCCTCGATCGTCGAGGAGATCACCCGCGAACGCATCGAGATGCTCGGTACGAGTTTCATCCCGCAACATTCAGACGCGCGCGTTCTGGAACAAGTGATATATAAATGGCGGAATACCCGGCGAATCATGGCTCCGATTTTCGCTAACACGTATCGCTTGTTGGCCGAGGACGGATGGCCATCCACTCGAGCCAGCATCAAACAGGATATGACACGAATGTTTCGCATGAATTTCATGCAATTTACCGGTCTGAATTAGCTCGCATGGGCGCGACGGCGCGAAAAGATCCGGGCGCAAGCGCCGGGGCGGCTCGGACTGGCCACTGGCGCTGGTATGTGTGCGGACTGCTGTTCTACGCCACCACGGTCAACTACGTCGATCGCCAAGTGTTGGGGTTACTTAAACCGATCATTTCTCGAGAACTGGGTTGGCACGAAGCGGAGTTCGGCTGGGTCGTGTTTGCCTTCCAGGGCGCTTACGCGCTCATGCTCCCTGTTGCCGGACGTATCATCGACTGGCTTGGTACACGACTAGGCTATGCACTGGCAATGATCGTGTGGAGCTGTGCCGCGATGTCGCACGCCTTCGCTCGCACTACTGCACAATTCGCCGCCGCCCGTTTTGCCCTTGGGTTTGGGGAGGCGGCGAATTTTCCGGCCGCAATAAAGACGGTTGCTGATTGGTTTCCGAGACGCGAGCGCGCCCTCGCAACCGGCATTTTCAACAGCGGCACGAACGTAGGCGCAATCGTTGCTCCGCTGATGGTTCCCTTTATCGCCGAGCATTTCGGATGGCGTTCCTCCTTCTTCGCCACTGGTGGTCTTGATGCGTTATGGCTAATACTCTGGTTCACGACCTACCATCTGCCGCGCGAGACAAAGTGGCTTTCGGCAGGCGAGCGCTCCTATATCGAATCGGATGAGCCAGAACAGACCCACCGCATCCCCTACCGGCATCTGCTTCGTACCAGACCAGCGTGGGCCTTCCTGCTAGGAAAGTCCCTGACGGATCCGGTCTGGTGGTTTTATCTGTATTGGTTGCCCGGATTCCTGAACCAGAAATACGGACTGGATCTTTCGCACCTTGGACCACCGTTGATTGCGATCTATCTAGCGGCAGACGTAGGATCGATTGCCGGAGGGTGGCTCTCCGGCAGCCTGCTTGCGCGAGGAATGGACGTAACCAGAGCCAGAAAGGCCGCGCTGCTGACGTGCGCTTTGGCGGTCGTCCCGGTTATGTGCGTGATGCTTACGCGCGGGAATCTCTGGCTGACGGTCGCACTGATCGGGATGGCGGCAGCAGGCCATCAGGGTTGGTCGGCCAATCTGTACACCTTGACGTCCGATACCTTTCCGCGATCCGGAGTGGCATCGGTGGTGGGATTGGGCGGATTCGGGGGTGCAGTAGGTGGAATGTTGGTTGCGCCTGCCGTAGGTTACTGGCTCGATTTCTCGCACGAAGCGTACGGACCTTTGTTTGTGGTCGCGGGTCTGATGTATGTGCTCACTTTCCTGATCATTCACCTGCTGCTGCCGCGGATACGGCGAGTCGCGATCTAGCACCGGACAGAAGCTCGGGGCCGGCGGGATCAAGATATTGTCATTTCGCAGTTCCCTGTCATGAATTTCCATTGACAAAATCAAGTTCTGCCTGATAGATTTTCTTAAAACGCTGCGGTACTAATTTAAGTCAGTCAGTCGCAAATAATTAGTCTCGAAGGAACAAAAATGACCCCTGTACGGTTATCGGCTCGGTTGCTGATATGCCTATGTCTTGGCGCGCTCCTAGGAACACAAGCTTTCGCCCAGAATTACCGAGCTCAGGTTCGCGGCTTGGTAACGGACCAAAGTCAGGG
This sequence comes from Terriglobia bacterium, assembly GCA_963841675.1. Lineage (GTDB taxonomy): Bacteria > Acidobacteriota > Terriglobia > Bryobacterales > Bryobacteraceae > Bog-105. Next base: position 300,387 of record CAWJEH010000033.1, read on the forward strand.
AGTGCTCCCCGGAGCTACGGTGACGTTAACCAACGTAAACACCGGCGTGAATGTGGTCAAGCAAACCGATTCTGCGGGGATCTATCTGTTCGATTTCGTGGATCCAGGCACCTACCGGGTGAAGGTGGATGCGTCAGGATTCGGCCAGTTTCTACAAGAGAACATCGTGGTTCAATCGGGTGGCGACGTGACTGTGAACGCCAGCCTGCAGCCCGGGGCGCTGCAGCAGAGCATAACGGTAAATGAAGCTCCTCCGGCGATCGAGTTCAACAATAGCAACCAGGAACTGACGATCGACACCAAGATGGCGAACGATACGCCAAGAGTAGATAGGAATGCTTTCAAGCTGACCTTACTCGAGCCGGCCGCGATCAATACTCGCACCGAGATGCTGCCCTTCAATTCCTGGGCTGCAAATAGCGTCGATCTAGGTGGGGGAACCAATCTGAAAAACAACCTGCTGGTGGATGGCAGCCCGATCGGGATGGGTCACAAAGTAGGATACGTGCCGAACCAGGATGACGTGCAAGAAACGATCGTTTCGCGCAACAGTGTGGAAGCGGATTCGGGCCACAGTGCCGGGGGCTTGATCAGCGTCACTACGAAGGCTGGAACGAACGACTGGCACGGGATGGCCTTCTACCTGGGCCGCTATCCCTGGCTCAGCGCGGAAGCTGACAGAACCACTTTCAGTGCGAATGCCCAGCGTCAAAACATGTTCGGCGGGACATTCAGCAATCCGCTCATCAAGAATAAGCTGTTCAACTTTTTCTCAATAGAAGACTGGAGAGTCTCGAATCCCTTGAGCTACGTAGTAACCGTGCCAACAGCGCTGGAGAGACAAGGTGACTTTTCGCAGTCGCATAATCCGGACGGTACTTTGCGAACCATCTACGATCCTTTCTCGACAGTCGTCGCGCCGGATGGAACTGTTACGCGCACGGCGTTCCCCGGTAACAAGATACCGGCGAATCGATTCGATCCACTCTCGGCGAAGTTCATGGCCGCTTTCTGGGACCCCAATAACCCAGGCGATAACATCAGCGGTGTGAACAATTTTAAAAAGGGCTATACCGACACATATAATTATCTTAATTTTTCCGACAGAATCGATTACAACGTCAGCGACAAACTGCACGTGTCGGGACACTTCGGCAGATATTCAACTAACGATATTAACAGCAATCCGACACCCAACAACTCCGAACTTTTTCAGCCAGCTGGCTCCGTACGCTACGGCGATCAGGTATCCGCGGATGCTGTTTATACAATCAATCCATCTACTGTTGCTAACGCACACTTCAGTTGGAACAACCTCGGAGATTCTTATCTCTCGCGCGAGCTGAACGGAAATTGGAGCCAGTTCTGGCCGAACAATCCTTTCTACCAGAACTATCAGGACGCTTCGAAGGGTGTGCCGATTTACTTTCCCAACCTGAACATTGGCGGCAATTCGTTCGGTGGCCCGAATTTCTTCTGGAATCAGATACCGACGGCTGAATCGTTCAGCATAGGTGTAGCGCATCAGATGGGCAGCCACTACATCAAAGCGGGTTTTGAATACAGGCGAAGTGGCGGCCCGACCCTAGTAACCGGTCTGTCGCAGTTCGTATTCAACTCCAATCTGACAGCGAACACATTCAACAATCCGAACCTAAATAAGTCGGGGGATCCGTTCGCCACTTTCCTTTTGGGGGCTTTGGACAACAACAGTGAAATGATCGGCGGCCCCTCTCCTTCCCCGATCGATGACTTTTTCGGATTTTATGTGGGCGACGACTGGAAGATAAGCCGAAACGTGACTCTTACGCTCGGGCTGCGAGACGAGTACGAACCAGCCTGGCACGACCCGGATCATAATCTGGCCCAAGGCCTCAATCTGAATGCGGTTGATCCGGCCATTGCCGCCAATCCGCCTGTTATGCCCTCCGCCGTTACAAACATCGTAGGCAGTAACTACTCGAGCTTCAACGGATTGTGGAGCTTCACCAGCCCTAGCAGTCCTGGCATGTGGCACGCTCAGAATCTGGCATACGAGCCTCGCGCCGGCATTGCCTATCGCCTGAACGACAAAACGTCGTTGAGGGCGGGGTACGCCTTATATTTCACGCCTACCGAATATCTATTCACCAGCGCGCCCGTTTCGGGTTTTGAAGACATCGAGTTTCTGGAGCCTCCACTCTTTGGCGTGACTGGTTATCAATATGTAGCTGCGCTGCAAAACGGCGTTCCTCAGGCAACCCTATCGAATCCTTTCCCAGCCAGCAGTCCGCTAGTGCCGATTCCGGGCAGAGCCGGAGGAAGTAATACAGGACGCGGCGGATCCCCGCTGATCTGGTATCCGCAGAACATGCAGAAAGAATACAACCACCGTTTCAACGTTCAGATCCAGCGCGAGTTGCCGGGACAGGTGGTTGCTTCTCTCAGCTATTTTGCGAATATCGGAACTCAGCAATACAATCAGGCGCTGAATAATATCGATCCGCGCCTGGAAGTACAATATCAGAGCCAGCTCAACGATACCGTCGCAAATCCCTTTTATCACTACCAAAATCCGACGCTGATTCCTGGTCCGTGGTATAACCAGCCAACCCTTCCGCTGAGTGAGTTGTTGACGAAGTACCCGCTATATGGGCCGCTGTATCAAATCGGCGTGAGAGGCGCCGGTGAACGCTATAACTCGGTCGAAGCACAGGTTCAGAAACGATTCAGCCGAGGCTACAATTTCCTGTTTGCATATGTCTACATTCGGGAGAGAATACAGCAGTTCGACAATGATTTGGAGACATACCTGAATCAGCTGGTTTGGCAGGACAGCAACCAGCCGCATCACCGGGTTACTGCCGCCGGCACCTATGAGCTTCCTTTTGGCCGCGGGAAAGCATTTTTAGGAGACATGCCCCGCATAGCAGATGCGATCATCGGCGGGTGGCAAATAACCGGCGTGATGACGTATAACACCGGCGACTATCCACGGTTCACGACCGCCCTCAATGTGACCGGCAATCCTTGTCTCTCAAATCCTACGCCCCAAGCGTGGTTCAACGCGTCGGCCTTTTCGTTACCCACCGGATATCAGATCCAGACCAATCCCATACAGTACTCCTGCCTCACGGGCCCGAGCTTCTTCGATCTGGACGCGAGTATTCTGAAGAACTTTCATATTACGGAGAAGGTGCAAGGGCAATTGAAGATGACGGCTTACAATGCGACAAATAAGTTGAATCGCGGGGACCCGAATACCGACATTAACAGTGGCAATTTCGGCCAGGCGCTTTACCAAGGTTCGCCTGGCGGCACTTTCGGCGCCCAAACTGCTGCCTACGGAAATCAAAGCGGACGTCAAGTAGAGCTCGGATTCAGGCTCTTCTTCTAGACCGGGTCCGTGCCAGAGAGCGTCGAAAAGCGAACGAGCTAGTGTAGAAACGAGCAGGTCATTCTACTACCTGCTCGCTTGAACACTCGCTTTGTCTATGACGCGTCGCCAGTTACTAGCTTTGCTTTCGCTTTCAGGCAGACGCTTGCTCGAGGGCCAGAGCGGGTCGAATCCCTCCGCCATGGCCTCTCGACACGTGAAAGCCGCTCCTCGAGGCAGGCCGTCAGGGCTGCCTTTTCGTTGCCGTCTTACGGATGTGGCGAAGAAAGCCGGCCTCGAAGCGATCAGTATTAGCGGCCACACGAACAAAGCCGACTATGTGATCGAAGCCATGGGTTGCGGAGTCGCGTTCTTCGATTTCGACAACGATGGCTGGCAAGACATCCTTGTTCTATCCAGCTCGCGTTTCGGTGATCCAGTGCCCGAAACGAGCAATCGGCTCTACAAAAACAACCGCGATGGTACATTCACTGACGTTACCAAGAGAGCAGGTCTTTTTCACAGTGGTTATTGTTTTGGCGTGACGGTCGGCGATTACAACAATGACGGTTTAGAAGACATCTTTATCACAGGCTGGCCGCAGAACCTTCTTTATCGCAACAACGGCGACGGTACGTTTACCGAGGTTACCCAGGAGGTCGGGCTGGTCAGCGCGACGGAGCGCTTCGGCAGCGGATGCAGCTTCGTCGATTACGATCGGGACGGCAAACTCGATCTATTCGTATCGAACTACGTTGCATTTGACATGAAGACCGTTCCGCGAGCCGGTGATCTGGCAAGTTGCAATTCAGAAGGCGTGTTTTGCGGTCCGCGCGGTCTGCCCTATGGCAAGCACAGCCTGTATAGAAACAAAGGTGATGGGAAATTCGAGGATGTCAGTGAAGAGGCGGGCATCGGGAAGGCGTCGGGGGGCTATGGACTAACCGTTGTAGCTGCCGATTTCGACAACGATGGATGGCCCGATATTTACGTTGCTTGCGATTCCACGCCGAGCTTGTACTTCCAGAATCAACACAATGGAACGTTCCTGGAGCAGGCAATGGAAAGGGGTATCGCGCTCAGTGAGGACGGTATGGAGCAGGCTGGGATGGGGGTGGCCGTCGGAGATATCCGCACACAGGGGCGCCTCGATATCATCAAGACTCATTTCGCGGCGGACACCCCGGCAGTTTATGCAAATACCGGTAAGGGCGAATTTCGTGACGACACCCTGCGCTCCGGTCTCGGCGTAGAGACCAGATTCATCAGTTGGGGCACAGGCATTGAAGATCTCGATAATGATGGAAATCCGGACGTGTTTTGGGTAACGGGCGGCATCTATCCTGAATTGCAGAACCGCGGTGACCAACCGTATAAGACACCGCGGATTGTTTTTCGGAGTCTGGGGAACGGGCGCTTTGAAGAGCTAATCGGGCAGGCGGGGTCCGGCGTGGATGCCGAGCATTGCAGCCGCGGATGCGCTTTCGGCGATTTCGATAATGACGGCGATCTGGATATCGTGATCATGAACCAGAACGAAGTTCCATCCCTTTTAAAGAATGATGTGTCGGGCGATTTTCACTGGCTGAAGCTCAAGTTGACGGGAACCGAGTCAAATCGCAGTGCCATTGGCGCTCGAGCTACGGTACGCTACGGCGAAAAGATTCAGACCAAAGAAGTGCTTGGCCAATCCTCCTATCTCTCGGTGAATGATCGGCGGCTACACTTTGGATTGGGAACGATGAAAGTCGCTGATATTGAGATCCGTTGGCCACTCGGCTCAGTGGAGAAATTCTCGAACGTGATTGCAGACCAGATCGTCTTCGTTACCGAAGGGAGAGGTATCACTCACTGCGAGAAATGTAAAGCGTGAGATGCGCGGCAGGTATTGGTTAGCGGCTGTTCTGTTTTGCGGGCACCTCTACGCAATTCAAAATGGGCTTCAGCATCGGGCGGCGTTGGAAGAGGCTGGACACACTGCTCAACAGCATCCGCAATCGGCAGAAGCTCAGAACGCCTATGGGGAGTTGCTTGACGAGGCCGGCCGGTTGAATGCTGCACGGAGTCAGTTCGAGAAATCAATCGGGCTGAAGCCAAATTATGGCCAGGCACACCTCAACCTAGGTTTGGTCTTGCTCCAGCAAAATGCACCGGATCAAGCGGCTCCCAACCTCGATGAAGCAATAAAGCTGCTTGGTAGCACTCCGGAAGCAGGGTATGCGCTGTATCTGCGAGCAAAGGTTTATACAGCTCGCGATGATTACGATGATGCATTGCGGGTACTGAACCAGGCCGTGAAACTGCGGCCCGATCTTGCCGAAGCATGGTCAGATCTCGGAGAGACGCGCAAAGCGAAGCTAGACGATCGCGGTGCTTTGACCGCGTTCAAGAAAGCGGTGGATCTCAATCCCGCAGATGCCGTCGCACAATACCGCCTTGGCGCCGAGTACCTTCGTTTGGATGATGCTCCACACTCCGCGGAGCATTTGCAAATGGCGTACAAACAGAACCCCCAGGATCAATCTGTGCTGAACGCGCTACAAACAGCATTGAGGAAAGAAGGCAGGACAGCCGAGGCGGATAAGATCCGGGCTCAACTGGCAGAACTGCTGCGCCAGCGTGATGATTCGATGCAGAAAGCGGTAGCCGCAATCAAGCTGAATAACGAAGGCGCAAGCCTGCAAAAAGAGGGCGACCTGCCGGGGGCACTCGAGAAATACCAGCAAGCATCACAACTTGATCCGAACCACGTGGGAATCCGCGTGAATTACGCAGTAGCGTTGTTACGTTTAGGCCATTGGACGGACGGCTTGAACCAGTTGCATGAAGCTTTACGAAGAGATCCCGGAAACGAGCAAATTCGGCTGGCACTCAAGGACGCCCTCGCGCAAGCGCCGCCCGAGCTGGTACCGAAGTGGGTAGACGACGAGAATAGATAGGGTCTTGGTGTCAGAAGAACCAGCTGGCAATGAGGCCGATGGTAGCTGAAAAGATCGCTCCGGTCGTGATCCAGCCAAGGAGGTCAATGGCCCGGCCATTGACACGTTTGCCGATGATATTCCGGTTATTGGTCATGAACATGATCAACAGTAGCCAAACCGAGCTTGGAAGACAGATAGACAACAGCCACCATCGTTGGGAAGGTGACCGGGGCAGTCCAAAGGAAAGACGGGCCAAGGTTCGCACCGGCGCTCGCGTACGTTCCGATGGCAGATGGATCATCATCTGCTGCACTCGTAGTCAGCCCCAGGCCGATTGCGCGAAAAACCCCGGACCGGCCGCCGCGTCCTTTGGGTGTCGGGCTTCCGGAGGGTCGTCACGTGTTTCGATATAAGGATGATCCGCAGTGCTCATCTCTAAATCAATAGAGTGTGTCGTCGCAATTTATAGATCCTGGAAGATTTGCAGCCGGGAATGGACACAATTTGAGCACCACATCATCAAACAATTCGACGATGACCGTGCTGAGCGTTGCTTATCCGCTGCTATCGGTCAGTGAAAATTCAGCCGGGGGTGCCGAACAGATTCTGCACCTGATCGAGCGCGAATTAGTGAACGCCGGCCATCAATCTGTAGTAGCTGCGGTTGCCGGATCTTCGGTTCGAGGCCACTTACTCGAAATACCCCGGATTTCAGGAGAGATTACGAACGAAGTGCGCCGATCGGCGCAACAATCGCATCGCGAAGCGATTGAAATGGCACTGCGACGATATCCGATTGATCTGATCCATTTCCACGGTCTCGATTTTCATGAGTATATTCCGAGTGTTGACTTACCGATGTTGGCGACCTTGCATCTTCCACTTAGCTGGTATCCAAACGACCTTCTCGAAAGGCCGCCCATCGGGCTGAATTTGGTTTCTCAATCGCAAGCCAATTCGCATCCTGCGGCCGCGGAATGGCCTGTGATCTGCAACGGGATCGATGTTTCGCGTTATCGTCGGACCACGGCCAAGGCCAAGGCCAAAGGAGAGTTTTTGCTGGTATTGGCACGTGTGTGTCCCGAAAAGGGGATTGATGTTGCTTTGCGGGTCGCGCATCGACTAGATCTTCCGCTGGTTGTGGCGGGACCAGTACATCCTTTTGAAACACATCTGCAATACTTTCGTGAATGCGTTGAGCCGTTGCTCGACGAAAGACGACGCTATGTCGGAGCAGTAGGAGTCGACACGAAAGTCGAATTACTTTCGGAAGCTAAGTGCTTGCTTGTACCTAGCCTGGTAGCGGAAACCAGTTCGCTGGTTGCAATGGAAGCAATCTCCTCGGAAACGCCGGTGATCGCGTTCCGATCAGGAGCGCTGCCGGAAGTGATCGATCACGGCCTTACCGGCTTTTTGACGGACTCGGAAGATGAGATGGTCGCTGCTGTAGAACGGACGGGGCAAATCTCTCCTGAAACTTGTCGCTCGACCGCGGACGTTCGCTTTGATGCCCGTCGTATGACGCTCGAGTACTTGGCCCTTTACGATCGTTTGCGGGTTAAGATGAGCCGGAGTCTCGGGATAACGTGAGCACCCCAAAGAGCTTTGTAAGGTTCGTCTCCTCTCAGGAAATTCCACGCCTGGATGCCCTGCTGATAACAGTGGCGGAGGGCTTCAAAGAGGAGCACCGATCCGAAGCTGAACTGCTCATGAACGGGATCAAAGGCAGTGAGATAACCGTAAGCTTTATTTTGGTAAACGAAAGTCAGGATGACTGCTGCTATTTGACATTTGAATCGCAGACTAAAGATTTTTAGAATTCCGTCTGCCGCAAACTGGCGAGATATGTCACGCAGAAAAGCTGCCGAGTGGTTCGCCTCGATCATGCCGCTCTCTCCACGCATCTTCCAACGAGCGGTGTGGAGATGCACCAGGGCCTTTAGGAGATCAGGATCAGCGCCGCTGCTCACTTGAAATTCCAACGGTCCATTCTGCTCGGCCTTCTGGCGATAGCGCCGTACGTTGCGACGTAGATGCCGAGGCCGCTGCTGCCAGAACTCCTCAAAAGAGCCGGTGATCGTTATTTCACTGCAGGGCGTTTCTTCGCGCGTGTGCCCATCCATTTGACCCAACAGAGCCGCTAACGGCGTCGTCTGAGACAGGTCCTGCCAATCGCAAACATCCCACTCGGCGAGAACTGACAAGTGCTGCTGGAGAGAAGCGACAACGGTGGCTTCGCATGCTGCTTCGAGCGGCGGATCGAGATAATCCGAGATACCCGAGCCGATCAAAGTGAGCTGCCTGTAGCCGTTCCAATCGTGCTGAAAACAGGGAAGAACTCCTACTAGTTCTGGATCGTAAAAGACAACCACATGGGGTGCGCCACTTCCAAAGTAAGACCACCAGGTAATCAGCCATTCGGGTAGATGAAAGGGTGTCAGCCCGGGTTTGGAACGAACGAAGGTGGACCACTGCGGCAGAAATCCGGTCAGGCGAACAGGATCGCAAATCACCTCAAGCTTCAAAACTCAGGCCTGGAGCTCGGCAATGGAATGGTGGTCAAGAACGCGGAGAGCTTCACGATAGCCGTTGAGGGTACCTACATCGACATAGGATTCGCCAAGCCTGAAGGCTCGAGCGCGCCCGCCTTGCGCCAGATATTCGTTAATGAGCGTGCCTAGATATTCATCGTGCCTCTCTATCCAGATGCGGTACAGGTCGTTGAGCACGGAACCTGGCATTCTCATGGCACCCCAAATCCATTTTGTGGATGCTCTTGGGCTTTTAACCTGCACTTCAATCACTTCGAAGTAATCGCCGGTGACAACGGCATCGAATCGCTCCGGATGATCGACCGGAAAGAGTAAGAGCGACAATGTTTCCGAGGGAAGATCGGCAAGAGCAGTGTCGGGAAACCACACGGTGTCAGGCAATCCAATGCACACTTCTTCATCAGGAGAAATGAGCGGAAGTGCGCGGAAGATGGCATCGCAAAGCCCTAACGCCTGCTCCTGAACGGCGTAGAAAATGGTGGCAGAAAGGGAATGTCCCCCAAAGTAGTCGATGATATCGGACTTGCCGGGAGAGATGACAAAGCAGATTTTATCCGTGCCGGCTTTGACCATCCTTTCCACCAGGTATTCACTTACAGCTCGAGGGCGCTCGCTCGAACCGTCAATATAACTGCCTACTGGTAATAGCTCTTTTGAGAAAGCAAGAGGCTGGATACGGCTTCCTATTCCGGCTGCTGGAATGATTCCCCACACGGTTCACGCTCCCTTGTAAGCGGCAACTTTATATTCAGTGCTGGCACACCCGTCGAACGGAGACTCAATTAGATCGATCAACTGGCGAGCCCGGATTTCCGGAGTGTGGCAATCCAGAACGCGTTGCTGCGCGCGCGAACCGATTCGCTTGAGTGTTTCCGGATCTTCAGTGATTGTCCGGATAGCCTCGGCGCATGAGGTTGCGATGAGAATTTCTTCTCCCGGTTGGAAGAACTCGTCAAGTCCTGTCCACCAATCGCTCAAGATGGGAGTGCCGCAAGCTCCGGCCTCGAATAATCGGCCGGAAGGACAGTACCCCGTCGCGGCCATAGTTGCCCGCGTAACGTTCAACGAAACGCGCGAGGAACAAAAGAACGCTCGATGCTGATCTGGAGGAACGTGGTCTAACTGCGTAACGTTTGCGGGTCTATCGTGCGAGTTCGGAAACATCGCGCCTGCCATAAGGAACCGACGATCCGGTAAAGCACGAGCGGGCCGAATCAGCAACTCTTCGAGGATTGCCTGCCGGTCGGCCGCATAAGTCCCGAGATAAGAGAGATCGGCTTCGAATTCAGAAACGGGGTCCACGGGATAGTAGCTATTCGGATCGGCCCAGCCATATAGAGCCGCAACAGATCGGGCGTGAAGCTCGGAGCGCAACCGCCTCAAGGGCTCGCCGCCTGTGTAGCTCAAAACCAAATCAAACGCGCCCAAACCCTCTGGCGGCAGATACTCGACACACTCGCCCTTATCAAGACGGCACAGGGTTACGGGCGTATCCATGTCGTAGAAGATTGTCCGCGGGGTTCGGGCATCTGTAACTAATCGCGAAGCGCTTACGCCGTCCGGGCAATAGGAAGTCACTATTGCTGCGTCCGCCTTCGCGAGGCAGTGTTTTGCCTTGGGAAGTACGTCGAGCCAGTCGGAATAGAGATGCAGCCGAACGAATGGAAATTGATCGGCATCACGGTGCGCGGCGTAGTAGTGTGCGTCGCGCTCGAAAAAATTAACTTCGTGACCTTGAGAGTGTAATGCGCGGAACAGGCCACGCAATAGCGTCGCGTGACCATTTCCCCACGCTGAGCTGATCGACAGGCCGAATACGACGATTTTCATCTCCGCACGATGTTACCGGTACTACTTGTGAAGAGTCTCTTGGGAAGATGCGCGGGACGGGAACTTTGTGACACGTACAATCCTTTCCGATGCGAGCTGGTAATACTCCCAGTGGTGATGATTTCTTCCAAAGCTGTACAGAGGTCCTCGATGATTGGTCGCCAATCCCCCTCTATCTTCTGCCTGAAAAGCCGGGCGGTTGGGTACCAGGGAGTGTCGCACCGGTCCAACATCCATCTCCAGTCCGCTCGCGCGGGCAACAGGATCCAAACGGGACACCCGAGCGCGCCGGCCAGATGCGCGGTCATCGTGTCAACCGTGATCACCAGGTCGAGATTCAGGATCAGCGCAGCCGTATCGCGAATATCCGTTGCGTGGCATTCAAGATCTCGCACTGCTTTACAGTTCGGTAGCGAGGCTGGGTCTACGCCTTTCTGAAGCCCATAGTAGCGGCAAGATTTAAAGCCGAAGAGAGGTGAAAGCTTCGCAAGCGAAATCGATCTTAGGGAATCCCAGGGACCAGCTTCCCAGGCGAGACCGATTCGCAGAGTTTCCCGCTGGTCCAACCAGCTGGAAGCCCACTGAATTCTCTCCTCTGGCACCTGGATGTAGGGAACCAGAGCAGGAAGGGTCGGGATCGTGGCTCGAAAAGCCTTGGGCAATTCCGTAACTTCCATCTGCATGTCCCATGCTGAACGATCTTCCGGACAGCCATCGCCCCAAGTGAAGACGTGATCTATGCCCGGTACACCTTTGATGAGATTCACCAGTTGCGGGTGGGTCTGAACGGACAAAGAACGGCAAGTTGACCTCAGCAGAGGTGCGTATCTGATGAACTGGATGGTATCTCCGAGACCGTGCAGGCATCGCAGCATCACTGACCTGCCGTTCCAAGCCTCTCCACCCCAGAATTGATTTGGATCTGCAGGGCCGATCGACGAAATCAGATCACTCTCTTGCCATGCCCGCTCGAATTCGCCGAGCAGCATCCAACAATCCCAGCGACCGGCAGCGCACTTTTTCGTATCAAATCCTAACCGCTGCGCGGCATAGAAGCATTGAAGCGCGGGCTTGACATTTCGGTCACGGAGCAGTGCCGCTCCTCTCTCAAAGAACGCGGAAGCGCTGGCCAAGTCCTCTGTTTCGGCCGCAGACGGGGATTCAGCCTGCATACCGTCTTGTCATTCGAGCGCAGAATTCGGCGAACTCCATGACATTCTTGGGAGGACTGGTGTGATTCGGTGCCAGGCCGCAATGTTCCGGAGTGAAGCAGAAAGTCAATGTGAGGTCGAACGCTTCGAGCTTCTTCATCTGGAGATCGAACCACTGTTCCGCGTTCGGACGGAAGCTATCCGCCCAACTGAGACCGGTGCGCAGACGCTTGACACCGAGTTCGTTGAGCAGATTCACGACAGCGTCCAACCGGTGATCCTCGAAATGGATCCACTGACAGATGCCCAGTTCCGGGGCGTACTGCCTGAAATCGTCGAAAGCCGGCTTACGTGTGCCATCTTCACGCACTAGGCCCATGTAGAAGTGGCGGTAGTAGGAAGAGCCTTCGGCCTCGCGGTGCCTGGTAGTTGCTGGCCAGGCCCGAGGCAGATCGAAAAGACTGTACCAATGGATGCGATCCGTCCGGCCGATCAGCAACTCAGCGCTTCGCTTTAAGCCGAAGACTTGAACCTCTTCGGCGCCGAAGCTGGAGACGCCGACTTCCGACACCCAGACCGGCAGCTTCGTCACACCTCGAATCTCATCGAGTTTCGCCGGCCACTCGTGAATCGACCAGTGATTCCAATCGAGTGGAAATCCATGTACGGCCACTGCATCGACATGCGAGAGAACACATTGCCGTTGCAGCGTCCGTAGAAAAGCCGGGTCTATGGGCGACATACCTCCAAGCACCTGGCGCAAAGCAGACTTCTCAGCGCGGATTGCGTCCGACGCCTGGTTGACCATATCTGAATAGATGGTCCAGTCTGGATCCAGCTCGAAGTTCCAGTGCGAGAGATTATTCGGCTCGTTCCAAAGCATCACTGCTTCAATCACGGCGTTCTCTCCGCTTGCAAATATAAACCTCTTCTTCTGGGCGCTCCAGAATGTGGAATCCGGAACTGCGCAACATAGCCTCCACGCATGCTCGGTTCGGGATCCACCAATTCGTTGGATCATTCGCGTACCGGTGTTCGACGAAATGCATCAGCGGATAGCCGTCTTGCCGAAAAACGTCAACGTTGCTGAAGGGATAGTCCTTCTCGAGGACCGCAACTGCTGAGGTGCCGCGCACCAAGGACTGGAAAATGAGCGTTTCTTTCACTACATGTTCATAGAGCAGATCGAGAGCCAGCAAAGGGTGCCGGAGATGATACAGAACGCCCATAAAGAGCACGATGTCGAACTTCTCGCCCAGGGCTGCAACTTCATACACATCCAATTTGCGGAACTCGATGTCGCATCCCGTAACCTGCGCGGCGAAATGCGCCTGCCGCAGATAGTCGGGATCCGAATCGATGCCGATCACGCGAGCTGCACCGCGCCGTTTCATCTCGATTGAATAGAAGCCGCCGTTGCAGCCTATATCGAGCACGCTCTTGCCGGTCAGATCGGCGGGAATACTTGCCTCGAACATTTTCCATTTGCAGGAGGGATAATCCCCGAGGAAGTGATTCGGCGCTGTTTGAACTCCACCAAGATCGATATTGTGGAACCACTGGCCGAGCTCGGCGATGCGGTTCCGGATCTGCTCGGTCGTCATCGTCATGGCGATCGCACTCATGTTCGGACTACCTCTCGAATAAGAAAATTCATGCCGGAATCTCCTGCGTGCGATTCAGACATAGAAGACTAGGCGAGTGACCGGAGAAACGCACGATGGAAACCGAGGCCGGGCTGATGTCGAAGCGCGCTATCAGGTCAAGCGGTATTCCGAGACAATGTGCAATTAGCGAGCGCAGCGGGTCCGCGTGACTCACCAGGACAACGGTGTCGCCGTCGTGCTCCCGGCGAAGGTTCTCGACTTCACGCGTCATCCGAGTCTGCACCTCAAGCATTGACTCCCCCCCTGGAGGTCGTACTGTGCTTCTCGTCTCGTTGAACTGACGCCAGCGGGGATCCCGATTGAGCTCCTCAAATGTCTGGCCTTCCCAGTTACCGAATCGGAACTCGCCTAGATTCTCTCGTATAGCCGGAACCATGACGCGCGGTGCTCCTATCGCCTCCGCCGTCTCAACGGCCCGTTCCAGTGGGCTTGTGTAGATTGCCTGTACCGGTAGCCTGGATAGCGATTCCGCCAGCCGTCGCACCTGATCTCGGCCCATGCTGTTCAGATGGCAACCGGACTTCCAACCCGCTAGCGACACCCCGATCGCGTCCGTGTCGCCGTGTCGCACGAGGAGAAAGGTGGTCATTCATTTCCTTCAGATAACTTTCGAGTTGTACCGCACGCACGGCGTACGTATGCTCGGCCAGCACGCGTTTTCGAGCGGCGTTGGCGACGGCTAAGCGCTTCGATTCGGGGAAATCGTGCAAGTAACGCAGCATCTGATCTGCATTCTCTGCAACCAGAACTTCCTCTCCGATATGGAAGATGCTGTCCAGGCCTTTCCACCAGTCGCTGATCACTGGTGCGCCACACGCACCTGCCTCGAATAAGCGCACGCTCGGAGAGTAACCAGCCGCTTTCATGGCATCCCGAGTGATATTGAGCGTGAAACGCTGCGCGCCATAGAATTCCGCGTGCTCTCGAGGAGAAAGATGAATCGTTCGCTCCACATTTGCCGGCCAGTAGACTGTCTCGGGATATTGCGGACCAACCACCGCGAATCGCCCCTGCGTCCATTGCCGGGCAGGAGCAAGCAACAGGTTCTCGAGTGTAGGCTGGCGATCATCGCTGTAAGTTCCCAGATACCCCAGATCCCACCGGAGTGGGGTAACCACGGAATGGTATTTCTCCGGGTCTACGGAGCAGTAAAGGGCGCGGGCCATCGGTGAGCCATAGCGGCTTTGAATTATCTCGAGTGTCGGGCCGCCGGTAAAAGAAAGATACAGGTCGTATTGGCGAATCAGTTCCGGCGTGACGTATTCAGCTTGCCCGGCTTCCAAATGTGCAAGCGTTATGGGGGTATCGATGTCGTAGAAGGCGGTCCTCCCACGTGCGACCGAAGTGACCCATGCTCCGACTCGGATGCCATCCGGCACGTAGGAACCAACGATTACCAGGGCTGCGTCACTGATAGCGGACTCGTAGCACGCCACTAGCTCGTCGAAGCTTTCATAGATAACAGTCGTAGTGCCCTGCGGATGCGGTTCGTCGCGATTTTCCGCATACCAATAAGCGTTCCGCTCGAGGAATAGGATGCGATGACCGCGCGAGGCAAGCCCGCGAACCAAACTGCGCCAAGTGGTCGCGTGTCCATTTCCCCAGGAGGACGTTATCGTCAACCCGAGAATGACGATGTCGAAAGACGTGCTCATATAGACGTCCCGATTGCGACGCCAGCCGGAATTTCGAGCAGAGCGTCGATCTGAGCGGCACGCTGCGCGTAGGTGTGTTCTGCCAGAACGCGCCGGTACGCGGCAGCTCCGATTGTGCGCGCTTTCGAGCGTGTTAGTGAATGCATCAATTCTACGATCTGATCACCGTTTGCGGCAACGAGAATTTCTTCGTCCGGTTCAAAAAACAGATCGACGCCGTCCCAAGAATCGGTTAGGATGCACGCCGCGGCCCCCGCAGCCTCGAAGACGCGAGTAGCGGGGGAATAGCCGTAGCGTGCCATGCTCTCCCGCGTCACATTCAATACAGCCCGTGGGCTCGAATTGAAAGCGTTGTGATCGCGTGTGTACACGTGGTCGCAGTACTTGATGTTTGCGGTTTTAGGCTTGTCGCCCCATCCTGAACCTCCAAGCAAAAAACGATGGCCCGGCAGTTGGCGAGCAGGTCTCAAGAAGAATTCTTCGACACGCGCTTCGCGATCCGGAAGCCGATTACCGAGAAATGCGAGATCTCCCGAAAAGCGTTCATCCGGCGTGACGGGAAAGTGAGTATGCGGATCGAGGGCATTGTAGATCGGAGTACATTCCCGCGCCCCAAGGCGTCGATAGTTGCGGACCACGGGATCGCCGCCGCCGTAGGTAAACACCGCGTCATAGCGTGGGATCAATGCCGCAAACGGATCATCCGGGTTGTGCAATACGCGATCGAGTGTTGCGGGCGCATCCACGTCCCAAAACACGACCATGCTCGAAGCCCTTCTCGTCTCGAGTACAGCTTCTTCCAGGAGTTCGTCGAATACCCCAACACCGCTTGCCTTGACGATGAGATCGGCGTGATGCGCGCTTTCGACAGCGCGCAAAGCCGCATCTGGTTCTGCCGGATAAACGACCACTTCGGCCCAATCAGGATCCGGAATGTCGCGATGCTCCTGGCGTTGCCAAGCGTCCGGTTCATAGAAGGTGATCTTGTGGCCGCGGTCGTGCATGGCCCGCAGGATTCCGCGATAATAGGTCGCTGCACCGTTCCAGTAGGCTGAAACCAGGCTGGAGCCAAAGAAGGCAATCCGCATTCTAGGCTCCCCTCTCCGTGGCGCCCATCAACGCCGGTGACTCGATAAACGAAAACAATTCGTCGACGCGGTGCGCGCAGGTGTGCCTGTTCTGAATGGTCTCAAGCGCATGTGTTGTCAGGCGCTCGCGAATTCGGCGTTCATCCATCAGCATTTTGATTCGCGAAATCATTTGATCGGCATCTCGTGCGAATAGGAAGTCCTCGCCTGGAGAAAAAAGGTGTTCCGAGTCGTTCCAAAGTCCCGAGATCAGTGGAATGCCGCATGCCATCGCCTCAAAAGGTCGTATCGTCGGAATGCCACAAAGGGCTTCTACATAAGGGCCGCGAGGAATGTGGACGGTTACACGATATCGGGCGAAGACCTCCGGCACTCTGTAGTTGGGTAGCCAGCCCGCATACTCGATTCCTGCTGAATTAAGTTCGCGCAATGCTTCTTCGGGATAGCGGACACCGTAAACACGGGCGCGTAATCCGAGATATCTTACAGGTTTGATTAGAAGCTCACGCAAGCTGTCCGCGCGTTCGTTGTCGCCCCAATTGCCGATCCAAACCAGGTCGCCATCTTCCGCGGTGAAAGGCAGAGGTTTGAATACCCGAGTGTCGGCGGCCTCATGCCAGGTCCAGGAGTGACGCGCCCAACCGTGTGCGAGATAGGTATCCCGAATCACTCCGCCATAGGCAAGCACGCCGTCGAACTGACTCAGGTCGTATTGAGCGATGGTATTGCGATCACTCAAGCTGCGGTGGTGAGTGTCGTGAAAAAACAGCTGGTAGTCATGTCTGGCGCGATGTTGCCCGATGCGCTCGATCAGTTCCGGCGCATTCCACTCGTGCACGATGACCACGTCAGCGCCGCGAAGGGCTTCGGCCAAATCCAGTATTTGCAGCTGATAAAGGGTGCTGTGTAGATGCGGGAAAGCCCGTTCAAAGTCATCAATAGCTGCTTGCCCGTGCTCTCGTATCAGGTTCTGCCGGCTCCAGCCATCTTCCGGTTCGAAGATTCTGACGTCGTGACCGCGGCTGAGCAGTTCCGAGGTGATGCCGCGTAGAAAGTGTGCATTGCCGTGATTCCAATCCGACACGAGCGAGTGCGTGAAAATTACGAAGCGCAAGCGTGCCTCCGTTCGGGGCGCTCGTGCTTCGTGAGTGCAGATTTGTAGGCAGAGAGATAGCCCGCGACCATGCGCGAGTGCGTGAACTGGTTAGCACGGCTGAGAGCGCGTTTAGACATGTCTTCCCGTTCGTCCGGATCGCTCATCAGCCGGTTTAGAGTCGCCGCGAGGAGCTGGGGATCGTCGGGCGGAATGAATTTTGCGGCGTCGCGCCACACTTCCCGCAAACTCGGTATATCGCCGAGAACGAGGGCGCAGCCGGACAACGCCGCTTCGAGTATGGACAAGCCGAATGGCTCATACCGGGCGGGAAACGCGTAGATCGCGGCGCGCGCATACCAGGCGGAAAGCTCCGATGAGTTCAACTCTCCCAGCAAATGGCAACTGGCGAAGGTCTCGCGTTGGCTCCTAGCGTCCTGCACTTCGCCGGCCAGATATACCGGCCACTTCAACTCGGAGGCGAGGCCGGCGAGCATACCCACATTCTTGGCTTCATCCCAGAGACGCCCGGCGGACAAGATGAATGGCTCTTTCGTTTCGGTTCGAAAGGTTGCCAGACTTCGGCCGTTATAGATGGCTTGCCCTTCTGAAACATCTATATTGTAGAAGCGCTCAACGTCTACTAAAGCGGCGCGCGAAGGCGCAGTCACCACGGCGGATGAGGCCAGTGAAAACTTCGCCTCCTGGTGATAGCGCGCCCACTCTGGGGGCAGGCTGGACCCCTTCACAGCAAGCCACCAGGCATCCACACAGGAATGGACAGTTGAGACTACGGGAACCTTCCACCGAAGACCGCCGTGGCAAAGCGTGTTCAGATGAATCAACTCAGGGTCGTAGTTCCGGACTACACCCACCAGCCATGATCCGGCGTTCTCGATGTCCTGCCATGGCTCCTCCATCCATTCGAGCTTCGAAGAGTGATGGAACCATTTCAAATCCCGGATAGCAGCGGCCGCGCGCCTTTGTGAATCTGAAACGCTGGGTCCAAACGTTGCTAGGCAGACGTCAACGCCGCGATGAATCAGGCCATCCGCCAGTTCCAAAGCGAACGTCCAAACTCCGCCCGCCGTGTCGCCTGTCAGCAGAATCCGCCTGAGTTCCGGATCCTCCATCGCCTATTTGTGGGCCTCGAGCTGAACCAAGCTGGCGGGCCGCTGTTCCTGGATGTCGCTGAATTCGTCGAACTGGCTGAGATAAAACTCGTGAGCGCGTTCCCACGCCCGGTCGTCGGCTTGGCCCCAGCGTTGCGTGTAGTCGGGTGACCCAGGGTATGGGAATAACGGCACTGCCTTGTTCGCCCACACGCCGTGTTGGTGCAGATCTTGCCGCCACGCTTCCACTTCCTCAGGGTCGTCGGACTGGCAATCTAGCAGATTAGCCTGGACAAACGCCACTTTCTGCTTCGCATATAACAGCCGTTCCGTAATCTCACTCGTCGAAAGCTTGCACTTCTTGGCCAAGAGGTCTCGTCCGGTCTCCGTAATGCTCTCGACCCCGGCCTCGATCGAGACACAGCCTGCGTTTCCGAGCAGATCGATCATCTCGTGATTCCAGAGGTCGATACGCGTCTGAATACCGAACTTTATACCCCGTTCGCCGATCGTTTCCAGAACCGTTTTGTATGGAAGGAAAATCTCGTCTATGAAGTAGATGTACTGAGCTCCCGACCTGATTAGCCCGTCCAACTCTCTCGCAACCACGTCTACAGGCCGGCGCCTGAAAGAATTCCGAAAATTATCCTTCGCGCAGAACGTGCAATGGTAAGGGCAGCCGCGCGACGTCTCCATCTCGGCGCCTGGCCCCGAAGGCGGCGCGTCAAAACGATGATGGTGATGGGAATGCCGCGCAATTGTATCCGAGTCCCAGTGAAGATCCGCCAACTTGTTCATGTCGGAAGCGTGCGGACCACCCTGCACGCGAATGCCGGTTGGCGAGTGGTAACAAACCGATTCCAGATTTACCCAATCCCCAGTTAGCTTCGGCAGAATTTCTTCGCATTCCCCGAGTACTACAACATCGGCGCCGAGCTTTGACAGAGTCGCACGAGGAGTTGTGGAAGCATGAGGTCCCACACCCACCAGAGTGCAAGAAAGATCCCGAAGTGAGTCCATCACATCTCGCGGGACACGCAACTCCGGTGGCGCGCAACGCCAAAAGAGGTAACTCGGGGCGGTGGTCACAACGGCGAAATCGCTTTCGAAATCGCGAACTCTCGACCGAACCTCCTCGACCGTGAAATCTTCGAGCTGAGCATCTACAATCTGGACGTCGTGTCCCGCCTTTTCAAGAAGTGCGCGGGAATAGCCGAACTCAAGCGGCAGATGAGGTTCGCGGCAACCAAAATAGATGCTGCCCTCGAAATCCCAACGCGGGTTAACGAGCGAGAACCGCACAACGTGCTCCTCGTTCGGATTCAAGTGCATGACCGCGATGTTCCTCAACCAGCCACTCGTATAATCGCTGCACTCCCTCACGAACGCTCACTCTCGCAGCCCAGCCCGTAGCCGCCTTTAATTTGCGCGTATCAGAAACGTAGTAGCGCTGATCGCCGACCCGCCAAGCGTCTGTTCGAATCTCAGGCCTCCGATTTTGAAAGGTTCCAATTAGGTCCAGCAACTCGATGAGGCTGATCGTATTGCCTAATCCGCCGCCGATATTGAAGGCTTGACCCGACAAGGTTCGGTTGTTTGCCTGAGCTAGCAGAAACGCATCCACGAGATCGTCAACAAACAAAACGTCGCGGACCTGTGTGCCATCGCCACAGATCGTAATCGGTTCACCTTTGATCGCTTGCATCAAAAAATGCGCGATCCAGCCTTGGTCTTCCGTTCCCATCTGATGAGGGCCGTAGATACAGCTCATTCGAAACACGATTGCGGGGATATTGAAAGTACGTGCGTAGTCGAGAACGTACTGATCCGCGGCTCCTTTTGAACAGCCGTACGGGCTGTGAAAATCGAGCGGTCGCTCCTCGCTGATGCCGGTACGCAGGGCAGCGTCGAGCGGCTGATATCGGGTGCAATTCTTCTCAAGGCAGAGATCCGATAATGCTCCATAAACTTTGTTCGTGGAGGTGTAGACCAGCGAGGGCGGATTCTCAACGGCTCTTATGGCTTCGAGTAAATTCAGAGTGCCGCCTATGTTCACCTCGTAATCTTGCCGCGGCTCCAACAGACTCGTAGTTACTGCGACCTGAGCAGCTAAATGATAGATGCGATCAGCAGAGCGCACCGCTGCCTTTAGCCGGGCGAAGTCACGTATATCGGCAGTCTCAACCCGCAGTTTGTTGCCGTGCTTCTTCGCGAGCCACGCCAAGTTTTGATCGACACCCTGTCGGGACAGGTTGTCGTAGACCGTTACCTCGTGCCCTTCGCTCACCAAGCGATCCGCCAAATTGGTCCCGATAAAGCCCGCTCCGCCGGTAATCAAAACACGTTTTTCTGGGATGCCAGGCTGGAACTTCACAAAGCGCGCTGATTCCTTCACCGATTTCAGCCCACCTTCAGACCACAGGCGGAACAGTAACTTAGGACTCGAGTCGGCGCGAAGCAAGCCATAGTGATAGTCGCGTTCGTCGGAATGCAGCGAGTCGGGGCTCCCTGCCACCGCCGGCTTGTCGAACATCTCCTGCCAGTAAACCCGTTCAACGGGGGCACTCATCGCATCGGCAAAAGCGCGGACTTGCGCCTGCTCATCTCCGCGCCACGTTGAAAAGCCGCTTTGCGTAATCCAAATTTGAGGATTTACACCCAGCCGTCCCAGGCACTTCTGCGCATCACCAATTTCCTGCTTCCACCCTCGCCAGCGGAATTCTGAACTACTCGGAAACGCATGCACTCCAACCGCATCGATGTGCAACAGCACGCCGCGGTCATGCATTAACTCAAACCATTTCGGATTGGAGGGCCAGAGTCCAGGTAGCACTGCCTTCTTGCCGCGTTTCCGGATCCAGTAGGCTGCTCCGCCGATCATCTCGCTGAAGATTCGCCAATCGGGATCCATCTGGGAGTCCCACTCGCCCGGGTGGTTGGGTCGGTTCCATAACTCTAGCCACTCGAACAAATGACCGAAACGCGTGATCATCACGTCGATAAAATCCGCATACGCCTTCGGAGTTCGCGGCGGTGACGAGAATTTCGGTGCGATGCCTAGCGATGGCGGGGTATATAGGAAACACGGCAGAATGTTCACGTCCGCGGCCAGCCTGGGCAGCAGCCACGCATACCAGCCGTCACCTTCGGACGTGTACCAGTCGGCCCAACAGATCCCGGTGCGAATCTCGCGGATACCCAAAGCGCTGGCCTTCGCGAGAACGGCTTCCACCCGCTGGTACTCTCCAGGGCGAAACCATTCGACGAGACCTGGTTGTGGCCCTCCGCCTCGATCTGACGCGTCGGTGGGCTTCATATCATCAGCCCTCTCACCGCAAGCTCCTCTCGAGCTTCAACGACGCGGTCTGGCGTCTCCTGCCCCTCGAGCCACCCGGCGAGATCGTCTAAGCCCTGCTCCAGCCCAACAGAAGGCGTCCAGCCCAGAACGCTTTTTGCGCGCGAAATGTCGGCGAAGCAGTGCCTGATATCGCCGACCCGGTACTTGCCCGTGATTTCCGGCTCTAAACCGTTCGATCCGATGCAACGGATTGTTTTACGTGCTATTTCAGCCACGGTCATTGCCTCACCAGAAGATATGTTAAAAGCCTCGCCATCGGCACGATCGCACTCGAGCGCAAGCCTGCAGGCAGAGGCGACGTCGTAAACACTAACGAAATCCCTCTTCTGCAGCCCATCTTCATAGATGAGTGGGGGCTTTCCATTCAGAACGCGTGCTGCAAAATTGCTCAAAACCCCGGTATACGGATTCGAAAGCGCCTGATAGGGCCCGTAGGTGTTGAAAAAGCGTAGTGCGACGGCGCGCATGCCATAAGCGCGCGCCACTATCAGCGTCATCTTTTCCTGGTCATACTTGGACAGCGCATACACTGACGCCAAAGCAGGAGTTTTGTCCTCGGTTGTCGGAATGGGAATCAGCGCTCTACCCTGGCAGTCGGCTAATCTCCCAATCACCTCTTCTCAGCTGGTCGATCGTACGCGCTGGTGCAATTTCTGGAGCCCCGTCGGCGTTCAGGTAAAGTCCCTCGCCGTAGACACTCATACTCGATGCCACTAGGACAGCCTCGACGGGTTGTGTGCTTAACGCCTGCATCAGAGCGGCAGTGCCGCCGTTGTTGACACTGGTATATTCCTCAATCTGGTACATACTCTGTCCCACTCCGACAAGCGCTACCAGATGGATCACAGCGTCGACGCCCCGCAAAGCTCTCGAAAGGACCGGCGCGTTGCGAATATCCCCAATGATCAATTCCGCGTCTGGGTTCAGGTAATCCGGCCTGGATCTCGCCGGCCCGTGAACCTGTGGAACGAGAGAATCGAGCACGCGAACATGGTAACCATGCTCCAGAAGTTCGTTCGAAACGTGCGCACCGATGAAACCCGCGCCCCCGGTAACTAGAACATTTTTATGTGGCATCCGACATCCCTAACAATTTCCGGAAAAAACCGTCCGACGCGCAGGTCTCTTCACCGGCTTGGAATCGTTTCAGTCGCAACTTGTGGAAATCGCAAAGGAGAGGGGGACTGACCCTTCCGGCGGCTGGATAGCAAAGAACGATTCTCAAGTACACTGCTGTTCACCCAGGGCAGGTGCCCGGGTTGCTCGGCAAATTTTTCAATGAGGACCGACTACTCCTGCGCTCGCGAACTTCATCGTTCGGTTGATTCAGTGTCTTTGGTTAAAGTTACAGTGTAAAACTACCAGCATTAGCTTCGTCACGGCGACCTTCTTGATGTCGTCCCGTAACTTAGCCCACGATATGGCGTTTGCCTGGTGGGATCGATACTGGAACCATGCGGATCGGCATTACCTGCTACCCTACCTACGGCGGAAGCGGCATTGTAGCGACCGAGCTCGGCCTTGAACTGGCACAGCGCGGACATGAGGTGCATTTCATTAGCTACGCCAATCCTATCCGGCTTGATCCCGACACCCCGGGAATCTTTTATCACGAAGTGGAGGTATCGACGTACCCGTTGTTTCTGTATCCGCCTTACTCGCTGGCGTTGGCTTCGCGCATGGCCGAAGTCGCCGCGCGGCATCGTCTCGACTTGCTGCATGTACACTACGCGATTCCGCACTCCATTTCGGCTCTACTCGCGCAGCAGATGACGACCGAGAGATGGCTTCCTTTCATTACGACTTTGCATGGCACGGATATCACCCTCGTAGGCACCGACCGCTCTTATTTCCCGATCACAAAATTCTCAATTGAGCGATCCGACGGAGTAACCACCATCAGCGAATACATGCGGCAACGCACGATCGATTTTTTCGGAATCAGGAACCCGATCCAAGTCATACACAATTTTGTAAACTGCTCGCTATATCGTCCAGACCCGGACGCGCAACGAAAAGGCCGCAAGCGCATCCTGCACATCTCGAATTTTCGCCCCGTAAAGCGGGTGCTTGATTGCGTGCGAGTCTTCGAACTGGTGCGAAAAGAAGTAGATGCCGAACTGCTGATGGCAGGGGATGGACCCGATCGGGGGCCGGCGGAGCAACTAGCTCTCGATCTCGGGGTACAGGAGCATGTGCGTTTCTTGGGTAAGCAGGACCACATGGAGCGACTGATCCCCCGAATGCAGGCACTGCACCTTCCCAGTGAGACGGAAGCGTTCGGACTGGCTGCACTGGAGGCTATGGCGTGCGGTGTTCCCCCGGTAGCCACCCGCACCGGGGGCGTGCCGGACCTGATCACACACGAAGTCGACGGTTACATGGAAGGAGTCGGTGATACGAGAGCCCAGGCAGACCGGCTCATCGAGTTGCTTTCCGATGGAGTCCTGCACGAGAGAGTGTCCCGAGCCGCGCGAGAAACCGCGGTGAAGCGTTTTTGCACCGACCTGATCATCCCCCAGTACGAGGCGTACTACGAGATAGTTCGCCAAAGTGGCGGAACTTCAAGCCGCGCGGCGGTGTCCAATTGAGCAAGGGAACGAGCGGACGAGGTAAAATTCAGTCGATGGCGCAACCCTTGCCAGGCAACCCGGGTAGCCTTTCGATCCTGACAGGACCGGCGGCGCTGTCCGAAGAAGACGCTAGAATTGTCCGCGGTTTGCGAGCCGGTATAGAACAGGCTTACGAAGAGCTGATCGAGCGTTATGAGCAACAGTTGTATGGAATGATGTTCCGTCTGCTTGGCAATCAGACGGACGCTGCGGATGTTGTTCAAGAGGTCTTTTTGAAGGTGTTTCGCACCATCAATTCGTTCCGTGAGCAAAGCAGCCTCCGTACTTGGATTTATCGAATTGCGGTTAACGAGGCCCACAATCATCGACGCTGGTTTGCCCGGCATTGCCGGTGTGAGATTTCCATGGAAGAGGAACGGGACGGGAGCGTTCAGAGCCGGTTGGAGTTTACCGCCGATCCAGGACGGTCGCCATACGACCAGACACTCGACAATGAAAATCGCAGTTTAATCGAACGGGCGCTTGCAAGAATCAACCCGGTATTTAGAACAGCCGTGGTGTTGCGAGACATTCAAAATCTGAGCTATGAAGAAATCGCAGAGATTTTGCAGATTTCTTTAGGAACAGTGAAATCGCGGATTCTGCGCGGACGCGAAGCATTGCGGCGCGAAATAACGCAGCGACCGGACCAGGACTTTGCGGAAGCAATGGCTTGAGAGCTATGGAACGCCAATGACCTGCTCGAATGTGAAACGGCGAAGTACCGATTTTGTGGATGGGAGGCTGCGCAGGCGCGAGCATTCCAAAGTTGAGGCACACCTGCGAGAATGCGACGAGTGCGCGATTGAAGTCGACCAAATCCGGTCAATGCGACTCTCGCTTGCCCGGCTACAGAGTCCCCAGGTGCCAGTTTCGCTGCGAACTAAACTGTTGGTCCTGGCATCGAAAGAGCGGCAGATTCTCATGGAGACCCACGGCTCGCGATGGCTGCGGCTCTGGAATATCTTGAAGCTGCGCCTGAATGACCTCAGCCGGCCAATTACCATTCCGGCTACGGGCGGCCTTCTCTCGAGTGTTCTGCTTTTTAGCGCTCTGGCTCTGACGATAAGCACAACCACCCGCCAGGTAGGGTATGAAGTGCCGGTTATGTACGCCGACCACATGGATGCCAATCTCGTGCCAGTGGAGCTTAAACTCAAATCCTCGGTTGTGCTGACACTCAGTCTGGATGGGCGCGGGCGAATCACAGATTATGCCGTCCGTGATGGGTCGGGCAGTTTCGTAGGTGATCCCGGCAGACTGCAGTACGAGAACATCACCATGCCGGAGTTTCCCAGCGTTCTCGAACTGGATCAGCCCACAATCGGCGACATTCGGATTTCATTCATTCCGATTCTGTTTCGCCGGTAACTCCCGATCCATTGCCGGTTCTCGTCCGGCAGCGTATCCTCGCGGCAAAAGACCTACAATGTGGTGATTCTTCCGCCAAAGAGGGTTCTTGAAACTTTGTAGTCTGGTTTCCTTCTCGCCGTTCCTGGCGTGTGCCCTAATTCTGCCGCGCCACGCGGCTGCCCAGGAACACCATCACGAGGAGCCGTCGACAATCGAGCGCCTGGGATCAGTGTCGTTTGTCACGTCGTGTTCTCCCGGCACCCAGCCCGCTTTCAACAGAGGTATTGCCCTCTTACATTCCTTCGGGTACAGCCAGGCGCGAGAACAATTTGAAGAAATCGAGAGCAAAGAGCCCGGCTGTGCGATGGCTTACTGGGGCGAGGCCATGTCACTCTATCATCAACTGTGGGATCGGCCTTCGGCCGAGGATCTGAAGCATGGCCGAAACCTGATCGAGAAAGCGGAGGCGGCTGGCTCAAAAACTGCACGAGAGCAAGGCTATATCAAGGCGGCCGCGGCGTTCTATTCCGAGGATGCAAAGACTACGTTTGAGGCTCGATGGGAAGCTTACTCGCGTGCCATGCAGCAACTCTATCGTCAGTTTCCCAATGATGATGAAGCAGCCATTTTCTACGCTCTGTCGCTGGTCGCTTCGCCGCATTCGAACGATAGTGACTTTGCGATCCGCAAGAGAGCCGTCGGTATTCTTAACTCGGTGTTGAAGAGGCAGCCGGATCATCCCGGCGTGGCTCACTATTTAATCCACGCCTGTGACAATCCGGAAATGGCGAAAGAAGGTCTCGCCGCCGCCCGCCGGTATGCGCAAATTGCGCCGGCATCGGCACACGCCCTGCATATGCCTTCCCATATCTTCGCTCGGCTCGGGATGTGGCAGGACGACATCCAATCGAACCTGGCATCTAAGGCAGCGGCAGAAAAACAAGCAAGTACACATGACCGTGCACACGCTATGGATTTCCTGCAATATGCGTACCTGCAAACTGGTCAAGCCGGCCGGGCGAAGGTCATCGAGGAGGAAGCTCTCCGAATAAGCAAACAGGATTTTTCCAAAGGGATGGAAGATTACTTCTACTACGTACAAGTGCATTTCCCTGCACTGTTCAATTTGGAGACGCAAGACTGGAAGACCGCAGAGGCGTTAACTCCGGTGCTGAATATGGCGCCGGATTTCCAAGCTGTAACGCTTTGGGCGAATGCCGTTGCGGCCGGCCACTTGCACGATGTTACGGCCGCGCAGAGTGCAGTAAACAAGTATGATCAGGCGCTCGAGGCCGTGAAGAGTAGTTCCTATGCCTATGTCGCCAACGGCATGTCCAACAGCCGGGATGAGGTACACGCGTGGCTTCAGTTCGCGGAGGGCAAAGATGCCGAAGCCGTGAACTTGCTGCGTGAAACGGCCGAACGGCAGGATAAGGCCGGCAAGGGAGAGGTCGAAGTACCTGCCCGCGAAATGCTTGCGGACATGCTGTTCGAGTTGCACCGGCCGGCAGAGGCACTGGCACAATATGAACGCTCGTTGAATACGGATCCAAATCGCTTCAACGCGCTTGCTGGCGCCGCGCGAGCAGCCGAAGCCGCTCAGCGAGGCGAGGTGGCTCGGACCTATTACCAGCGTCTACTCGAGAACTGCCCCACAGGCGACCGTTCTGAACTTCAGGCCGCCAGAACATATCTGAAAGGGGTTCAAAGTGCCGACAATTCCGCTCACTGACAAATTTGGACTGAAGGTCGACCTTAAATTCGATGATAAGAGCGATGCTGCTCACGCCGGTCTCCAGGCGCTGAGATCAAAAACCAGCGAGTTCGTCGCCGTAAGTGAGAAACCGGTTGACCAAGCTGCCTTTCGTTCGGGAACCTTTGGAGGCGTATTTACTTCACCTAAACTCGCTCTTAACACCGACCTCACCTTAGCAATTAAGAGTGGAGAAAACGTCACAATCAGAGTCTTCACGGATGCCGATAAAGCTTTGTTCCGAGCCGGCGGCGGAGCGCCGGTTATAGAAATTGCGAAAACTCAGGCCTGGATCGATCTCACAATTTCTGCGGAACTCGACCTCTCTCTTGGAGTGACTAGCCCTGCGGGGTTTGGTCTCTGCGGGAAAGCGATGAGAGCGAACGCGGTTTCATGTTACGCGCTGGTGGAAACCGTGAATGGCGCCTTTCCAAAACTCAAGGCTGCAGTCGAAACGGCGCTGTCAGATTTTACAGTCCTGAGGACTGCTGCCGACGTCAGAAATCAACCGCTAAAGTCAGTTTGCGAATGGGATGTTTCTGGTTCATTCGCGATCCAGGGAAGTTACAGCTATCCATTTGCGACCCGTTCATTCAGCCTGGCGACCTTGTCCTTACCGTTTCACCACGAGCTGCAGATTGCTCCCGCTCTGGACGCAAGCCTAACCGGATCGCTCACCGTGAAAGGCGAGTTCCTGGGAAGATGCTATCGGGTTAATGACTCCAGGATCCAACTAGGCCTTTATAAAAAGAAGGACTCAGACTTCGCCGTAAGCTTCGAAGCGGAAGCTGGATTAAGTGGAGAGGTGGGCTCGGCGGACCTCGTCTCGGCCCTGTTCTCGGCTTTGCCCGGAGCAAATTTCGACGCGGTTCAGATTCCGGAAGCTGATCGAAAGACGATGGAGCAAGCTCTGCAGGGAGCCGTTGATCAGGGTTTTTCCTTCGCCCTAAACAGCAGTTGCAGCGCGTCGCTGGCAGACGAAGCCGCTGTGCTCTACGAAATCGATCTCGGCACTGATGCAAATGAGACCGATGCGGCCATTGATGCGGCGCTGCAAGGCAACTGGTCTAGGCTCGACAAACTCTCGTCCGCGAGAGAACTGCGCAACGTGCTGACCGAAACCCGCGAATGGGGTGGCAAGACATCGCTCAATCTATTGGGAATATACGATTGCGCCTCGACGCAAGACTTTGTCCGGCAGTGCTGTATCTTGCACGATGCCGAGGACGGCACAATTACAATCACTGACAAAGAGACTGCGCAGCGCATCGCCGTGTCTTCCGCGCCATTCGCTGCGCAAGATGACAAATTGCGCAAGGTTCTAGATGAAGCGTTCCTCGCGACCGTAGCCTACACGGCTGCTGATACCCGTGCTGGTTTCAGCTCCAGTATCCAGGCAACGCAATCTCTGCTGCTCTATAAAGAGCATTCGGATGCCGCGGCGTTGCACAAAGCATTGTTGTTGGGACTGACGTTAAATCTTCTGAGGTTGGACGACCTCAATCAAATCACGCCGCAGAAGAACTTTAAGTACTTCCGTCTAGCTGCGAGAGCCAGCTTCATGGGCGAAGATGCACTCCGGCTCTTTTTCTCCGATGTCTCCTCCCGCACGGCTTATCAATTGCCCGACTTGAAGCGTTTGGGGCGGCGAGTACTCGCCTCGCTCCTCGACCGAAATCAACCGCCGGATGATGCGCGCTGGCAAGCGTTGACAAACGATGCGACCTGGGCGGAAATGGAACAGCAGAAATTTCCGCCCGGATCCCCGGCCTCCTATAGCGATTGGTATGACATCACCTTCTGGGCACGCTCTATCGCAACAGTAGCGCCTGCACTGAAGTCCGTCTTGGAAACTGCTGATGCGCAGAACCAAGGCGACCCCACCAAGAACGCCGCTTTCATGGCACAGCGTGCGGCTCTGGCGAAGGCTGTCGCAGCAGTGACACGCGACACGAAGGCCGCCTTTGAGAAAGGTTGGCCTCTTGCCGTTATGTTTACGCTCTCTGGAGGCAAGGCTCCGGTCAGTTTCACAGCACAGTGGGACGGAAAGAAGCAATTCGATAAGCAGACGGGCAGGATATCGAGCGCTCAACCATAATCGGGCGCGTGCGCAGTAGCTCCACATGGCACAATGGCACCCATGAACAATTTCGTGCGGCTCGGCTTTGTGCCTAGAAACTATGATGTGGCTTTGCTCGTTTTGCGAGTCGTATTCGGATTCACACTTTGCATTGCGCACGGCTGGGGTAAGGCGGTCCATTTTTCCGGAATGGCTTCCCATTTTCCCGATCCGCTTCACATCGGCGCGAGATTCACTCTTTTGTTTGCGATCCTTTCCGATCTGATCTGCTCTCTTCTCGTGGTGATCGGACTCGGCACCCGTTGGGCGGCGTTGATCATCGCAATCAATACTGGAGCGGCATTCGTGCTCGTACATAAATTCGCGCTGTCCGGGCCGCATAGCGGCGAACTACCCTTGCTTTTCTGCGCATGGGCAGTTGCGATTCTGATTGCTGGACCGGGACGTTACAGTGTTGACGGGGTTTGAGATTCATTCGCTTCGAGTGGCTCGGCGAAGTAGTCATTGTAAAGATCCTCGTCGAACAGGTTGGCCGTTTTTACGTCCTTCAGGGGCAGAGTAATGATCAGATCTTCCGGATCAAACGTACTGTCGCTTAGCGCCCGTTCGTAGAACGTGGTGTAGACCGTCTTGAGGCTATCGTGGTCGCGATAGCCGCTCCTGTATGGCAACACCCGAAAATAGAGCTCCTGGGGGTCAAGATTGGGTGCCTCGGTTACCCAGCCGACGTACCATTTGCGACTATCCAGGGTGATGGAAAGCAACTGCTTGCGTTGTTGAGCGCGAAGAAGAAGCTGAATGAACGCATTTCCGTGCCGGCGAATTTCTATTTCTTTAGCTTCTTTCTTACTAACGAATAGATTCCAGACCAGAGCTGCCACCGGTCCTAGTAACAAGGAAAGAGCGCTCGTGCCCGAGAACGGTGCACGTAGCGGCACGAAAAAAGCCCAGGCGGCATCCACTACGTTTACGCCCAAGATGAATTCAAAAATGAGATTGATGATGCGGGCGAGGATCGCCAAACATGTCCCGGCTATAGCTGTCTGAAAGAGAAGGCGGTACCCGTCCAGCCTCTGCGCGCTAAACCGGAAATAATGGGAAATATGAAAGAAAAGAAACCCGCCCAGAAGCGGAAGGAGGAGCAGGTTGTACGGCACTAACCGCCAGTTTAACTACTCTGGCTTTCGGTGCCGTACGACCGTTATGTAACCCTTCCTGGAGCCCAAATCTTGATTGTTTGACAGTTTTCTTATGGTTTCCTGGACTTTCGGGTCGCGAAGAAGCGCCTTCGCATCGGTGATAGTCCGCCCGTCCCAGGTCGTGTAAGTGTGGTCGTCGTCAAGTTTGGCCATCTTCAACACTTTCCTTCTTCAGATTAACGTGTTTTCCACTCAGAGGCGAGTTTTGAGCGAGTAATCCTCGTCATTGCGGGTCAGATTGGGGTTATAGTACGGGTCGGCATCGATTATGCTTTCCCATTTCAGCCGCATAGCCTCGACTTCTTGTGGATGCGGGACCAGATCCTTAGAGGTCTTCGATAGCGCTTCGTGGTGGTAAAGGAGAGCGTGCGGCGTATAAAGCACCCGGTATCCCTGATTGCCGATCTTGAGGCATAAGTCAATATCGTTGAACGCGACCGCGAACTGTACCTCGTCGAATCCGCCTACCTTCCAGAAGACATCAGCGCGGGTCATCAGGCACGCCCCGGTGACAGCGCTCACGTTACGGATTACGTCAGGAAAATCGAAGTAGTGGCTCGCGTTGCCGTCGAGAGCCTTAAAGGCGTGCCCGCAATTGTCGTAGATTCCCATTACAACCCCGGCGTGCTGGATGCGGCCGTCTGGATAAAGCAGCTTCGCTCCCACCGCGCCGACTTCTGGCCGTACAGCGAGTTCGACCATTGCTTCGAGCCAGCCGGGTTCGATTACCGAGGTATCGTCGTTGAGAAACAGCAAAACCGGGGATTTACATTCGCGGGCAGCGGCATTGTTGATGGCTGAGTAGTTGAATGGTTTATTCCGCCAATCCAGATAACGCACGTTGTGCAGAGTTTGCAAATCCCGGACATAGTTTTCGATCCCGTTGTGCCTGGAGTTATCGATCACAACCAATTCGTAATCGCGATAAGTAGTTTTACCGAACAAGCTCTCCAGATTTGCTCGGAGGACATCGACTTTCCCACCGGACGCAATAACGATGCTGACCTGTGTTCCGGCGGGAATCGGGTAGCGCGGCCGCCAGCGTCCGGGAACTTTCCCGGGTTCCACCTTCGAAAAGTAGCCGGTCCGTCTTCCGTAGCCCTCAAGAGCATTCTGAGCGGCGCTCAAACTGTACTGTTTGTTCTCTTGGGTGACGGCCGTGGACCCCTCTGCGGCTCGCCAGTGATAGAGCACTTTCGGAACATGCCGGATTTCCGTAGCGTGCTCGGAAGCGCGGAGGATCAGGTCGTAGTCCTGGCTCCCGTCGCAATCCGAATTCAGATGCCCGATCTTGGCCGCCAGTTCCTGACGCAGTACCAGAAGATGGCAGATGTAGTTTTCCGAGAGCAGCAAGTCCGGCGACCAGTCAGGCTTAAAGAAAGGCTCGAATCGTTTGTCTTTGCTCTCGATCTTGTCTTCGTCGCTGTAAAGCATGTCAGCGTTCGGGAAGCGCTCGAGAGTTTCGCAGAGGTGCGCTAGTGCGTGCTCGGAAAGTGTATCGTCGTGATCTAGAAAGCAGACGTAATCGCCCGTGGCCATCTGCCAAGCAGCGTTGCAGGTTTTAGAAATGCCGCTTCGCTCTCTTCCGTAAACGACTCTTATTTTTGGATTCTGGGCGGCAAAGTGCTCGAGAACACGACGTATCTCCACCTGTGAAGAACAATCGTCAGCGATGCAGAGTTCCCAATTGCCATAGGACTGAGAGATGACGGATTCGATCGCAGCGCTCAGCTGAGCCGGATCGGTGTTAAAAACCGGCATCAGGATACTGAACGAGGGTCGACGGGAAAAACTACCCAGTTTCAGGGCGATCAGATCGTCTTCGGGTTCTTCGAAATCGTGAATCCAGCGATAGTACTCTGACGGCGAAACCATTTTCATGATCGATCTGAACTGCGGTTCTGGTTTCGCGAATTGGTTTGCCCTTCGAAATCAGGCGAAGAGTGATCGTGTGGCGTCCGTTTGGAAGACTGAGCGAGTCGAAGTCGGCGGTAAAACCCGCACGGCCGGTCGTATCCAGATCCGGATGATGTTTCTTGACGTCCGGGCGAGGAACGGAAGGGACGACCTCTATCTTTGGGATGCCGGGAACTTCGATTTGCACGCGATCCACTCCGCCCTGCGCTACGCACCAGCCTTTGACAGAGATCGTCCCGCTGCGCAGTGCCAGGTCGCTTGCTTTCGGCTCGTCACAGACCAGGAAAGAGCGTTGCCGGCTGTTCAGAACAACGCTCGAAGGATCTGGCCCATTTGAGCGCGGAACAAAGCGTTTGGCAAGATCGCCGGCGGCGCGCAGAGTTCGCCACACCCTGCCTGTCAGCATTTCCATAATGATGCGATCGAGGCGTGCGATCGAAGATTCATGCGAAGCCAATTGCAGCTGATGCTTCTCAATCAGCTCCAGGATGCGCTTCAACTGCCTTTGAGATGACCGCAATTCCAACTGGACCTGGCGAAGAGCCTCGTTCGCCGCTTCCAGTTGAGCGTCGGGAGTGTCCTGGCGGTTCATCAATATGAAAATAACAAGGGAGAGATTCTTGGAGCCGCTATATGCAGAGTGGAAGCAACGAGCGAAAGCCTATCTCAAAGGTACGATTCGGCGGAAAGTCGATTCACTGCTGCCTGACCGTCAGGCAAGAGAATATCAAGACTGGATAAACAAAAGACAGTCTTTTCGAAAAGAGATTTACACTCTGGCACCTCAAGATGGTCTTCTCTCTATCCTGACCCCGGTTTGGAACGGCAGCCCGGTTACTTATCTACGCGAATTGGCAGAATCGATATCTCAGCAAAACAACGAAGGGGCTTGCGAATGGGTCCTGCTGGATAACGGCTGTTCAGACGAGAAATTGCTGGAGTATCTAACGGAATTGAGCGCACTGTCATGGGTGAAACTCGATCGGACGAAAACAAACCTGGGCATCACTCGGGGCCTGCAACGCTGCCTGGAACGAGCGAAAGGACGTTACGTAATGGCGGTGGATGGAGATGACTTGCTTCATCCCGACGCTCTGCAAGTGGTTGCTTCTGCGATCGTCAAGAACGGCTATCCTCCGCTGCTGTACACGGATGAAGACAAAGTGAATGGTCGGCAGCGCTATCAGCCGTACTTCAAACCGGACTGGGACCCGGTCCTGCTGCTGAACTCCGCATACATCGCGCATCTGGGCGTGATCGAACGCAGACATGCGCTGAACCTTGGAGCTTACAGCGATGCAGCGGCCGAAGGCAGTCAGGATTGGGATGTCTTTGTGAGATTTCTAATCGCGGGTCGCAAAGCAGTACACATTCCGGAGGTGGTCTATAGCTGGCGCGTTCATGCGACGTCTACCGCTGACGATGTCGCCCGTAAGCCCTATACTGGTGCCTCCCAGCGACGCGTCTTACAGCGGTTTCTGGATGCTCAGCCGCCCGGGGCTGTATTCGAAATCGAGCCGAGTCCCTTGTTCGCGGGCGGGGATCACTGGCATTTTCGTCGACAACAGGACGAGCATAAAGCAAGTATGACAATCGTGCTGACTAGAGGCCACTCTGCCACGCTCCAGCAGTACGCCCATCCAATTCGTGCTGTCGCAAAAGAAGACGGCCTGGTTTGTCTCCTTGGAGAAGACGTCAAGATCGAGAACCCCGATTGGATCTGGGAGGCGATCGGCGTTATGGATCTCCATCAAGATACAGTCATGGTCGGAGGACGAATCCGCGACAGGAAAGGAAAGATCGTAGAGGCCGGTCTGGAATTCGGCTTTGAAGGGATCTGCGGCAGCCCGAATCGCGGAAGACGAGCGGCCGATCCCGGATACTTCGGACAGGTCTGGAAGCAACGCTCGGTTAGTGCCGTATCGACCCGGTTTGCCGCGATTAAAGCACGCTTTCTCGCGGAGTTATTGGAGAAGTTGCCGGAAGAGACCACGCTAGGCTTTCTAGGCGTCTGGGCCGGCGCCTACGCCTTGAAGACAGGGCAGCGGGTGGTGTATTCACCCTTTTTGAGCGGCGTTTCAGATCTGAGCTGGGAACAGCCAGTGGGTGATGAAGAGAAAGAATTGTTCCGAAGCTGCTATGGCGACCTGCAAGATGGCCGGTTCTACTCGCGTTTTTTCAGCCGCGCAAAACCGTTTAAGCTTGCACAACCGGAAATGCCAGGTTCATGAGCCGGCAGAGACTTGGCCAGCATTTTCTCGTTCGAGACGAGATACTGGAGCGGTTGGCTATTGCAACTTGTGGCCAACACACCGCTCGGGTAGTTGAAATCGGTCCGGGACGAGGCGCGCTGACGCGACATTTGCTTCCGAGGACCGATGAACTGCACGTCGTGGAGCTTGATCGCGCTCTCGTAGCTTATCTCGAGCGAAAGTTTGCAACGGAAGCAAAACTGAAGATTCATCCGGGCGATGTGCTGGAAACCGATCTCGCTCAATGGGGTCCGGCAGCAATCGCAGGCAACCTGCCTTATTACATTACTTCTCCCATTATCGAGAAGTTTGTACGGATGGATGACTGTTTCACGGTTGCTGTGTTTCTGATGCAGTGGGAAGTGGCTGAACGGCTCCTGGCGAAACCAGGCAGCAGGACATACGGTTATTTGACCGTGGCCACGCGGTTAGTCTGCGATGTAGAACTCATATCGAGGGTGCCGCCCTCCGCGTTTGTGCCGCCGCCTAAGGTCCACTCGGGTGCGGTGTTGTTACGGCGCAAAGGGCAGATCCCGACCCAGTTGAATCCGCTTCTGCGGTTCGTCGGCAGATGTTTCCTGCACAAGCGAAAGACCCTGCGCAATAATCTGCGCCGGATCTACGGCGATCAAACAGACTTTATACCGGAAGCGTGCTTACGGGCGGAACAACTCAGTATTGAGCAGTTTGTCGAGTTATTCGAGCGATTGAACGGTCTGTACACTGAAGAACGGAAAGTTTAGCTGGATGGCGGAGACTCTCGTTGGGCTTGGCGGCTTACTGGGTGACGCGGCTTGTTGCGTGATACGACGCGGCGAACTGGCATCCGCGATTGAGCAAGCGAAGCTCAAACGGCACGCGCGACGCGGCGCATTCCCAGACGAGGCCTTCGCGCTGGCTCTGGAAGTGGCCGAAGTTCGACCGGACGAAATCGATTGCATCGCGCTGGCTAGGCCCTTTGCAGTAGAAGCAGAAAGCTCCGCATTACTGGAGTTGCGGGTCAGGTTCCCTCAAAGTGAAATCGTCGTTGTGGATCATCATGAGGCCCACGCCGCCTCAGCCTATTACGCATCGGGGTTTCAGGATGCGAAGGTACTGAGCATCGACCGGGCGGGCGATTTTCGATCAGCAGCGTTGTTCCAGGGACAGGGTGCTCAGTTAACGAAAGTCAGGGAGCTTTATTTTCCGGATTCGTTAGGTGACTTGTACAACCGCGTGACAGAGCTAGTGGGTTTCGAGCCGCGATCCGATGAGCACAAAATTCAGTGGCTTTCCGCGACAGGAGAACCGAAATTCTCGGATGTCTTCCGCACCCTGGTCAATCGAAACCCGGCTGGCTGGCCCCGCTTCGAGCGTAACTTTTTCGACTCGGACCAGCTCACCGAAGGTGGATTCAGCGGACGATTCCATGATCTGGTCGGCAAACAACCAAGCGGCGCCGACGTCGCCAGCAGCTTGCAGGCTGTGGTGGAAGAGACGGTATGCGCGATGCTGGGCGAGGCGCGCAACGTAGCCATCGCTGGCGGTCTTGCCCTCAACGCCATGCTTGTTCGAGCACTCGAACGGCAATTTGAGAACGTGTTCGTGCAGCCGGTTGCCGGAAATGCGGGAACCGCGCTCGGAGCGGGGCTGGCGGCGTGGCACAACTTCTACGGAGAAACGCGAAATATCCCTTTTGACACTCTGTGCCTGGGGCCGGAGTACACTCCGGAGCAGATCAAGCAGGTACTCGAGAACTGCAAGCTGCGATTCCATTTTCTGAACACAAACGAACATCTGATTCAGGAAGCGATTCGCGCACTGAGCGACAACAAGATCGTGGCCTGGATGCAGGGAAGAATGGAGTTTGGCCCTCGGGCGCTTGGCAATCGCAGCATTTTGGCATCGCCGCTCAATCCGTATTCGACAGAAAACCTCAACGTGTATATCAAGCATCGCGAGAGCTTCCGGAAGTTTGCTGCGTCGGTGCCGGAAGAGGTCGCGGCAAAGTATTTCCAAGTGGGGCCAAACGCGCGCTATCTGGCGACCGTGGGAGAGGTACGGCCGGAATTCCGCGAGCAGTTTTCGGCGGCGGTTCTCGGCGGAAATCTGATCAGAGTTCATGTGGTCAGTAAGCAGCAGAACGCGCTTTATCACGCGCTGTTGACGGCGGTGGGTGAAAAGACCGGATTGCCGGTGCTCTACAACACCAGCTTCAATCTCTTCGGTGATCCGCTGGTCTGTACGCCACGCGATTCGGTAAAAAGCTTTTATTCTTCGGGCATAGATGCCCTATTTGTGGGCAATTTCTATCTTGAGAAGTAGGGTTTTTACCGTCTATAAAAAGGCGCGGGATGCGGTATATTCCCCTTTTGTTCGCTGCCGCACCTCAGAGGCAATGGAGGTGCTGAACGACCTTGTTCCGCTTCGCGCGAGCGAGGGCGACGAAAACCAGGCCCGCCACGCACAGCAGCGCCAGATAAAAGGAAATATCGATATAGGAAAGCAAGCGGCTCTGCTTGATAACGTTTATCTGTAACATCTGCAGGGCGCCAAGACCCGGGATGCTGGTTCCGCCGCCGTTGCGGCTTATGAGAGCACGATATTGGTCGAGGGTAGTCTGAGCAGCCGGGTACAAGCGGTTAGCGACGTCGAGAAGCCGCGAGGAGTGAAGTGTCATGCGATGGTCGAAGATGACGGTTGATGCGGTAACGCCGAAAGTATTTCCCAACTGGCGAACGAAGAAGTAAGAAGTCTCGCCTTCGCTTAACTCCACCAGACCGAACTGACCCGCAACGATGTTAGCGACGCTGATAAGAGTGAGGCCGAGAAAGATGCCTTGCGAAAGGAGCGCGGTGCCCAGGAACACGCCCGGCGTATCCGGAGTCCAAAGGTATATGTAGGTTCCGAATACGACAGTCAAAAAGGACAACCCAGCAGTAAGCGTCCAAGGCGCACCGACACGAGGAATCAGAATGCGCAGGCTGAGGGTGAGGCCGATCCCCAAGCCACCGGTGTAAAGCGCAATGAACTCTCCGGTTTGAAGAGCGCTGTACTCCTGCACGTAACGCAAATATTGAGGTGTGATGAACAGACTGCTTCCGAGAATTGCGCCGACCAGCAAGATGATGAGAAACGATGCGCGCAGCGATTTCGCCTGACAGATGCGGCGCAGGTGCAATACCGGCGAACGATTTTGCTCGCGGCTATCCCACCAGACAAATAGCAGCAGACAAAACACCGAGGCGACCAAGGCGACGAAAATCCAGGGCGTCTCGAACCAGAGATCGCGCTCACCACGGCTCAGAGCTGCTTGCAACAGGACTAATCCAGCGATGAGAAAACCGGCGCCCCAAAGATCGAGCTGGTGACGGAAATAGGCGAGAGACAGATGACCCGAAGGTAGATATTTCCAAATCAACACCGCGCCAATGGCGAGAAACGGCATATCGAGCAGAAATGCGTAATTCCAATGAGAGGCGTCATTGATGGCGCCCATCGCAATCGGATAACAGATTTGAAAGCTGCTGAGGAGGAAGTAGAGCCACGTGACGGCACCGACGCGCGCCTTTCCCGGGAACAAAATGCCCACCAGGGTGACGACCCGTACAAGGAAAGCGCCGCCGCCGAAACCCATGATCGCGCGGGCGAGCAAGAGACGAGTCAGATTGTGAGGATTGAAAAGACACCCCAGCGCCCCCAATGTATAGAAAAGGATCGCGCAGAGAAAGTGCCGTCGGGCGCCTAAGATGCGCGAGAACCAAGAGCTCAGGGCTATCGAGCATAAGAAGCCGATGTTGTAGAGGACGAGTACCCAACTGATCTGGTCGGAGTCAGCCGCTACATTGCCCTGCATGTCGGGAAGAAGGACGTTGATAGAAATCCGGTTCGAGATCTCGATGGCTGTGACCAGTCCCAAGCCCGTCAAGATCATCCAACGGTGGAACGAATCAATTTCGCCGACAACGGGCGAGATATTCTGCCGGAACGCAATTTCAGCGTCACTCGAAAAATCCGGCGATCCCGTTTCGAACGATGCCATTCTCAGTGGGTGTAGATGCTGGCTTCCACGTTCATGCCGGGGCGCAAGATCAGCCGGCTGTCGTTTGTCGGTTTGACGAGAATCTTCACCGGGATCCGGGCGACCACCTTGATGAAGTTACCGGTCGCGTTCTGGGGCGGCAGAAGAGCCTGTTCCGAGCCGCTGGCGGCAGCGATGGAATCGACCGTCCCTTCGAAGTTTCTGTCGTACGTATCTACGTGGATGCGTGCCCGCTGGCCGGGATGAACGCCAGCAAGTTGCGTTTCTTTGAAGTTGGCGGTCACGTAGACTTTGTCGAGCGGCACCAAGGTAAGCAACAATTGACCGGGTGAAACGTATTGACCGATGGTGACGGAGCGCTGAGTGACTTGACCGGCAATTGGCGCAACGATGGTGCAGTAGCTGAACTCGAGCTTGGCCGCGTCGAGAGCGGCGGCGGCTTTTTCCATGTTCGCGAGGGCAGCTTTGTAGGTCGCCAAGGCAATCGGCACCTGTTGTTCCCGGTACTTGGTTCCCAGAAAGACAGCCTGTGAACGCTGCACTTTGGCACGCGCGGCGTTGGTGTTAGCGCGCGCGATATCCACGGCCTGTTGCGCAGCGGCCAACTGCTGCTCAGCTGCGATCAACTCGCTCTTGGACACCCGCGAAATTGCATCTACGCTGTCGTATTGGAACTTCGAAACATCACCGGTGGTGAGCAAGGGCTTGTAACGGGCCAGGTCACTTTGGGCGCGCTCGTCGGTGGCACGTTTCGCTTCAACATCGGCTTTGGCCTGCAACAGAGAGGCGGTTGCCGCTCTTTCCTGCTGGGCCTCGTAGCTGGCGAGATCGGCAGTATCGGCCTGTCTTTGAGCGGTCGCTCCGGAAGTGTCCTGAGAAGTAGTATGGCGCGTCAGCGAAACAGAGAGGCGGTCGCGTTCGGCCTCAGCTCTGGCCAGATCGTATGCAGCCTGTGCCTGATCCTGAGCCGTCCGGTAGTCACGCGGGTCGATGTAGATCAGGGGGTCGCCTTCCTTGACGTCGGAATTATCGTCGATGGCAAGCTTCGAAACATAGCCGGAGATCTTGGCGGCGACCGGGGTGATGTGGGCCTGCACCTGAGCGTCGTCGGTTGAAACGCGGCCAGAGTAGTAAAGCAGTGCCCCGGCCGCGAGGGCGGCAACGAGCAACACCAACACAAGGGGTAGTATCCAGCGCCGGCGCTGATGGCTTGGAGGGGTCGCGGACTGGGCCTCTGCGGAAGTTTCGGGCGGCGATTGAGTCGGGGGAGCAGCCAAATTATTACCTCATCTGGTGTACGTGGATTCGATCTGACCTTCGGCTCGCGCGAGGTTGGCCCGGAATTGATTGAAGCGATACAGGGCCTCGATCTGGTTGTCACTGGCTCTTGCCAATTCGTCCTGGGCAGTGATGATTTCGATGTTGGTGGAGACGCCCGCGTTGAAGCGCCGCTCTGCCTGAGCGACTTCATCATCAGCGAGTGCTTTACCATGATTCGCGACATCAACCGCCTGCCGGGCGGCTTCCAATTCGTCGAGCGCAACTTTCACTTCACGAATGATCATGGCTTGGACATCGTGACGCTGCTCGAGGAAGCGTTGCTCCTCAAGTTTGGCCTGCGATATGTCGGCGCGGATGCGACCGCCAGTATAGATCGGGATGGTGAGGTCGAGTTGGTAGCTGTAAGCGGGGAGGATTTCGGAAGGATGCTCTCCTTGCCCGGACCACGCAGCTTCAAATGTGAGGCGCGGCAAGCGCTCTTCGCTGGCCTGCTTGCGCGAAAGCAGGGCGATGCGCTGCTGCGAGATGATGGTTTTCATCTCGGGCCGAGTGGCCAAAGCACCCGCGATGACGGCAGAGCGATCGAAGGCGGGCAGATTCGAGAAGCTCAGGGCATCGCTCAGCTCTACTTCCTGATCGCGCGCAAGGTCCAGGATTTCTGCGAGGGAGTATTTCGAGGTTCGCGTGGACGTTTCGGCGTCGATGAGGAGCTGACGCTCGTTGAGCAGCTCTACCTGAGAGCGAACGGTATCGATGCGGGTGCCGATACCCGTTTTCTCAAGCTGGACGGCCTGATCGTAAAGGCGCTGGGCCAGCGCTACCCGGGCGCGAACCGCGTCACGATTGGCGATGGCACGCAGCACGAGCAGATATTGCTGAACGACGACTTGAGTGATATCCTCGCGAGCGAGCAGGTCCTGGTAGCGCGCGGTGCGAGCCCCTTCGCGGCTGATTTGATAACGGCGCAGGAGAGCGGGATCGAATATAGATTGGGTGACGGCGGCACCGCCGTCGCCCACCTGGTAAGGGCCAGCGGGTAGAGGCGGAGACTTAAAGACATTCTGTAAATTGTATTGCGCGTAGAGACCTCTGCCGACGAGACTGGCTTGCGGCAGGAGAGCGGAACGAGCAACGTCGCGATTGCGATCGCTTTCCTGCTGAAGGATGCTTGCGATGAGGCGCGTGGGATTCTGCTTGAGGCCGAGCTTTACGGCATCAGCGAGAGACAGGCGCAGGAGTGTAGAACCGGCCGGGGCAGCGGTCTGGGCTATGCCAGGATGAACGAAAGCTGCCAGCAACAGCGCAGGCAGCGATGGCGCGAGAGAGGGCCGCAGCCGCCGCGTGTTCCTCATGAACGAGGCTTTTTGAGGAACGTGCAAAACGCGCACGGGGTTGCGTGTGCCGCCCGAAAGGCAAGCGAGTTCCTTCCCTGTTTGGCGGCATGCATCCGTGCCCTTTGCGCTCGTCTTTGTTGGTTCAAACAGTTTATCGAGCATTGTATCTTGCAAGAACAATCGGGTCCAAACTCAAAAACCGGGTTTAATGACGTCGATCTTCCGATAGCTCTGCTCGGCTGGGATAGCAGTTGTTGGGGCTGCACTTCCAGTGTTGTTCGGCGAATGTCTCGTTGGCTTGAACGTCTGCGACGGTCTCGGCATCTGCCGCTTAGAACTCTCTTGTTCCGCCGCATTCGCGAAATGTCCCAGCAAACCGTAAACAGGGACGCCGTGCCGGCATCAAGGACTTGAGCCGCGTTTGGTAAACCTTTGGCGAATGGGAGACGAGCTAAAAACAGCACCAATCTCGTGAGCTCCGAGGGCATCTGCGATTCGAACACCGGAACCACAAATCTCAAGCCCGATGCCGAACGTGAATATGCTGTTTATCTTGCCGACATCCTCGAGCATTTTGATCACAACCCGAACGAAGCCGAACAGGTTACGTTCGATTACATCAGTCCAGTAAATGAACCTCAGTGGGATTGGGCCGGGCACTCGCAGGAAGGGAACCGCGCTTCGAACGACGACATCAAGCGGATCATCCGAGCGTTGGCGGCTGAACTTCAAAGGCGTAGGCTGCCGACACAGATCGCCGCTCTCGAGAGCGGATCTTTGCCTGATATGTGGCGTGCTGGCGCGAAGGCCAGCGGCAGGTGGCGTGCGGAATACGGTAACTACATCGATGCCTTCCTAAGTGACCCATCTATCAACGGATTGCTTTCGGGGCGGATCGGCTAGCACAGCTACGGCTCCGATCTGCTTAGCGGACCCTTGGTGAACAATCGCGTCCAGCTTGGACAGAAAATGAAGCAGTATCCAAGTTGGAAACTCTGGGAGACGGAGTATTGTGTGTTGGTGGGCAGCGAAGGAAAAGGCGGCAACCATCGCGATCTGACGATGAATACCGCTTTGGATGTTGCTCGTATCATCCACCTCGACCTGACGCTGTCCGGAGTCTCCGCCTGGCAATGGTGGACTGCCGTTTCTCCAATGGACTACAAAGATCGGTTGATCTACACGGATTGGAGGAAACCAGGAGACATACGGAACACGTCGGCAGTTCCAGAAGTGCGGGAGTCAAACCTAGAATGGCGCTGATCGCAATCGCGCAAGAAAGACACGATACAGCGCCGTTGAAACGCTGGCAACACAAAAGGCTATGCCGGGCCAAGCAAGATCCGTTAGGCCAAATGGAGCATAGGGAACTTGCCGGTCGATGAGCCGGGCCAACAGGTTGGGCGAGAGCATCAGTAATCCACCGATGGTTCCCCCGGCACAGGTGAGCAGCACAGGCGGAAAACGGAGGACACGGTCACCGAAGGCGATCAGCGGAAGTGCAACCACAAACCATCCGACTACGAAAACCCCTGTTCCCCAGATGATCCAGAGTGAAATTGTGCCAGGACCTCTGACCGTCGCGCAGAAGATGATGCCCGCGATTTAGCCATATCAGTAAAGTGCCTTCCCGGAAATACGAAGACGTTGTACAAAAGTCGTCGCCAAATCGTCAGTGTACGGGAGATGCGGCCAAAAGAAGTTGCATGGCTGTGAGTAGCGGGCGAATCGGGGAATTTGGTCCCCAACGCTCGAATCCAAAGCGGTCAGAGTTTTTCAACAGCATCACCTCACTTGTGGACCGCAAAACGAGCCGGACGCCACGAGTACTTGTCAGCCGGAATCGCTTCGGTAAGCGCCACCAGTTGCCGCGACACATGGCCCCACTCGCCATCGTAGCCGTGCCAGAGTCCTTCCACTGGATCATCCTTCGCGTGAAAGGCAATGCACCCCAAGCCGCACGCAGCAGAAACCGCTTCATGGGTCCGTCCAGTTCGCACAGGATTCACAGTTTGCGGTCTATCGAACTGTGTCAACCAGTGGCTAGCGCCGCCCACTTGCCGATACCGGCAGCTAAGCGGACGCCTCCCATTCCGTGTAGACTCTACACGGCCAACCGATATCACTCATCAACCAGCCAGTAGTTTGATCACAGCGGCTTCCCGGTACTGCACAAAATGATCATGCGTCTGACGTGAGATATACTCCTTTGGTTTCAGAAAGCCATAAGAACGAGGGATTTATGCACAAACTAGACGGCAAGGTAGCTGTGATCACAGGTTCCATAAGCGGCATCGGAGCGGAAATCGCTCGGCTTTTCGTTGCTGAGGGCGCACGCGTCATCTTTGGAGGCCGCCGCGAAGAGCGATGCCGTGACTTGGCTGCGGAACTCGGCCCGGCTGCTATTCCGCTGAAAATGGACGTGAGCCAAGAGACCGACTTGGCTCATGCGACAGATTTAGCGATCAGTGAGTTTGGGCGCTTGGATTGCTTTGTTAACAACGCTGGTTCGGCTGGCGTTCTCGGGTCGATTACGCAAACGCCCGCCAGCGGCCTCGATGAAACGATCTCAGTGTTGTTTCGCGGCGTCGTCTTGGGCATCAAACACGCCGCCCGAGTCATGAAGCCACAAAAGTTTGGAACGATCATCAATAACGCCAGCATCGCGGGATTCTTTACTGGATATGCACCTCATATCTACT
This sequence comes from Terriglobia bacterium, assembly GCA_963841675.1. Classification (GTDB taxonomy): domain Bacteria; phylum Acidobacteriota; class Terriglobia; order Bryobacterales; family Bryobacteraceae; genus Bog-105. The sequence goes on from CAWJEH010000033.1 coordinate 344,673, forward strand.
CTGCCTGTAAGGCGGCGGTAATTCAACTAACTCGCAGTGTGGCCACCGAACTAGGTGAGGACGGTATTCGAGTAAACAGCGTCTGCCCCGGCCCGATTCCAACTCCCATTTTTGGAGCGGCCTTTGGACTGCCCGCCGCCGCTGCCGATGAACTCGCAGACCGGCTCAGATCCCCATTCGCACACGTCCAGCCGCTTCCCCGCTCCGGGGAGGCACTTGACATTGCTAAAGCGGTTCTATGGTTGGCGAGCGATGACGCCAGTTTCGTGAATGGTCACTCGTTGGTAGTGGACGGCGGCCTCACCTTGGGGCGATCTTGGTCGAGTATGGAACAGTACTTTGGAGAGATCATGCGTTTAATGCCGCAGGTGCAACATGAAGAATCCGCTTAAAAGATAAGTATGACGAAAGTGCTCTGACTCATAACGATTACTTGCGAGTCCGTCACGTCAGAGAGGCGGTGCGGGATCGAATCTCGGATGTGCAGATAGCGCGACCGGCTCTCGAAAGGCTCGCACCTGGTAGGCGTTACTCGATTGCATTGAGAAGGCGACTGGCGCGAGCTGCTGTTTCGCGAACTGCCTCTTCCGCACCAGTTGATAGAAGGTGTACTTACAGTTCCTGCACTGTTTCAGGTGCTGATAGATCTCGTAACGTGCCGAACCGCCAAGCCGGTTGAGCAGGTACGCTTCGAGGTGGTCAAGGCTGGGATGAAACAAGCGAATACTGCTGAAACATGGTCGATTGGGAGGAACTATTCTTTGCAACCAGCGAGTTGGTGATGGGGACTAAATTCAACTCGCTCGGTTTGATTTTGTTTTGCAGGCGCGTGTCGCGTGCTAGTTCCTAACGGTCATGGCTTCCGAATCAACCGCCTTCTTGCCGGTGATGCCTTCTAATCCGGCGAGCACGCCTCGGTATTCGTTCTTATCAGCTTGAAAGGCCGCTCCGCCCTTCTTGCCCGCGTCGTCCCACGTGATTCCGATGTAATGCTTCTTGGACTTCGTCAGCGCCATCAACGCTCCCACGCCGAAAGAGACCACTGCGAGTCCAATTGCTGCTCCGACTCGCCGGTGAACATGCTGTCGATAGCTAATTTCGCAATAGCCGCCGCCGGTAAAACCAGCACCTCGGAATGGTTCCTGACGAGGCGGATCTGGTTTTGATCGAGGAACAACTTCATTTTCTCGCCGGACTTGAGATCCGTGATCGATCCACCCTCATAACTCACTTTGTACGAAGCGTCACCAGCTACTACGGCAATTGCCGTCGCGAAGCACATGAAAAGAGCAACAAAAAACCGCATGAATTCCTTTGGAAGAAGTCTTTGAAGACACTGATCGGAACGAATCGCGATGTGCCATTCAAGACCTACGTAGAGTAGAGCGTCAAATGATCAGGGCAGGATAATCCGGTACCGCAAAACAGGCTAGTTGTCGTCCACGAGATACGATTGGCGGGATGTGCCTGCCCAGCTTGGAGAGCGTTAAGATCCTCATTGAAACCTGCTCATGGAACGCCGCTCACAAACTCGGCTGGCCGATTCCGACCTCGTCACGCTCTCGTGGGAGGAGCGCTCAGCAAAGCTCAGCCAATTGGGGAGCGTTCACGATAGATCGTCTGGCGGAACAGGTGTTGCTGTTGATCACGCCATTCCGGTAGGTACGCAGGTGACGATCTCCTTCGCTGGAGAAGAGTTGGTGGGCGTCGTGAGGCATCACACCCCGAAAATCGACGAACACTTTATCGGCATAGAGTTCATTTCACACGGCGCTTAGAAAGCGGTCATGCCATCGCCTGCCGTCCTGAGCCTTCGTCCGGCGTTCCATACTTCATGAACGCGGTACAGAAAAGAGTGTAGCGGTCACCCACCTCACCGATTCGACGGCGCATTCCGTGTAAACTCTACAGCGCGGCGAGCACATCATTGCTTCGGGCGGTTCTCGCGATACCGTTCACGGAGGGCGGATGATCGACTCGGGTAAGTGTTACTGAAACCGCCCGGCGTTAACATTGTGAAATTACCAGGGTGAGGTCCCTGCCGATGCCAGACGTTCCTCTATGGGCTGATCTTCCGAAGGAGATCCAAGCTGATCTCAAGAAGCTGCGGCTAGATCCACCGACCCAAGCCGCTGCACCTGGTTCGAATCCGCAGCGCAAAACAGCGGCAGGATGGCTCGACGATCAAGCTTCAGATATCCGTTTGACGCTGCTCAACCTGTAGGTAAAGCTTGCCAGTTACCCGGCTTTGAACGGAAGCCTGTGGGATTTCATCGATTGTGACTATGGCGTCAAGAGTGGCGGGAATGTGACGGCTACTACTCTGGGATGTCTGGAATTCTATTGCAAGAAGGGTCATCTGCATCGCCATCATACGGAGTGGGCTGCCCCTCTCGACACGTAATGGCATCGAGGTTACCCATGCGTTGATTGACCGCGCGAGTGCTTACGGACAGCGCCCCCGTCGTTCGAAGGACTTCGTCCTCTCACTCCTACGGTCCAGCGGTTCCGGCGTTCGTGCGCATACACAGTCGCTTCCCGCGTCATCACCACCCGCCACGAGCTTCCCCAAATGCTTCTGTGTTCCTCGTCGCCGTCGCGGAGTCGCGGGCCGTGGCGGAAAAACGAAATGCGGTTTGTGTTCAGCGCCGGTGGGATTTCAGGCCATGTGAAAATGCCGGGCGCAACTTTTCAAACCACCTAGTCTGTTTGTATTGCCATCAGTGCTAGCACCTTTAATCGCGATAAAGCGATGTATTGTTCATTTGCATAGACAGCTCGGCCCGTCACGCGCGGTGTTGTGTCCCCACGCGCCTATGCCGTTGTCTCCGATTGCGAGGGCTTCCTGCTCCGTCTTACCCTCCGCAATCGCCTGTTTATAAGCGGCAACGTCTTTGGGGTCCGCGAACGATGTAGCGATTACCGTTGGCATACATGATGCTGTAGCGCCGTTTTTGCGTCAGGCTAGCCCACCGATGATCTGTCGGTACTCATCTTCTGTGTATGCGCGGCAGGTTTCGGTCGTGAGGCTTCCTTGCGCGGTTGTCGCGAGAACGGCCTTGGTCAGCGTGATGTCGTCAGGAGCCTCGACAATGGCAACCATATCGTGCGGGCCGGTCGTCATGAAGAAATGCGTGAGCTTCATGCCAGCGGCTTCATAAGCCTTTCGTCCGGCATCAAGGCGGCTGGGACTCTGTTTGATGTTCTGCAACCCTTGCGGTGTCCATTTGGACATCATTATGTAGGTGGGCATACTTCTCCTTAGAGACGCCATTCTATGCCAAGCCGAAGCACCTCGTCGGAACGGAATCGGATCGGCCTTTGGCCGTGATATGCTCGTCCCATTTCAGGTCGTAGGAGGACCCTATGAAAGCCAGCATTCTCGCCGTCGCCGCCGCTTGTCTTGCATTGCTGCTCGGCACTCCTCGAACAGGGTTGCCGAAGGACGCGAACACAACATCTCAACTTAAAGTGATCGTTCGCTATTCCGGCGCGGGCACTGTAGATGAGCAACATAAGATCTACATTGTCTTGTGGGATTCGGCGACGTTTGTGAAAGGTGGTGGAATGACACCTTCCGCAGTACAGTCCACTTCATCCAAGGACGGAAGCGTCACATTCGACGATGTGAAAAAGTCACCCGTTTATGTGAGTGCTGCATACGATCCGAGCGGCCAATGGACCGTTCAATCGCCGCCACCTAATGGATCGTCTTTGGGCCTATACAGCAAGACTCCGGGCACGCCCGCACCTATCGACCTAAAGCCGGGGCAGAGAACATCGATCGAGCTACCGTTCGACGACACCGTCAAGATGAAGGCCGGACAACCAACCCGATAGCGCGGGTACGTGCGTCCGGCAATGCCTGTTGGAGGCTCAGTTAGGCGATGCCACGCGAAACATCTTCACTGACGCGAACCACTGACCTTCTGTAGCGTGTTATCGAGACGATCAACACGGTCCTGTGCTTCGGCCAGTTTCCCTGCTCCTTCTGAAGCTGACCCGATGCTTCCGCTTCCGCCGCCTGACACGTTTGTGATTCTGCCGTTTGGGTGTCGAGCATAGCCTTTAGATCGGCCAACTGCGACTGGAGGTTCTTCGTCTGACTGTCCTGCGCCGAGGTGGATGCCAGCGCATTATCGATCCGCTGCACGCTTGCCGCCGTGTGCTGGCGAGCATCCTCCGCTCTCATGCACCTGTCCTGCAGAGCGTCTGCCCGCTGTGCGGCGCGAGCAACCGCCGCATCCTGGCTTTGCAATTTATACAGCGCGCCTGAACCTATCGAACTGAAACCAGGGCAGACGGCCTCGATTGAGCTTCCGTTCGATGACAGCGTCAAGATGAAGGGCGGAGAACCGGCGAGGTAGCTCGGTGCGGGGGAACTGGTGCCCTGGTAAGGGGCGCAGCGGACCCATAACAGTCCGGCGCCAACAGCCCGCTTCTTCGATCGCAGTTCTCGACAACTTGCTTCGGCAAGAATGAATTTTCTTGGAGGACGGCCTGCCGAACCCACCTGCTGCGCCTTCCGTTTAGGCATGAGGCAGTCGCGGCACGGGTATCAACGGCTGGCTCTGAATTGTTGCGCTTTTCACTTCGCCGTTCGCAAATTTACTCGCAAATCCAGGCGGTCTCTAGCGCTTTCGAGCGGATAGACGGAATTCTAACTCTGTGAAAAAACTGGATGTGGCGCGCTGGAGGAGGCTGGACACTGGATTTGATCTCCAGCAATGGCTGGCGGTACGCCCTAGAAATTTCAATAAGTAGTGCGGCTGCTCAGGGAACCCAACTGAAATTTTCGGATCAGATGATATGTTAATGCGCTGCGGCGAGCTCTCCCTGGAGATGAACGGATGGTGGCTTCCACCTCTCTGTCAACCTCGTCTTCCGATTGCCATCAGCGTGTCTGCCATTGGAGTGCGTAGATTTCCTGGCTTCCGGCATCCCTCAGAACGAGTGGTGAATTGTCTGGCCCTAGGCCGAGCCAAGCGAGGTGGTTTCCGGTGATCCGGTAATCGCTCAGGCTTACCAGCCTCTCGAGCTTGCCCGTCGCCACATCGAAGCGACGTATCGATTCGCCCTTGCCCTCCAAAGAGAAAAAACTTCTGCTATCTCGTGTCCAATTTGCCCACCAGCAAGAGGTCGGAGCAATCTCGGACCAGGCCTGTGTAATGACGTCAAACAGCATGCAGGCAAAATCGGCTCCGCGCGAGGCCGAGATGTAGCGGCCGTCCGGCGACAGTCTCGGCTCTCCGAAGCCGTCGCTGCCGGGCACGGGCGAGAGTTTGCCGGTGTGTAACTCTAGAGAAGCGATGCTGTCCTTCTGTTGGTGCTCGGTAGTCGCGATTAGCCGGGTGCCATCGGGAGACCAGTCGGCATCCTTAAGTATGTGGCCTGGCGCCACCTCTTTGGGAGTTCCTCCGCTAGCTCCGATCAGGTACGCCTTCCAAATGTCTCCGGGCATTTTTCCGTTGAATACGATCTGCCGGTCATTCGGTGCCCATCGTGGCGCATCCACCTTCATTGGCGCTGGAATCAATAGCTGCCGCCCGCTGCCATCGGAGCGGCTTCGCCATAACTCGGCGTTGGGATAACTAATGTACGTAATCCACTCACCATCGTGCGAGAAGCTAAGCGAATCTGCCGATAACCCGGGAAGCAATGACAAGAATCCCCCACGCTTTATGTCATAGCGGAGGAGTTCGCCGCGCCTTACCTCGCCAACGGCATATAGCCGCTTGCCGTCTGGAGCCGGCAACGGCGCAAGATAACTGAGCGGACCGAAAGTTAGCTGAACTGGCCGCGAGATCTTTCGAAGCCAGCTCGTGCTGTCGCGCACAGCCCAGATATTCGACTCAGAGTTAAACACATAGTAAGTCCCGTCAGGTGTCCATTGTCCGCCCCACTGCTCGGCATGCCAGCCTGGAAAGAGTGGGCGAGCGGCCCCGCCTCGAACGGAAACTTCCCAGATCGTTTGTTCGTACGTATCCCACGCTAGCGTAGTGAATCGGATTCGCTGCCCGTCCGGAGACCATCGAGGATAACCCGCTAGGCCTCCCTGCTCAGCAATCTTGTGAGCCTTTGTTCCATCAGTTTCGGCAAGCCAGATCTGATTTTCTGTTGCGTAGGCAATCTGCCGGCCATCAGGAGACCAGGCGCCGTCGTTTGCCACGAGCTCCCCCACCCGGCGGCTGGCAAGCGTTGAAGTTCCAACTGTCCACAGTGGATACCCTGCAAGCGTCCGGCGCTGCTTGCCTGTAACAACCAGCAAGGTTTGTCCATCCGCCGATATCGCTCGCACGCAGGCACTCGTACCAATCGAAGGCGTCGGCATCTGCTCGGTATCGCCACTCGCGGCAGAAACTTGAGCCAGAACGCCGCGGCCGCCCTTCCAGGCCGAGAAGTAAACTCGCGGACCGTCGGACACTAGTTCGGGGCTCTTGCTGAAATCGTCGTTGGTGAGGCGAACAGACCGCATTACTGGCGGAACACTTAGCGGTGCAAACCACCGAAAATACGCGGACCCAAACGCGAACGCGGCAACCGCCAGAACCGCGGCCCACACAAAATATCGTCGGAACGGCGCAACGCTTTTAAGAAGCCGGGCCGCTGTTTCAGACGGCCCGACGACAGCGTGAGAGGCCCCATTTACCGGGGCAATGAAACGATATCCCCGCTTCGGCAGCGTTTCGACGTTTTCGGCTGCGTCCCCCAATGCTTCTCGCAATTTGCTGACGGCCGTGTTCAGGCTTCTGTCGAAATCGACGTACGTGTCTTCCGACCAAAGCCGGCGCCGCAACTCATCCCGGCTGACAACCTCCCCTGGACATTCCAGGAGAATCGCCAAAAGCCGAAACGGCTGCTCCGGTAATCGAACTTTCAGCCCATCCTTGAACAATTCACCGGAGTCCAGATCGGCTTTGAAGCCTCCGAACTGGACGACACGCCGGGGACGGCTTTGCAGCTCCATATGCAGCAACTCCGATAATGCTTTAACAGTATATTCCCGTCGCGCACCTTTCAGGCAAGTTAGCGAATAAAGAAAAAAATTATTTGTCGGTAAGGCGAATTTACACCGTGCTGTATTGGAGTGCTGTTCGTGCTGGGGGAGTCTGGTCGTGCTGCAGAGTGGCAGCCGCGAAACGGCATGAAGACCTTGGCAACAGTGATGTTGATCTTAGAGGCGGCGCTAACTTCCCGGGCGGAAGACACGCTTGAAAACAAAGCCCCGGTGGTGCTTGCGTGCGTCCGATACAATCCTGGCGAGCCTCCGGTTCAGACACTTTACCGCGCCGAAGACCTGGGCCGCCGGATATTCGCAAAAGCAGGTGTGCAAGTCATTTGGCATTGCGGCCGGCCGCCATTGAAGAGGGTCGAGACGCCGATTTTGATAGACATCACTCTTAATACACCTGTAATGTTTCACCGTGGTGCCTTAGCATACACCCGGCCTTTTGAAGGCGCTCACATCACGATCTTCTGGGATCGATTGAGACGAAGCCCGGATTTAGCGGTCACGACCGGACTGCTGGCGCACGTTCTAGTCCACGAAATCACGCACATTCTACAGGGGACCGGTCGCCATTCCGGGGAAGGCATTATGAAACCTCACTGGACGGCTGAAGATATCCTGCAAATGTGGCAGAAACCGCTCTCCTTTGATTCGGAGGATGTCCGGTTGATACGGCTGGGATTGGCGGCCCGAGGGAGTCGGATTCGAAACCGCCAGTAACGCTCGACTCGCCGCTTCGGACCAGCCCGGTAAGGACCTCTTGAACAGCCGTCGAGCCCAGAAATACTCTGCGCAAACGTTCGTCACTAATTTCCTGGCGAATAGCCGATGACCGAAACTGCTTCGCGCAACATCTTCGCGGCCGAGCCGCGCCCGAAGCTGCTGGACCAGAGTGAAGTACGTGTTCCAGGCGGTGAGCGGCGCGGGGAAATCTTGTAGTATTCCCATCGCCGCATTTAACTGGGCTGGAAAATCAGCCGCTGGGGCTTGGCGGCCATATTGTCTTTGCGCGGAGCAAGACTCCCGCCGGAAGCCGTCCATTACCGAATACCCCGAGGACTGCGCGGCGCCGAAAGCAACTACCAGCTTGCGTTTTTCCCGCTTCCCTAGGCTGTCCCTGAGTGCAAGTCGTTTTTTGCACCCAGTGTTGCACCCGCGCCAAGTCATTTTGGTCCACTTTTCGCCTTTCTTGTCCCCCTGCGGCTTTCGGAGTCATTCTCTTAAGCCGCTGATTTTAGTAAAGTTCTT
>CAWJEH010000034.1:0-43328 GCA_963841675.1 Terriglobia bacterium
AAACGATTACAGTGTTGGGGTAAACACTGATTTACCAAGTGTTTCCGCTACCCATCACGGGGGTGATGATGCACGTTCGATGTTCTGGCGAAGCTGGTGCACGGGCATTGCCCTTACTCGCGCTGCTGGCGTTGAGCGCGATGGCCCTGCTTGGGCAGCAAGTCAGCGCGACATTGTTTGGGACCGTTACCGACCCCGCCGGCGCCGTTGTTCCCGACGCAACGGTAACGGCGTTGAACCCGGCCAATGGCCGAGTCATCACTTCGACGACGCAAGCCGACGGCAGCTACGTAATTCCCTATCTTGAGCCGGCCAACTACACCATCACAGTCGAAAAGACAGGTTTCGCAAAATCCGAGCAGACCGGCTTGACGCTTGTCGTTAACCAGAAGTCTCGGCTCGACATTGAACTGAAGGTCGGGACCGTAATGACCACGGTTGAAGCTACCGCTGCTGCGCCGCTCGTTGAAACCGGGACGGCTTCGATAGGTATGACCGTGGATTCACGTCAGGTCACGGAATTGCCACTTAACACTCGACGTTTCGGCAGCCTGCCCCTTCTGATGGCCGGTACCGTACCTGACCGCGGGAGGATTCTCCAGCAACATTTTCGGCTCACCATTCAGCGAAGTGACATACGCATCGAACGGTTTGCGCGGCTCTGGCAATAACGTGTTGATCGATGGCGTAGATGCGAAGAACATGATGACTGGCGGATTCTCCATCCAGCCGTCGCCCGATGCCGTGCAGGAATTCAAGGTCCAGAGCCAGTCCTTTTCCGCCGAGTTCGGCAAGAATGCCGGTTCCACCATCAATCTGACAACGAAGTCCGGAACCAACAGTTTTCATGGCAGCGCCTTCGAATTTCTGCGCAACAACAATATGGATGCGCGGAACTTTTTTTCGCCGACACGCCCGCCATATCAACGCAACCAGTTCGGCGGATACCTGGGTGGGCCAATCCGGAAAAACAAAACCTTTTTCTTTGGTGGATATGAGGCATTAAGAGAACGAAAGGGATTAACTTACTCGGGCCAGGTTCCAACTCCCGCGATGCTGAATGGAGATTTCTCCGCCCTTCTGAGCCAACCCGATCCCAACACAGGTCAGGCACCTTATCGAATAATCGATCCATCGACCTGTAATAATCCGCCCTTTTGGCGCCACGTGTCGGGCCTTTCCGGGGAATATCATTCCGGCCAACCGAATTAGTAGCGTGGCCCAAGTAGTCATTCCCTATTTCCCGCAACCGAACGTTGCTGGCGCGACCGATATTGGAACGAACAATTACGTACTTAATCCGAAACGAAGGCGTGACGACAACCAGTTCAGCGGTCGTGTCGATCACAGCTTCAGTGAAAAGGACAACCTATATGTGCGCTACATGCTTGCACAGTCGATCACGTACACGCCCGAGCAGGCTTACTCTTTTTTGCCCGGTTTCGATGACCGCATTCGTTTCCGGGGCCAGAACGTCGCGCTGAGTTGGGCTCATACCATCAGCCCGTCGATGTTCAACGAAGCACGTATCGGATTCTCTCGAAACATGGATATCGGTACGTGCGCATCTTGCCCACGGAAACCGGGATTTATGGCGAGCTTTGGTATCCAGGGTCTCAACGCGTTGTCACCTGAAGACGAGGGTTTTCCGGCTTTCCAGTTTGCGCAGGGCTATGTCACGATCGGCGATTCAAACTATCGCCCGGTGGAATCGAATGACATGGTGGAGAAGTACGAAGATACCTTTACCGTGATCAAAGGCAAGCATACGATCGCATTTGGCGGTGACTTTCAACCGTACCAATCCTTACGTGATCAGGCGCCGTTTTCCCCACATGGCCAGTTCAACTTCGATAACAATTACAGCAATTTCACGATTTCCGACTTTCTCCTTGGCGATCCTTCCAGCGCGGGACGAAGCATCGCCAAGGCGGTCAACTATCAAGACGGCAAGTTCATTAATTTTTTCGTACAGGATGATTATCGGGTTAGTCAAAAGCTGACCTTGAACCTGGGGCTTCGCTACGAGCATCACCAATTGCCTACGGACCGCCGGGACGTTGGCGCAAGTTTGGTGCCTATTCCAGGCGCACCGCTCTTCACGCCGGGCAATGCCGTTTTGGTCATGGCGGGATATGATCAAGCCGCTAAGTACTGCAATTTGCCGCAGTACATCATGAATGCCGGAACGCCGAATGAATATCACCTCGTTGCATGCCCGGACGAGATGAAGAAGTTGGGATTCACGGGACGCGCCGCACGCTCTCTTTGGTTCGGTGACAATTTCAATTGGGCGCCGCGCTTCGGGTTCGCTTACCGCCCGCTCAGCTCGGACGCTTCGTTGATCCGAGGCGGATACGGGCTGTTTTTTGAATTGGCTGAGTTCAATCAGTTTCACTACGGCTTCAATAACCCCGTTCAAGCTCCTGACCAATTCAGCACGTTTCAGCCCTCGAGCCCGCCCACTCCTCTGCAATCTGCGTTCATTGGCGGAAGCACGCCGCCACTGAGCCAGGCGTTCATTTCCGTCAACCCCGCTTCCGACCTTCGCCAACCCTATGTTCATGAGTGGTCGCTCAGTATCGAGAGTCAGTTAACCAACAGCATGGCGCTGGAGGTTCGCTATGTGGGAACGTCAGCCATTGACCTTGGCCATTTCCATTTCTTCGGGAATCAGGCGGTGCCAGGATCGGGTGACGTCCAACCGCGGCGGCTGTATCCGGATTTCGGGTTCACCGCTCAGATGAGTTCGGGCGCTAACGCCAATTACAACGGACTACAAGTGCAGCTCACGAAGCGGATGTCCAATGGGCTGCAGTTTCTTGCCGGATATACTTTTTCAAAGAATATTTCAGACAACGAAGGCGAAGAAGGAGGCTATGCCGATGGAGGCGCGCCTCTGGGTCAGAATGACAATGACCTAAGCCAGGAACGCGGCCTCACTGTAGACGACGTTCGGCACCGTTTCACGTTCAGTAGCCTCTACGAACTGCCATTCGGCAAAGGCAGGCGTTGGCTGGGTCATAGCAATACATTCGTGAACGGCATTCTTGGCGGCTGGGAGCTTACCGCAATTGCGAGTCTTCAAACAGGGTTTCCGATTACCCCCCAATCTGGTATTGATTCCGCCAATGTGGGGACTGGAAACTGGCGCCCTGACCGGATTTGTAACGGCAACCTGCCGAGCGACCAGCGCACTGTTGCACGTTGGTTCGATACGAGCTGCTTTACCAATCAGTTTCTGATTGCCGACAATAACAACGGTATATTCCGCTTCGGCAATTCGGGTCGAAGCGTGCTCACCGGGCCGGGCATCCAAAACTTCGATTTTGCCCTGCTTAAGGATTTCCACTTCACAGAATCAAAGATGCTGCAATTCCGAGCAGAGGCCTTCAACGCTCTCAATCACGCCAATTTTAGCGCCGATGGAGTGATCACACACGTTAACGACTCGCGTTTCGGGCAGGTGACGAGCGCGTCTGAAGGGCGCGACGTGCAGGTTGCGTTGAAGTTTCTCTTCTAAGTCTGTATTCACTGTTATTTTTCTGCACAATGCCCCGCCCCTCCTCAATCGTCAGACATCGATCGGCTAAAGCGTTTTCCACTTTATCCACAGACCCGCTCGGCCAACGAACCTCGATGCGGTCGATTTTTGCTGCGCTCCCCAGTCCGAAATGCAAACGCAGATCGTTCTGCGAGAGATAACTACCGCCGCTTCTGACCTCCTGAATTTGGCGCCGGCCTCCGGCAACCAATGCCACACGCGCTCCGATGCCGTCGAGGTTCGATTTGGTGCCCACAGTGCGGATCGAGGTCCAGTGATCCGGGCTTCCGCCTTCGTTGTGTAAGAGTGTAGGTGGATCATTCTGGTTGTTGACGAGAATATCGACTCTGCCGTCATTATTAAGATCGCCGAAAGCCACCCCGCGTCCTGAGCGCCGCAACTCGAGGCCAGGTCCGGCCATCGACGTGATGTCTTCGAATCGACCGTTGCCCGCGTTGCGATAGAGAAGGTTTCGCTGCCGATAGGGCGATTCGGCATGGTTGTGGTGTTCGAGTTCCGGGTAGACATGACCATTAGCGATGAAAATGTCCGGCCAACCATCGTTGTCATAGTCGAAAAAACCTCCGCCCCAGCTAAGGTACTTGAGGTGGAAGCCAAGTTTGGCATCAAACGTTCTGAAGGTGAAGGTACCGTCGCCTTCATTGTGATAGAGGTCCGGAACATCGTCTTCGAAGTTGGTCTTAAAAATATCGAGCCACCCATCGTTATCGTAGTCCGCGGCGGAGAGTCCCATTCCGGCTTGCTCACGCCCGTCCTCGTCGTACGCGATGCCCGCCCGGACACCGCGTTCTTCGAAGCCTCCATGGCCGTTATTTCGAAAGAAGAGGCTCGGGGTCGAATCACAGGCCACGTAGACGTCTGGCCAGCCGCGATTCTCGAAATCGCCTGTTAACACGCTTAAGCCATAACAGTCGGTCGTTTTGCCGATTCCCGTCGCGGCAGAGACGTCGACGAACCTACCTTGCCCCTGGTTGTGGTAAAGGCGAGACTGCGCGGCGGCCAAACCGCGCGGTCCGCAGAAGACCGGCACGTTTCGCGAAAGGCAGTTCGGCCCTGAGCCGGGGAGCCCCGCAGTGGCAAGGTTGAAATCGACATAGCTCGCTACGAACAAATCGAGTCTTCCATCGCGATCGTAGTCGATAAATGCGCAGCCGGTACTCCAGTTCCGGGACGACTCATCAAGCCCAGCCATCGCCGTCACGTCCTTGAAAGTGCCGTCGCCGTTGTTACGGTAAAGGATATTTTGCCGACCGTAATAGGTGACGAACAAATCGTCTAATCCATCGTTATCGAAGTCGCCGACACACACACCCTGACCCCAGCCGGAACTCCCAACCCCGGCTTGAGTGGTCACATCTGTGAATGTGCCATCTCGATTGTTGTGGAAGAGATGATTGGTCGGCACTGCGTTTGAGGTGAAACCTTCCAAACGGCTCCCGTTGATCAAAAAGATGTCTGGATAACCGTCACGGTCGTAGTCGATCAGAGCGACACCGCTTCCCGTGCTTTCGAATGCGTATTTCTTCGTTTCCGCTCCGCCGTTGATCATACGCAGGTCGATTCCGGCTTTCTGCCCAACGTCAGTGAACCGGAGCGAGGGGCTGTTCAGGCCCGGCGTAGCGGAAAAATTGCGGATTCCCAACACACAGGCTGTGAAGAGCAGGGCCATTATGCTGAACCTACGACTTCGCAACATGCCCGCTCATTGTACAAGTCTCAACCCTGAAGAGGGTCATGAAAGTGAAGGTCACTATTTGGACCGTAAGGGCCAAAGTGGGCTGGGCGTCTCTGGCGAGCAGAGGATAAAATAAACAACCGTGAACCGGCCGAAGAGCTCTGTTCTGTTGCTAGCGACTTTTGCGCTTGCAGCCGTGTCTCAGGCGCGCTCTGAGGAGCATCCTGTACATAGCGAAGCCGAACAGTTCTGGGCAGAGTTAGACACCCTGGTCACACACCAGCAAGACGCCCGCGCGGAACAAATGGTGAAAGAGCGGTTGTCAAATGGCGCTGATCCGGCGGCTACCTACTTCGAAATCGGCAAGATGTACTTCAATCACGAAGCATGGCAACGCTCCGCTGGGTTCCTCGAGAAATCTATCCAATTCAGAGGCGTGAACGACAAGGCGCACGTTTTGCTTGGACTCGATTGCCGCGAGCTGCATTTGCCCGAGCATGCCGAGGCCGAACTGCTTGAGGCGGCAAAGCAGAATCCGTCGAGCAAGGTAAATGCATATCTGGCGGGACATCAGCTAGTGCTAAACGGAAAATTCGAACTCGCTTTGCCGTATCTCTATACTGCCCTCGAGTGGAAGCCGCTTCACTCCGAGGCGCTGCTGGCCTTGGCGCTGGCCCAGGGACGCCTGGGTAACTATGGATTGGCTGAATCCTACTATCGGAGGGCGATAGACTCCGCTCAGACCTCCGACGGTGGTCGTTATTCCGCGTTCGCTAACCTCAGCATTCTGCTCTTGCTCGGACACGATCCCACACGCCTCGAAGACGCCTTGAGTTGCGCCCAGCGGGCTGAGAAGTTACAGCCTGATTCACCGGAGGCTCACTTCCTCGCTGGTAAGGCGCTGTTCAAACTTGGGCGTCTTACGGAAGCGAGCCTGGAACTAGAACGGGCGGTGAAGCTGAATCCCGAAGACACCAAGACCCATTTCCTGCTGGCAAGAATCTACGACGAACTTGGCCAGCCCGGCCGCGCGCAAGAAGAGCGTAAGGTCTTCGCCCGCCTTCAGGGGCAGACCGGACGAGCCGGAATGGCCACGGTCGACCCGGTTCCGAACGCGCCCGAAAACTTTGCAGACACTTTGCATCGCTGATTACCCATTCTTTTGAATGGAGAACATGCGGATCAGGCAAACTCGAATACTGTTCAAAGTCTCGAACAGATTTGCAACACGATTTCCGTTGTCCTCTCGAGATGGGTAATTAGCGGCTAAGCTGTTGCTGTGTACCGACGAAAAGCCCACCCCTCTGTATGCACCATGAAACATCCTGCGGAAAGGTCGCATTCGGTCTTCTTGCTCTCTTTCTCTCTGTTGATCGCAGTACAGTTGCCGGCGCACACGGTGGAACCAAGCTACGACCAAGCGGTGGTTCGATGGCCGGACATGCGCCGGCCGATTGCATTTTTGGGCTGTAAGAATCACCCGTTCGAATTTGGAGTGATGTGGAACGGGGATATATCGGCCACCCCAGGTGAGCTATTAACGGAAGCAGATCGGCGGCTCTTTACCAAGATCAAGGAGGAAGCAGCGCTCCTTAGTTTCTCAATCGGAGAGCGGCCCGATTTCGAGCACCGCCGCGACGATGACGGCTCGACGGAGCCCAGTCTACTAGAGGGCGATCTCCCAGTCTCCGAGATAAAAATGAAATCCGGGAATAGCGTGCTGCTCGAAGAGGCCCTGGCAGTGGATTCGCTGGGAAGCGGGAATGCCGCGTCCTGGGATTCGCCGGTGTTCTTGCGTCTTCGTTTCAAAGTGATCGAACCGGGGTCGGGCGCGCCTGCCATTCATTTGTGGACACAAGTAGCGAGCGACCGAATGGTTTACGCGATGAACGCGCGACGAAACGTACGCATTCCATTCGTCGCTCCTAAATATCCATACGATTTGCACACCGTGGGACCGGATCTGGTGGACGAGACAGGCCGTATCGTGCTTGCAGCCAGCAAGCCAGGTCGATATTACGCGCGACTGCAGAACGACCAAACTTCAGTTGGACTGATCGAGACGGGCATGGGTGCCAATCTCTGCGAGTTCGAGATCCCGAGGCGCGCAGGCGAGACGCTGGATCTAATCCTCCCGTTCAGCCCGGCGGACGCAGCGAGCTTGAGTAGGCTTCGCGGGATCAGCTACGATCAGAGCCGGACATCGGTTATCACTTTCTGGAAGGCGGAAGAGGCGCGAGGCATGCAGGTCGATGTTCCCGATGCTCAGCTGAACCGGTTGTGGAAATACACCGTTCCGCTCAGCTTTATCACGGCCGATACCTACCCGAATGGCGACCACGTTTTAAAGACCTCACCGCATCACTATGAGGCCTACTGGCCGACGCCGATGTCGCTGAACTTGGTAGATCTGATCGAAAGAGGCTACCTGACGGAATCGAAATCCTTTCTCGAGCCGTTCCTGGATACGAGCCGATATTCGCCTGTGCCAAGCAGCAGCGCGTGGTCCAACACTGGTTACATCAGCGGACCGCGCGAGCATTTGGCAATTCCCTGGACCGGAGACCACGGCGCGATTCTTTGGGCAGCTTCAGAATATTACCTGATGAGCCGCGATCAGGGGTTTTTGAAACAGTGGCTGCCGGCGATGATTAAGGGTGTTGAGTGGATTGCAGACGAACGAAGCCACACCCGTTTGCAGGGCGGACCAGATGCGGGCCTCATGCCGGCGGCACGTGGCTTCGACGGGGGCTCGGACGATCAACACCTGGTGTGGATCGATGCCTGGATGTACCGGGCGCTCGCTTCAGTAACCGAGGTTCTTCAAGCGGTTCATCACAAGGATGCCGAGCGCTGGGCTCATGAGAGAGACGATTACCGAGAATGCTTTCAGGCGGCCTATCGCAAGCACGTGGAGCGCACGGCCCGGTGGAAGGACTCCTTGGGTGAACTGGTGCCTTTCATACCCTGGTCATTTGAACAAACGGACCCGACGAGACTTCACATCTTCTATATTGATTGCGGACCGATGTTTCTAGGCGTAGCAGGACTCCTCAACGCCAACGATCCCATCATGACCCTGGCCATGAAGTGGCTGAACGAGGGGCCGAACGCCGGTTCAGCTGATCCGGACTGGACCGAGTTTGCAAACACGCCGACTCTGCGCTACGAAATGTCCAGCGTCGAGCCCTGCTACTCCTGGAATGTCTATCTTCGCTTCCTGCGCAACGAGCGTGACAAATTCCTTGAAGGGTTCTATTCGCTTGCGGCGGGATCCGTCTCCCGGAAGTTTATGGGAGGTGACGAGCACCGTGATGGCATTCAGGACTTGCCGACGATGAATTCCGTTATCGATAACCATCTGCGAAACATGCTGGTTTTCGAGAATGAAGGAGGTAAGGGAGTGGACATATTAAGAAATTCTCCTTCGGCATGGCTGCATGCGGGAAAAGACATACGGGTAGGAGACGCACTTACCGATGTTCGGGGCTCTGAGCTATCAGGTTCACTCAAGCGACAAGGAGATAGAGGCAACAATCGAATGTCCGAGCAACGGACCGGCGTGGTTGCACGTTTACCTAAATCCGCCGCAGGGCCAGTCTATTGGGAGTGCGAAGGTGAACGGAATTACTCAGAGTGTGAAGGACGGAATAGTCGAAATACCAAATCCATCTGGAACGGTGCACGTTTCGGCTGAGTTGGGACGCGCCAACTAAGTTAAGGGCGAGCCGCGAGCTTGTCAACCGGCCACTGGGGATACAAATTTGAAGATTGTTTCGGTAAGGGCATATCCGGTTTCGCGAGTGGTGCGGCCGGAATTCGCAATCGTAAGTGCTGCCGGGTCGCAGCCCGAGTCGCGGTTTGCTTTGGTTGAAGTGCAGAGTGATGAAGGCGTAGCCGGATATGGAGAGGCGAGCGTCGTTCCGGTTTGGAGCGGAGAAAGCCAGGAAAGCGCTTCGCATGCTATTTCGAACATATTGGCGCCTGCGGTCATCGGCAAAGATCCACGGCACATTGCGGCTTGCCTCGAAGTCATGGATCGCGTTCTGATCGGCAATCCTTTTACCAAGGCGGCGATTGAGATGGCGCTCTTCGATCTAACAGGCAAGACGCTGGGAGTGCCTGCCGCAGCTCTGCTAGGCGGTGCACGTCGAACGGGCAACATACCTTTGAAATTTTCAATAGGCGCGTTCGAGCCGGATCGCGCGGCGCAAGTGGCAGCCGGTGCGGTGAACCTGGGATTGCGTGCAGTGAAGGTGAAGGTCGGGCTAAACGTCAAGCAGGACCTGAAGCGAGTGCAGGCGGTGCGATCAGCCGTGGGCGAGGGATTTCCAGTGGCCGTGGACGGAAACGGGGGTTGGACAGTTCCGGAGACCCTCGCGGCACTCCCAGGGCTCGAGAAGTGCGGAGTAATAGCTCTCGAGCAGCCGCTTCGACGCGGAGACTTTCGGGGATGCGCGGCGATCCGAAAGCGTACGGCTATTCCGCTGATGTTGGACGAATCAATCTTTACAGTGCAGGACGCATTGGAGGCGATTCGACAGGAAGCGTGCGACCTTATCAGTATCTATCCCGGCAAGAACGGAGGCCTGCTGCGCTCCATGGCGATCGCGGAGTTGGCGGCTGCGGCGGGGTTGCGGTGCGTGATTGGAAGTAATCTCGAAATGGATATCGCGACGGCCTCCATGTTAACGCTGGCCAGTGTCGCACCAGCGCTTGCGGATTCAGTACGGCACGACATCATTGGTCCGCTGTATTACGAAGAGACAATGCTGAAACAGGCGATCCGGTATGAAGACGGATGCGCATGGGCGCCCCTCGAAAGTGCCGGTTTAGGCGTTGAATTGAAAGATTCGCCGAACAATCTAACTCAGAAATCGAGTTAGCACGTTATGCGTGATACGTGAAACTTTGGAATCGGTGAACAAGGCAGCGATCCAGGTGATAGATCCGGCAGAGAAGACCTGGCCCCCATTTCGGTGGCGATAGTAAACGAGATCGGCTCCTCCGCCATTCGGATTTTCACCTTTCGCGAGGTGTTCGACGTTCGCCGGTGAGTGAACTGTAATTTTATCCGTCTCGTGCCCGGAAGCGCCTCCGGGAACACGCTCGTGAAGGGTTTGTTCACCGAAGATGTCGCCGACGCGAAGGCCGGTTTCAGCAAACACCCAATGAGGCGAAGCGAGGACGCGATAGGGCGCAGCTGTCATCAGGCCGGTATCGGAACACGCGATGCCCAGTAGATTCGCCTCCGATTCCAGAGTGCGATGCATGCGCGAATCGTAGCGGTTTTCGGGATCGTCGTCGTGGCTGCCGCCGAGACCATAGCGAAAGGAGTTTACGTGGGAGAGGCAGCGCATCGAATGGCCGTCGAAGAGCACTTCGCAATTGAGACCGTTTCCCCCAAGATACATCAGTCTGCCGTTCTCCTGTCGAACCCAGCGTTGGACGCGGAGATACATCTCCCGGGTCCAGTATTCGGGATGCAAGAGGATGAGCAAGACTTTGTAAGCGGAAAGATCCAGAGATCCATCGTGCAGGTGTGCGTCGGCATAGTAGTCGTAGGTAAAGCCTTCGCGCTCGAGCCAAGCCAAAAGCCGCCACTCGCCGGGCGCTTGTCCGGCCTGCATTCTGCCGCCTATCGGGTTGGTCGGGCTCGGTTGTTCCCAGGGAACAGAATCGAAGATATGGTTCGCGGGCTCCGGACGGCAAAACGAGAGCGGACGAAATTCGTCGTCCGGCGGAGACCAGACTTCGGCGGGGGGTTGATAGCGGCCGAGATCCTGGCGAGCATTGACAATGGGGCATACCGGGAGCGCGTCTGGATTGACATAGTTTGATCGGCCTCCGAAATTGTTGTAAGCGTTCCAAGTGTTGGTCGAAGCAAGCACCGCGATCGGCGCTGTTGGGCAGGCGGGAGCAACAACCCAAGGAAACGAGAACCGGCCACCAGCAGTATCGCGCACCCAGAAATAATAGAGTCCCGACTGTTGCGGCGAAGGAACTACGTGGCTGACCGGAATGGAGGGGTAGCCTTGCTTGTTCCAACCGACACCGGTTTGAGTGAAGTCATAATCGGGAAGAATTTGTAGATTGGCGCGAGGGCCGTGCTCATCA
This sequence comes from Terriglobia bacterium, assembly GCA_963841675.1. Classification (GTDB taxonomy): domain Bacteria; phylum Acidobacteriota; class Terriglobia; order Bryobacterales; family Bryobacteraceae; genus Bog-105. The sequence goes on from CAWJEH010000034.1 coordinate 11,358, forward strand.
AACCAGCCAATCACGCGCGCGAGAGCGACGCTCTGTCCGTAGCGCCATAGCGAGAGCTGAAATTCGCGAGGTGAATGAAGGCGCAGCTCACCGGGCTGGCCGCTGCGCACCCATTTAGGCCATACGAAGCCGAGTAAGCAGTCCGAGAGCAAACGGAACTGCGGCGGCGTCGAGCCAAGCTGGCACTCGGCGGACTTCGAGCCGTAACCAGATTTTGCTAGTGTTACGCGATAAGGTCCAGGACGTAGATCGGCGTAGAAAGCCCCGGAAGGCGAAGAAGTGAGTTGATGGACCTCACCCGTTTGCTGTGAAAAGAACTCGGCCTGAACAGCGGGAAGGGCAAGATACGATTCATCGGAAACGAAGGCAAGTGGTTTCATCGAAGAGCGCGGAAAGTGAAGTCCCGTCCGGTGACAAGAGCAAGTAAAAGGTTTAGCACGGCTTCCTGAGTACGGACGAATGTCATTCGGCTAATAAAACAGATTCGTGGAAAGACGAGCGGCAAGGCATTTAACACGAGAGGAGTCGCTTTATGCTGTTGAGGGTATCTGCTCGGAAGGTGAGTTATGTCCCGCTATCACTTTCGAAGTCTTCGGCTTTTTACGTTTTGTGCGCTGGCGATATTTCTCGCGACGCAGGCAGCGAGCGCGGCGCCGCGTGAACCGGTGCGAATCAGCGGCTGGTACTGGCTGAACTCAGCGCCGCGTTCCGAATGGGCACGAGACTTCCAGGATATGGCGCGACTCGGGTTCACCGATGTCGATTTGTGCTGGGGGCTGGACCTCTCCGCATGGACAAAGCGCGAGACGGACACGCGATACGCGCTTGACGCTGCTTCCAAGGCGGGAATCGGCGCGTACTTCGTGGTGTGGCAGCCCTCACACAATACGCTGCCGCGGAAACCCGAGTTTCAACAGGTTGACGCGGGCGGCAACGTTCTCTTCACATTTGACACTTTCAATACGGAGTGGCGAGATACCGAGTGGAAGAACTATTTGCAGAGCGTCGCCAACCTGTTTAGCGGCCATCCGGCGTTTGTAGGTTACATTTTCGACGACACTTTCAGTATGGGCGGGATCGGGAGTATAGACGGGCCCGCAAGCAAGCCTTCAGAGCGTTACGTCTCCTACAATGCCTCTGACAAGAGATTGTTTGGAAAAGAGCCGCCAAAGGCCCCGGGGCAGCCGGGGTGGGCCGAATGGACGGTGGCCCGTTCGAGATGGTGGACGGCGTGGTCGGCCGACACCATGAAGTTTATTCGCGAGATCGATCCTAATCCGAAGCATGAAATCTATGTTGAGGACAACATCGGTACGATTTTCGGTCCAAAGGTGCGGGATCAAGTAGGACTCGACTTCGGCAAAGCGGCTCAGCCCTGGGACGCGGTGGGCGCCTATACGATTCCCAACTGGGACGGGAGCGCGGAGTCCGGTCGGAAAGCAATAGAACTTACTCAAAAAGTGATTCGAGATACCCGCACAGCGGTCGGTCCGAATAAAACGATCATTTATACCTTCTGGGTTGCTAATTTCCCGGAATTGATGAAACCGGCACCGGCTAAATATCCGACGTTTGGCCAAGTTCGGGATATCTGTGAGGCGACGCTGGCGATGGGGATTCGTCACCTGGACATGTATGGATACCGGATCGGTGATGCGCGTATAACGGCTGCATCATGGCCTGGGAAGAGACCGCCGGAGAGCGGTCCGTATCCGCTAACAGATCCGTTTATCAAGAAACATCTGTACGATCGGGTTGCCCTGCGTGAGGAATTAGGAACGTATCTGAAAACTCTGCACAATCGCTAAGGCACGCGAATGGCAATTTGGAAGGCCGGCACCATGTGTTCCTGGGTTTAGGACCCCGGAACACGTCCAATACTCTGCACGATCTCTATAGCAAGCATTGAAGTAATCCTGTTGTAGCGATACCATCAGGCAAACAATTTGTGGAGGTTGGCATCCAGTGAAGCTGTATTTTAGGGTTTTCTGTTTGAGTTTTTTGCCTTCTGTGATGCTGCTAGCCGATCCTACAGCCACGATCGTGGGCAGAGTAAGCGACGCGACCGGAGCAGTGGTTCAGCAGGTCACCGTGACGGCAGTGAATAACGCCACAAGCCTCGAGCGGCACACGCTGACGTCGGATTCCGGGGATTTCGAGTTACCTCTGCTGCCGATCACGGGCAGTTACACTCTTACGGCAGTTAAACCAGGATTCCAGACACAACAAATAAACGGAATTGTTCTGCAGGTCGACCAGCAGGCTCGGTTCGATATCAAGCTGAACGTAGGAAACGTGTCGGAGAAGGTCGAGGTGGCCGAATCCGCACCGCTCGTCAATACCGACAATGCCACTGTCGGCCAGGTGATCGATAACAAGACAATCGTGGAGCTGCCATTGAACGGGCGGAACTTCACGCAGTTGGCGACCCTGACGCCAGGAGCCATTCAAGGTTCGCCGGGATCGAACACCGGGTTCACGACGATTTCGGTCAACGGCGGCCAGGCGCCGAAAACAGAGTTTCTGCTCGATGGCATCAGCAATCAAGAGCAGCTCTACAATGGTGTCCAGTTTACGCCATCCGTCGACGCCATCCAGGAATTCAAGGTGGAAGGCAATGCATTCTCGGCTGAGTATGGCCGCGGGGACGCCGTTATCAATGCAACCATCAGGTCTGGTACGAATCAGTTCCGCGGAGTCCTTTGGGAATTCTTAAGAAACGACGCTCTCGATGCGCGGAACTTTTTTGACAATGGCAAATCTCCGTACCGGCAGAACCAATTCGGCGGAACATTGGGCGGCCCGATCGTTCGCAATAAGACGTTTTTCTTCGTCAACTATGAAGGAACACGCATTGTTCGTGGGCTGACTTCAAATACTTCGGTTCCAAGCGCTGCTCTCAGAGCGGGCGATTTTTCCGCCCTGGGCACAACCATCCAGAATCCGTTAACCGGAACTCCATTTCCAGGCAATAAGATCCCGATCGGGTCTTATCGACCCATCGACCGCATTCTTCCTGAAATTTATCCCGCTTCCCAACACGGCAGCCGGGTCATTCGTCTACGGCGCACCATATAGCTCGAATATCGATCAGGGCAATATACGAGGCGATCACAGATTTTCAGATAACGATACGCTCTTCGCGCGCTACTCGGTGAACAACATTCACGCGTTCAATCCGGGAGAATTTCCGCAGGTCGGCGGGGACTCGAACGATATTCGGACTCAGAATGCAGCCCTCGATGAAGTACACATTTTCAGACCCACCCTTATTAATGACATAAGACTCGGTTATGGCCGGATGTATTCAACGAACAGCCCACAAGGTTTGGGAACGAATTACACCGGGCAGTCGGGTATCACGGGATTCGAGCAGACAAGTATCAACTTCCCGGGATTTCCGAGCCTGTCCGTCAGCGGGTATGGGACGCTGATCAACGGAAACCCCTATTCGCCGCTCACGAATCCAAGCAACATGTACGAAATCATCGACTCCGTGACTTGGATCAAGGGATCGCATACGATCAGATTTGGAGCCGATCTGCGCCGATATGAATTCACGTCAACCAATTCGGCCAACTCGCGCGGCGCGTTCAGTTTTTCCGGGACGTACTCAGGTGACGCCTTCGCAGATTACCTTCTGGGATATCCCAGTTCCGGATTTCGGGATTTTCCGCGCAATTTATTCGGCGAAGACCAGCTAAATCATGCTTTCTACGTGCAGGACGACTACAAAGTCACGAGCCGCCTGACTCTGAATCTGGGGCTGCGATTCGAATACAACCCGGCTTTCCAGGAGCTCCAAGACCAGGCAGCCGATTTCGATCAACAGACGGGCAAGATCATCGTCGCGCTTTACAAGGGATCGATCAATCTGACGACCCAGCAGGTTGCCAAATATGGATACCCTCAATACGCGAACGACATCATCACGCCGGCGCAGGCGGGTCTACCCAATAAGCTGCGGTTCGACCAGTACAACTGGGCACCCCGCATCGGAATGGCATTCCGGCCTTTCGACAATAACGATACGGTGATCCGCGCAGGAGCCGGGGTTTTCTACCTGCTTCAATCGGGTAACAACACTGTTTCGTACCCGATCATCAATCCGCCATTTATTCTCGACGAGAGCAAAACGCAGACGACGGTAAATGGCTTCCCGACGCAGCGAGTCGAAAACTTCTTCGAGCCGTTCACGACGAATACGCAGTTCAATTCGCCGCTGGTCTTTTCGTATGATCCGCGCGCCAAGACTCCCTACGTTGACGAGTGGAATTTCACGGTTCAGCGCAAACTGGGGAACAACATGGCTTTGGACGTCGGTTACGTTGGCAGCAAGGGAACGCATCTCGAGATGATCATCCCGGGAAACGTGCCACAAATCAACCCGAACGACAACCGGACATACCAGGAGAGAGTGCCTTTCCCTCGGTTCGGCAGCAGTTCGTATCTGGCTAATCAAAACAACAGCACCTATCATTCGTTACAAGTCAAGCTGCAGAAGCGCTTCTCGAACGGACTGTCGTTCCTGGCTTCGTACGCCCTTTCCAAATCTATCGACGGAACATCGGACCCGGGCGGCGATCCCATACAAGACCCGTTCGACCTTCACTCCATGAAGGGACCATCCGATTACGATATTCCACAGCGACTGGTAGTGAGCTATGGATACGAGCTTCCCTTCGGGCGTGGCAAACGTTTCATGAGCAATGCACCGTGGCTGGTTGATGAACTGCTCGGCGGCTGGCAAGCCGTCGGTATCACGACTTTCCAGAGCGGCTTCCCATATACGCCGCTTCTCGGATCTAGCGATCCAGGAAACGTAAATTTCGCGTATGACATCCGCCCAAACGTACTCGGAAATCCGAATGTTTCCAACTGTACGCCAGCCGAATGCTTTAATGTTGGCGCCCTCGGCGTACCAGCAAAGTTCACCTTCGGCAACGCTGGCAGAAACATACTTCGTGGACCAGGCACCCAGAATTGGGACTTCTCTGTACTCAAAGACTTCCACATTAGCGAAAGCCGCTACATACAGTTCCGTTCGGAATTCTTCAACGTTTTCAACCATCCCAATTTCAATAATCCTAACCCCTACATCGATACCCCGCAAGGCGGGCAGATTTTTTCTGCTAAGGATCCGCGCATCATTCAATTTGCGCTGAAGTTGTATTTCTGAACCGGGACGCTGCTTACGCGGCCTCCGGCGAGGTGACAGAATTGTTATCCTCACGTTTCGCATGAAGATCACCTCGGCGGAGCTGTTCGTTCTGAAGTCACCAGGTCTTTACCGCAATCCGGAGAACGCTGAAGAGCCGCTCGGTCCCACGTATATGGGGCTGGTGAAGATATCGACTGACGCGGGCATCTGCGGCTATTCTGACGTGGAGACCGCGCCGGTAATTGCCAAGGCGGCGATAGATGCACCAAGGTGGAGCGAACCAGGCATGGAGTGCTTCGACGGATTGGCATCGTTACTCGAAGGCGAAAACCCTTTGGAAACTGAGCGCCTTTGGTACAAGATGTACCGGGGAAGTATTTACTACGGCCGTCGGGGCGTGGCAATTCAGGCGATTTCAGCGCTCGACATCGCGCTCTGGGATATCGCCGGCAAATTTTATGGCCAGCCGATTCACATTTTGCTGGGTGGCAAGTGGCGCGATCGAGTGAGGGCTTATGCGAGCACGCTATTCCGGCCGAATTCCGACGCGATTCGAGAGGCGGCAAAGGGTTATTTGGATCAGGGTTTTACAGCAGTAAAATTTGGCTGGGGCGTCTTCGGGAGAGAACCGAAACTCGACTTGAAACTCGTGGAAGCCGCGCGAAAAGAACTCGGCGAAGAGAACGATTTGATGGTCGATACGGGCTGGTTCGTAGAGAGGACACCCAAAGAGGCGCTTCGTTTGGCAGGGCAGCTGGAACAGTTTCAGCCATTCTTCCTCGAAGAGATGCTGCATCCGGAAGACTATGACGGCTATCGAACCCTCTCGGAAGGGACAACTCTAAACATTGCCTGCGGGGAACAGGAAGCAACGGAATGGGGCTTCGAACAATTAATTGATCGGGGGCAAGTGGACGTCTTACAGCCCGATCTGACTCGCTGTGGAGGCTTTACCGCCGGACGAAAGATCGTTCACATGGCAGAGCGAGCCAACCGGTTGGTGGTTCCACATTCCTGGTCCTCTGACCTGTTGACGGCTGCATCACTGCACCTGAACGCATATCAACGACGCGGAGTGTTTGTCGAGTTTAATACTTCGCAGGGCCCCCTAAGCCGTTCTTTAGCGAAGAATCCCATCGAACTCACGGACGGATACGTGAAGGTACCCGAGGGCCCCGGACTTGGTGTAGAGGTGGATGAGGAAATCATCGCGAAGTACCGAATCGCCTGAGCAGTCCTTAGCGCGTCTTTCGAAGTGCGTTACCGCTTTTCCAAAGACCAGAAGACAATTTGCCACGGCGCGAGCGTTGTAGGGATCCGGGCCGTTCCGGCTTGAACAGAAAGCGGTTCCGCAGGCCGGAGCCGAAGGTTCTGGTCGTCACTTGCCGCAGTCGCGTCTAGAACTAACGAATTCAGTCTTGCCGAATGGGCAACACCATCAAGGTCGAGCCTCAGATCGACTGGCTTATCCGAGTAATTCCAAAGCACGATGTAGGAATTCCCGTAATAGTCATCGTGACTGGCAAAACCGTGCACTGCCTTATTGCTCGATTCGAGAGATAGACGATTTCCAGTCAGGTGGGCCAACAACGTAAAGGCGAAGTATGCAGGCCGAGTATGATTTTGATAATCGAATAGCCCGTCATATTGCGGCTTGAGATTCCACCACTGCGCCATGGCCGCAGCTCCCTGTTGCGAAAAAAATGCATTGAAGATCTCCGGTTGAACATGGTAATCGCGGATGTGATAGTAACAGGAGTAATCGAGACCGGCGTCTTTCATCTGCCAAATGGTTTCGGCGAGAAACACCGGCTGGAAGCGCGGATCCGTGACGGGACGGCCGAGCGACATGTTCCACTCGTCCAGAATTGTTTCAGGATGCAGTTTCGGGAATTTCTGCAGTAGTTGTTTTTTGCGTTCGATTGTGGCGCGAATGGCCAAAGGGTCATTGTTGTAAATGTGCCACGATATGAAATCGAGGGACAGGCCGGAATCCTGAGCCGCCTCGAGAAGGGCCGGAAGAATCGGCGACTCTGGATTCGCTAGGGCGGGACCACCTACCTTTGCGTTCGGATCAGCACGCTTGATTGCCGCTACGGTGTGAGTGTAGTACCGAACGTAGCCCGCCGGTGTAAACAGGTACGGGCAGCCACCCGATTCGCCGATATCCGGCTCATTGGCTATCTCCCAATAAAAGCTGCGTGAACTCCGCTCCTTGTAGTGTTTCACCATGGCGGCGATCAGATCTTCCCAGGCTGCGTAGTCGTTGGGATCGGTAATCGCTTGATTTATGGTGGGGAACAAGACTTTGGGTTTGATATCGATGCTCATCAGCGGCGTCGCGCCCGTACGAAGGATAAGGTCTACCGATTCGTCCAGAATATTCCAATTGGTGCGGCCCGTTTCGGGAAGGACATCAAAGTATTCCTGCACGAACAGGCGAATGATGTGCGGATGAAGCGCCCGGATTTCGGGCACGCGGGCAGCCCAGATCGTGTCTGGGGAGAGACCACCCTGGCCCAAAGCCATATGATCGATTTCGAGCGGACTACCGGGGTGCGCGAGATCGACGCGAACTTGCGAGCGCTGCTCCGCATTCAGAGACAAACCGGCAGCGAGACAAGCAAAAGCCAGAGAGTATTTCATAGCAATAGCTCAAATCTTTAAGCACAAGGGACGGCAAGAAGAGTAACAGAGGAGAACCGCTGCCAACAAGAAAGTGCTCGAGCAATGTTCAACGGGCTGTCCCTTTTTGTAGAGATCGGGTGGTGAGACCTCCGCAACGAAACTATAATCCAAGAGAGAATCGAGGCTTTGGAGACCGGACTTCTATATACTCTGCTGGCCCTGCTCAGCTACAGCACGCTCGGTCTGTTCCATAAGCTAGCCGATGTTAGGAGCTGCCGTCCTTCAGCGATTACGGTGCTCCTGTACTTCTCGTCGCTGCTGTATTTGTTGGTTGGCAGCTTAGGCGCCCTCTCTGCCGGTGACTTCCCGCTAACAGCAAAGCTGCTTGGCATTCCATTCGGGATGTGTTCAGCAATCGCAATTCTTGCGCTCCAGACAGCACTGCGTTTCGGCAACATTTCAACAAGCTGGCTGGCGATAAATTTGTCAGCGGGGGTACCGGCGGTCGCGTCGATTTTGCTTTATCATGAGCCCATCAGTCTGCGCAAAGCTCTGGCGCTACTGCTGATCGTGGCTGCCATGCTGCTGCTCTGGAAAGACCGGCAAATCGAAGAGCGACGAGCCGCGGAAGCACACTCGCTACAAAACACGTAATGAAGACCGAACCCGGCAAGTGGTTTCAGTTGATGCTCATCGCGTTCATGACTAATGGCATCGGTCCGTTTGGCTTGAAAGTGCTGACAGAGTCACATCTCGATAGGTATGAATTGCCGTATTTGATCAGCTGGTATTCGGGAGGGCTCGTGCTAGCGGTGGCGGCTTACCGGCAGCGTCTTCGATTTGCGAAATGGGAGGTGATTCTGGGCGCCGGAATGGGTTTGTGCAGCCTGGGCGGACAACATTTCACTGGTAGAGCACTGGCTTCCGGGGTACCCGGACACATCGCGTTCCCGATCACGACCGGCGGAACTCTTTTCCTGGTAGCATTGATCGGGATCATAATTTTTCACGAAAAAGTCGGGTCTTACGGACGTGTAGGCTTAGTACTTGGAATACTCGCGCTGATTGTGCTGAGCTTCGGATAGGATCAAAAGAATCGTCGCTCTATAAAACACCATATTTAGCGTACACATCGCGCAGATAGGCCCCCTTCATCAGTTCCGCACGGCTGTCGTTTTCGCGCAGCACCCGATTCGTCGCCATTTCGACGACTTTGGTCACAATCTGTGCGGGTATGGCGACGACACCGTCATAATCGGCAAAGATCAAGTCTCCCGGCGAGACCAGGACCTCACCACATTCGATGGGAACGTTGTAGAACAGAACCAGACCACGTCCCCGAGAATCGACCGGCTTGATTCCCGCGGCAAACACGGGGAAGCCCAATTCCTCGATCTTGCGCACGTCACGCACCAGGCCGTCAATCACTGCGCCACGCGCTCCGCGCGCGCGGGCGGCTGTCGAAAGGAGCTCACCCCATGGCGCGTTAAAACCCGAATACGATGTCGAAACGACTACGACGTCGCCTGGCAATATGCTGTCGACCGCTTCGATCTCCATGGCGTAAGGATCTTCGGGAATATGCGCAACGTCGACGCAGAGAATAGTGCGGGCCCAACCAACAAAGTGGTCCTTCGGGAACAGCGGGCGCAAGCGCTCCCGCATCGCTCGATTCCGAAATCCCAATTCATCGAGTGCGTCACAAACAACAGCGGTGTAGAGCTTGCTTTCCAGATGCTGAAACAATTCCAAATCGGACTTGCTCGCCGTGGCGCCTGGCTCGGAGATGCATTCACTCATTGTCGCTAGCTTACTTAATCCGTTACGTTGGGCAAATACGGAAGATAACCGGGAGGCGCAATGTGTTCAGCACTTAGAACATTCCTTTCGCGTCGCGTTTAAGCGGACGTCACGGCTTCCGCAACGACGTAGAGAGTGACGCCTTTCTCGGAACGTGCCGGAGCATGCATCATGATCACGTATCCGGCGCGAGAATTCCGAATCGGAAGAGGCTCAGTCGAATGATCGGCGAAGTCATGCAAGTAACCGATCAGGTCCCCGGAGCTGACCGCCTGGCCTAAATCTACGCGTGGCTCCCAGATACCTGATCGCGGGCAGGGAACATACGCTTCCAGATGCGGAGCCGCGACCAGAGTCGGTTCGGCCGCACGGCTTACATCAATCTTGACGAATTGCCCGGCCAACTGCCCATAATGCCGAAGCAGGTTGCGAACTCCCTCGTAGGCATGCAGGACTCCAATCCGGCTTGCCGTCTCACCATAACCGAACTCTCCCCCAATCGCGATTTTTCCTTCCGCCTCGGCCTCGCTGGTGAGCAGGCCCGACGCCATATCGCTCGAGTAAATAAAGATGAACGGCGTATCAAAGAGACTTGCAGCTTCCAGCATTTCCTCGCGCTGGCGCACATCGGGAACGGGATGAAACGACGTACAAAGGGCAAAACCGCCTTCCATTCCGCCGGAATGCAGATCGACTATTACGCGAACGCGAGGAAATATCAGTGTTTTGACGAAATGAGCTATGCGCAGGCTGATTGTTCCTTGAGCGTTGCCTGGAAATGCCCGATTCATGTTGACGTTATCGAGAGGTGAGATTCGCTGGTTGGCGCTGCAGGCGCTTTCGCTGAGCTGCGGAACGAGGATGATAAGGCCGGACACATCGGCAGCTGCGAGATCGTGACACAAGCGCTTGACGGCGATCTGGCCTTCCCATTCGTTGCCGTGAGTGCCTCCGAAAATGGCCGCACCCGCAAGTGTTTGATCGGAACGGTCGGCTCGCCGCGATCCAGAAACGACAGTGAGGGGAACTAGCGAATAACCCCAGCCGGAGTCGAGATGGAAAGCTACGTGATAATGGCGTTTGCCGGGCGTATCGAAGTCGATCGAATCGAAGTTATGAACGAGTTCGGGCAAGTGACGCTATCCGGAGATTGGCACGACACAGCAATGCTTGTAGGCAAATCCAGGAGATAGGCTTAACAGTCGCCAATTCTAGCAGTTACAACTGACTCTGAAATAGCGAAAACCGCAAACTGTTCAGTGGGCAGAACAAAATCCGGCACCGGCTGAAGCGCGAGAAAACGCGGCCTGTGTTATTCCTGCTATCTTTTGACAATCAAGGAGCTTGAGCATGGATACATCTCGGCGTTCGTTGGTTCCTGCCCTGGAGCGCAGTCTCGCGATATTAGAGGTTCTCGCACAATCGAAAGGAGGGCTCACGCTTTCTCAGCTTACGCGATATCTGAATCTTCCAAAGAGTTCGGTGTATTGTCTTCTCCGAACCTTTGAGGAGAACGGATATGTCTTTAAACAAAATTCGAATGGCAAATACCGGCTTACGACGCGCTTATCGGATCTAGCAAGATGTGCGTTGCACGGTATGAGCCTGCGAGAGAAGGCGCGGCCTTTTCTGAAGAGCCTCTCTGAGCAGACCGGGATCGCCGTGCATTTAGCTGTCGTGGAGCGTGGGTCGTGCGTTCTGATTGAAAAGTTGAACCCGGCGGGGTCTTACCGTTGCGCAACCTGGGTGGGCAAGCAAGTGAGCCTGCACTGTACCGCGATCGGGAAAGCGCTGGCGGCATGGCTTCCGGAGCCGGTGGTGGAGCGAATCATTAGTGAACACGGTCTCATGCGCTACAACGACAACACCATCTGCTCGTTTCGAAAGCTAAAAGAGGAATTGGCATTGGTCCGAGAACGCGGCTACTCGCTGGACGACGAAGAAGAAGAAATCGGCGTGCGTTGTCTGGGGGCGCCCGTTTTCAACGCAAACAACGAAGCCATTGCGGCGATCAGCATTGTCGGCACCACGACTCAGATCCACGCAGACCGGTTCAATGAACTCGTTTCGTATGTGACCGGGACCGCTCGCCGGATTACACAGGAATTAGTAGGCGAGTCCCTGGATCCGGGCGATGCAGTTCCGAGCTGGAATCTGCCTTCGCTGGTCGATACGCTGCCTTGTAGATTATTACATGCTGCCAAGCTAAGCCGGGCAGTACAAACAAGTCACTCCGCTGCATAAGTAGATCACGTATCCATTGCCGTTCATTCTGTTATAGCCCGCCCCTCCGGTCATCACTCAACATCGCCGTGTCGCGACCCTCTTCTTTTCTCACCCAGTCCGTGTCTTGATTAAACGATTGAGAAGAAGAGAGTATTTGTTCAACGCGCTGAAATCGTCTTGCTCATGGCATTCAAACACGAGCGAAAACCCGTTAAAATCGCAAAGGTTGCAGGTTGTGATCGGGCACGCGCCAAAGCTTGGCAACCATTTGACGGTTTCGTTTGAAGCATCAATGGATTGGAGCACTACTCTGTCTCTGGACGGCTGGAGCCGCCTGCGGTGATCCGTCACAGACCGAATTGAATGTGCGGATAAGCTGGGGCGAACATTCTCCCGCAGCGACGCCGTTCTACATCAGACTGTCTCCAAGTAGGGAAGTTGCGGTCAGGAACGCGACCGGCTACAAACTGGAATCGGGCGAAGGCCTTCGAAACGGCGGATGGAGCACCACCGCCGGCGCGGGCGACATTGACGGCGTGGAGCTTACACTCGCCTACCAGGAGCAGAAAGTCTCCATGATTCAAGAGATGCAAGTGATCTGGGCCGATTTGATCCAGCAGAGCGATGCCGATACAGTGCGTCGCCTGACCTCCGACGCCTCCTTTCGCGAGGACGATCGCAAATTGACGATCGAAATGGATGGGCGCGGTACACGTGGATTTACCGTAACGATCGACCAGCTACTGAGAAATCGCAACATTTGGGTTCCCTCGCTCGACTTGTTTGTAAGTACCAATGACGAGTCACTGAGCGTTTATGAAAAGGAGCTTGCTCCCTGGAGGGGGCTGCGAGTTCTGGATAAATTGCACGCTGGTAAGGAAGCGAGCTACGACGAGTACGCGTCGCTCTGGCAAGACATGGGGAGTCCCACATACATACGGGCGCAACAGCCCAAGCCGGGACATATCGTTTGCTTGACGTGGGATAGTGCGATCCCAAAATTCGGGATTGATCGCGGCGCCGGCGTCTGGAACGATTACGGGAATCCGGACCATTTCCGATTCTGGTTTGGATTCGCCGACCTGGAGAACGGAATCCTGAATACCTGGCGTAGTCAAAAGCTGAGTGATGGCCTACCCGTCATAACGACAACCTTCGAGAGGGATGCGGTGAGGTATGAAGTGGAGCAGTTTGCCTATCCACTAAACGGACCGCCGGCGCAACGAAACGGCGAGATCGATATGGTTTTGCTGCAGAAGGTGCGAGTGACCGATTTGAGCGGCGAGCGCCGTAACGTCTCGGTCACACTAAATCACCTGCGCGCGCTACCCAACACCTGGAACAAGAATGTCGTAATGGAGCAGAAGGGCGGCGAGTTTCTGCTGGAGGATAGCGGGCAAGACCAGGTGTTTCTTTCAGTAGGAGGCATTGACGGAATGCCGGCATGGAGCGGAGTAAATGACTATCAAAGCGAAATGCGGCGGGCGAACGTAAACGTGTTTCTTAATGTACCCGCCAATGGATCTCGAGAGTTCGTGGTCAAGCTGCCATCGCCGGCGGTACCGCAAGAGCGCGTTTCGACTCTGACCGGCTTAGACTATGCGAACGCGCGGAACATGACTATCCACTTCTGGCGAACATGGCTGGACCGGGGTGCCAGCTTTGAAGCCCCGGAGAAGGCAGTGAATGATCTTTATCGGGCGAACTTGTGGCACGCACTGCGATTGCCGCGCAGACATGGCGGAGCTGACGCCGAGCGCATCGATCTTCCGTATTCGAACTTCGCCTATAGTCAAACGGGAACGCCGTGGCCGGTGAACCAGGCAGTCTACGTGGACTACATGATCTATGATCTGCGAGGCTACTTCGATGCATCTCAGGAGGAGCTCGGGGCGATTCTGCGCAACAACGAGGAGCGGGACGGACATGTAGGAGGTGTCGCGAACTGGTTTGCATACACGCCCGCTATGCTCTACGTAATCGCGAAACACTATCAGCTCTCCGGAGATCGTGCGGCGTTGGACCATCTTCTTCCGCAGGCATTGAAGAGTCTCGACTGGTCGATCGCACGCTTAAAAGAGGGAGAAGCTAGACTGGGATCCATAGCAGGCCTAGTAGCGGGCCCATTGAACGACATCACCGGTTCAGGTGTTTGGGCGTTCAATCAGGCCTATCTTTACGCCGGTCTGCATGAGTTTGGGGAGGTGTTGCAGGAGATAGGGCATCCACGCGCAAGCGAGTGCCTGAAACGTGCAGCCAGTCTGCGACTCTCGATCAATACAGGCTTTCAGTATGCCTCAACCCGATCGCCAGTGATAGAATTGCGCGATCACACCTGGTCGCCGTATGTGCCCTCAGAAGCTCTGACTTTCGGGCGAACGCTGGTGCAATGGTACCCGACCGATGTGGACACCGGTGCGCTTCATCTGGTTAGGCTGGGCGCGGTACCAGCTACAAGTGAAGCGGCAACCGCACTATTGAACGATCACGAAGACAATCTCTTTCTGTTGGGGCGCGGCTTAGCGAATGAGCCGGTTTACAACCAGCAGGCCACGGCGTATTTGCTGCGGGACGATCCAGAGGGGGCAATCCGGGTGTTTTACAGTTTGATGGCGGGCGGCTTCAGTCAGTCTGTATTCGAACCAGTTGAACACCGCTGGACACATGGTCAATACTTCGGACCGCCGAGTACGGATGGAGCCTGGGCGGAGCTCTACCGAAATATGATCGTCCGGGAGACAGAAGAAAACGATTTGTTGCTCGGGCAGGCGACACCGCGAGCTTGGCTAGAGGAGGGCAAGCAGATCAAGGTTACGAACGCTCCCACCGAATTTGGCGCACTATCGTTCCGGATCTCGAGCGAGGTCGCGCGTGGAACAGTCAGAGCCGAACTCGAGATGCCGCGCAGACGGAACCCGCATTCCGTGAGAGTTCGTTTGCGTCATCCAACCCATGCCGCGATTCGCTTCGTCACAGTAAACGGCAGAGCCTGGACGGATTTCGACGCAACTAAGGAATGGGTAACCATAAATGCTCCGCACGAAACCCAATACACAATAGAAGCGCGGTATTAGCGAATGCTTTTACCTGGCTTCCGTAGTGCCTGATCATGGATCGACTAAAAGATAAAGTGGGAATCGTTACAGGCGGGTCAAACGGAATTGGCAGAGCAATCTCCGAGATGTTCGCAGCCGAAGGAGCCGCAGTCCTGATTACCGACATCGACGTGGAAGCTGGCGAGGAATTGGCCGAGTCGATTCGCGCCCAGGGACAGACGGCCAAGTTCTGCTACGCCGACAGTTCCTCAAGCTCGGATGCGGGGCGCGCCGTGGCCGCCGGACTGGAATGGCACGGCAGTATCGATATTCTCTGCAATAACGCAGCCTACATGGGGCCCTTTCACGCTGTTCTGGAATCTACAGAACACGAGTGGAACCGCTGCATAGGAGTGAGCTTGATGGGCACGCATTATTTCACCCGCGAGAGCTTGCCTTCCATGATCAAGCAGAAACGGGGCTCGATTGTGAATATCGTTTCGGTCCAGGCTATCGCCGCGTGCATGACTTCTGTTTCTTACACCGCGACCAAAGCGGCGTTGCTCGGCTATACCCTGAGCGCGGCGTACGATTATGGACCGCACAATATACGAGTAAACTCACTATGCCCGGGGCCGATTCAGACGCGAATATCGCCGAAGCGTAGCGAACCGCATTACAAATGGCAGTGCGATCAGACCATGCTGGGAAGAGTTGGATATCCGAAAGAGCTGGCTTACGCTGCGCTTTTTCTGGCTTCAGATGAAGCGTCGTATATTACGGGCGTGACGTTACCGGTGGATGGCGGCTGGGCGGCGAAATGAGGCTGCGGGTAGCGGAATCGCACTGAAAAGCGATGTGCGTTATTGCCGTTGAAAGTGAGGCCGGACTGCCCGACGATAGTTGATACTTGTCAGCCGTGAACGCCCAGCAGTTCCAAAGTGTTGCGTTCGAACAAACGCTCCATCGCCTCCATATTCAAACGGGGCAGGTTAGTTCCAGCGAGCATACTGTTCAGATCGCGCATGCCCTTGAGACTGGCATCTACGGTGGTGAACGGATAGTCCGATCCGAATAAGACTTTGTCCCAAACGTCATACTCTTGGACGAGCATTAATGAGTGGTACAACTGAAACGGCCGGTAGTGAAGTGCGGAACAATCCGCGTACACGTTGGGATGCTTCCGAATCGTGACGACGCATTCGCCTTCATAAGGATGGGAAAGGTGCGCCATGATGATTTTCAAATCCGGGAAACGAATGGCGACGTCATCAATCAGCCGCGGCAATGTGCATTCGAGAGGAGCCTGGCGGACAAACGTCGTGCCGGTGTGCATCAGTACGGGAAGGCAGTGCTTGACAGCGTATTGCCACAGCGGATCCAAATCACGGCTATTCGGGAAAAAGCCGGCGTACATAGGCATAAGTTTGACGCCCTTGAGGTTCAAATCGCGATGTCCCTGTTCCAACTCGTCTTTCCAGTTCGGCTGCGTCGGGTCAAGCGAGAGAAAGCCGATCAGGCGATCGGGCTGGCTGGTGACGTAGCCGGCCACCTCGGAATCGGGCACCCACAATCCGGAAAGGCGAGCCTTACCTCCGAAAACGACTGTTTTCGTTGACGCAGGCGCAGTGCCTGAGTATTCTTCCCAGCGCACGGTGAAATCGACCTGTCGAGCGCGCTTCGCCTGAGCCGAAAATTCGGAAGAAAAATGTTCAGGGTCGCGGAAATAGTGGCTGTGAACGTCAACCAGCATAGCCGTCGATGATAACAGAAGATCGTGCTGGTCGCGCAGATCAATCCTGAAAGTGTTCAGCGTGTCGGAAAACTCGAACATTGTAGCCTGCCTCCCTGGATAAGCTGTCACTTGGCTGATCAACTTGGTAAGTGATGCGAAGGCGATATTCATGCCTCCCCGGCGATAAGGAAGCTAAACGGTTGAATGTCTGGCCCGTCTGCAGCACGATCCACACGATTCTGGATCGTCATGGTTTAGTGACCCGGGCTAGGCGTCAGCGGGCCGCGTGCGAGGGCCGCCCGTTGTCTTCGGGCCTGAGTCCGAATGAGCTATGGTGTACCGATTACAAAGGTGAGTCCAAACTCGGCCACCAGCGGTACTGCGATCCGCTGACGATCACTGATCATGCCCGACAACGGCGCACCGTTCGCTTCCCGAACGGATTTATTCAACCTCCCGGCTGTCGCTTTGGTGGTTGCGCCTCGGTATCAGCATCGAACGCATTCGGCCCGGTCATCCGCAACAGAATGGCCGGCTCAACTCTCAAGAAAGAAGCCACGTGATCTGCTGGCTGGAATCTGCTCGAGCAACAGGCGAAATTCGACTCTTCTTAGAAGATCCAACCACGGATGGCCGCACGAAACACTCGGCATGAAATGCCCGGCTGAGGTCTATACGGCTTCTACGACGCCCTATCGGGGCATCGGCGAACAAAGGTACCGTTTCATGACCACAACGTCATCGCCGCCAACTGCGGCCGCCTTTGCTTCTATCGCAAGAAGATCAGCTTAAGCACTTGTCTGGCTGGTCAGGCGGTCGGCATCAATGAAGTCGACGACGGCATCTGGCTCGTCAGCTTCATGCAATCCGACCTCGGCTATGTCGATCTGGGGAAGAGAAAACTTTGCAGCTTGATGACGGACAATTAAAAATTCGGCGTATTGCCTCAGTGACAGATGTTACCGCAGAGTAAATGTCCCAGCAGAACGTCGCTGTATCCTGTTTGAAGCCAAGCGGAGGTTAAGGCAATCCGGGGACGGAACCTGAGCGCCGACTTGGTCGCCGGAATGGCGGGGCAGCTAGGAGGCGGGTTTAAAGCCCGCTGTGGTTGCCAATTTCACCACGCCCGCACTCGGGAAGGACGTAAAAGAAGTCAGGCCCGCTCCGCTCATCGGCACGTCAACAAAGGTGCTCGGCAACGGGGTCTGGACTGTTTGGTGGCCCTCTAATTTAGGTCTCTGGCGGCGTATTGCTCTCCGTGGCGTCACCATTCTGATACTGCCCTCGCGTCCTACGCGCCTGATTCGATTTTGGTCGGCGAGTCTTGCCAATCCAGACCGAATCGAAGTTATATTGCCATCTGGGAAATAGGCCGCGAGGTCGTCAGCGTTGAATTGCTGGTTAGGAGCAGAATTCAGCAAATCAATGATGCGCCGATTCAAGCTACGGTCGCCGTTCTCGGTGGGTCCATGCATATGAGCGACTGGATCAGAAAGCTCGACGAGTTTTTGAGGCTTAACGAACGAGAGATACTGGATCACGCTGGACGAATATCAGCCAAGGCGAGCGATGAGTATGCGTGCAAGCAATACGATCTCTATTGCCATCTGCGGAACGAGTCTGCAGCAAACGAGGTTGTCAATCTCGTCGAGGGAGCAGTTGGAAAGCTAGGTCCGGTGCGCCATGCGTTGGCAAAATCAAAATCCGGCAAATAGTTTGTTCGTGGGTTTAAACGCCGCCTATCAGAAGCGAAATGACGGTTCAAGAACATCGTGAACAGGCCATAAGTACTGGCCCCGCTGCAATCTTGCAGTACCAGAAATTGTCGTAGGGCAACTTAAAGGGGTAGTGGGTTCTCTAACGCGAGATGGCTACTATAAAAGTTCTAAGATACGCTCTGGTTGCAGCGGGTCTTGTACTGGGGACGGCAAATGCGCAGACCGCAACCGATACCTCCAGCACCGGGACTGACACCAACACGAGCCGCACCCATATGGACGACGGCAGAGGTTTCGATTATGGTTGGCTGGGTCTTCTTGGATTGGCGGGCCTACTCGGCCTGCGAAGACGAAACGTCGTTACCGACACGCGTTCTGAGACTCGCCGGTAAAATAACGGCCACAACGGCAACGGCAAGGGCTGACTTCTTCGGCCAGCACTAAGCCCAATACCGTCCGTCATTCTTCCGTCTGTCTTCCGCTGAAAACGTTCTTAACTGATCGACTCTGAGATTGTCCAGCAACCAATCGCATTAGCCAGGTCCTGCGATCAATGCCAAGTTCTTTCGCTCGTTTGGCAATGATGAATGCTGAACGAAATCGCACCACGTATCAATTCACCTGCTCCTCCGTAAAACCCATGCCACTGTCAGCTGTCATGTATGTAGGCCATACAAAACCCGTTCACAAGTGAACACGAATTGGTTTCAGGCTTCAACAGTCTGATACACGGCTACGTTCCTGGTCCTATCAGAAAACCCCTTGACAGATGTTCGCAAATGCGAACGCTATAGAAGTGCACGTGATCTCTCAGAAGAAACTTCGGGAGGCTTACGGAATACACCCAGAGTGGATGCCCGGGACTGGTTAGCTGGTACCAGTTAGCGAAACGTGCTCAATGGGGCAATCTGATTGATGTGAGGGCTACTATGCCCTCCTGTGATGGGGTTCCGGTAAGACCGGGACTTGTTTTAACGGTCTTCAATATCAGCGGCAACAACTGCCGCCCAGTTCGCGAGCATCTTCCGGCGCCAGTCCCCAGTTCCTCGATCCTCTCGTCGATTAGTGCAGAGGCAGATTCCACCGGAACGGACCTTTTCATCCACAGCCCAATTCTCGCATCTTGTTAGCCCGGCCTCTTCGAAATAAGCCGTCGAACGACATGGCCTTTCCACATCCAAAGTCCCGAGAGGACAAGTATAGGAACGACAACAAACCGAACCACAGGAGCGTAGTTTGGAATTGCTTCAAACGGGCTATAGATGTAACCGACGATGGGGATGCTAGAGACGAGGTGAATCCAGCGAAAAATCGTCCGCGAGCGTGGTAGGTGCATTGTTTACCGATCGCCTCGACTCACGAGTTTTGATCCGTCTTCGGCGGCGAGTTGGGTGTACGAATATCGAACTGCTTTTCGTACTCGGTTTTCAATCGCTGCCAGCCCTCGAACTTCATGACATCAGCGCCGGCGACGCGTCCAATCGGCTCACCGGCCAGGAACCCCGCAAGGACGTCGAAGCTGATGTGCCAGCCCGCAGCACCCCAAGAGATGAAGCGGCGATCGATGTTGTGCCACAGCATCAGGCGTGTGCCGCCGCCGAAGGCTTCGAGTTCCCAGCGGGTATCGTTGTACTCAAGCAGCCTGGGAGCATCGGCTCGCTTCACTCTTGTTTCGATCGGCCTGGGCGTTCCCACCCAGGTGAGGTTCACCGTATTTCCAACCGTACCCAGGCTCCCATCGGCATCGAAGGGAGCCCACTCGCGCAGATGCACCGGGTCGGTAAGCGCCTGCCAGACTTTTTCCGGCGAGTGACGCAGTTCTCTGACGAGGATGAGCGTCCACTTCTCTCCGTCCTTTCGTACCTGCGCCCCACTGGCCGGACCCGGTGAGTAGTGCTCGCGATCGGTCACCTTCTTCTCCTACCGTGAATAGCGTGTCAGCTGCGTAACCTGAACGAGATTACCGCAGGTGTCGTTCAGCATGGCAATCTTAGAGGCCGTCACGTCGGTTGGTGGCATCGTGAACTCGGCGCCATGCGCTTTCATACGCTCGTAATCCGCCTGGAGGTCGTCGGTGTAAAACATGGCCGCGGGTTGGCCCTGTTGAAACAGCGCCTGCTGGTAAGTCTTGGCCGCCGGGTTGTTGTTGAGCGTCAGCTGCAGCTCCGTGCCATCCGGGTCCTCTGGTGAGGCCACGGTGAGCCAACGATATGGGCCTTGACTGAAATCGGCCTTCTTCACGAAGCCCAGCACTTCGCTATAGAAGTGCAGGGCCTTCTCCTGGTCGTCCACGTATACGCTTGTCACTTTGATTTTCATTTCATTGCTCCTTTGTCACGTTCGCGGTTTGGGCCGCGTCGTCTTCTCCTTGTGTTCCTTTTGGTTGGTGTTGACTGCTCCATGCGGTCGAGGTGGCGTTCGAGAGCATCTACGTGAGCGGACCAGAACCGGCGGAACGGAGCCAGCCAGGCGTCCACCTCCTGAAGCGGTTCCGGTCTGAGCCGGTACAGGCGGCGCTGTGCGTCCACCGTGGATTCCACGAAACCGGCGTCGCGCAGCACTCGCAGGTGCTTTGATACGGCCGGCTGCGGCATACGAAGTTGACGCTCGATCTCTCCGACCGACTGTTGTGACGAGACCAGGAGACTCAATATCGCGCGGCGGTTCGGCTCCGCAATGATTTCGAACACAGATTCCACTCTTTTTATATACCCGACTGGGAATATGCTTGTCAAGGCATATGATCGCCTGGCGGCCCTGGCAACTGGTCGATGACCACCATGTGGCCTTGAGTTGGGAGGCTAGCACGTCGACCGGAGTGACGAGATACCATGTGTATCGCGGAACGACGGCCAGCGGTCGTTCCACCAAGCCGAGCGCTGCCGCCCACCGTGGCGGCCTAACGGCTCATCCATGCGTTAATGGGTAGAGGATGATTTTATCGAAGCGGTCATGCTTCAGGGTGAGGCTCGGCACGTTCCTCGCGGTTGCCTTACTTGCACCAGCCTCTTTCAAGTACTCCAGCCTGAATGCTCAGTCGACGCCCGCTCAGCCCGGACAGCTTCCGTCCCCTCAGTCACAGCAGAATGTACCGGATGCACTGAAGCTGCCGCGCACGATGACGGCTGCGCCATTCACGGTCGGCGACAAATTCGACTACCGCGTGGTACAGACTCTTGGATTTCGAGGTCTCTTCGGCTCCTTGGTAGGCGCTGCTATCGGCCAGGGGGCGGGTTCGCCCTACGAGTGGGGAGGCGGCGTGGAAGGTTTTGCGAGACGCTATGCTTCCGGCCTTGCAGGTAATTTCACGCGCCAGAGCTTCGCTTTCGTCCTAGAGACAGCTCTGCGCGAGGATCCCCGATATTTTCCTTCTGAAGACGAGCCGTTCAAGGTCCGTTTCATGAACTCACTCAAGCAAGTCGTTGTTTGCAAGACGGACACCGGACATTCGTCTTTCGCCTACGGCCGAGTGATCAGCTCTTTTGGCGCCGCTCAGTTAGTGAATACCTGGCAACCCGCGAGCACGGGGAGCGTGGGTCATGGCCTGGCGAGAGGCGTCTACGGCTTGGGGGCCGATTTTGCCTACAATCTGGCGCAGGAGTTTTTCCCCTTCACTCGTCCCCGATCTATGCGACATCGCCATTAGTTAGATACATCCGTGGCCGCCAAGTCAGGCGAGCGATTGCGCGAGAAACGGCAAGCCCTGTCGCCCATGGAACTCATGTTCACCGTCAAAGATCTCTTGTTGGGCTCGATCCGGCACGCCATAAATTTCGTAAACTCTCTTGACCCGCTGAAAACTCGCTATTGTCGCCTGAACGGGGAAGATCGGGTCTTTATCACCGCCTTCAGAAAAAAAGGAACGTGGTGCGATCAACCCGGCAATATCGTAGTTCTCGGCCCAGTCCAGGATGCCTGGCACGTAGTTGTCGATGCAATGCGAAACACTCATGATGCTGGCTCGAAACGTGTTCAGATACCCGCTCACATAAGCGCATTTGATTCGCTCATCCAGAGCGGCAGAAATTTGAGTGCACGTTCCGCCGCCCGAGATCCCCATACACCCGACGCGCTCTTTATCTAGTTCGGGCCGGGTCTCGATCCAGTCGATCGCGCGCATCACATCCCAGACCCGCCAGCCTATCATCGTTTTGCCGAACAAAAGCGCCGATCCGGCCGCAGGTTGGCAGGCAGTTTCTGTGGCTCCCTTTTGTTTGGTAGTCAGATCCCGCCGGTGTCCAAATGCCATCGGCTCAATCGCTACTGCCGCCAAGCCGTGTTCGACCGCCTGAATAGCAAAGTCATGTTGATAACCCGGCTTGCCGCTACGGTCGCCACCCTGCTCGTCGATTCCAACGATGTCGTCTACTCCCCGTCCGTGACCAGGTACGCAGATCACCGTTGGACAAGGCCTGGGTGCACGAAGCGGCAGCAGAAGGTATCCGGGAACGCAGACGCCCGGCCGACTCTCGAATACAAACCGCTCACGGCTATACCCTGAAAGTTGCCGGACATCAATCGTCCTTGGCTGCAAGGGCGAGCGTGACGGAAAGCCTCCCAATAAGTCAACCAACTTGGCACGTAGCGCTTTCTGCCAAGCGTCGGCTTCGGCCTTGTTGTTCGCTCGAAAGCTAAGCCGCAATGGGGCATCTTTGTATTGCTGCCAAGTCCAAGCGACTGGATCCAGGCCGTCGCCGAATGGGTCCTTCGAAATTTCAGTCACCGGACTCTCCTGCTTCACTTGTGCTCCAGTCTGGGCCCACACCGACCCGGCGGCGGTTACAAGGCCGAGTTCGCGGCGCGTCATCCCCTTCGCCATTCGATATTTTCCTTTCTCAAATCTGCTGGCTGTAGATATTCGTGTTCAAGAAATCGTTGCGCAATTTGCCGTGCGGATCGTACTGCGCGAGGAGGCTTTGAAAATCGGCCAGTTTCTCATAATGCGATTTCAGGCGTGAAGGCGCCATGGTGAATAGCTTGGCCCAATGCGGCCTTGCTTCAAAAGGGGCCAACTGTTCTTCTATGAGCGGCAACACTTGCTTGACCGCCGGCCATTCGGGTTTCCAGGTAAAGTGAATGGTCATCGAGGGTCGCTTGTAACAAGTGCTCATCCACAGATCATCGGCATCAATGGTGCGAAGCTCCGAGATAAAAAGATGCGGAGTTATATGGGCGCGCAGTCGCTCGACCGCAAGGATCGCCTGATATCCTTTCTCGCGAGGAACAAAATATTCCGATTGCAATTCATGCCCACTACTCGGCGTGAAGTTCATACGAAAGTGCGGCAATCGTTCATACCAGGGTCCGGGCACGCCCATTTGCTCGGTACAATTCTCCGCCGAATGCCCCGCCAATGGATGAAGGTTCCTGGTGGCGGCCTTCGCGCCGAAAAACTCCGGCTTTATCTCTGTGGCTGCGCCCGGTTCGACGCGGCTCTTGATCCAAACTTGGGTGGCTCGATGGTTCTGCCAGTCGGTAAATAGACTGACACTGTAGCCGCTCGCAAAGATCTCGTCGAGATGTTTCTCCAGGTGGTCGAACGACAGATTCTCATACACAACTTGTTTCATCATGAACCTGGGAACGACCTTGAGCGTAATCTTCGTCGCCACCCCAAGCCCGCCTAGGGCGACAACCATTCCACGGAACCGCTCACCATCCTTCTCCTGTGAGAGAGAAACAAGTTCGCCATCGGGTGTTACCATCTCCATGCCCACGACGGCAGTGGAGAGATTTCCGTTCTTGCTGCCTGAACCATGCGTGGCAGTAGCGCAGGCGCCGATCACCGAAACGTGCGGGAGCGACGCAAGGTTGTGCACCGCGAAACCATGGCTGTCGATATAGGGAGCAAGTTGACCATATTTCACGCCAGCGCCCACCGTGACACTGCGTGACTTCGGGTCCAACACCATCTGGTCAAGGTTCCTCAGCGAGACCTGATCGCCGGTCGTGTCCGCAATTGAATTGAAAGAGTGACGCGCGCCGAGTGCTTTCAGTTTGCTGCAGCGCTTCACGATTTGCCGCACTTCCTCGACGGTCTTGGGCGCATCGAGCCGCTCGGCGCGATAGGTGTAGTTACCGGACCAGTTTGTCCGCGCAGTGCTCTGTTCATCGCCGGGTAGCAACCGGGCAAACACTCCACCGCCCAGCAGCGCACCCGAAGTCTTCAAAAACTCTCTTTTGTCCATCGCAACTTAGTGTATTGCGCCTGAGCTGAGCGTTGCGCCACTGCCTACTTTGAAGCCATGTAGTCAACCAAGGTCGAGATTTCGGAGTCGCTCATGGAGGTCCTGAACGCCGGCATGAGGGCTCCTCCGAATTTGATTCGGACCACCACGTACGCGGGACTCGGCTTTGCGTGGCTGAGCGGCAATTTCGGGTTTTTGAAGAGATGATTCAGGCTCGGACCGAGCTTTCTCGTATGCCTCTGATCCTTGTCGATGTCGTGGCAGACGGCGCAGTTCTCGCGGAAGAGATCGCGCCCAATGTCGAGTCGAGATTTTTCCCATGGGGGAGCCTGAATGTCCGCCGCCGAGAGGCTCGCAGCGAGAACGGCGGCGATCAGAAGGGACTTGCGCATCAATCCGCTTCTCCCGTTTCTCCGAGCGTTTTGACGTTCGTTGCTCCCGCCGATTTCAAGCTCTCGCCAACATCCTCCACTTGAGCGGACCGGCAGCAGACCCGGACGCAAATCATCCCTGAATCCATCACGGGCATTGGCGGCCGGCGCCCTCGCTGCAATATGCCACTTTCCAAAAGGAACCAGACGAATGTCATTGCGATCGCCCCGAACATTGTAATTTCGTAGAAGACCACACCTGTTGCCCAAAACGAAAAGAGCGGCATTCCTCCTGTAACCAGCGGATAATCATACTGCGTGTAATAGACAAACCAGATAACGAGCAGTAAAAACACGACTGCACTCATCACCACTGCCAACGACATACGACTCGGACGGTCGAGGACGCCGTGCGCCAGTTCCAGCGGCTGATCCGAAAACACGGCCAGGTCAGACGGACCGAAGCCCTTCGCCTTTAGGTCGAGCAGCGCTCGGGTAGTGGACTCCCGATCGCAGAATTCGGCGCTTAGATACACGCTAGGCGTTCCCTTCTGCCGTGTCATCTCGGAGCTCCCAAATCGAGACGATTGGGAACAGCTTCGCGAAGATCAGATAGAGCAGCGCCATGGTGGTGAAGGTGGCTGCCGTGATCGAGATTTCTACCCATGTCGGCGCGTAGCGACTCCAGGTCGCGGGTAGCGGGCCGAAGCTCAAGGTTGGCACGATGATCAGATAGCGTTCCAGCCACATGCCGATCACGACCGTTATTGACGCGATCGTCACCGTGCGTACCGAGCGCAGCCGTCGAATACCCAAAAGTACAAATGGCACGATGAAGTTGCAGAACACCATGGTCCAGAAATAAGGCGCGAAGATCCCTCGTGCGCGAGCACCGAAGACGTTCATTTCTTTCGACTCGTTGCCGTACCAGGCCGTCAAGTTCTCAGCAATCGTGAAGTAAAGCCACAAAAGGCTCATCAGGAGCAGCAATTTCGCCAGGTTGTTGAAGTGATGCGGCGTCAGATATTTCTCCAGGTGCATGGTTCTGCGAATGATGGCCATCGCAATCACCAGCGCTGCGATGCCGCTGAAAATCGCGCCTACAACGAAGTAAGGTCCGAAGATCGTGCTATGCCACATCGGAGCAATCGCCATGGAAAAGTCCCACGCCACGACCGTGTGTACCGAAACTGCAACCGCGAGGATGATTCCGGCCATCAGCTTCATCGCTTGTTCGAGGGCGTGCCATTGCCGGTCACTGCCGGTCCAGCCGAGGGAAAGTGTCCGGTAGAGGCGCGCACGCCATCCGGTCGCACGCCTTGCAAGCGCTGCTACATCCGGAATGAGAGGCAGAAAAAGGTAAATCGTGCTGCCGGTGAGATAGGTGCTAATCGCAGTCAGGTCCCACAACAGAGGAGAGCGGAAATTCGGCCAAAGCAGCCGTGAATTGGGGTAAGGAAACAGCCAGAAGAAAAGCCATGCACGGCCCAGGTGAACGATCGGAAACATGCCGCCGATCATCAGGGCGAAGACTGTGATGGCCTCCGCGGCACGAGTCACGGGTCGCCGCCATCCCGCTTCTGTCAGACGCAGAATTGCTGAGATCAAGGTGCCGGCATGGGAAATGCCGATCCAGAAGACAAAATCGACCAGGTAGAGGCCCCAATAAATCGGCCGATGAATTCCAGCGACGCCTATGCCACGGGCAAGCTGATAGCTCCACGCGAAGAGTCCCCATAGGGATATCGCAGATAACAGCAAGAGAACGGAAAGGTAGCGCCGGCTCGCGCCTGCTAATGGTCGCCAAAGGTCTCGGTGTGCTTCCGGGTAGACGATCGTTTCCGCTCCGGCAGCCAATTAAGTACCCCTCTGCAGATAGAAGACCTTGGGTTTGGTGCCCAGTTCTTCAAGCAACCTCGTCGAACGCCCGCTTCCCGCCAGGTGTGAGACTTTGCTCTCCGGATCACTCAAGTCCCCAAACACCATCGCCTCAGCCGGACACGACTGCACGCAAGCCGGCTGTATCTCTCCATCCGCGATCGGCCGCTTTTCCGCTTCGGCGTCGATCTCCGATCTCTTGATGCGCTGGATACAGAACGTGCATTTCTCCATGACACCGCCCATGCGGATGGAGACATCGGGATTGTGCTGCACTTCGAGCGGCGAAGGCCACACCGGGTCGAACCAATTGAAGAAGCGTACCGAGTAGGGACAGTTGTTCCCGCAATAGCGCGTGCCGACGCAGCGGTTGTAGACCTGAACGTTGAGTCCTTCCTCGTTGTGGTAGGTGGCGTAAACCGGACACACCGGCTCGCACGGCGCCTCATCACATTGCTGGCAGAGTACCGGCACATGCTTTACGCGTACGTTCGGGAATTCGCCTTCGTAATAGCGATCCACCCGAATCCAGTGAATGACCCGCCCCTTAGCCGCCGAGTCGGGGTCCGAAACCGGCAAGTTGTTTTCGGCGTGGCAGGCAGCCACGCATGCCTGGCATCCGGTACATCGGTCCAAGTCGATCGCCATCCCCCAACGATGTGCGGCTTGATGGGACTCGCTCATCGGTACCCCCATGGCCCTTGTTCACGATCGTTCGGAGAAAATTGGATCAGCTCTGGGCGTTTTCGGTTCAACGCGGTGAGACGTACACGCGTCGCTCCGAATGCCAGAGTGTTGGTGGAATTCTCGCGAATCGGCGCCAGAAGGGAAAGCGGGTTGGCTCCTCTGCCGGATGCGTATCGCCCGTAGTGGGTGTGGCCTTCACCGATCGCCATGCTAACGACTCCCGGAATGGCTGCCGGATGCACATACACAGGCGCATCCAAGCTTCCGTGACTCGATTCCACTCGCACCGCATCCCCGGTGGCCAGTTTCAGTCGCGCCGCGGTTTGAGGATCAACCTCCACCGGCAGATCCCACATGGCGCTTGATACCGGATCCGGCAGCTCCTGCATCCAAGGGAGATTTGCACCGCCTCCGTCGTGGTACTGCAGTGACAGGTAAGGCTGGAACTGCAGCGGAAACTGCTCGGCTGCTCCGTCGAAGACAGCGTTCGTGCAGTTCAATTTCCCTCCGACCGCTTTGAGGCTCGGCATCGTGGTTTCGTCATTCCGCCACAAGCCGCCCCGGCGAGTTACATCGTCCCAGGTCTCACCTGACGTCAGCAGCGGCTCAATCATGCTTCTCGCGCTCACCGCTTCGAAGGTAACATTCATTTTCTTCGCGATGTCACTGAGCGTTTGATCAATCTGCCGAGTATTGTAGAGAGGCCTAATGATGGGCGCCGATACATTGATATCGACCGGCGAAACAGCCACTGCCGGCGCTACAGCCGCTTCCGATTCCAGCGTCTGATGATCTGGAAGAATCAGATCCGCATAGGCGGCCGAATCGTCGATGAATGCTCCGAAGCTCACGATCGCTTGCAGTGAAGTCAGGGCCGCCTTCACTCCGCTTGCTGCCGGAAGAGCATACGCCGGATTGTCGCTCGCCAGGAGTAGTACTTGCGCGTGCTTCAACGCCGCTGGAACATCGTCGTTTTGCGGACCGGCCGCTACTGCGGCATAGGGCGGAAACAGGCCACCCGGCTGACCTACGTTCCCCAGCAGCACGTTCAGGTAATGACCAGCTATCACCGCCTCGACCGAATTGCTGTGCACGATTGACGCGCCGGCGATTACCAAGGGAGCTTCAGATTCGCCCAGTTCGCGGGCGACTCGCCGCAACTGCTTCTCCTCAAGTCCGGTCACGCGGACGAGATCTGCCAAATTAGATCCCGCGATCGATTGCTGGATCTCAGGAGGCAATGTTGCCTGTTTGCGTGCGAGTTTCTCATCGAGGATCAGGCGCGCGAGTGCGACAAGCAAGTGAGGTTCGGAGCCCGGGCGCAACGGCAGCCACTCGTCTGCATTTTCTGCGGTGAGCGACATTCTCGATTCCGCCTGCACCAGCTTTCCGCGAAGGCCCGCACGCCCTTGACGAAAATGCCCATACTGGCGCCCGTAGTAAACCGGGGAAACCCAGCCGCCCACGAAGTCCGCCCCGACACCCAACACATAGCGCGCATTTCCCAAGTCGTATCTGGGAACGCCCTTCCAGCCAAAAACCGAGTCCGCCGCCTTCCGCTCCACGGCGAAGCTGGCGAGCGAACAGGTGAGCGGCGGTGGGGCTCCGATCGATTGGAGGAATCGCTGGATGCTGAGCGAGCGAGCACTCGCTTGCGGTCCAGTGAGGAACATGATTCCGCCCGCGTTGGCAGTGCGGGCTTTCGTCAGTGTCTCTGCTACCGAATCGATCGCTTCGGGCCACGAGACGTCCGCAAAACTCGCCTTGCCCCGCTCACCGGTTCGGTGCAAGGGCCCGCGTACACGGTCCGGATTATACAGAGACTGGAGCGCCGCCTGGCCCCGCGCGCACAGCCTTCCGCCGCTTACCGGGTCGAGCGGGTTGCCTTCTATTTTCTTGATCGAGGCGATTGGTTCACGGAACTTCGTGCCGTTTCGCTCGATGATCCGCTCCCCTTCCATCACCCGCACGATGACACCGCACCCTGCAGCACACTCGCCGCACACGGCTGCATGCCATTGCTCTTCGCCTGGAACAATTTCATGCTCCGGCACGAGCAGCGGAATCAGCTGGTTGCTCTTTTTCCCACAGCCACTCGTCGCCACGCCGGCGGAAACTGTAGAAACGATTTTAAAGAAATTGCGGCGATCCATGTTTAGAGCGTTTCAACCTCTTGATGCCGGATTGAGCGCAATGACGTGCTCAGTAATGGCACGTTGCGCAGTCCTGCGGAGCGCCTCTCTGCCTGTGACAACTGAGACATGTGCCCATGTTGTGTGTAACCGTCCGTTGTGCAACCGTACCCTTAGCAACGTCTCCGTGGCACGTGGCGCAGGAAATACCTGCCCGATAGTGAGGCGCATGCCGGAATTCTACGTGGGCATCCTGTGAGAAGCCATAGACACGCACCCACGGAATCTCGATCCTCTTGTCAGCGTAACCGATGACCTTCTGCACCTCCGGTTTTTTGGTCGCTACCTTCGCGTGACAGAACATGCATTTTCGAACTGAGGGAATACCGGCAGCCGATCGGATATCCGCGCCTGTATGGCAATCGATGCAGCCCATGCCGAGCTTCATATGGGTATTGTGTGGAAACGCGATTGGCTGCTGCTGCGCGCAAGCTCCTACCACAGAGAGCGCCGCAAGACACAAGCTTCTCCCCCAAAATCGTACGTAATGCCCGCCCCGCCAATCAGACAATCACGCTTCTCCGGCGCCGGTTCTCGCCTCGATCAACAACGTTTTCCCGCAGCAACGTAAGAGATAGGTTATCTCAACAAGAATTTAGCGCCGTTCACGCCAGGTCATCACTTGCGTTCCGGCTTGGCCATCTCCCGGCTGATCCGCAATGTTGTCCTGTATCGTTCGGTGGCCTGTTCGGGCTTCTGAGACAGGACGGCGAGTTGTATTGCGCCAACCACCATTTTGTTCGCGAGGTAGGGCGGCGGCGGAGTGGCAGGCGTATCCGGCGGTGTGATACTTCCGCCACTGAAGAAAACGGCCATTGCAATCAGATCGACCGGCGAGGAGAGTCCGGATTTGTCGGCCGCGGTTCGCGCGTTCCACCGGTTGCTTTCGTCCGGCGTTTTCAGCCATGCTTCAACGTGTTCCAAGGACTCCTTGGACCGCTCGAGCCGGTCAGGCAGGAGCAACTCGCGCGCACAAGCGCTAGCCCACTTGACCGCAATCTCGATAGGAAGCCCGTGGGCCAGGAATTGAATTGCATCTTTGAACAAGTTGTTCGATTCGAGGAGGTGAACAAATCTCGACGGCCCCAGATCGGGCTTGAAGATAGCTTTCGCCTCTTCGCTGACGTTCGCCGCGGCAATGATGTCGGTAGTGGTCAAAATAGTAACTTCGTAGGCCGGCTAATTGATCATCGTGATGCCGCCCTTGAGCGTGAGCAGTGCTTCGCCGGAAACCTGGGTGGTCGTCTCGCCCGATATCTGCACCATCAAGCCCTTGACGTTGATTCCCGTCTGGTCAATGGTGATGCTGTTGGCACCGACTTTTAGAGTAATCGACTGCATGGCTTCCACCGTAATGCTACCCAGGTCGCATTTTACTGAGATGTTGCCGGTGTTGAGCGTGACGGATTGATTCCCCTGTTTGAGAGTTCTCGTCTCGTTTCCGGTATCGATTGTCATCGAATAGTTACCCTGCGTAATCTCGATAGCGGTGTCCTTTGTGATGGTCTCGGTATGCGTTCCCTTTACCGTTATGGTGCGATTGTTGTCGACCTCCTGCGTGTCATCGTGCTCCACGCTCGTGTCCATGTCTTTCTCGGCGTGGATGGACAGTAATTCGCTGCCCTGCTTGTCTTCGAAAAGAATCTCGTTGTAGTTGGACGTGCCTCCGCCCTTGCTGCTGCGAGTCCGGATTCCCGTCTGCGTCTGA
The DNA here is from genome assembly GCA_963841675.1 of Terriglobia bacterium. Classification (GTDB taxonomy): domain Bacteria; phylum Acidobacteriota; class Terriglobia; order Bryobacterales; family Bryobacteraceae; genus Bog-105. The sequence continues at coordinate 42,685 of CAWJEH010000034.1, forward strand.
TTGTCCGGCAGCTTGTACGGTATTGTCTGATCGGCGTTATAGACGCGTCCAGTGATGATCGGCCGGTCCGGGTCGCCTTCGAGAAAATCGACGATAACCTCCTGCCCGATTCTGGGTAAGCTACCCAACCCCAACCCTTTCCGGCCCAGGCTTGAGAGACTCGAACCCAGCAAGAGCTATTTTCATCGTTCTGGCCGAGACGATCCAAAAGAACTGCACCTTCACACGTCCATAATTGTCTACCCAGATTTCCTCGCCTGCCTTACCGACCACTACCGCTGTCTGCACGCCGTTCACGATCGGCTTGGGCGTGACGAGCAAAGGACGCAGCGTATTCGAGGCCGGAATCGCCTCAAAGTCATTGGAATATACAAAGGGCTGCAGATCTTTATCCGATGCGAAAAATGTATTGTCTACGGCCTCATGCGTCAGCGATGTGAGGGCGTATTCGATATCCGCATCCTGCCTAAAATGCCCGTTCAACTTGAATTTATAGCCGGGCAGGAATGCGCGGCAGCGGCCTTTTCCTCTCACGACCTCTCGCCGAACTTCCTCCTGTTCCAGCCGTATGTTGCTGATGCGGTTTCCATCGGAACGATCGGTGTAGGTGCCGGGATAATCGAAGAATTCGTCCTTGCTACCGA
>CAWJEH010000035.1:0-43385 GCA_963841675.1 Terriglobia bacterium
GCGGTGAGGGTGGGATTCGAACCCACGGAACCCGTAAAGGTTCAACGGTTTTCGAGACCGCCCGATTCAACCACTCTCGCACCTCACCGTTTCTCTAACTTACCAGACCAATAGCTCCGGCTAGCAATTCGCCTCTGGACCACACGGAGTTTGGTTCACCAGCCAAGCACGTACCCGAAGATTAGTGGCGCAACGATCGACGCATCAGACTCGACGACGAACTTGGGGGTGTCAATACTCAACTTTTCCCAAGTGATCTTTTCATTAGGAATCGCTCCCGAGTAGGACCCGTAACTTGTCGTCGAGTCGCTGATCTGGCAGAAGTATCCCCACAATGGAGTATCCGTACGCTCCAGATCTTGCCGTAGCATCGGTACTACGCAAATCGGAAAGTCTCCCGCGATTCCGCCACCCACCTGGAAGAAGCCGATAGGCGACTTGTTGGCTGTTTTTCCGTACCATCCCGCCAGCGAAATCATGTACTCGATCCCGGTCCGAACCGTGTGAACGTTCTTTACATCGCCCGAGATACAGTGTCCAGCGTACATATTGCCGAGCGTCGAATCTTCCCATCCAGGCACAAACATCGGAAGGTTCTTCTCCATCGCGGCATGCACCCAGCTGTCTTTGACATCGATCTGAAAGCTCTTCTTCAACTCGCGGGATTTCAAAATACGATAGAAAAATTCGTGCGGAAAAAATCGCGCCCCTCGTGTATCTGCGGCCACCCATTCGTTCAGGATTACGGCTTCAATCCGGCGCATCGCCTCCTCTTCAGGAATGCAGGTGTCCGTTACTCGATTCATATGCCGTCGAAGCAAAACTTGCTCATCGGCCGGTCTCAAATCGCGCCAGTGAGGGACTCTCTCATAGAAGTCGTGCGCAACAAGATTGAAAACGTCCTCTTCCAGATTCGCGCCAGTGCAAGAGATGCCATGAACTTTATCCTGTCTGATCATCTCGGCGAGCGAGACACCTAATTCCGCTGTGCTCATGGCTCCCGCCAGCGTGAGGAACATCTTGCCACCCTTCGCCAGATGTTGGTTGTAAGCTTCGGCTGCATCCACCAAAGTGGCTGCATTGAAGTGCCGATAGTGATGCTTTATGAAGGTCCTGATCGGATTCTTGCTCATCTCTACCCACGTTACCGTCTCCTCAGTTTCCAGAGCAAGAATGACTTCTCAGTCCAACTGCAACGGAACGTAGAGCAGGTGTCCCTCTCGCTCAACCAACAACACTGCGGCATCCCCGGTTTTCAACGCTCCCAAATATTTCTTCAAATCAGAGACTCCGTTCACCACTTGACGGTTCACTGCATAAATAGCGTCGCCTACGTCTAGTGCTGGCCCGGAATAAGGAGCACTTGCCCGGCGCGCAGCGACAACTACACCCGCCGGACGTCGTAAATCGGGCACGAGTTCGTGCACTGCCTTAGTAATGTCGAGTCCGACAATGCCTAATTGCGGCACAACCATTGTTGACGGGATCAACCACGTCCGCAAGCGCGTCCAGTTCACCTCCCGATTGTTCCTCCGTAATCACCGGCAGGTCCAGCTGTTCGAGTCCTCGCTGCACCCCGATCACAAGTTTCGTTCCCGGACCAACCAGAAATACGCGCGCCTCCAGCTGGTGCAGGGTCGAAATGGGCCGGCCATTCATCGCGGTAACGATATCGTCCACTTGCAGACCACCTCGAGCTGCCGCGCCATCCGGTTCGACATCGGAGATGATTACGCCGTGGTCGGTTTCGAGTTTCAATCCCTCTGCCATTTCCGGTGTCACGGTCTGCGCTACGATCCCCAGCTGCCCGCGATGCACATGCCCCTGGTTCTTGAGTTGTTCGTACACATCGCGTGCGAGATTGCCCGGGATTGCGAAGCCTATTCCTTCGCTTCCACCTGATTGCGTCAGAATGAATGTATTCACGCCGACCACCCGCCCCTCGGTGTCAACCAGCGGTCCTCCGCTGTTCCCTGGATTGATTGGCGCATCCGTTTGAACGTAGACCATTGGATCCTCTTGCTTGATTTGCCTCGAAACCGTACTTACTACGCCCATGCTCACCGAATTGTCCAGTCCTAAAGGATTCCCGAGTGCCAGCACGATTTCACCTTGTCGCAGAGTGTCGGAGTCTCCAAAGGTGAGATACGGCAGATCTTTTCTATCTACCTTGATGACTGCCAAGTCGCTGTCATGATCGAGGCCGATGATTGTTCCTGTTAGTGGACGGTTTAACGAACGATCGCCTTGCTCGCGCTTCTCCGCTTGAGCCGTATGATTGAGTTGCACTTTCACGCTGTGCGCGCTCTTCACCACATGAGCGTTGGTAAGGATATAGCCGTCGGGGCTCAGAATAATGCCTGACCCGCTGCTGTCTTCTGCAGTCAACAATCCGCCGCCGCTGTTAGACACTTCCGTAGGCACATAGCTGCGGACAAAAATCTGCACCACTGCGCGCCCGGATCGTAGCGAAACCTCCTCGAACGAGGAGCTCAATTGCCTCAACACGTTCATCTTCTCCGGGTTTGGGGTCGCCGTTTTTGCATCCGGTGCAGCATCGGTCAGATCCTGGCCCGAGGCCGCGCACAGGCATAAGGTGCTAAGAACCCCAAATTTCACAAAGCGTCGTTTGCTTAGCATCGAAACACTCCTGGATAAGGTCTCACAATCTGTGATGCGGATCGCGAAGCTTCTGAGTCGAAAGGAAGCTTTCCCGGCGACTTGTTAATCTCAAGCGATAGACTCGCTTGCAAGTAAGAATTCGAATCTCTCGTCCGGTAGAAGCGACAGCAGTTCCGGCGCCGAACCGGGTCCCGAACCCCGAGCGACCCCATAAGCTGATGAACAGCCCGATGCGCTCGCCCTTGGGCTCGTCCTCGAGTGTTGCGCTAGGCATTCTTTTGAGCCGCATCACGGGATTGATTCGCCAGAGAGCGATTAGTCATTATTTCGGCAATTCGGCAGTCATTGGCGTTTTTTGGGCGGCATTCAAGATTCCTAACTTGCTTAGTAACCTCTTTGGCGAAGGCGTTCTCTCCGCTGCTTTTGTTACGGTTTATGCGAAACTGAGAGCTCTCGGCAAGAACCAGGAGGCCGAGCAGGTCGCCGCTGCCGTTTTCAGCCTTCTCGCGCTTGTCTGCTCAATTATTGTTCTCGCCGGCGTGGTTCTAACACCCTATCTGATAGATCTGATAACACCTGGCTTTCATGGCGCAGAACGCGAGCTCACAATCCGGCTGGTCCGAATCTTTTTCCCTGCCGCCGGCATTCTGACCCTCAGTGCCTGGTGCTTGGGTGTGCTGAACAGCCATCGCAAATTTCTACTCTCGTATTCGGCCACAGTTGCCATGAACGGCACGATGGTCGGCTGTCTGTTGCTCTTTGCTCGCTATCTTCCTCAGGAGCAGTCCGTCATCTATCTAGCTCTCTCGTGCGTTGTCGGAAGCGTCCTGGTGTTTCTCGTGCAGCTTCCGACTGTCCTCCATCTCTTACCCGGCTTCCGGCCGCACTTCGGCTTCCGGGCGCCTCATGTCAAAACGGTACTCAACAACTTCGGTCCCGTCTTCCTGAGTCGCGGTGTTGTTCAAATCAGCAGCTATATCGATCAGATGATAGCTACCTTCATTGGCGCCGAAGCTGTTTCTGCCCTGAGCTACGGCCAATTTCTTGCGATTCTCCCAGTCAGTTTGTTTAGTATGTCCATCTCGGCTGCCGAACTGCCTGAACTGTCGAGTGCGGTCGGATCAGACGAGCAAGTGGCGGAACAGCTTCGGAAGCGCCTCTCCGCTGGCCTTCGTCGGATCGCTTTTTTTATCGTCCCGTGTGCGGTTGCGTTCCTGGTTATTGGCGATGTCATCGTCGCGGCACTCTACCAGGGTGGTCGGTTCAGCTATCAGGACACGGTCTACGTATGGTCTGTCTTAGCTGGATCTGCAGTGGGTCTTCTCGCAACTTCTCTTGGTCGTCTATATGCCTCGGTCTTCTACGCTCTTCATGACACACGCACGCCGCTCCGCTTCGCATGTGTTCGGGTCAGCCTCACCACCGTCCTTGGCCTGGTTTGCGCCTTTCCGTTACCGCGCTGGTTAAGCATTGATGCCAAGTGGGGCGTCGCCGGGCTGACCCTCTCAGCAGGCATTGCCGGGTGGGTCGAGTTTTCGCTTCTGCGCAGATCACTCTCTAAGAAAATTGGCGCGGCGCCTCTTCCGGTAACATTCTCCGTTAAGCTTTGGAGCATTTCCTTTATCGCCGCTGCTCTTGGTTACGCACTTAAAGCAACCCTTGGTGTCAGGCACCCGCTACCTCTCGCGGCGGTCATCATTGTTCTCTATTGTGTTGTTTACTTTGCCGGCACAGCTGCGCTCGGGGTACCTGAAGTGCATTCGATCCTCAAAACAGCCCGGGCACGTTTGGGATTCGCCTGATATCCGTCCCAGGTGTTCGCGACGGATGTCGCGGACCAGGCGAGTCCTGTAATTCCTTCATACCGAGATTTGCTTTACATCGAGCTGGTGCTCAGCGCGTTTAACCAAAACGATCGTGAAGTCGTCGGTGAAGTTGTTGCTGCCATGCCAATCGCGCAAATAATCGACCAGTCCGACTACCAGATGAGCACAGGATTCGGACGTACGTTCTAGCAGGAATTTCGCTAATCCCACTTCTCCAAACTCCTCATCGCTTGGGCTGCATGCTTCTGTTACTCCATCACTGTAAAGCGCCAGCATATCGCCCGGCTCCAGCGTGGTTTCTCGGGCTTCGTAGCGGATTGTCGGAAACAGGCCCAGTACCATCCCTCCCCCGGCAAGCTGCTCGACCGTACCATTTGCACGAATTAAGAGCGGGTAGTTGTGGCCCGCATTGCTATAGTTCAGCGCTCCGCTCGCCGGGTCGAGGAGCGCGTAGAAGAAGGTGATGAACTTGCCCGCTGGACACCTCTCCGCGAGATTGCGGTTTAGCACTGTCACAGCGAAGGCAGGATCGGGACTGGTCTCGCGCAGCATCTGCACACGAGCCTGCAGGCTGGACATGAGCAGCGCGGCCGGTAATCCTTTGCCTGAAACATCGCCAACGACGAGCGCGACTCTCCCGTCGCCATAAGGAACGAAGTCGAAGTAATCGCCTCCTACCGTACGGCAGGGAAGGTTGTGCCCTGCCAGATCATAACCCGGAAGGACGGGTGCCTCGGTGGGCAACAGCATTGCCTGGATTTCGCTGGCCTGTGCCAATTCGAGTTCCATCAATTTCTCAGATTGCTCTACTTCCGCAAGCCGTGCATGCTCGATCCGAATCGCGGCCACATTCGCCATCACGGTGAGGAGGTCGACATCCTCTTGCGAAAACTGACGAAGAATCGCCCCGTTATCGACGTAGATCAAGCCGATGACCCGGTCGCCGGTCTGCAATGGCACGCCCATGATGCTGCGTACGCGGTGCATCATGATGCTTCGCTGTTGTCGGAGAGCGTCATCCAGCTGTGTATCGCTGATCACCAGCGAGCACCTTTGGCGTAGAATGCGGTCGCGAACCGCGGTGCTGATTGAAAAGCCGTCACCTTCGCTAGCCCGCACGATCAGTTCGCCGTCTTCGAGCGTCATGATCACGCCTCGTTTCGCCTCCATGGCAGACAGAGAAAGTTTCAGGATTACCTTGAAGAGTTCTTCTAATGGTCTGTGTCCGGCTAGTTCCTGTCCGGCGCGGATCAAAGCCGCGACTACCCTCGTCGTATTGAGTGTTGCATCGCGTTCAGGCTTAGCTCCCGATCCCGCGGTGCTCTTGCCCAGCAACTTGTCAAGGCTAGTAACAATCGTTGCTTCACGCGTGATCCGCTCTTCCTCCTGCGGAACGAAAGAGATCACTGGCTTAGGAGTTTCAGCGGGCGTCTCACGTACTTCGATCGTCAGGTGTCCGACGTAGATCCTGTCACCAGCGTGCATTTTGTGCGGCTCTTTCAGGCTGGTGGCGTTTACCACGGTTCCGTTACGACTGGCGCAGTCTTTCACGAACCAACCGTCTTTGTGTTTCTCGAAGGTGAGGTGATACCGCGAGAGCCACGGGTCGTCCGGATAGGGCAAATCGTTGTCCGCAGAGCGCCCTAAAGACAATATGGGCTTGCGCAGCTCGATATTGCTCAACGAGCCTTCCGGCCCAGAAATCAGCAGCTCCATGAGATATTTAAAGCTAACACCGGCAAATTCGAGACCCGTCAGCTTTCCGAGGCCGAATAGGCCTTCTCTTTCGACACCGAGCTGCGAGCGGCCCCGCCCGTAATCAGACGGGCGCCGCGATCATAGGTCAGGTAAAGAAAACCCCATTCGATAAACACCAGGATGCGGCTTTGGAATTCCACCAGGTACATAAGGTGAACGAAGAGCCAGACCAGCCATGCGAATAATCCGGAGAGATGCATCCCAAAAATATTCGCGACCGCGGCCGCCCGCCCAATCACTGCCAGGTCCCCTTTATTGAAATAATGAAATGGTTTAGGTGCGGTCTTATCCCCTTTTGCCCGGTGCATGATGGCGTTGGCTGCATAGGCTCCGCCCTGCATCGCCACTTGCGCCACTCCGGGCAGCTGTTTTCCATTTGCCTCAATGACGGACGCGAGATCTCCGACCACGAAAATGTCAGGGTAATCGGGAACAGTCAAGTCGTTGGCTACTTTGATCTGTCCCGATCGCTGTGTCTCCGCTCCAGTCCGCTTTGCCAATTGGCGTCCAAAGTCTGAGATGGCCACGCCAGCCGCCCAAATGATTGTGTGGGAAGCTATGTGCTCTTTTTTGCCCGATTCCGTCGTTATCGTCACTCCATCCTGGTCCACCCGAGTAACCGTCAACCCGGTTCGCACCCGTGCGCCAAGTTTCAGGAGCTGTTTCTCTGCTTTAAGCGAAAGGTCTTCCGGGAATGTTGGAAGCACTCTTCTGCCCCGGTCGATCACAATGATCCGCGCATCTTCCGGACGGATCGAGCGGAACTCGTTCTTGAGCGTGTGATTCGCGATCTCTCCCAAGGTGCCGGCTAATTCCACACCCGTAGCTCCAGCGCCGACTATGACAAAAGTAAGCCAGATTCTGCGCTGCTCGGGATCCGAAGTGCGTTCAGCGGCTTCAAATGCCAGCAGAATTTTGTGCCGGATTTCGGTAGCATCCTCGATTGTTTTTAGTGCCGGTGCCCACGGTGCCCATTGATCGTTGCCAAAATAGGTACTTTGCGATCCTGTAGCCACAATCAAGGAGTGGTAGCCGATCTGGGCTCCGTCACGCAGCGTAATGCGTCTCGCCACCGGATCGAGGTCGACCGCGTCGCCTAGCAACACGCGCGTATTTTTCTGCTTGCTCAGCACCGAGCGCAGTGGCGCAGCGATTTCGCCGGGCGAAAGGGAGCCGGTCGCCACCTGGTATAGCAATGGTTGAAATAGATGAAAATTACGCTTGTCTATCAGCGTGACATCCACGGGCGCACGTTTCAACGCTTGTGCGGCATAGAGTCCTCCAAAACCTCCCCCCAGAATAACCACCTGATGTCTATTTGCCATATTCGCTTTCAATTGATCTTCCCGTATGCCGCGTCGGGTCAAACCGAAGAGTCAAGCGTCGCGGCAAAATCGGGCTTGCGGCGCGCCCGGCGCAGTTGCTCAAAAGCGTAAGCAATCCTGATCAGTTTGGGCTCGCTCCACGCCGCGCCGAAAAAGGAAATTCCGAGCGGCAAACCGAAGGAGAATCCGGCTGGAACAGTAATATGCGGATAGCCGGCCACTGCGGGCGGGGAAGCACAACCGCTGTCAACGCGGTCCCCGTTGACCCAGTCGGTTAGCCAAGCGGGTCCCGCAGTCGGGCCGGTGATCGCGTCCAGGTTGTGCTGCTTGAGCAGCGCGTCGATTCCTTTCTTTCTCGTGAGCCGGTGATTTTTGGAAAGCGCAGCTTTATACCCCTTTTCGCTGAGCGGGCCCTTCTCTTGTGCCTGCTCCATGAGTTCCTGGCCGAAGTAGGGCATCTCTTCCCGGGCGTGCAGACGGTTAAAAGCAATGCAATCCGCCAGCGACTTTACCGCCGCCCCCCGGTGCCCAAGATAATCATTCAGATCATTCTTGAATTCATAGAGAAGTACCTCAGTTTCGGAATCTCGCCACGCCTCGAACTTTGAAAATTCGACCGGATCTATTATCTGAGCGCCGGCGCTTTTCATGAGTGCGAGGCATTCATCCATGACTTTCGTTACGGCCGGAATAGTGTCGAGGTACTGCCGGGCTACGCCGATGCGCATTCCGCGCAAGCCGTTCGGGTCGAGGAACCGGGTGTAATCCTGATAAGATCTGCCTTCGTGGGCCGCCGTCGCTTCGTCGCGAGTGTCCAAGCCCGTTAGTGCTCCCAGCAGGATTGCGGCGTCAGTCACGGATCGTGCCATCGGGCCGGCAGTGTCCTGACTGTGCGCGATCGGAATGATGCCTGAGCGGCTGATCAGTCCCAGCGTCGGTTTGATCCCGACAATTCCGCACATCGAGGAAGGACAAACCACTGACCCGTCTGTCTCCGTACCGACCGCGACCACGGCAAAGTTCGAAGCGATCGCCGCGCCGGAACCTGAACTCGATCCGCACGGATTCCGATTCAAAGAGTACGGATTCTTGGTTTGACCTCCGCGCCCGCTCCAACCGCTTGTAGAGTGCGTCGATCGAAAATTCGCCCATTCGCTCAGGTTGGTTTTGCCAAGAATGATTGCACCCGCTGCGCGGAGTCTTGCCGCCAGGAATGCGTCGCGCACCGCCGGATTCCCCAACAGTGCGAGCGAACCAGCGGTCGTCAGCATCTTGTCGGCCGTATCGATGTTGTCTTTTATCAACACCGGAATGCCATGTAACGGTCCGCGGGGTCCCTTCGCTTTCCGTTCTTCATCAAGGCCGCGTGCAATTGGGAGCGCATCCGGATTCAATTCGATCAACGACCGCAAAGCCGGACCTTTGCGGTCCAGAGCTTCAATGCGTTCTAGGTAGCTTTCTGTGATGCTTTCAGCGGTGGACCTGCCGCTGGCCATCTGTACCCGCAACTCGGAGATACTGATTTCGTCCAATGGAAACTCGGAGATTCGAGGCGCGGATCTTTCATCCTCAGCTTCGTGCGGTTCTGCTGTTCTGGTGAACACGCGGGCCACCGCCGTCGAATACAAGAAATCCCGTCTATTCATGAGTCGGCTGTTAACATTCACAGGTCTGTAGAAACTCCACCGCACCGGAGTATCTTGTCTATTAGTGAACTTCGAGGCGAAGAGCTACTGGATCGCCCGCCTGCTCCTCGAACGCGGCATTGCGGTCATTTGTCTGATTGCTTTCATCGCTGCGCTCAACCAATTTAAACCTCTGCTAGGCGAGCATGGCCTGCTGCCCGTTCCATTATTTGTCAAGCAGGTGCCGTTCAGTCAATCGCCCAGCCTCTTCTACGCCTTCCCGCGTGACACGGCCTTCATGCTCCTGGCTTGGCTGGGTATAGTTATCTCGGCGCTACTCGTTACAGGCGTCGCAACAAGATATACCTGGTCGAACGTAGTCGCTTGGGCCGCGATTTACCTTCTTTATTTATCGTTCGTCAATGTCGGCCAGACGTTCTATGCCTTTGGCTGGGAATCCATTTTGCTCGAAGCCTGCTTTTTCGCCATCTTTCTCGGCGGCTCACGAACCGTGCCGCAAGCTATTCCGATCTGGTTATTCCGGTGGCTGCTTTTCCGCATCATGTTCGGCGCAGGTTTGATCAAGCTGCGAGGCGACCCCTGTTGGCGAAATTTGACTTGCCTGTATTACCACTACGAAACTCAGCCGATGCCAAACCCATTTAGCTGGTATTTGCACTGGGCTCCGCATTGGACGGCTAACGCAGGCGTCTTATTTAATCATTTCTCGGAGCTGATTGTTCCATTCTTCTACTTCCTCCCGCAGCCGTTTGCCGGGATTGCCGGCTTGATCACCATCGCGTTCCAGCTCAGCATTATCATCAGCGGGAATCTTTCGTGGCTCAATTGGCTGACGCTTGTGCTTGCGTTCTCTACCCTCGACCCCAGGTTTTTTCCCGGCTTATCGGGCTGGACGACGAGATTAGACGCCGTCTCACCTGCGACGCAGCTAGTGAACTACGTGATTCTCGCGGGTGTAGCCCTCATGAGCGTCCCAGTTATCACCAATATGCTGTCGGCCCGTCAAATCATGAACACCAATTTCAATTCATTGCACCTGGTCGGCACTTATGGCGCATTCGGTAGCATCACGAAAACACGCTACGAGGTAATTGTGGAGGGCACCGACGAAGCAGTCCTCACCCCGGCGACTCATTGGCGTGAGTATCAATTCAAAGGGAAGCCGGGCGATCCGGGATACCGGCCTCCGCAGATCGCACCGTATCATCTACGGCTCGATTGGTTGATGTGGTTTGCCGCCATGTCCAGTTATCAGGACTATCCGTGGTTTGTGAACTTCGTCGCCAAGTTGCTCGAAGGCGACCGCGAAGTGCTGAGCCTCCTACGAGCGAATCCCTTCGGTGCCAAACCGCCGCGTTACGTTCGTGCGATGATTTACGAATATCACTTCACCACTCCCGCAGAACATCGCAAGACCGGTCTTTGGTGGCAGCGTAGTTTGTCAGGTTCATATTTTCCAGCGGTCTCTCTGGATACACCCGGCTTTCGTCATGTACTTGCAATGGAGGGCTGGCTCCCTCAGTAGAAGATGACCTCGGCTCCCCGCAATCCCTTTCGCGAGTCTGTGTACGTCGTTGGCCGGTACCTTCGCGCACAGGTACTGATAGCCATAATTCTCGCGATTCTTTACTCGATCGGCTTCGCGATCGCCCGCGTACCGCTTTGGCCACTCATTGCAATAATTGGCGGCTTCGCAAATTTCATCCCTCGTGTTGGTTCGCTCGTGCCCCTTATATTGGTTGCCATCTCAATTGGTTGGGTCGATTGGAATCTCACACATTTCCTCATTGCTTTCACCGCTTGGGTAGTTATTCAAGCTCTGGAAGGTTTTGTTATCACACCGCGGCTCTTGAGCAGGCCGCTCGGCCTGAGGCCGTTGCCTGTCTTCATCGCTCTGCTGGCCGGCAGCTTCTTGTTTGGCCCGATCGGCCTCTTTCTGGCCGTTCCCGTGCTCGCGGTTGCCGCCGTTTTCTATCGCTATTTCCGGAAGCACTCACATTGAAGTGAACCATTCTCGAACTCCACCTATCTCCCGCAGAAGGATCCTATCTACCTCTCTGCGCGTCTAATAGTTGGGCTTTATGAACGCCGTCAAAACAGTTCTTCTCTTGGGTCTTCTCAGCGGTTTGATGCTCTTGCTGGGAGACGCTTTCGGAGGTCGCAATGGTTTGTATATCGGGCTCGGACTAGCTGTCGTAATGAACTTCTTCAGCTACTTCTTCTCGGACAAAATGGCCCTTTCCATGTACTCGGCGCAGCCCGTGACGCCGGTACAGAATTCATCTGTCTATGGGCGCGTGTATCCAATCGTGGCTGGTTTGTCGCAGCGCATGAGCATCCCCATGCCGAAGCTCTGGCTGATACCCGACAATTCGCCCAATGCTTTTGCTACAGGCCGTAATCCCCAGCACGCGTCCGTGGCCTTCACCGCTGGAATCCTGAACACGATGTCCGATGATGAGCTAGCAGGAGTGGTTGCGCACGAACTCGGACACGTGCTTCACCGCGATATTTTGATCAGTTCCGTAGCCGCTACCCTGGCGACAGCCATAACCTTCTTGGCGCGCATGAGTTTCTTCTTCGGCGGCTCACGCGACGATGAAGACCGCGGTGGAGGCTGGAGTAGTGTTCTAATGCTGATTCTTGCTCCCGTCGCTGCGCTGCTCATTCAAATGGCGATCTCCCGCAGCCGCGAATACGACGCCGATGCTGCTTCAGCTAAATACACGGGGCAGCCTCGCACCTTGATATCTGCGCTCAGCAAACTCGACGCGTACTCTCGTCGTATTCCGCTTGATGCAACTCCGTCAACAGCACATCTATTTATCATTCAACCATTTACCGGTGAAAATCTAATGCGTCTGTTCTCGTCGCATCCGGCCACTGCTGATCGCATTCGCAGACCGGAAGCCATGTAAGATCACCAGCGCGCCCGAATGTGTTTTCGCTCGAATCCTGACATGGCACTCACTCTCATCTCGGTCGGCGGAACACGCAAAAGCCGTTCCAGAAAATCTGTGTACTCTTCCCGGAACTCTAAGAAGCAATACCCTCTTCGCCACAGCCGCCATCCATACCGGGCCCAGAGGATCAAAGCTATGAGGCGGCACATGCCGACAGTTTGGCACACTCGCTTGTTATTGTAAAGTACTTGTCAATCACAATCATCAGCGACTTGAAACCTGAGAATATCTTGTTTCGTCTCTTCTGACACTCGCATGCTTCAGGAGAATTCGTGTATCCACTTGCAAGCAGGAGGGCTTTTCTCGCCTCTGTGACGGCCGCCAGCTCCCTTGGGAGTTTTTCACGAGCCGCTTGTCCGGGTTCATTTTTCCGGGATCTGAGTGAAGAGAACGATAAGAATCAATCGTCAGACGAACCCGTTTACGAACCTGGCGGCGACGTAAAGCCCCCGAAGCTTATTCATTACGTCGAGCCGGACTTCTCTCCTTCGTCGAAAGAGGCGTTCGTCGAGGGAACTGTTAAAATTTCCACGGTTGTGACCCGGGAGGGAAAGCCAACCGAGTGCAAGGTATCGAGCGGTTTGAGTTCCGAAGAAGATCGCACTGCCCTCGAAGCTCTAAGACAATGGACTTTCCACCCAGGCACAAAGGGCGACAAGCCGGTGAAAGTTCGCATCACCGTGGAGATCGATTTCCACTTGCTCTGATTCGGCCTCGGGTTCAGAACCGTCCCGCCGCCCCATCTGTTAGATCGACAACTAGACGGTGATAAGCTAATCCGCGTGCAACGCCTGCTCGATGCGTTGAGGGACGATCGCTCGACCGTACCGCTTGACATTGCCGCACTTGAAATCGCCAGCATTGAATTCCCCGGACTGGATCTCGAGGCATCGGCTTTCCGACTCGACAATCTCGCTGAGCAGATTCAGTCGCAGCTGACGCCGAATGCCAGCGGTCTGGATTTCATAAACGCGTCGAATGAGCTGCTGTTTGATGTGCTCCAGTTTCGCGGCAATGAAGAGGATTACTATGACCCGCGAAACTGTTGCCTCAATTCTGTTCTTATGCGGCGGCTTGGCATTCCGATTTCTCTATCCGTTGTTTATATGGAGGTGGCTCGCCGGCTGACAAGACCGGTCTACGGTGTGGGCTTGCCTGGCCACTTTATCGTCTCGTACGAGGATCGCGAAGTCCGCTACTGGATCGATCCATTCAACCGCGGCCGCATTCTTTCGTTTGGCGATTGCAGCGCTTTGGCCAAACAAACCGCTGGTGTCGATTTGCGATCCAATCCCGCCGTCTTAGCGCACGTTTCGAAACGCCAGATCCTGGTCCGTATCTTAAGTAATCTGAAAGCGATCTACCTGCGTGGGGAGGCCTTCGACAAAGCCCGACAAGTCTTGGATCTCCTCATCCAGGCGATGCCGGAATACGCCGAAGAATACCGCCACCGCGGCTTGGTTCATCTTCGCCAGCTCAATCATCGCGCGGCGAAGGCTGACCTCGAGACTTACCTGAGACTGGAGCCGGACTCGCCGGAACGAGAGCAGGTGCAAAAACAATTGGTGTTGATCGAACGTTGGAAAGCGGGGCTTAACTAGCGACCTTTTCGAGTTCTCTTACTCGTTCTGCGATAACTCGAAGATCTCGAACAAACAAATTGTATTGTTCCTCGTGCTGGTCCGGTACCGCGCGCAAAATCGCCGAGGGGTGGACGGTCGCCACCAACTCCTTAGCTCGATGGCATGGGAAGAACTTGCCCCGCTCGGACGTGATACGAAAATCACGGCCCATCAAAGCCTGTGCGGCGGTTGCTCCGAGGCAAACTACGAGATCCGGCTCAATGGCATCGAGCTCTGCTTCCAGCCACGGCTTGCACGCAGAAATCTCTATCCCACTCGGCTTGGCGTGAATTCGGCGCTTACCTCGCTCGATTTTGAACTTGAAGTGCTTGACGGCGTTTGTGACGTAGATCTTTTCGCGATCCAGCTCAGCCTCGTGCATGGCCTTGTTGAGAAGCCTGCCTGCGGGACCGACAAACGGGTGCCCCTTGACATCCTCCTCATCGCCCGGCTGCTCACCGACCATAACTACCTTCGAATCGGGCGGCCCTTCCCCGAAAACGACTTGGGTAGCGTGTCGATAAAGATCGCAGCCCTTGCATTTCGGAGCTGCGCTCCTGAGCTGCCCGAGCTCGTGCGAAGCCGGCACCCAGGGAAGTGCTGAAGTTTTTTGATTCGCTGCCATTTTTGTTACTCGATCATCTGCCGTCGCTAACAAATTCGAGATGATTTGCGTTTCCGGTAGTGTTGCCCAAAAACGAACCGGCATCTCCGATTTCATTGCCTTCACTTTGACGCGGGCTGGATTGAAAATCGATCCATAATACTGCTTCCAAAGATCTTCCAGAGCATCCTCTTGTGGTGTTTCGGAGCGGGGAATCCCTGGACCGAACGATAGCTCTTCCAGATCCCAGTGAGCGCTGCGGTCCGGAGTGAAGATCGACCATCTCATACTCCCGAACCGAGCCGCGAACCACGGCGCCATGGCTTCGATGATGTTGTGATCCGGCCGGTACCACGCTACAAACTGCTCGGGGTCTGAGCCGCCTAGCAGACGAAATCGCACAAAAGCTGTCATCTTGTGCATATCTCGCCGAACGGCTTTCTCCATCAGTCGCAGGCGCCGAACGTCGTCGTCTACATCGATTTTCAGAAGGTCATGCTCGTTATGGGTAATTCGATGCAGCACCCGGTATAGGAGCGGCCAGCGCTGCTCATCCGAATGGAGCGCCACAATTTTGGCCAGCTCCACGAACTCTTTTGGGACCGTGACCCGAGAATTCACGGCAGGTCCGATCGGCGCTTGAAAAAGTGACGTGGTTGAACTACTCCATTGGATATCGCCGGGCGGAATGTTTGCTCCTAAGAGCCTACGAGAAACAGTTCGCCAACTCTCAAAATCCGTTGCCGACACTGCAATCACAATTCACCCGTTCTAGCCGTAATCGCGGCTTCAAATAGCCCAAGCTGAGTGGGCGCTTCGAATCTCTTTGGTAAATGCTCACGATCAATCTGAACCGCAGCCGGATTGTGGTCTGCTGTCACAACAAAGTATTGTGTCCTCTTCAGCGGAACCTTCAGTTTGGCCAGATCGGCCAGCTTCAGGGCGCGGTACCGCCTGACTTTCAGGATGCGCGATACATTCCGGGCGCCCAGGCCGGGCACTCTCAACAGCGCCGACCTGCCCGCCTTATTGACATCGACCGGATAGAACTCACGATTTCGGAGGGCCCACGCCAACTTCGGATCCTTGTCTAACGGAAGATTCCGGTGTTTCTCTGTCGTAAGTTCATTTGCGGAAAAGCCGTAAAATCGAAGCAGCCAGTCTGCCTGATACAACCTGTGCTCCCTAACCAGCGGGATCTTTCTCAGAGGGAGGCTAGGGTCGGCGTGCGGAATGGGACTGAACGCTGAATAGTAAGCCCGGCGCAGACCGTAGTTCTTGTATAGCGTCGACGATTTCTCCAGTGTCTCTGCATCTGATGCTGCCGTTGCTCCGACTACAAATTGTGTGCTCTGCCCGGCAGGAGCAAACTGTCGGGTCCGCTTGTTCTGTAGCGTCGGCTCTTTCGCGTCGAGGATTCCACCGGCGATCTGCTGCATTGCCGCCTCGATTTCCCGGTGGGTTTTGGCCGGCGCCAACTGCGTTAAATCGGTATCGCGGGCCAGCTCGATATTGGCGCTGAGCCGATCGGCCCAAATCCCGGCTTCGAGCAGCAGTTCTTTCGACGCGCCCGGCACGGCCTTGAGGTGAATATATCCCCCAAAAAGCTGCTCGGTGCGAAGCAGTTTGGCCACGCGCACCAACTGTTCCATTGTGTAATCGGGACTTTGAATTATGCCAGAGCTAAGGAAAAGGCCCTCGATGTAATTGCGTTTGTAAAACTCAATAGTCAAAAAAACAACTTCTTCGGGAGTGAACCGGGCCCGCGGTGTGTCGCTGGAGATTCGGTTCACACAATAGCTGCAGTCGTAAACGCAGTAGTTCGTCAACAGCAGCTTCAACAGGGAAACGCATCGGCCATCTGGTGTGAAGCTGTGACAAATTCCAACCCCATCGGTATTCCCAAGCCCACCTGCTACCCGGGCGCGGCGTGATCCGCTGCTGGCGCACGAGGCGTCGTATTTGGCGGCGTCCGCTAAGATGTTCAGCTTTGAACAAATATCCACAGCTTGTCACTTGTTAGATGACAAAGGGAGCCTGAGCGTTCTACTTTTGTTCGCTTCCAATCAAGCGTGAGCAAGCGAATGCGGGGCGGGCACGAACTCGTTCAAATCACCGGAGGGCCCGTAGGACGCGTCGAACGGCTCCGATACGACCTGTACGTTAGAAGCGAGTGATGGAATCAGGTTCTCGCTGACGGCTACATTCACGAGTTCGAGAGTGTTGTGGATCCGGCAATATGTCACTTCGGACAGATTCTTCTTCCCGACGGTGGGCGCGATGGCTTCCAAAGCTTCGCGGTCGGAGGGGAAATGAATAGGCGTCCGAATGGCGCTCGGCGTCGAAGCGGTCAGCGAATTGATGTATGTAGGCTTCCAATCCACCTCTTTCAGTAACCGGTCATGAATGACGTCGGCGAGGCCGACACCTACTGCGCTGCCGTAGGTGCTGTCCGTGAGTGCGCGCACATAGATTCGATGTACAATCGGCACGTCAGGAAACGTATTGCAAGCTCCCGTAACGCTACGATTGATCACTTTCGTATCCATGCCGGCACCGCTGATGTTCTTGCCCATTTCGTCTACGATCAAAACGTCGATTTCCTGCGCTGGCAGGTTCGCTTTCCAGGATTTTACCTGCCGCAGAAGTTCTTCTTCTTTCGCGCGCATCGCGTCACATCCGGCGCCGGAGCTGACGACGACCAATCCCGCGGTTTCGTGGTGCGCTCCTTCCTGGATGGCGAGGCCGCCCAGAATTTTACCGGAGTTGAAGACTTTCTCTCCCACACTGCTAATCATCCGGTCCAAGCCCATGCGGTAAGCGTAGGTGTGATAGGCGCGAGCGCCGGCGAATTTCCCGAGCCCGATAGCCATCATCTTGAATAAGCCGCTCTCAATTGTTCCTGAAAAGTCGGTGTGCCACTTGACGCGGCCGACGAGAAACACCCCATCCGACTCAAAGGCATTCTTATCTATGTAAGTTTCTATGCCTTCCGGTGTTTCGCCAAGTGAGACGACCTCGAGCGAACTGATCACCGGCGCACCCATGGTGGCTTCATGAATACCGTAGTGCGCCAACACATCGGCTTGGCCTTCGGCGGTGGCAGCGCCGTGACTTCCCATTGCCGGGAAGATGAACGGCTCTGCGCCCCGTTCCTTCCAAAAATTGACGACCGACTTGACGGTCGTCGCGATATTCGAGATTCCACGGCTCCCAACACCTATCGCGATGCGAGCGCCCCGCGGAACGCGCGAAGCTAAGTCAGACTGAGACAGCTCCGCACGTATGTGACTTGGGATATCAACAATAGCGCGATTCGGAAACGTCTGTTGGGCTAGAACGAATCTCGGCAGATTCATGCTTTAAGCATATCTTCTTGTATTACTGCGGGGGGCTGGTCTCATCTCCCGCCCAACTCTTTTCGAGCATCGAACTGTACTCGCCCGATGCAAAAAGTTCGAAGGTAAACTCATTCAACTCCGGACGGTGAAAAGGCGAATCTCTCAAGCGCTGCTCATACCACTGATCCAGATAGCGGTGATATCGGCGCAAGAATTCGATGGACAAAGTATTACAGTCCGGAAGCTCTTGAAAGACCGCGTGCAGTCCGAATGATCGTCTGAATAGAGCGGAAAAATCGAAAACTCCCCAGCTTTCGAGTTTGGCCCGAACATGCTCGGGAACACGCTCAATCAACAGGACGGCGAAGGTTTCCGGTCTGATTCGCCGGTTCAGCGTCCAGCCCGACGCCTGAGCGGTTTCCGCGCATTGGTCCGCCCATCTCGAGATATCTTTCCCTATGTAAAACAGCATGCGGAATTCGGCGAAACGGCCGCGCAGCAACTGTTGGTCCAGTTCCTGAAGCGGTCTTTGGTCGTTCGGAGCCAAGCCTTGCAACGCGAGACTGGCGCGCGAACTCTCGGCGATCAACGAGTTCTCCTCCGAGCGCGAGAATGGGTGCAGGATCAAGGGCGGAAGCTGGAGAGCCTTGACAGCAGGGTTCTTCATAAGGGGTGGATCGGCTAACGCTTGCACTTCGAGTTTAAACCTGTTCAATGAATTAGGGCTCTACATGCCCATTTAGCTTATCGACACTTTGGAGCGGGTTTTTACTGTCTATAAAAAAGGCCGTACCTTGGGTATTAACGATCAATCGGTGGCGAGAACAGGCCGATTAAGCTCCATCTGGATCAAAGTATTTAAAGCTGGCCAAGCAACAGCGCCCGGAATTTGGCGACCATTCAGGTAAAAAGTCGGGGTTTTCTCGATACCAAGCTCGCGACCCTTCTGTATGCTGGCTTCCACTTCTGCCTTTGTCGCGTGGGTGTCGAGACAGGTAGCGAGCTTCGAGGTGTCGAGGTTGTGTTCCTTTGCGAAGCCCATTACCTTCTCACGTAGATCGCCTGTGTTAATTTCGCCCTGATGCTGGAAAATCCAGTCGTGATAAGCCCAGAAGAGCTCGGGCTTGCTATCTGCAAGACAATGAGAGCCTTCGGCGGCGGCTCTGGCCCAGGGATGAAGGGAATCGATGGGGAAATCCTCAAAAATTACTCTCACATCCCTAGGATATTTCTGAGGGATATTGTCGCGAAGAGTCCGGGCGAACTCGCGGCAGTACGGGCATTGGAAATCGCTGAAGACGACGATTTTGATTTTCGCGTTCTCCGGTCCGAAAGATGGGCCACTTGAAGGGATCTGCTGCAGGGTTTCCAAGAAAGGATTCCGGTTCAAGTCCCAAACGGGGCCGGTGACCAGAAGCCTGCCGTCCGAACTCAGGTAGTAGATCTTGTCCTGTTTGCTATCACCCATGCTCAGATGGACCACTAAACGGTAATAACCCGGGATGGGAGTGGGCGCCGGATCTTCGATAACGAATTTCACGGAGGGCGAGAAACCCTCGGCGTAGCGAAGGTAGTTCTCCACTTTTTTCTTATCCAACGGAACAGCGGTCGCGCCGGAGACCGCTCCGATGAGCGCGAGCGCAAGGACGAGCGCCCAGAAACGCTGCATGTTTTGTCTCAAGTGTACACAGGGTCCGAAATGGGCAGTTTCGATTTCTATACTGAGGATTGTCCCACCTCAGGCGGTATTTACCGTCGTTCACCCTCGTTCTGGCGATCACGGGCTTGTATCTGTACGGCCTTGGATCGGTTGGCGTACTCGATCCGGACGAGCCGCGCTATCTGGCCATAGGCCGTGCGATGGCGACAACGCACGAGTTCATCACGCCCAAGCTTTGGGGCAGCTTCTGGTTCGAAAAACCGCCGCTGCTTTACTGGATGACGAGCGCCGGTACTTTTGTTCACCTCGGGCCGGAGCTCTCCGGACGTCTTCCAGTCGCACTGCTGAGCCTGGCTTTTCTGTCCGTCATGTTCTGGTGTCTGCGCCGCGAGTTCGGTGTGACGCCTGCTGCCGCGGCCTCGGTTTTGCTGGCAACGTCAGCGGGCTGGATTGCCTACAGCAGTCTCGCGCTTACCGATCTGCCGCTCGCGGTTTTCTACTCGCTTGCGATTCTCCTGGCCCTCCCTCTGGTGAATGAGAATCGCGCTGCTAATGGCCTTCGAGCGGGAAGATTCGCGCTGATCGGCATTTCTATAGGACTGGCGACGCTGGCCAAAGCACTGGTTCCCGTGGCACTCGCGATACCGGTGCTCTGGTACCTGCGGCAGCTGGTGGCGAAGTTGGGCTGTAGCGCTCTGCACCGGGGCGGCTGTCGCTCTGCCCTGGTACGCGATTATGTACGCTCGTAACGGGCATGCGTTTCTAGAGGTGTTCTTCTGGAAGCAGCAGTTTGAGCGCCTCTATTCTCCGTCGCTGCACCACGTTCAGCCCTGGTGGTATTACTTTCCGGTGCTCCTGGGGGCGATTTATCCTTGGACGCCGCTGCTAGCGCTGCCGTTTTTGGAACACCAAGGCTGGGACAAGCGGCACCGATTTTTGGCCAGTTGCGTCGCGTTTGGCTTTGTTCTGTTCAGCATCTCCTTAAACAAGCTGCCCGGGTATCTGCTACCACTGCTACCGGCGGTCTTTACTTTATTGGGCTGTTCCGTCGCCCAGAGGCGTTGGACGGGATCATCGCGTGGATGGCTGGTTGCCTGTGCAGTGCTGATCGGTCTGCTTCCTCTATTAGCCGGTGTTCTGCCGCAAACCTTGCGGCTCGGACGAATCGCAGCCGCAGGGAATTCTCACATCGGACCGACAGAAGTGTTCTATATGGCTGCTCCGCTCGCGGCCAGCCTGTTGGCAATACGGGCGCGGGCAGGTACTTTGCTTGTGCTCTGCCTGATTGCCGTGGGATTTTTTCTGAAGATTGCTTGCTATCCGGTGTTGGATCGAACCGTGTCGGCTCGCGGTGTCTGGCGGCAGATCGAGAATGTACCGGGGACGATTTGCAGCGACTCGCTTGACCGGCATTGGGTTTACGGGTTGGCCTTATACCGTGGCGAGCCGTATCCGGATTGCGGCTCCGGGAAATTCGATTACGCGCTGCGATCGCATGGCCGCGAAAGGCCAATGCTGGTTCCATTGGGAAAGAGATAGACGTGCGCGAGCAGGCCCTTTGCGACAATCAGGGCAAATGGCGAATGTAGCTTACAAGAATCTCGGAAATAGCGATCTGAACATTAGCTCCTTGGGCGTGGGCGCCTGGGCAATGGGTGGAGCCGGCTGGAAATTCAGCTGGGGAGAACAAGACGACACGGACTCGATCGGCGCCATTCGCGCCGCGCTCGACTCCGGCATGAACTGGGTGGACACGGCGGCCGTTTATGGGCTTGGGCATTCCGAAGAGATTGTCGGGAAAGCCATTGGAGAGGTTCAGAAGAAGCCCTATGTATTCACGAAATGCGAGCGCCGCTGGAATGACAAGGGAGAAATCTATCCGTCGCTAAAAGCGGCATCCGTGCGCGAAGAGTGCGAGAACAGTTTACGCCGCCTGGGCGTGGATGCAATCGATCTCTATCAGGTCCACTGGCCTGAACCGGATGCGGATGTGGAAGAAGCCTGGACAGAGATGGCGCGGCTCAAAGAAGAAGGAAAGGTGCGGTGGATCGGGGTGTCGAACTTCAACGTCGCGCAGATGAAGCGAGCGCAGAAGATCGCGCCGATTACTTCTTTGCAGCCGCCCTATTCCTTGCTGGTGCGAAAAATAGAACAAGAGATTCTGCCGTTTGCGCGAGCCAACCATATCGGTGTGATTGTTTATTCACCGATGCGGGCAGGTCTGCTGACGGGCAAGATGACACGAGAGCGCGCAGTGAGCCTGCCGGCGGATGATTGGCGGAGCCGAGACAAAGATTTTCAAGAACCGAAGTTGAGCGAGAATTTACGACTGGTGGAAGTGCTGAAGCGGATTGCCACAGCCC
The DNA here is from genome assembly GCA_963841675.1 of Terriglobia bacterium. Taxonomy (GTDB): domain Bacteria; phylum Acidobacteriota; class Terriglobia; order Bryobacterales; family Bryobacteraceae; genus Bog-105. The sequence goes on from CAWJEH010000035.1 coordinate 21,731, forward strand.
ACGGGCGAACGGCCGGCGAAGTAGCGCTGGCGTGGACGCTAGCAAATCCCGCAGTAACCGGCGCCATCGTGGGTTTGCGAAATGCGAGCCAGGTTGAGGGAGTGAAGGGTGCCTTAGAGTTCCGGCTGAGCGCGGATGAGATCCGAGAGATCGAGGAATTCCAGAGCACTGGAGCGCAGAGCGGGGCGGCGCGGGCTTGAGTGAGACCAGTTGCGTCCTGTCTGCATCTAGTCAGAAATGGATCTAGAACTCACGGGTAAACTTGCGTTGATCACCGGCTCAACCGCCGGTATTGGCTTCGCGATTAGCGAGGCTCTCGCGCGTGAAGGCGCTGACGTGATCGTCACCGGCCGCAAACAAGAGCGAGTAGACGAGGCTGTAACAAGGCTTCAAAGAGCAACCCGGAGTGGCCGTTGTGAAGGATTGGTCGCCGATCTTGGCACAGCGCAAGGAGTGGAGGCTGTAATCCAACGCTGGCCTCATGTGGACATTCTGATAAACAATGTTGGAATCTTCGAGCCGAAACGGTTTGAAGAGATACCCGATGGGGATTGGCAGCGGTTATTCGAAGTGAACGTGCTCAGCGGTGTTCGTCTAAGCCGACATTACTTGCCCCGCATGAAAGAAAAGAATTGGGGACGCATAGTGTTCATTTCGAGTGAATCGGGGCTCCAGATACCGGTGGAAATGATTCATTACGGCATGACGAAGACCGCCCAGCTTGCGATTGCACGCGGGCTGGCAGAGACAACCACCGGTACGAACGTGACGGTGAATTCTGTTTTACCAGGACCAACAGCTTCCGAGGGAGTTGTCGAGTTTGTTGGCAGATTAGCTGAGGGTCAGAAGAAGAGTCGAGAGGAGGTGGAACGAGATTTCTTCGAACATGCGCGGCCCAGCTCCATCATCAAGCGATTCGAGAGGCCGGAAGAGATCGCCTCCGTGGTTGCGTTTGTCGCCAGTCCACATAGCTCAGCCCTCAACGGGGCGGCCATTAGAGCAGACGGAGGCGTGGTCCGGTCAATCGCCTGATTGCGCATGGAAACAACGGGTATAGTGCTCATCTGAACGGCATGCGCTCAGATTTGCATCATCGTTATCAGGTCCGCCGTGGCAACGCATCGATCGAGGAAATGAATCGACCCTTGTTTTTCACTTCGTAGATACTGCGCCGAGGAAGCCCGTCATTGCCGCTCGGTAGATTAGGAAAGCGCCGGGGCCGTCATGCAGGGCGCGGAAGCGAGCTGCCTTTTCTGTCTGTGTGACACTCAGGGCCTTGATCTCGAATGGGATCTCCGGATCTAATTCATCCGCCGGCGTGCCCTGCAACAACCGTTTGCGAAGAAGAACGGAGGAAGGCTCGGACCAACTCGGCTATCTCATCGGCCTTCGTATCCAACGCGAAATGACCAGCTTCCAAAACATGAACTTGAGCATCCGGCACCTCGCGGCGATAGGCTTCCGGCTCGGAGAGCTCGAATGACAAGTCATACTTGCCCCAGATCACGAGCAGACGCGGCTGGTGCTCGCGCATCCACGATTGCCATTTCGGGTAGGCGTCCACATTCGTGCGGTAGTCGTAAAATAGGTCACTTTGAATGTCCGCCTGGCCGGGCTGATTGAGAAAGGCAAATTCATCCGTCCAGAGATCCGGATCATAGCGTTCCACGTTGGGATCGCTTCCCACATGGCGTGTACGGGTCGTCGCCAGCGAAAGCAGATTTGTGCGAAGCGCGCTTTCGTTCGCAGTCCGATCGGCCCAGAAGGCCCGGCGCGTTGTCCAATTTGCCCCCAAGCCTTCGTTATGCGCCACAGCGTCCTGCACGATGAGAGCCTCGATGCGATCCGGATGGGCCAAAGCCATTCGAAAGCCGACTGGGCCACCGTAATCCTGCATGTACAAGGTGTAATGCGAGAGCCCGATTCCTTCGGTGAAGGCGTTCATGATCCCGGCGTAGTGATCGAATGTGTAGGCGAAGTTCTTTGGGTCCGGCCAGTCGCTATGTCCGAAGCCCGGGTAGTCGGGCGCGACAAGGTGGTACTGGTCCGAAAACCGGGCGAAGAGAGGCTCGAACATTCGTGACGAAGAGGGCAACCCGTGCAGCAGCAGAAGAGACGGCGCGTCTTTCGGGCCGGCCTCTCTGTAGAAGATGGAAAGACCGTCTATCCGTGTTGTGCGGTAAAAGGTGGGGTAATTCATCGAATCCTTCTTTGTTTCAGATTGAACGGGCACCCGATGGATCACGGGTTCGCCTTATCCGCCACCTCGAAAATAACTTCCAGCTCGACTGCGGCGCCGAGCGGAAGGCTTGAGACGCCATACACCAAGCGGCAAGGATTCTTCTCTTTTCCAAAGATGTCTTGGAGCAACTCCGAAGCGGCATCTGCGATTTTCGGCTGTTCGCGCACGTCTCCCGAAGTTGCGACCGACACGCCCAGCCGGACGATCCGCGTGACTCTATCAAGCGATCCCAGATGCTGTCTGGCGACCGCAAGGCCGTTGAGCGCCGCGAGGTGAGCTGCCTTGCGCCCGGCTTCGACATCGAGGTCTGCGCCGACACGTCCGACAAATTTTGCTCCATCGCCTTCGGTGGGAAGCATGCCACTCAGAAAAAGCAGATTGCCCGTCTGCACTGCTTCGACGTAGGTGCCGAACGCGTGAGGTGGCGCCGGCAGCTCGATGTCAAGTTCTTGCAACCGCTGCTCGGCGGTTGGCGTTAGAGAGCGTTCGCGGGTTGTCGCTTGTGTATTCATTTCATTTCTCCTGTGGGTCCGCGAAGGTTGGCGTTAACGACGAGACGAATGTCTTCCGCGTGACCAGGTTGCGGAACGATTCCCAGCGGGAGCCACCCGCGAATTATAGTCCTTTTGTCTGAAATCGCGGTGCAGTGGATGGATGAAGCGACGGCAGACTTGCAGTCCGCAAGGAGGCGCTTCGGCTAAGCTCGCTGCGCTACGGGAACCCCGAGCTGCACCTCTAGCCAACTGATCATCTTGACCTTGTAGTCCGCAGCCAGTTTGGGATACGACTCCCACCAGCGGATCCCGTGGCCTCCGCCCTGAACCGGGTAAACTTCGCAGCTTCCGCCATTGCTTCGCATGCGCTGACACATTTCAACGGACTGACTGTAGGGAACGAGTGTGTCGGAGGTGCCGTGGATGAAGAGGAAGGGCGGCATATTCCGGCGTACGTTGTTGATGGGCGAGAGTTGAGCCAAACCCGCGAGTATCAGGCCTTCCCACGGTGTTCCGCGCACCTGATCCCGAATCGAACTGGGCAGGTAACCGGATGTTTTCGCGAGACTGACCAGGTCACTAGGCGTATAGAGTGCGACGACCGCTTTCACCGCAAGATCAGGGCCGCCGCGAAGTACTGCCATCGAAGCCAGCTGGCCTCCGGCCGACTCTCCAATTAGGGCCAGTCTCGATGGATCGATCCGATACTCCGCGGCGTGAGATTTGATGAAGCGGATTGCACTCTGCACGTCTTCTATCGCCACGCCGAATTGAGTGACATTCGTCGCAAGCCGGTAGCTAATGGAGAACCAGGCAAACCCGGCATTGCTCAGAGGTTCAAACAGAGGGGCCACGGTCGTACGCTTATCGCCTCCGACCCATCCGCCGCCGTGCACGATGATCGCCGCCGGCGAATTGGTCTGGCCCATCGGTAACGATGCGTCCATGCACAGGCTCACCCCGCCAACAGTTGCGTATTGGATATCTCGAATCAGCTCAGCGCGTGGCGGTTGAGCAGCTCTAGAGTGGAAAGCAGTACTCATGACGAGGACCCACAATGCCAAGCGCGGCCGCAGGAATAACACACTAGTATGATGCCGGCGGCTTCGGTCGGGTTGCGTCGCTTAGGTCGTGTTCCTACCAGTACCAGATTGCCTGCGGGCACTGCTAAAGCGGGCGCAAACCGCAGAGTGCGGAGTTGGCGGCAATCCACCCACGTCAGAAAACGTAGTCAAGGGTCAGCGCCGGATTGACGAAAGGAACAAATACTTGCGTATACCCACCTATAAACAAAACGTTCGAGGTGGCCGCATGTCTGGGATCAGATGGTGAATGAATCGGCTTGTGCAAGCCCTGTCCGGTGATGACGGGAATGGATCCGCTCGGGCGTAGGATCCGCAAATCTGTGAAGTCATTCCAGTCGAAGCAAACAGCGAGCATTGGCCGGATCGAAGGCAGGATCTTCTGCTTGCGATTGGGGGTGGCGAACCACCAATAGCCGTTTGGGTGGTTTTGAGTGACACTGCCCGGCAGAAAGGCTTCTCACCGTTTGTCAACTACGCTGGGCGGCTTGGCCGCTCAGCGGATAAGAATTTTGTGCTGATCTGTTCTGCTAAACGAGTGTCTTAGCAAACTAAACGCTACGCCGTATTTGGCGATCTATGCGGCCGATGTGCGCTCAGATTCCGGTTGCGCGTAATCAGCGCCGCATGTAAGCGCCATTCGGGAGCGACCACATTTGCGCTAACGCCGCGATTGCGCGAACCCAATCACCCGAGACTTGCATTGCCTGTCACGCCCTCCGATTTCAGGGCCTGAATGTCCCGAATCGGCGGAAGGCCGAAGCAACGGCTGTACTCACGGCTGAACTGGCTGATGCTTTCGTATCCAACCTCGTAGGCCGCCGTCGTCGCATCCAAGCCGTCCATCAACATCCGCTCTCGCGCAGTCTGAAGCCTGAGCATCTTCTGGTATTGCAACGGACTCATGGACGTCAATGCGCGGAATTGGTGATGGAGCGTGGAAACACCCATTCGCGCTGTATTAGCAAGTTCTTCGACATGAAGAGGTTTCGTGAAATTGGCACGCAGCCATGAGATGGCTCTTGCAGTTCGCTGCACAAGGTCTCCGCTGGTCGCAATAGCTTTCAGGCGGCCAGCCTGCGGAGTCTTGAGCAGACGGTAGATGATTTCGCGCTGGATCAGCGGGCTAAGGAAAGGAATGTCTTCGGGAGTATTCAGTAGATCGAGCAGCCGAATGCAGGCGCTGAGCAGTCCGAGTGTGGCGTCGCCTATGGCCAGACCTTGTCGATGAGGGTTGGCTTTGGCCTCGGGCAGGTCTTCTTGAGAAAGCATCTCTCGAACCATTGGCATATCAAAACGCAGAAACATGACCAGCAGCGGCGTCTTCTGCGAAGCTTCTACGATTTGACTCTTCGCAGGTACGTCGATCGAGGACAGGAGAAATGACCCCGAGCCGCAGACGTACTCAGTTTCTCCGAGAATGACATGCTTCCGTCCTTGCACGAAGATGCTGAGACTTGGCTCATAGGACGCTCGATAGCACGGGGTCGGCTCGTCCCGGTGGTAAAGAATTAGTCCGGGAACAGCCGTTACATGCTCCCCTGCACCCCCCGTGATCGATGCGATACGGCGGGCAAGTTCGCGCCGCGCCTCAAGTACGCCTGGTTCAACAGTGACCACGTTCTTCGTCTTAGCAGGCATCCCCAACTCCCGTTTTTAGCGTAGCCTTTTTTGCCGGAAGTCTCTCACCCAAACAGAATCAGGCAAACAATCGGCAGAATTGGGTAAAGCAAAGTATCCCCTCTTTCACTAGTGTTGAAGATGTCCTCGAAGACGGCGAACGGTGCCGGAACCAGAAAAATCGGACACGAGAGGAAGAAGATGAACATTTCATTTGAAGGCGAGGTAGCGCTTGTCACTGGTGCAGCATCAGGACTCGGGTTTGCAACAGCAAAGGCTTTTGCAGAATCGGGAGCCTCCGTGGCTTTGGCGGATGTGAATGAGAAGGAAGTTCAGGCGGCGGCGAAGGAGCTGGCTGACAAAGGCTTCAAAGCTCTCGCGATCCGCTGCGACGTCTCGAAGGACGATGAAGTGGAAGCAACGGTCAAGCAGACGCTTGCGAAGTTCGGCCGCCTGGACATGGCGTTCAACAACTCGGGCATTCAGAACGTCCTTGCCGAGACCGCCGATTCACCTCGCGATGACTACGACCGCGTCATGGCCGTCAATCTGCGCGGCGTTTGGAGCTGCATGAAGTTCGAGTTGCAGGTGATGCGCGAACAAGGGGGTGGCGCCATCGTCAACTGTTCCTCTATGGGAGGTCTCATCGGGGGTAATCAGCGTGGGACGTATCACGCGGCGAAGCATGGCGTGATCGGTTTGACGAAGAGTGCAGCTCTCGAGTATGCAACTCGCTGCATTCGTGTGAACGCTGTTTGCCCCGGTCTCATCCGTACTCCGATGGTCGACAAGATGGAGGCTGGCGGCCAAGGAGAGGCATTGAGAATAATGCGCGAGATGTTCGTTCCCATGCAGCGCGAAGGCCGTCCCGAAGAGATTGCGAACACCGTTCTGTTCCTGTGCAGTGAAGCGGCAAGCTACATCACCGGTCAGTCGATCTCGGTCGATGGCGGCTTCGTGATGCGTTAGAGGGACGCAGATGGTCAGGTCCCTGTGAACGAGCTGGTAGTACCGGAAAGTCGGATTCCGAACGTATAGTCCGGAAGGATCACGCAATCGAGGCCAGGGCCACTCGCTTCGTCAGATCGCCGCTTAGCCGTCACTGGTGATCCATCTGGTACGGCCCCAATTTTCCTTTGCCTATAAGCGACTGAGTCCAAGAAGCAGGCCTGCTCATTGCGGGTTCCACTCCTGGATCTGTCTTCATGTCAGTGTGTGGTGATCTGCTCATCGCGTTGTGTATCCGCCATCGGGAACGACGATTTGTCCCACCATGAATCCCGCTCCGGGGCTGCACAACCAGAGGACGGCCGAAGCAATCTCTTCCGATTTGCCCATCCGACCCAGGGGGATGTCCCTCAACACGGTTTTCATTGCTTCGGATTCGTTCGCAACGGCGTTTGCGACCATGGGAGTGTCTATAACTCCTGGACATATCGCATTGACGCGAATGCCCCGTGCCGCGTACTCAAGAGCAGCGCTTTTTGTCAGTCCGATCACTCCATGTTTTGAAGCGGTATATGCCCCCAGGCCGGGGTTGCCGATCAATCCATTGGTCGACGAGCAATTGACGATAACGCCGCTTCCTCGCTCACGCATGTGGCGCAACTCGTGTTTCATGCAAAGCCACACGCCTCGGAGATTGATCGCAATTAAGCGGTCGAAATCCTCGCTAGAGGCCTCAGCAGTTTCAGCGACGGGCACATGAATCCCGGCGTTATTGAAGGCAAAGTCCAGTTGACCAAAGGTGAAGATGGTCTCATGCACTGCTGCAGCGACGGCGTTCTCTTCAGACACGTCACAGCGGACCGCGATCGCCTTGCTCCCGCCCGAGCGCAGCTGTTCGGCAGCGGAGCCCATCGCTTTTTCGTCAACGTCAAGCAATGCCACTGCGCAACCCGCTTCGGCGAAGGCTCTCGCTGTCGCTAACCCGATACCGGACGCTGCCCCGGTGACCAGGGCGACCTTTCCCCGCAGCTCTTAGTTCACTACATCTTCCTCTGAGTTGTGTTTTGACGCCACGCGGCTGCTGCCTCACGCACAAATTCTTCGTAGGTGCGGGGCTCATGGCCCAGCAGTCCGCAGAAACGCACGTAGTCAGCGTGGCTGCCGATGAAACTGCGCTCCGGAAAAAGCTCAAACATCAGGCGAGCAGCGAAGGCTCTCCAGGCAGGCGCGAAGTTGCGAAGGTTCTTCTCCCATGCGTCCAGATTCTCGCCCGCGTACTGAACGGTCCTGCCGAGCGCGGTGGCCCACAGATTGGCTACGGACGTTCCGGTTAGACGCTCAGAAGTGAGCAGCCCGTAGGTCTGGCCCATGTGCAGGTCATCAGCCAGCGCGATTGCGGCGGCCTCCCCGATGTCGCGCACGTCAACGGCGGAGATGCCGGTATTGCCGATCGGCGACGCGTAAATACCTTTAACGAGAGCTTCCTTGAGCGTCAAGTCGTTTTGTGAGAAGTAGCCCGGGCGAAGGATCGTGTACCCGAGTCCGGACTCTCGCAAGGCGTCCTCCACGGCACGCTTCGAAGCCAGATGGGGAACCTCACGAAACCTGTCTACGCAAAGTGCGGACAGGTACACGACGTGTTTGATGCCGAGCTTCTTTGCTTTCAAGACGGCGATCAGAGCCTGTGTTAACTCATCCGCCGCGACCGCATTCATCAGAAAGAGCTTGTCGACTACTTTGAGTGCTGCCTCCACGGAGAGGGGATCGAGCAAATCGCCGCTTGCAATCTCAACAGAAGCCGGAAGATCCGCTCGAGAACTGCTCTCGTGAACGAGAACACGAACTGCGATACCGCGCTTGAGCAACTCCTGAACGACTGTCGCTCCGACCCGACCCGTTGCGCCCGTAGCTAAAACTTTCATCAAGTCAAACCTCTGCGGTTAGTGGCATGGCATTTACATTGTGAGGACAGCACGGAATCGCGCCTGGCCTGCCGGAACACGCTCGTACGCCTTCGGCGCTTCGGCCAAAGGGTAAGTTTCGATTATGGGCTTTGCTTTCCCTTAGGCGACATAATCAAGGGCTTCGTAGAGATACTCGGGGCCGTTTTGCGAGCTACCAACAATTCGAATGCGCTTCACAAGAAAGTCCATCAGAGGAATGGAAAGCGGCTCCACATCGGCACCCATCACGACAAACCGCCCGTCGGACGCAGGCCCGCCATGCTGTCGATCATGGACTTGGTCGAATTAGAGGTGCTGAGGATCACGTCGGCGCCGCCTGCTGCAGCAAGGCTCTTCCCGTCGCGAACAATTTCGTCAGCGCCGAGCTCACGAATCATCTTGTCTTAATCCGGGGAATGCGAGACGGCGATGGTCTCGAAACCGGCAGCTTTGGCGTATTGGACAGCAAGATGTCCAAGACCACCGATCCCGAGCATCGCCACACGCTCATGCGGTTTCGGATCAGCCCAACGCAGTCCGCTATACACCGTGTACCCGGCGCAGAAGATCGGCGCTGCTTGCTCGTAACGAACGTTTTCGCGAACGAGATAAGTAGCGTCGGCGTTCATTAGCATGTATTCGGCGTGACCACCTTGTACTTCGATACCCGTGGCTTTCTGGGACGCACAGAACATCCTACGGCCACGCTGACACCATTCGCACCGTCCGCACGTAGATTGAATCCATGCCGTGCCGACGCGGTCGCCTATCTTGCGCGTAGTGACGTCGGGAGCCACAGCAACGATCTCGCCGACCGGCTCGTGACCGAGAATTCGAGGAAATGTTCCCGGAATGTGCTCGAGCGTTTCGTGTACGTCAGTGTAACACACTCCGCTTGCGTGCATCTTGACCAGTACCTGACCAGTCCCAGGTTGAGGCTGAGGAACATCTGTGATCTGCCACGGACTGTTCTCCGCGGGCACTACTGCGGCTTTCATAAATGCATTCTCCTGATTACTGGAATCATTCAGCGGTCGATGGTAGCCATGTTCGCCGGGCTATAGCGATCACCGTGGATCTCAATCCGCGCAGAGGCTTCCTCCATCTCGCGCACGTCATCCGCAGTAAGTTGAACGTTTACTGCACCAAGGTTTTCCTCAAGCCGGTGCAACTTCGTGGTGCCGGGAATGGGTACGATCCATGGCTTCTTCGCAAGCAGCCATGCCAGTGCTACCTGCGCCGGCGTCGCCTGTTTCTCCGCCGCGATGCGCTTCACGAGATCAACCACTGCCATATTCGCCTTCCGGTTTTCCGGCGAGAAGCGCGGCACTGTGTTGCGGAAGTCTGTCGGATCGAGCTTTGTGTTTTCGTCGAATTTCCCCGTCAGAAAGCCCTTGCCGAGCGGGCTGAAGGGGACGAAGCCAATCCCGAGTTCTTCCAAGGTGGGCAAAATCTCCGCTTCGGGTTCCCGCCACCATAGCGAATATTCACTCTGGAGCGCAGCTACGGGCTGTACCGCGTGTGCGCGCCGGATGTTCTTAACGCCTGCTTCTGACAAGCCGAAGTGCTTGACCTTGCCCTCCGCGATGAGATCCTTCACCGTTCCCGCCACGTCCTCCATCGGAACGTTCGGGTCTACACGGTGCTGGTAATAGAGATCGATCGCATCAACGCGCAGCCGCTTGAGTGATCCCTCAGTCGACCGGCGTATGAGGTCAGGCTGGCTGTTCACGCCGCCTCGGTGTCCGCCGGTTTCCGGGTCGATGTTCCACCCGAACTTCGTTGCAATCACCACCCGCCCACGGAAACGTTCCAGCGCTTCTCCGACGACGTCCTCGTTCGTCCACGGACCGTATACCTGCGCCGTGTCGAAGAACGTCACACCTCGCTCCACCGCCGCCCGGATCAGCGCGATCGCATCCTTCTTATCCGTGGCGGGTCCATAGCCAAAGCTCAGCCCCATGCAGCCGAGGCCGATCGCTGATACCTCTAAACCGTTCTTTCCTAATTTCCGCTTCTGCATCGATTCTCCTCTCAGGTGCTGTCTCTGTTTCCACGCTATGACGAACAAGTGCGCGAACGGTATCCCGATCCTGCCTAAATATTGCCTAATCCTGCCGATGCAGGCTCTTTGACTTGTGTAAGGGTTACCGTCTTGCATATCTTTGAAGGAGAGAAACAAACATCCGCGCCGTGCCTATTCCCAGATCTGAACGATTTCGTGCGACACCCAGAGTCACTGAGCTCCAGCGCGAGCTCGCGTTCAAGATTGCTCAATTTCTCGGGTCATCAGAGGACGCACTGACAGCAGTACCACGATTGACGCTGCACCAGCGAACAGCGCCAACGGTCCCTTGTCCGTCCACGTACGAGCCGGGCGTAATCGTCATAGCTCAGGGCCGCAAGGAGGTTAAGTTCGGGTCGAAGACGTATATCTATGACCGGTCCCACTATCTGTTAACTTCCGTCGACTTGCCGACGGTCAGCCGAGTGGTGGAAGCAAGTGATGCTGTTCCGTGCCTCGCTTTTGCTTTGAAGATTGACATTTCGATTGTGCGAGAGTTTCTCGCCCGGGAGGAGTTCCATATCGGCGACGCACTCCAGGCGAACGCCGCCATGTGCACTGGTCAGACCACCGCGGAGTTTCTCAACGCCTGCTGTCGCCTTGTGGACCTTCTGGATACTCCTGAGGACATCCCTTTCCTCAGCGGCTTCATTGAACGCGAGATCGTCTGCAGAGTTCTGCGGGGACCTGAAGGGACGCGCCTGCTAGCGATTGCCACCCTCGGAGACCAGAATCAACGAACCGCAAAGGCGATTGCGTGGATCAAGACAAATTACTCGAAGCCGCTTCGAATGGAGGAACTCGCGGAAGTGGCTGGAATGGCCGTGTCTACGCTCCACCATCATTTCCGTGCGTTGACGACGATGAGTCCTCTTCAGTATCAGAAGCAATTGCGATTGCAGGCGGCACGCGCACGCATGCTGACTGATGACGTGGATGCAGCCACAGTTGCGTTCGAACTTGGCCACGAGAGCGCAAGCCAATTCAACCGGGAATACAGCCGCTTCTTCGGCCAACCTCCACTCCGGGATATCAAGGCGCTCCTTTCCCCGGACGCTCCAAAGATCGAGCTGATCAGCACGCAGTGAAAGTATTGAGTTTGCGCCATGCCCGAGCAGAGCCTGATTTTGGGCTTGGTAGGTCCGCTGTGGTCAGGATGTGTTTACGAGAGTGAGGCGTGGTGCTAAAGCAGGCGCAAACCGCAGAGTGCGGAGTTGGCGGCAATTCACCCACGTCAGAAAACGTAGTCAAGGGTCGCTCCGGATTGACGAAAGGAACAAATACTTGCGTATACCCACCTATAAACAAAACGTTCGAGGTGGCCGCATTTCTGGGATCAGATGGTGAATGAATCGGCTTGTGCAAGCCCTGTCCGGTGATGACGGGAATGGATCCGCTCGGGCGTAGGATCCGCAAATCTGTGAAGTCATTCCAGTCGAAGCAAACAGCGAGCATTGGCCGGATCGAAGGCAGGATCTTCTGCTTGCGATTGGGGGTGGCGAACCACCAATAGCCGTTTGGGTGGTTCTTGAGTGACACGGCCCGGCAGAAAGGCTTCTCACCGTTTGTCAACTACGCTGGGCGGCTTTGGCCGCACAGCGGATAAGAATTTTGTGCTGATCTGTTCTGCTAAACGAGTGCCTCAGCAAACTAAACGCTAGGCGGTAAGGGAAGATCTACCACGGAGCGACCCACTTGCCGATAACCTTGTTCGCAAGAGCAGGTCTTACAAATCTTAAAACTCAAGTCTTGCCTGGAACGCGATCATTCGCGGCGAACTGTCTCCTCCTAACCCGACACCAAGTAATCCCGTGGGCGGCGAGGTTGTCGACGTAATAGCGCCAAATCCCGTTTGTGTCGCTGCGTTCCCTGGTATTCCGGCAGCCACAATCGATGGCAAAGAGAAGTTCGGATGATTGAAAACGTTGAAGAATTGCGCTTCTATTCGAAACTTCACTCGTTCACTTAAAGTGAACCACTTAGTAAGGTAGAAATCGCTCCACAGAAAATCGGGCCCGCGCAACGCGTTGCGTCCAAGATCCCCGAACTGGCATTGCTGAGGATTGTCCCCGCCCGCGCAAGCACCCGTGCCCGGATTCACAACCGAAACAAACGCATTCGGGTTGAGCCATTGAATCGTTCCCGCTTGGGTCACGCCCGGGATCGAATTGTGTTCATAGAGCGGCGCCCCCGGCACGACACTCGCAAATTGTGGTCCGCTCCCATTCACGATGCCGTTTTCGGTTGCGCTATACGCGGCGCTCACGACAGAGAACGGAATCCCGCTGTGAAAGAATACCGAGCCCGATACCTGCCATCCATTCAATAGCGCGCCAAGCTCTCGATTCTTTACGTTCAACGGAAGCTGATAAACGTAATTACCTGTCAGATTGTTGCGTATGTCGTAGTCGCAAGGCCCTCGGTCTCGCTGCAGGTCGTATGGTAGAGGCGACAGAATGCCGCCCGCTGAGAATTGCAGAAACCCGCCGTTTGAAACGGTATCGATGCAATGGCTCCAGGTGTAGTTAAGCTGAGCGTGCAAACCGTGTGCCAGCCGCTTCTCTGCCGTAAGCTGGAGTCCGTCGTAATGGCTGTTTGCGCCGGTACTCAGTTGCGTAACATTTCCAAACCGTGGATCGACCGGTTGCCCATAGGGAAATGGCGAGAAGCAGCCTGCACAGACGGTTTGATATCCATTCACCTGCATCGTGTACGGCTGATTCACCGCTCGCGTGCCGACATACTGCGCTCTCAGGTTCAACACCTCACCCACTTGGTGTTCCAGCGCCAAGCTCCATCGCATGAAGTAAGGCGCGTGCAACTCGCCAGCGGGCGCGACTGTGATGGAAACCGGCGGCAAACAGGCCTTTGGGTTCGCAAGCGCAGAAGCGCAGGACAGTTCGCCTTGCCTGAAGCCATTCAGGAAATTTTGATTTGCTATTGCCGTGGCATCGACAGTGCTCTCGGGCACACCGGGCGCGATCGCCATTCCGCCGACCGTGCCTAACAGCCCTCCCTGAAAGGTATTGACATAGGGCGGATTTGCGCCCAGCAGGTCCGCTACACTTCCCGGCAACAAATCGCTGAACAGACCGAATCCGGTTCGCAAGACGGTTTTTGGCCTTATCTGCCATGCGACTGCGGTTCGAGGTTGAAATATCGCAAGCGGCGTCGAATGAAAAAGATTTCCCACATTTGTCTGTAATAGGGCGCTCAAAGGCTGGTTTACGTCATGCGAAGTACCAGCAAACGACGACGGCAATCGCGCCACGTCGTCATGCGGATTCAGGGGATTCGAGTTGTGCGTCGTTCGCAGCCCGAATGTCCAGGCCAGCGCCGAAGTGATCTTCCATGTGTCCTGGGCGTACAAGTCGACATTCAGAAAATTGAAAGGCTGCGAGTTTGCGGTCGGATACGTCTCGTTGGCAGTTGAGGCAACGCCATAGATGAACTGCGGCAGATCCGTGTAGGTAACTGTAGGCACCGTTCCCTCGCCGAAGTCATAATCGTTCAAGTGAAAAATGCGCGTGTTGGTTCCGAAGCGAAGTTCGTGAGCGCCTAAGTTCCAGGCAAGATTGTCGTTGACGAAGAAACGACTGGCACGGCGACCTTGTACCCACGTTTGTCCAGGCCTCCCAGTGTCGTGAACGGCGCGCTGGAACCTGAAGGTTCAAGAACAATGGGGAACGCTGCCAGAGTCTGTTGCAGATTGGCAGGTCCAAAAAGGCTGGAATACCACGAGAACGCTGGATTGAAATAATTCACCAGATTTGCGGAAAATATATGGGTGAACCCGGATGCAAATGAATAAAGCGGCTGCGACGAGATGGCATTGAACACAGTTTTAATGGGATCGGTCCAGGCAGACTGGAGTCCTGTATCTGCCTGAAAGCGGTACCACGCCATATTCTTCTCGTTCAAGTTGTAATCTATGCGCGCGGTCTGAACCTGCTCGTGATCGTCGCTCGAATGCGAAACGCTCTGGCGATTTGCACAGCCATTGCCGCTGGGCGGATTGCCCGGCGCCGCCGTACCATTGCTGTCGAAAGGACAGCCGAGCAACGCGAGCGGAGTGCCGGAGGTGTTGGTATACAGCTTGAAGAGCTTTTGATAGAAAGGCACCAGCTGCGGTTGTGCGACGTAGTTTGCGCCGGTGACTCTGTCGCGGCCGCCTATCGGCAGTTGCTTCAATATGTAGTTTTCGAGCGCGGGTGTCGGCACAGTTGTGGCGGTCACAATCGGCAGCGCAATCTTGACCCACTCTGAATCGAAAAAGAAAAACAGCTTGTCGCGCACGATCGGTCCACCCAAGCTCCCCCCAAAGTGATTCACGGTCGATCTTGGCTTGTGATTTCCCTCCGTGGCGTTCGTGAAAAAATCCGCCGCATTGAATCGCGACCCGTTCCAAAGCTCGTACATGTTGCCGTGAAATTGGTTGCTACCGGATTTGGTGACATAGTTGACTTGAGCTGCGCCGTAGCGCCCTTGATCGACGGCATAAGACAGTGTGTTTACCGTCACCTCGGCAATGGAATTCAATCCCAGCACCAGGTTTGTGGCAAGCCCACTGTTGAGATTCGTCAATGGATCGTTGCTCTCAAGTCCGTCCACAATATAGCCGTTCGCGAGCGCCGGAAGGCCATTGAACTCAACGTTCCCGTAGCCGTTTGAGCTGCCTACGAAATCGTTACTGCTGCCGGCGGTGTTGATCAGCGCACCCGAGGCGAACTGCAGCGGATACGTCAGGTCACCGCCTGGGTTGGGAATATTCTTCAGGGCCTTCGCATTCAGCGTTGTCGCGGTATTCGGATTCTGCGTATCGATGCGTGCGGATTGCTCCGTCACCGTCACATTCTGGCGCACGCCCTGCACCTTCAGCAAGAAGTTGACAGTTTGCGTGCGGCCCAAGGCTGCCGCCACTGAACTATTCTTCTGCGTGTCGAAACCTGCTGCCTCTACTTGAACGGTGTAAATGCCAGGCGTTAACTGGGGAAATTGAAAGCGGCCCGCCTCATCGGTGTGCGCCGAGCGCTTCAACCCGGTTTCGTTGTTAAGAAGCTTTACTTGCGCCTGACCGACGGCAGCGCCAGTCTCATCTTTCACCTCACCAGCGATGGCACTGGTTGTTTCACCCTGTGCCTTGGAAGGCGCCGGAAGCGCCAGCGAGATAATCAAGGCCAGAATGATGCCTTTAGGCATGCCTAAATACTATCCATAGCATATACTGCGCAATCGACGGCAGGTAAACTTCAAAGTTAGTGAAGCCTAGATCATATGCAGCAAGCAGTACGGAATCGGTAGACGATTATCTGAAGGCCATCCTTGAACTCAGCGGACCTGAAGAAAAGCTGGTTACCAGCAACGAACTTGCCGAACGCTTAGATGTGCGCGCCGCATCCGTCACGGGTATGTTGCAGAAACTTGCGGCAAAAAAACCGCCCCTCGTGAAATATGAAAAGCATCACGGGGCGCGTCTTACCGCCGGGGGCAAGGTACGTGCCTTGGAAGTTCTGCGCCATCACCGGCTCATTGAGCGGTTTCTGCATGACTTTCTGGCTTACGGCTGGGACGAAGTACATGAAGAGGCAGAACGCCTGGAGCACTTCATTTCCGAAAAGCTAGAAGATCGCATCGCAGCTAAACTCGGCGACCCGCAATTAGACCCGCACGGCCACATCATCCCCGAGAGGAATGGCGCCGTAGCTGCCAGAAAAGAAGTGAACCTTTTGAACTGGGCGTGTGCCGTACACGCGGTCATCAGCAGCGTGTCGGACCGCTCCGCTTCCGAGCTTCGGGAATTAGAACGCTTAGGCTTGCGACCTGGTATTTCAGTCGTCGTCGACGGAGGTACGCGAAACTCTTCGCTACTCATCCGGATCGACGGAAATAGCACGGCCACGCGACTCTCTCGGCAACTCGCATCACGAATCTCAGTAATGCCTTTCGTGCGTCGGCAGCTTTCCGAATAGCTAAGGCACAGCGTATGTTTGCACTTTAGGGTGTCGACCCACCGGTAATCCTCCAGCGAATTATTGGAGAACAGTCATTTGCGGCATAACTCTGCAGAGGGGTCGCGCTAGTCGCCATGTGTTTACGAGAGTCAGGCGTGGTGCTAAAGCAGGCGCAAACCGTAGGCTGCGGAGTTGGCGGCAACCCACCCACGTCAGAAAACGTAGTCGAGGGTCAGCGCCGGATTTACGAAAGGAACAAATACTTGCGTATCCCACCTATAAACAAAACGTTCGAGGTGGCCGGATGTCTGGGATCCAATGGCGAATGAATCGGCTTGTGCAAGCCCTGTCCGGTGATGACGGGAATGGATCCGCTCGGGCGTAGGATCCGCAAATCTGTGAAATTATTCGAATCGAAGCAGACAGCGAGCATCGGCCGGATCGAAGGCAGGATCTTCTGCTTGCGATTGGGGGTGGCGAACCAGCAATAGCCGTTTGGGTTGTTCTTGGGTGACACGGCCCGGCAGAGAGGCTTCTCACCGTTTGTCAACTACGCTGGGCGGCTTTGGCCCTCCTCAGCGGATAAGAATTTTGTGCTGATCTGTTCTGCTAAACGAGTGTCTTAGCAAACTAAACGCTAGGCGGATCTATCGGCCGCATTTTGGTGTAGTTTCCGTGCTGTCCCTTAGCCATGTTTACGATGAGCATGCCGCCGATTTCGGAATCAGGGCCAGGAGGGTTTCTAAGAGCCGCGCTTACGGTCCTAGTCAACTCGCGAACTTCTGCGCCACTATCCTTCTGGACGTACGCTAGATTGCCCGCATGAGCTGCTAGAGAGCTCGATCACCGGTCTGTTCCCTTGATTCGCGGTTTGGGCTCGGCAAACGGCGCAAACGAAGAAATTCTGCGAGCGATGACAACCTCTATTTCACGATCTTGGGCTCCCAACGGGTCGGCTGGAGAAATCGTTATGCAGTTGTGGGCAACATAAGTCCGACAAGGTGTAGCGGCCGGCGTACTCGCTGCCCTGGAATCTTCTGCGTTCATGGATCAGTGGGTCGAAAGTTCCTGAAGGCTTCACTCACCGGGCGGGAGCGTGAAGTAGAACGCGGAACCTTTTCCGGGCGCGGACTCCCGCCCAGATTTTTCCACCCAATCGCTCGATTATCGGCTTGCACGTCGCAAGGCCGATGCCGCTGCCGGGGACCCCGGCTCCGTGAAGGCGACGAAACGGCTCAAAGATCTGGGCCGCGTATTCCTGCTCGAACCCTACGCCGTTATCCCTTACTGTCACTCGCCACTCGCCGGCAGTTTGGCGGCTTCTATCACTATCACTGGCGGTTCTTTGCCTCGGTCTTTGATCGCGTTTCCGATCAGGTTTTGGAACACCATCACCAGCTGAGTACGATCCGCGTTGAGGCTCAGGAGTGCACGAGCATCGATAGTCGCTCCTGCACTTTGAATATGATGCTGCAGGTTTTGAAGTGCAAATTTGGAGCGGCCCCTCGAGACTGATGACGTACGCCTTTGGGGGGCATTCTCGGCCGCTGAGTAGGCGAGGATCGCCTCCATCAGCTCACCAAGCCTGGTGAAGCTCGTAATTGCAAGGTCGAGTAGCGACCATTGCGCTCTTCGAAAGTATCCTTTCTTTTAGCTAATAACTGGAGCAGACTCAGCCCTGAGTTTAGAGGCGACCTGAGGTCGTGAGCGGAAACGTACGGCAAACCGCTGCAGATCCTCGTTCGAGCGGACGAGCTCATCCACAATGCGTTTTCTTTGAGTGACGGCTAAGAGGATATGCTCTGTGTTGTTCGAAGCGCGAAACAACTTCCGAGCATTTAGGAGCATGACCTTTCGTCCGGTGGTGGGAAGTGTGTGGACTACTTCGAAATCCTGAAACGCTTTTGTGTTGTGGGAGAACTTGTTCGAGAAGAATACGAAGACCGGGTATGTTCCGCTGCCCGTCGCCGAGGTCATAAATGAACTGCTGCAGCGTCTGCTCGGAGATACGGCGAAGGTCTGATAGAAGGCGCGGCTGCCGTAGTGACTCGAAGCTCGCGGGTGAAGGACGAGCAGTGGCTCGCGTACTGTATCGACGATGGCTTGGGTATAAGACAGCGCGTCTCGCGGGCGATATGGGGCAACGGAATGTGGGTCAGCAACTTGGAGGAATTCGGGAATCCCATCCTGCGTGACAAACACTGGAAGCACTGGATATCGAGAGAGCTGCCGCTGCCTGTTTGTGGGCATAGGCGTTCAACAGCGAAAACCTATTCGCCCGGTGTTTCCACTTGGTCCTGCGAGCGAATTCTCTCTCCACAACGTAGACAGACCATCTCCGCGCCAGCCACTGTGGTCTCCAGGCCTTCATACTCCAGAATGTACTGGGGCGCGTCCTGTGACATCGCCATGAGCCCGCCGCAGCCCACATGTTTACTGATATCTGTAACGATCCGTATAGTTTCCATATTCAATCCTCATGTTAACGTCGGCACTAACCGATGCGCAAACCGAACAGTGACGCATGCACGCTGCCGTTGCTGATATCCGGAATTATTGCGGGTTCCAGGACAACGACATCGTCCAAGGTCACGCGGTAATCTTCAGCTTCGTCTGTCGATCCCTGCGGACTAAACGTCCACTGCTGGCGAGTCACCTCTCTCCGCTCCCCTCCAGCAACAGTACAGCGGAGCGTAAATTCCTGGGTCCTTGCGAACTGCGATTCCCTGAAGGCAAGTTGAATGTGGCTGATCTTGTTGGCCCGGCGAACGTGATTCGAAGGATTTGTGGACCGGGCTCCCCGGCGCGCCAGCCGGTTTCGCGATCTGGATAGAGGACGTTCTCTACCGGTGCGTCGTCCGCTTCAGAGGTGACACCGATGCCGGCGATTGCTTCAATCCCGAACCATTCATTGCTGGAAAAAGTAGCAGACTGATCTTCGTGTCCCAGAACCATTTTGTGCATTGTTTGTTCCTTCAGCGACTGGCAAACGCCCTGTCATAGCCTGTTCCTGTAGTACGTAGACGCCGCAAACACATCACGTTGCACTGGTCTTCGTGCGCAACAACTAACCCGGGCACCAGGCTGGAGTCTGGCAACGTCTGCCGGCTTGCCCTCGTCGCAACGTGAAGGGGAACCTGCGACGTCGGGCCGCGGTCATAGCCCGGCTGGGCTTCTGGAACCCGTGACGGTCGGCATTCAGGTAAGCGTGTGCTGGCACGTATGCTTCTGGGTCAGCACAGATCTCCACTGGAACACAGCGGCTTCCTCTTTCCTGTAACTCCTCATCCGGCCGCAGTGTCTAGAATTCGGATTAGTCACGCCGCCCAGTATGGCGCCCTGCTTAACACATGGAGGAATGTCACGCATGCACGCTTTACCGGCCCGAGGCTTCGGCTCCATCGTCATTGCAACCGCCCTGCTAAGTGGGAACCTACCTGCGGACCCCGTTCCGGTCCGGCACCCCCAAGGCTCGTCCCACGGGTTTCTGGCCCTGAGAACCCTAGACGGTAAGTCCATCGCCACTGGCGACGCGACTCAGATCGTGCATGGCGATCGCGTCACGTCGCGCGTTATCCTCCGCTTCCGCGACGGCTCAATCGATGACGATATCACCGTCTTCTCCCAACGCGGCGTTTTCCATCTCATCAGTGATCACCACATTCAACGCGGCCCTTCGTTCCGGAAACCCATCGACATCCTCATCGACGCTTCCACCGGGCAGATCACGTCTCGCAGGGAAGACGGAAAAGTGAGACAGGATCATCTCGATCTTCCACCCGACGTCTCAAATGGTCTTCCGCCCAATCTCCTGATGAACATACTTCCCTCGACGCCTGAAACAAAACTATCCTTTGTTGCTCCAACCGAGAAGCCGCGGCTTATCCATGTCTCAATCAAGCCTGCCGGCGAGGTTCCGTTCACGATCGGCGGAAGCAAGCGAAAGGCCGTCGACTTCGTGCTCCATGTTGAACTCGGCGGCATAACCGGTGTAGTTGCTCCTCTGATTGGCAAGCAGCCCCCCGACTATCACATTTGGATTCTTCCAGGTACCTCACCGGCATTCATTCGCGAAGAGGGTCCGCTTTATGAAGGCGGCCCCATCTGGCGGATCGAACAAATCAGCCCCGAATTTCCGCGTTAGCAAACTCGAGCTATGGCGGAATTGTGGAGTCTTCGGGGGCTTTCCTGGGGCGAGTGGATCAAACGAACATGTCGCAGGAGTTGGGAGGATGAAGTCTTCGGACAAGCAGCCCGGCTTGCATTCTATTATTTCCTGGCAATATCGCCCGCGGTTCTGCTCTTACTTCTGCTGCTTAAGTTGTTCGCCAGCACCGGATCTGAGTTGCGTAACATGCTTCTCGATTCCTTTCAGCAGATCCTCCCACAGGAAGTTTCAGCGCTCATCGCGAAAACAACTAATGAACTGAACTCAAGAGCCTCCGTGGAAGTTGGTGCTTTGTCGGCAGCATTGGGCGCAGCGTGGGCTGCGCTAAACGGAACGTGGGCCATGATCGCCGGCCTCAACAGAGCTTACGAGATCAAAGAGAATCGCCGCTGGTGGAAGGTCGTGATCATTGCTTTCGGACTGACGATTTCGTTGGAAGTCATCGGTCTGATCACGCTGGGTGCAATGCTGTATGCTAGCTTGGCGGGGAGCATTATGCGTGAGCATTTTGGCCTGCACGCTCAATCGCCGCTTCTCTGGCGTATGATCCAGTGGCCGCTTATCGTAATACTGCTCCTGTTCTCGTTCGCTTCGATTTATCGCTTCGGGCCTAATTTAAAAGATCGAAGGTGGCAATGGAGTGTACCCGGAGCTGTTCTAGCAACAGCGCTGTGGCTAAGCTCTACACTGTTACTTCAAATCTAGGACGCGCAGTCCACCTCGTATCAGAGAATCTATGGGTCGTTGAAGCCAGCGGCTGTCCTTCTGCTGTGGTTGTATTTCACCAGCGCGGCTATCCTCATCGGTGGCGAAGCTAATTCCGAGATTGAGAAGGCAGCAGCGGAGGCGGGTCACGCCGATGTAAGGAGACCTGAAGAGCGACGCAGCGGCGGGACTGCTTCGCAAGCCTATACAATGTGAAGCGAAATTTGCACGTTCGCGGGATGGGCTTCGGCCCAGAAGTGACAGAGATGCTGTAGGGACCTTGGCAGGTTGCCGGCTTATTCGTGCCGGGCATCCGCCGCCGGGGCCATACGGTCGACTGCTAACTTCAGGCTAAACGTACGTACCTTGGCATAGTGGGCGAGGAATGTTTTTATGCGGGTGCTTCAGGGTAGCTGACGCAGTCGTCGCTTCTTCGC
>CAWJEH010000036.1:0-20021 GCA_963841675.1 Terriglobia bacterium
CGAGACCCGGTCCGGGAAGACCGCATCTACAACGAAGCCATCGTTGATGCCCGCCCGGAAGAGCAGGCAATGAGCTGGTACTACTATCTGGAAGGCAAGATCAGTTTCCCGTTCCGGGCAAAGTGTGTCGCCGCAAACGGCATCTCGCCGCTCCGGAAGGGTGAAACCATCGAGGTTTTTCGCATGGCTGTCGAGGACACCTGCGAGCACGACATGTTTGTGCAAATCCGTTGGCAGGGGCGCAAGATGGCCGTTCCTCTCTCCCAACTGGATGCCATCCATCCAGACGAATCAACAAAGGAAGCCATCGGCGACTGGCATTACTGGCTATCTCAGGGTTATTGCCTCTGATTTACGCACAACTGCCGAAAGCTCACAATCAACTCCGTCCGACTCGGACTTCGCCCAGTGTATCCACTCGCGTGACGTCGTGAACGAAACATGGTCCAGTTAAGATGTTTGAAGAGAAGTCCCGCTGCACTCGGCAGATCGTTTCGGAAAGGCGTTATTCCATCGAACTGCTTCAGTCGAATCTTGACCAGGAGCCCACATAGCGAACCGCGATGCCGATTAGGGCCTATTACAACGCGTCTATATGCCAGTTCCTTAAGGAGGACGTCGAACGCATTCTCGGTGTCCTTACTTCACAGCACCATCACGCTGTTGAGGAACAAGAACGCTGGGCTTGGCTTCAACAGATCTCGATTCTCAAGAATGCACTCTGGGGGCAGCCAAACGGAAGAATATTTCTAGAATTCTGCATTCCGAGGATGGGAAAGCGCGCGGACACCGTGCTAATTCTGCACAATATAGTCTTCGTTTTAGAGTTCAAGATAGGAGCAAGTGAGCACTCGCGGAGCGCCTTCAATCAAGTTGAAGATTATGCGCTCGACCGAGGGTGTCTCAGATTTAGTTGAAGGTTGAAGGGCGGCGGTGGCGGCCCGGTTCGTTAGAATCGATTCGCCAAAACCTAATCCTGGAAAGGACAACCACCGCCGTGAAGAAAACGTACCATATCGTGGACCGGGAGGCGGCCGCAGCCGCCGCAACGGTCGAAGAGTTCGCCAAAGCGAACGGGCAGGTTCTGCTGCCGCTGATGGAGTTGGTCACGCAGGCTCGCGTAGCCGTCGATGAAGTGATCGACCGCATCGGGCGCCAGACCATCGAAACGATTTTGACTCTGAGCGCCGAACAAGTAGCCGGACCGCGCACGCCAGGAAAGAGTAGCGGGGATATCCGCTGGCACGGGTCGCAGAACGGCCGCATCAGCTTGGCCGACCGGCAAATCAAAGTGAAGCGTCCGCGGCTACGTCACAAAGAGGACGGTGAGGTGAGTGTGCCGGCGTATGAATCTCTGCAAGAGAATGAAGCCACTGCACAGCGTATGATGGGCGCGCTGTTGCGCGGAGTTTCGACGCGCGAATACGCCGAAGTGCTGCCGGAGATGGCGGAAACGGCGGGCGTGTCGCGCAGCAGCGTGAGCCGCCAAGCTATCGAAGGAAGCGCGGAACAACTGCGCCAGTTGCGTGAGCGGCGCTGGGAGGAAGCGGACCTGCTGGTGCTCTACATCGATGGACAACGCTTCGGATCGCATCACGTCATCAGTGCCGTGGGCGTGGATCGCGCCGGGACCAAGCACGTACTCGGCATTCAGGCCGGCGCGACCGAGAACGCAGCGGCGGTAAAGCAGTTGTTCACGCACTTGCGCGAGCAGGGCCTGCCCACCGACCGGAAATACCTGTTCGTGATCGATGGCGCGAAGGCGTTGCGTGCCGCTATCGAAGAGATCTTCGGTCCCGATCAGCCGGTGCAGCGCTGCCGCAATCACAAGATGCGCAACGTGCTCGATGAACTCCCCAAGGAGCAGCAAGCCCAAGCGCTGAATCTGATGCGGACGGCATGGCGCGTTTCTAATGCCGAGGAAGGCATCAAACGGCTCGACCAGCTTGCGCGCTTCCTGGAGCACGAGTACGAATCAGCAGCGAGAAGCTTGCGTGAGGGCCTAACTGAAATGTTCACAGTACAGCGGCTGCAGCTTCCGCCTTCGCTGTATAAATGTCTCGGCACTACGAACGTCATCGAGAGCCCGCAGAGCGGAGTGCAAAAGAGAACGCACAATGTGACGCGCTGGCGAACCGGCGACATGGTCGAGCGCTGGGTCGCATCCGCCTGGCTCCTCACTGAGAAACATTTCCGCAAAGTCATCGGGCATCGCGATCTCTGGACACTCGCCGTCGTACTCGGCAGAGAAACAAAACCTAACGCCGCCTCCGAGAAAGTGGCGTAACATGAAACCAGCCGCCCTCAACCTTCAACTAAGTTTGGGACACCCTCGCTCGACCTAAAGAATTTCCATGAGGGCAGCCACACCGTTCCGATCGTGCCTGTGTTGGTCTCAACTCATGCAAAGTCTCTGGGGAACCCGGATCTTCGCTTCGCCGAAGACCTGGTCGCTTCGCCTGTGGGCACAAATGCGGCTGAATTAGGCGCTTTTATAAACCATATCGGAGGAGCACGAGCATTTCCGACCCTCGATCTCGACGAATGGATGGCGAAAGGGTACAAGCCTACTCCAACGATCGTTGAGGCGGCACAAGTCCTCTATCGCACGCACAGCGTCGCCGATATTTCGCGATCCGATGCTGGTGCGAAGAACCTCCAGGACTTGAGTGCCGCCGCCAACGGGATTATTGATCGAGCTCGCCAGAATCGCACCAAAGCCATTTGCTTCATCACCGGCGTACCTGGCTCAGGGAAGACTTTGGCTGGGTTAAATATCGCAACACGGCGTTCTGACGAGCATCGTGATGAGCACGCCGTTTTTCTGTCTGGTAACGGGCCACTTGTTGATGTGCTCAGAGAGGCCCTTTCCCGTGACAGCGTAAAACGCGAGGGCGTCTCAAAAAAGGCAGCAGAGCGCAAGGTGCGTAGCTTCATTCAGAACATCCATCACTTCCGAGATCAATACGTCGGTAACGATGATGTCCCCATCGAAAGAGTGGTCGTGTTTGATGAAGCGCAGCGCGCCTGGACTCGACAGCAGACGGCTTCGTTCATGCGAAAGCGAGGTCAGCCCGATTTCGAAATGTCGGAGCCGGAGTTCCTGATTAGCGTTATGGATCGGCATTTGGACTGGTGCACAGTTGTATGTCTCGTTGGTGGTGGTCAAGAGATCAACACCGGCGAAGCCGGCATCTCCGAATGGATGACTGCGCTTCGAACTCGATTTCCCGCCTGGGATGTCTACGTCTCGCCGCGCATATCACTGCCGGAGTACGCCGCCCAATCTGAATCGGACGCCTTTCTGAAATTGCCGCGGGTTCGCCCGGACGAACACCTTCATCTCGCCGTTTCAATGCGCTCATTTCGCGCCGAGACACTGTCAGAGTTAGTCGGCCACATACTAGACAACGAACCAGAATCGGTGAGGGCCGCGCTCGAAAGCATACAATCGGGATACCCTATCTACCTGACTCGCGATCTAGCCGCTGCACGAGCATGGCTGCGTGGCCGAGCGCGCGGAACGGAGCGTTTCGGCTTAGTCGCCTCCTCGGGCGCTCAACGCCTCCGGCCAGAAGGCATACACATTAAGGCGAAGATCGAACCGGCGAACTGGTTTCTGAACGATAGCGCGGATGTTCGATCTTCCTACTACTTAGAGGATGTGGCGACCGAATTTGCGGTTCAAGGCCTTGAACTTGATTGGGTCGGCGTGTGTTGGGACGGTGACTTCCACCACAATCATACACGGTGGATTCACCAAGCCTTCAAAGGCAAGAACTGGCAGTCCGTTAATGATAAGTCGAAGCGACTTTATTTGAAAAATGCGTATCGAGTGCTACTGACACGAGCTCGGCAGGGCATGGTTATCTTTGTTCCGAGAGGTGACCCGTTAGACCACACGCGCCCCTCGTGCTTTTATGAAAGCACTTTCGAATATCTTCGCTCGTGCGGCATTGCAATGCTCAGCTCGGCTGAACGATACTGAGCAAATCCTGAATTCGTGCCGTTAGCGCACGTTTACGAAATCAGGAACAGGTCGTAATAATCTTTTAACGGCTGCTTGCGATGCCAAGCACCACCAGGGCTTCAAAATTTCCTCACTAGGATGGTTTCACCGGGTACGGCCGGAGATGGGCGCCGGAGTTGAAGCAGCGCGGAATACTCGATTTCAACAGCTGCTGGAGTGATTACACCGCCACACCTCGCTTCTTCAGAAGAGTAGGGCGCGGTTCCGTGTGTTTTGGTGGCAGGCATCGTTGATTTAGCTCTTGCACCTACCGGTTGAATAGGACTTATCACCACGTTGGTTCGGTTCCAATTGTCTCCAGATGTAGAGGTAATTCTGGCGCCTGGAGAGCAGTTTTGCCGCCGAGCTTCAGATATTCCCGCAGCAACACCGGTATGCCGCGTAAGCTGCGGCTCGATGTCTTCGACGATGGTAGACAAATCGTCGACTTCGGTGATCCGGCGCTCAGCGCTTTCATCTTTGAGCGGAAGGGACGACAGCATTGTCCAATCACTGCTATTCATGCACCCGCCGCCGAGTGGGGAAAGGACCGGGATGAGCGAGGAAGAGGTCAGACGGGGTATTGAACCGCCTCCCGGTTCAAGGCACAATGGAAAGGGACATTTGTCTATTGAGGCGAAGCGAGGGACATTTCTAAGGAGCTACAACACAGCTTTCTAAAGAACGACGGCACGACGCTCACGTGCGTGCCTATACTCCGCTGCGCCACAATCCCGTTCGAGGAGGCGTCCTATGCTGAAACGTTCGCTGCTGGCTGCGCTAGTTGCCGCCTTCGCAGGTCTCGGATTTGCGCAAGAAAATGGCGATGTTCATCAACCCAGGGTCAGGCATCAAAAGAGCGGCACTACACAGCTGCTGATTGCTGTCAGCCCAGTGAACTCCCGCGTTGTATGGGCTGCCGGCGCTGGCGGCACCTATGTGGTGACCACCGATGGCGGAGAGAATTGGAAAGCCGCTGTCGTGCCCGGAGCCGAAACCCTGCAATTTCGCGATGTGTACGGAGTAAGTGAGAAGGAAGCGTACTTAATGTCCATTGGTACGAACACGACAGATTTTCGAATCTACAAAACCCTCGACGGTGGCGCCACCTGGACAATACAGTTCACCAATGAAACCGTCAATGCGTTTTATGATTGTTTCGCATTCTGGAGTCCAAAACGCGGCATCACACACAGCGATTCGGTGAACGGAGTATTCCCCGATATCCGCACAACGGATGGAAGGAACTGGCACTCCATCGCCGCCAATATGCCGCCCGCCTTGCCGGGGGAAGCCTCATTCGCGGCAAGTGGAACCTGCATAGCAACAGAGGGACAAAGAAATGCCTGGATTGCCACCGGCGGCTCAACAATCGCGCGAATCTTAGCAACCCGAGATGGAGGCGACACCTGGGCGGCGCATGACACGCCGCTAGTGAGTTCACCCACAGCGGGCGGCATCTCGGTGGCTTTTCGCGATGCGTCGCATGGGGTCCTCGGCGGCGGCGACTTGGCCTCAAACAACTTCGCGGAGATGGCAAGGTCGGATGATGGCGGCCGAACCTGGATTCTTACGAGCAAGCCACCCGTGAAGGGAGCCATTTTCTGCGTTGCTTATGTGCGCGGCCAATGCCATCGCGACGATCGCAATTCGCTTGAGGACGATGAAAAATTGGACCGCAGTTGCCATCACGACGATGAAGAATTCGACGACGACCACGAGCACGACCGTACCGTTGTGATTACCGCCGAAACAGAGCCGAATTTTAGATCCGGAGCTGCCGCCTGGACTCCCGATGAGGGTCGCACCTGGTTCCAACTGCCCGAAGTGAGCGGCTATTGGGCGGTTGCTTTTGCGAATCCAAGAGCTGGATGGTTCGTGGGCAATGGCGGTCAGATCTTAAAGATCAGCTTCGAGTCTGATCGGCGGTGAGCATGCCGTGGAGCTGAAATAACGGGCCGCTGTGCGCGGCGGAAATTCAGCACGTATTCCCCCGGCTCGCCACACGCCAACACCGCTTTCCGAACCTTGTTGTGAGAGATCACCCTACGGCTGCTGAGGCGGCCCGATCCTCGGGGCCGCCACCGGTCCAGCGACACCGATAAATTCCACCATGCCGTCCCCGCCCGGATTGGTCTGTATAGGGATGCGTTTCCAGTTGTTGGGAACCCAGAGATTACCCGACGGGTCGATTACGATTCCGGTGAGTCGCTGCAATGCCTCACTGGTGAATCCAGTGCTCGGTGAAATCGGATCACCAGTCTTAAGGCCCTCAGGACAGTTCGCTATTCTTGCGCCGCAAAACTCGGAAACCACTTCGCCGACAAAGTTCGCGACCCAAACGTTATCGTCGCCGTCAATAGCAATTCCCCATGGCGCACGTAGTCCGCCACCCTGAAAAACATGAGTCGCGCCGTGAGTGTCAATCTCGGTAATGCTCGCGCCCGTTTGGTTTGTCACCCACGCATTGCCGAGAGTATCGATGGCGATACCCAAAGGTGCGCTGAAAGCAGCGCCAGTATAGGTCGCGATGATAGAACCATCCTGAGCGAAGTGGACTACTTTGTTATTGCTCCTGCTGGTTGCCCATATGGCTCCATGTGCGTCGATCGCGATGTCAAACGGGTTCACCAGACCGAGGTTTGAGAACGTCTTTACCTGATTTGGATCGCCGTTCAAAAATTCCGTAATGGTCGTGCCAGGGTTAGTGTTGTTGAGAGTCCCATAGTTAGCGATCCAAATATTTCCGTCAAAATCAGATTGCGTAGCTTGCGGGCCACTGATCTTGCCTTGGCCGGTGTAGCCGCTGGGAGAAGGAGACAAGGGAACACCTTCAGAATCGAACTCCGAGACGCTGTTTGCCGGCGGAGGATGCTTGCAATGTGAGCCCTCAAAACCGAAGTTTCCTAGCCAGATATCATTCTTCGGATCGATGGAGATCCCAAACCCAGCGCCATCGAGGCCACCGCCGGAAAACGGAGCACCCGGGGCATCCTGTCCAGTCGGCGTCAACTCGAGGAGTTGCTTTCCGCCACAAGCAAAGATAGCCCCGTCGTAGTTATTCGTGATCCAAACATTGCCGTGCCGGTCAATCGCCATATTACCGGGACCGTCGAATTCATGGCCGTTGCCCACGTACTTAACGGCTAAGACCCAAGCGTCAGGTGTGTGCCGCAGCGCCGGAGTGTACTCATTGCTGCTTCGCGAAAGCTGAAATAGAGCGGCCACGTTGTGAGTGGGATTATGCGCAATATCCCGAGCCGCCCCGAGCGTCGTGCGAGGCATCTTGCCGCCCGGCGGTGTAGCCAAGGAAAGCAGATCGGCGCATGCCTCCGCCTCCGGCGCATTCACGCATATTGAAAGCAGGTTGGCTAGAGAGTTGAACTCAGCCATGCTGCTTGTGTGCGCGCCATTGGGTGGATTCGCGAGGACGGAACCCACTTCTCCCGTCAACACGTCCACCAGATTCCGTACCGTGGCGGCTGCATTCTGGAGGCCTGGAGACTTCCCGGCAATATTGAACCCACGCATGAACTGCGCCATAGCCCAACCCGTTGCAATGGTCGTTCGCTCATTTACGACGATTTCCTGAGCTGATTCATCCCAATCCCCGAGCACCGTAGCGAATGCAATCGGGGAGCGCTCCATTGCTTTCTCAGAAAGCCAACCCGCGTGACCACCCTCTGCTATCACATAGAGAACATCGCCTTCATCGCGATTACGCTGTGTGAACCTCATCTGAAAAGCGCCATTCGCGTGGCTGAACGCCGTTGCGAGAAGACGGGCCTGTGCATTTTTAGCGCAGCCCGCCACATATAACGCGACCTTTGCTCCAATAACCGGAGTTCCGGCAGTCTCAATTCTTCCCTTCAGAACGTGCGTTTCCGCCGCGGCGGTGAAAGAGAGACTGAGAAGTGCCAACATGACAGTTGCAGGCCTGAACGAAATAGCGGAAAGATCTGTTGACATCGAAATCACCTCACTGACCAACTACAAGCGAGCTCAATTTATTCAAATGCAAGGTCCACCCGTTCTGCCTCACTGAAAGATAGTTTCCCCGATTGACGTCACTTGCGTGCGCAAGCACACCCGTATAATTTCCCGGCGCAATCCCGAGCGACCCTGGCAGGGTGACCGTTTTCTCCTCACCCCGATTCACCGCTACCAATACAACCCCGCGCTTGTGAACCCGCTCAAACATCAGGATGTCGTTGTCCACATAGGCGGTGAGATACCTGCCTTCCGAGATCGCCGGTCTCTTTTTCCTTAAATCCGCCAAGATCCTGATGATGTTAAATGCGGGCGTGTCCTCGTCCCAACGGTTCAAACCGGACGATGACGGTGTCCTGGCTGTAGTTGAAAGTTGAGGCGGCGGTTCCCCCTGATTCTGAATAGAATCGGGGTGACAAAACCTTGAAAGGAGAACCGCGTGAAACGAAACTACCATACGATTGATAACCACGGAAAAGTCGGCGAGCGCAAGCTCGCCGAGTTTCTGGTCCGCAACGGCCAAGCGCTGCTGCCGATGATGGAGTTGATCGAGCACAGCCGCATGGTTATCGACGAACTCATCGACGTCATGGGCCGCGCCAGCATCGAAGCCGTGCTCGAACTATCGGCCGCACAAATTGCCGGACCACCGCAGCAAGGCAAAGCTCGTGCGGCGGACCTGGGGTGGCATGGAACGCAAGCGGGCCGCGTGTGTCTGAAGGAGCGCAAGCTCAAAGTGAACCGGCCGCGATTGCGAAACAAAGGTCGCGGCGCGAACAAAGAGGTTCCGTCCCGGCTTACCAGGCCATGCAGCAGAACAGCGCCACCGGCGAACGCATGCTGGAAATCCTGTTGAATGGCGTGTCCACGCGGCGCTACGGCAAAGTCATTCCCGAAATGGCCGACACGGTGGGCGTGTCGCGCTCGACAGTCAGCCGCGAAACCATCGAAGCTTCCGAAGCCGCGTTGAAGAAGTTATTAGAGCGGCGCTTCGATGAGATCGAGCTGCTGATCATCTACATCGACGCGATGCACTTCGGCGAGCAATGCGTGCTGGCTGCGGTGGGCGTGGATATGGAGGGCCGCAAACATGTGCTGGCGCTACGCGAGGGCGCGACGGAAAACGCCGCGGCAGCCAAGGATCTGCTGCAACACCTGGTCGAGCACGGCATCGATCCGGCACGCCGCCGATTGTTCGTTATCGACGGCTCGAAAGCTCTGCGCACGGCCATTAACGCGGTGTTCGGCGCCGAGACGCCGGTGCAAGGTGTAGAAATCATAAACTGCGCAATGTGCTCGGACGACTGCCTCGCGAGCAGCAGGGACAGACCGGCTCGCTGATGCGCGCGGCTTGGAAGATGAACCCGAAAGATGGCATCGCCAAGTTCCGCCAGATCGCCGGTTGGCTGGAGCACGATTATCCCGAGGCTGCGGCTGCGCTGCTGGAAGGCTTGGAAGAATGTTTCACCATTAACCGGCTCGATGTTCCTAGATCGCTGCATCGTTGTTTGGCCACCAGCAACATCCTGGACAATCCGCATTCCGGCGTGCGCAGCCGGACTCGCCGGGTGTGCCGCTGGCGTCCAGGCATGCCAGCGCGCTGGTCAGCAGCCGCATTCTTGGAAGGAGAAAAATCATTCCGCAAGATCATGGGCTTTCGGGATCTATGGGCTCTTAAAGCGATCCTCGACGGATCGCAGCCAGCTACCCGGCAGGTGGTGGCGTAGAATCACATGGACCGCCGTTCTCAACTTCCCACTGCGTGGGATAGTCCGGACGATTCCAGGGATCATCATCACCGGAATTCACGTCTGCAGGAGGAGTATTCTGGCCGTCGTGGTAGTAGGCAAGATACTGCTCGTCTCCGTAATAAATGATCGGGATTCCGCGAACGGTCATCAGTAAAACGGTGCCGAGATCCATCCGTTGCTGCCGTTCTGTTTCGTCGTTAAGGCCCAGTTTTTGCAAGCGAACTAACGTTCGAATCTGGTCATGATTGTCAAGGAATGTTCCTTGCCAGGTGTCCCGCCCGTTAAAGGCGAGTACGCGCTCATGCAGAAAGTTGTCGAGATCGAACGCGCTTATCTTCTGGGTGACGTCTTCATAATCGCCGCCGATAAATTGATTGAGTGCGAACGACAGTTGGAAATCGAGTATGTTGGTCCCGAACAGCCGGTAGTCGTTGGCGAAGCGAAGAGACTTCGCATCACCGACTCCGCCATGAGACCACTCGCCGATTATGTAAGGGGAAGGCCTATCAAGTGACGCGAGATGATCACGCATGGTACGCGTGAATGTAGCAATAAATTCAGGAAACGGAAACTTCACCGCATCCAGCCTGTAATCATCCACGCCGTTATCGATCCACATTTTGCCGGCGTCGAGCAAGTAGTCGGCCATCTGTGGGTTCCGCTGGTCGTATCCGCTCAAATCCGCCAGCAGACAATGGTGCAACTGCCAATAGCTCCAGTCATAATCCGCCAGGTTCTTAGCGGCCTCGCAGCGCGGATCATGTTGGTAGTGTTTGTAATACCGAGTACTGGTTACCGGATCAAAGTCGTCATGGTAGCTCTTAATGAAGGTTTCATCGGAAGTATCGGACTGAAATAGCCGCCCATAAACGTGATTGTCGTTTGGGTTGGAATGATTGAGGGTGACGTCCTGGATGTATCGCATCCCTTTCTCATGCATCTCCCGGCTTAAATCATTCACGTCGATCCAGTCGCCGAAATGGGCGTTGACGCGATAATAATTTTGTACCCAGTATCCGTGGTAGCCCGTTCCATAGCCAGTCCCTCCCACGTAAGCTCTAACGTTCTCCATCAGGGGGTTCACCCAGATAGCCGATATGCCCAGATCTTTCAGATATTCGAGTTTCTGAATAACGCCCTGAATATCTCCGCCCCAATACTTTCGGAACTCCTCTTCCTGCGTGCACGATTCGACAAAGCAGTTCACCGTGTTCGTTGCGGAAGGATACTTGGGATCGATATACGGCGAGTATGGTTGATGCGGATTAAAGCGGTCAGTGATTAGAAAGTAGATCGTTCTCGAACGATAGTCTGTCGCGGTTTGTGGTTCGGAAGTGAGTTGCTGGAGTTGGGCGGCATAACCGCCAAAGCACCAGAAGGTCAGCAGCAGAACCGTGAGTCGCATTTTCATGACATGCCTCAGTAGGTGTCATGAATCCTGACTAATCCGCCGATTACGCCCACATACGCCGTCTTACCATCCGGGCCGAGATACAGCGAGGAGTAATTGCTGTTGTAGAGGATACCCGTGCCTGCGAGCACCTTGTACACTGTCTCTCCCGTGTGAAAATCAATAGCAGTGAAGTACCATGCGTCCGTAGCGTCCGGTCCGGGATTCTTCGCATAGGTGTACTCGAGGCCGGTAACCAGGGAAAGCTGGGATACTACATTGGGTACCCGTTCTTTGTTGTTAGTCCACACGGTGTGGCAGCCATTCAGGTCGTTGTCAAGATCGATGCGCGTAATACCGGGCTGAGTTGCCCCGCCTAAAAAAGTTGCAAGTACATCTCGGTAACCGTAGTTGTTTTCGACCGAAATGGACCGGTTGGTAGCTATAAGTGAATTGAAGGTATCGCTCCTGAACGGCTGGAATACCGGCTCCGAGCAAACCAGCCGCGCCTTGTTCGTCTGGGCTGCTCGCCGATATACATTAACATGCATCCGCGGATCTGCATTATCGACGATCGTCAAAAACTGTGTGCCCATCAAAGTGGGCGTCGTGCCCGAGCCTTGCGTGATTTGGCCTGGCTTTACGCGAACTCCCCGGTCGTATTGTTCCGCCCAAGTCGGCAGGGGACTTCCATCCGAGGTGGCATCGAAGCGGTAAAGCTGATGGTCCGACACGATGAAAACGCCACCGCGCGACGGATCCGGATCGACGGCGAAGGATTTGACGATGGCTTCGCCGGAAGGAAGTGTGTAGAGCCGGACAGTGCAATGATCGCTGTTCGAAGGATCGGGCCGGGCGGTGCCAACCATTGCGGGTTCGTCAGAGGGATCCGTACCGCCGCTAGTGGTGAACCAGAGCAGCCCATGCGCATCCGGGAGTGTGGATAGAATCGACTGATCGCTCGGGATCACGCCCGGCAGATCGTCCGCGCAGGTGTGATCCCTTACGAGCTGAAGCCCGCCCGGTCCGTTAACTTCCTTGATCCTCCAGATGTCGCGACCGCGAGTAGGAATAACGGCTCGGTCCTCACTATCGAGAAAGAAGTACCCGCCCGCTCCGAATCCACCGTTGCCCCCTTGTGCAGGAAGGCTGAATTTTGCAAGAGTCTCGAGTGACACGGGATTCAGAATATATGCTGTTATTCGATTCTTAGCCGCACAGACAACGATAATGCGGCCCTCCTTGTCGAAAGTCACCGTGCCACATTCCGCAGCCAGAAATGTAGAGCTGACCTCGGGTGAATGGCCAAGCGGTCCGGCGATAGGGTAGGTGTCGCTTTGGTAAGCGTCGAGGTGCACACCGCTGCGCCCGTTTAGTGCCATGAATGGATCCTGCGGCACCGGCTTCGCAGGAAACGGTTTCGCAACCGCTGGCGCGCCGATAAAATCCGGCACTGGTACTGCGAAGGGTTGTTGTGGGATTGCTATCACTTTCGTAGTCGCTTCTTGTGCAGCAGCAGTTGCCCCCAAGAACATTACGCCTGCTAGTAACCAAAAACGGTAAATACGTATCATTTCGACTCCTTTATCCAGCCTTGGGCCCTCGCCCCGTCCCCGGCGTCTGTGCGCTCAAAACGCACGCAATCAGGAAGAGGCTAATCGGCGCGAATGTTTGAAAGTACTTCGTTATTCCATTTCTCCTGTGCAATCTGCCGTCTGTAGTCGCTCTTCCTAAACCGCCCTTATTGTGGATTAAACTTTATCGCACGGTCATAGAGCACTTCTTCGAACGTTGGCCCTACTTTGGTGGAAGGTTCCAGATAAGCCCTATATCCGAGGACCGCTGGCTGTGATACGGGAATCCCTGCCGCCCCCGGGCCCGTCGGCACCTCGAGACATGGCACGCTGTCGCCGCGCTCGCAGTGACGCGCGATTTTGTACACATAGAAATACTTGGCCAGGGGATTGCCCGGAAGGAATTCCTCGGCCGCCGTTCCGAAATCACTACTGTCTACCCCCGCCACGCCATTCAGAGCAATGCGGCCATAAACGGTGAAGTTGGAGTAAGTAGCTTTCCCTGTGGCCATGTGATTGGCTCCGTATACTATCACGAAATCGTCGGGACGATCCCGCAAGAAGAAATTAGAACTTTGCAGGTAGATGGTGTCGCGGTTATCTCCCAGGGCGTCCGTACCGCGCTGGATGGCATCGTACCCGGCGGCTGCGAACACAACGCCCGGCTGCAGGTCTCGCGGCTTCAGAGAATTGTATCTCTCAACGATCGCCTGGCCGAACTCCTCTTGAGCAGGCAATAGGTCCAGTTCGCTGGTATTTCCCGTTCCTTTGACTCGCAGGTCAGGCACGGCGAATGGCTCGGACGTGCCCCGCTGCTTCGGGGTGATGCGGAACACCGTCATTTGGGGATTCTGAAGATAGGCCTTCTCCTCCTTAGAATTGGCGAACAATGCGGCGCGGTGCAGTAGTAAGAAGCTGTCCGGCGTGCCTGTAAGGCCAAGCCTTACGAGTGAGGACGGCACGACATCGGTGTTGATAATATCCGGGGCATAGCCGGCCTCCTCAGCGGCAGCGCGCACGCGCTTATCGGTTGCCGCATCCGCAGTGGAGATAAACATCACGGGTTGCGCGTACGGATCGGTGCCTATCTTCCCGAACGGCGTACCGGCCGTTGCTGCGGTTAAGTTATTCGCTTGATCGCCCAGACTGGCAAAGAGGTACTTGTATGCAGCATCCGATGCCAGATACCGGCGCACCAGGTAACTGCGGTATCCGAAGTAGGCGAGAGGTGGCGGCGTTTTACCCACCATAACGATCGCTTCATCGGGGCGCAGGAAGTACTCGTAATAAAGCCCCTTGTCCTCCGGCACCAGCGGGTAATCCGTTATCGGATTTGGAATCGGCAGATTCTCAACTGTCTGCCCCGGTGCCAAGGGCACCATGGGCAGCAGGTACGGAGACGAAATGTTATTGCCAAAGCACGACGGCACCAGATGAGCATCGTACATCTGGAAAAGGGGGATCACCTTGAACTTTCCCTTCTGAACGACAAAGCCATCGGCTTCGAGCGCTTTCTTCAAGGCCTGGGGTGTGCCCGCGGCGACTTGGGCATAGACCCCCGGCTCGAGTACGAGCGCGAGAGCGAGAAGAATAGATCGTTGAGGTAGTTTTGAGCTGTGCATTTGATTTCTCCGTGCAATTTGCTGGGTCTAGCCGTACGATTCGATGGTGAGAGACCAGATTCGCAGATGCGAGTCCCAAGGAATAAGTTTCATAACGTGTGATTCTTCATTCCGGGAAAAATATCGCCCCAGATGCCCCAGCGAATTGCTGGGGTGCATGCGCACGCACCCAACTCACAACAACTTTTGTCATCCGTAGATCATTTCGTCCCAATTAAGAAGCTGTGATCCACCCCACTCGCGTCGACATACTCTCCCGTGATCGCCCCCGCCGGGTTGATGCTGGCGACGGTGAGATACTAGGGCTCTTCCACTTGAGGAGCCTTGCTTTGAAGCCAATCGACTGCCCGATTGGCAATGTATTCATCGTTGTGATAGCCGCGAGCTTCATCGCCGTAAGTGCCCTGCAAGTTACTGCCGGCAGTGTCCGGAAAAGTCAACCCATCGAAGCCGTAAGCCTCCAGTCTCGGAGCCTTCTGCTCGGGAATAGAAACATGCCATTTCGCTATGTAAGGCGTTTTGTATCCAGCGCCGGCGAAGAAGCTTGCCATAAGTCGGATACGCTCTCCGCAGCACTGGTTGTGGTGCTACCGGTTGGAACGGCCTGCTGAGCAGCGTCAACATCAGCCAGCTTTGATGCGTATAGAGACCGCTGATTATCGCCCCGCGAGAAGGAGTAGAGGCGTTTCCTGCTGTGTAATGGCTCGAAAATTTCAGGCCGCGGTTCCAAAGTAGTTTGTGAACATTGGGCATGAATTTCGCAAGGAACTGGTCTGCATTCTGAACTCCCGCTGGAAATACTGAAGGGTAGCGCAGTTGATCGACCAGAATATAGAGGATGTTCGGCTGCTTACCCGGTACGGGGTCCTCATCCTCTGCTGCAGTTGCTTTGTTGTTGGTTAGATTGAGACCGCCCAGCACAGTACTGGCCGACAGGGCAGACCCATATTTCATGAAGTCTCTGCGTTTCATGAGACATCTCCTCTGACCCTCCAGTGGGAGAGCAGGTGATCCAAGTGTGCAAGAAAGAAAGAGGATCGTGGACTGGTCGGCCCGTTCTACCCGGAACTAGTTACTGAACGACCGGGAGCGGGGCTGTCAGAAACGGGCCCTTATCAGGCACCCAAATTGAGTTTTGCTGAAGCTCTTGTATTTCCACGGTCACCGGCCCGGTAGTGAAGCTGAGCGCGTGGCCGCCGGCAGCTTCGTCGTCTGAGATGAAGTGATAGTGATACCCGACCTGATTGATGCCTTTGATCCAGGCTGGACAGCGAAAGGCCACTAGCGTACCTTCAATGTTCTGAAATGAAAATTTGACTTCTTGCTCGACCGCTTCAGATAGCGGCGGATAAGGTGGAAGCAGCTTGGGGATAGCTCGCGTGGTCAGTTCAGAAAACTTGCCATGGATTCGGATTGCATAGAACAGATTTTTTGATGGGATATGTTGATCGATCTGTTCGCCCAGTTCGTTCATCGAGACACCGTTCGTCGAAAAGCGGACTTCTGAGTGGAACGTCGTGATCACAGCGAATGGAACTCGTGCACCGTCGGGCTCTTCCGTTACGATGCCATCGGAACGAAAGTGATAAAAATGTCCGTTCAGAATGGTCATCTCGCCATCGATTCCTTCAAACGTTCCGAGCCCAAAATCACCCCGTCGCTTCAGCTCAGCGATGGCGTATACACCTTGATACAGGCCGAGGCTTAACGCGTCCAGAGTGGACACCTGAAACACAACAGGAGGACCACGATGGTCGAGTTTGCTCGAATCAGGTTCGGCCTGTGCGGCGAGCAGCAGAGACGGTATGGAGAACAGGCAGCAGACGCGTAGTAAGCGGGGACATTGAGTGCGCAAAATTCCCTCCTTGCACAATCCGGAAGCTTCACACGTAAAAGGAGCCGATGGTCATCGGCTCCTTTATTAATCGCACACTTACAGGCGGACACGGTTCACGTGGATCCCCGGGTTTTCATTTTGACTTGCCGCAATGGACCCTCAAGCGCAGGCGCTCGCCGCACAACCTCATCAGGCATGCCTTGATTGACGACCAGGAATAGGTGGTGCGTGTCGCAACTGTTTGGTCGATAAGCGATGAAACCCGGAATGTTCCGCTTGCCGCAATGGACCCTCAAGCGCAGGCGCTCGCCGCACAACCTCATCAGGCATGCCTTGATTGACGACCAGGAATAGGTGGTGCGTGTCGCAACTGTTTGGTCGATAAGCGATGAAACCCGGAATGTTCCGTTCGCCGCAATGTACGGAACCTGTTCCGTATTGAAGATCGTGCCGTCTGTTTGCGGATCGCCGTCATAGAATTTGACTGTTATCCCCGAAACATCCACCGAGCCGGCCTGGAGTGTCGCGGATACGATGACCGGCCGACCTCCTCTAACAGCCGTCGAGTCCGAGATATCGATCTTTCCTATATCAACCGCGGTCGTTGTTGCCGGCTCCGCCCCGAATAGCGGTTTGCTCAAAACATGGAGAATCGAATCAGAGAAGCCAACATTGTTGCTGTATGCTTCCTCATTTACTTGCTCCAGAGAGGTCAAGGTTCCAGGAATGCTGGAGATCCCATGCCCCTCGATCTCAGGGACGAGTTGCCCATTGGAATCCTCGATCCACACCACCACCCAAACAGCAGATCTTCGCCGACATATGGCGTTGTATCGAACGTAGTGCCTGCCAAGACCCAATTCAGAGGGGCGCCGTCGCTGCTATCGAAAGGTGGAACGGGAGCTAGCGTCTTTTCTTCGATCAGTACGCTGGGACCTTCAGCTGTCGATGTAGCTGTGAGCGCGAAGTTTGTCAGGGTTCACGGTGTAAATACTCGCTTTCCTCACCCCGCCCGTGCCGCAGCTGCCGTAGAGCAGCGCAATCTGGTCGTTTGGGTCGGGCTGAGTTTGCCCTTGATTGAGGGGGTCACGCTGGCGAGGGTCGAAGTTTCCCACGGTCATGTCGATCCCGCACTGCTGCGAGCTGAAATCAAAACCTGGCCTGCCTGAGCGAGGAGAGCCCGGGTCACACGCTCCAGCCCACCGCACTCGTCAATCAAGCGTATGTGCGGCTGATCGAATGGAATACTGTCGAGTGGGCAGAGCCCCTGCTCATTTCTATGCGGTTGCCGCGAAGATGATGCGGCGCATATTGGTGAGTCAGGCAGTCGCTCGAATACGACAGAAGCGTAGTGGTTCAACGGTTCTGGTTTCCCTCACCGAAGCCGGTAGTGCATCGGACCGGACTGCGGATCTGGACGACGCGTTGATCGCGCTTGAACAACGGGATGAGCGGAAGAGCCGGCTTTTAGAACCGCGCTTCTTCGGCGGTCTCACTGCTGAGGAAACTGCCGAACTTCCGGGAATTTCGTTGCGAACGGCGCAGCGCGAATGGGATCTGGCGCGCACGTGGCTCTTCCGGGAGTTGCGTGGGACAGGCTCGCATCCGAGCAGGAGCTGACTGCATTCCTCCGGCGCTGTTCGTTTGGGTGTACACTAGCGCAACATGGCGAAAGGACCCTGGGGCGGTTCGCTCCTTTTCCTCGTGAGTTTCTGCCTCGCGGGCGAGGAGTTGCCGCTCGACCAAGCCGTCCAACTCGCGCTGCAGCACAACGTCGATATCGCGAACTCCGCGCTCGACGTCTCGAAGGCGATCGACCGCTCGCGGGCGTTTCATACGCAGCTTTTTCCGAAACTCTCGTTTTACGCTCTGGGCTCGGAGCAGCTTACGCCAGTGAGCTTCACGGTCGGCGCTGGGACACTTGTACAAGATTCGCTCATCGGTCCCATACCGCCGCACGACGTCAAATACAGCACCCCAGTGCAGCCGACCGGCTTTCTTTTTGGCCGCGTGGTGCAGCCTCTATCTACGATCTATCGAACGAAGCTTTATTTGAAAACGCTCGACTTCTCAACGCAATTGGACCAAGAGAAAGCACGCTCGAAGCGTCAGGATGTCGTTCGCAACGTCAAGCAACTGTATTACAACATCGAGCAAGTCGAGAGCTCGCTGGTTGCGACGCAAGAAACTGTCCGTCTGTATAAGGAGGTCGAGCGGCTAACTAACGACTATGTCCTGAAGCAAACCGCGCTCCAGTCGGAACTGTTGCAGGCTCAGGCCAGCCTCGCCGACGCCGAGCAGTCCGAGTTGACCCTTTCCAATCAGGAAGCCAAGCAGAAGGAGCAGCTCAACGATCTTCTCGGGCGCGACGTGCTGATCGATTTCACCGTAACGCGAATGGGCGAGGAGGCCAGTAATCCTGAAATCGATCTTGTTGCGGCGCGCAAAAAAGCACTCGCCCAGAGGCCGGAGATACAGGAAGCGCGGCTGAAAACGCGGCAGTCCGAGGAAGAGTTGCGCGCAAAAAAGGCCGAATACATTCCGGACATTTCCGCTGAATTCAACAGCATCACATTGCTGAATTTCAGTTCTTACCTGCCAGGCGGAACCTATAGCGTCGGAGTAAGTCTTTCGTGGGAACCCTTCGATTGGGGGCGCAAGAAAAACGAGATCGCCGAGAAGCGAGATACTGTCGCGCAAGATAAGAATACGGAACAGTCCGCCGAACGCAAAGTCATTATGGACGTCGATGATAACTACCGGCAACTACAACAAAGCTGGTCGAAGCTGCGGGCCGCGAAGCTTACGCAAAAGTATGCTTTAGAGAACCTGCGCGTCGACAAGGACCAGTACGAAGTTCAGGCAACATTGCTAAAGGTCGTATTTCAGGCGCAGACAACACTCGCGCAGGCCAATTCCGATTACCAACATGGGCTGGCTGACTACTGGACGGCCCGAGCAGAATTTGAGCATGCGTTGGGCGAGGACCAATAAACATGCGACGATCCTTTCGATGTCTGCTGCCGCTGGTTTTCGTCATCGCCTCGTGCAACCGGCAGAACGCTGTAGTCGAAAAATCCCCTACCCCGGTCCGTCTTTCGGCTATCGAGATGTATACGCCGGCCCAGGGTGAGCGCTACTCGGCGTCTATACTTCCCAACCGGCAGGTCAACCTTGCGTTTCGAGTAAACGGATTCGTGGAATCGCTGTATCAGGTACAGGGGGCGGACGGACGTACACGCAGCGTGGATATGGGAGATG
Source organism: Terriglobia bacterium (assembly GCA_963841675.1). Lineage (GTDB taxonomy): Bacteria > Acidobacteriota > Terriglobia > Bryobacterales > Bryobacteraceae > Bog-105. Next base: position 19,435 of record CAWJEH010000036.1, read on the forward strand.
TCGTGCCAGCCGGGACGGTGCTTGCCCGAGTTCGCATCAAAGACTACGAGCTACAGGTATCACAAGCCGAGGGCCAGGTGACGCAGGCTCGCGACAGCGGGCTGGCGGCTCAGGCGCAATTGAGGCAGGCAGAGGCCGGGGCGGCCAAAGCCGAACAGGACTTCGCGCGTGCAGACGCGCTGTTTAAGAAGAACTCGCTGACTAAATCCGACTACGACGCGGCCACAGCAAATCGCGATGCAACGCGGGCTCAAGTAGCGGCCGCACATTCGCAGGTGCAAGCCAGTGCGGGGTCGCTGAGTACCGCCCAGAGCGCGCTGGGCACTGCGACGCTGGGATTTCAGGACACCGCGCTCGCTGCTCCGTTTACGGGCGCCGTGGTGCAGCGGTCGGTCGAGATCGGCTCGCTTGCCGGACCGGGCGTGGTTGCCTTTGTACTTGCCGATGTCTCTTCGGTGAAGGCCACCTTTGGAGTGCCTGACCTTCTGGTTGCACGGATGAAGAGAGGCTCTCGGCTATCGGTTTACGCGGAGGCCTTTCCGAACCGCTCGTTTCAGGGATTTGTGAGTGCAATTGCGGCCGTAGCT
>CAWJEH010000037.1:0-123256 GCA_963841675.1 Terriglobia bacterium
TTGCAGCCTTGTCGAAGGTAATCGTCATCGAGTCGTTCGTTTTCAGGTAATTCGTTATCAGGAGCTGAACTTGATCGGGTGTAGCGCCGGGATTGAGCTTTATATTGCCTTGTTTGAAGGCTTCCTGAAGCTTTGCCGGATCCGGCGGTGTGTAGGAGCGGGCCAGCGCCCCTATGTTCTCCGCGTATTCCTTATATTCTTCCTTCTTGTTCTCAATCACCCTCTCTCTCAAGCGACCACCCCGGCGTCCGCCTCCACCCTGTGCAGCTTGCGCCTGCGCTTGGACCGGGTTCAGCGGCGTTTTCAGCGGTTTGCCATCGGGTCCGGTGCGAACCTGGTAAGACTCTTGCTTCTTGACCTCACCTTTGACACTGATTGTGTCTTGTTCTTGCCAGGTGTAGGCAGCCAAGGCTTGTTTGTTTCGAGCTGACGCAGCTTTCAGCTCAGCCAGACGTTGTTGCACTTCAGGATGCTGGGCAGCCGCTCGCAGCCCTGCTAGTGACACGCCAGCCAGAATTGCCATACCTAACGTCCTCAACGGGACCGATATATGGCGAGATTTCGTGGTCATACACCCTCCTTCTGCTTAGTCGAGAGATTGATGCCGCTAACCGTCTCGTCCTCTTTTCGGTTTGAACGATGCTCCATGAAGGCTATCATCTTCCCAGATCGGAGGAGACGCGGGCACGAGTACATTGCCGACTTCGGATGCTCCCTCGGCCACGGAAGCAGTCAGCTGTGGCGCGAAAATCTCGCCCGGTACACTGGAAGCTTGAATCTCATTCCGTATACGGGTACAATCCTTTCGACTCAATGGACGAGCCGTATCGATATCGCATCCTGATCGTAGAAGACAATCCGGGCGATGTTCTACTCATCGAGGAGGCATTCAAGGAGTGCGGCTACCGTTGCAAACTCGCTCTCGCCGCGTCCCGGGCCGAAGCACAGAAGCTGCTGGGCAGCGAATCGTTCCATTTGATTCTCGCCGACTACGCCAGCAGCGACCTGGATGACAGCGATACCTTCATACGGATGATTCGGCGGGACTATCCTTTGACACCCGTTATTGCGTTCAGCGGCTATTCTGATCCGCGCCGCGCGTACGAGGCGGGCGCAAACGCATTTGTTCTTAAGGTCGGCTCGTTGGACGAGTTCTGTCAAAAGGTACGCGACACGATGCGATTTTGGATCGATGTGGCGACCATGCCGTTGCCGCTTTCCAGCGACTTCACTTCGATGTAGCCTCATGCTGGACAGAGATGGTCCCGCCATGGCGAGCTAGTAAATCTGCCCGATTTTGCGAGTGGCCATTGCTTACTCCCGACGCCAGTGCAAGCCGCCATCGCCCGTCGCCCAAGTTGCGCCTGAATTTGTTTTCAGCGTGATGGCCGGGCCGCGCGCATCAATTCCGACGATAGCTTCGCCTAGGCTTGTGTTCTCATCCGCTACTGTGACCGGCATCCAATGCAGGCCCTCATCAATCGAGTGGAACAGTTTTCCACCTCCACCACCCACCCATATGTCTGATCCCGACGCAGACAATGCGTAGAGCTGAGTCGACTTTTCTATCGGGATGGTGCGCCACGTCCGGCCGCCATCCTCAGATTTGTTCACTGTTCCGTTGCCTGAAGAGGTCTCGAGGCTCCAGAGAGTCTTTTCGTTACCAGGCGCGACTCGCAGGAGCTTGTAAGCGGGCACAGCGCCGGCAATAGCCGAGGGCCGCTGACTGGGCATCACGAGATTCTGTGACGTATTGGGGTCCGCTATGCTGTACTGCGGACGTAACGCGGTGAGGGCAGGCGGCTGCGCTTTTGCCTGCTCAGACGTGGCGAAATCAAAAGAGCCCAGTGATTTTTCAGCGTCATTCGGAGGTTTCGCTGGGGAGACCGCAAAGGAATCCCGTGAAGGCTCGTGCACAGCCGACGGAAGAGCGGATCGCCTGCCTGGAAGACGTGGCCGGGGGTTTGCCTTGCCTGGCTCGACTGCCTGAGGAACGGGCGGGGCCGGAACAGAAGAGAGAGGCCTCCCGGTGACGCTTGGTTTTAAAGGCGAGGTCGTTTGCGGCCGGCCTTTAAAAAAGGGCATCCGCCAGACTGTGGCAATCACGAAACACAGCACCGCGACGGTGGCTGCGAGCCGCCATCCCCACCACGTGGAGAGCGCATTCGGGGAAGCGCGTTGAGAAGCCGGCTGGTAACCGCTCGTTGCCGAGCTGAGCGAGAGAACTTCGCGACAGTCCGGGCATTCCGCGAGATGCGCGAGCATTAATTTGTGCTCGCGGCCGGATAGGCCGCCTTCGGCGAAGGCAAGCAGCAGGTTCGCATCCGGGTGATCGCCGGTCTGCTTTTGACGCGATGCGAGATAGGGTCGCAAAAATGAAGTGAATTTCGTCATAACACGAGTTCTTGTCCCGCCAATCTTCCGCTTGAAGAACGATTCATGATTGTCTTTCTTGCGCGAGGCGGTTGCGGACGTCAAGTCCTAAGTCGCGAACGTCGGTTTCCAGCATTTCCTCTGCTGCGCGTTTCGATAAACCGCAGGCGCGAAGCCGCGCCACGATTTGCTTGCGGAGATTTACCGTAGTCTTCTCCAATTGCCGGCTAACAGTCGACTCGTGCACGTTTGACATGCGGCCGATCTCGGCGAGTCTCCGCCCGTCCAAATAATAGGACACGAGGAGAAATCTCTGCCCCGGAGCTAGCGCTGCCAATGCGGCGCAAGTGGCATCCGCAAGGAGGGTGTTGTGTTCTTTCGGCTCCCCGCGGGAGCCGGCTTTCGCATCAATTCCAATCGCCTCGTCGAAGGCCACCAGTTTTCGCTGCTGGCGGAACCCGTTTACATATTCCTGCGCAAGAACAGTCCTGAGCCATCCCTCGAGCGAACCCCGACCCAGATAAGACGCGAATTTCGAGATCCGCTCACCATCGCTGCCGATGCGCATGCCGAAAAGATCCGCGTAAAGCGAATCGGCAAGCTCGCGTCCCGCGATCTCATCCCGCGCTATTGCCGAAGCGGCGAGATACAGCTTGTCGCGATAGATGGCCAGAAATTGCCGCCATGCGGGTTCGTGCCCACGCGCACAGGCTCGTGCAAGAAGAAGATCGTCCAGCCGCAGAGTTTCAAGGAAACGCGCGCTCTCTTGGGCGGAGCTATCCTCGCCGAGCGAGCGAGCCGCGACTTCTTTCAGCAGTTCGCAAAACTCTGCCTGGGTAAACCCGAACTCCGCCGCTCGACTTTTTTCGTAGAGGATCAAAATTCTTGCAAGAACTCGCAGGATAGCCGTTCTTTGGACGAAAAGCGAACTACAAACAGTTTCAAGCTGCAAGCTTCGAAACGGTTCGCCAAGGAAGGTAGCATGCGCCTAGCCAGTGTCGTTGTATCCGGACTAACTCTGCTCACGTGCTTCGCAGGAGAAACCTGGAAACAACCGGTCTATAAAGTCTTACCCGCTATCGGGCAAGGCAATTTGACGATCTTTCCGGTGGTTGCCGACAAATCCTTCGACACCAGTCAATTTCTGACGCTCGACGAAGGAATTCGCTCCGGGCAAGTTACCGTGACGGAGGCGGGTCAGACGGCTGGTTTAATCCGGCCTCGGCCATACAACGACGGAGTGTGGCGGGAACGCCCCCTCCCAATCCCGCAAGGCGGCGCGCGAGTTAACGAACTGGCCCTCATCAACGGCTCCGATCGGCCGCTTCTTCTGTTGGCCGGCGAAATCGTCACCGGCGGAAAGCAGGACCGCGTTGTAGGAAGAGATCGAATTATTCCTGCACACAGCGAGCCGGTCGCGCTCGATGTATTCTGTGTGGAACCGCATCGATGGATGGGGGCGTCCGCGCAATTTGGGGGAACCGCTTCAGCCATGGCGCAGCCGAGCGTGCGCTCCAAAGCGATGGCCGACGGGAATCAACAGGAGGTGTGGGACGAGGTGGCCAAATCGAGAATGTCCTTCGCGGCAGGGCTTCCGGCACCCCAGGCGCAGGCGATTGAGTCAAGCTCGTCCTATGCCGTCGCCGTTCAAAGCGGCGGAGTCCAGAGGCAATTGGATTCACTAGCCGCGCCGATCGAGCATTCTTATGGGAAGTTGATGACGCAGTTGCGAGCCCAAAAGGCGGTCGGAGCGGTGGTGGCGGTAAACGGCGAGATCATCTGGGCCGACGTATTCGCGAGTCCGGTTCTGCTGGAAAAATACTGGCCAAAACTGGTTCGATCGTATGCCGCCGAAGCGCTGGCTCCGCGAAACTCGCCGGGTTTGATGCAGTTTTCGCCGTCGCAAGAAGATGCACAAAAGTTTTTCGATCGCATATACGCAAAGCGTGAGAACGTGGAGACCGAGCCGGGAGTCTACCGCAATACGGAGATCCAGGGCGACGATTTCGATGCGTTCTTGCTGACCTCACTGCTGCCGAATACCGGTTTCCAAGTGCACATTACAAAAATGCGGCGTTAGGGTGGGTTTCTTGACTAACTGCGGCTACGTGGCACACCGCCGCAGGAGAGATCTTGCCCACATCAGGATCGACCGGGCTGTCAGTGAGCAACGTTATAGTATGGTTAGGCTGAAATTTAACCACAGGAAGGTTATACGACTATGCTTGCCGAGTTGCGACGGTCAATTCTCTCCGGCGGTTTCGTTCTTCTCGCGGCCTGTAGCGCCTGGGCTCAAACAGCAACACTGCAAGGTGACGTTAAGGACGCAACCGGCAACGGGATAAAGGGCGCGGTTATCAAATTGGACCGCACCGACATTAAAGGACATTATCAGGTCAAGACGGACAAGAAAGGCCACTGGCTCTATACAGGATTGCCAGGCGCCAGCACGTTCGATGTCTCATGTGAAGTGGACGGAAAGGTCGTTGACAAGGTCAACGGAGTAAAAGCGGCTTACGGCGACGATAACCCTCCTATCAACTTCGATATGAGGAAGGCTCAGGCACAGCAGGCCGCGGCACAGCAGGCTAACGCGAATGGCCAGCTTACAAACGATCAGGCCCGCGGCATGAGCAAGGAGCAAAAGGAGCAGTACGAAGCTCAACTGAAGAAGAACGCAGAATCCATCAAAAAGAACAAGGCTCTTAACGATACTTACAACGCGGGTCAGGACGCACTGAAAATGGCCGCTGCCGATACCGATCCTGCAAAAAAAGGTACCGATTACCAGGCCGCTATCGATAAGTTCAACCAGGCAAACCAAATGGACGCGAATCAGGTTGCCATCTGGGACAGTCTCGGCCAGGCTTATGAGGGCTTTGGGAAGACGAAAACGGGAGACGATCGCAATAAGGCTTTCGATCAAGCTGTCGATGCCTACAAGAAAGGACTAGCGATCAAACCGGACGACCCCGCCGTTTACAACCAAATAGGCAATCTGTATGGGATGGAGAAGAAGATGCCCGAGGCCACCGAGGCTCTAACTAAGGCAGCTCAACTCGATCCGGCGATGGCGCCGAAAGCGTACTTCAACATGGGCGCGAACCTGGTGAACGGAGGACAGCCCGACAAGGCGGCCGATTTCTTCAAGAAGGCGACGGATGCCGATCCCAATTACGCAGAAGCCTGGTATCAATACGGCAGCTTGCAGATGATGCAAGGCAAGGTTGATCCAAAGACCGGCAAACAAGCTTACCCGCCTGAGACAGCAGTGGCTCTGAAGAAATACCTGGAGTTACAACCCAATGGCCCTCATGCGCAGGAAGCCACCGCGATGTTGCAAGCTATGGGAGAACAGGTGCAGACCAATATCACCGCCCCCGGCGCCAAGAAGAAGAGGCAGTAAGGTCACAACGGGGGTTCCGCTGGGAACCCCATACAGATTAAATGTTCGGAGCACTCAGACCCCTTATAGAACTGCTCGTCCTGATTGCGTTTGTGCTGATTGGGCGGGCGGTGTTGAGCAGTATATTGAAGGGGATCGCGAGAACTGCTTCGAATTCCTTCTCTCCTAATTCCGCCGGAGATCATCGGCCGCAAGAGCGACAACAGCCGCCAAATGTGACAGGAGAACTTCACAAGGATCCGGTGTGCGGAACATACGTTGCGGAGTCTTCCGCTCTAAACCGTCAGGTAGGGCGCGAAACGTTCTATTACTGCTCGGAAAAGTGCCGGGAGAAGCATTCCCTGGTCGCGCGGTAAAACCCCGGAACTGATGAATTGGGTTGCGACGGGAGCTCTGCTGATGGGAGCAGCGGTGACCCTGGGGGCTTTCGGTGCTCATGGACTCCGGGACAAGCTGGACGCCTATTCGATGTCGGTTTACGAGAAGGCCGTCTTTTACCATTTCGTGCATGCCCTAGGCATTTTGATTGCGGCGCTGCTGGCGCGCACGGGGGCGATCAGCTCAACCGGAGAAGCACGTGTGGGCTGGCTGCTGCTGATCGGGATTTTGGTGTTTTCGGGCAGTCTTTACGCGCTGGCAATTTCGGGCGTACGGATGCTGGGCGCGATCACCCCCATCGGCGGGCTGGCCTTCATTGCCGGCTGGCTCGTGCTCGCTTACGAGGCGCTGCGCAAACACTGAGGAGGCAGCGCGCTCCGAGCCCGTCCGGCAAATCGTACCGGAAAATGATGTCCGCCGTAGTCCGGTGATCATTGATGCCGGCCAGTTCGGCCTCGACATCGGGTCCCTTATAGAGCAGCAAACGGGAGCCTTGCACGAGGGATTTGCTGAATAGATCGAGCAGGCGCTCGACGGGGGCAACGGCGCGTGCAGTCACGATCTGGGGACGTCGTGCAAGAGCCAGCGATTCAGCGCGTTCCGGCACTACGTCTACATTCGGGAGGTCGAGCGAGCCCGCGACGGACTCGACAAACCGCGCCTTTTTCTGGACGGATTCCGCGAGTACGAATCGAACCTCAGGAAGAACAATCGAGAGCGGAATTCCCGGAAAACCAGCACCGGTGCCCGCGTCGAGCACGCATCGGGCGGCTCTGAAGTGTTCCCAGGGTAGGACGGAATCGAGCACGTGTTTAATGGCGGCATCTCTGGCGTTGGAGATGCGCGTGAGGTTCATGTATTCGTTAGTCGCAGCAATCGATCGGAGGTGCTGCGCAGATTTTTCGATGAGGGTGGCTCGATTGGGAAGATCGGCGGGCAGGACCCGCTCCAGCTCCTCTTCGAAATCCACGCTCTCAGTTTGGCATTAGCGACCCGTACGCGAAGATAAGGATGAATGTTACGAGCCGGAATCGTTGGCCTTCCGAACGTCGGGAAGAGCACTTTGTTCAATGCAGTCACTCAGACTAGAAAAGCGATGGCGGCGAATTATCGTTTTTGCACGATAGATCCAAATGTAGGGGTGGTGACGGTACCGGACGAGCGCCTGGAGGTGTTGGCGAAGATGAGCGCCTCGCAGAAGATTGTACCCGCCGTTTTTGAATTCGTGGATATAGCCGGACTCGTCAAGGGAGCGAGCACCGGTGAAGGACTGGGCAACCAGTTTCTCGGGCACATACGCGAGGTGGATGCGATAGTGCAGGTGGTGCGTTGTTTCGAAAACAGCAAGATTGAACATGTGATGGACACGGTCGATCCCGTACGGGACATCGAAATCATCAATACAGAACTGGTTTTGGCGGATCTCGAGGCGGTCGAGAAACGCAAGGCAAAGCAGCAAAAGGCGGCGAAGAGCGGTGACAAAAAAGCAGTGGCGGAGCTGCAGCTGCTCGACAGGCTGGAGGCGCATTTAAATACGGGCAAGACGGTCGTCACGATGGATCTGACAGCGGAGGAAAAAGCGATGGTGCGGTTGTTTTTCTTACTGACAGCCAAACCAACACTCTTTGCCTGCAATGTGGCGGAAGAAGACTTGGCCAAGGCGGACAGCAACCCGTTTGTGCAGCAGGTGCGAGCTTATGTGAAGGAGCACCATGACACGAGCGCGGTAGTTGTTTCGGCAGAGATCGAATCGGAACTGGCGCTCCTAGCGCCGGATGAACGTGCTGAATATCTCACGGAGCTCGGGGTCAGCGACACGGGAGCGAGTAACCTGATCCGGGAGGCGTATCACCTGTTGGGCCTGCGTACATATCTGACAACCGGTGAGAAAGAAACACGCGCATGGACGATTCACGCGGGCGATAAGGCTCCGCAAGCGGCGGGCGTAATTCACTCTGACTTCGAAAAGAGTTTCATTTCGGCCGAAACAGTTTCGTACAAAGAGCTGGTGGAAGCGGGTTCTTTTGCCCGTGCGCGAGAACTCGGGAAGCTGCGCACGGAAGGGAAGGAATACGTCATACAGGACGGAGACGTCGTGGAATTCAAGACGTATTAGCGAAAAGGCAATCGGGCGAACTCCGGAACTTTTCGCGGGAATGTGCGTATCGAGTTAGAAGCATCCTGGAGGTGCCCCTGATGAAAGCTTTTATAATTGGCCTCGCTTCGATCGCTCTGGCGGCCGGGTTGATGGCCCGGGTAGACGAGGACGGATCATTTGACAAGTCTCTTACGGTATCCGGCCCGGTGGATCTGGAGGTTCAGACCGATTCGGGGGGAATCAACGTCACACAAGGTTCAGCTGGATCTTTGAGGATTCACGCCATTCTGAAGGCCGAACACGGCTGGTTCAATTCGGGCGATGCCCAGGAGCACATCCGTGAACTGGAGCGCAATCCGCCGGTCGAACAGGACGGCAATCGAGTGCGAGTGGGGTATGTGCGCGATCGCAATCTGCTTCGAGGCGTCTCCATGCGCTTCGAGATCGAGACTCCCGCTGACACGCAAGTTCGCGCCCGTGCGGATTCGGGAGGAATTCAGGTGGAGGGTGTCCACGGCCCGGTAGACTGCAAGACGGATTCAGGCGGAGTCCAGATCCGCGACATCGGCTCGGAAGTTCGCGCAGCCGCCGATTCGGGAGGAATTCATATCCACAACGTCAAAGGGGCGCTGTATGCCCGTGCCGATTCCGGCGGGATTGAAGCGATGGACATTGCCGGAGCGATTGACGCCCAAACTGACTCCGGGAGCGTTCGGGTCAGTCAAACGCAGGCAGCTTCCATTCGAGCGAAGGCGGATTCAGGGGGTGTCATAGTAAGGCTGGCGGCGGGAGCCGGTTACGATGTCAGTGCAGAATCGGACAGCGGAACAATCTCGGTCCCTGAGATGACCGTCAAGAGTTCTTTCTCGCGGCATCATATCGAAGGAAAGGTTCGCGGCGGCGGTCCGATGGTGACGATTCGCGCCGAGTCGGGGAGTGTCACGATAGAATAATGCTCGCTTAAGAATGCGACGCAGGACCTTTCTCAGCGCAGCGTTAGCGGTAGCGGGCATCCCACCGGCCCGGTCACAGGAACAGCTTCTCTGGGGTGGACCGGTACTCGATACCCATCTGCACCTTCGCGCTGATCCAGACGCATGCTTCACCCACATCCAAGGCTGTGGAGTAACGAACGCCGTTTTGTTAACGCGGGCCAACGATGAGGACAAAGCGGAGCAGGAGATGAGAAAGCGCCCCGGCCACTTCACGAGGTCAGTCGCGGCTGATCCATCTCAACCGGACGCTGCCGACGTCATTCGGAAAGCCATCCAGGGAGGAGCCGTCAGCGTGGGCGAGCTCAAGTATCATCTCGCATTGGATTCGGCGGAGATGCGCCGCGTTTACGACGTCTCTGCACAGTTGCAAGTGCCAGTCATGATGCACATTCAAAACTTCCCGCATTTTCCCGGAGAACTCCCTTACAACACAGGGTATCCGCAGTTCGACAGAATTCTTCGCGTATACCCGAAGACGAATTTTCTCGGACACGGAGATCTCTTCTGGGCGCATATAATCGCAGATGTTCCCACGGATCGCGGATATCCATCAGGCCCGATCAAAGCGGGTGGGCTCACGGACAAATTCCTGGCTGAGTTTCCCAATCTCTATGCAGACATGTCCGCAAATTCGGGCAACAACGCGCTTTCACGCGATACCGATTTCTCGCGAGAGTTCGTGGTCCGTCATCGCAGCAAGCTGATCTTCGGCAGCGACTGCAGCTGCACTGACGGCAGAGGCGGCGGCATTTCTCAGGGCAAGAATCCCGAAGCGAGCCGGTTGGCGGGAAAATGCGTGGCACGTGCGACGCTAGGGTTACTGAAGGGGCTCACGTCAGCTGAGATCTTCCGTCAAGTGACCTGGGAGAACGGCGTCAGACTTTTCAAGATTCAGTCCAGCTAAGCGAGAGCTGCGACAAAGCCTCACCCAAGAGTTCTATGAGACATCACAGGAAGCTGCTCCTGTTTCTACTTGCGGCCGCGAGTCTGTATGCGCAAGACACGGCCTTAACAACAGGCCGAAATGCTTTTGAGAACAGGTGCTCGGGTTGCCACGGAGCGGACGGAAACGGCGGAGAACTGGGGCCGCCGATCACGTACAGGCTGCGGAATCTTACCGACGCCCAAATCCGCAACACTGTTTTACACGGTGTAGCCGGGCGCATGCCAGCAATTCAAGTTGGCGATACCGAGTTGGCGAATCTTATCGCTTTCCTCCGGACACTGCGGCCACACAGGTTCGGTTTCCGGCCGCATGCGGGCAGTGCCACGCTCACAAGCGGAGAGACGTTGACGGGCACCATTTTGGGTGAGGGATTCAGCGACCTGCAATTGCGGTCGGAGGATCACAAGATACACCTTTTGCGGCGGGCTGAAAATGGCCGGTTCCGTGAGGTCACTTCGCAAGCGAACTGGCCCGGTTATAACGGCGACCCAGCGGGGAACCGTTATACTCTGCTGAAACAGATCAACAGCACAAACGTGAAGAGTGTTGCGCCGCGCTGGGTATTCACGCTTGCGAATGTGTTTCCGCTGGAAGGAACGCCGGTTGTCGTGGACGGAGTGATGTATGTAACGAGCGCTAACGAGTGTTACGCACTCGATGCCGGTAGCGGCCGGCAGATCTGGCATTTTCAGCGGGATCGCACGAAAGGGCTGCATGGTATCGCCGCGGCGGGGATGAATCGCGGTGTAGCCGTCGCGGGAGAGCGACTGTTCATGATGACGGACAATGCACACCTGATTGCACTGAATCGTGCCGATGGCGGATTGCTCTGGGAGACCGAAATGGCCGATTGGCATCTCAATTACAATGGCACCTCCGCACCGTTGGCCGTAGGCTCGCTAGTGATTTCCGGAACCGCGGGAGGCGAAGAAGGCGTGCGCGGTTTCCTGGCTGCTTACGACCAAGCCAGCGGCAAAGAGGCGTGGCGTTTCTGGACCGTTCCGGCGCGAGGAGAACCCGGCTCAGAGACATGGCAGGGAATGGGCATCGAGCACGGCGCTGCGGCTACGTGGTTCACCGGTACCTATGATGCAGAAACGGATACGCTGTTCTGGCCGGCGGGGAACCCGGGTGAAGATTACAACGGAGATGAGCGCGAGGGAGATGATCTGTATTCCGACTGCATTCTGGCGCTCAATCCACGCACGGGCAAGCTGAAGTGGTATTTTCAATCCACTCCGCACGACCTCTGGGACTGGGATTCGGCAGAAACGCCGCTTTCAGTCGATACGAACTGGCAAGGCCGCCCGCGGAAGCTTCTGGTACAGGGGAATCGCAACGGATTCTTTTATGTGCTCGATAGAACTGACGGGAAGGTTCTGCTCGCGAAACAATTCATTCGAGAGTTGACATGGGCCAAGGGAGTGGGAGAGGATGGACGACCGATCAAGATAGCGGGGCAGGAGCCAAGCACGAAAGGCACGCGAGTCTGTCCATCACAGGATGGCGCCACAAATTGGTATTCACCGTCGTACAGTCCTGAAACCGGACTTTTCTATATGCAGACGCTGGAACAGTGTTCCATCTACACAAAAAGGCCGGAGGAATTTACGGTAGGCAGAGAATTTCTAGGCGGCGCGCAACGGAATGACCCTTCAAGAAAAGCGGAACGCATTCTGCGGGCTCTTGATATTCAGACCGGACTGGTGAAGTGGGAATTGCCGGAAGCAGGTTCGGCCAATAGCTGGGGCGGTACGCTCGCCACCGCGAGCGGGCTTGTGTTCTTCGGTGAAGACAGCGGTGATTTTGCGGCGGCAGATGCAAAAACCGGGAAGGTTGTGTGGACGTTTCCAGCGAATGCGCTGTGGAAGGCCTCGCCGATGGCCTACAGCTTCGACAATCGCGAGTTGATTGCAGTGGCCGCAGGGTCGAATATTCTCGTGTTCGGTCTGACTGAATAAGTCTGCCGATGAGCGCCATCGCTATTCTTCACGCAGTGCCGAGAGGGGATCGATGGTCGAGGCGCGGTGGGCGGGCATACCGGCGGCGAGCAGAGCGGTAACCAAGAAGAGCGTGATAGCGGTGCCAATTACGAGCGGATCGGCGCGGCGTACTCCGAATAGCATAGATCGAAAGACCATCATGATGGCGAGGGCCGCGCCGAGACCGATGATCAATCCTCCGGTGAGTAAACCGCTTACGTCCTTCAGAACGAGCGTGACAATCTGAGGGCGCTGCGCTCCTAACGCGGCGCGAACGCCAATTTCTTTGGTGCGACGTCCGACCGAATAGCTTAAGAGTCCGAAGAGGCCGATGGCGGCGAGCAGGAGTCCGAAGAAGGCGAAAGCTCCGCCGACATTGGCGAGCAGTTTCTCACGCAAGAGTGTATTCCCGACAAGGGTTTCGAGAGTGGTGACCTCACGGACGCGGATGTTGGGATCAATCGCATGCGCCTCGCGATCCGCCAGATGCACGACAGAAGCTAACGGAAGCGACGAGCGCACATACAGAGTGAACCCGTCGTTCCCTTCAATAGGAAGATAAACAAGCGGATCAACGCTATCTTTCAGGTTGTAATAGTGTGCATCCGCAGCTATACCCACGATTATGTTCCGCGCCTGAGTATTCATGAATCGATAGCTGAACTCCCGGCCTAACACGCTCAAGCTGTCGAAGTACTTTCGAGCGAAGGCCTCATTGACAATCGCCGGAGCGGGAACACGGGCGTTGCTATCGCTTAGGTTGAAGTCACGGCCGGCCAGGAGAGGGGTGCGAAGTGCGGTGAAGTAGCCTGGCGAGATGCGGTACAAGATCTCCTCGCGGTCGGACGGGCCTTTACCGGGAATGGTGATCTGCTCGGACCAGCCTGTCCCTTGAAAGATGGGCCACCAAGCCAATGCCGCGGCTTCGACCCCGCGCTGCTCTGACATGCGGCTCTGAAGCTGAAACATCCAACTCCGGCGGCGCGATTCTTCCTTAGGGTCAGTTTGGGAATCGGATACGAGATCGGAGCTCGTCTGCCTTGCGGTGAGCTTTAGCACTGATATATTCCGCGCGTCAAAGCCGCGGTTCACATGCAACAGGTTGCCGAGGCTGAAGAGAAAGGCGGCGCCGACGATCACCAGACAGAAAGCGCAGGCGACCTGGATGCTCACGAAAAGCTTACCGAGGCGCAGCTTGCCGGCCTGTCCCGCCGCACTCCGCAGAGCAAACATCGGTTGCGCGCGAGAGGCCTGCCAGGCGGGAATGAATCCAAACAGCAGAGCCGACACAGTGGAAACGACAAAACAGAAGAACAGCACGCGCGTATCAATAGCAAGAACGAGCTGCACGGGGTTGTTTTCCTGGGAGAGCATGTCGACAAGCGCGGGTGCGATAAGCCGCGCAAGCAGCCACCCAAGAGCACCCGCCATCAGAGAGAGCAAAAGGCTTTCTGTCAATAATTGGCGAATGAGGCGCGCGCGTGCAGCACCGAGAGAGACGCGCATGGCGAATTCGGTAGCGCGAGCGGTCGAGCGGGCGAGCAGAAGACTCGCAACATTCGCGCAGGCGATTAACAAAATGCCGCCCGCAACGCCGAACACGACCCACAGGGAGTGAGAAAAGTCTCTTCGGAAATCCGAAACTCCGGTTGCGGCGGGATGCACGCGGATGCCGGCCTTAAGGAACTGCTGGCGAATGACGGGCGGTATTGTGGGGAAGCCTTTCAGCATCTCCAGCACGAAATTGTGGAACGACGCCTGCAGGAGAGCCGCCACCTGCGCGCGCCTTACGCCGGGATTTGCGCGGCCCAGAATCTGAAACCAGCTCCAACCGGGATCGTTTAGCGCTCGAGCTTCGTAGAGAGTGGCCGGTTGCCAGAAATCGACAAATCTTCCCGGCTCGACGCCAAAGAAGCCCTCACGGGCGACACCGACGATCTCATAGGGCTTGCCTTCAACTTGAAGAAACTGGCCGACGGCAGATCGGTCGGCGTGAAACCGCCTTTTCCAGTATCGATAACTTAGGACGACCACGTTGCGACCGCGCGGAAGATGGTCGTCTTCGGCGGAGAAGAGGCGTCCAATGGCCGGGGTGACGCCGAGAACGTCGAAGGCTTCCCCGGAAACAAACTGCCCGATGATCTTCTCGACGGGCATCGCGGACCCTGGCCTTTGCGCCTCCACGGTTTGCGGCGAGCTGAAGAGCGCGAGACGAGCGACGGGCTTCGATCTGCTCACGAACTCCACATACATCGGATAACTGAATGAAAGCCGCTCCTCAGCGGCAGGGCTGCCCGGTTGCGTTATGCCGGAGGATGCAAGCCTGAACAGGCGTTCCGGCTGATAGACGGGCAGTGGCCGGAGTATGGCCGCGTCCACGATTGAATAGATAGCAGTATTGGCACCAATGGCCAAGGCCAACGACAACACAGCGGTAGCGGCGAAGACAGGCCCTTTTCGCATGCCGCGCCAGGTATAGCGAATGTCTTGCAGGGTGTTTTCTAAGGGCGCCCAAAGACGGAATTCGCGGCTCTGCTCGCGGAAGCTCGTCGTGTTGCCGAAGCGCAAGCGTGCCTGGCGGCGAGCCTCATCGGCGCTTACACCGCTGGATAAAATCGTGGCCGCACGACGCTCCAGATGATCGCGCATTTCTTCTGCCAGATCCTCATCCAGGCGCTGCGGGCGCAATGCATTTTTCAGTTTTGAAAGCCAGGACATGATTGGAACTCCTCTGGGCACATCGCTTAGGCGTGCCGCAATACGCGTGAAACGCCGGAGGAAAAGCTTGCCCAGCGCTCTGATTCGGAGACTAATTGTTTCTTGCCGGCGTTGGTAATTCGATAGAAGCGAGCCCGACGTTTGGTCTCACTCATCTTCCATTCGGCGGCGATCCAGGCGAGTTCCTCCATACGATGCAGCGCAGGGTAGAGCGAGCCTTCCTCGACGCGCAACGCTTCGAGCGACAACTCCTCGATGGCGGTCGCGATTCCATAGCCGTGCAGCGGACCTCGACGCTCGAGGACGGTCAATACAAGTAGATCGAGGGCGGTCTGGGCTGAATTTGGTTTGGCCAAGGCGACATATACTCCGTTCGCTAGGGATAGCGGTCTTATTATATGCCACCAGGCAAGATGGAGCAAGTAGCCTGTGTTGATTTATACTCGGACGGTGACAAATCCGGCACCCCTGAAATGGACCTCCGAGGGTGCATTTCATATCGGGATCAACATGGCAGGCGCTGTCTCGGCGGGAGCTTACACGGCAGGCGTTCTCGACTTTCTTACGGAGGCCTTGGAGCAATGGTATGCGGGCAAGGCGGCGGGCGACAAATCGGTGCCATTGCATGACGTTTCGATAGATGTTTTTTCGGGTGCATCGGCGGGAGGCATGTGCGCGGCCATTGCAGCTGTGATGATTCAGGGCAGCTTTGAACATATCCGCGATCCCGCAAGTGCTCCGTTGCAGGGCAGCACGAATAAATTCTTCGAGAGCTGGGTCAACAAAATCGATATAGAGTATTTGCTGCAGGACGCGGATCTCGGCGACCCGAGTAAGCCAGTGGTTTCTCTGCTCGACTCGACGATTATCGACGAAATCGCAGATTATGCGATCTCGCCGGTTCCGGTGGTCACACGGCCATACATATCCAAGGCACTGACGTTGTTTCTCACCTTGACAAATGTGCGCGGTACTCCGTTTTCGCTCAACGGATGCGCGACGGGTTCGGCCGAGGAAGACGTCAGCTACTTCGCCGACCGGCTGCAGTTCGAAACAGTTGTCGGAGAGAGTGCTCCGCTTTCCCCATTGGCCAAGCCGCTTCCACTCGGCTCCAATGCGGGAGCGTGGCCATTACTTAAGGAAGCAGCGAAGGCTACGGGCGCCTTTCCGCTCTTCCTTGCACCGCGGCAGATTCATCGGAGTGTTGAGGACTATCTTCACTCGCCCTGGGAGCCTTTGTCGGTGGTTGATCCGGCAGCGGTTCCGCCACACTGGCCCCTTGATGCGGGTGACACTGTCACTACTCTCAATGTGGACGGCGGGGTGACGAACAACGACCCTTTTCAATTGGCGCACGATTTTCTAGCTACGCGCAATCCGAGCGCAACACCCGACCCCCAAACGGGCAGACTCAGAAATCCGAGTGGAGCGGAGGACGCCAACTGCGGCGTTCTGACCGTCGCTCCCTTTCCGGCGAAGGCGCTCTACAATCCGGACTATCCGTTCGAGCAAAACAGCAGCGTGTTCGGCATGCTGCCTAATCTGTTTGGGACGCTAGTCTCGCAGTCGCGGTTTCTGGGCGAGTCGCTCACCGCTGTGATGAGTGGAACCTCGTTCAGCCGCTTCGTATTGGCTCCGTCCGACACGGACCATCCCGATAAGGATGCCCTACAGTGCGGGCTGCTGAGCGCCTTCGGCGGGTTTTTCGAGCGTGGTTTTCGACTGCACGACTATCAGCTCGGCCGGCGCAATTGCCAAAAGTTTTTACGTGACCACTTCCAGCTTGCAGTAGGCAATCCCATTGTGGCAACCGGTCTCAAACGCCAGGCGGCAGACGGTCGTGAAGCAGTAAAGAGCCGCTTTGATCCGCTCCAAAAGGGCTCGCTCCCGATCATTCCGCTTTGCGGTACCGCGGAAATCGAAGTTCCGGCGCCGAAACCCGCCAGCATAAGCTCAGCCCGCGTTGGCCACATTGTGAACTGGATCGTCGATCGCCTGCACGGGATAAGCAAGCCACTGCTAAGCGGTGTGATCGACTCGGAGCTCGAGGCATGGGCTGCACGGTCAGCGCTCGACACGCTGATTTCGACTTGGGGCAGGCGAAAGATCAACGATTTCATCCGGAGAGAGCTGAACGGCGTTATCGCGGATTAAGCTGATTAGCAGTGGTACAAGATATTCGATACGCGGTCAGGGGGCTTTTGAAGGCTCCGGCTTTCGCGGTGACCGCAGTTGCCGCCTTGACGATTGGCATCGGGGCAAACACCGCAATTTTCTCGGTCGTGGATAAAGTGCTGCTAAAGCCGCTGCCCTATCCGGACCCGAGCGGGATTGTTGTGTTCCTGTTGACCACGCCGCAGGGCCCAAGCTACGGAGGCTCGGCCGAAAATTTAATATCTGGCGCCAGCAGCGCAGCCTTTTCGAGAACGTGACCGCCTATGAATACAGGGGCTCAAACCCGAATGTGTCAGGTGGATCCGTTTCCGAGCAGATACACGCGATCCGAGTATCTGCTGACTACTTCGCGCTTTTTGGGGCGGAGATGGCGCGAGGGCGCCCGTTCACGAATGACGAAGACCGCCCGAACGGACCACATGTCGCAGTTCTGAGCTACGGGCTATGGCAACGGCGTTTCGGGGGCAGCAATCAGGTCCTGGGCCGAATTCTTTCGCTAGGGGACACGCCCTATGAGATCGTAGGGGTCATCGCGCGCAACTTCGATACAGAACTCGATGCGCCGCCGGACGTTTTTCTTCCATTTCAGATCGACCCGGCCAGCACCAATCACGCGCAGTATTTCAATGTGGTGGGACGGCTTCGACCCGGGGTGACGCTCGCCGTGGCGAGAGAACGGCTCCAAACGGCAGCGAACGAATTCCGCCGCAAATTTCCGAAGATCATGGGTGCAAAGGACGGCTTCGGCATTCAGCGTCTTCAAGACGCGATTGTCACTGAGGCGCGCCCTGCGCTTTTGATCCTCACCGGGGCTGTTTTGTTGGTTTTGCTCATCGCCTGTGCGAATGTCGCGAATCTCCTGCTGGCACGGGCAACGGGAAGGAAAAGAGAGATCGCGATCCGGTCGGCGATCGGCGCGGGACGCTGGCGAATCGTTCGTCAATTACTGACTGAGAGCATTGTGCTCTCGGCAATTGGCGGCGCGCTGGGACTTTGGGCCGGCACGGTTGGAGTGCGGGTTCTACTTGCTTTGAATCCGGGAGATATTCCCCGTCTGGGATCAGGCGGTGCGGGTATCACGATCGACGGGCGGCTGCTGCTATTTACGGCAGTCGTTTCGCTGATAACCGGTGTTCTGTTCGGGCTGGTTCCAGCCTCCGGCATCGCTCGAGAAGATCTCGGAGTGATGCTCAAGAAAGGTGGAGGACGCTCCGGTACAAGCCGGCGGCAGAATAGGACACGGTCATTGCTGGTGACGAGTGAAACGTCGCTGGCGTTGATTCTGCTGATTGGTTCGGGCTTGCTCATCCGCTCGTTTCTGCTGATGCGCACGGTCGGGCGAGGAGTGGACACACACCATATACTTACGATGCGCATGTCGCTCGCCGGGTCACGTTTCACGACGACCGACAAGATCGCACAACTTGTACGCGAAACAACTCGACAGCTCGACGATTTGCCAGGTGTGACGCAAGCCTGCGCCAGTTATAGCCTGCCGCTGGATGGCGCATTCGGTGTTCCTTTCAATATCGTGGGGCGCTCGACCAGCAACGGCCGCTATGACGGTAGGGGTTGGCTGACGGTTTCTCCCGGCTATTTCGAGAGCTTCAACATTCCGGTGCTGCACGGGCGGGTGTTTAGCGACCGGGATAACGGACGAACCCCGCCGGTTGCGATTGTCAGTGAAACATTGGCGCGGCGCTACTGGCCGAACGGAAATGCTATCGGAGGCCGGTTGATTCTGGGGAAGGGTTACGGGTCGGAGTTCGAGGAACCTGCGAGAGAAATTATCGGGGTGGTTGGCGATGTCCTGGATTTCGGGTCGAAAGCGCCGCAAGCCTTGGTGTATGTGCCAATGGCGCAAGTCACCAACGGCGTCACGGCGCTGTTGACAAATGCATCTTCGCTCGCCTGGATCATTCGCGCTAAAGCAAATCCATACTCGCTAAGGCCAGCTGTCGCGAGAGTGCTACGGCAGGCAACCGGCGGAGCGGCGATCACGCAGATTCGATCAATGGAGGACGTCGTGGTGAAATCGACCGCCGCAACCAGCTTCCAGATGACGCTACTGACAATTTTCGGAGGCGCGGCGCTAATGCTGGCAGCGATCGGGGTGTACGGATTGATGGCGTATTCGATGCAGGAACGCACGCAGGAGGTCGGGATCCGTCTGGCTCTTGGAGCCGAGCCACGGAATGTACGAAATATGCTGATGCTCCAGGGTGCGCGCTGGGCCATGCTTGGAGTGCCGATCGGAATCGCAGCCACCTTGGTACTCTCGCGTCTCATTGCTGCGGCGGTATTTGGAGTAATCCCTTGGGACGCGCTGACGTTTCTAGCGGCTACGGCGTTCCTGACAGCTGCAATTCTTTTCGCAGTGTGGCTGCCGGCGCGCCGAGCGATCCGGATCGATCCGGTTCTTGCACTTCGGCATGAATGAGCCGGAGAGAAGAAGGTGCCTACGGTTCCAGAAAAGCAGCTCGTCACAGGCATCGGCATCAGCAAGACCAGCTACCAGGAAGTGGTCGAGATCTGCGAGCAATGGACGGCGGAGCGAAGGGCGAATGTCGGCCACAAGGCGCGCTATATCTGCGTGACGTCGGTACATGGGGTCGTGATGGCGCAGGACGATCCCGAGGTCGCGAAGATTCTCAACGAAGCCGACATCGCCACGCCAGACGGTATGCCTCTGGTATGGGCAATTCGCTCCTTCGGTGCGCGAGAACAGCAGCGCGTCTACGGGCCAACGCTGATGTTGGAGATTTGCCGCAATGCGGCGCGAGCGGGTCAACGTATCTTTCTTTATGGCGGCCGAGAAGACACGCTGCCGTTGTTGGTTGAACGGCTTCTTAGACGCTTTCCCGAATTGCTTATAGCGGGATCCTATTCGCCGCCTTTCCGACCCTTGACGTCGGACGAAGAGGAGCGCGCACGCGACCTTATTCGCCGTGCAGACCCGGATATCATCTTTGTCGGTATCAGTACGCCGAAGCAGGAGAGATGGATGTACGCGCACCGGGATTGTTTTGCGGGAGCAACTATGATCGGCGTGGGCGCGGCTTTCGATTTTCATGCGGGACGAACCCGACAGGCACCCGCATGGATGCAGCGTAATGGTCTGGAATGGCTGTTCCGCCTGGCAGTGGAACCGGCAAGGCTGTGGAAACGATATCTTCTCGTCACCCCCAGATTCCTTCCTTTATGGGCACTGCAAAAGATTCGCTCCGGGCGAAACAATTAACGCTACGATTACCTGCGCAGTTCTGGCGCTTTGAAAGCCTCCCAAACGTTGTTGTAGTCGTCCGTCCAAACGCGCCACCCCGGGCGCTCGTCAATGGGCTGCTGGTGAACTTTAATTGAGGCGTTACTAAGCACTGCCTGATTGTTCGTGACCAGCACCCAATCTGCCGGCAGGACCGCTGCGTCTTCGTCGCGATGACTATGCACCAGCAACGCCCTAAATCCGGCATCGCTTGCTAATTTTTGCACTACGGGCGCGAGGTCGAGAAAATCGTTCGATACGTGAAATGCGAGTACCCCTCCATTGAGCAAATGGCGCAAGTAGAGTGCGACCGCTTCACGGGTCAGGAGGTGGACGGGGATGGCGTCGCCCGAAAATGCGTCGAGCACGATCACGTTGAACGGTGGAGCGGTTTCGCGCTCGAGGGAAAGACGCCCGTCTCCGATGACGATTCGCTCGCGAGCCGGACTCTCGCGCACGTAGAGAAACAAGGCTCGAGCAATGTCGGCAATCTGGGAATTGATTTCGTAGAAGACAAACTGGTCACCGGCGCGTCCGTAGGCCGCCAGAGTTCCAGCACCCAGCCCGATGACGGCAACTCGCTTCGGACCATTGAAGCATTCACGCAAAAGGATTCCAATGCCCGATTCTGGTCCGTAATAGGTGGTCGGGCGCGATCGTTCCGGCGGCAGCAGAAACTGGGAACCGTGCTCGATGGTTCCGTGGAAGAGGATGCGCTGCTGATCAGGACCGGCGTGGGGCGTTTGTACAACCCGCAACGAACCATAGAAGCTGCGCCGGAGGGAGATCGAATGCTCCCGGTAAGCCTCTATATTCGTGACAGCAACGGCCACCATACAGCCGGTCACGCCGATCCACAAGACGCGGACTGCCCAGACGCGGTCATTCCAAGTCGAAACGAATGCCAGCAGCGCCGTGACAACGAGGGTCAGAGGCAGTTCATATACGCCGCTGAAGATCACGGGCGCGAGCAAGCCTACCAGCATCGCACCGGCCGCTCCACCCGCCGCAAGCACAAGATAGAAATTCGTCAGCTCGGCGACCGGCGGCCGCAAGCGGTTCAACTCGCCATGACAAAAGAGACAGCAGACAAACAGTGCGCCTAGGAATATCGGCAGGCTGACCTGTAGGGCAATAATCGAACTGATGTTATAGATGGCGTAACCGAGAATGCCGAGGGCGAACGCCAGCAGGCGCAGCCAGAGAGAACGCCGGTAGATGTTCAGCGACCCGAAGCTGAAGACGAAGCTGAGGAGATATGTGGCTAAGGGTAAGATCCACAGGAAGGGCACTGCCGCGACATTTTCGTCGATGTGATTCGTCACCGATAGCAGAAGCATCGAACCGCATGCGGCCAGCGCAAACCACTGAACGATGCGCAGCGTTGGGGTGCGGGCCGGGATTGTCTCGTCGAGTGGCGCGCTTGCGTGACGGATCTTCCAGG
Source organism: Terriglobia bacterium (assembly GCA_963841675.1). Taxonomy (GTDB): domain Bacteria; phylum Acidobacteriota; class Terriglobia; order Bryobacterales; family Bryobacteraceae; genus Bog-105. The sequence continues at coordinate 21,778 of CAWJEH010000037.1, forward strand.
CCAAAACCGTGCACATTGCTGCGAACGCGACATAGAGCAGAGACCACGCGACGCTTTGGGCGCGTGTTCCCAGCGTGGGCTCAACGACGGTCGGGTACAGTAGGAGCGCCGCCAAGGAAGCGAAGTTCGAAACAGCGAACATCCTATACGGAGTTTTGAATCCGGCGCGGCCGAGCCATGCCTGCAGCAGGGGACTAGTGGCCGAAAGAGTGATGAAAAGCAGCCCGATTGAGCCCAGCAGCATACGCCAGATGAGCCAGGCTGGGCGCTCCGACGTGGCCGGCTGCCAGATCAGGCTCGGCCCGACCGGCAGCGACAAAAGAGAAACAAGAACCACGGCGATGTGTACAAGTGCCTGCGCGTACGGAGTCAAAAGGCGTGTGAGCAGCCGCGCATAAAGATAACCGCCAAGCAGGGCCGTCTGATAGAAGACGAGGCAAGTGGACCAGACCGCGGCTGAGCCTCCAAACCAGGGCAGAATGCGCCTAGCCACCAGCGGTTCTACCAAAAACAGCAGGAACGCGCTGATAAAGATCGTGGATGCGAATAGTATTCTGATACTTTCCTTTTCAGTAGAACTCACAAGATACATGACGGCCATAAATAAACAACACTGGGGAACTCTCGGATCGGGGGAAGCGATCGAAGTGTATACGCTTCGAAACGAGAAGGGCATCGAAGCGCGGATCACGAATCTCGGGGGACGCTTAGTCAGCTTGAAAACGCCAGACCGCCAGGGCGAGTTGGGCGATATCGTGCTTGGTTTTGACACGCTCGAGGGCTATGTCCAAAAAAATCCTTATTTCGGCGCATTGGTCGGCCGTTATGCGAATCGCATTGCGCATGGCGAATTTCAGTTGGATGGGAAGAAATACACGCTCGCCCGTAACAATGGCGAAAATTCGCTTCATGGAGGTTGGCAGGGCTTCGACAAGGTCGTGTGGCAGGCGCGCGATGGCGACTCAGCGCAGGGTCGAGTTCTTGAATTGAGTTATCTAAGCAAAGACGGAGAGGAAGGATACCCCGGGAATTTGCAGGTTAGGGCTCGATACACACTTACCGATGCAAACGAACTCCAACTCGACTACGACGCGAAGACAGACAAGGATACCGTACTGAACTTAACCAATCACTCGTATTTCGATCTCTCCGGGAGGTCGGCTGGCGGAGTAATCGATTCCATTGTCACGATCCATGCCGACCGGTTCACGCCCGTGAATCGCCACCTGATTCCCACGGGAGAGTTGCGCAACGTGGATGGCACACCGTTCGATTTTCGTAAGCCCACAAAGATCGGCGCACGCATTAACGAACAGTACGAACAACTCGTGCTTGGCCAAGGCTACGATCACAACTACGTGTTGAACCGAAGCGGCAGTTCGCCGACTCTCGCGGCCGTCGCTCACGACACTCGTTCAGGACGTGTGCTGGAAGTTCTGACCACGCAGCCAGGCATGCAGTTCTACACAGGCAACCATCTGGACGGCTCGGTTACGGGAAAAGGCGGCGTGGCTTATGGGTTTCGGAGCGGCATGTGCTTCGAGACGCAACACTTTCCAGATTCGCCAAATCAGCCGCAGTTTCCTTCGACTGAATTGAAACCTGGCGAGCACTATCACACCACCACCGTGTTTCGCTTTGCGACCGAGTGAAACGTCTGACCGTTCATTTCTTCTAATGAAGTATGAGCGAAGAAAAGAAAAAGCCCAACCAACCCGACAAGAATCTGGCGGCCGAGGAGCGGCCCGTGCCATCTCAGGCAGAGGGCGATCGCGAAACGATTGAGGAAGATCTCGAAGAGAAAAGCGAATCCGACAAAGGCTCAAAAAACTAGCCGGCTCTGGTGTTAAGGATTTGCAGCTCACGCAGGGCTAAGTCGATGACAGCCTCGTCGCCAATTACGGAATTGATCATGAGGTGATACAGGTCGCGCTGCGGCCAGTTCTTCCCGTAATAGCGTTTGACGAAGGCAGCGCGATCTTCGTCCATGTGCTCCAGTTGTTCTTCCGCTTCCTCCCGGGCCTTTCCAAGAGACAGCAAACGGCGCATCTTCTCTTCGTAGGGAGCGAATATGAACAAGCCCATGTTGTCATCGTGATCGCGCAAAAACCAAGGGGCGGCGCGCCCTACGATGACGCATGGACCACGGCCAGCAACGTCCTTGATGACCGTTTCAAAGAGCCCAGAGAGACTCTCCGCGTCCAGCAACTCCGTACCTGCACCTGAAAAACGCTCCTCATAGCTGCCGCGCATAAAGATTTTCATGAGCCGATAGAAGGTGGAATCCGGCTTCTCCTCGCGCTGTTCCACGGCCCTCACATCGCACTTCAATCGCTTCGCGACTTCCTGCGTAATCTTTTCGTCCCAGAGCGCCCAGTTCAGCCTTGCGGCCAGTTTTTTCGCGATAGCGCCAGCTCCGCTTCCGTATTCGCGTTCGATTGTGATCGTTCGAATCACAGGCGCCTCCTATCCAGCAAGCGCGGCTATTCGCGAGCAGTCCAGTAGTATCGTATGCCTACGTACAGGCCCGACATTGTATCAGCAAAGTACTGGTCTCCCTTTGGGGAGGTTTTAAAATGATACGCCTTTTCTCCTCCCAGAATTTCAAACCGGTTCACTCTAAAAGCAACAGAACCTTCAGCGTCCCAAATATCGCTCCGATGAGGGAGTCCGAATGCAGAGATCTTTGCCTCCCAGCGAAAGTAGCGGCCGATACCCTGTTCGAGCTCGAGGCCAAAAGTAGGCAGAAAGACATTCTTGCTGCCCGTCGCTGTATTGGCGTCAGTCACATTGCCGCTCGAATCTGTGACAATCGGCTTGAATGGCGCGACCACGTTCGTCCCGACATTTACGAATTGAACTTCCCAAAGCGTCTTCAAACGAATGGTGCCCATCGGTTTATGCCAGTTGTAGGAGAGATAGTCCCAAGAAATCTTGCCGGATTGAATGGTGTAGCTTGCGTTGAGGTAATCGCCCGTTTGATAGGCTTCGGTGAAGATGGTCGAATCTTGAGTCAGGGTGCTGTTGCCGGTTCCCTGGGCTCGAAAGTAGGAAAAGCGAAGAGTATTCGAACGTCCTGCGGGCATGCTGATCTCGCCGCCCACGCTATTATTTGCGTCGCCCGGGTAGCTGAGATTGCCGAAGGCAGCCGCCGTCGCGCCACCGTACAACGCGGGCTGCGCCCGATTAAACCAATAGATCGGCTCGATCGAGATGCCGCCGTCTTCCAGTATGTATGGCTCATCCGGCGGTTTGGGCGTGTGCGTAACGGTGGTGGTACTGGAAAAACCGCCCGAGGCTTCGGCTCCGGGAGGCGGCCCCGACGGTTGCTTTTGTTGCGAGTCCTGCCCGAAACTCGACGGAGCGAAAACTAGAGCCGCGGCCAACGCCGCAAAGCTAATTTGACTAAGCATGTTCTCAAATCGACGTGTGTGACAGAATGCGAGGTTTCCAAAGATTTATAGATATGGGACGTAGGCCCTACTCATGATAGCTATTCAGATATCGAAATACGGCGGCCCGCAGGTTCTACAGGCGACGGAGAGGCCACAGCCCACGCCCGGTCCGCACGAACTCGTCATCCGCATAAAGGCTGCGGGAGTTTCTCGTGCCGATATCATGCAACGGGAAGGCAAATATCCGCCACCGCCGGGCGCCTCGGATATTCCGGGATTGGACGCGGCGGGAGTGGTCGATTCGGTGGGCGCACAAAGCAAGCGATTCAGCCCGGGCGACAAGGTATGTGCGATTCTCGCCGGCGGCGGATACGCCGAGTATTGCGCAGTACCGGAAGACCAAGTTTTGCCGATTCCCGCGGGTTGGAGCGAAACAGAGGCGGCCACCCTGCCCGAGAACTTATTCACGGTTTATGACAATCTGATCACCCGTGCGGAACTCAAAGCCGGGGAAACGGTGCTGATCCATGGTGGTGCAAGCGGGATTGGATCGACGGCGATCATGCTGACGCGTACCTGGAATGCGATACCGATCGCGACGGCGGGCAACGACAAAAAATGCGCAGCATGCCTGGACATGGGAGCGGAATCGGCGATTAACTACCGAGACAGCGACTTCGTGGCCGAAGTTAAGCGGCTGACTCAGGCGCACGGCGTCAATGTAGTCCTGGACATGGTCGGGGCCTCTTACTTGAAAAGAAACCTGGCGGCGCTCGCGGTGGAAGGGCGACTAGCGATCATAGCTACGCAAGGCGGTCGCACAGCCGAGCTAAACCTTTCTGAGCTCATGATGAAACGAGCGCGAATCATCGGTTCGACTATGCGGGTACGAACTCCGGAGCAGAAAGGCACGGTCGCGCAAGCGCTGCTAAAGAACGTTTGGCCACTGTTGCCCGCCAAAAGCACAATTCGGCCGATTATAGATTCGATATTCCCACTCCAGGAGGCGTGGAGAGCCCACGAACGACTAGAAAGCGGCGAACACACCGGCAAGATTATCTTAATCGTGTGATCGATCGGCCAGGATCATTTGAAAAGCGATAGATCAATGGAATCCGCCATCGCCTTGTATCCAGCATCGTTCGGATGTAGATGGTCTCCGCTATCGTAGGCGGCCAGCATGCGATCCGGGTGGTTCGGATCACGCACCGCCCGATCAAAATCGATTACACCATCGAAGAGCCTTGTCTTGCGAATCCATTCATTCACTGCTTTTCGCTTCACTTCTTTCTCGGAAGTAAAGTAGCCAGGGTATGTCGTGCCCTCAAACGGCGTCAGGGTTGCACCGAAAATCGTCAGACCGTTCTCATGCGCGCGTTCGGCCATCTGCTGAAGGCCGGAGATGATGTCTTGGGCACTCACCGTTTCGGATTCAGGGGCTGACGTGCCAGCGTGTCCCAGATCGTTGATACCTTCGAGAACGATGACGTAATGAGCGCCAGGCTCAGCGAGTACGTCACGATCGAATCGGCTCAGGGCGTTTACGCCGAAGGTAATATTCGTTACAGCATCGTGCAGGATGCGGTTGCCGCCGATTCCGGCGTCGAGGATCCCGATTTCTGCATGTCCGCGCCGCGCCGACAAACGTTCGGCTAGAAGATTCGGCCATCGGTGATTGGCGTCGATCGTGGATTTGGCGCCGTCCGTGATGGAGTCGCCGAATGCTATCAGGGTGGAGGCCGTGCCGGTCGCCACCACATCAAGGTCGCTTAAGAAGACCCAGGACTCGATCGTCGCGCTTGCTGGAATGGAGCTCGAACCCGTCAGATCACCGTCGCCAATGTATGTGGTTTGCTGTGCCGCGTAGTGAATGCCGCCTGCCACGGTCTTTTTCGGGAGGAACAAGCTGACAGCTACATCATGACCAGCCGAGACGTTCATTTTGACCGGATCGCTTATCACTTCCGCATTTGGCGGAATCGCTATTGCCGCTTGCCCGCTGAAGGTAAGCACACGATCCGAGCCCGGGACGATTTCGGCCTTATTTGCGCTCAATGCGATGTGCGCGGAACCAATCTCGGCCGTCTGTTTGCCATAGGCATTCGAAAGCCGCACACGAACGGTTTGCCCGCCAATACTCGAATGAACGATCTCCCGCAATGTCTGGTTTTGATAAATGAGATGTTCGTCGCGCATTTGCGCGTCGGTCCGCTGCGGTGATGCGCTCGCGCCCCAGGTAACAACCCAGTGGTCGGGCGCGGCCGGACAAAACCGCAGCGAAGACGAGGCTCAGGAGGAACGCGCTCTTAATTTTCATAGTCGAAGGCAGTTAAATTGCCATCCTATACTGTCGCGGCCCTTACTTGGCTCCGCTATTGAGGCGCTTGTATTCTTCCATTTCCCGCGCGGCGTCAGAGGTTTTTCCCTGTTTGCGATAAAGAGCAGCTAGAGCGAAATGCGTCTGGGCGGCGAGCGAACCCGAGTTTTCTACCGAGACGAGTTTGGTCCAGGCGGTTTCGGCTCCGGCCGGATTCCCGTCGAGCGAATCCGCTTTGCCGAGTGCATACAGCGTTTCGGGCATACCCGGCCGCAGACGGTCTGCGCGCTCCAACTCTGTGCGTGCTTCCTTGCTTTTTCCTTCCTGTAGCAGGGTGCTGCCCAACCAATATGCCGATTCCGCATCGCGGGGCTGCAACTTCGTTTCCGCTCGAAATTCGGTCTCAGCCTTGGGCCAATCCGGCACCTTGGCGTAGAGTTGTCCAAGGGCCAGGTGAATGCCTCGCGCGTCCGGCTGCGCATTGATTGCCGCCCGAAAGTTCTGTTCGGCCTCCGGAATCTGGCGGAGCACGGCGTAGTTCTCTGCGAGTGCCTGATGGGCCCGCGCGGAATCGGGGAATCGTTCCTGAAGGGTATCGTTTGCGTCTTTCGAGAGCAGCCCAGCCGCGCGCCCCAAGTAGTAGAGCAGGTCCGGATCGTTCGGATGCCTGGCCAAGGCCGCCGTCAGATTCGCGATCGCTTCGTTGAACTTGCCTACACGAACCTGCGCGATGCCGAGCAGATCGACTGCATGTGCCCGTTCCAAATAGGGGATGGCTTCGCTTGCGGATCCCTGCATCAGGAGCGCGTACCCCAGCATCTGTTCGGCTCCGGGGAGATCGGGTTTCAACTCTAGTGATTTCTTTAAAGGTGGAACGGCAGCGTCATACTGATGATTTTGCAAATAGGCCGCTCCCAGGTTGACGAAGGCTGCGGGGAGATCAGGCGCCAATTCAGTGACCTTCTTGAACTCGCGGATCGCGATTTCCATTTGTCCTTGCTTCTGCGCCGCCATGCCTGCTTTGACGTGCTCAACCAGGTCGGACGAAACGGTCTGCCACGCGAGACCGAGCGAAAGAATGAAAGCGAGCATCAGGGCCGCTCCTTTTGAGGAACTTCGCGCACTTCCAAAAACTGGTCGGCACGAATGTTCGTGAGCTTCTGATGTGTTCCGGACGGCCACCAGATCTCGACCGTCGCGGTGTCGGCCGAACCGAGGCCGAAATGGACACGTTTGTCGCTCGCCGAAAGATAGCTTCCTGCGGAGTTCGCGTATTCCCATTGGCCATTCACTTCGATTCGTGCTCCGAAGCCATCACGATTGCTGCGCGCTCCTCGTAGTTGAATCGTGAGCCAGTGATTGCTGCCGGGCGCATTGCGAAACAGCATTGGACGACCTCCCAAGGTCGTCATCACCACATCGACCCCACCATCGTTATTGAGGTCGCCGAATGCAGCGCCACGCCCAGCCACTGGAACTTGCGTACCCGAATCCACCCGTTCAAACCTTCCGTGATGGTTCAAGGCGACGAGCGGCGGTTCGAGGTAGCGCAGCGAAGGATCAATTTTCTCGACGTTATCCATGACGTGACTTTGCGCCACGAAGAGATCCTTCCAGCCGTCGTTATTGAAGTCGGCGAGACGAATGCCCCACCCGGAGCTGGCGGCCGAAAGCACGCCCAGACCGGTTTCGAGGCTGCGATAGCTGAAAGAGCCTTCACCGTCATTGTGGTACACCGCGTAGATCTGCCGGGCCAGATTCGTGACAATGATGTCGGGCCGACCGTCATTATCGTAGTCACGGAAATCCACGCCCATTCCGGCAAACGGCTTTCCGTTGTCCGAGAGAGCGATGCCCGCGTCGAGCGCGCGCTCCGTGAAAGTTCCATTTTTATTGTTGTGAAAGAGAAATTGTTCCATTCCGTCGTTTGCCACGAAGATGTCCGTGTAACCGTCACCGTCGTAGTCATTGAAGGCGACCCCTAGTGCGTGACCCTGCTGAGCAACGATGCCAGACTGCCGGCTCACATCTTCGAACGTGCCGTCGCCCCGATTGTGGTACAGGATACTGCTTACACGGGGGAATTCGCCGGGCAGGCAATACGTTTCGCGCGCACACGCCTTGCTGTGCGCGGTGTCCCATTGCATGTAGCGGGTAACGAACAGATCCAGTTTGCCGTCGTTGTCGTAGTCGAGAAACCCGGCCGAAGCCGACCACCCGCCGCCAGCCACTCCAGCACGGGCAGTGACATCCGTAAAGGTCCCGTCGCCGTTATTGTGGTAGAGGACATTACGGCCGTAGTTCGTCACATAGAGGTCGGTGTAGCCATCGTTGTCGTAATCGGCGGCCGCCACTCCCATTCCGTAGTTCCCTTCCCCAGCGTCGCTCAGACCGGCGGCTTTGGTCACGTCCGTAAAGCTGCCGTCCCGGTTCTGCCGGTAGAGGCGGTTCCAGAAGCGCGGATCCCTACGATTGAAGGTCTCCGGCGTGTGCATCGGATCTGTGAGTTTGCCGCTGTTTACTAGAAACACATCCAGGAGCCCGTCGTTGTTATAGTCTAGAAGCGCGACGCCGCCGCCCATCGTTTCGATGAGATACTTCTGCGAAGTAGGCGAATTCTCGTGTTTGAAGTCGAGTCCTTTAGGTAGCGAAACTTGGAAGATAGCTGGCGTCAGCGCCACGGCGCAGAGAAGCAATAGGAAAAACGAAGCTAATCGCAAATGTAACTTGCCCGCCATTTTGGAGTTTAGCGAGTCCACGGGAGAAATCGACAGACGGAGGGTCAAATGAAAAACGCGTTTTTAATGGCAGTGGGAGCCGCACTGCTGTTCGGAATGTCGGGCTTCGCTCAGGTAAAGATGACGCGGGAACAGATGATGTTCTACACGTCAGATTGGAAGGGCGATAGGTTTCCTGACGGAAGGCCGAAAGTACCGGACGATCTCCTCAAACGCGCACTGGATGTTTCGATCGAGGACATCTGGGATTTTCTGAGGGAGCACGGTTACAGGAATCAGTTTGAAGGCGACTGGCAAGCTCTCCACATCGATAAGCCGTTCGCCGGCCGTGCACTTACGGCGCAATACATGCCGCTGAGGGCCGATATGGCGAAGGCCATAGCCGCTGAAGGCAAGGCCGAAGGGCGGGTCAGCGGAACCAACAGCTGGCCAATCAACGAACTACAGATCGGAGATGTCTACGTCGCCGATGGCTTCGGAAAGATCGTCGAAGGCACTCTCATCGGTTCGAATCTCGGCAACGGCGTAGCGGCCCATACGCATACGGGCTTTGTGTTCTACGGCGGCATCAGAGATCAGGAAGAAAACCGGGAGATTCCGAAGTTCAATGGCTTCTATAAAGGCTATGACCCTTCGGCATGGGCTCAGATGGAGTTGACCGCGATCAATGCTCCGGTGCGGATCGGGCGGGCGGTTGTGCTACCGGGAGATTTGGTGTTAGCCAAAACCGATGGGGTGATCTTTATTCCCGCGCTTCTCGCGGAACAAGCAGTCAGTTCAGCCGAATTCACGAACCTGCAGGATGCTTTCAATTTCGAACTGAATCAACAAGGCAAAAATGGCGCCGAGTTCGAAGGAGGCTGGACTGCTGCCAAATATGCTGCTTTTGGCAAGTGGATCGACGCGCATCCCGACAAATTGAAGATGCCTCGGTCCGAATTTGATACGCTGCTGGCTGAAGCCACGCGGCCGCATCCCTCGCGGCACGCTTCTCCTGCGACAGAACCCTAGAAAGGGGATCAGCCCGATGTTACATGCTCTTGCACGTAATTGGTGGGCGTTGGTGCTGCGCGGCATTGCCGCCATCATCTTCGCTCTGCTTGCTTTTCTGATGCCAGGCGTTACTATTTTCGTTCTAGTCACCTTGTTCGGCGTCTATGCGCTGATCGACGGCATCGTCAATTTGGTCGCGGTGTTCAGAACAGGTATAAAACACCACTGGCCCTTGTTGATCGAGGCGGTACTCGGGACGCTAGCCGGCATTCTAACCCTGATCTGGCCGCACATCACGGCTCTCGTGCTGATCTTGCTGATCGGTTTTTGGGCGATTTTCACGGGAATCTTCGAGATTGTCGCGGCTATCCGCCTATGGCGTGCAGTCGGCCAGGAATGGCTGCTGCTGCTCTCCGGAATCGCTTCAGTTGTCTTTGGATTTTTCGCGGTCTCCGTGCCTGCCGCCGGGGCGTTAGCGGTCGTGATCTGGATAGCCGCATACGCTATGATTTTCGGCATTCTTCTGGTCGCTTTTGGCTTCCGGCTGCGACGGTTTGCGCAGTCGCGCGTTGCCACGGCATCTTAAGATTGAGGTAGTGCTAGTTAACATTTCGCAGCAGCCCGAGCGTCCGAACTGGCTGCGCGCACCGGCCCCGGTTGGAGACAACTATCGCGAACTGAAGGATCTCGTCACGCGTCTTCATCTGCATACTGTCTGTGAAAGCGCGGCGTGTCCCAACGTCGGGGAGTGCTGGAACCGCCGCACGGCCACGTTTATGATTCTGGGGAACGTCTGCACGCGACGCTGTGGCTTTTGCGCGGTGCAAAAGGGCGTCCCACTCACAGTGGATTATGACGAGCCGCGTCGAGTGGCGGAGGCCTGCGCCAAGTTGGGTTTGCGCTACGCGGTAGTTACCAGCGTGAACCGGGACGATCGTAAAGACGGGGGCGCCGAGTTGTTCGCGCTGACAATTGCAGCGATCCGTTCCCAGATTCCAGGCTGCCGGGTCGAAGTCCTGGTGCCCGACTTCCAAGGTTCTCACGGGGCAATGGATACGGTCATGAATGCTCATCCGGACGTGTTGAACCATAACACCGAGACGGTGCCCCGGCTCTATCGACAGGTCCGCCTTGGGGCACGCTACGATCGTTCGCTCGACATGTTGCGCTACGCGAAGCAAGTCCGTCCGCACATTCCGACGAAATCGGGTCTGATGTTGGGGCTTGGGGAAACGGAACCAGAGGTTTTGGGGGTGATGGCCGATCTCCGAGACCATCACGTCGATATTCTAACGCTCGGACAGTACCTCCGGCCATCCCAGAAACACCTGCCCGTTCTGCGTTATATCTCGCCTGACGAGTTCGCACGATACAAGGCAGCGGGACAACGAATGGGTTTCGCTCATGTGGAAGCCGGACCTTTAGTGCGCAGTTCGTATCATGCCGACAGCTCGCAGGAGAGCGCCGCAACCATGCACAGCTGCAGCAACTAGATCGGCAGCGAGAGCTTCGCGATGCAACCCGGACCATCTGTCGCGTTCTGTAGGGTAACGGCGCCGTTGTGCGCCTCGGCGATTTGACGGCTCAAGACGAGTCCAATTCCCGATCCTCCACGCTTGGTTGTGAAGAACGGGACGAAGAGATTGTTGGTGTTGGAAAGCCCGGGCCCTTCATCGCGCACCATAATCTCGACAGAGTTATTCGTTCTGAAATAGCGAATGAACACGCGGCCAGATGTTTCCTGCGCGGCATCAACGGCATTTCGAACCAGGTTGATTAGTACCTGTTCCAGTTGATCGGCATCCCCTTGAATGGTGAGGGGCTGAACTTCTTCGACGGAGATTGCCATGCGGGTCTCGAGACTGCTAACGCGCCGAATGAGTCCATTCACTTCTACGGGACCAAACTTGGGCGGCGGCAGCTTGGCCAACCGGGCGTACGAACTCATAAACCGGCTAAGCGACTCCGAGCGCGTCGCGATGACGTTCAAGCCGCGCGCCATATCGTCGGTCCAATCATCGGGACGCGGATCTGTCTTGAGGACTTGCTCTAGACTCTGTGCAATAGACTTGATGGGCGTAAGCGAGTTGTTCAATTCGTGGCCCAACACGCGGACCAGGCGCTGCCAGGCCTGCAGTTCTTCTTCTCGCAGAGGCCGCGTCAAATCTGTAACGACCAGCAGCTGATGCGGTACACCACCTTCGCGAAACTGGCTTCGTCGAACACCCCAGCGCCCTGTACCTCCGGCGAAAGAGCGCTGGATTGTCTGTTCCGGGTCGCCCACCAGGTATTCGGCAAGCCCTAAAGAGACCGCGTTCTTCGCCAAGAGTCGCTCTGCGGGTTGGCCGAGAAGCCGTTCGCCGGCGCGGTTCACCAGCCGCAAGCTTTGCTGAGGATCGAATGCGAAGGCTGCGACCTCGATCTCCTCCATTACTTTTCGGAGCAGCGCCGTGGCTTCGACTGCTCCTAGGCGCTGATCCCTGAGAGTCGCGGCCATGGCGTTGACTTGTTGCATGACCTCGCCCAACGGCTCTTTTGGATTTTCGACACGCGCCCGGATAGAATAGTCGCCTTCGCGCATCGCCTCAAGAAGATTGGCGAGCGTACGGAGCGGGCCCGCTACGCGACCTCTGGCGGCGAAGCCGAAACCTAGCCAGAATAGGACTACGAGCAGATCAAGCGTCCACTGGGCGCGGCCGGAAAAGCCCTTCGCGGCAAGCAGGATGGCCGTACAGAGAACGCCCGGCAGTCCAGCCAGCAACGCGAGCAGCAGCACTCGGGTATCGTGGCCGACTTTCACTTCCAAGCCCGCAACGTTCATGTTGCCACTGATCTGAGAAAGTTAGAGGCCAAAGCGCTGGAGCCGGCGGTACAGTGCGCTCCGGCTCAGCCCGAGTGCGCTAGCGGCGTGGCTCACGTTTCCGTTATAGCGAGCCAAAGCCTTTTTGATGAGGAACTCTTCTACGTCTTCCAGACTCATGTCTTCCAGGCGCGGCGTCGATGAAGCGCCACTGCGAAGCGCCAGATCACTGGCTTTTATGCAGTTGCCTTGCGCCATGAGGACGGCTCGCTCGACGACGTGGTTCAACTCGCGAACGTTACCCTGCCAGACATGCTCCTGCATAGCCTGCGCGGCATTGGTATCGAAGCCCGTTATGTTCTTGCGGTAGCGCCGTGCATGAATACCGAGAAAATGATTGGCCAGCGGAGCAATATCCTCGCGCCGTTCGCGCAGCGGCGGGAGATGGATTTCAATGGTGTTGAGACGAAAGACCAGATCCTGACGAAAACGGCCGCTTTGGACTTCGTCCGGGAGATTGGCATTCGTCGCCGAAATGACACGCACATCGACTCGCTTCGTCTTCGATGAACCGACGCGCTCCATTTCGCCTACTTCGAGAACACGCAGTAGTTTGGCTTGCAGATTGAGCGGTACATTGGCGATTTCATCAAGGAAAAGCGTGCCCGTATCCGCCAGTTCGAAGCGGCCGACTCGATCCATTTTGGCGTCGGTGAAGGCACCCTTCACATGCCCAAACAGCTCGCTTTCGAAAACGCCTTCGGCGAGCCCGCCGGCATTGACTGTGACCATCGGCTTACTTGCGCGCACAGAGATGGCGTGCAGCGTTCTCGCGACGACTTCTTTACCGGAACCCGGCTCTCCGGTAATCAGAACATTCGCATCCGAAGGGCCCACCCGCGCGATCAGATCGAGCACAGGCTGCATGGCTGGTGCCTGCGCGATCATGGTTGGCAGGTTGTCGCCTCGCAGGATCTGATTTTCTGCTTCGAGCCGCTGTCCGCGCCGGATCGCATGACTCAGTTCAAGTTGTGTGCGAACGATTGAAGCGAGGCGCTCGTTTTCCCAGGGCTTCTGGACAAAATCGCGAGCGCCGCGACGCATCGCTTCTACAGCCAGATCCACACTCCCCCAGGCAGTCATGACGATGACCGGCAGCATCGAATCCAAGGCCTGAATTTTGGCAAGGAGATCGAGACCTTCCTGACCCGAAGTTGTGTCACGGGTGTAATTCAGGTCGATGATTGCCAAATCATAATCGCGATTCTCTATGCTGGCGAGCGCCTGATGCGGAGATTCGAATGCTTCAATTTTGTATCCTTCGCGCTTCAGAACGAGACGGAGCGCTTCGAGGACATCCGGCTGATCGTCCGCGATCAGAACTCGCATTTGGGATGGGACGATTCTCATTGGGTCTCCGACCCTTTGAGAAAGCTTTGGAGGAGCGAGAACGGTACCTGTATCGGTATTGAGATCAGAGATTGATCCAATCGGGCTGGACGTACAGACTCCTTTTTACGCCGGTTCCCTATCAGCTCAACTGCCTCAGGCAGCCGGTTGATTCTGGGTAATCCAACCATCTTCGATGTAAATAATCCGGTTACCGTATTCGGCGTTCTTCTCGTTATGGGTGACCTGCACAATCGTAGTTCCCTGCTCGTTCAGCCTTTTGAAAAGCTCCATGATCTCTTTGCCCTGACTCGAGTGCAGATTGCCGGTGGGCTCATCCGCCAGAATCAGTTTCGGGTTGGCGATCATGGAGCGCGCAATCGCAACGAGCTGTTGCTGGCCGCCGGACAACTGGTTGGGGTAGAGATCTTTCTTGCCCACCATATTGAACCGGTCCAGCGCGTCGCACACGATGCTCTGGCGTTCCGATTTTTTGATGTTCCGGTAGGAGAGAGGAATATCCAGGTTCTCGTAAACCGTAAGCGAGTCGAGCAGATGATAACTCTGAAAAACGAAGCCGATGTACTTTTTGTAGAGCTCGGATCTGTCTTTCTTATTGATGCGATGAATCGGATGATCAAAAAAATTGTACTCGCCAGTCCACGCCGAATCGTGCATTCCGAGAAGATGGAGGAGCGTTGACTTGCCTGCCCCGGAAGGCCCCATAATCGAGATGAACTCGCCTTCTTTTATGTCCACGTTTATGCGTCGTAGAACATAAGTCTTGCTAGGTCCATGCTCGAAAAACTTTTCGATGTTCCGTAAAGAGATCATTGGGTAGCGAATGTTTGCGGCTCACCTACTAGCGTAGAGCAGGCCACAATCTAATCGCGCGAGAAGCAGAGCTGTGGGATATGAGGCCGGATCGACAACTGTTGCAAATGCCGGGTCGTGAAATTCACGAGTCGCACAGACTGATACTCGAAAACCGTAGAGCTTCGTACGTGCGAAACAAACGCCATACCGGCCAGCAAGCAGCCAATCGCCAGCAGGTCCACATGTCTACACATCAGACAGGCACCTCCATATTTTCTTCGACTACGCGTCCATCGAACAAGTGAATGGAGCGATCGGCATATCGGGCGTAGCGCGGGTCGTGCGTAACCATACAGATCGTCGCACCGCCGCGGTGCAGCTCTCTAAGAAGGTCCATCACCTGTTCGCCATTTTGCGAGTCCAGGTTACCGGTCGGCTCGTCGGCCAGGAGGATAGATGGATCACCGGCCAGAGCGCGAGCGACCGCTACGCGCTGTTGCTGACCGCCCGATAACTGTGACGGATAGTGTTTGATGCGATGAGACATCCCGACCCGCTCGAGCGCTTCGTGAACTTTCTTCTTCCGTTCGCTCGAAGGCATGCCGCGGTAGGTCAGCGGCAGTTCGACGTTCTCGTATACATTCAGATCGCCGATCAGGTTGAATGCCTGGAAAATGAACCCGATCTCACGATTCCTGATGCGAGCGCGCTCCGAGAGTTTAAGGCTCTGAACCGGCTTGCTATTGAGAATGTAGGTACCGGAACTGGGCGAATCGAGCAGCCCCAAAATCGCCAACAAGGTCGATTTACCGCAGCCGGACGGCCCGGAAATCGAGACATATTCGCCGCGCTTGATATCGATGTGGATACCCGAGAGCGCGTGGGTTTCGACCTCATCGGTGACGAAAACCTTGGTCACGCCTTCCAAATGAATCAATGGATCGGATGCTGTCATTCTGCCTGTTCCTCCCTACCTCGACTGATACTTCGTAAATACGTACACTGCTTCCCGTTAGTTCAAGCGGATTCGTTGATACTGATCGTATTGCGACATGTCAGACAAGATGACCTTGTCGCCCACATTCAAGCCCTTCTTGACTTCGATGGTGTTTACGGACGCTCTCCCCAGTTCCACATTTACGCGACTAGCGCCCTTCCCGTCGGGGTCAATCTTGAACAGCCCTATCGTGGTATCGGGCTCACCCGAAACCGGCCGGTCCACGTAGATAATGTCGGGCAGGCGTTCGATTTCGACTGTTCCGTCCACACTCAGCTCCGGCCGGTCCGTCCCTTGAGGAAGCGGGCCGAGCAGGGCTACATCCACTCCAACCGTGCCATTGGTGGCCGCCGGATCGATGCGGATGACTCGACCAGGTACAATCCCGTTACGTGTATCGATGGTAGCGTCCAACCCGATCCGCACATCTTTCATCTGAGTTTCAGCGATCTGAAGAACGGCTTTCAGTTTCTTGGGATCGGCCACTTTGGCGAGAATGGTGCCAGCTGCGACGCGCTGCCCGACCTCGACGTCCACTTCCTGAAGGACACCATCGATCCCGGCGCGGATCGTAAGCTGGTCGACTTGTCTTCTTTTCAGCTCGTATGCAGCACGGGAACTCTCAACTGTGACGCGGGCAGCCTCAATTTGCGCCTTGATGGCCTCGTCCTGAATCTGCAGACGCTGCTTCTGCAGTGCGACTCTATTCCGTAACTGGTTCGCGTTATCAACGGACAGCCGTGATGTCAAATCGCTTGCCAGATTGAGCCGCGTCAACTCCAAATCCCTGTCTCCGGTGAGCTTCGCTTGTGTCGCTTGCGATTCCAGTTCCGCAAGGGTTGCCTGCTGATCGAGCTTGGCACTTTCAAGGTTGACCTTCAGATTTGCAAGGTTGGCCTCGTCCTGCTTCATCGTCCATTCCGCCTTCTCGGCCTCGAGCTCCAAATCAGGATCGTTTAGGACCAAAATCACGTCATTTGCTTTCACCGGATCAATTCCCGCACGCCGAACGATCGTTAATACGCGGCTGTCCTGTGCGGCGGCGATCCAGTGGATCTCTTCGGGCTTCAGAGCGCCCAGTCCGCGGACATTCCGCTCCATCGGCCCTCGGCGTACAGTTCCGGGCCACAAACCACTCATATCAACTGAAGGTGCTGCGGGCTTTAGACGGGCCAAGGCGATCGTGGTGCCGCCAACCGCCAAAACTATGACGACTATCAAGGCAATCCGTCGAATCAACCGCTTCCGAGCTACTTCTTTTCCGCGAGGTACATCCATACTATTCCCATGTTTGATGAGCATTCTGGCGACCACTGCTAGCCCTGCTCGTATCTAATTCAGAATTCTAGAGTTATCGGACAAATCAGAAGCGCGCCGGTGTTCGATTTTGGGAATTGCCGGTGCGTAACGAGTCAAACACGCGGGGCTTTCGAAACGCCTCTGGGCGCAAGGTGATAGGAACTTTCCTTACTACAAAACAGGCCTCGGCAGGTAAGAAAATCATGCTAGAATCACAACAGCTTAGATGGGTTACGTCAAGTAAAGGCGTTGCTCCTATGGACGGAGGATAGCGAGCGCAAATCATGATTCGGACTCTTACATTTCTTAGTGCTTTAGCTTTTTCAGGTGGCCTGTTTGCGAGCTCAATGGTTTGGGATGCGACGGGAAATAATCAGTTTGGCACCTTGAATCTCTCAGCAGGGAATTTCACCGAAATATCGAATTTAGGCTTTACACCCGCGGGTTTAGGGGAGATCGGCGACGCGCTGTACACGGTGCCTTTTCAAAGCACAACGTTGTACTCGGTGAACCAAACCACTGGCGCGCTACACACGATTGGGAATTTGAGTCCGTCGTCGAACGTAGTCTACTACGCTTTCGGTTCTACGACGACGGGCCTTTACATGGTAGACCTGCACGGCGGTTTGTGGAACATCAACCCGGCAACGGGCACGGCTGCGTTAATCGGATCCACTGGTCTGAATATGCAAAACAGCCCATATGCCAGTGTGTCGACGGGTTCCAACATTCTGTACATGTCGCTTGGCTCTAACATCTACACGATCAACACCACAACCGGGCTGGCCTCTTTTCTAGGAAACAAGGGAACCACAGATTTCGGAGCGCTGATCAACATATCTAATACGGTGTACGGGGCATCAGTAGTGGCTCCGAATGCGATTTACACGTTCGATCCCGCCACCGGCATGGCTGCCTTTCTCACAAATTCCAATGCTCCCGACTACTCCTTCGGTTTGGCGGCGATTGTTCCCGAACCAAGCTCACTGGGGCTGCTGGGCTTAGGAATCGCCGGCGCTCTGCTGTCTGGGTATGCTCTGAAGCGAAGGACGGCTTAGGGTTCCAGCACTTCCGGCAGGGAACAGGTAAAGTTCAGACAGCGGTACAGCGTAGTTGCGCCCTTGGACTCGAGGTGATCGAGGAAAGGCAGCAACTTCGACAATTGAGGGGCCGAACGATCGTCAACAACGAGGTTGACGACGTTCGGCTCGAATCTTTTTCGCTCATCGAGAAGACGATCTCGGACGGATGAACTGATTGCCTTGCATCGGAGCACAGTGTGCGCGGGAGGCGCCAGCCATCTTCCCAGGGCTACCAACATCTGGACCGCGGCCGTCGGTTGCGCCTTCAGAGTCGAAGCAGCCGCGCTTAAAGAACGCTCTCCTTTACTTCTGAACACTTCATCTTCTGTGAGGCGGGCAAGCCGGATTAAAACGTCAGTCGCGACCGAGTTCCCAGTGGGTTCGGCCCCGTCGTAGTCATCTTTCATCCTGACGAGCAGGTCCGGCGCGGCCTGGGTGCTGTAATACCCGCCACCCTGTTCATCCTCAAACTTGGGAAAGCTCTCACGTGCGATGTTGATGGCTCGCTCCAGAAAGGCCGGTTCAAACGTGATCTCAAATAAGTCGAGCAAGGCTTGCGCCAGAAACGCATAATCATCGAGAAACCCGGCGATCGCAGCTTCTCCTTCACAGAATCTTCGCAGCACACCTCCAGCCCGTTCGTCCTTCATTTTAGAGAGAATGAATTCGCATGCTGTAATCGCGGTTTGCTTGTATTGCTCGTCCCCCAGAACCGCGTAGCCTTTGGCAAAAGCTGAGATCATCAGCGCGTTCCACGAAGTCAGAACCTTGTTATCCAGGTGCGGCCGAGGCCGTTTACTTCTGACCGCCAGAAGTTTCTCCCTGGCCGTTGCGATCAATTCGGCAGCCTGTGACTCGGTCAAGCCAAATGCAGCCCCCGCTTGTTCCACGGACATCGCTTCGAAGAGAATGTTGCGGTCGGTGAACTCTCCCTGCGGGTCCTGTTCGACATTTCCATGAGGCTCGACGCCATATCGGCGTTTGAAGACCGCCGCCATTTCCTTCCCCAGCAGATCTTCAATCTCAGTTTGTCTCCAGATATAGAAGGCGCCCTCGCCCGAATGCCCGGGATGCTCAGGATCGGGGCTGTCTGCATCCTCGGCGGAATAGAATGCGCCCCCCGGATCATGCAGGTCGCGCAAAACATATTCGAAGATGCCACGAGCCACGTTCGCGAGATTCTCGTCGCGCGTGATCTGGTAGGCTTCCAGGTACGCCACGGCAAGCTGCGCCTGGTCGTACAGCATCTTTTCGAAATGCGGAACGAACCAGCGTTCATCGACTGAATAGCGATGAAAGCCGCCGCCGAGCTGGTCGTGCATTCCACCGGCTGCCATTCCGTGCAGAGTCCGCAGGACCATATCAAGCGCTTCGCCGTTGTGGGAAGCTGCATAAAAACGGAGAAGATAATTGAAGACCACGGGGCGCGGGAATTTAGGCGCATTTCCGAAACCGCCCCAGGTGGAATCGAACATTCGCCGGAACTGCCAGAACGCAGCCTCAAACAATTCCTGGCTGAGTTCGGCTGTCACGGCCGCCCTGGAACTCACGGAGCGGAGTTGTTCCGCAACGTTCTCTCCGGACAGAATCACGCGATCACGATCCTGATTCCAAACTCGAGCTAGTTGTTCGAGAACATCCTCGAATCCGGGCCTGCCGTAACGGGAACCCGGCGGGAAATAAGTTCCTCCATAGAAAGGCTTGAGTTCGGGCGTCAACCAGACCGACAGGGGCCATCCCCCGCTGCCGGTGGACGCCTGGACAAACATCATGTAGATCCTGTCCACGTCCGGACGCTCTTCGCGATCCACTTTAACGGGAACGAAATCCCGGTTCAGTATCGCCGCGATCCCCTCGTCTTCAAAGGATTCGTGCGCCATGACGTGGCACCAGTGACATGTAGAGTAGCCAATCGAAAGAAAGATCGGTTTCTGTTCCTCCCGCGCTTTGCGAAACGCGACGTCGCCCCACGGCAGCCAATGAACCGGGTTGTTTGCATGCTGCCGGAGATAGGGGCTCTTCTCGTCTGCCAGAGCGTTCGTAGGCATGCTTCAGTCTAACGTTGGCTCGGAGCGCAAAGGGCACGGATGCGTGCCGCCAAACAAGAAAGGAACTCGCTTGCGCTTAAGGCGGAGCGCCCGACCTGTGCCCGTTTTGCGCGCGCTTCAAAACGTCCCAGGAACGCACAGAGGCTTCCCAGAAATACGCCAAAATCAGAATCCTTCTGCGCCTGCTCAGGGAATTTCCGCGCTCTCAGACGTGAGACGTCCGGCCCCGAAATTGCCGACAGCACGAACGGTGATTCTATGGCACAACGCATCCGTGACTTGGTAACAGGCGAATTGACGTTGGATTACTTCATGCAGCGCTCGGCAGCGGGCTGGAAAGTGGCGAGCATCGAATGGGTGCGGGAAGCACCCTCTCAAACAGCTGAGACGTTGCACGCTTCTGCCACAAGTGCGACTACGGCGCCCATTCCCTACGGCATGCAGATCGCACAAAGCGGGGAGTATCTCGAGGAGAATCCACTCGAGGCAACGGTTCTGATGATGATACTCGAACAAATCGTGAAAGAGAAGCGGATCAGCGAGATCGCCGTTCAGCTCAATCATCAAGGGCACCGGACACGTGAAGGACTGCTTTGGAGCCCAACAGCCGTGTTTAACCTGTTGCCCCGCCTGATCGAGGCCGGTCCTTCGATCCTAAAGAGCCGCGAGTGGAGCGAGCGCCGCGTCGAAGGAATCAAGCCGAACTGACGGCCGGGACTACGGATTCATTACGATCGGTAGAGGCTTGCGCGGGAATGCGTCCGGCGCATTCGCGATCTCGTAAGTCATCGCCGCAATGATTGCCGAGGCCTGCATCAGATCTTCCGGGACGGCGTGCGAATACGTGTCCATGTCCGAATGGTGTGTGACCGTGCCGTAGTCGAGCGGGTCCTGGATGAACTGAAAGCCCGGCAGCCCCACCGCATCGAACGAAAGATGGTCGGTTCCGCCCGTGTTTTTGAGCGTCAGGGTTCGCGCTCCCATGTCATTGAAGGGGGTGAGCATCTTTTCAAAGATCGGTCGCGCCACATCGTTTCCTTGCAGGTAAACGCCGCGAATTCTGCCGCTACCGTTGTCGAGGTTGAGGTAAGCGTCGAATTTGGAGTGCTCGGGTTTGAGCTGCATCGTCTTCGGATCGCCAAAGTGCGCCTGGACGTACGCTTTCGATCCAAACAGGCCTTGCTCTTCGCCGCTCCAGAGACCGATACGAACGGTGCGGTCCATCGGGAGATTCAGCTTCTTCAGAATACGCATCACTTCGATCATCACTGCGCTGCCGGCGCCATTGTCGGTAGCGCCGGTCCCGCTGTGCCAGGAATCGAAATGGGCACCGATCATGACCACCTCGTCAGTCTTCTTCTGCCCAGGAATTTCGCCGATCAGGTTTAATCCGTCGATGTCATGGTCGCCGACTTTCGCGTCGAGATCCATGCTTAGAGTTACCTGCTGCTTTTGTTCGAGCAACCGAGTCATGCGTGAGTATTGCTCTTCCGTAACGACGAACGTCGGCGGTGCCTCCCCGCCCTTAACATCGTGGGGTCCTGCCGCTTCGGCGAACAGCAGACCGTTGTGTGCCCGGCTGTCGGCACGAATCACTCCAGCAACTCCTTCTTGGCTAAAGAATTTCGCCTGTTGATTTATCTGACCGAAATACCGGTCCATAAACTCATCCATAACCGAACTCGGGAGCGAGCGAAAAAGCTTCGCGGCTTCCTCCTCATCGCTGGGGATATCCAGATCATCCAGCTTCACGTTTCGCTTTTTGCTGGGCAGGGGCGCTTCAGCGATTTTTGCGAGGTCGGCGTCGGTATATCGCCGAAAAAGTGGTTCTGTGGCCGGTTTCGGATCTTTCGCTTCGGAAACAAGCACGATCCTTCCCTTCAATTTGCCTCTCCACTTGGCCTCATAATCCGTAAATGCCTTATCGACTTTCTTCAAATCGAAGTGGTTGGAAGGCAGAAGTATAGGTGCATACATGACTTCGCCCGTCTCTACACCTTTGGTGGGTGAGCTCCAGGCCAGCGGTACAGCCACGAGGTGCGAATAACGTGGCGCGGTCATCTCAAGTGCGTAATGTTGAAGAGACCAGCTCCGACCAAACGGACCCCAGGGCTCTCCATGAACGTTCGCGATCCCGTACTCTTTGAGGCGCGCCATCGCCCAGTCCGCCGCCTGCTGGAACTCGGGCGAGGCCGTTAAGCGCGGTCCATAGAGATCCGAGAGATTCGACAGCGTATCCATCACTTCCGAATGGTCGAAAGCTTCCAGTTTGATCTTTCCGACAACTTCGAGTGTCTTCTGCTCCTGCGGCCACGCCGGAGCGATGAAAAGGGCAAGCGTTATCAGGACAGCAGCCGCTGGACGCATATCGTTACGTTTTAGCATGCCGCAGGCGATGAACGGGCAGAGCCTAGGGCTTCACGGTGGTGCTCTCCAGGTATTTCAAACGCTCGAACTGCTCCTTTGCCAGTTCCGGTTTCCCGAGCTTCTGATACGCCTTGGCTAGTTGATAATAGGGGCCGGGCTCAGTAGGCCGGAGCTCAATTGAATGACGAAGGGCGGTTGCAGCTTCGTCATAGCTCCCTAACGAAAGATAGGCCTTTCCACGAAGATAGAAGACATCCGGATCGCCAGGGGTTGTCTTCTCCGCAAGCGAGAGTTCGTCCAGCGCTTTTCGAACGTCCGCCGGTTCGGTGCTGAGCAGAGCACGCGCAATGAGCACGTGGATCATCGGATAGTCTGGCTTGAGCTGTGCCAGGCGCCGAAGGGCATCTATTTCCTGTGCAGTGTTTCCGAGCTTGTGTGACGCATCGGCGATGCTGATGTACGCTTCCGGTATCGCCGGCGAACTCTTTAACAGGTCTCGGAGCACATCTATTCCTGCCTGATAGTGCTCGGCACGAATGAGATCAGCGCCGAGCGGCAACGCGATATCCGTCGCTTGCGGGACCTTGCGGCTTGCTGTTTGGAGAACGTCGACGGCCTCGCTGTAGCGCTGAGATTGCTCAAACAGATCGGCCAGGGCTAAATACGAATTTTCCTGGGAAGGATCTAGTTGAATGGCTTTCTTGAGGTACTCGATGGCTGGTTCCCGTTGGCCCAGGCTCTCGTAGCTTAATCCCACCACTCCCGCCGCGGAGGCACGAATGGCATTTGCAAGGCTCTCGTCCTTGCTTACAGCCAGCGAATTGCGGATCGCATCGTCGTAAGCGCCCACGGTATTCTCCAGAACGGCAACTTGAACTTTGGAGGTGGGATCGCGATCTCCGAGCGCCTGTGACCTGAGCGATTCGGCAAGCGCAAGTACGAAAAGGTTCTTCTCGGCCAGAAAACGAGCCAGAGCATCATGCACCTGCGCGTCGCGGGGAAAACGCTCAGCGACCTCCCTGAGATTGGCTTTGAGCGCCTCCATGTCTTGGAGAGAGAAGTTCATCCGGACCTGCATGATCAGCGGCATGGCGGTCGTGGGCTGCAGACGGTCCGCTGTTTTGAAGGAATCACGGGCTTCGGCGAAATCGCCCGCCTCTGCTTGCGCCATGCCCAGGCCGTAATAGCCGCGCGGAATGTTAGGTCCCAGGCATACAGCTTGCTGGTATAGCTGTATGGCTTCCGAACTACGGTGAGCCTTCACGGCCTGTTCGGCCTGCCCGTCCAATTCCTTAAACTTCGCAAGCTTCTCTTGTGCACTGAGTCCGTCGCCGCAATCGGCCGCGGCGGCGGGCGCAGTGGTGAAGAAAGCGAGGCTAACGCACGCTGCAATGCAGCGGCTTACACCAATTGAGCTCATAGCCATCCCGTCGCGCAGGATCTCGCGTCAGCGGCTGTTCGCTTCCGCCCTGATCGGATGCGCGGCTCATCAGAACATAGTCCCCCGGGTGCGCGCTCCAGTCATATCGCCACCGGACCCAGCCATATTGTTCCGGAGGATTTTGAAAATGCGTGTCAAACCAAGCTTTTCCGCCATCGAGACTGATTCGCACCCTGAGTACAGGTTGTCTCGCGGACCATGCAAATCCCCAGACGGAATATCGGCCGGCAGGCAATTTCATTCCGTCGTTCGGCCACGCTATGGCGGATTTTACTTGCACCTCCGAGAGCCGCGTTGCCTGTAAAGTCCCACCTATCGGCGCAACGCGATTGTATAGGCGGTCCATTCCGCTCTCGTGAAACGTAGTCGCCTCCTCTATGTTCCGGAGCGCTACGATCCGCCTCAGCCACTTGACGGAATCCATTCCGTACCAGGAGGGGAAGAGTGCACGCGCCGGAAATCCGTTGCGCTTTGGAAGCGTGAGATCGTTCAACTTGAAGGCGATGAGACTTTCCGCCTGTGTACCTTTCTGGAGCGGCACAACCTGACAGTAAGGCCGAACCGGAGTATCCGGAAACAGCCGCCCAGAATCCGCGCCTTCGAGCATCAGGAACGCAGCGGTATCCGCTGGCCGCGCAAGCTCGAGAAGCGTCGCTATCGGAACGCCCTCCCACTGCCCGTACCCAACGGCCGACCCTCCCGCTCCATTTCCGGCACATTCGAGAACGGCTCGAATTTTCCTGCTAGGCATTTCGACGAGGTCGCTGAAGCTCACATCCAGTTTGCGCTCTACGCATCCTTCAATTCGCAGACTCCAGGTGGCAAGTGAGACTTCGGGCTGGCTAAAATGATCGCGAACGAAGAAGGAGCCGGGCGGCGTTATCGTACTCTCGACAGTACGAAGCGGGTACGAAAGATTCTCGATCTGGGAGGCTCGAACTGCCGGCCCATATGCCAGGGCCGCCCCAGAGAGCGAGATCAATTGCCTTCGAGTCAAGTGGAACGAACGCAAATCCTCTGCCCGCCCATGAACTCGTTACTGCTCTTAAAATAGCAGCTTCAATGCCATCTGCATGATTCGCGGATCGCGTGCGCTGGTGATCTGGCCAAACGTGCTGTCCGACAAGGTCGTATCCGGATTGTTGAATTGCGGATGATTGAAGAAGTTGAAAAACTCGGCCCTGTATTGCAGCTTGTAGCGTTCCCCGAACGAAAATACTTTATGAGCCGAGAAATCGACGTTGAATGTGCCGGGACCAATCAGGATGTTTCGTCCCGCGTTTCCAAAGCTGTTCGGCGCGGGCGTAGTAAACGAACTCGTGGTAAACCATTGCGCGAGTCTTTGGCTGGTCGATCCATTCGTATATTGAGGAGTCGATACAACTTGAGCCTGGTCGTTACCTACTTCGGGAAGGCTGTACGAATAATCTCCGCCTGACGTGATGTTGAGCGGAAAGCCGCTCTGCCACGTCCAGATAGCAGAGGTTTCCCAGCCACCGAGAATCGCTTTCGATATACCCTGCTTAGGAGACGGAAGCTGCCACAAGTAGTTCAGAACAAAGCGGTGCGGAACATTGTAATCGGAGACTCCACGGTAGGCTTGAATGTCATACGGATTGATTATGTTGATACCGCAAAGGTCGGTCTGATAGGAGACCTCGTCGATGCTGCGCGCCCAAGTGTAATTGGCGCTCAGCGTTACGCCGTGTGAAAAGCGCTTATCTACTGTTACCTGTAGGGAGTTGTAACTCGAATTGGCGTTGGACTGATCCTGCGTAATCTGCTCGTATTGCTGATAGGGACGGCGGTCCTGTTCATTGTCCGCGGTCGCCGTCGGGCTCGGCAGCGGAGCATTTACATCGGTGTTGTAGGAAAGATGGGTCCCCTTCGAAGCCACATAGCCGACGCGCAGCAGCATGTCTTTCGTTAACTGCTGCTCTACGGTCAAATTCCAATTCATCACATCGGTGGGCTTCCAGTTCGGCTGATACGAAACAGCCAGCGAGAGCGGTATCGGGAAGCTCACGTTAGATGGAGGGACGAATGGAGCGAATTGCGCCGGAAACGGGTTCGGTGTTCCGCCATAAGGATTCATGAAAGATGTCCGGAGAATCTGATATTGCGGGCTCCACGGTGCACTGTCGACCATGTTGTTGAAGGCTTCAACAAACGGCGGTTGGTAGAAGATTCCCCATCCGCCTCTGATGGTCGTTTTTCCTCTTCCTCCAACGTTGTAGGCGAAACCGAAACGCGGCGCAATCTGAGCCCAGCTGGAAGCAAATCCGCCGGCCGGGCAACCCGGATCGCCAGCGAAGAGGTAACCTTGGGGGGCATTCGGAAACTTGGTGGATTGTCTTCCCGGAAGGAAGCACTCTGTGCGGCCCAAGGAGTCGGAGTAAGGAACGAACGGGTCCCATCGCAGGCCCAGATTCAACATGAGGTCGCGAGAGACTCTGTAGTTGTCCTGGAAGAACAAGCTGCCGAGATTGGCTTGGCGGTTCGCAAACTCGCCTCCGCCTTGAATGAATTTCTGTACATAGCCCAGCATGAAATCGGTCAAGGGGCTGCCGCTATAGTTAGTACCGCTGAAGGTGAATCCTCCGTTCTGCCGAAAGGTATTGATCAGTTGAATGTCCTCGCGGAGAAAGTCGCCGCCAAAGGCCATCTCATGCGCGCCTCGTACCCAATGAAGGCTGTCCGCGTAGTGAAAATCGTGACGATTCACGTCGGTCGGGTGACCTGAGCTAACGACGAAATATCCGCTGACTGTCAGCGACAGCTCGGGGGGAGTTGTGCTGGCGATCGGAATACCGAGACTTGCAAAGCTGAAAGGAGCGCCACTGGCTATTGTTCCAAAATTTCGGTTGTACGAAAAGATGAAGCTGTTCAGGAGATTGGCGGTCAGATTGTAAGTATCCCCAACAGCCGCTCCTTGGTCGAACAAATCGAAGCCGCGATTGGAAGCCAAAATATCGGTAGCGCCAGACACAGCATCCTTGCCGTAACGGGAATAGAAATAACGTCCATAGATGCGATTCTTGTTGAGATCGTAATCTACGCGCCCAAGGAACTGATTTTCGTGTTCGTTATCCGGCAAGTTGTAATATGCAACGCCGTTTGCCGCTGAAGGCTCCGGCAGCAAAGAGAGAATCTTCACGCTCGCAGGGGCGAAGTCCGAAGTAGGTATTTGGTTATTAGGAAACGGAGCGCCGGTAAAGGGATTGACAAGTTGGGTGCTGAAGGCGGAAAAGTCTCCAGCCCGCTGCGCCGGTGTCGGCACGGTAGCGGAATTGCCATAGCTTACATTTCTCGATTGCGTTCCTTGATAGGACCCGAAGAAAAAGAGTTTATTCCGGAGAATCGGGCCACCAACACTGCCGCCGAACTGATTGCGTTTGAGCTGGTCAGTTTGCGCTGCGAAGAAGTTTCTGGCGTTGAGATCGCCATTCCGAAGAAAATCGAAAGCCGTGCCGTGGAATTCATTCGTGCCGGATTTGGTGACGACATTGACTATCGCGCCGGATCCTCTTCCGTACTCCGCGCTGAAGCTGTTCGTCTGAACGCTGAATTCTTCCACCGCGTCGGGATTAGGGAACGGGTTATTGACATTCGTGTAAGGGTCCTCGTTGCTGCCCCCATCCATGTTGTAATTCACCATGTCCGAGCGGGCACCATTGGCACTCACCGACTGCGCTCCGGGATACGTGGCACTCTGCAAAGCGCACCCGCTTCCGTTCGCGTTTCCAGCGGTCAAATCGGCTGTTCCTGGAGAGAGCAGAACCAGTGCCGCCGCATTTCGACCGTTCAATGGAAGCTCTACAATTTTTTGCTGGCTGACGACCTGGCTCAGGGCTCCGGACTGCGTCTCGACCATTTGCGCGTTCGCCTGAACGGTGATGGTTTGCGAAGAACTGCCGAGCTCGAGACGGAGTGGAACTGACGACGACTGGTCCGTCTTCACCTCGACCCCACGCTGCTCCAAGCGGCGGAATCCTGGCGCCTCAATGCTCACGCTATAGAAGCCTACGGGCAACAGGGGAACTGCGTAGACACCGTCGCTGCCGGTCGACGTGTTGCGAGTAAAGTCCGTCCCAATATTCGTGACCGTAATCTTGGCACCGCTCACGGGCGCCCCGCTTGGGTCCGTTACGATTCCGGCAATCGTGCCTGTGGGATCTGCCGCCCAGATTGTGCCGGTGAGGAAAGCGAGTAGAAGAGGAACGTGAAGCTTCAGATGCATAGGGAGACCGGGATTTTAGATCAGTTTGGGGGCATGCGCTGAAATTGTCAAGCATGTTAAGAAACTTTCTCGCGGCACCTGAATCATCGTGTGCCGCTGAATACCCCTCCAGGAGCCGAGGTCAGGGCACGCGATAAAGAAATCTCTCCTATTAGTGAGAAACTTCTCTGGTTTAGCCGAATACGCGTGTATAATGCCACCATGCCGAATTCAGCCCTGTCAACGCGAACGCTCCAGGTTGGAGAAGCGCAGGTTGAGATCTATGATTCCAGTGCTCTAGCCGGAGAGGCAGCCGCAAGAAAAGCCGCCGAACTGATATCAAGCGCAATAGCCGAACGCGGGAAGGCGCGCGTCATCGGAGCTACCGGAAACTCACAGATTCCATTGGTCGAGGCGCTAGTCAGACAGCCTATTGACTGGAAGTCGGTCGAGCTCTTCCACATGGATGAGTACGCAGGAATGAAGGCGGATCATCCTTCGAGCTTCCGTTATTGGATACGAACTCGGCTCGAAGAAAAGGTTCATCCCGGCAAGGTTTATTATCTTCAGGGCGATGCACGGGACATCGATGCCGAGATCGAACGCTACTCACAGCTTTTGAATGAAGCGCCTATCGATGTAGCATTCGT
Organism: Terriglobia bacterium; assembly: GCA_963841675.1. Lineage (GTDB taxonomy): Bacteria > Acidobacteriota > Terriglobia > Bryobacterales > Bryobacteraceae > Bog-105. The sequence continues at coordinate 50,329 of CAWJEH010000037.1, forward strand.
CGGATTCGGCGAGAATGGCCACATTGCCTTCAACGATCCGCCGGTGGCGGACTTCAACGATCCCAAAACGGTGAAACTGATCACTCTCGACGACGCATGTCGAAGGCAGCAAGCCGGCGAAGGTCACTTTAAAGACGTCGCCTCAGTACCGGTGCATGCGCTCTCAATCACGTGTACAGGGTTGTTCCGCGCGAATGCCTGGGTTTGTAATGTTCCGGAAAAGAGAAAGGCAGAAGCGGTAAAGAACGCCTTGGAAGGTCCGATCTCCGAAAAGTGCCCGGCATCGCTGGTGCGCCGTCACCCCAACAGCTACGTCTTCCTTGATCCGGAATCCGCTTCTCTGTTGTCGGTAGATGCTACGGTTTCTACGCGATAGTGCCCTGCGAGGACAATCATGAATTCGTTTGGTAAATTTGCTCTTTCGCTTCTGATCACACTGGCTGCCGCTGCCGCACTGCTGGGCGACTCTGTGAAGCTGGAGCGATCTCAAGACAAGATATCGGTCGAGATCGATGGGCAGCCCTTCACGACTTACTACTTTGGGCCGGAGACTTCCAAACCGTACCTGATGCCTCTGCGAACTGCGTCCGGGACAATCATCACGCGCGGATTCCCTGTTGGAAACGACGTCTCGGCAGGCAACCCAAAAGCCTCATCCTTCGAACCGCACCAGCGGCCTCTCTACTTCGCGCACGGCGATATCGACGGTCTGGATTTCTGGGGCGAGCAGGCGTTCGCTAAATACTACGGCGACCACGGCCATCAGGGATACGGCCACATGGCGCTAAAAAGCGTCGAAGAGGCCAAGGCCAGCGGTGATTCGGCAACGATACGCGCCCTGTTCACGTTGAATAGTCCCAACAACCGGCCCATCGGCGAAGAGACACAATCTTTTACCTTCAGCGGCGACGAAAAGACACGCATCATCGATTGCGAGTTTGTTCTTCACGCCACCAACGGACCGATTGATATCGGCGACAGCAAAGAAGGCACCTTCGGCATCAGACTGGCGCCCGAGTTGAGCGCACCCCACGACCATATGATCAATTCTGAAGGCGCGCAGGGTGAAAAAGCGATCTGGGGCAAACCGGCCGACTGGGTGGCTTACTCAGGAGTGATCGGCGGACATCCCGTGGGAATCGCGGTGTTCGATTCGCCAAAGAGCTTTCGACATCCCACCACATGGCACGCACGCGCGTATGGCTTATTTGCCGCCAATCCATTCGGGATTCGAGAATTCACGAAGGATCCGAGCAAAGATGGAAGCTGGAGCATACCGGAAGGTAAGTCACTCACTTTTCGCTATCGAGTTTTGATCTTTCAGGGAGATTTCGGGCCGGATCGAATCAAAGCAGCATATGCCCGCTACGCAGACAGCCAGTAGTTCATGACCGAACCGGTTCCGAGACCGAGCGAGATTGGAGTGTCCGCAAGAGACCGCCGCCGCTGGTGGATCGTTTGGACGCTGTTCGGTTCGACCGCGATTAACTATATAAATCGCCAGACACTCTCGGTGCTGGCTCCAGTCATCTCACAGCAGTTTCATCTCAATCACGCCCAACTTTCGAACATCTTTGGTGCATTCCAATTCGCCTATGCCGCCACCTGGCTGCTGGGCGGCATATTTCTGGACGTGGTCGGCACGCGTTTGGGCCTATCGATTGCGGTCATCTGGTGGTCCCTAGTCAGCATCGCTACCAGCTTCGTGAATTCCGCGTTTTCTTTTGGCGCGCTCCGATTTCTGTTGGGTATCGGTGAAGGTTTCAACTGGCCGGGCGCCAGCAAAGCCGTTTCAGAATTTTTTCCTTCGGAAGAACGAGGCATCGCAGTAGCGATCTTCGACAGCGGTTCAAGCGTGGGCGGGGCCATTGCCGCTATAGCGATCCCATGGATCGCGATCAAGTTCGGATGGCGTTACGCGTTTACGTTCTCGGGCGTGCTTGGTTTCCTCTGGCTAGCGGTCTGGCTGCTAATCTATCCTCGCAACCGCTCCGCAACAAACAAAGGTTCCGACAGCTCCCTTAGTCTACGGAACCTTGGAAGCTTGCTGCCGTTGCTGAAACGCCGCGAGACCTGGGCAATCGTAGTCGGACGATCCCTGACTGATCCGATCTGGTGGTTTTACGTCTTCTGGATCCCGCAATATTTAAGCGACACGCGCGGCTTCAGCTTGAAGCAGATTGCCATCTTCGCGTGGATTCCGTTCGTGGCTTCGGATATCGGCAATTTCGCGGGTGGGCTGAGTTCAGGAGCGCTCATCAAAAGAGGCGTTCCGGTTCTACTAGCCCGCAAATGGGTTTGTGTAGTGAGTTGCGTACCGCTTCTGGCAGGGATCCCAGCCGTCCTGGTCGGGAATCCGTATTCTTCGTTGACGCTCATCTGCTTCGCTTTGTTTGGATATGCAGCGTGGTCCACGATGGGCCTTACGTTCCCTTCTGACTTGTTTCGGTCCGAGGTGGTGGGCTCCGTCACGGGACTCAGCGGATTGGCATCCGGCCTAAGCGGGACGCTATTCACGTTACTTGTGGGAACGCTAGTCGATCGCTTCTCTTATATCCCGGCCTTTGTGGTTGCCGGGACCGCGCCCATCCTGGCGACCCTGGCGGTGATTTTCCTATTACCTCGTGCCGGAGTGATACCCCATGAAAGTGCCTAAGCTCGATGGTTGTTCGAGACGCGAGTGGTTATCGGCAACTGCGATTTTGACTTTACTGCCCAAGATGAAAGCGGCCGACCTCTCCGGGTTTTACTACCGCGATTATTCCAAATGCCTGCCGGAGTATCTCGCCGGTCTGGCCCGACAAGCGTACGACAAGCGGGTGGCTGATTTATCTGCACTTCACGATAAGGCATCTGTTCAACAAAGGCAGATATGGGCTCGTGAGAGTCTCTGGAAGCTGATAGGCGGCGAGCCTGAACGCACCCCGCTGAACCCACGGGTAACCGGAGAGTTCGAGCGTTCTGGTTATCGCGTTCAGAAAGTGGTCTATGAGAGCCGCCCCCGCTTATTCGTAAGCGCCAACCTGTATATCCCGACGACAGGCAAACCGCCACACCCCGGAGTTCTTTTCCAGATGGGACATTATTACAGCGGAAAGGCTTATGGGAGTTATCAAAAGTGTTGTCAGGGGCTGGCGCGGCTTGGTCATGTTGTACTCGCGTTTGACCCTATGGGGCAGGGGGAACGCATAGCGTATCCGGACGCTTCCGGAACCAATACCCGGCTCAACTCCGTCGATGATGAGCATAGCGTTCCCGGGAAGCAGATGCTGCTGCTGGGAGATTCGGCGTCTCGCTACCAGGTCTGGGATGCGATCCGAAGCCTGGATTACCTGGCTGCCCACCCGATGGTCGATCCGTCGCGATTGGCTTCGACCGGCCAGTCAGGCGGAGGCACCCTGACGATGCTGCTCGCCTGCGCGGACGAGCGGCTCAGCGCGGTCGCAGTATCCTCCGGGAACACGGAGGATGTCGCTTGCGCAAACTTTGACCCGCCGGGTTCGACCGATGACGCCGAGCAGGATTTCGTCGGCTCAGGGCCCCTTGGTTTTGATCGGTGGGATCTGCTGTACCCGATCGCGCCCAAGCCGCTTCTCATACAGGTCAGCAGCCACGACTTCTTTGGGACCTATTCTCCGCGGTACCTGGAGGACGGACGAGAGCAGTACGAGCGTCTGTTGAGAACCTACGATCTGCTGGGCTCCGCCGATCATCTCAGTTGGAACAGTACACCGCTTCCGCACGGACTCACCTATTCATTGCGTCTCGGTATCTACAACTGGTTCGAACGCTGGCTCCTGAAATCTGATCGGCAGATCCTCGACGAGCCACCTGTCGAACCTGAAACCGAAGCCCAACTTTGGGTGGGTCGAACCGGCAACGTAGTGAGAGATTTCGGCAGCCTGCGACCGTTCGATTTCATTAAACAGAAAGCTGCGACCGTGCATCCCGCGCCTGGCGCTTGGAAGGAGCTTCTGCCGGTCAAAGCCGGGACCGGCGATGTTCAGCTCAAAGTTCTCGCCGAAGTACCGTTCAAAGGTGCGCGGGTTGGGGCAACCGAAGTGAACTCGGCACCCCAGGTCTGGATTCCAGGCTGGTGGTTTGTGCCAGAGAAGGCAGACCCAGGACGCTCGACGCTGCTCGTGCTGGATGACCGAGGCCGTAGCGTGAATGCTCAAGAGGGCGGTTTGTACCACCAGCTTGCCAGCTCGGGCCGGAGGATACTCGCAGTGGACGTGCGCGGAATCGGGGACAGCCGGCCGGAAGTGGGTCGCGGCAATCCCCGTTACACGATTCCGCACGATTCAGAAGAGGACTTCGCCTGGGCATCGCTCATCCTGGGCGAATCGTTGCTGGCGCAGAGGATCGGCGATATCCTGGCGAATGTTAAGGCGCTGAGAAATGATTCGCAAGGCGGCGATCGGCGCATTTCGATTGCCGCTCGGGGCTCTCTCACCGTTCCTGCCTTGTTTGCCTTCGCCTCCGATCAGAGCATCGAGTCTCTCTACCTCTGCGGAGGTTTGATTTCTTTCCGCAGCCTTCTTGAAACTGAGATTTACCAGGAGACACTGGCCAACTTCGCCTGGAAGCTTTTCACTGTGACCGATCTACCCGCGCTTGCCGGGGAGTCTGCTCCGCGCTCGATCCATATTGCAGGAGCGGTCGATGGGGCGGGCACCCGGACGACTGCGGAGGCGGCGCGAGAGTATCTACCGCGGCCAGAACGTTCAGATTTCAGAGAAACCGGTTTGGGATTTGAGCGCTCTCGCCGGGGCGTAAGCTTCATCAGCCTGAGATTTCCCTGGTCCGGTGTCCACCACCTTCGTTGAACACCGCGAGCTTGCTTTAGTTTGCCATCGCAACCGGCCCTGCATTTTGGCTCGGAGCGATTCTTTCGGCACGGAATTTATCAAGAATGGGCGCAAGCAGCCAGCGATACTCTCGACGCCCAGAACCGTCTTGAGCCCGGCAGCTTGTAGCCAAAATTTGCCAACGGAAACCTAGCTGTCGGGAGTTTCCGGAGAACCGTCTTGAGCCCGGCAGCTTGTAGCCAAAATTTGCCAACGGAAACACACATGCAACACCTACCCCTATCTATTCGTCTCGTCCTGGCCGGTTTCGTGCTGGCGGCGGCAATATCTGACCTCAAACGCCGTCGCATTCCGAACTGGCTAAACCTGTCAGGCGTTGTGCTCGCCTTCGGGTTGAACATTCTCTTTTTCCAGATGCACGGTGCCCTAACCGCGGCTGAGGGATTACTCTTTGCCACAGCTGTGTACCTGCCCATGTATATGCTGCGCGGCATGGGCGCGGGCGATGTCAAGTTGATGGCGGCCGTTGGGGCTCTCGTCGGCCCATCTAACTGGCTGGCGATCTTGTTGGCTACGGCATTCGTGGGGGGTGCAGCTGGAGGTGTCTACGCTTTCGTGAAGGGCCGGCTTTCCGAAATTCTATGCAACCTTTACTTTCTCATTAAAGATCTGGTTCAGCTTCGAGCACCGCACAGGACTAACCCACATCTTGACTTTCGGAATCCCGCCTCCTTGCGAATGCCTCACGGAGCAATTATCGCCGTTGGTTGTTTCGCTGTCCTCGCGCTAGACATCACAAATCCGAAACTGCTCACCGGCCTTCTTCCGTAAAGCCAACCCGGACTATTCTTAAGCCATTTTCTACCTACCTCCACGAAATCGTTACGGTCCTAACCGCACTTGGTTATTGCAATCCCGGCTCAACGTCAATCCGTCCTGACGGATTTGCAAGCTGGGAAGCATTTCTCTAAGAAAGGACAACGCATGTTTCATTCATTCGTGAATTCGTTTTTGAAAGAAGAGGACGGACAGGATCTGGTCGAGTATTCGCTACTCCTGGCGTTCATCGGTTTGGCGGCTACGGCGATCTTGACAACCGTCAAGAAGCAGCATCAATACGCTCTGGACGACAGTCAACACGAAGCTGACGACTGCCAACACGCAGGCCGGCAAGTAACAACTACAACGGGAGCCGCCAGAGCTTTTCGCGGCTCCCTTCTTCATGTCCCTTACCAATCAACTGCTTACTTTTCTCTTATGAACCGACGTTTTGCATCAGTTCTCCTGTTCGCGCTGCTTGTCGCGGCAGCAACCAGCCTGCTGGTCTATCACTTTGTCGTCGTAAATGTTCAAGCAGCATCCCTACGGCCTGTGCCAAAGCACAAAGTGCTCGTTGCAGCACATACGTTAGAACTCGGAGCACTCATTCAAGACGGGGATCTTCGCTGGGCCAGTTCAGTTGGCGCTTTGCCGCCGCAGGCCATAAACGACACCAAGGAAGCTATCGGACGCGGAGTGATCGCGGCTATCTATGAAGGTGAACCGATTTCTTCGGCAAGACTAGCTCCGAAAGGCGCGGGCGCGGGGCTCGCCGCCATAATTCCGGTCGGCAAACGCGCGGTTGCGTTGAAGGTTGACGACGTGGTTGGATTAGCAGGATTTGTCGTGCCCGGCATGCGAGTGGATGTGATAGTGGCGGGCGGAAATATGCAAGACAGCCGTGCTGGTGTTCTCTCACGCACGGTTCTGCAAAATATCGAAGTATTATCGGCCGGCCAGAAAATCGAAAAAACGGCGGACGGGAGGCCTCAGAGCGCGCAGGTAGTGAACCTGCTGGTCACACCCGACCAAGCCGAAGTTCTCAGCCTCGCCAGCAATGAAACGAAGGTGCAGCTCGTTCTCAGGAATCCACTCGATACTCAGGAAGAAAAGACACACGGTACGTCCGTGGCGGCGCTGTTCGGTCAGGATGTTGCCCCACCGGTTATGAGAAGCGCCCCGGTGAGGATCCAGCGGCCAGCCCCGCCCAAGCCTCTGCCTGCAACGGTCGAGGTCTACAGCGGAACCAAGAGAACCGACCAAACGCTCGACACGAATCAATAGAAGAAGAATCCATGAAACCAAGCTTGTTGCTTTTGCTGAATACGCTTGCCGTCGGTTCGCTCCTGACCTTTAATGCCAGGGCACAACAGGCGCCATCGAACGACCTGTTCATTGGGGTCAATAAGTCGACCGTTCTTGAAAATGCGGCGGGCGTGAAGCGGATTTCGATTGCTAATTCTCAAGTTGCCGAAGCGGCCGCTGTAAGCAAAACAGAAGTGCTGATCAACGGAAAAGCATTAGGCGATACGAGCCTGATTCTCTGGGACTTGAACGGCCGTCGAACCATGTTTACGGTACATGTCACGGTCAGCGATACCAGAGAGGATGCTGTCCGCGCCGAATTGAAGCGCGAACTTCAGAACCAGGATGTCAGCTTTACTTTTGACAATGGGGCGGTTTTCCTGCACGGCCTGGTAAACGATGTGGCCGCGGCGGACCGTGCGAGCGCAATTGCCTCTACTTTGGGCAAAGTCGTCAATCTGTTGAATGTAAAAACGCCGGCAGCCGAACCACAGATTCTGCTAAAGGTTCGCTTCGCAAACGTGGACCGTACGGCGGCACAGCAGTTGGGTTTCAATCTTGTCAGCACCGGCGCAACGAATACGATCGGTGGCATTTCAACGGGACAGTTTGGCGGGCAGCCAACGTTCGATTTCACGCAAAATCCATTCACGACCACCTTCAATGATTTGCTGAATGTCTTTCTATTTCGCCGCGATCTGAACCTTGCGGCCACCATCGAAGCTTTGGAACAGAAACAGGTAGTTCAAATCCTTGCGGAGCCGAATCTACTGACGGTCAGTGGGAAGGAAGCGAGTTTCTTGGCCGGCGGCGAATTTCCATTTCCCACTCTGCAGGGCGGAGGAGCTGGCATCGGACAAATTACCATCCAGTTTCGCGAGTTTGGCATTCGCATTCATTTCGAACCGACGATTACGCCCCGCGGAACGATCCGGCTGGCAGTGACACCCGAAGTTAGTTCGCTCGACTATGCAAATGGTCTTACTATCAGCGGCTACACGGTACCTGGCCTCGATGTGCGCCGCGTGAACACGGAGGTGGAACTGGAAAATGGGCAGAGCTTTGTGATTGCGGGCTTGCTAGACAATCGAACCACCGAAAACCTGAGCAAAATCCCGGGTCTCAGCGACATTCCGCTGCTCGGAAAGCTGTTCCAATCCCGTTCGCTGCAGAAGACCAATAGCGAACTCCTGGTACTCGTCACACCGGAACTGGTCAAGCCGTTGCCTGCTGGATCCAAACTGCCGGAGATCAAGATGCCTAAGCCGTTCATAAAGGGAACCGCACCCGTCGCTCCGCAAAATCCGACGGAACCCGGAGCCAAAATCCCGATAGTGGAGACACTTCCGCTCGAAACTCTCAAGAACTGGAGTGCTCCGACGCCTGTGGGAGGTGCCGGGCCGAGCGGCAATTCGGGTATGAAACCGCTATTGCAGCTAAACCAGCCACCGAGTGACGCGGCCCCCGGCGGTCCCGCCAACTAGGCTATCCATCATGAAGAACGCCAATCTATTGCTCGCTTTCGAAGACGATCTTTTGCGGCAGGATGTTGCCCACCTGCTAGACAAAAGCGCCAATTCGGTAATTTCCGAACAGGATCCGAGCGACTGGAATGACGTTCTGAATCGCGTCGGCCACGAGCGGCCCGAGATTCTGCTCGTCGAGCTGAACGCTATTAAGACAGATATACCAACGGCTCTGAAGGCGGTCAAGAAAGCAGCACTCAACACCAAGATCGTTGCGCTGCATTCGAGTGATGATCCGCAGTTGATTCTGGCCGCACTAAGGGCCGGCGCGTGCGAATTTGTACATCCGCCGTTTGAGGAGAACCTGACACCGGCCCTTAGGAGGGTTATCGATCAATCTGCGGACGAAGGCGCGCCGGAGAGCCGGGGCAAGGTGATTGGCTTCCTGTCAGCAAAGGGTGGGTGCGGGTCGACCACGCTCGCCTGCCACATTGCGGCAGATCTCAAGCGGCAAACGGGAAAGCGTGTATTGCTGGCGGATTTGGACCTGACTTCCGGTATGGTTGGCTTCCTGATGAAGGTGGCGAGCAACTACTCCATCCTGGACGCAGTTTCGAATTTGACCAGACTCGATGAGAGTCTGTGGAAAGCTCTGGTGGCGGAGTGGAAGCCGGGATTCGCTGTGATCCCGAGCCCTGAGGACTTTTCATACGAGAGCGCACCGAGCCGCGACGACCTTCGACAAGTCATCCGCTTCATGCGAACGCAGCACGACTGGATTGTGCTTGATCTCGGCCGAAGTCTCAGTGAAGCGGCAGCCGCGCTCTATCAGGAGCTCGATCAATTGCTTCTGATCTCGGTGCTCGAGGTCTCCGCGTTGCACGGTTTGAAGGCCATCGCACAAAAGCTTCGGGATCGCGGCGAAGATCTGACCAAGCTGGAACTGGTACTGAACCGGACGCCCAAAATGATGGATATTAGCCAGGAAGAATTGCAGAAAGTGCTGGGGCGGCCGCTGTACGCGATGTTGCCTAACGACTATCCCAGCCTTTATCAGTCGTATTCTGCAGGCACGCTTCTTTCTCCGAACAACCGGTTGGCACAGCAATTCTCTGTCTTAACGACCCGGCTGGCCAGCCTGCAGGCACCCAAGCCTAAAAAGAAATTCAAGCTGTTTGGATAGGCGGACTCACTCATGGGAACTCAACAAATAACGCCGCGTTTACCCGAATCGGTGTTGGCGTCGGCTTTACAGGCGGTTAGCCCGCAATATCAGGACATGAAATTTGCGATACACCGCAAACTTCTGGACCGTATCAATCTGGAGGCGCTTGCCGGCCGTTCGGGTGAGCAGGCAAGGCAGGACGTGCGCCCATCTGTCAGCAGGCTGGTCAACGAAGAGAAGACCCCGTTGAGCCTGGTTGAGAAAGAACAGCTGATCGAGGAAGTGTTGGACGAGGTGTTCGGTCTCGGGCCGCTAGAGCCGCTGCTGCGCGACCGTACCGTCTCGGACATCCTGGTGACAACGCCCAAGATCATTTACGTTGAGCGCGCAGGTAAACTCGAGCGTACGCCAATCACTTTTAAGGACGACGCACATCTGGTCCGCATAATCGAGCGCGTGGTCTCGCGGGTAGGACGCCGGATCGATGAATCTTCGCCGATGGTTGATGCGCGTTTGCCGGATGGTTCTCGCGTGAATGCAGTCATTCCGCCGTTGGCCGTCGATGGACCACTGCTTTCTATCAGGCGGTTTGGCGGCGCTCCTCTGCAGCCAGTGGATCTCATTCGCAACCAGTCCATCACAGATCCCATGCTGGAGCTTCTGAAGTGCTGCGTCAAGGCGCGGCTCAACATCATAATCTCCGGGGGAACCGGCGCCGGAAAGACGACATTCTTGAACATGCTTTCCGGCTTCATTTCGACCAACGAGCGAATCGTAACGATCGAAGATGCAGCCGAGCTACAGCTTCGGCAGCCCCACGTAGCTCGCCTTGAAACACGCCCCGCTAACATCGAGGGCAAAGGCGCAATCATGCAGCGCCAACTGCTGATCAACGCTCTTCGCATGCGCCCCGATCGCATTGTGGTCGGCGAGGTCAGAGGCGAAGAAGCTCTCGACATGCTGCAGGCGATGAATACCGGCCACGACGGCTCTCTTACAACCGTTCACTCAAACAGCCCGCGCGACGCGATCAGCCGGTTGGAAGTCATGGTAAGCATGTCCAACGCCAATCTCAGTGTCCGTTCTATTCGGCAGCAGGTAGCGTCAGCCGTGGACTTGTTCGTTCAAATTTCGCGCATGAGTGACGGATCCCGCCGGGTGACACATATAACTGAGTGCGTCGGCATGGAAGGCGACCTGGTAACGACACAGGATATCTTTCTGTTCGACCGATCCGGTATCTCGAAAGATGGCCGCGTAATGGGACGTTTCCACGCTACCGGAGTGCGGCCCAAGTTCAGCGAGCGCTTGAAGGCAGCCGGACTGGACCTTCCAGCTAATATCTTTCAAGGCGCCTTCGAGGTGCGCTAAAAATGGCCCTCTTCTCCGCCATATTCCTCGTCATGTTCCTGGTATCCGCTCTCTGTGTAGGGCTTGGCCAGGCATTCCTCGTATCGCGACAGAAGCAACAGATTCGCACGATGCTGCGCCGGGCCGAGTCGGAGGCGGGCACGCGCCGTCCGGATCTGCTCAAACCGGAAGTCCAGCAGGACTCGTTTTCGAAGGTCATCGACGGAGTAGGTGCGTTCCGGCACCTGGCGAGTCTGCTCGAGCAATCCGGTACCGGATGGAGCACGGGGAAATTCATGATTTTGACTCTGGTGGCCGGAGTTGCGGGTTTCTTGGTTGGATCCGGTCTCCCGCCGTTGTCTTCGAATCATTTGGCCCGCTTTGTACTGGCACCGATAACCGCACTAATACCATTTCTTCTTGTCAGTAGGAAACGGACCAAGCGGTTGGCCAAATTCGAAGAGCAATTCCCGGAGGCACTCAACTTTCTTTCGCGCTCGATGCGAGCCGGCCACGCATTCTCCATCGGATTAGAAATGTTGGTTGCCGACTCTCCCGAGCCGCTGGGCTTCTTCTTCCGCCAGATGCTTAACGATCTGCATCTCGGCGCCACGCTCGAGGCGGCGCTGGGCAAGCTCGTGATTAGTGTTCCAGTAATTGACGTTAGGTTCTTCGTCTCCGCCGTACTGTTACAGCAGGGGACCGGAGGAAATCTCAGCGAGATTCTTGACAGCATGGCAAAAATCATTCGTGAGCGATTTCGCCTGAAAGGTCAGATCAAGGCGGCCAGCGCTCACGGCCGAGTAACAGGTCTCATCCTGGCAATCATGCCGTTGATTGTGGCGGGACTCCTTTTCGTCATTTCGCCCGAGTATCTGCTGACCTTGGGCAAGGATCCGGACGGGAAGAAGCTGGTTATCGCTGCAGGTATCGGGCAGATGATCGGCTATCTCTGCATCCGCAAGATTGTAAACATCAAGGTCTGATTCATGCTATTGGCCCCATTTGTCCTGTTATTCCTCGTAATTGCGCTGGCCATCAGCGCCTTTGGATATGCTCGTTTCGCTAAGCCGGCGAATATGCTCGACCGGCTGAAGGCCTCTACCGAAGCTGAAGTAGGCCCTGCCGAGATGCAAGCGATCGAAGGCAAATCGGCCGCAGGCATGGCCAGCATGTTCGCCTCGATCGGACGTCTGCTTCCGTACTCGTCGCGAGATGTGGATGCCATGAGACGCGAGCTAGGGGCCGCCGGCTTCCGTTCACCATATGCTGCTTACACCTACCTGGGGCTAAAACTATTCACTTGCTTGTCTCTGTTGGTGATGAGCCTTCTGATCCGTGGCCAATTATCACCCAATCCGGTGAATCAGCTCTTTATTCCAATTTCCGCCGCCATAGGCGGGTTTCTTGTTCCTGGATTTGTGCTCGGCCGTCTGATTCGAGCGCGAAGGGAAAAGATTCGGCTCGCGCTGCCCGATGTATTGGATTTACTTGTGATTTCAACGGAGGCCGGCTGCGCACTGGATAAAGCAATGATCAACGTAAGCCGCGAGTTCAAGACATTTCATCCCGCTATCAGCGAGGAACTGACATTGGTCAATATGGAGATGCTTGCCGGCGGCAGCCGGATCGAGGCGCTACGCAATTTTGCGCTCCGAACGGGCGAAGAAGAGCTTAAAAAGCTCGTGGCAATTCTGATTCAGACGGATCGATTTGGGACAAGCGTCGCCGAAGCACTGCGAACCCAATCTGAGTTTCTACGCGTTCGCCGACGTCAGGTGGCAGAGGAAAAGGCTGGGAAGGTGGGCGTCAAGCTTGTTTTTCCGATTTTCTTTTTTTGCATGCCGGCGCTGACCATTATTGTCGCTGGACCGGGCATGCTGCAGTTATTTAAGAACTTGCTGCCCGCGTTAGCTAACGTTTAGACATCTTGCGGCTTGCAACATTTTCTGCTCGCCGGGCACATATATTTTGGAACCCTTGCACTCATGAAAGGAGATCGCTAATGGACAACGTAATCGTACAGGCTGTAATTTGGATCGGGGCAGGCGCCAGCATGCTGCTCTATTTCCGGCGCCGCCGCGACAGAAAAACGTCGCAGTAACCGGCTCGGCTCATGACTCCTTTTGAACAGCAAAATTGTCTGATGTCCACTGTTCAGAAAGCGGTTCTACAAAGGAGCACATCTAGAGGCGAGACCGGATCTCAAATAGTAGAGTTCGGTCTCGTCCTGCTTCCGTTGATGGCATTCCTGTTCCTGATCATAGACGTGGGGTGGCTCTGTTTTGCGCAGTCGACGCTGCAGCATGCGGTGCAAGTGGGCGTGCGTTCCGCAGTCACCGGCTATGTTCCAAGTGGAGTCAGCGGTCAGGACGCCTACGTCAAGTCGATTGTTCAGCAAAATGCTATGGGCTTTCTTTACGGTCAGACAGGATTGAGTGAGATCACTATTAACTATTTCAGTCCGGCGAACCTCTCGCAACCGCTTAGCGGAAGCGGCAGTAACATCGGTGGCAACGTGATCCAGGTATCGGTGAAAAATGTTCCTGTCAGCGCGCTCGGCCCTATTCTGCGCGAGAGTTCGGCACAGCTCCTGTTGAACGCAACGGCATCGGACATCATGGAGAGCTCGCCTAATGGCATTCCACCCACCCGCTGAAAAAGAAGTGCGTCCCCACCGGAAACGTGAGCGAGGAAGCGCTGTGATCGAGTTCATGATGTGCACGCTTGTATGGGTCCCTCTGCTCTTAGGCACCATCGTATTCGGCATCAATTTGGTGCGAGCCATTCAGGTCAGCCAGCTAGCACGTGACACCGGCCACATGTACGCCTATGACGTCGACTTCACCAGTCCGCAGAATGCGGCGCTGCTTACCAATCTTGGGAGCTCGTTAAATATCAAGCCAAACAGCGGAGACGGAGCGATTCTACTGTCTAAAATCACGCTTGTAACTACCAGTGACTGCATCGCTGCAAATCTGAGGGTGTGCCCGAACAATGGCAAGTACGTTTTCACCAGTCTCTTTGCCTTTGGCAACATGGCGTACGCGAAGACGAAGCTCGGTAGTCCCAACGCACAATACTACACAGCCGGTACAACCATCCAGGCCTCACAATACCTTTCCGATCCGAGCCTGGTAGCCACGAATTTACCCACGCTGTTTGTCGATAACCAATCCGGTCAATATGCTTACGTCTCTGAGGTGACCGTGAACTCACAAGCCATCGCTTGGAGCGATTTCAGCAACACGGGTTCCTATGCCAGATCTATTTTTTAGCCGCCTCGCGTTGAGCGAGAAGAAATCCGAGCGCGGTGCGGCGCTAGTGCTATTCACCATCATGCTTGCGATGGTGTTGCTGCCGATGATTGGTCTGGCTATTGACGGAAGCGCGGCCTACCTGGTACACGAGCGCCTGGTAGCAGCCACTGATGCAGCCGCGCTGGCGGGCGCACGGTCGCTAAATGTCGGGGTGAGCATCGCCTCGCAATCCACCAATGCCACTGCGATTGCCCAGCAGTACTTCGCGGCTAATTTCCCGCCGGGCTTGCTGAACTCGACTAATGCCAGCGCTACGGTGACCATCACGCCACCCACAAGTAGCAACGGAGAAATGACGCTTGTCCAGGTGCAAGCCACAGCTAGTGTCAATTCGTATTTTCTTGGTCTCCTAGGCCACCCGACCTCGAACATTCAGGCTTCGGCCACCACCTCTCGCCGCGAGATCAACGTAGTGCTCGCACTGGACCGTTCTGGTTCTATGTCCGGAGTTTGCAGCATTATGAAAAACGACGCCGCAAATTTCTTGAGCATGTTCGTCGACGGCCGCGATGCCGTGGGTCTCGTTACGTTCATGGGCAATGCCAATGTTGACTATGCCTGGACCATTGATTTCAAATCGCAGAATCCCAGCATCAGTGACACGCTTGCCACATTAAACTGCGGCGGAAATACAGGCTCAGCGGCAGCGCTGTCGCTCGCCCACTTACAAATACAGCAGGCTCGATTCCAAAGGCCTTGGGCTTCGAACGTGATTGTGTTCTTTACCGACGGTGTTCCGAACGGTTATCTTGCTGGACCACCGCCCACCACTCCCACCACACCTTACGGTTTTCCTCTAAAAACCGGGTCGTGCGTGAGCTCAAGTACGGTGCCAGGATACGTGCCAGGCTACATAGCCGACGGCGGAGGGATCGACGACCCTACACCGCAGCCAATTTTCTCTACTTCTGCTCCCACCATCACGACGTGCCCGCATGGAGGGTTCGGACAGCTCGCGCAATCGTACTCCTACATTCCGCCGACAGACTACTACGGCAACTCCGCAATGGATTCCGCCTATGCTTCTCCGTACTCAGGCGTCGCGCGCGATAGCAACAATAACATCGTGTTCTCTCAGGCAAATAGTGACGCTATTTCGAAGAACGCCGCGGATGATGCGGCGCGGCAAATCCGGCAAGACGGCATCTTTGTCTACACGATCGGGCTGGATGGAGACGGCGGGGTAGACAATACCCTTTTGAGGCGTTTGGCGAACGATCCGGCGAGCCCCATATACAGCGCCTCGCAGCCCTCGGGCAAGTACTACTATTCGCCGAATGCCGGCCAGCTCGGCGCGGCCTTCAACTCTATTGCATCCGAGATACTGCGTCTCGCCCGATAGCGAAGAGATTTTCGCGATCCTGGGCGCACCAAACTTCTAAACCTGTTCAGAGTCATGGGCAGTCTCCGCTCGACTCTGATGCATGACTAAGGGAGAGGCTTCCCCTCCAACTCGTCTCTCCCCTTCTCTTCCCTCCTCGTCACCCTCAGCTTTTCCAGGCTGATCGTTTGAAAGCGCCTGTAGAAAAATCAGTAGAGGTGTATCTTAACCAGCTATTTCGATCGTTTCGCCCTCTGCTCAATCCCATCGGCTTCGGTGTTGCCGACTTCGTCCTGCTCGCCATGACAATCGTGATGGCTGCCGTGCTTCTGCTGAGGGCTGTCTGCTGGCCGTATCTGCAAAAAATCGCCGAGCGGCCCTGGTCAGCCATATTGAGCCTCGGAGGATTGGCGGTGCTGCTGAGGCTGGCGCTCTTGCCGACATCGCCTGCGCCCACACCGAGTGGGGCTGACGATTTCAGCTACATATTGCTTGGCGACACGCTCCGGCATCTTCGAATGGCCAATGCCACACACCCGCTACACCAATTCTTCGAGACCGTTTTCGTGCTTCAGCAGCCCACCTACGGCTCGATTTATCCGCTAGGGCAGGGCCTTGTCCTAGCGCTCGGGCGCATCCTGTTCGGGAGCTTCTGGGCAGGAGTACTTCTCTCGATCGCGGCGTTGTGCGCACTCAGCTACTGGATGTTGCGCGGTTGGACGCGCCCGCGCTGGGCATTTCTTGGGGCACTCCTTGCAACCGTCCAGTTCGGTCCGTTGAACCAGTGGACAAATTCTTACTGGGGAGGAACCGTTTCCGCTTGTGCCGGATGTCTCGTATTCGGCGCGCTTCCGCGGATAGAACGGCAGGATCATCGGATGCGAAATGCCGTTTTGCTCGGAATAGGGTTCGCGCTGCAATTGTTGACTCGACCGTTCGAGTGCGTTCTCCT
This sequence comes from Terriglobia bacterium, assembly GCA_963841675.1. Taxonomy (GTDB): domain Bacteria; phylum Acidobacteriota; class Terriglobia; order Bryobacterales; family Bryobacteraceae; genus Bog-105. Next base: position 66,838 of record CAWJEH010000037.1, read on the forward strand.
GCTGGTCTGCGCTCTGCTTTACCTGATTCCGGTGTTATTCAAGGATTCGCAAGTGGGCAAGGCTCTGATTGTCGCGGCGTTGGTATCTCTGACGGCGGCCGGGTTGACACTGATTCAGAACAACAGTGTGACGGGCAGCTGGACTACCCTGCCTTACGCGCTGAGTCGCTATCAGTACGGCGTGCCGACGACCTTCACCTTCCAAGCGAACCCAACTCCACATCGAGCGCTCACGCCCGAACAGGAGCTGGACTATCGAGCGCAGGCGGCGATACATGGCCCTGCTAAGGATTCCATCAAAAGCTATGTCGTCAGGTTGATTTATCGTATGCGCTACTTACGCTTTTTCGCGTTGGCGCCCCTTTACCTGGCGTTTCTATTCTTCTTGCCAAATTTGCGGGAGCCTAAATGGATTTGGGCGACGGCGACGGTCGCAATATTCTTAGCGGGAACAAATTTCTATCCTTACTTCTTCCCGCATTACATAGCTGCAGTCAGCGCAGTCTTCGTGCTGATTCTCGTAAGGGGCTTGGAAAATCTGAACGCGCTCCGGCCATGGGCTGCCCGGATGCTGTGCATTTTATGCGGAGCGCACTTTTTATTTTGGTATGGCATACACTTCTCGGGAAGCCAGAATCTCCTGCCTGCCGTGGCTTATGAGACATGGGACTACATAAATTTCGGAGACCCCCAAGGGCGAATCGCGGTGAACCAAAGGCTGGCGAATTCTGCGGGACCGCAACTTGTTTTTGTACGCTATTCGCCGCGACACCGCTTTCAGGAATGGGTCGGCAATGGCGCGGACATCGATGGATCGAAAATCGTATGGGCTCGGGATCTCGGAGCAGAGGAGAATAAGAAGCTGATCCGATACTTCCCTGCCCGCAAGTGCTGGCTGCTTGAACCCGATGTTCAGCCTCCCAAGCTGGCCTCCTACGCCAGCTCAGCAGATTCCTTCGAGTCAGTACAGTGACCTCAATTCGGCCGCGGTCTGGAACGACAACGTGAACCCTGGTACGCGGATGTTGTGGCAGATGAGTCGCGCCCTCCGATTCAATGGCTGGATGGCCGACGCGATCGCGCCCGATATGGACGGAGATGTACTCGAAATCGGCGCTGGAATTGGCAATCTGACGGAAATGCTACATGCACGCTGCCGCCGGTACGTTGTGACCGACACCGAGGAGGAGCATGTGAGGGCGCTACGTGCCCGGTTCCCGCAACTGGAAGCGATAAGATGTGACGCGGCTATTGCGCGCGAATGCGGGCCGCTCGAGGGTCGCTTCAACACCGTAGTCTGTCTAAATGTACTCGAACACATCGAGGACGAGCGCGCAACGCTCAAGAATCTCTTCTCTTTCCTGAAGCCACAGGGTAAGGCAATCGTGCTCGTGCCACAAGGAGCCCAGGCATTCGGGAGTCTGGATGAGGTTCTGCTCCACAAGCGGCGCTACTCGGAACAGCAGCTCGGGAGTCAAATGATCAACGCCGGATTCCGGCTCGAGAAGATCACCGGCTTTAACAGGGCAACGTATCCTGGCTGGCTTTTTAACGCGCGCATTCTGCGGCGGCGGACTCTCAGCAACGTGCAACTCTACCTTTTCGACCTGATGGTGCCGTTTTGGCGACGTGTTGACCGCTTCCTGCCGTGGCCACCGACTTCCTTAATCGCAGTTGGTGTCAGGGACCGCTAGCATGCATGATGCCTGACAGCTCGATCGGATTTGGAGCATCTGACTGGATCGAGTTTTCGATCGCGGGCTTGCTTGTCATTTGCGCGTTTCTGTGGAGCGAAGCACTTCGCCGTCGAATCATCCGCTTCTCCGCTAGAACACGTCACGTGATGACGCTGCTCTTCGCGGCGCCTATCGTCATGCGGTTGTTACTTCTGCCGCATCATCCGGTGCCGGTGCCGAACCTATATGACGAATTCAGCCATTTGCTTGTCGCGGATACGCTGCTGCACTTCCGATTGGCGAATCTTATGCACCCGATGCACCGCTTCTTTGAGACATTCTTCGTTCTGCAAGAGCCGACATACAGCTCGATCTATCCGCTAGGCCAGGGTTTGATGCTGGCGCTGGGACGCGTTATTTCAGGGGGCCCCTGGGCTGGAGTACTGCTGTCAACGGGTGGCTTTTGTGCTTTTTGTTATTGGGCACTACGAGCGTATGTGACACCCGCGTGGGCCTTACTCGGCGGATTGCTGGCGGTCATTCAATTTGGCCCGCTTAATCTATGGATGAATTGCTACTGGGGCGGCTCCTTTCCTGCCCTAGCTGGATGCATGGTCTTTGGGGCGTTACCTAGATTGGGAGAAGCGTGGGCGCGCGGGCTACCCGGACGCAAACGTGACGCGGCGATATTGGGAATTGGATTCGGCCTCCATCTTCTGACCCGGCCCTTCGAATCGCTGCTGCTCGCGCTGTGCATTGCCACGTTTTGCTTGCCCGTTTTGCGCCAGAGAAGCAGATGGCGCGCGTTCGGGCACTCCTGGAGGGTTGTATCGCTGGCGTTATGTCCCGCCCTGCTCCTGATTTTCCTGCAAAACAAGCAGGTGACCGGAAGTTGGACGACTCTCCCGGAACAGCTCAGCCAATATCAATATGGCGTGCCGACCACGCTGACGTTCCAATTGCCTGCGAAGCCGCACGTTCAGCTCACGCCTCAGCAGGCGCTCGAATATAAAGCGCAGGCCTTGATGCACGGCCCGGATACGGATACCTGGCAGCGTTTTCTGATGCGATTGCAGTACAGAGTACGAGACTACCGTTTTTTCTTTCTGCCTCCGCTCTACCTGGCGGCAGCCGCATTCTTCTTTTCGCTGAAGCGCAAGATCTATATGTGGGTAACCAGCGCACTGGCTATCTTTGCGCTTGGAACGAACCTCTTCCCTTATTTGCTGGTTCACTATCTGGCTGCGGTTACCTGTCTCTTAGTCCTGGTGAGTGTAGTAGGGCTGCAACAGATACGTCGAATTCACGTGCGCGGCGTGGCGGCCGGCGCGGAAATCGTTCGCGTCATCGTCTTGCTGTGCGGAGCGCAGTTTCTGCTCTGGTACGGTTTGCATTTGTTCGAAGGCGAGCACCCGGCCTTCGCTCTCCTGCAGTACGAAACCTGGGACTCAATCAACCACCAAAACCCGGAACGACGGATTGCGGTTGCAAAGGAGTTAGCAGCTGTACCGGGCAGGCTGCTGATTTTCGTTCACTATGAACCGCAGCACGTGTTTCAGCAAGAGTGGGTTTGGAACCGGGCAGATATCGATGCATCGCGCGTCGTTTTTGCGCGCGATCTTGGCGCCGAGGAGAACGCTAAGTTGATCCGGTATTATCCGAATCGCCGAGTATTGTGGTTCGAGCCGGATCAGGAACCACCCAGAATCACCGAGCAGCAGCGATAACGAACAAGATTCGTACAATTCTGAGGATGGCGGCCGGGAAATCATCCACTTCGACTAGCTGGAAAGCGGAGCTTCTTTTCCGTATTCGCGCTGGGCCCCGGAGGACCTTACGATGGGCCGCAGATCGGCTACTCGATAAACAGTTCGACCATCGATTTGGAATTGAATCTTCAGAACGCAGGCTGACGGAACGATCCCATACTGATTCTCCTGATTTTGTAGGTCATCAGCCCGTCAGCTACACCGACATGCGCCAGCTACTTGCTGGTTTGACAATTCGCTCCGATGATGTGTTTCTGGACTACGGGTCGGGCATGGGCCGAGCGGTATGCCTGGCCGCTACTTATCAGTTTCGAACAGTATTGGGGGTCGAAATTTCTCCAGAACTTTGTCGAATCGCTATCCGTAACTTAGAGAGTGCCCGATCCAAATTGCGTTGCAAAGATGTACGGATCGTTAATGCGAATGCCCTTCGATATGAGGTTCCAGCCGAAGTTTCCGTCATTTTCTTCTTCAACCCGTTTGGGGGTGCAACTATGCAAGCGGTGCTCGACAAAATAGAGGACTCGCTTCGGCATCGGCGGCGGAGTTTGCAGGTGATCTTTTATGGAACCGTTTCGTGCCACGCATTCCGGGCAGAAGCGGCGAAACGGGATTGGCTTGCGCTCGAATCGGAGACGGTTCTAAAAACGGGCGCTCTTGTTTCCGTCTACGTTAACCATAGCTGAGGCTCGAAGGTAATTATGTTCAAAGCAACAGATCTCTCTTATGCGCTGCGTACGCTGAGGCGCAGTCCGATCTTCACAGGCGTCGTGCTGCTGTCACTGGCTCTAGGAATCGGCAGCAATGCAGCCATTTTCAGCGTGGTGAATGCGCTGTTCCTCCATCCTGCCGGCGTGGATCAGCCCGAGCGCGTGGTTGCACCTCGAATCAGTTATAAAAAGCTGGCACTCGACCGGATTGACATGTCGCTGCCTGATTTCGTAGATGTACGCGAAAGCCGCGACGTCTTTTCCGCAGCCGCTGCCATGGACGTCCAGGGCCTGAACTACACGGGCGGTGATTCGCCACAGCGGCTGCAGGCGGCAACGGCCACCTGGCAGTGGTTCGACGTTCTCGGCGTAAAACCTCTGCTGGGACGCGGGTTCAGGAAGGATGACGATCAGCCAGGAGCGAACCATGTTGTGGTGCTCTCGTTCGACGCGTGGAGACGAATGTTCGGAGAGCAAAAATCCGTGCTCGGAACGACTATGGAGCTTGATCGCAAGACTTACCGGATTATCGGTGTCATGCCTGATAATTTCAGGTGGCCGAGCCAAGCCGATATCTGGATACCGCTCGGATTGCCGGCTACCGCTTACGCGGAGAGCCATCGTTTCGATGAGTTCTTCACCGTTATCGCAAGGCTGCGTCCAGGCGTGAGCTTTTCTCAATGCAAGCAGTTCATGGGCGTGCTTTCAAAGCGCGCGAAAACGAATAAGGAAGTCGCAATTTTCGCAAACGATTCGCAGTGGAGCATGGAAGTAGAGAGCTTCAATCAGCTGACCTCCGGAGACCTCAGGAATCCGGTGCTGGTGCTTTCTGCCGCAGTAGGACTCGTTCTCTTGATCGCCTGTTCAAACGTAGCGGGATTGATGCTGGTGCGTGCAACCGGCAGATCGAGAGACCTGGCGGTGCGCAGCGCGCTGGGAGCGAGCACGAAGAATTTAGTTGGGCAAGCAATGGCGGAGAGCTTGCTGCTGGCTCTCGGTGGAACCGTTCTCGGGATACTGAGCATCTTCGTTCTGCTCAAGGGTCTTCTGACGCTGGCGCCCGCACGGATCACATCAGGTCTCATCATCAAACCGGACGTGCACGTGGTGCTCTTCACTATGGCGGCGGGTGTCCTGGCGGCGATTCTGTTCGGGTTTATTCCCGCCTGGCAGACTGCCCGTTTCGGGAATCAATTCCAAATGTTGAAAGAAGGCGGCCGCTCCGATACCGAGGGCGTCGACAGGCAACGTGCGCGCAGCTCTTTAGTGATAGGCCAGGTTGCGTTAGCCCTGGTGTTACTGCTAGGGGCGGGGCTGCTGTTGAAGAGTCTGGAGCGGCTGCGTTCAGCGAATCTGGGCTTCAATCCGGAGCACGTCATGACAGCAGCAGTCGCTTTGCCGGACGCGGCGTATCACGAGGATGCGAAACAAATCGCCTTCTTCCGCTCGGTTGTTAACGATCTCAAGACAAAGCCAGGAGTGGTTACTGCAGCTGCGGCCGAACCGGTGCCCTTCAACGGCGACCACTGGACCGGTTCGTTCGAGATCGAAGGCAGACCCGATCTGCCGGGCGATCCGGGTCCGCATGGCTATCGCGGCTACATCAGCCCGCGCTACTTCGATGCCCTGAGAATCCCCATTCTGCAAGGCCGTGATTTCAGTGATGCCGACAGGATCGGGACGCAACGGGTGACGATCATTGACGAAAATTTAGCTCGCAAGTATTGGCCGCACGGCGACGCCATCGGCAAGAGAATTCGCAACGAGAGGCATTCGCAGTGGTCGACGGTGGTGGGTGTTGTCAAACACGTCAGAGCTTACAACTTCGCTGCCGCCGATACGAGAGGCATTTATTACATGCCGATCTATCAATCGCCGGTTAGTCACATGAACTTCCTGGTCCGCAGCGCCGGGAATCCGCACGCCATGGCAGCCGTTATCGCACAGGCAGTGCATAGCCAGGATCCGTCGCAAGCCGTCTTTGACGCGGCAACATCGCTCGAACGCATCGACAAAGCACTCGGCCCGCAAGAATTCGCGATGAAGCTTTTGAGTATATTCGCCGGCGCTGCACTGCTGCTCGCGGCAATCGGGCTCTATGGAGTGATCAGCTTCAGCGCCGGACGACGTACCCGGGAGATCGGAATACGCAGCGCTCTGGGAGCCAGCCGGTGGCAGGTGATCACAATGGTTGCCCAGCAAGGCTTTCGACTGACGATTCTGGGCTTGGTTTTCGGGTGCGCCATCGCCGGAATCGCAGTCAAGGGCATATCCAGCAGCTTCGAATACGCTTCACTCGATTGGAGCATTGTCTTCTTTGCCGTGTTGTTGCTGAGCTTCGTTGCTCTTATGGCAGCACTCATCCCAGCGTGGAAGGCAACGCACATCGACCCGCTTTCTGCCTTGCGCAGTGAATAATCAGCTGCTGGTCGAAGGGGTTTTTACCGTCTATAAAAGGAAGTCGCGGTAATAATCGGGGCGGCTTGAAGAAGTGGCATGGATCGCCTCACGCATATGTGTTTTTGTACAGCAAAAAAGACAGGCAATGTTTCACGTGAAACACTTGCAAACAGAGCTTCTCGCGGGTAAAGGTTCGAGGACGCGGATCGAGCTTCGGGGCTAAAGACCTGGAACCGTGGAGTCAAAAGATTTATCCGGGCCGTGACTACTTCCGGCCTCAATTTTGGTATTTGTTGGCGGCAGCGCAAGGCACGCGAGTTTGGTCCGAAATTTTGGAGTGGTTTCAGGCGTCACGGTCGAGTAGAAATCGGGTGAGGACGGGAAGGCTCTCGAGAGGTGCAAAAACGGTAATAACCCGATCCAGTACGCTGTAGGCATGCTGGATCGTCTGAGCATCGCTCAAGCTTTGGTCCTGGCGATTCCGATCGCCCCGGCGGGGCAGACTTCACCACCTTTGCCGAATAACCTGACCGCGTTCCGGCAATGGTACCGGTCGTCTGTGCAGCGTTACGGAGTGGTCGGCAGCAGCGTGCTGGTCATCATGGGCGGCCGCACAGTATTTCGGGATATGTGCGGGGAGGCGAACCGGGCGGCTCATCAGAATGTGGATGAGAACACGACCTTCCATTGGGCGTCCATCACCAAGACTTTCACCGGAATCGCCATCATGCAACTCCGTGATCACGGACTGCTGAAACTGGATGATCCAGTGGTCAAACATGTTCCAGAGCTACGGGCCGTACATGATCCGTATGGACCAATAGAGGCTGTTACGATTCGCGAGCTGATGAGTCACACTGGCGGATTTCGCAGCCCTACCTGGCCATGGACCGAGGACAAGGATTGGCAACCCTTTGAGCCAACCAAGTGGTCACAGATCGTCGCCATGCTGCCCTACACGGAAGTTCTCTTTCCCCCGGGGAGTAAACACAGTTACTCGAACCTGGGAGTCGTGTTTTTAGGCCAGATCATCGAGAGGCTTTCCGGTGACGACTATGAAGTGTATATAGACAAAAACATCTTGAAGCCACTCGGCATGTACGGGAGCTACTTCGATCGGTCGCCGTACTACCTGTTGAGACATCGCGCGGAAGGGTATCTGCTGGAAAACGGAGCGTTGAAACCAGCGCCATTCAATTTCGATTCCGGGATTACCGTTTCTAACAGCGGGCTGAACTCACCTTTTCCCGATATGGAGAAGTATTTACGTTTTCTGCTTGGTTCGCCCGAGTCCAATGAGCGCTACGAAGAAGTACTGAAGCGTAGTTCTCTAGAAGAGATGTTCCAAAAGCAGATGGCTCTCGCGAAAACCGACTCCTCTCAGACGATTGGCGGCGGCGGCCGAGACTGGGTAGGGCTGAGTTTTTTTCTGCACGAGCAAGGAGGCCATCTCTACATTGGACATGGCGGGCAGCAGGGCGGGTTCATCAGCCACTTCTATCTCGATCCGCCGCGCAAGAACGCCTACCTGATTGCTTTCAATACCGACAGCAGCGATCCGGCTACGAATACGCAGAAACTCGACGAGGAAGTGCGAAATTACCTGATCGAGAAGGTATTTGAGTGACGGGGCCCGCCCAAATACGGACTTCCGCCGGGTTTTTGCTGGTGTTTCTCATCCGATCTTTGGCATGGTGCGACGACATACCGCGAGAATCGGAAGCTGCCAAGCGAGGCCAGACTCAATTTGCGCAGTCTTGCGGGTTTTGTCACGGACCGGACGCATCGGGAACAACGGAAGGCCCCAATTTACTTCGCTCGCGGCTAGTACGCCATGACCAGGATGGAAATCTCATCGCTCCGGTGATTCGCGACGGACGACCTGCCAAGGGAATGCCGGCTGTGAAACTGAGTGAAGGCCAGATTGCCGATGTGGTGGCTTTCGTTCATTGGAGGCTGGTTGAGGGCGATCGCACCAATCCATCCGACCCGCGCGACCTTTCCTTGAAACAGCTACTGACCGGAAATGCGAAGACCGGAGAAGCGTTCTTCCGAGGCCAAGGTGGCTGTTCCTCCTGCCACTCGCCTTCAGGAGATCTCGCCGGCATCGCGAAGAAATATCAGCCTGCAGAACTCCAGGCGCGCTTGCTGTATCCAGAGGACGTTCCAAAGACCGCCACGATAACGACACATTCCGGGCAACGGATCACGGGTGAGCTGGTGTATAAGGATCCATTCAGCATTGCGATTAGAGATCACGACGGTTGGTATCGCTCCTGGCCCTGCAGCGATGTGGATTTTCAAATTCACGATCCGCTCGAAGCGCATCTCGAACTCCTGCACAAGTACACGGAAGCTGATATGCACAACGTGTTCGCCTATCTGGAGACATTGAAATGAAGTGGTTCGGCATTTTTCTGGCGAGCTGTTCATCCATTGCCGCGCAAGGGCTCGACCCGGCAACACTGCTCAAACCCGCGACGACGACTTGGCCCACCTACAATGGCGATTACTCCGGCCGCCGCTACAGTACGCTGAGTCAGATCAATAAGACGAATGTCTCTTCGTTGACGATGGCATGGGCGTTCCAGACTCACGGGGATGCTCTGAAATCGACGCCTCTCGAAGTGAACGGAATCCTTTATTTCACAGTGCCGGACAATGTATGGGCGATTGACGCGCGGAATGGACACCTGGTCTGGCACTACAATCGTCCATCGCACGGCGATCATGTCGGACAGCGCGGCGTCGCAATGTACAAAGACCGGCTCTATTTCGGTACGCCCGATGCACATCTGATCTGCCTGAATGCTCGCAGCGGGAAAGAGATCTGGAATGTCGAGATCGCAGACGTCAGGTTCGGGTATTACATCAGCGTAGCCCCGCTGGTGGTGAAGGATCACCTGATTATTGGCACGTCCGACGATCAAGCCGATGTTCCACATTTCATCGAGGCCATCGATCCGGAGAACGGAAAGGTGTTGTGGCGCTGGGATACGCTACCAACGCCAGGCGCTCCTGGAGCGGAGACATGGCCGGACACGGAAGCTCTCGCACACGGCGGCGGCCCGGCCTGGATGACGGGCACGTACGATCCCGATCTCAACCTGGTCTATTGGGGCACTGGCAATCCGCATCCCGTGCTTGCGGGTGTTGTGCGTAAAGGAGCCAATCTCTACACCTGCTCGATTGTGGCGTTGAACGCTGACACCGGGAAGCTAGCGTGGTACTTCCAGCCTTCGCCGCATGACACGCACGATTGGGACGCCGTCGAAACGCCGGTACTCTTCGATGCGGAGTTTCAAGGTCGATCGCGCAAGCTACTCGCGCAGGCCAGCCGCAATGGTTACTTTTTTCTGCTCGACCGCACTACAGGCGAGCATTTACTCACGGCGCCGTTTGTGTCATTGGATTGGGCTATGGGCCTCGATAGCAAAGGGCAGCCTATCCCGAATCCTGCGAAAGAACCTCAGAGCGATGGCTCGCTGGTCGCGGCTGCGGAGGAAGGCGCAACCAACTGGATGGCTCCGAGCTTCGACCCTGAAACCAAGCTCTTCTACGTGAACGCACAGGAGGGCTTCATGCTTTATTACCTGGCTCTCAACGCAGCAAAAAGAGCGGAAGGACATCAGGGAGGTTCGGCAACTTCTCTCTGGTCGAAGGCGATGCTGGTGGCGATCGACTATCGGACGGGCCGAGTTCGCTGGACGAGACAAGAGGAGGAAGGCGAGGGGCATCCAGGCATCCTGACTACCGCTGGACATTTGCTGTTCACGGGGGATGTTTCAGGCAATTTGCTGGCGCTCGATCCTGAGAACGGTGATACTCTCTGGCATGCGAATGCGGGAGGAACTCTCGGAAGCTCGCCGATGAGCTATGAGTTGGATGGGCGGCAGTATGTCATCACCGGCGTAGACAGCGTGCTGTATGCATGGACGCTTCCGCAACACTCGGTTAGATCGCGGTGAATGCAGCCAGCGTCTGATTACCTTCATGATTGACGTGGTCATCCGCCAGATGTATCCGAACGACATTCCAGCCGGTCTGGGATTATGCCGTGCCAGCGGATGGAATCAGCTCGAAGAAGACTGGTTATTATTTCTGCAATCGAGCCCAACCGGCTGTCGCGCTGCGGAGAAGAACGGGCAAGTGATCGGTACGGTCGCCACACTGCGGTATCAAGAGCGATTCAGTTGGCTTTCCATGCTGTTGGTAGATCCGCAGCAGCGACGCGAGGGTATCGGAACCGTTTTGCTTTCGGAAGGATTGGCCGTGTTGAGCAAGGAAGCTTGTGTGCGTTTGGATGCGACACCCGCGGGACGAGTGTTGTACCGGCAGCACGGCTTTTGCGACGAGTATGGAATCAGCCGTTTGGCGTTGGCAGAGCCACGGTTGACTGCCGCCTCGGAGGGAAAGGTCGTCGCAATGAGTGATGATGATTTTCGCGAGGTCTTGAGCGAGGACCGCCGGATTTTCGGAGCGAATCGCGAGGTGGTTCTGCGCTCGCTCTATGAGCGCTCACCCGAATATGCTTGGGTGGTCAAGAACACGGATATACGCGGATACTGTTTTGGGCGTCCGGGATTTCTCTATCATCAGCTTGGACCGATAGTTGCGCGGGAAGAATGCGTTGCGCGGGCGCTGATTTCTCAATGCGTTCGTGATGGCAGCGGGCGGCGTTTTGGAATCGATGCCCCGGAGCACTCGCGCACGTGGCTCGACTGGTTAAAGGCACAAGGTTTCGTGGAGGAACGATCTTTCGTTCGCATGTATCGAGGCCAGCACAGATATCCCGGGTTTCCGGAACATGTTTATGCGACTGTGGGTCCGGAGTTTGGTTGAGAGAAATGCGGTTCATATCGGGGCCGTGGCGGGCTGTGCGGTAGTGCTCGAAAATGGATGTCGCTCGCTCATGAGCGCTGAGGAGATGTAAATGCGCGCCCGGTGTGGGCGCGGTCCAAAGCAGCGATTCTGTAACAGCTGGAGGAATCGGGATACGCACAGATGTCTCGATGAAACTGTCAAGGAATAAGCTTAACTTCGCCGAAGTAGCGATCAAACCAGGCGAGCGTTTCCTGAATGAGCGCGGCGCGCGGAATTGAATGGGCTGTTTCATAAATTATGTGACGCTTGTCCTGCTTCGGAGCACTAAAGAGCCGAAACATCGGATTTTGCGATGTTTCGACAGGCATGTAGAAATCATAGCGACCGCTCAACAACAGAACGGGCTGTTCAACATGCGGCGAGGGTAATGCCGTTCAATTCCGACCTGAAATGAAATGGCTGTTTATCGCCAAGCGTGACGGTCTGCCATTGATGCAGGGTTCGACCTCGCCACTGAAAAACGGCTGCCCAGGGTGCTACCAACGGCAGTGATCCCCTACGAGCGCAACGGCCCGACGGGACTGTTCCGAGTTTGGGTCGAGTCCGAAATCATGCAGCAGTTGAAGTGTGGGAAGTGTCGAAATCCAAGGTTGGCCATCGTTCCCGGCAAAGTCATTCAGGTGTTGTGCGGGGAAGCAGGCCTCCGGCGCATTGGCCATCTTCACCCTGCGACTTCAGCCGTCGCGCACCCCAGCCCTCAACGGTCACCCGCGCTCGCTCCATCAGGACGACCTCAGCCGGTGTGTCGACAAGATCGCGAAATACCTGCCAGCGAATGGCAGGGTCTGACTCCAACAGCCAGTCCAGTGTCGTCGCGCCGCCTACTCTATACGGAGCTCGCTTGGGCCGCTACTTCAGATGGAAATGACTACCTGCGGTCCGCTAAATTCAACATCACATCGAAGTTTGGACTTGATAACAGCTTGGCGGCTAAGCGACGCTTGCGAAGCCGACGAGCCGTTGGTTCTGTCCGTATCGCTGACTATCCACGAACCGATCGGGGCGAACGTGTTCGCCGGCCGGCCGGTATGGAGTCGAAGCTGTTTCCTAGCGCTTCAGGTCCATTCCCGCAGCAGAGATCCTACGCCATGTCGCCTCTCACGCGTTCGGTCGATTCATCAGCTCAGTGCGCAAGCCAACGCTTCTGGGCCAGCCAGGAGCATTTCGGGAATTTGTGCGCTACCGATCGCTCAAAGCTCAATCGATGTAGGCCCGTTCCGGAAGATGATTTCGAGACGTTTAGGCTGGAGCTTTTGAAGCGGTGAGGAGGGTAGTGCTGGCGATCGGGTTGCCCCACCAGAATCTCCACCCTAGCCGGCACCGTTCCACATTCGACGCACCGAGTGTCCGTAAGGCATCTTCATAGATCGCCGTGGCACGGATGTCAGCTATCACCATCCTGCCTCCGGATTTAAGGACACGGAAACCTTCGACGATCGCTCGTTTGCGATCGGCATTCGATCGAATGTTGTGTATCGCGAGGCTCGAGACCACCAGATCGAAAGTCTCATCTGGATACGGAAGCGCCCGCATGTCGCCAGTATCGATCTGCACGCGATGGCCAACTCCTTCAAGTGATGCATTGCGCAGGGTGACGCTCTTGGCGTTGCCTGACTGATCTTTCGTGCTCCAGATATCGACGCCCGTCACTCGGCCCGTCGTCAACCTACGGGCCACCGCCGTTAGCACGGCGCCGCGGCCGCACCCCATTTCGAGTACCTCCTCGTTGCCCCGCAGGCGAAGGCGATCTAGAATGCGGTTCCACTCAAGAAACTTGCCGCGTCTGGTCGTGTAGAAAAAGCTGCTGGTGTTCGCCAGAAAGAATACAAAATACAACGTGACTGGCATGGCCGCGCGAATTGGCCCGTCCAGCCAAGCCATTGCCGCCCAGATCGCGCTGCTAACAGCCAACAATCCAAACATAACCAGCGCGTAAGGCGCATCGTAGCCGTAGTCGCCGTGTCGCATTGAAATCGATTGTATGCTGGCGCGTAGTTTTGGAATTTTGTGCGGAAACAGCGTCGACAGCGCCGGCCGTTCCTATTTGATCACGGTCCGAGGCTCCCGACACCGAAGCACCTCGAGTAGATTGCTCCTGGATTACGTGCCGCTCGGAAACGGACCCGTTGTGCTGGATCGCTGGTCCAATTGACGGGTTGCCGACGATCCAGACAGAGTTACGATTGGTCTGCACTGCGGCTCTGACATGTCAATTGTGACGCGCTTGATTCCGCATATCGGTATCAGTGGAATTGATCGACTAGCATCAGGTCGCTGCCGCCCTGATCAGTCTGGCCATAGAGCAGCGAATGCTCATCGGGCGCGAGCGCTAAACCGAGGCCGGCTTTTGCAGGAAGCGTCGCGATTGATCGTGTTTGCCTGGTTGCGTACGAAAAGAACGCCAGTTCCTGTGCTTTCGAATGGGCCATCGTTCGTATGAAGTAGATTCCACTGTTGGCTGGAGCGTACGATGTGCCGTGTCCCGCCACACTGGAAAGGACCTTCTGTTCAGGCCCGGTTGCCAACGGCAGCCTGTGCAGATCGAAGTCTGGAAGGGTGACATAATACAACGCTGTTCCGTCTTTCGACTCCAACGGGCAAAAACCACGGGCCTGCAATACTTGATAGCCGGGGCCCCCTTCCGGAGACATCTTCCAGATGTGCGGCTCTCCCGTTCGGCGGGAGGCGAAGTAGATCCATTTGCCGTCGTGTGACCAGCTTGGCATGGTATCGCTACTTGGTCCAGTGGTAAGCCGTCTTGGCCTTCCTCCAGCAGCAGAGATCAGATACAGGTTAGCGGAACTGGTCATTCGGGAATGAAAGACAAGCTGTTTGCCATCAGGAGACCATCGGGGAAAGCCGCTGAGGAGGCTTCCCAGGTTGGTAAGCTGTCGCTGACTTGAACCGTTTCTATCGCAAAGCCAGATTTCGCCCGTTCCCGAACGAAGCGATTGGAAGGCGACCTGCCCTCCATCAGGCGAGAAACTCGGGTTGTTCTCGTTGGCCGTCGAAGTGACCCAGGGGAAAATTCTCTGAACTTTCTGACTCGCGTCTTGTGCGAGCTGAATCTTCCAGATGTTTGTGTTGGACGTGTCGCGGCTGTATACCAGTCTCTTGCCTGAACTGGACAAAGTAACGGACAACCCGTCTTCGGCAGGTATAGGGACCGGCTCGATTCGTAAGGAGGGGGAGATATTGATGCGCCAAAAGCTGTGAATGCCTGCTGGTTGCTGCCGGGTGAAGAGGATGCTGCGGGCGTCCGGACTCCACACCGGACTGCTCACCTTTCGATCAAATGAAGTCAAGCGTTGGGGCAGCCCTTCAGCTTTTAAGTCTTTGGAAAGCAGCAGCAAATATAGGTCACTGGCGCTTGCTCCCAAAGCGGAATAACGGACAAAGGCAAGGTATTTCATATCGGGCGAAAAAGCAGGATCGAAATCGTCCGAGTCCAGCGGTGGAAACGTCAATCTTTGCCGCTCACCCGTATCTCTCGAAACCAGGTAAAGGCTGCTTGTCTCGCTTGCGCGAGGAGCATCAGCCACTACTAGCCATTTCGAATCGGCCGACCATGCGATGTAGTGCAACCGGAAGTAGGTGTCGGAGAGAACAGTGACCCTCCCGAGGCTTCGTCTGATATAGGGAGCAACCGCCGGGATCAGCGACACTTCCGGCTCGTTGTTACCAACAGTATGGAGATAAGCAATGCTTTTTCCATCCGGCGACCAAGCCGGGCTGATATCTGGCGCCGCCTCATTGGTAAGCCGCAGAAGCTGGCCGTCACCGATTTGCTTGACGTAGATGTCGAAATTATCTTGCTTCGGTCCATCCCAGGCAAATGCCACTCGCTCGCCCTCTGGCGCAAGAGAAGGACAGAGTTCGAGCCCTGTGTACGTGGTGAGAGGGGAGGTCGAGAAGAACACCAGTCGCGGAACGTCTCGATGGAAAACAGAAAAGACGTGAGCGCAACACCGGAAGCGAGAAGGAATGCAAATGCCCAGCGAATGTCACGATGCCGGTCAGTAATTTTAGTAACATTCGTACTCAGATGATCATCAGAGCTTGTTACTTGAGTTATAGGAGGCTGATCAGGTGAGGCGCCCTGCTCCGTAGTAACGTGAGCTACGAAGGAGTATCCACGACCGGGAATTGTGGCTACAAAGCGCCGGTCCTTCGGGTTATCTCCCAGCGTTCTTCTTAGAACGGATATGGTTTGGACGAGGTTAGATTCCTCTACTGTGACATCCGGCCAGATCGCTTTAAATAAATCATCTTTGGTGACAACTCGACCCGCGGTTCTGAACCAGAAACACTAAAGTTTCGAAAACCTTTGCGGTGATGTCAATTCTCTGTCCACTCTGGAGGAGGGTCCGAGAAGCCGGATCCAGGATAAATGGCCCGAACGAGTAGGAAACCATTCTTTCACGCCCAAAAGTAGATCTATTTTAGAATTTTTTAGATCTTCTGATATTTCCATCAGGAATTCCGCAGGCACTTCCGGCCAATCTATAAGCGCTCGGCGGTTCCGATTCCCAATCAAGATCGCGCGAAGAGCATTCGAGCCAATTAATTTCCTGGAAGGAGATCCATGTTCGTCCCGATACGTTCACTTTCAAGTCATTGCCGTTTCCTGGCAGTAGTCACCTTGGCTGCCCTGCCCCTTGTTGCTTCAGACGACAGTGGCCCGGTCAGTGAAAACAGTTTTCAGCCAATTTCATCGAAAGAGGCTATACACCGCGTCCTCTATGAGGGCCCACTGATGCACGATCAAAACTGGAAAATCACGCGCGGACCTCGCGGTGCCGATAACTTCAAGCTTGTGGCACTGGGAGGAACCTGTTCCACGGTGCCGGCCGATGTCTTTAATGTCTCGGCTTTTGAGCGGATCACCTTTGAAGCCGTCCCGGAGCATCTCGGTATTTGGAAAATGTCCTGGGTTGACACAGTTTCCGGTGAAGCCACTCAAGGCACGGACTACAAATATCAACGCCGGATGGATTTTTCCGGCACAACAAGCAATGGCGGACCGCCGCGTGCGAGGAGGATCACTGCGATTGACGACGATGAGGAGGGGCTGCAGATCGTTCCATCAAACGTCCTGGCGCCGGCTCTGGACATCAATGACTTCTTTATACTTTCCAGTCATGGAACTCTGGTGGCCAGCTCGTACGCTCGGGGGACCTTTCGATTGCAGATTCCTCCGGTAGATAAAGATCCTCCACCTTCGTTTTTTCCAGTCATTTTGCCTGGCGGATATATCGTGCAAACCCTGCAAGAGCTGGCTGGTGAGGGCGGTTGCGATCCGCTTTAGATCTCGTAGCAACACCAGCCATTAGTTTCGGAGAGATTGCGCATGATGTTTAAGCCGTGCCGGGGGCATATTCTCCCCGCTTGTCTGCTCGCAAGCACCGTTTTTCATTCATTGAATGGTTGGAGTCCACGAGCCGAGATTCGCACGGATCGGTCGTCTCTTAGAACATCCGATGCCCATTTAAGGCGTACGCTTGCGTCGGTGCTTCGCAAAGCCGGCTTTACGGGTCGAATTGAATCGACACTCGAGCCGCGGCTCGGCCGACCGCTAGACCAGAAGCTTGCCGATTTAGGGAGACTGCTCTGGTTCGATGTTTCCGGGGGACTGCACGATGACAATTCGTGCGGAGGTTGTCACTCGCCAACGAATGGGATGGGCGACTCGCAGTCGATTGCAATTGGCATCCAGAACAATCACACGGTAGGCCCGCATCGCGCTGGACCGCGAAATCAGCGCCGCACGCCTGCCGTCGCCAACACGGCGTTCTATGCGAAATTGATGTGGAATGGCCGCTTTTTTGCACGCTCCGGAGATCCCTTCGACAATTCGCAGGGCTTTGTTTTCCCGCCACCGGAGGGCACCGCGAAGTTTCCGCCTCATGACCCCGATGTTTCTCATTTGCTGATCGCGCAGGGCCACCTTCCTACTACTGAGCTCACAGAGGTGGCTGGCTTTACGGGTACAGCCGGCACGATCGGTCCTCGTTTCGACATCTTCGACGACGGAATAGGCGAGGTCGTGCCGCCGCCCGACGCTTCGGGTTTCCGGAATGAACCGATTCGCGAGGCTGTTCTCGCGCGCCTGAACGGCAATCCGGCCTACCGGCTGCTCTTTGGCGACCTGTTTCCGTCCGTTGCTGCAGGTGGACCCATCGATTTTGTCATGTTCGCTCGCGCGATAGCCGAATTCGAATTCACTCTTACATTCGCGGACGCACCGCTCGATCGGTTTGCACGCGGCGACCATCGCGTCATGTCAGCCTCCCAAATCAAGGCGCTCTCCTCTTCTTTGGAAAAGCCAATTGCGTTTCTTGCCATGCCGTTGCCGGAGCGTCCAACGAGATGTTCAGCGATTTCAAAATGCATGTGGCGGGCGTGCCGCAAATCGCTCCGTTCTTCGGCCTTGCGGAAGGAAACGTGATCTTTGACGGACCTGGAGAAGACGAAGACTTCGGACTGGAACAGATTACCGGCAACAGCGCAGACCGTTACATGTTCCGGACTTCGCCATTAAGGAATCTGGCTCTGCAAGCCGCCTTCTTCCACAATGGTTCATTTACCAGACTGAGAGATGCGCTTCGCTTTCACTTGGATCCGCTCAGTTATGCTCGCGACTACGATCCTTCGAAAGAGGCTGTCGATCGCGATCTCAGCCACCGCCTCGGTCCGATCGAGCCGGTGCTCGAACGTCTCGATCCTCTTCTTCGGGATGTGTCATTGCTCGATCCAAAGGAGTTCGACGATCTGCTTGCGTTTCTCGAAGAGGCTTTGCTCGATCCGCGGGCACGTGCCGAGCGGCTCTGCAGGCTGCCTCCGGACTCAGTTCCCAGCGGCTTACCGCTGATACATTTCGAAGGTTGCCGCAGCTCTTCAACTGACACTCCGTAATAAGAGCAGAAGAGGTAGACCTTGGGATCTGGTGCCATGTTGCTGGCGAGAGTGGAGTAGCCTCTGAGCACACGAGTTGCCTGTCCCTGCCAGACTGATCCTGGAACCAGGTATCATCAGGTCCGGTGATGACTTCGTGGAGGAATCAGAGTATTTCGGGGTGGCTTTTCTCAGCCGAATCGGCTTCTTCAATAAGACCAACCGCTTCTGGACCGAGAAATCCCTTCCATAAGCCGAAGAAATTCGGCAGCGGATCAGAGCTTACATTACAAGAACCTCTCCACAGGTGCTGCCCGGGGGAGGATATTATCGGAGTGCCCTCGATCGGCTCGCCGCCGCCAGGTCTCAAAACCTCTAGCCTTCGAATCCGGCCGATCCGCGTCTTAACTGAATAAATAACGCGTTTGCTCGAGACAGGGTTCTTGGAGAGTTGCGCATTGCAAATCTGCGGATAGCTTCCGACTGACGGACCACACTTCCGTTGTGACGGCAAGCCAAATCGGTCCGTAACGTTACTTTGGTTCGCTTGGCGCATTGAGTAACACTGGCACAAGCACGACAATGACGACTTCTTTGGTTTCGATGGCAAGTTGCTAATCGAACTGAACTTCCAGGCGGGGGCTGTTGCCGCCGACACACCCTGGAAGCGGGAACATACGGTACCGGTTCGCGCTCGGAGCCTACAGCCTGAGCAGGCAAAGGCGCTCACGCGTGCCCTCGCCCTGCACTCTCTCCCGGCTCGAACTGCAATCAAAGAGGGGACTTTTCTAAAGAGCTAACACACAAATCAGTAGTTGTTGGAGGAAGGTTGCCGGAGCGAACGCTATACTCTTGTGATCGTGGCGCTCAATCCTGGTGTCAGGATCGATGGATATGAAGTGCTCGGGCTGCTTGGTGCGGGCGGCATGGGTGAGGTGTATCGAGCACGCGATCCGGTTTTAAAGCGCGAGGTCGCTATCAAGGTGCTGCCGACGGCTGTGGCCAAAGACGCGGCCAGGCTGCAACGGTTCGAACAGGAAGCACGGGCAGCGGCAGCGCTGAATCATCCGAACATTCTGGTGATCTACCGATTCGGCTCGTATGATGGCGCACCGTATCTCGCATCAGAGTTATTAGACGGCGCAACGCTGCGCCAGCAGCTTGAACGCGGGCCGATGCCGGCGCAGAAAGAAATTGACATTGGCGTGCAGATTGCTCGTGGACTGGCAGCGGCACATGAAAAAGGGATCGTACATCGAGACCTGAAGCCAGAGAATCTTTTCATTACAAAAGACGCACGGGTAAAGATCCTCGACTTCGGGCTGGCGAAGCTCATGCTGCGCGAGCCGAGCGGCGATGAGACAACCGTGGCGGAAAACACCGATCCCGGAATGGTTCTTGGAACCGTTGGCTACATGGCGCCCGAGCAGGTGCGAGGCGCCGTGGTGGATCATCGCTCGGACATTTTTTCCCTTGGGGCGATTCTCTACGAGATGCTGACAGGTAAGCGTGCGTTTCACCGGTCAACGTCAGCCGAGACAATGACGGCAATACTGAACGAAGAACCGCCAAGCCTTTCGCAGATTACTCCGCCGTTGGCGTCGCCAGGCTTGCAACGAATTGTGAAGCGGTGTGTCGAGAAGAGCCCCGATCGCCGTTTTCAGTCGGCGTCCGATCTCGCTTTCGCGCTGGAGGCGCTTTCAGATTCGAGCGGCGGAGTGGTGCATTCGCCTTCCGGGGTAACGCGAATGACGCGCCGGGGCTCCCGAATGGCTCTCTGGATTGGCGGCGCCACGGCGCTGGTCGCCATTGTGTATATGATTCTGAGCACGAAGAGTAGCACTCCGAATCTGCGCATAACGGAGTACTCGCAGCTGACGCACTCCGGCAATGCTGGTCAAGTTGTGGGTACAGACGGTTCGAGAATCTATCTGAGATCGAGCATTTGGGAACCGGTTGGCCAAGTGGCAGTATCGGGGGGAGAGATCGAGCCCGTCACGAAGTTGCCTCCAAGATCGTGGTTCACGGACGTCTCTCCCGACGGCACGACATTGCTCTACGTGGTCTATCAATCGGGTCTTGCGGCAACAGAGCCGCTTTATAGTCTGAAAGTGCTCGGGGGATCGCCGCGCTACCTAAGATCCGTGAACGATGCGGTCTGGAGTGCGGATGGAAACTCAATCCTATACGAGGAGGCTAATGGCGACCTCTTCCAGATGAATGCTGATGGAACGAACCCACACCGGTTGATCTCACTAGGAACTCCTGCTGATTCGCTTCACATCTCACCGGATGGCAAGGAAATCCGCTATTTCCAAGATAAGACTCTTTGGGAGATGGCTTCGAACGGTACGGGCCTTCACCAACTCATTCGAGGATGGCTACCCGCAAATCCAAAGTGCTGTGGTGCGTGGTCCCCTGATGGCTCAATCTTCCTGTTTCGGACACGCCCTAAATCGCAGCTCTGGGCACTTGATGAACGAAGCACGCTGTTTCGCAGACGCCCTGAACAGCCGATTCCACTCGCATCGAGCCCGCCTCGATGGGGACGTCCCGTCTTTAGCAAAGATGGCAGGCAGATCTTTTGCACTGGATCGATACCCCGCGGCGAACTCATTCGATTTGATGCAAAATCGAAGCAGTTTCAGTCCTTTCTCGGCGGCATCTCGGCTAATTTGCTGTCGTTCTCAAAAGATGGTCGGAAGGTCGCCTACGCCAGCTTTCCAGAAGACATTATTTGGAAGTCGGGCGTGGATGGAAGCGATCGAGTTCAACTCACCGATGCCACCCTCCATCCTGAATGGCTGATGATCTCACCCGACGGCAGCCAAGTGGCTTTCGACGCACCGTCGCAAGATCCGAATGTTCACCGGGCCTACGTCGTCTCCTCGGACGGCCAAGGCCCTAAACTCCTTTTCCCAAAGAGCACCGGGCCTGAAACGGATCCGAACTGGTCACCCGACGGTCACAAAATCGCCTTTGACACTATTGTGCGGACAGGCAAGCCCTATCCAAGTGATATTCGAACTCTTGACCTCGACACCCAACGGGTGTCGCTTGTGCCCGGTTCTGCCGGCAAGTTCTCGCCTCAGTGGTCTCCGAACGGTCAGTTCCTATTAGCCGCCAGCGTCGATATCGGCAAACTGTACGTCTTTGAGCTGAAGACAAATCGCTGGACGGAGATATATGACGGAATAATCGGCTATGCAACCTGGTCGCACGACAGCCGCTTCATTTATGCACAACGATATGCAAGCGATCCTGCGATCTTGCGCATACCCGCCAAAGGCGGAACTGCCGAGGTAGTAGCTGATCTGAACGGCATCCGTTATACCGGGACCTTAGGCATTTGGTTCGGTCTCGACCCTACCGATGCTCCTCTGCTGCTCCGGGATGAGGGGACAAGCGACGTTTATGCTTTGAGTCTTCAATACAATTAACTGGTCGATGAGCTGATTAGCAGCGGTGAGCCTTATAGGTTCGAAACAGTTGTCGTGTGACGACAGATCTCTATCGGAAGCGGCTGCGCGGCGATCTGGCAACTACGAATTATGGGTTTTGAATGCCGCTATGATCCGGGCAGCGCCTGGTTGACGGCAGAATGGGCGGGGGATTTTCTCGATGGCTCCCGGAGTAATCACGGCTGCAGGGTAACCCGGCGCAGAACGGGCATTCGAAGACGTTGGGCAGCCACCGGATCTAGTATGTGAACACACGTCAAGCAAGGCGTGCCAGAGAGCACACCGAATGGATGAAAGTGCAGTATCGTTATGAGCTATCAAGGGCAGCAACTAAGTGGTAGACCTCGCATTGGAGTTGAAAAGCAGTCAATCGTTCGATGATCCGCATCGGCGCTTGACGAGCTTTCGCAATACGGAATCACGATCAATGCGGTTCTTCCCGGGAATATCGAGACGGAAGGACTGTCGGAGTTAGGAGAAAACTATCGCCGTCAGATGATTAATTCCATTCCGTTGAAACGCCTGGGCACTCCCGATGATGTTGGCTTTGCTGTGTCCTTATCTACTGCAGCGGCCGCCCCATCGCCAGGCGCGGATTCGGCCGTTCTATCCCGCGCTTTCGCATTTCCTCGACTATCTTCGGGTCCGGATACGACATTTTGGCTCTGCCTAACACGGTCAACGACTGGTTGGGCTTTTGCTCCATACGCTTGCTCCAAGGATTGAACGCATCGTCAGGGAATTACAGCTTCGGCAATCTCCACAACCGGGGCATAGTTGCATGCACTACTCCGCCGCTTTGGTGTGAACTTCATCTGTGATCCTTCTTCCCTCTGCCTCGGGAGCGTCAGCCGGTAGCCGCCTTCCAGCTGTCGAACCGTGACACTCATGAAATTCGGCTTGTCATACAGTGAAGCGTCGATGTCTACCCAAGTTGAGCCGTCCAGCTCGACGGTAACCGCTGTGAAGTTGAGATACGCATCCTGCCCGGCAGGCACGTCCGACAATTTGAGCGGTTCGGGCGTCAAGTAATCTAACGGCATATGCTTGGCTTGGCCTTCGAGGTGCGATGTCGGGGCGGTGCGATCCCCGTGTACCGAATTCACTCTGTCCAGCAGTTCTCGGAGTTTTTGCCTAGACTCGTGGGATCGCTCCTGGCGTACGAAATCGCGCCGCTTCCAGTTGTAGTTCGAACGAGCGGAGAACAAAATCATGAAAAGTAAGATGCCACCGTACAAGATGCTTATCGCCAAAATCGTGTTGCGGCGACCGATGAGATAACAGACAAATAGCCAGACGACGAGCGGTACTGCAATCTTCACCATGACCCAGAGAACCGAGAGCACTTCTTTCCAAAAGCTGGGCGGGTTTTTCATTGCCTCAGGCACGGGCTATCAAGTTCGCGAACGAATGATAATGAGCAAACGTTGTGGCGGAATTGGTTACTGTTGCTTTGGTGACCTCGCGGCGGTGCCGCGCTCCGATTTGACTTGCCTCGAATTTCTGAAAAGGAGACCCTTCCGTTTTCGAATCCACCGTCATCACGGGACGCACAACGACTGCCGTGTCCGGTACGTTCTTCCCCCGTGCGCGAAGCTGTGCGGTCTGTTCCTCGTTCTTCTTCGGCTGCTTGGGCCTCATCGAGTTCTCGAGCGATGGGATATGTGATTTCACCTCTGTACTCCTGTTCTGACCGCGCGGCGCGTTCTTGCCGCAACCTTCATCTGCTTGAGCATGCGATCTGCCGTTGAGCCGTATCGCGCGTTGGTTCTCCCTGCCCCGAGCCCTCCGGAATCACGGGTGAATCCAACCTTCTCTCGCCAGCTCCTGCGCTTGGTCGTACGCGAAACCGTCGCTCAGCGCCTGGCTGAAGAGTTGCGCGTGATCGATGGCGGCCTGCTCTGCTGTTTGGTAGAGCTGGCTTCTCCGGCGTAGACTCTTCACGTACGCTGGACGGAACTCTCGCCAGTGACGCAGAATCCTTCGCCCCAGCGGAGTCATCCGCTCTCGACCCTCGGAAGCGGCTCAGGCTCTTCGATCGGCACTCGTTACATTCTGGCGCTTTCGACCGATGCAGAAAAGTACGGCCGGTCCTGGGGAGCCATATCCCCGTGGACAATGCCGAGTCTCATTGCGGTCACCTGCGAATGTCAACCTTTGGCCAGCGAGCACGTTGCCAGTGCCGACGCCACACAAAAAAATATTGAGGGAACGAATTGCACTAAGCGCGATGGTACTGGCGGTGCTGTGTTACTGTAACTGTTTTTGTAACTACTTTCGCCGGAGGCTTGATGAACGGATCTGGTGTCTGCCCGGATTGGGCCTCTTCTTTTCAGATGTTTACATTTGTTAGTACATCCTGGATGATCCGGTGAACACTTTTGTAAACTGCGGGTCGGGGTTCGAGTCCCTCTGTCGGCTCCAACTTCACAATCTTTTCTTCCCGTCCTTCCGATGACGTTCACAACAAACAGTCGAAAAATCTCGCAACTCACACGATGGGCTGCCATCCTGTCCGCCTTATCCCTCTCTTCGTGGTGCGCTGAGGTAGTTGTTCGCCCTATCGAGATTCACGAGGTCCTGGTGAACCCCGGAATGGGCATCCAGACGTTTCAGCGATACAACGGTGACGCTCTCAATCCGGGTGTCGAATGGTCCGAAGCAGGACCGACTCAGCCTCTCGTTGCTCCCGCCGATAAGCCGGACTTTCCTTTGTCTACCGTCGCCTACTGTCGATGGCACTGGTCAACCGTCGAATCCGAAGAAGGCAAGATTCGCTGGGAGATCATCGACCTGGCCCTCAGGGAAGCGCACCGTCATGGACAACGTCTGCTCTTCCGGCTCATGCCTTATGATCCAAAGCACCCGCTGCCTGATTGGTACCGAAAATCAGGAGCACGACGCGCCAACACTGACGCATCGAAAGATGGCAATATCTGGCAGCCGGACTTCAGCGACCCTCTCTATTTCAAATACTGGAGCACGCTCATCGTGGAGGCAGGCAAACGCTACGATGGGCATCCCGACCTCGACGGGGTCGATATTTCAACCGTCGGTTTCTGGGGCGAGGGCTGGAGCGATTACATGCCCGAATTCGCCGTCCAGCGTAAACTCATCGACGTCTATCTGAAAGCATTTCGGAAAACACCACTATTGATGAACTTCGATGAACCGGAAGCACTGGCCTACGGCACATCAAATGGAGCTGGCTGGCGTTTCGACTGCCTCGGCGACATGCGTAAGAAGTGGGCGCACATGCTGGATTTTTATCCGGAGCAGATTGCGAGGGCCGGGATCCAGGATGTCTGGAGGAGCGCTCCTGTTTCCATGGAAACCTGTGGTGTTCCGGAATCCTGGTTTCGTCAGGGATGGGACGTCAAATACATTCTGAGCGAGGCCCTGCGGTGGCATGTGAGCACGGTGAACTTGAAATCAAGCGCGATCCCGAAGGCATGGAAGGAAGACTTCGATGATTTCGAACGCCACATGGGATATCGATTTGCTCTACGCCGCGCAGCGTGGCAGCAACAGGTCCAACCCGGCCAGACGCTTGGGCTCTCGACATGGTGGGTGAACGAAGGCGTGGCTCCTGTATATCAGCCGTATGTCTTAGCGTTTCGCTTCAGCTCGCGTGAGCACTCTGCGATCCTGCGCACCAACGCCGACATTCGAAAATGGCTACCTGGCGATGCCGTGTTCGAGGGCCCGCTCTTTGTACCTGAGGACTTGGTTCCTGGCGAATACCACTTGAGCGTTGCGCTATTAAATGACGTTACCCTCGAGCCTGCGATCCGCCTCGCAATCGAGGGACGTGATCAGGACGGTTGGTACGGCCTCGGTACGGTGCACGTTACGCCCTCACACTAATTTCCGGGAGCTAGTTGAGGTGTAGCTATATCCAACATCACGGGCTTGCCGTTTAGGGCTCCGTGCCAGACACTTCCGCCAAACGTCGTGACGTACACTTTGCCGGGCTCCGTGGGATCAGGTATCACTCGATGAGCCCATTTGAAGTTGAAACCAGAAATACGCGCCCAGTGTTCGCCTCGGTCGGTTGATTGCCACGCAGAGGACTCGAACCCAGCCGCGTAAATGGAATTGGCATTTTGCGGATCGATCGTAACGTCATACACGTGCTGGTCCCGATCGAGCACCTGACGCCATGTGCGTCCGCCGTCATCAGATAGGTAAATTCCCCCTCCCTCTCCGTGTAGTTTTTGAGTGGCACGGGCCCATGCCGCCAGATAAAGACGGTTCGGAGATCGGTTATCGATGGCGATCCCGTTTGGACCATTTACTCCAGCGGGCAGCGGAACCGGCCGCCAGGTCTCGGCGCCGTCTGTCGACTTGTAAACTGCACCATCGCCTGCATTGCCAATGCTGCCGTCGTCGGACCGTCTTGCGACGATCAGATAAAGCGCTCCGTCTGGAGCGCGCGCCAAGCGCCACGCAAACGGCTCAGTCTGGGTAATTCCGTTGTTCTTCAACGACCATGTTTTTCCGCCGTCCACGCTTTTGAACACGCCTCGTCCAAACGCTGCAGCGTACAGCACGCGCTCTCCACGCGGGCTCCCGGGATCCAACAGCACGTGCGTCACCGCGGTCTGGGGCATGCCCGCATTGGATTTCACCCAGGAGCGTCCCCCATCATCGCTTCTGCAAATTCCACCGCGATAATTTCCGGGGGAATTGCGGCGCCACATCTTCGGTCTTGGCAGGTCATGCGTGTAGCTGTTCGCGCTCCACATGCGCCCTTTAACATCGGGATCGAACGCGATCCAGTACGTTGTATTCAGCCAGTCCCGCGGTACTCCGTCAGTGGAACTGACCCAGGACCGGCCGCTGTCTTCGCTCCGAAACAGACCGATATCCGTGTAAGTGATGAACTCGCGATTTCTATCGAAAGGATCGAAATGTATACCGTAGCTCGTGGTGACGTCGAGACCTGTGCTCGTCCACGAGCCGTTCGAAACCGCCCGCGAGTAAACAGCGTTCCAACTCGCTCCGCCGTCCGTCGTCCGCATTGTTCGGCCGAGGTCGGTACCGTAGCAGAGATCCGAATTCTGTTCGGCGACACCCAGCATGAGCGGATTCTCCGGCCATCCCGGACCGAAACGTGGCGTTATCCACGCGTCATGAATATTAACGGCAGCGCTTTTGTTTTCCTTCCAGACGAGGTTCCAGGTGTGCCCCGCATCTTGGGTTTTCGCGACGCCCATCCAGGCTGTGCCCTGCATGTTCAGGCGATCGTACGATAGATAGGCTGTTGCAGGATGGCGAGCGCTAGTTGCGATCGCACGGGCCTGCGCGGAACTGCCCGGCAAGCGGCACTCTTCCCAGGTCCCCCCGCCATTACGCGAAACAAACGCTTTCTGATCCGAGATCACATAAATGGCCGGCGGTTGCTTCTGCGTCTCGAAGCCTGCCGTTGCGTCCGTTATCGCGCCGGTCGTCGGGCCGGAGAGGTTTTGTATCCCGGCAGAAGTCTTAACGGTTATCGTATGCTCGCCGACGATATACACGGTTCGTAATTCACGCGGCGACCGCGGATCGATCCACATCCGCCGAGGGAGATCCGGCAGCGGCGCTTCACGCTGCCAGCTCGTGCCATAATCACGTGAGATGTAGAGCGACGCCGCCCTTTCATGACCGGCCGCCGCATAAAGTGTCTTCGAATCGCTCGGATCGATCGCGAGCGCTCCGATACGGCCCAAAGGATCAGGATCTGCCACGATGCTCTCGTCCGCATGATCTGAGTTCATCCGAATACCGCGAATCGCGGTTGGCTTCGGGTAGATCATATTCCATGACTCACCTCCATCGGTACTTCGCCAAAGGCCCGTTACATACGCGTATAGCGTGGTGGATTTCATGGGATCGAAAGCAAAGAACCGCACCGTACCGCGCAGATTGAACATGCGCCAGGATCGGCCGGCATCGTGAGTGATGTAGGCGCCCGTCATGTCACAGGACACCAGAACCGTGTTCTGGTCGTGAGGGCTGACCGTCGGGTTGAACATAGCTCCGCCGCCCCCTGGACCAATGATCTGAAAATCGCCCGGACGCGCCGCCCAGAGATACGCTGCCAGGACGATAAGCCCGAAGCCTCGCGTCATCTTTGCCAACACTCTCCGCTGCAGGCATCGAGGCGCAAACAATCGTTGCCGCTCTCCGTCCAAAGCGCCACCACGAGTCTTGTCCATTAACGCCGCTTTTCCGGAACTTTGGCCTGCACATCCAGGAATCTGCGGCGTGTTTCCGCGGATTTCTGCTCTTGGCCCAGTTTGTGATAAATGCGCGAGAGCACGTAAAGGGATTGAGGATAGTTCGGGTCGAGAGCGACCGAGCGCTGAAGCCAGTTCAGGGACAAATCGATTTTCCCGAGCTGCTCGAGTGCCTTTCCGCCCAGATAAAAGTTGCGAGCCGATGTGGAGTTGCGATCGGCTGCCATCGCGGCTGCAGCGAATGCTCTTTGATTATCTCCGGTTTTGAGCAGCAGCTCTGCCAGGTCGGCATACGCCGTGTCGTACTCCGGGCGATCTTTCTGGACAATCTTAATTGCTGTCAGGAAGTACCTTTTCGCTTTGTCGTTATCGTTTTTCGCCGCGTAGCACAGACCCAGGTTGTCATAAGCCTTGTACGAATAGGCATCGAGGCGCAAGACTCGCTCGAACTGACCGATGGCCTGGTCGATTGCGCCCTCCTGATAGTAGATCCGGCCGAGCATGTAAGCCGCGTCGTGGTTTTCGGGATATCGCTCCAATAGATCGATAAAGGTGCTGATCGCGCCGCTCGCGTCGCCCAAAAGATAATCGGAGTTCGCTTTCATCTCGAGCGCTGGCGCATTCCCGGGGTCAGTTTGCAAAACCTGAAGGGCCACATTCTTCGCTTGCCGTATATGCTGCCCCATGAAGTATGCGTTGCCCAGTTCGAGGAGAATCGCAACATTCCCCGCGCAGGCGGAAGAGGCCGCCTGAAACTGCGATATCGCAACTTCGAATTCACGCTTCTGCATCGCGTTCCGCGCGGCCTGTTCGAGCCCGGACGCCTTTCCCGCCGCGTCGCATCCAGCGCTGGCCTCATTCTGGCCGCAAAAGCATGCCGCGGCGAGAAAAGACCAGATCAGACAGCGCAACATGCTTACTGCAACGTGGCGAGCTCTTGTTGGACCTTCGGGATGATGCTTGCGTACTGGGTCCGGGGCGCCTTCGCCAGAAATGCTTCGAAGCAGGTTCGCGCCCGGCTCTTGTCACCGGCCATTTCATAAATCAGGCCCAGATTCATCTGCGCCTCGACGAGTTCCGGATCCGTGTGGACGGCCTGTTCGAACTCCGTCTGCGCTACGTTCATGTCGTGTTTCTGAATAGCGATCAGGCCAAGTCCGTTGTGCCCGGCGGCAGAATTCGGATCGTTCGCTACCACGTACTTGAATGCACGCTCGGCATCGGCAACCCTGCCTTTCTCGAGGTACGCTGTGGCCAGGTTCGTCTGGCCTTCGAGATCCGACGGATTGAACCGGGCCGCTTTTTCATACTCCACAATGGCTCGATCTTTATCCCCTTTTCGCAGTGAAAGGTCGGCAACCCGAGAATGAAGTCTGCCGTTCTCAACTCCATGCTGCAGCGCGCTCTCGTACAAGTGCAAAGCCTCGTCATAGCGGCCCATCTTCTCCAACTCACCCCCGAGCTGGTGGTACAGCGATGGATTTGAGGAATCCTCTTTGAGTGCCTGCTGTAGAAGCGCGATCCTGCGGTTCTCTGTCAGATGTGCTGCTGGATTCTCAGCTTCATAAAGCAGCTTCAAAATCCCAGTCTTGTCTTTGGGATCTGGGCCCTGGCCATTTAGATCGTAATGCTGCGGCGAAAAACCCGATAGATAGCCGAGTGATCTCAACTGCTCCATTTGCCGATCGTCGAGCATGTTCGTCTGCACCTTCTCTGAACCGCCGTTTCCCACCACCGCGTTCAATTGCGCCTCCAGCTTCGCCACTTCTGCGGGATTCTGCTTGATCACGTTCGCGGTCTCCGCCGGGTCCTTATTCAAATCGTAGAGTTCAGGCCTCGGGGCACGAATATATTTCCAGTTGTTAGTCCGAATGCCCCGTAGTTCCGCCCAGTTGAGAGCCAGTTTCGGATAAAGCGTTTCTTCGTACGAGATTTCGGTCGAGACCGATTTGCCGGCGAAAGCTGGAACTAAACTTACTCCCTGAATGTTTGTGGGCGCTGTTGCCCCAAGCAGCGCAAGAAGAGTTGGCAGAAAATCTATGCTTCTCACCTGCTGTTTGATACGCATGGCCGCCGGTATCTCTGGACCAGCCATCATAAACGCAATGCGCAGCGTGGCGTCATAAAGAAACACGCCATGGGTGTATTCGCCATGCTCGGAAAGACTTTCGCCATGATCGGAAAGGACGGCGACGATGTTCTTGCCTGGCGCTTTCGCTGCAACAGCGTTGAGAAGCCTACCCGCCTGCTGATCTGCGTAGGCAACTTCGGCATCGTAAGGAGCGTTCTTGTATTTGTCGTTAAATGCGCCGGCTGTTTTGTATGGCAGATGGGGATCATACAGGTGAACCCAGAGGAAATACGGTTTGCCCGTTTGGTTGTTAAGCCATTGGAGCGCGCGATCCACTGTTTCGCCACCAGGCCTTTCGACATCCTCGCCAAACTCCTCTTTGTTGCCCTGGCGCGGCATCTGGTCATCGTAGACGCCGAAGCCGTTATTGAAACCAATTGTTTTCTTGAGAACCGCAGAACTGACGAATGCGGCGGTATCCCAGCCTTGCTCCTGAAGAATTTTGGCGAGCGGATGCGCCGTGGAGGGCAGCACGAACCCGCCCGTATTGCGCACTCCGTGGACCGTAGGGTATTGCCCGGTGAAGATGCTGGCGTGTGAGGGAGGTGTTAGCGGCGCCTGTGCCACTGCGTTTTCGAACAGTACACCGCGCTGGGCGAGTCCGTCGAGCGATGGCGTCTCGATGTGGTGATCGCCATAACAATGCAAGTGGTCCGGGCGGAGCGTATCGATTGTGATGACCACGACATTTAGTGGCTGCAGGTGACCGGGCTGCTGCGAGGAGACTTCAGTCGTTTTCGGGCCCGGGCTGCAGGAGGAGGAGAGAAGGGCAGCTACAAGACAGATTGTCAGAGCTGAAGCTCTGACAGTTCTAGAATCTGTTCGCGGAACTCTGTTCAGAATTGGATCCTTGCGGTAATCTGCAGTACCCGGTCTCCTCCCCCTTGCAGGAGAGTGCCGAAGGTGGAATCTCCCACCGCGGTGTCGTTAATCGTAGCGTAGGTTCTCTTTAGCGGGTTGGACATGACCGCCCCGATCTCGAAATATTGACTTTCCTTATGGAACGGGAATTGTTTGGCTATTCGAAACGTCTCGCTCAGAGTTGCAGGCCCGCGAATGTTGGAAAACAATCTCGGGGCGGTTCCGACTCGCAAAGGTGTACCCGACGCGGTTTGCGGACTAGGCGTAAATGCAGCGGGATTCAGCCATTGCGTAGGATCCTGAACATCGACCTTCTGAGATGCGCTTCCTACCGTAAGCGGCAAGCCGGTCAAGACGTCCGGCCGCATGGTTCCGAAACCGGGAGGAGTATTCAAGCCCGATTCGCTCACGGAGACGGGGAAACCTGATGAGTAATTGTGGATGGCCGAGAGCTGCCATCCACCCAGAAACGGATTCGCCCAGTGGAGGTCCCACTTTCGGTTTTTGCCAAACGGCGTATCGTATACCCAGGTCAGCTTGAAATTCTGGGGCAGATTGAACGATGTCACAGAGCGTTCGAGGCCGCGATTATAGTAGTCCTGTACCGCCGTGTAATAAGTCGCCGGTCCATTCTGGTCGACGTAGCCGATAGCTTTCGACCAGGTATACCCGGCCAGAAAACCCAGCCCCTTCGTGAGGTGGCGCGTCACGGTGACCTGTAGGGCATTGTAGTTCGAGTTGGTGTTGTAAGGGAAGTTTTCCTCCACGCCATAGTATTGAGGATAAGGCCGGAGGGCTTGAGAAACGGTATTCGTGGTGGGGAAGCCGGCATACGGAATGTACTGCGGATGCATGCTGACGGGATCATTCAGAATGTCACCGAGAGCGAGCATGCTCGCAGGCAAACCATCCAGCTCCGAGAAGCCTGCCGGTCCCGGCGAGCCGCCCCACAGGCGCGTACCTTTGTTACCGATATAAGCGACTTCCAACAACGTTTGACCCGGTAATTGATATTGGATCGTGAAGTTATAGTTCTGCACGTAGCCTGGCCGGTTGGCATCGCGCGCTGTCGTGGTGACCTGATTGAACTCCGCCGAAGAAGGATTAGTGTCGGGTAGCGGACTGCCGAGGCTGGGGAACGTCTGGCTCAGGTAGATTGCTGGATTATGAGGGTTTCCCAGAGCCGGCACATTCACTGTTGTACTGTATCCAAATTGGAAGCCGCCATACCCGAAGCTGTTCGCGATTGGAGGAGTGTTGGTCATGGCATAGCCGGCGCGGACGACCATATGGTCGTTGACTTTGTAGGCAACGCCGAAGCGTGGGCCAAGTTCCTTCCAATACGTGTTGTTAAAGGGTCCGCCGAAGATCAGCGCGCCCGGACGACCGGCGGCGCCGGGGTCCGGCACACTGAGTGAAACTTCGGACATTCGATTCGTCACTTCATAAAGCGGGGGAATAATCTCCCAGCGCAGACCGATATTCATGGTTAGCCGGGGAGTAATCTTCCAGTCATCCGATACATATGCCGCGTGCTCCGGCTGGCGAAAGCCGCTCGTGTACCCGACGATGTTTTGGCTGGCATTATTCGCACCACCTAGAAGGAAACTCGCGAAGGCGTCACCGGTTTCAGTAGTGAAGCCGGGCAGACCCGTCTGGAGCGGACTGAAAGTAAAGGTTCCGGCGTTACTCAAGCCGCGGTCGTTGTAAACATACCTGCGATAGTCGTAGCCGAAGCGAAAGGTATGCTTGCCGTGTATCCAGGTCACGTCGTCCTGAAAGATGTAGCTGCCGTTGGGACTATAGTCCTCGGGGCCCGCGCCGAGGGGCGCCATGGTCCCGCCCTGGTAGTTGGTCCCGGTGAACGTCATACTGGGGAATGCTGCGGATGGCGCCAAGCCTTTGAGACCGACCTGATTGTTCCAACCACCCGCCGGGGGCGTTACCGTTGGGACGCCATTATTGTTCAGAAACCTGTTAATGCCGGCAGCGAAACGGTTTACGACCGAGGGAGTGATTGTTGAGGTGAGCGATAGCCGGCCCATATTGCCAGGCGTGATCTGGCGATGGTTGCAAGTAGAGCCATCCCCCGGGATGGGCAGGAAAGGGCCGCGGCTGCTGCCACAGCTATTTTGGGTCCGGTTCCGGTAGCTTTGGTTGTAGTAGCCCGAAATCTGGTTTCGCGAGTTGATCTGATGATCGATCTTTACCCCTACGGTATGCAGGCTGAAATACGCGCAGCAGGTCCCTAGCTTCTGTTGGTTATTAAATAATGTGTCCAAAGTGGGGTTGGGGATGCCGATGTTCTGAACGATATTTTTTGCCACCGGGTCCCAGGCAGCTACCGGAATTTGATTGCCTGGGAAGGGGTTCCGAACATAGCTTCCGTCCGGCGCTAACGTTGTCGAGTGTGGGTCATAGATTTGGCCGTAGCGAATGGGCCTACCCAGAGCGTCGGTTCCGATATCCGTTCCCGACTGAGAGACTCCGGTACACGCCGGATCCAGCAGGCAGGAGAAATTGCCTTGTTTTTCAGCGACAGTGGGTAGTGTAGTGAACCCGCTGTAGGGTAGATCTACCGTATTTGTCTTCTCGAAGTTGGTGAAGAAGAAAGTCCGGTTGCGGCCGTGGTAGACCTTGGGAATGTAAACCGGACCGCCCAGCGAATAGCCCCAGTTGTTCAGCCGGTTCTCCGGATTTCCGCCGCCGAAGGTTTTGTTCTGCACGGGAATGGAGTCGAAGTCTTCGTTGCCTAGGTAATAGAACGCCGATCCATGTAGATCGTTGGTTCCCGATTTGATCTGGAAGTTCGCCACCGCCGTCTGGCCGCCGTTATATTGCGCGGAAATGGCTCCAGTCTGCAGTTTGAACTCGCCCACCGCTTCGGCCGAAGGACTGAATTCGTTGTTGCTCCCGCCCGCAAGATCCGACCGGCCGACTGGAATTCCTTCGATCAGGATCTCGTGCGAATACTCCTGGCCTCCGTTAATCGAGCCGGCGAACGAGTTGCCGACCGCGCCGGGCAGGCTGTCGAAAATGAAGTCTTGCAGTTGACGCTGCCCATCGTCCACCAGGATGGGCCAACTCTTGAATTCGTCGGTTGTCATATACTGGCCAATCTCAGCGGAGTCGGATTCAAGCAGCTCCGCCTTGTCGTTGACAACCACCTGTTCGCTGACCGTGCCGAGTTCAAGCTTGACGTTAATCGTCATGGTCTGGGCAACGCGCAGAGTGACGTTTTCCGCATTCGTGGTCCGGAAGCCGGGAGCGGTTACGCGAATGGAGTAGCTACCCGGCGGCAGATACGGCAAGGTGTAGTCGCCAGACGAAGTAGAAGTCGTCTTGTAATCGAGGTTGGTAGCACCGTTGGTCGCGACCACGGTAGCGCCTGGTATCAGAGCACCTGCCGGATCGGAGATTGTTCCGTTCAGTGTCCCGACCGGGCCCTGTGCGTAGCAAAGGGGGCCAACGCCACCGCCAAGCAACACGATTAGCGAGATTAGAAAACGCCGCATGCAATCTCTCCCAGAACTGGTTTCTTACGGCTGTAAAGCTAGACCGACTAAGTTAAACCAATTAAAGGCGAAAGTCGAGCTCCTGTCAAGAGGAAAATGATTTGAGGCAGAGATTAGCCCAGCCAGCGATCGAGATTGCTCTGGACGAATGCGTCGTCTTGCAGGTCCGGATAGCTGGCGCACACCCGGTCGATTTCTTCGAGTTGGCCTGGCGAAAGATCTTCTTCTGAGTTCAGACAGTAGCGGTTCGTGAGCAATCCCTGCCGTCGTAAGATTTCATGCAAGCCGGCAATGCAGCCCGCAAATTGATTTCTTACGTCGAACACCGCGCTATTGGCATCCGTGAGGGCAGCCGAGCCCGATAGGACCTCGAGCGCCCCCCGCCCCTGATTCGCTCTGCACTGGTGAACCGTCTCAAGCAACTCGACCGCGCATTTTGTCCACACGCACCATTGGCCGAGGAGACCGCCCGCGAAGTGAAAAGTGCCTTCGTTTAGGCGGAAGTCGGCCAGCAGATCCGGAATGATGTTGTCGTCGTTGCCTGTGTAAAGAGTGATATCGGAGCCACGCCCGCTCGCGGCAAGTCCCCGAATGACGTCCAAGGTCTGATACCGGTTAAATGGCGCGACCTTGATCCCAGCCACGGCCTCGATCTCGCAAAACTGACGCCAGAAAGAGTAACCCAGCACTCGCCCCCCGACCGCCGGCTGCAGATAAAAGCCGAGAAGAGGAATCTCCTCTCCGACTGCGCGGCAGTGCGCAAGCAGTTCGGAGTCGCTGGCATCGCGCAACGCTCCGAGACTCAACAGTCCCAGATCGAACCCGCTCTCGCGCGCAAATTTCGCCTCGCGAACCGCCTGTTTCGTTTCCCCGCACACACCCGCTACCTTGACGATTCGTTTCTTTGATGCGTGCTCGAAATCGTCGATTGTGCGGGAAATCAACCGCAGAACGGGCTCAAAGAGGCCAAACCGGGGTTCTCGGATTGCGAACTGTGTCGTATGCACTCCCGCGGCAATTCCACCCGCGCCCGCTTCACAGTAGTACCGAGTGAGCGCTACCAGCCGCCGTTCGTCCAGCTTGCGCTGCTCGTTCAACGCGAGAGGATGCGCCGGAATGACGGTGCCCCGCCGAAATACAGCGGCGGCTTCAGCGTCGGAGCCATGAGCGAAGCGATTGGTGTCTCGCTTACCTGCCGCAGCCACTAATAGCTCCCATCCACAACCTCAAAATGGGTTGCCTTGTTCAGATTCTGGCCGCCGGCCATGACCCAGGCCGCCACCCATTCTTGTAGGGTCGCGAGTGAAACAGTTGGAGCACCGAGAAGTTCATGGCAACGTGAAGCATCGCTCAGAAGTGCGCTGCCGCTCTCGCTACCCTGAAACCGGCACCTGCGACCGAACCGCGTACCAAAAAACTCGGCGGCTTCTCTAACCTTGATTATTTCGGTTCCTGTGACGTTCAGGATGCGGGGCGGCGATGCGCAGAGGCCGAGCGCCCGCAAAGCATAGGAATTGGCGTCGCGCTGCCAGATCGCATTGAATGCTGGAACGGTGACATCGACCGGCTCATCGGAGAAAACCTTGCGTGCCACATCGACGAGCACACCGTACCGGAGATCCACAGCATAATTCAAACGAAAAATCAGGCATTCGGTGCCGTACTCGATCGAGTGATACTCGAAAATTCGTTCGCGTGCCAGGCAGGATTGCGCGTATTCACCTACGGGCGCGACTGCATCCGTCTCGCGCGAACCTCCCGAAGCCGCGCTGCGGAATCCGTAAACGTTTCCGGTGGAGAAGACGACAACCCGACTCTGCCGGTAACGGTAGGCAGCCAGAGCGGGAGCGATCGCGTTCATAGCCCAGGTGAGATCTGGACGATCGGCGGAGCCGAATTTTCGGCCCGCCAGGTAAAGCACGTTTTCGCATTCCGGCAGTTGCTGCACGTCCGCCGGATTGAGCAAATCGCGCGCGATAACCGTAATTCCCTCGGCTTCCAGCTCGTGCCTTGCCGAGTTAGACCCAAAACGCGATACGGCAAAAATGCGCTTCTGCACGCCAGCATCCGCGCATGCTCGTTTAGCGAGCTTCGCGAGCGACGGTCCCATCTTGCCGCCCGCGCCGAGTATGATGATGTCCCCGCGCAGATTGCGCATGAACTCGAGATCGGCTTTACTCGGTTCCGATAAACGCCGCTCCAGGTCCTCGACGGAATGAACTGAATGCGTGACCATATACGCTGCCCGCCCCCTTATCTGTCCAAGCGAGCTCGAACGGTCATGGCGCGCCGGCACGAACTCCGCATCCGTAATCACTGTACTCCGTGCGGGCTCTTTCCGGTATCCGTTACGGTCCCGTGATCACAAAGTCTTGATAAATTGTTTATCCCCGATTGTTCGGAGACCCAGAAGATTAGGAGTAAACACTTCGAAGCGGGACTGCGGATTTAAAGGCCATAGCCGAAGCTTAGTTTATAAGCGATACGAGAGCGCCTCGCCCCTTGCCATGTCCCTCTTCACATCAGCGACTTCCCCACGCGGCGCAGCTGCGCGGTCGGGCTATGGCAGAACCACATCGAGCGGTGCCGATCCTTCGCGAACGTGAAAGCTTAAGCTCTGCTTTAATCCCTTATGCTTGCCTCATCTGCTTCCGTACTGATCTGCAATGCGCTTTGGCGCGCTGTGACGCCATGACAGCTCAACCACGCTACGAAGCGCGCGAGAAGAGATCTTGGACAGGTCCAATCGTATGCCCAGGAATCTGCCATTGCGCCGAATTTCTTCGTAAGCGTTCGGGTGTGAGGCTGCGATTGCTCTCGCGTCGTGTTCAGCAAGAGTAAGCGTCATCATCAGGCCGCCTTTTTCCAAGCCGAGAAAGCTCTTTCCCGCGACTTTGAATGCCATTATCCGGCGCGCCGCGGGCACCGGTGGACCTTCCTCTACACCGGGAAGGCTCATTGCGATTTTGCGAAGCTCGTCCGGGGTGATCATCGAACGATCGTTTGTGCCTCGGTTCATTGTATTGTGTACTAAGCACTTCAGCGGATGAACCTGCATGACAATAAACTGTTTCTAATCACCAGGGCCTGAGCGGTTGGCAAACAGGAAGAAATTTCCGATGCCGATCTTTCAGCGCAGCGGCGCCGAGATCGCTGCGAATGAGAATGGAATGTGCACGTGCAGTGTTACTCCGGGACGAAGACTGACGAGCGTCCGGTCCGCTTCCAATTCGATGATCACTCTTATTACGTGGAGGAAGTTCTGGATCAATGGTATGGGCCCGAGGACGTCTACTTCAAAGTCCGCGCGGACGATGGGAACCTCTATATCCTTCGCCACGACTCCAAAACAGACCTGTAGTCATTGGAAGCCTTTCGCCGGAGCTAGATCCTTAACAACGGTCCTGGGCCTCGTTGACGCATTCGGCGACAGTCACTGGTGATACGCGGCCAGAAACAGTTGAACGCTTTCGGCCGCGTGTTTCTGTAGCTCTGATCCACTCGGAATCGCACCGTCGCCCAAAAGCATTGCACGGTTCAACGGTGCTGACATAACCAGCCAGTTGAATTGAGAGGCCGCGAGCGAAGGATTTCGGATAGCAACAACCCCGCATGCCGTAAGCCGCTCGAATGTGGCGGCGAGCGAGGTGATCGCCCGGCCCGGCCCGCCGGAGTAGAGCGCCTCACCAAGTTCCGGGAAGCGTGAGACCTCACCGATGACAAGACGACGCAGGCGTACGATCTGTGGCGTGAGCACGACTTGGAGCTGACGAACGGCATAGTTCGTCAAATAGCGTTTCAGATCGTCGCCTTCGCGGAACTCTGGCACACCAACGTGCACGCGCTCGCTTGCCTGATTCGACAGGGCCGAGACCATCGCGACGAACAAATCGCGTTTGTTGGAAAAATGCGCATAGACAGTCTGCTTGGCGACTCGCGCTTTGGCCGCTATCTCATCCATGCTGGTGCCGAGATATCCCCCGTTGAGGAATATCTCAGCTGCAGCGTTGAGGATTGAAGAACGATTATCGGCGCTCCGATCAGGCGGGCCGACGTCGACGGCCGTCGTTTTTGCTGCTTTCGTTTTGCGTCGTACAGTCAAGCGCGCTGATTGGGTTCTTGACATTTCATACTGGACGGTCTAGTCTAGTTTATCAGCTTCATCGGGCGGACATATCAAGGGAGAAATTCAATGAAGAACCTGTTCGATCTCGCGCTCGGAAATGAACTGAAGCAGCGCATCGATACCCTTCGAATCGACAGCGAGCGGCAGTGGGGCAACATGAGCGCAGCTCAGACTGTTGCCCATTGCGCGGCCGCCTTGGAGATGGCTCTGGGTGAGATAAGGCCTGCTCGCGCACTGATGGGGCGGCTCATAGGTTCAGCAATCAAACCCAAGGTTGTCGGAAACGATGAGCAGCTCCGTCGCAACTCGCCTACGATCGGTGAACTGGTCATTGGTGGGGAACGCAATCTGGATGCGGAACGCGTGCGTCTGCATTCCCTGATTGACAGATTCGTTTCGGGCGGCACATCGGTCTGCACTACTCACCCACATCCGTTTTTTGGCCCTCATAACAGCCACCGGAATGGGCCATCTTAATGTACAAACATCTGGATCATCATCTCCGCCAATTTGGTGTCTAGAGCGGTTTCCCCCAGGGTCTAAAGTATGCCTGAGCCCTCGAAAAACAAAAAACAACTTGACGACAGCGCTCTTTCAGCGCATCGGAGCAGAGGTGGCTGCGAATGACAATGGAGTATGCACGTCCTCGCCAGCGTTGAGCCTACGAGAGGAGAGCTTATCTGTGTCGCGAAAAAAGATTTCTAGCGGTGTGGTGCACGAATTGCCCGCAGATCTAAAACAGGCACTTATTTCCGACCCGAAAGCCTTGACAGCATGGGAGGATGTTACGCCGCTCGCGCGCAACGAGTGGATATGTTGGATTGAGTCAGCCAAAAAAGCAGAAACTAGAAGCCGCCGGATTGAGTGGGGCTGTTCGAGCCTTAAGGATGGCAAACGACGCCCGTGTTGCTGGCCCGGATGCGCCCACCGCTGATTTCAACACTTTCACACTACACATTGCGGCCGCGGACCGGAGTCGGCCAAGAACGGGCGTATGTAGGCTATTACAAGGGCAATTCGATGCTGCTGAGAGTGAGTCAAACTGACTGTGCGTGATGCCGACGTGAGCGGCTCGCCCGTGATCGCGGTTTCGGCAGCCCGTTTGCGGAGTGGAGCCGGGCGCAGGAAGTTCTGCAGTACGCGGGCGCGTCGCCCAGCCACCAAGCGGATGTTCCGGGGCGGCAAAGCAGCAGCACACCAGTGGAGAAAGTGCTTGCCTACATCAACCGAACTCACGGCACGGCGTACAAGTTCGTACGAGCTCTTGCGAATGGCTACCAAAGCGGCGCCAACCTTCTTTAGGCTCCGGACGGACAAAGGGTTGTACTGAAGTGGTCAAAGAATAAAAGCTGGTCGGCTCAAGTGCTACGCGCTGCGCCTGTTATCGGTCAGGCACGAGCCGAAGGCTGGCCCACCCCTGCCTGGCTTGCGGTCTGTGTTACACCAAGCGGCTATTCCTACGAAATACAAGAGTACTGTCCCGGCACAAACCCAGCGCTGCTGACGCCGGAGTTGGCTCGCGCTGCGCTTAAAGTGATCGACAGACAAGCTGGCATGCGTAAGTGAAGCTCCAGCCCGGCAAGTCCTTATGGGCTACGTGCACGAGTACGCGCAGCCCGGTGAATTCGAGATCGCGCTTGCATCGTGTTTGGCGGCAATTTTGGCCTTTCAAATCGCTTTACACCCGGAGGATTTGGAGAGCCTGCTAAATAAGGCAAGGGGCATTTTTCAGGGATCGACGACTTGTACCCCGCTAAGGACTTAGGGGACGCCATTGAGATGCCGCATTGGGAACGTCAAGAACTCGCTTACTATCCCGCTTCACTATCGATAACAGGCCTGATTGGCCGGCAAGCTTTAATCAAACGCCATGGTCGAAATTGTGGCATAGCCAAATCATCTATTTATTTTGGTACTGCTTTTCGGGCTTAGTGTTGTCTTATTGTTCCCTTGGTGGAAGATCTTTTCGAAGCGGGTTTCCCCGGCTCTGTTTCGCCCGACCTTCGCGAACTGCTCCATGCCACCGCTACCCGACCGTTCTCTATTACGTTCAGCGTACATATCAAAGAACATTCGCCTGACCTCGATTCGCTGCCCTCCCAGCCGCGAATCGATCGTCTCCGACCCAATTGCCGGTTTGCACGTCGTCCAGCCATCCGGGAAACTACGCCGGACTCTGGCAAACACATGGCGAGTACAACGGACCTACGGTGTTTCGGTCCCTACTTTCCGGGTAGCGACGATTGAGAATAATCAATCGCGTTCAGATCATCGTGAAGCAGGCATGCAGAGTGCGGTTATGATTTAACGCCAGCTTGAGACTTGGCGGCGGGGCGGTTGAGCAACTCGGAGAAATTATATTCCTGCCATCCGGGCACGCTGGCGACCTCAAAAAATTCATGACCGTGTTCGGCAACTGCAGGGCCGCACGCTTGGCCGGCGGGAACGTCGGCTGCGCTCTCGACCGTAGCGCCAAATGGAAATGTTGCATCAATACCGATTGCCGATCCGGTGCGTTTCTCGGTTGGGACAGAAGCATCCACGGATGGGTCGAAGGGACCGGGTGGAACTTTGTCGACGATGAGTACGTCCTTCAGTTGCATACGGAACGCAGTCGCCCATTCGACCTGCTCGGAGCTTTGAACGTCGATATCAGGATCAACAACAACCACTTTTTTCAGCCGTAGATTTGATGCGATTGCAGCCAGAAGTGCGCTGCGAGCCTCCCCTGCAAAGCGCGGCCTGGCTCTATCTACGAATACAGCAACATTGGTTTTACCGCATTGGGCGCAATCGCATCGAGCGTGACGGGAATGGACTTCGGAACTCTCATGACGCGAAAAGTTCTGGCACCGCTGGGGCTTCATGACAGCTTTTTCGATACCAGCGTCGCCTGGCTGCCAACCAGTGCCGTGCGATATGACGGCTCGGGATATCCAATTCCCTTCTACACGACCTCCACCCCAGCCTCCGGGGAGCTTTAGGCCAGCGCTCGCGACCTCGTGCAGTTTGCGATGTTCAACATGAAAAACCAGGTGAATGGTCGAGCGCAGATTCTGGACCATAGGTGGATAGACGAACTCCAAGCCAGTGTTTACCGGGCCATCTGGCATTGCGACCACGTTCGGCTGGTTTTCCGGGATCTAAAATCGGGTCTCTGAGTAATCTTCAAGACTGGCGGACAGTCCGGCGTCGCGACACTCCTGTACTTGGTGCCGTCGCAAAACCTTGCTTGCCTGGTCTTGTCAAACCAATCCAATGGACAAGACCTCACGCATAGCGTGTGCAACCAGATCCTTTCGATTTACTTGCCCGAATCGATGCCCCCGACTGAGGATGCTGGGCCGTCGCCGTCCCCTTTGGTAGCTTTACGCGACTTTGCTGGTCGCTGGCAAGGGAAGCTCACCAATGGTGGTGCGAATATGCGCGTGACGCTGGAGATACAGTCAAGTGATTCCAGCCAGAGTAGCACTCGGCAATAAACCTGCGGAGAAGGTTATTAAGATGCACTCGGCAGGAATGGTTTTCACCGGAACATCGACCGGCTTGATAAAAGCGGCCGATGCGATTCGAAATGAGGCCAAGACGTTGAAGATCAACTTGATGCCACACGAGGGAAAGCTGGTCGGCCGGGTTCTCGCTATGGGCGGCAACCCAGATTCGATGAATTCTATGCTGCCCTACGTGCTCACATTGAACCGGCCATCGCCTTGAACGGATACCCCCGGTGCGGCCAACGGTTCTCGGTAGGCAGTATTGACTTGCGGAAAGGCTGCTTGTCGCGTGGCTCGAACTCACTTCCGACCTGCGCCTGTCGAGGTATAGAACACCGAACGAAGTAGCCCTGGATGGAGCGTCGCGCTTTCGCAGTTGTATTAGCGGTATGGCCGTGCCATACACTCGCATTAAAAATGATCATCGACCCGGCATCTCCACATGCCAGAACCTCGCCTCCGCAGTCTGAACGAAGATTTGCGAGTCGATCGGATGGAACATCTGTAAAACGCTGAGAGCCTGGAATGAAACGGGTTGCCCCATTGGCCGCAGTGAAGTCATCGAGCATGAGGATAAACCCAGCCATAGGTGCATCGGCAGAATCCCGAGATATATCGGTGTGAAGGTCTTGGGCTGGGCTGCCCGCCCTGAGAGTTCTCCCCAGCAGCGAACTCAGCTTGAATGGTTGACCGATTAGCTGTGCACAGGCGTTGAGAAGAGGCGGCGTGTCGATAGACGTCTTCGAAACCGATACTGCTATCGACGAAGAACCGTCGATCCGTTGTGGTTCCTGCTTTGAAATCCGGGCTAGAACTCAGTACCATGAGTTCGTCGTAAGCTGTCCTTACTTCGCCTAAGCGCCTCGGTGAAACAGCACCCGGAAGAATCACAAAGCCAGACTCGATCAGCTGGCGGAGGAACTCCGATGGAAGCGCTTGATCCAGAGTGCTTCTCTCGGGCTGAAGAGTTCACCGCCTGAGTCTAACAGTGGAGATAACGGTTCGGCGCTTTGGCTGGATGCCGATTCGGTCGTTTATTGGTGCAGGGCCTCTTCCACTGCGCTGACCAATGAGGAGTCATTAGGTTCTACTGCGGGTTCGAAGCGAGCGAGAATTTTTCCGTCACGACTGATCAGAAACTTTGTGAAGTTCCATTTGATGGGGCCGCCCGTTTTGGGATTCTGCTCCTGATCGGTCAGGTAATCGTAAAGTGGCAGCCGCGGGTTCACGTTGATGAGTGATTTGGACATCATCGGGAACGTGACGTCGTATTTTCGGCGGCAGAACTGCTTGATCTCTGGATTAGATCCTGGTTCGCCTTGACCGAAGTCGTCAGAGGGAATGCCGATGATGACGAACCCCTGGTCCTTGTACCTGAGATAGAGCTGCTGGAGCCCGGCGTATTGCGGAGTGTAGCCGCAACGGCTCGCGACGTTGACGATCATCAGGACTTTGCCTGTGAAATCGCCCAAATGTAGTTTCCGGTAGTCGATGCTTTCGAGATCGTAGTCATAGATCGAGGCGGCTGCGAGGAGCTGCGGCATTAGGGTGAGCGCCGTTGCGAACGAAAGAAGGTTTCTCCGCGTCATTTGGTTCCGAGTCAAGCTTCATCGTACGGCATGGGAGGGTTAGCGGGTCATTTTCTTGGGGGTGGTGTGCACTCTGCGAGCCGTCAGCAATCCGTCAATGAACCAGCGGGCGGGCGGGCGGGCAGACCAATGTTCGTGTCGCGCGCGACTCGGGATCAAGTCGACTATGACTCGCCGGGAATCCAGACTAGCCGCCCAATGGCGTTGGTTCGTGGCGAGCACGTTGGCCCCAACAGGCGTGGAGAAGCGCGTTGAGGAACCAGAATGAAGGGTCGCGCCACGGGGCTGTCAACGCTCTGTGGTCCTCTTCCTGTGCCTCGGTTAAGCCACCACCAGCTTGCTCCCATGTACGGATGGCCTCTAGGGTCTCCTGCCACCACCGCGCCCAAGAGCTGCCCCCGCGTACTACTTCGGCAGTTGCCTCGTGGCGGATGTTTTCCAGACCGCAGTGCTCGAATAACACCGGCAGCTTGCGTCCAAAGGCCGGGTCATAGCCGCGCGAGACCCACCACTCGCCATCCCGCCAGGCTTCGT
Source organism: Terriglobia bacterium (assembly GCA_963841675.1). Taxonomy (GTDB): domain Bacteria; phylum Acidobacteriota; class Terriglobia; order Bryobacterales; family Bryobacteraceae; genus Bog-105. The sequence goes on from CAWJEH010000037.1 coordinate 111,106, forward strand.
TGTATCGCGCGTAGTAGGGATGAGACGGATCCACCGGAGCAATTGTGCCCCAGTCACCATCCTCATCCACGAGCCATCCTCCAGGCCGCAAACACTCGACCATGCGCCGGATGGCCTCCTCTTGTTTGCCGGCGAGCCAGAACAGCATCAAACGCGACGACACCAGATCGAACGAGCCTGGGCCAAGCGCCTCCAAGGGATCGTCCAGGATGTTGTGCTGGCGTACCTCGACGTTCGGAAGATTGAGCCGCTTCAGGTACGTGACATCGATATCTGTCGCCACGACCTGGCCGCTCTCCCCAACACGCTCGGCCAGCCAGACGGCGCATGGATCCCCGGCCCGCTCCGACCTCAAGGCACCGCCAACCAGGCTGGACAAGTTCACGCCGCCGGCGAGAGAGCGGATCGAAGATCTGTTCCAACAGATCCAGGCGGTCGTCTTCGGCTTGTTGGCGTCCCTTCCCATCGAGCCGGTAACCCGGCCCGACATCCAGACACTCAGGGACTCTGGAACTGTCCTGGCGGTCTGCCATGGCCCAAACCATACCGGAGAGGCTTCACCGTGTCAAGGATAGGAAATGCATTTGCGGCTTGGGAAACCTGCAATCCCATGATTGCGCCCGTTCTAGGCGAGCGGTCGGCAATCCGGCAATCGGGGCGGCGACGGATCGGAACGTCGGTCAGCTTCCGGATTGCCGGTCAGATCGGCATCAGGGGCGGCGGTCACCCACCGGCCCCTGCCACACCCTCGAAAATCACGCCGTGCTTGCATCGGAAATCCTCGGTGTGAGCTGTACGTCATATCCGAGATTCTTCAGCTGCGTCACAAGTCGCTGACGTCTCCGCTTCAATGTAATTGGCGTTGGTACCGGTCCGTATTCAACGTAGGAAACTCCTTCGTGAAGAACCTTCCAGATCAGGCGACAAAGGCGATGGGCAATAGCCCAGACTGCTTTGGCGTAACCCAAACGGGCGGATAAGCGGCGGAAAACGATCTGAAGCTGGCACTCTTCCTTCCGGACCGCAGCGTGGGCGAGCTGATTGAGAAGCCGGCGCATGGAACGGTTGCCCTTGGCCGAGCGGTGGCTGCTGGATACTCCGGCACTCTCCCGGGTTCCAGGACAAACTCCAACCCAGGAAGCCAGCTGGGCGGCCGACGGAAATGCTGAAGCCTGTGGTCCGATTTCTGCGATGATCTGCTGCGCCGAGTCGATCCCCAGACCCGGCAACTCGGCCAGGCGCACGATTGCATCCTGGTGCGCTCTCATCGCCTCGGCAATCAATGTGTCCAGGCTTGCCATCTGCGATTCGATCAAATCCAAACGGTTTAGATAGAGCGATAGGAGCTTGCGGTGTATTACTTGTGGCTGTCCACTCAAGGCATCCTTTAATTCGGACTCGCTCGCACGTAATCGCTTATCGCCCAGTTGTGCGAGCCGGGCAGGATCTGTTTCACCTTGCGCCATAGCGCGAAGGATACGCTGGCCGCTAGCTCCGAGGAGATCACTGACGACGCTCGACAACTTAATCTGACATTCTTCGAGTAAGCTTTCCAATTGGCTTTGAAGCCGAACCTTATCGCGCGTCAACTGATATTTGGTTCGGGTCAGCGTCCGCCAACCCCGCTGTTCTGCTTCTGGGACGTAACTGAAAACTAGATCTCCGGATAGCAAGGGGCTCACAGCGCGTTGCGCGTCCCGAAAATCAGTTTTGCGTCCTCGAGGACCACGATTGGACCGCGCTTGCGCAAGATGCAACCGGCACTGTCCCTCGAGCGCCAACCACACTGGCCTCCAGTACTGCGCTGTCGATTCCATGACAACTTCCCCTACTTCGCGCTCCTGCAACAATGCAGCCAGATGGCGCAGCTCACTCACCGTAGTACCAAAGCGCCGGCATTCGAACTGCAGCTCAAGATCGCCAGCGTTTTTGACTACGACTGCTAGTGGCCTGTCTCAGAGTGACTATTAGCGTTAGGAGGGCGTCTTGAAGAAGTGCCCTTCGAAGCAGAGCCTCTGGAATTGAGCCCTTAGGAAAGAGATGAACTAAGGCAGATATCAGTGTCTCGGAGTTTGCCAGCTGGGGATGTGCTGCGAGCGCGAATGATGCTGATGTTGTCTGATGGTCGGAGTTACGCAGAGATTCAAGAGCGCCTGCAGACGACAGCGCCGACAATCTCGCGCTGGAAGAAGCGATTCCTGGTTCAACGCCTGCATGGCCTGATGCAGATGCGGCATCCCGGGCAGCGGCCCACGGTGATCACGCCGAAACTTCAGGCTCGGGTTCTGGAGGCCACACGGCGCAAGCCGAAGGATGTCGACAAAAATCTCACGCCTTTCGTCTCGAGTTCCTGTTTCGTTTTCTCGATGTCTTCCACAGCAAAACAGAGATGCTGCCAGCCGCCGTCGTTCGCTTTAGCGTCCGATGGGATAGACCGCCCTTTCGGGTTTACATATTGGAACGTCTCAATCAGTCCATTGCTGTCCGACAACTTGAAAAAAGTAGCCAGAACTTTCGTCGCCGGCAGACCGACGCCACGGGAGAATTCCTCATCGTCGATTTCGGTTTCGAGAGCAATCTCGAGACCGAGTATTGCGTTATAGAATGCTTTGGTCTTCTCTTTATTGGAGACGATGAGATTGAAGTGATGAAGGGCCTTAAACATGAGCGGTGGGTTCCTTTGTCGTTTGTACCATGAACCTCGTTCATAACAGAATATCTAGAAGTGAAAATAGATCACTCCAGATCCCCTTACGGCAACAGCCCAGCCTTAAATCAGCCGCTGTTTGAGCAATTCCTCGCCGGCATCACGTACTTCGCGATCGTTCTGTCCTTGTGTTTCTGAGCCAAAAACACGAACAGAGCATCGAGAATCGCGAGCTGGGTCATGCGGGACGCGAGCGGAGCTTGAAAGTATTTGATCTCGCTTGGTGTAGCAAAAAGCGCCAGGTCTGCAAACGCGGTTATGGGAGATTTCATGGAATTCGTCAGGCAGATCGTCCGGGCCCCTTTCGATTTCGCAATTTCCAGGCAATGGACGGTCTCCTGGGTCGAGCCCGAGCAAGAGATGCCAAAAGCAACATCCGATTTACCAAGCTGCGTGGCCGCTATCACCTGCATATGCGAGTCAAACTGGCGTACGCCGGTAAACCGATTAATCGGAGTTTACAAGCAATCAAGTATGCCACCGAAAAAGAGATGCCCGTGGAAAATATCTCTATGCGCTTCGCGCGTTCCAAGGCAAAAGCGGCTTGCCGAAAGGTCTCCTGTTTGTTGACACGGAGCGTCGTTTCCAGACTTTTGGCGTGAAAACGGAAGACTTTTTCGAACAATGAGTCACTTTGCTCGTTGTCAGCATCCGGAGCTAATCCGGGGAAACCGCTTTGAGCCAATTCTCGCGCCAGCGAAATCTTAAACTGTGCAAAGCCTTTCAAATTCAAACTGCGGCAGAAGCCGACGATGGAGCCTACACTGGCTCCCGAGCCTTCGCGAACCTCGGAAATCGAAGAGGAAAGGATGCGCTCCGGATCTTCCAATATGTATTCGGCTATCAGCCGTTCGGTGGGGTTTAAAGAGGCGAGAATGCCTTGAATGTAGATCAACAGCGGCCGCTTTGCTTCCTCGTCGAGTTTCTCATTTGCAGCTAAAGGCAATGAGTCCTCCTAGCAAGTGTCACACCGGGGACAAGAGTGGATTTTTTGTTGAAGGAAAGCGTCCGCTTCCTCGAACGTGAAGACTCCCGCGGCGCAGCCCATCGCTCGTGTGCACGAGGCACCTACAGCTGCGGCAAAACGTAAAGCATGTTCGAGATTCCACTTCCTTTGCAGAGCCACTATGAGCCCTGCTGCAAAGGCGTCCCCTGCTCCGGATTCGTCCACACTTTTGATGGGATAGGGAGGTACATCAATGAAACGGCCGCGCTGGAAAGCGAGTAATCCCTCCGCTCCACGTGTGATCACAACCACAGCCTCGTCATTTACTTCGGCGAGGCATTTTGCCTGGCGGCGCTCGTCGGTGTATCCTGTGAGACGGGCGGCCTCGTGATTATTGGGCAGAAAGTAGTCCGTGTAGGGCAGCACCGGAGCCACATCTTCGATTCCGAACTCGCCGCCCGCCGGGATCGCCACGTCCAATACGGTTGTCCTGCCAAGGGACTTCGCTTGTCGGAAAAGGGTAGCAAGCTGGCCGGCAGTGAATGACGGCATGGCGAGATAACCGCCGACGTATAGAATTTGCGCTACTTTGAGGATGTTGTCATCAAGGTCATCCAAGTCGAATTCGCCATTCGCGCCTATGCAGTGCAAATACCGCCGGTCTTCGCCCGCGACCCTGAGCACAACCGTTCCGGACGTCGAGCACCTCGTCGTGCGCTTGATATGGCTGACACCGATGCCACGACGCTGGAGCTCGGCGACCACGAAATCGCCCTGTATATCTACTCCAATTTTGCCGGCCACCTCTACTCTTTGGCCGAGAATGCGCAAAGCGGCTGCGGTATTGGCCGCGCTACCGCCGACGCTCGTAACCAGGTTGGAAGTTGATATCAGCTCACCTGGATTAGGAAGTCGCTGAATTGGGCTGGCAAAAAGATCGGCCACCAGGATGCCAACACAAGCGACATCGCACGCGCTTCTCTCGAGTGTTCGATCGGCCACCTGCACGGATTGTATCCGAGCGCTTTTGATCGATGTCGGTCTGCCGGAGCGACTAAGTCGTCTGCTGCTGTAATCCTGCGTCGGATCTCTTAGAGATCTTAAGCCAGAATATCTTTGACAACAACGGCTTTCTTTTCAGTCCCGGTTAGCTTCTGATCGAGTCCTTGGAACTTAAACGTGAAGCGTTGGTCGTCGATGCCGAAGCGGTTCAGAATGGTCGCCTGGAAGTCGCGGATGTGTACCGGATCTCTGACGACATTGTATGAAAAGTCATCGGTCTCGCCGTGTACTATACCGCCTTTGATTCCCCCGCCCGCCATCCAGACCGAGAAACACCTGGGGTGGTGGTCTCGCCCGTAATCTGTCTCCGTCAACTTGCCTTGCGAATAGACGGTCCTTCCAAACTCTCCGCCCCAGATCACTAACGTCTCATCCAGCAGCCCGCGCGCTTTTAAATCCTGCACCAAGGCGTACGCTCCCTGATCGATGTCATGGCACTGGCTCGGCAACACCTCGGGAAGAATGGAGTGAACGTCCCAGCCCCGATGGTAGACCTGCACAAAACGTACGTCGCGCTCCATCATCCGCCGCGCCATGAGACAGCAGTTCGCAAGCGTTCCGCCCTTTCGCGCATCCTCGCCGTAAAGCTTGTACGTGCTCTCCGGTTCCTTCGACAGGTCGGTGAGATCCGGTACTGAAGCTTGCATCCGAAACGCCATCTCGTATTGCGCAATCCGAACCTGCGTCTCCGGGTCCGCCAGCTTGGCGCTCTGCATTTGATTTAACTCATCGAGCGCATCCAGCATGCGCCGGCGTATCTTCGTCGGCACACCATCCGGATTATTGATATAGAGAACCGGATCTCCGCCTGACCGCAGTGCCACGCCTGAATATTGTCCGGAAAGAAAGCCGGCGCTCCACAGGCGCGCCGAAATCGCCTGGACATTCGCCTTCGGATTTGAGTGGGTCGCATTTAAGACTACAAATGTCGGCAGAGATCGATTCATGCTGCCCAAGCCATATGCCAGCCATGAGCCAATACAAGGCTTGCCGGCGATCATGAAGCCGGTTTGCAGAAAGGTAATCGCCGGTTCGTGATTGATAGCATCGGTGTGCAGAGTGCGGATGATGGCGATATCGTCCACCATCTTCGCCGTGTATGGCAATAGCTCGGAGACCCAAGCTCCGCATTGCCCATGCTGTTGAAATTTGAAAACGGAGGGGGCGATCGGAAAGTGCGTCTGCCCGGCGGACATGGTCGTCAGCCGCTGCCCGTTGCGCACCGATTCGGGTAAATCGGTATTAAAAAGCTTTTGCAAACCAGGTTTGTAATCAAAGGTCTCGAGTTGTGGAGGCGCTCCCAGCATATGAAGATAGATGGCCCGCTTTGCTTTCGGCGCGAAGTGAGGAAGTCCGGGAAGGCCTCCTGTTGCCTTTGGATCGTTGGCTCCTTGCGCTGTCGGTTCCGCGAGGAGCGAGAAGAGTGCCAATGATCCGAGGCCGCGCGCCCCGCGTCCGAAAAACTGCCGGCGCGTTTCCGCTAAGACCGATTCATCTTCAGGGTGCATCACAAATACTCCTTCATCACTTCTTTAAACAGCTTCATTTCACCAATTCTTCATCCAAATTCATGAGTTCATTCGCGACCATTGTCATAGCTGCAACTTTCGGCGGCGCCAGGCTGGTAGTCGGTTTCGACTCTCCGACCATGATCAACTTCTTTGCATCCGCCGGATCGGACTGGTAATAAGCAAGATAGTCGCGATATGAGCCCAGAATGACCGCTCGTTCCTTCGCATCGAATGTGCGGGCCAGCAAGCGGCTCGACATATAGTCGACCGCTCCATCTACGTTCTGCGGTGAGGCTAGTAGAGCATTCTGAGCCAACACTCGATCCGCTTCGACAAATTGGGGATCGTTCATCGTCACCAAAGCCTGCAGCGGTGTGTCTGTACGCTCTCTCCGTACCACGCACTCCTCTCGTGAAGGCGCATCAAAGATGTCCATAGAAGGAGGCGGGGCACTGCGCTTCCAAAACGTGTACAAGCTGCGCCGGTAAAGGCTTTCCCCTGTCTCGGCTTTGTAGAACCGCGTATTACTGTTGTCCATCGCTACCGTTTCCCAAACCTTGGCTGGCTGGTACGGCTTCACGCTGGGGCCGCCTATCTTCGGAACCAACAGTCCACTCGCGAAAAGAGCGCTGTCGCGAAGAGTCTCCGCGTCCATCCGGTAGCGAGGGCCGCGTGAGAGCAACCGATTGTCTCTGTCGTGTTCCAATTTTTCCGGCGTAGCTTCAGCCGATTGGCGGTAAGTTGCCGATGTGACCATCAATCGAATCGTCTTTTTTACGTCCCAGCCGGATTCCCGAAACTCGACGGCGAGCCAATCAAGCAGCTGTTGATTCGATGGCGGTTCGCCCTGAGAACCAAAATCTTCCGAGGTCTTTACAATGCCGGTTCCGAAAATATGCTGCCAAAAGCGGTTCACTGTCACTCGGGCCGTCAGTGGATTTGCCGGGTCCATCAGCCATTGCGCCAGTCCTAGCCGGTTCCGTGGCAGCGATTGGGCCATCGGCGGCAACACCGCCGGTACGTTCGGACGAACCTCTTCCCGCATCTGGTCATACAGACCGCGATAAAGCACATGCGCGACGGGTTGAGTATCGGTTCGTTCCTGCTGAACGAGCGTAGTGGCGCTTCGGCCGATGATGTCGTAGCGCGCGGCATCTACCTGGTGAAGCTGCGCCGCGAGACTGCTCGTCGATGGATCTAGGTTGGCAGTGAAGTATGCCACGAGTGCCTGCCGATCTGCTTCCGATAGATCAGCTATTTCTTTCCCAGTCGCGTCTTCGATCCTGTCCGCTGCGAATAAAAGCCGTGCATCTTGCTCGTCTACCCGTTTGTTGAGTATCCGGAATCCCGCCAGGGCGCCACCCTCGAAGAACTGTTTATCTTTGTTGCCTAAATACAGCGGCGCAGTCGTCGATCGCACCGAGGTTTCAAGCGGCGCCAAATCTTCCCCGGTTCCGTAGCTCGGCACTCGATTTCCGTTGATGTAGATTCGCAGGCCGCGCCCACTCCGTTTTCCATCGTACGTGAAGATGACATGATACCAGACCCCCGGCTTCAATCCATATTCAGGGGCAGGCCGCGCACTGATGTATTTGCCGTCGCGGCCTTGCAAGGTGATTTCCGGCATCGAGGGTTCTGTGTTGTTGGTCGAGATCCGAGCGCTCCAGCCCCACTCCTCGGTCTTATCGCCGTCTTTCTTGCTTTCCATTTGGCTGGCAATGCTGTAGCTCTCATTCAGCTTCGGCATCTGCACCCAAGTTGCGATGGTGAACGGCGTGTCCGTATCGATTTCGGGAACATTAGGCAGCGTCAGCTTCGCTTCCTTTCCGAAATGGAGAGCCTTCTCACCGTTCAGCGGTCCCGCTCCTAAGGTAATGCCCTCCGGCGCCATCACAGCTTGCGTTTTTCCCTTTTGGATCGCCTGCAAACCGTCCTGCAGACTCAACTTCATGAGTTGTTCTTGTGAAAAAGGGATTGTAATTTGTTTTCGTTCAGGGGATCGCAGCCAGCTCTCAAATGCAGGGTTCGGTCCGGCTTGCGCATGCGCCAGATCTCCTTCCAGCTTCGTCCGCTGTGCTTCAAGTTCATCCCATTTCGGCCGTTCGTTTGCGGGCGGTACCGTTACTACGGGCGGCGTATTGGGAACGTTTCCGTCGAGCGCGTACTGCGTCGTGTTCCGGAAGAACGCCGTCATGGCGTACATCTCTTTCTGCGCGATCGGATCGAACTTGTGATCGTGGCAAGTCGCACAACCGACCGTTAGACCCATCCACACTGTACCGGTGGTGTCCGCCCGGTCTCTTGCATACATCGCTTCCACTTCCGCCGGAATGGAGCCGCCTTCATTCGTGGTCACGTTGCAGCGTTGAAATCCGGAAGCGATCTTCTGGTCGAGAGTTGCGTGGGGTAGCAGATCCCCCGCAAGCTGTTCGATCGTGAATTGGTCAAACCGCATGTTCCGGTTGAAAGCATTGATGACCCAATCGCGGTAGGGCCACATCTCGCGGTAATTGTCGATGTGCAGACCCTGCGTATCTGCGTAACGAGCCGCATCCAGCCAGTAATGGCCCATCTGCTCACCGTAGTGAGGTGAGGCGAGGAGCCGGTCGACAACTTTGTCGTAAGCATCGTTCGAGTGATCCGCCACGAACGCTTCTACTTCCTCGGGGGTCGGCGGCAGACCCGTCAAATCGAGCGTGACGCGCCGGACCAAACTTCGGCGATCTGCCTCAGGCGCTGGCTTTAGTTGGTGAGCATCGAGGTTGGCCAGAATGAAATTGTCAATCGGATTTCGAACCCATCCGGCATCTTTCACCACCGGCACGGGCGGCTTTACAGGAGCTATGAACGCCCAATGATCCTTCCACGGCGCACCTTGCTCCACCCAGCGCCGCAAAGTGTCTATCTGAGCCGGCGTCAGAGTCTTATTCGCGAATGGCGGCGGCATTCGAAAATTGGGATTATCGGAGGAGATTCTTTTGATGAGCAGACTCTCATTCGGTTTGCCGGGCACAATGATGGTGCCGTTCTTTCGTGTTGCAAAGGCGCCTTCTTTGACGTCCAGCCGCACGTCCGCCATACGCGTACCCTTGTCGGGCCCGTGGCACAAAAAACAATTGTCGGAGAGTATCGGCCTGATTTGCCGCTGGAAATTTACCGGAGGTCCGCTACTAGTAGCCGGAACATCCGCCGCTGGGGCTATGCTTCCACCGAAAAGAAGCGCCGTCAGGAGGGATAAAAAGGCGCTACGAGGCGGCACCCACGTCATCATGTATTTGGAATCCGATCGGTCAAAATATGGATTCTTTATAACAGTTTGGCGGTTATGTTTGCTTTTGATTCAGTCCTGCGATACAAAATCAAACATCTACGTTTAAACTTGGGAGGAATTCTGTATTGAATGGGTTGCATGCCTTAGAGGTACTGGCGATTTGCGCGTACAGAACTCACCGGGCGTTTGCTGGGTAAACCGGCGAAATACTGTCGCAAAATACTGCGAAGAGCTGAAGCCCAGTTCCATCGCCGTATCGGTGATGCTCTTCCGGCGATTTAGCAGCAGTTCTTTAGCGGCATCCATCTTGCACCGCAGAATAAACTCGTGGGGAGCGATTCCGATCTGCGCTTTGAACTTGCTTTTGAATCTGGAAAGTGACACGCCCGCCTCCTCCGCCAGTTCCTCAAGCGAGTAGTTTCGTTCCGGCGAAGATTTGATGCGCTCTACCAGTTTCGAGATCGCCGGTGAGCAATGAGTTCCTTCGTGCCGGTAAGCGCAATTAATCGTCTCAAGAATCAGACGGACGAGCTGATTGGCCACGGCGATCCGAATCAAGTGTTCCGAGGGCTGATCGCACAGCTGAAAGACCTCGTTGAAAATTTGCTTGAGCGCGGGTCTACCGGGAAAATGACGATGCGGCAGGTTCGATAACTGCTTACCCAGCAATGCGCTCTCTTCACCGGGAAGCATCAACAATGAGCCGCCTGATTGGGGAATTTTCAGGTGCAGCCAGTAGAGTATGCCGCGCTCCTCGACGCGGCCACCCGTATCGTGCGGTTCTCCAGGTACTGTGACGAAAACGTCACCCCCGACCAAATGAAATTCGCGCTCAGCGGTCCGGTAGGTCTGACAACCTCGCTCCAGGTAACAAATCTCCACAGTGTGCGGATGGATGTGAGTTGCAAGTCCGGGACGAGCCGAACTATATTCATAACGCCCGAGCACCGGAACTTCGGCCAACCCGATCTTAGACAGATCGAGTACTCGCCGTTCATTCTGGTATTGACGGTGCATGAATAATCTTCAGATTATACAGGGTTTCTTGGGCTTTATTCAGCTCTGCCCATTTGTGTTTACGTACGCAGCTAAAGTCGAAGTTTTATAGAATCAGCCTATTCGATATGCGGGGTCAGTCCGGTCGGCAGATAGTGATTCCTTGCTTGCTTTTTGTATTCCTCGCTGCGATTTCGATAGCCGCCACTCCGCAGACTTCAAATCTGAGCGACTTGACCGCCGAGCATCTCGCCGCTGCTCAAAGAGCAGAGCAATCGCACGACTACCCCGAAGCGGCTCGACAGTATCAGGACATTCTTCGCAAGCAACCGAAGAATGCCCTCATTCATCAAAGCCTGGCTGTTACCTATCACCTGCAAAATCTCTTTCCCGAGGCGATAGCCGAATTCAAACGCGCTCTGGATCTCGATCCCGAGCTATTCGGTTCCGATCTTTTTCTCGGAATGGATTATTACAAAAGCAATCAGTTCAAACTCGCCATCGCCCCTCTCCAGAAAAGCATTGAGCTGAACGCCGCCATGGCTGAACCAGAAGCGCGTTTCTGGCTAGCCGCAACCTATTCCGCTCTTCAGCGGCCCGAACAGGCTATCTACGCTTTACGTCGCGATCTTGCTCTGCGCCCGAAGGATTCCGACGTATTGTATTACCTGGTTAAAGCCTACGATCAATCGTCCGCCGCCGCCTTCGAACGTCTCGGCCGGGTGGAACCGAAGTCCGCTGCCGTGGCATTACTGCAGGGTGAGCATCTCATCGAAGAAAATCGTCAGGATCTGGCCGGACTACAATATCGAACTGCTGTTGCGCTTAGACCGGATTTTGCAAGTTGGATATCCGCAGGAGTGGCAGAGAAAATTCCGCCGCAAGCACCATCCGATTTGGCTATTTGTGCCTTCGATGCCCGGGCTAATCTCGATCTGGCGAGTTTGTTCGAGTCGGCGGGCGATTCGGCCCGCGCTGCGGCCGTTCTTGAAAGTCTGAGGCATCTGAAAGGGACTGATTCGAAAGCCGCTCAGCTCATTGCCGAAGCGAAAATGACGGCGCCGAACCATCATCCTTCAGCATCCGCCGTTGATCTGGCTCAAGGACTTACTCTTTTCCGCCAAGGGCAATTTAAAAAGGCGGAAGCTTTCTCTCCCGAGCCGGCACGCACAGCCGGAATCCGGTACTGGAAATGCTACTGATTCGCTCCTACATTGAAGCCGGTGACGAGGGCCTCGCGGAAGAGTGCCTCCAAAAAATACTCGCTTCCGATTCTTCCAATATTGATGCCCTACATCTACTGGGGCGCGATTACAAGAGGCAAGCTGAGCTCACGCTGAACCAAATGATGCAAATCAATCCCGATTTCTATGGTGTCCACGAACTGCTCGGTAAACAGCACGAAGAGCGTACAGAGTACGAACAGGCTATTAGCGAATATCAGGCTGCTCTCGCCAAGCGTCCGGATCTCGCTGGCATCCGTTACGACATCGGCAACGTATACAGAAAAATGAGCAAGTACGACGAAGCCGTGCACTGGTTGAAGGCCGAGATTGAAAGCAATCCCTACCACGGCCTGGCACAGTTTCGCTTGGGCAGCGTTTACCTAGAGCAAGGCAAGCTCGACGAGTCCATCTTTCACCTGGAGCAAGCTCTTC